>NZ_NMUM01000007.1 GCF_002812805.1 Microbacterium lacus | reverse complement strand
GGTCAAGTCCCGTGTTGTGGTGTCAATCCGGCTGCTTCCTTGATGGGTGAGGGTCAGGCGGTGAGGAACAGGTCGGGGCGCTCAGGCTCGGCGTGGTCTTGGAGTGTGTGGACGAGTTTGCGCATGGAGATGTCGGAGAGGTAGCGGCGTTCACCGTATTGCCATTCCTCGTGCTGCTCCTGCAGGACGGCGCCGATGAGGCGGGTGACGGAGTCGCGGTCGGGGAAGATCTGCACGACGTCGGCGCGGCGTTTGATCTCACGGTTGAGGCGCTCGATCGGGTTGTTGGACCAGACCTTCTGCCAATGCTCACGCGGGAGCGGCGCGAATCCGGTGAGGTCTGCTTCGGCAGCATTGAGCATGTCTGCGATCTCCGGGAACGACCCGCGGAGGGACGTGGAGACCTGGTGATACTGGGCGATCACGGCCTCGGGGGTGGTCTGCGCGAAGATCGTCGAGATCAGCGCGTTGACGGGCTTGGAGCGTGCCGATCCGAGCTTCTGGGTGACGTTACGAGCGAAGTGGACGCGGCATCTCTGCCAGCCCGATCCGGGGAGGATCGCTTTGACGGCGGCTTTGATGCCGGCGTGAGCGTCGGACGTGACGAGGGTCACGCCGAGCGGGTCTGTGTCGGTGGAGACTTTCAGACCGCGGTCGCGGAGGGAGCGGAGGAACTCGGTCCAGAAGTCCGTCGTCTCCGCGTCGCCGAGAGCCATCCCGAGGATCTCCCGACGGCCGTCGCCGCTGACCCCGGTCGCGACGATGAGGGCTTGGGAGAGAACCCGGCCACGGTGGCGCACGTCGAGGTAGGTGGCGTCCAGGAACAGGTACGGGAACCAGGTGTGATCGAGCCGGCGGTGCAGAAACTCGTGCACCACCTCATCGATCTCGGAGCAGATGCGGGAGACGGTGGACCGGCTGATGCCGGTGTCGTTGCCCAGCGCGCGGACGAGCTGGTCGACCTTGCGGGTGGAGACTCCGTCGATCCAGGCCTGGCAGATCACCGCGTAGAGCGCCTTGTCGACACGGCGGCGTGGGCTGAGCAGGCTCGGGAAGAACGACCCCTCCCGCAGCTTCGGAATCTGAATGTCGACCTCCCCCGCGGGCGTGGCGAGCGTCTTCGCGCGAGCACCGTTGCGACGCGTGGTGCGCTCCGCCGTGCGTTCGTAACGGGCCGCGCCGATCTTCGCGGTCGCTTCCGCGTCAACAAGGTCCTGCAGCCCCGCCTGCAGCATCCGACGGAACACGTCGGAATGGGCGAGGTCAGGATCGGCGAGGACTTCTGCGATCAGGGTCGTCAAGGCAGACTGATTCTGGGTCATCGTGGGATCTCTTCTTTGCTTCTTGGCGGAAACAACTGGTCATCCCACGATGGCCCTCCTACGTCAACGACGACGAGAACCCCGCAGGAATTGACACCAAGCTACGAGACGCACCCGCGGGCAGATAACAAGAAATTCGGAACTGCCCAACTGATGGCGGTGCTGGGGCTGCGACCGTGCCGAAGGCGCTGTATCGGCACGGGATTCAGCTTGTGCCAACGTAACTGTGGGGGCCTATCCTCGGGCGCGGACGGCCTCGGGGGGAGCCTGCTCATCACCGCTGACGTGCGACCTTTCGCGTGTGGAGTAGTTGCAATCTCACTCGTCCGAGAACGGTCGCCGAGCGCGCTCGTTTCGGCTGACGGGCGCCACTTAGCGCCTCGACGGCGCCACGCGGCAGGAGGTTGTCTAGAGGGCGCTGGATTGGCCGCTCTGCTCGTCCTTGATGGCAGCACGCTGGCGACGGGTGTCCCGCTCGATGAAGAGGAAGGCGGCCACGGCGATGACTCCCAGCGCGAGACTTGAGAGGTTGCTACCCCCGGGCTCCAGCGCCGCATGGCCTGGCCATAACAGGATCACGAACGCTGACCCAACGACCAGCGACACGATGACCGTCCGCTTCCGCCTACGCTCTTGCTTGAAGAGCGGATCCAGGCGGGCGTTCAATTCCGAGCCAGCGTCGGTCACTCTCTTTGCGAACTCATCTTGCATCGAGCCCGCCGGAAGGTTGGGATAGATCGCGGCCAACCGTTCGAGCCGTAGGAGCAGACGCGACTCCTTACTGAATCGGCGCGCCAACCAGGTGATGGCTGCTGCGACAGCTGGCACCGACAAGATGGCAATCGTCATCTGCAGGAAGTCAGGTCCGCTCGGCATGCCAGCAAAGTAGACGGAGGCTACGACACGCTCGACACGCGAGAGCTGCGACATTGTGGACGACCGTGCGAATGCCGGTCCTGCCTCGGGCGATGCGCGGGGCCATGCTGGGGAATCGACGAGGCCCGCGGAGTGTGGACTTTGCCGCTCTCTGGCAGTGTTTTTTGATCGCTCGTTGGCGGGTGCGTCGGGCTCGGTAACTGGCTGAAAGCAGAGGGTTGTTGACTCTCTGCTTTGCTCGGTTAAAGCAGGGAGCCGAGGTCGGAGCCGAGGGAGGGGTAGGTGGCGGTGGTGGATTTGAGTTGCCGGGTGGTGAGGCCGAGCTTGATGGCGATACCGAAGGTGTTGATCAGTTCGGAGTAGCCGGGGCCGAGGAGGTGTGCGCCGAGGATCTGGTCGGTGTCGGTATCGATGATGATCTTGGCGGCGGCGGTGGTCTCGGCGACCCGGTAGGTGGAGTACCAGTTGCTGGTGTCGGTAAAGCGGACGGCAGTGTTGTGGCCTTCGGCAGCTTCTTCTTCGAGGAGACCGACCCGGTTCAGTTCCGGGATGGTGAATACGGTCGTGGGAACTCCGGTGTAGTCGGGCGCTGTCGTGGTGCCTTTCAGCATGTTCGAGGCCGCGACTTTACCCTCAAACACGGCGACCGGCGTCAGGGGCCGTCCCGCGGTGTTAGCGGCGTCTCCTGCCGCGTAGACGGCGGGATTGGTGGTGCTTTGCAGGTGTCCGGTGACGGTTACTCCGTGTGAGCTGCTCGCGATGCCGGCAGCGTCCAGGTGGAGGCTTTCGAGGTTCGGGACGCGGCCAGCACCGTGGACGACGAGGTCCGCGTCAAGGCGGGTGGTCGTGCCTTTGGTGTCGACGTTGAGCTGGAATCCGGAGGGGGTTGCCTCGATGGCGGTGACGCTGGTGTTTCGGTGGACGCGGATACCGGCTTGTTCGGTGCGTGAGGTCAGCAGCTCCACCAGGTCGGGGTCGAATTCGCGCAGGGGCCGCGGGCCGCGGTCGATGATCGTGCAGTGCGCGCCGGCTCGGGCGGCGATGTGGGCAAATTCGAACGAGATGAACCCGCCGCCGATGAACACGATCCGCTGCGGTAGGGCATCGAGGTCGAGGAACTGGGTGCTGTCGATGAGGTGCTCCGCGCCCGGGAATGTCAAAAGCCTCGGGGTGGCCCCGGAGGCGATGAGGAACCGCTCCGCCTCGTGGGTGGTGCCATCGATGGTGATGGTGTTCGGGCCGGTGAACTCGGCGTGACCGTGGAAGGTGGTGGCACCGTTGCCGGTGAGTTCGTCTTCCATGCCTTTTGGTACCCCGTTGGTGAAGCCGCGCTTGCGCTGCATGAGTGCCGGCCAATCGACACGGAGGCCAGCTTCTGTGATGCCGGTGTCGTTCATCAGCCGGGCGGCATCGACGATTTCGGCGCCGCGGCGAAGGATCTTTTTCGGGTCGCATCCCCGGAGAGCGCAGGTGCCGCCGTAGGGGAGCGCGTCGACGATCCCGACCCGCCAGCCTTGTGCGGCGCACTTGTTCGCAGCGGACGTGCCAGCCATGCCGGCACCGATGACCAGCAGGTCCAACGCGTCACTCACCGGGTGCCCGCTTCGACGTTCACGATGGCGTCGCGGATCTGCTCTGTCGTGGGGGACCCGGCAAGACCTGCTGGTGTCAGATACACCCGGCACGACAGGCCAGGCGGAGCCTCCGGCACGGGAAACAACGGCACACCGTCGGCCAGGAGAGTCGGGGAGCCGCGGAAGTCGACCGTTTCCGCTTCCGCTTGTGTCTCGATGAGCTGCCGGCTCACCGTGATGTCGGATCGTTCCGCCGTGATCACGGCGAGGCGCTCCTCGGTCGTCTGCCAGTTCGGGCACCCATCGAAGTACTGCAACGTGATCTCCATCCAACGACCGTAAACGTTGCAGCCCGGTACAAGGTCAAGTGGTGTGATGGTCACATGCGCATTGGAGACCTCGCCGCGGCCACGGGCGTCAGCACTCAAACCCTTCGCTTCTACGAACGCGAGGGCCTCCTGCCGGCCCCGAGCCGACAAAGCAACGGATACCGGGTCTATGACGACGGGGTCGCTTCCCGGGTCGGGTTCATTCGCGCCGCTCAAACCGCCGGACTAACGCTGTCCGATATCGCCGGGGTTCTCGCCCTCCGGGAGGATGGGCAGGCCCCGTGCTCACACGTGCATTCACTACTCACTGGCAAACTCGGTGAAGTCAGAGCCCGCCAACAAGAACTCGCCCGCCTCGAGAGAGAGCTCGTGGGCATGCTGACGACCAGCTCGGCCCTGGATCCAGCGACGTGCTCGGAGCGCAGCATCTGCCACGTCATCCCACAGCCGCTCCCGTAAGCCCGTCGTTGTCCGCACCAGCGGTCCGCCTCGAAAAGCTAAAGTTTTCCGAGGCACGCGAAACCCCTTCCGAGCAGCCGAGGGAAGTGGCGGATTTCCGGGACGCCATTTGTCTTGGAAACATGTCTTACCGCAAACTGTCTTTCCTTCGCCGCTTCTAGCAGTTATTGAGGCACAATGGTCGGGTGAGGCATCTCGGGTACACGCGGGTCAGTATGAATCGCCCCGGGTGTCGTGGAGGGTCTGAAATCCCGAGAGGATGAGGACTATGCCAGCTTTGAGGAAGTATCCGCCGGAGTTGCGGGAGCGAGCGATGAGGCTCGTGCAGGAGGCGCGTAAGGAGGATCCGGAGTTGTCTGTGAATCAGGCAGTGATCCGGATCGGGCAGCGCGTCGGGGTCAACCCGGACACACTGCGCGGATGGGTCAAGCAGGCTCAAATCGACGCGGGTGATCGCCCGGGGACGACGTCGGATGACGGCCAGCGCATCAAGGCGTTGGAGGCGGAGAACCGTGAGCTGAAGCGGGCGAACGAGATCCTGTTGGCGGCGTCGAGTTTCTTCGCGCGGGAGCTCGACCCGCGACTGCCGTGGTAGTTCAGTTCATCGATGATCATCGTGACCGGTTCGGGGTCGAGCCGATCTGCCGCGTGCTCACTGAGCACGGGGTCAAGATCGCCCCGTCGGGTTACTACGCATTCAAGAAGAGGTCAGTCTCGGCAAGAGCGGTCTCCGACGCCGAGCTGGTGGTGCAGATCGAGCGGGTGTTCTGGGACCGCAAGCTCGGCCGCGGAATCAGCGGCGCCCGCAAGATCTGGCGGCTGCTGCGCCGAGAAGGCATCGTCGTCGCCCGCTGCACTGTCGAGCGTCTCATGCGCCGGCAGGGCCTGCGCGGCATCCGCCGGGGTAAGCAGTTCATCACCACCCGCCCCGATACCTCGGCGCCGCGGGCGGAAGATCACGTGAGGCGCGAGTTTCACGCGGCCCGGCCCAACGAGCTCTGGGTGGTCGACTTCACATATGTTCCGACGTGGTCGGGTATGGCGTTCACCGCGTTCGTCACCGACGTGTTCTCCCGCCGCATCGTGGGCTGGAGGACGATGTCGAAGATGCCCACCGACCTGCCCCTGGACGCCCTGGAGATGGCGTTGTGGATCCGAGACCGCGCTGGCGAGGACGTCACCGGCGTCATTCAACACTCGGACGCCGGGACTCAATACACCGCGTTGCGCTACACGGAGCGGCTCGCGGAAGTCGGCGCGATCGCGTCGATCGGGACCGTCGGTGACAGCTACGACTGTGAGAGTGTCGAGTACCTCCTGGCGGCCTGACTCTTGCTGACGACTGACCTCGAAGTCTGGGTGTCCTTGCTGTTGATCTGTCGTCCGTCAGGAGGCGCATCACCCTCGTGGTGCTGGCCGGGCGGGCGTGACCTCATAGGAGCCTGATCGCAACAGTCCCATCACAGTCCCGTCCACCCGACCGGCCAGTGTCACTCACCCTGTCCTGATCTGGTTGGAGCGAGCACTATGAGCATGCAGCAAGTCCCCTCTCACCGTCGAGTCGTTGTCGGCGTCGACACTCACAAACACGTCCACGTCGCCGTCGCGATCGATGAGCTCGGCGCGGTCCTGGATCGCCGATCTTTCGCGGCGGATTCCGGTGGCTACGGCCAGCTGATCGACTGGGGCGAATCGTTCGGCGGGAAACTCACCTTCGGGATCGAAGGCACCGGTTCCTATGGTGCAGGCCTGGCCGGCGCAGTGCGCCGTCGTGGAATCGGGACGCTGGAGGTGATGAGAACGGACCGTCGCGACAGGCGACTACGAGGCAAGTCCGACACCATCGATGCCGAGAACGCAGCCAGGGCAGTCCTCGCGGGCCTGGCGACGGCCATCCCGAAGTCAGCCGATGGAACAGTGGAGATGATCCGTCAGATCAAGGTCGCCAAGGACGTCGCCGTCAAGGCGAGAACATCCGCGATGATCAGCCTCAAGCAGGTCATCGTGAACGCCCCCGACGATCTGCGTCAGGAGCTGCAACCGCTATCGAAGATGGCGCTCATCCATCGCTGCGCGGCGCTTCGTCCGGGCCAGGTGACCACAATCATCGCGTCGACCAAGCACACGTTACGATCGATCGCCCGTCGCTGGGAAGTACTGGATGCCGAGATCTCCGGGCATGAGAAGCTCCTGGCAGAGCTGACCGCGCAGATCGCTCCCGACCTCGCGAAAGCCTTTGCGGTCGGTCCTGACACCGCGGCCGAGATGCTGATCGTTGCCGGCGACAATCCGGAACGGATCCGTTCGGAGGCCGCGTTCGCCCGGCTCTGCGGTGTCGCCCCGATCCCTGCATCGTCAGGGATGACCACCCGACACCGGCTCAATCGGGGCGGTCACCGGCAAGCAAACGCCGCACTCTACCGTGTCGTCATCGTTCGCATGCAGCACCACGAACCCACTAAGGCCTACGTCGCCCGCCGGATCACCGAAGGAAAGACGAAGTCCGAGATCATCCGGTGTCTGAAACGTCTTCTCGCCCGCGAACTCTGGGCCGCGATGCGCCCCATCCGCGAAGCCCGACCACCCCTCCAAATCGCGGCTTGACAGATATAGGAGCATCAACGC
>NZ_NMUM01000033.1 GCF_002812805.1 Microbacterium lacus | reverse complement strand
CAGCGCCTGAGGCGCCCGCCGCCCAGGCTCCCGCGGCCTCGGCCGACGCGCCCGCAACAGGTGCGACTCCGGCAGCACCCGCGGCCGAGGCATCCGGTGACGCTTCGACGCCCCCGCGTCCCGGTGGTGCCCCGCGTCCGGGCAACAACCCGTTCGCGAGCGCGCAGGGCATGGGGCAGCGGCCCGCCGGTCCGCGCCCGGGCAACAACCCCTTCGCCAGCGCGCAGGGCATGGGCCAGCGCCCGTCCCCGACGCCCGGCAACATCCCGCGCCCGCAGGCGCCGCGCCCGGGCGCCCCGCGTCTCGGCGCGCCTCGACCCGGCGGTCCCGGTCGTCCCGGCGGTCCCGGTCGTCCGGGTGGCGCACCGTTCCAGCAGCGTCCCGGCGGTCCCGGTCGTCCCGGAGGTGCTGGTGGCGGAGGGTTCCGACCCGGTGCTCCCGGAGGCGGTGCACCCGGCGGTGGCTTCCCCGGTCGTCCCGGTGGTGGCGGCGGTCGCGGCCGTGGCCCCGGTGGTGGCACGGCCGGCGCGTTCGGCAAGGGCGGCGGCAAGTCCAAGCAGCGTAAGTCGCGCAGGGCCAAGCGCCAGGAATTCGAGATGAGGGATGCCCCGGTCGTCGGTGGCATCAACGTCTCGCGCGGTAACGGCGAGATCATCCGGATGCGTCGCGGCGCATCGATCTCGGACTTCGCCGACAAGATCGAGAACATCACCGGCTATACCGTTCAACCCGGCACGCTCGTCACCATCCTGTTCAACCTGGGCGAGATGGCGACCGCGACCGAATCGCTCGACGAGGCCACGTTCGAGGTCCTGGGTGCCGAGCTGGGTTACAAGATCCAGATGGTCTCCCCTGAGGACGAAGACAAGGAGCTCCTCGAGAGCTTCGGTCTCGACCTCGATCAGGAGCTCGAGGACGAGAACGAGGATGACCTCGAGATCCGTCCCCCCGTGGTCACCGTCATGGGTCACGTCGACCACGGTAAGACCCGACTGCTCGACGCGATCCGCAACGCCAACGTCGTCGCAGGCGAGGCGGGCGGCATCACGCAGCACATCGGTGCCTACCAGGTGTGGACCGAGCACGAGGGCATCGAGCGCGCCATCACCTTCATCGACACTCCGGGTCACGAGGCGTTCACCGCCATGCGTGCACGTGGTGCGCAGGTGACCGACATCGCGATCCTCGTGGTCGCGGCGGACGACGGCATCATGCCGCAGACGGTCGAGGCGCTCAACCACGCCCAGGCCGCCGGCGTCCCGATCGTGGTCGCGGTCAACAAGGTGGACAAGCCCGACGCCAACCCGGCCAAGGTTCGTCAGCAGCTCACCGAATACGGCCTCGTCGCCGAGGAGTACGGCGGAGACGTGCAGTTCGTGGATGTCTCGGCCCGTGACGGCAAGAACATCCAGGCGCTGCTCGACGCAGTTCTCCTTACCGCTGACGCCGGTCTCGACCTCACGGCCAACCCGAACAAGGCTGCCCGTGGTGTCGCGATCGAAGCGAAGCTCGACAAGGGCCGCGGCTCGGTCGCCACCGTGCTCATCCAGTCCGGAACGCTCCGGGTGGGCGACGCGATCGTGGCGGGCACGGCTTACGGCCGCGTGCGTGCGATGGCGGACGAGAACGGCGAGCCCGTACTCGAGGCTTTCCCGTCGCGTCCCGTGCAGGTTCAGGGTCTGAACTCCGTGCCCCGCGCCGGTGACACCTTCATCGTCACCGAGGAAGACCGCCTCGCCCGCCAGATCGCTGAAAAGCGTGAAGCGGCCGAGCGCAACGCGGCGCTGGCGAAGGCGCGCAAGCGCATCTCGCTCGAGGACTTCACCCGTGCGCTGCAAGAGGGCAAGGTCGAATCGCTCAACCTCATCATCAAGGGTGACGTTTCGGGTGCCGTCGAGGCCCTCGAAGAGTCGCTCCTCAAGATCGAGGTCGACGATTCGGTGCAGCTGCGCATCATCCACCGCGGTGTGGGTGCGGTCACCGAGTCCGACATCAACCTCGCGACGATCGACAACGCGATCGTCATCGGGTTCAACGTCCGGCCCGACGCGAAGGCGCGCGAGCGCGCCGCTCGCGAAGGTGTCGACGTGCGGTTCTACTCCGTCATCTACAACGCGATCGACGACGTCGAGCAGTCCCTCACGGGCATGCTCAAGCCGGAGTTCGAAGAGAAGCAGTCGGGTGTGGCCGAGATCCGCGAGGTGTTCCGTTCTTCCAAGTTCGGAAACATCGCCGGTGTCATCGTCCGCAGCGGAACCATCACTCGAAACGCCAAGGCGCGCGTCATCCGCGACGGCGTCGTCATCGCCGATGGTCTCGCCATCGAGTCGCTGCGTCGCTTCAAGGACGACGTCACCGAGGTGCGCACGGACTACGAGGCCGGTATCGGACTCGGTAAGTTCAACGACATCCAGATCGGCGACGAGATCGAGACGACCGAGATGGTGGAGAAGCCGCGCGGCTGATCCGTCATTCAGGGGTGCGGACGAGGATGTCGCCCGCGCCCCCATCGGCTCTGGTTCCGGATGCCGGTGGCTCCAGCAAAGCGGGGCTTGTGCCCCGATGCTTGCGCCACCGACATCCGGAACCTTCGTCGTTCGCCGGTCGGGAGCCCCCGCACGGCGAGGGTTCGTGAGAAGAAAGAAGCAGGAACATGGGCAGTGAGAGAGCGGCACGACTCGCCGACCGCATCAAGGTCGTCCTCGCGGAGCGGCTCGAGAAGGGTCTGCGCGACCCCCGCCTCGGGTTCGTCACCATCACCGATGTCCGTGTGACGGGCGATCTGCAGCACGCGAGCGTCTTCTACACGGTCCTCGGGTCCGACGAAGAGCGCGCCGACAGCGCGAAGGCCCTGGCCTCGGCGACCGGCATGCTGCGCTCCGAGATGGGCAAGCACCTCAACACGCGGCTGACCCCGTCGCTGGAGTTCATCCAGGACGCCCTGCCCGACAACGCCGATGCGATCTCGGCGCTCCTCCGTGAGGCGCGGGAGCGTGACGCCGCCGTGGCAGGGATTGCCGCGTCCGCGACATACGCGGGCGACGCCGACCCCTACGTCAAGCCGCGCGAGGATTCCGACGGTGAGCTCGACGAGGCCGAGATCGAGCCCGAGGACGAGGACCTCGACGAGGACGCCGCCGAACTCGACAAGTAGGCCTCAGGCTCCGGGCAGGCGCAGCAGACCATCGGATGCCTCGGCCAGGCCGTCCGTGACGAGTGAATCGATCGCGCGATCACGTTGCCCGGGCTCCGGCCAGTCCGGGATGATGCCGTCGAGGGGAACGGGGCCGTCCGCCTGGCGGAGCACGCGCAGGATCGCCCCCCGCGTCTGCCGGTCGCTGCCCTCGTAGCGCCCCTGGCGCGGGCGGGTATCGCCGGTGTCGGGGTAGCCCAGCGCGCGCCAGGCGCAGGATCGAGCGATGGGGCACGAGTCACAGCGGGGTGAGCGCGCCGTGCACACGACCGCGCCGAGCTCCATCGCCGCCGCATTGACGATCGTGGAGCGCGCGACATCGTCGGGCAACACGGCACGCATGTCGTCGAGATCGCGCCGATGGGCGGCGCCGGGCTGGGAGCGCCCCGCCACGACACGCGCGAGGACGCGTCGGGTGTTGGTGTCGACGACCGGTTCGCGCAGGCCGTAGGCGAAGACCGCGATGGCCCGGGCGGTGTAGTCGCCGATCCCGGTCAACGCGAGGAGTGCGTCGACGTCCGCGGGCACGACCCCGCCGTGGCGGTCGGTGATCTCGATGGCCGCCCGGTGCAGCCAGAGGGCGCGACGGGGATAGCCGAGGTTCGCCCATTGCCGGACGGCTTCGGCCGGAGCATCCGCTGCCAATGCCGCCGGGGTCGGCCAGCGCTCAAGCCACGCCTCGAGAAGCGGCACGACTCTGTTCACGGGGGTCTGCTGCAGCATGAACTCGCTGACAAGCACCCCCCACGCCCCGAAACCGGTGCGCCGCCAGGGCAGCTCGCGCGCGGTCGCGGTGTACCAGTCGATCAGCTCGGGCACCCATTCGACCTCGTTGACCGCTTCGGGACGGACGGATGCGGGCACGGGTTCCAGCCTACGAGGCTGGGGCGATGAACGGCTGCGCCGCCGGTGTGGTGGCGCAGGCGGACACGACTCCGGAAGAAAGCGGTTTTGAGGGCCGGAATCGGTCGATCCGCGGGCCTGTGAGGCGATTCGTCCGGAGTTCTGTCCGGCACAGACGGATGACGGAGCCCAGGAGGCGGGGGCGCCCGCGCGCGCCGTAGGCTGAGGGGATGCGCCTGCCCGTCACGCCCCGCACAACCCTGCTGCGGGAGCTCCGCGACGAGCTGCGCCGGACGTACCGAGCCGGTCGAGTGATCATCGCGGTGGACGGCATCGACGGTGCGGGCAAGACGGTCTTCGCCGACGGACTTGCCGACGTGTTCGCCGAGGACGGGGCATCCGTCTTCCGTGCCTCGGTCGACGGCTTCCACAGACCTCGAGCAGAACGCTACGCACGCGGCCGGGACTCGCCGGAGGGGTTCTACCTCGACTCGTACGACGAGGCGACGCTGCGCCGCGTCCTGATCGATCCCTTCCGCGACGGCGCCACGATGCCCTCGACCGGTTTTCAGCTCGCAGCCTGGGATGTCGCCCGCGACGTACCCGCCGAGGCTCGCTGGGTGACGGGGCCCGAGGACGCCGTGCTGATCGTCGACGGAATCTTCTTGCACCGGCCGACACTGCGGGGCCTCTGGCACTGGTCGGTGTGGCTCGAGGTACCCATCGACGTCGCGACGGAGCGCATGGCACAGCGGGACGGGTCCGATCCCGACCCGATGGCACCCGCGAATCGGCGGTACCGCGCCGGTCAGGAACTGTACCGGCGCGAGGCGGCTCCCTCGCGTGCCGCGTCCGTCATCGTCGACAACACCGACCCTGAGCATCCGCGGCGCATGTACGCCGACTTCTGCTGATGGTCAGCGCGCACGGACCCGGAATCCTGCTCGTCGACAAGCCGGGCGGGATGACGAGCCATGACGTCGTCGCGCGCGCTCGCAAAGCCCTCGGCACGCGCAAGATCGGCCACGCCGGGACACTCGACCCCCTCGCGACCGGGCTGCTGGTGCTGGGGGTGGATTCGGCAACGCGGCTGCTGACCTATCTCGTCGGGCTCGACAAGACCTACGAGGCGACGATTCGGCTGGGGGCAGCCACGGACTCGGACGACTCAGACGGCGAGATCGTCTCGCGTGCCGACCCGGCGGTGCTCGCCGCGGTCGATACCGAGGCCATCCACGCCCACATCGCTGCGCTCAGGGGACGCATCTCGCAGGTCCCGAGCACGGTTTCGGCCATCAAGGTCGGCGGGCGCCGCGCCTACGACCTCGCTCGCGCGGGGGAGCAGGTCGTGCTCGCCTCGCGTGACGTGACCGTGTCGCGGTTCGACGTGCTTGCTGTGCGACGCACCGACCAAGCGGTGGACCTCGACGTGGTTGTCGACTGCTCGAGCGGCACCTACATCCGTGCGCTCGCGCGCGACCTGGGGACGGCGCTCGGCGTCGGGGGACACCTCACGGCGCTCCGGCGCACCCGCGTCGGGCCGTTCGACATCGCCGATGCTGTGGTGCCCGAGGCGATCGCGATAGAGCCGCTGCTGTCGTCCGCCGATGTCGCCATGCGGGTGCTCGGGGGCATCGAGGTGACGGATGCCGAGGCATCCGCTCTGCGCCATGGTCAGCGTCTGACGGGCGCTGCCGGCCGCATCATGGGCGAGCAGGCCGCCGCGATCGATCCGGCCGGGGAGCTCATCGGAATCGTCGGTCGGCGCGGCGACGATCTCAAGAGCCTGATGAACCTGCCGACCGGTGCCGCGGCCGAGGGTGCGGCCGAGAATGGGGGAGCGCGATGATCCTGTGGTTCACGATCGTGCAGGTCGTTGTGGCGGTTGCGGCCGGACTCTTCTGCGTGGTGGCGGGCCTCGCGGGTCGTCGACCCAGCGACGGGACCGTCGGCTCACTCGCTCTCATCGAACTGCTGCTGATCGCGCAGGTCGTCGTCTCTATCGTCGCGCCCGTCGTCGGCAACCCGCCCACGGGCAGTGCGCTGGAATTCTGGGTTTATCTGGTGTCCGCCGCGCTCCTGCCCGCGGCCGGCGTCGCCTGGGCACTGCTGGAGCGCAGCCGCTGGAGCACCGTGATCATGGGAGTCGTGGCCCTGTCCATCGCTGTCATGGTCTGGCGTATGCAGGTCATCTGGACCGCACCGATCGGCTGAACGACGCCGGCGCCTCGCACGGGTGGAGGACCGCCGTAAGATTGACGGGTTATGAGTTCTCCTGCGCGCCGACGGATGACCGGCATCGGACGTGTGCTGGTCGCGGTGTACGCCATCATGGCGCTTGCGGCCCTCGGGCGCTCGTTCGTGCAGATCGCGCAGCGCTTCGACGAGGCGCCGGTGGCGTATTCGCTGTCGGGGTTGGCGGCCGCGGTCTATCTCCTGGCGACGCTCGCGCTCGTGTTCGCGGGGACGCGCCACTGGTACATCGTGGCCTGGGTCGCGATCACGTTCGAGCTGCTCGGGGTGCTCGTCGTCGGCACCCTCAGCCTCGTGATCCCCGACGTCTTCCAGCACCACACCGTCTGGTCTGTGTTCGGCTACGGCTACCTGTTCATCCCGCTCGTCCTGCCGTTCGTCGGCCTGTGGTGGCTGCGGACCCATCCTCCCGTCTCGGGCGCCGACGAGTCGCACGCCGAGACATCCGCCGTTGCCGGGGCGCGGAAATGATCCTCTTCCGCTCGCCGGACGATGTGCCCGATGACTTCGGGCCGACCGTTGTCGCCATCGGCAAGTTCGACGGCGTGCATGCGGGACATCGCGCGGTTCTGCAGAAGATGCTCGTGGACGCGGCGGGTCTGGGTGCACGGTCGGCCGTCGTCACGTTCGACCGGCATCCGCTCGCTCTGCTGAACCCCGCGAAACTGCCCCCGGCGCTCGTCGCCCCGCAGCAGAAGGCGGCCCTGCTCGCGTCGACCGGGATCGATGCCACGCTCATGCTCGAGTTCAACGAGAAGCTCGCCTCGGAAGAACCCGAGGACTTCGTCCGCCGCGTCCTGGTGGATTCACTGCACGCACGCTCCGTTCTCATCGGCGAAGACTTCCGGTTCGGCCGTGACGGAGCTGGCACACCCGCGCTTCTGCGCGAGCTGGGGGAGCGGTACGGGTTCACGGTCGACGAGCTGCCCGACGTGCGGAGCGCGCCGAGCGGTCGGCGCGTGTCGTCCACGTGGATTCGCGAACTGCTCGCCACGGGCGATGTCGCGACGGCGGCTCAGCTGCTCGGCCGTCCGCCCGCCGTTTGGGGAGAGGTCGTGCACGGTGCGAAGCGCGGGCGTGAGCTCGGCTACCCAACCGCAAACCTCGAGGCCGCCGCACAAGGACTCGTGCCCCGTGACGGGGTGTACGCGGGGTGGCTGATCGACGGCGTCGCGGCGAGCCAGCCGGGCACCCGAGTGCGCTACCCCGCCGCCATTTCGGTCGGCGACAACCCGACCTTCGACGACGTTCATCGCAGGCAGGTCGAGGCGTACGTCCTCGACGAGACCGAGCTGGACCTCTACGGGCACGTCGTCGAGGTGCAGTTCGTCGCACGACTTCGGGGGATGTCCGCTTTCGCCGGAGTCGAAGCGCTCAAAGATCAGATGGCGGACGACGTCGAGCGGTCCCGCGAGATCCTGCTGGCGGCGCCCTCTGCGTCAGACGTGAAGCGGCGCGGCTGAGCGCAGCTCGTACCGATCGGCGGCGGGCGTCAGTACGACAACTCGTCGATCGCGGCGCTCGTCCCGCTCCCGCTCAGCCGGGCGCGAAGTTCGCCGAGGATGGTCGCGCTCGCGCTCGTGCCCAGGCGTGTCGCACCGGCGTCCAGCATCTCGAGAGCCGTGTCGAGGCCACGGACGCCGCCGGATGCCTTGACCTGTACGTCGGGGCCGACGCTCGCGCGCATGAGCTCGACGTGGGGAACGGTCGCACCGCCGCCGGCGAATCCGGTCGACGTCTTGACGAAGTCGGCGCCTCCGGCTTCGGTCAGGCGGCTTCCCCGGGCGATCTGCTCGTCGTCGAGGAGGGAGGTCTCGAGGATGACCTTTGTGATCAGGTCGCCAGCGGCCTCGACGACGGCGGCGATGTCCGCGGTGACCTCGTCATCGAGGTTGGAGCGCAGCCATCCGATGTTCACGACCATGTCGAGCTCGGTCGCGCCGTCGGCGATCGCCTGGCGGGCCTCGGCCACCTTCGCCGCGGTCGAGGTGGTGCCGTGCGGGAACCCGATGACGGTGCCGACCGCGACGCCGGTGCCCTCGAGTCGTGCGACGGCGTACGGGATGTCGGACGGGCGCACGCAGACGCTGAATACACGCCAGAGTGCGGCTGTCTCCAGCTCGGCGTCGACGTCGGCGCGCGTGAATTCGGGCTTGAGGATCGCGTGATCAAGGGTGGCCGCGAGGGCGGCCTCGGTGATGTCGAGGGGCATGCTTTCCAGCGTACGCGCCGCTGCCGCCGGGCGCCCCGGGCCGTTGGCTGTAACGAAACGATAACGGCAGGGTCTACAGTGGGCTCACGCGTCAACGACGACGCGATTGTCTCGAAGGATCGACGATGTCCGAAACCGTCGCACACGGGCGCGCTGCCACTCGCAGCGCCGGCCCGCTGATCGTTGTCGCCGTGCTGGCCGCGATGAGCCTCACGGTTGCCTTTCTGGGCGCATCGCCCGCCCCGGTCTCGGCGCGAGAGCTGATGGGCGCAACCCGCGACCCCGGCCAGCCAGCGTTCGTCGCGAGCCATCGCGGCGACGCCCACAGCGCGCCGGAGAACACTCTGCCGGGGGTTCTTGCGGCGATAGCGGCGGGGTTCGACTACGTCGAGGTCGATGTGGCACTGACCGCCGACGGCGCGGCCGTGCTCATGCACGACGCCACGGTCGATCGGACGACGAATGGTTCGGGCCGGCTCGCAGATCTTCCGCTGGCATACGTTCGATCCCTCGACGCGGGCGGATGGTTCGGCACGGCGTTCGTGGGCACGCCGGTGCCGCTGGCCGAAGAATTCCTCGACATTCTCGCCGCCTCCGAGACCCGAGCGCTGATCGAGCTGAAGGGGGAGTGGACTCCCTTTGCGGTGGCGCACCTGGTCGCCCAGATCGAGGCGCGCGGCCTCGAGCGGAGGGTCGCCGCGGCGAGCTTCGACGCCCGCACCCTCGCGTTGGTGGCGACGGAGTCGGAGGTCGTTTCGCGCCTCGCCATCCTGCGCACGCTTCCGAAGGACGTCGTGCAGGCCGCGCGCGCACTCGGGGTGCGAGGTGTGCTGGCGAAGGGCAGCGCCGTGATCGCGCGCCCCGAGATCGTCGACGAGCTGCACGCTGCGGGTCTCCGTGTCGTGGTCTACACGTTCAATGAGGATCGCGAGTGGCGCGACGCCGTCGATCTCGGCGTGGACGGGATCGTCACGGATCGGCCCGAGATGCTCGCCACGTGGCTGACCTCCTCCTGATCGACTCCGCTCGCCCCGCGCGGGAATACCCCAGGGGGGTATTCTGGTTGACGAACAGAGCACCGTCGACGATGGCGGGCGAGGAGGCATCCGGATGACGATTCGCACCTACCGTGTGGAAGGCATGACCTGCGGGCACTGCGCCCGCTCGGTCGAGCAAGAAGTTTCAGCGCTCGCTGACGTCGAGACCGCGACGGTCGATCTGTCTGCAGCGACCGTCGCCGTCGAGTCGGTCGACGAGATTTCCGAACCGCGCCTGTCGGCCGCCGTGGTCGAGGCGGGATACACGCTCGCGGGGCGAGCATGACCTCCGCCATTCCCGCCCCGTACCGGGAGGCGACCCTCGAGATCGAGGGCATGACGTGCGCCAGCTGTGTTGCGCGCGTCGAGAAGCGCCTCGAAAAGGTCGAGGGCGTCTCGGCATCCGTGAATCTGGCCACCGAATCCGCGCGAGTGCAGGTGTCGGCGGATGTCGATGACGCCCGGCTGGTGGCTGCGGTCGCCGAAGCCGGGTACACCGCACGTGTTCGACCGGTTCCCCATGCGAGTTCGGCCGACTCGCACCTGCATGACGAACGGGGCACCGGTGACGCGCACGGTCCGCACGATTCGGATGAGCAGGGAGGGCACCAGCACGATGCGGAAGACATTCCCGGCCACACCCGGCTCGCGACCCGTCTGATCGTCAGCGCCGCGCTCGCCCTGCCGGTCGTCGTGCTCGGGATGGTTCCGGCGTGGCAGTTCGCGGGTTGGCAATGGGTGTCGCTCGTGCTCGCCACCCCGATCGTGTTCTGGGGTGGCTGGCCGTTCCACCGCGCCGCGTTCGCAGCCGCACGGCACGGCGCAGCCACGATGGACACCTTGATCACCCTCGGCACGATGGCCGCCTACCTGTGGAGCGTGTGGGCGTTGTTCTTCGGCAACGCAGGGCAGATCGGGCTACGGCACGACGTCGTGCTCTTCGGTCCCGTCCATGACTCGACAGCACTCGTCTACTTCGAGGTCGCCGCGGCGGTCACCGTGTTCCTCCTGCTCGGTCGCTACATCGAGCAGCGCTCGCGGCGCCGGGCGGGTGCCGCGCTGCGGTCGCTCATGGACCTCGGCGCAAAAGACGTCGAACTCGAGAGCGGTCGGCGTATCCCCGTCGACCGGTTGCGGGTCGACGACACGTTCATCGTGCGTCCGGGCGAAACGATCGCGACGGACGGGATCGTCGCCGAGGGGCGAGCGGCGGTGGATGCCTCGATGTTGACGGGCGAGTCCGTCCCGATCGAGGTCGGCACGGGTGGTGAAGTCACCGGTGGCACCGTCGCCGTCGATGGGCGACTGCTGGTTCGCGCCGTCTCGGTCGGTGCCGACACCCGCCTCGCGCACATCGCACGCCTCGTGGAGGACGCGCAGGCAGGTAAGAGCCGCGTGCAGCGACTGGCCGATCGGATCTCGGGCATCTTCGTGCCGATCGTGGTCGTGCTCGCCATCCTGACGCTCCTTGCGTGGGTTGCGCTCGGCCAGCCGCTCGCCTCGGGCTTCACCGCCGCCGTCGCGGTCTTGATCATCGCCTGCCCGTGCGCGCTCGGCCTCGCCACACCCGTCGCGATCCTCGTGGGCACGGGCCGTGGTGCCCAGCTGGGCGTGCTCATCACGGGACCCGAGGCGATCGAGTCCGCGAACCGCATCGACACCGTGCTGATCGACAAGACCGGCACGCTCACGACCGGTGCCATGACGGTCCGCGAGGTCGTTGTGGCGCGAGACGACCGCCGCGGCGACGTGCTGCGGGTTGCGTCCGCGCTCGAGGGCAGGTCGGAGCATCCGATCGCCCGCGCCATCGCGTCGTTCGGTGTGTCGTCCGGCGCAGCCACCACAGCTGTCGCGGTGGACGACTTCCGCAGTCACGCGGGCCGGGGGGTGACCGGCATCGTGGATGGCGTGCATGCCTTCGCGGGCAGTCCCGCCTTCGCCGTCGAGCAAGTGGCTGCGCTGCCCGCCGATCTCGAGCGTGCCCTCGAGCGTGCGGATGGCAGCTCGCTCGTCGTGGTCGGTTGGGCGGACGCATCCGGCGCGCCCGTTGCTCGAGCCGTCTTCGCCGTCGGTGACGACGTACGGGAGGGTGCGTCGGCGGCCGTGGCGAGCCTGCGCGAGCAGGGGATCGACGTGGTTCTGCTCACGGGCGATGGTACGGGCGCGGCGCGCGCGGTTGCGGCCCGCGTCGGTATCGACGAGGTCGTGGCCGGGGTGTTGCCCGAGGGGAAGCTGGCCGAGGTGGAGCGGCGTCGGGCGGCCGGGCGCCGGGTGGCGATGGTCGGCGACGGCGTGAACGATGCCGCCGCTCTCGCCGCGGCAGATCTCGGAATCGCGATGGGGGGCGGGACGGATGCCGCGATGCACGCCAGCGACATCACCCTCGTCCGCAACGACCCCGAGTCGATCGTCACGGCGCTCCGGCTTGCTCGCCGCACCATGCGGACGATCAGGGGCAACCTCTTCTGGGCGTTCGGGTACAACGTCGCGGCGATCCCGCTCGCGGCGTCGGGTCTGCTGAACCCGATGATCGCGGGCTTGGCGATGGCGTTCTCCAGCGTCTTCGTCGTTCTGAACAGCCTGCGCCTGCGTTCCGTACGCTGAGGCGAGGCATCCGGTCCTTTCCGCGTCCTTCGCGGCGGTACATTGGTGAAACATCACCTGCGCTGAGAGGATGCCATGCGCCCGGACCGCTACGTTTCGTTGATCCGTCGAGGTGCGCTGGCCCTGGTGGTCTTGAGCGCGGTCGCGCTCGCCGGCTGCACGGCGGACCCCGCCCCGACATCGACGAGCACGGGTGACCCGACGCCCGAGATCACGACCCTCGGCGAGACGCCCGACGCATCGGAGACGCCCAGCCCGGAGCCCGTCGCCGACATCTCCATCCCGGCGAGCTGCGAAGACATCTACTCGGCGGAGATGCTGTCGTTGCTGCAGGCCGACAATCCGCCTCTGAACGATCCCGGCGTCACGATGGACTCCACGGAGGTCGTCGAAGCGCTCGAGGTTCTGGCATCCGGCGCTCAGACGCTCCGCTGCTCGTGGGGATTGCCCTCTTCGTATGGTCTGGCCACGAATGTCACGATCGTTGATGCGAGTCAAGCCCAGACGGTTATCGACTCATTGCCAGATCGCGGCTTCGCGTGCGAAGACTTCGAGGACGGCACGGCCTGCCGGATCCAGCGGACCGACGAAGAGAACGCGTTCGGAGAGACCCACTACTTCCGGGCGAACGGCTGGGTGTCCACGCGCTGGATCAACTTCGGGCCGCAGGGCTACACGGAGGATGTCGTCGCGACGCTGTGGGGGTGACCGTCGGCGCGGTTGACGCTTCGGACGCACGAGCACGGCCCGGATGCCGTAGAATACGGGGGAGGAACCGCGCTGCGACGCTCGTGCCGAGGCATCCGCTTCACGCTTCGTCCCCGCTTTTCTCGCCCGTGTCTGTCACGGCCCACCAGCCGCCCACGGGGTTTCATCAGCTCGCCAGCCTCGCGCTGGAGATCACACCGGGTCTTCCGGTGCACACGCTCAGGAGGAGCATGCCGAGCACGGCACAGCCACAGCTGCACAGGCGCCGCAAGCAGTCGTCCGCACGTCGCGACGACGACGCGCCTTTGATCCCGATCCTCGCGCGCAAGGTGCGCGAGGTCGAGGCGAAGGCGCAGCGCGGCAAGCTGGGACCGACCAACCGCGTCAAGTTCCAGGTGATCGCATTCCTGGTGCGCGAAGAGCGCGCGCGGGTCAAGAACGACACGACGGTTCCGGATGCGGTGCGGTCCGAGTCGCTCAAGCGCCTCGACGGCGTCGCGACCATCCTGGCGAAGACCGCCGCGCGGGACACATCCCTCATTCAGCTGCTCGAGGTCGACCAGGCGACGTCGCCCGTTGCCCGTCGCATGCGCCGTGACTGGCTGCTCGAGTCGGGTGCCGAACTCGCGCCCGACGAGCTCATCATCACGGACGCGGCGCCCGTGCTCGCCCCCGTCGTGCCGCCCGCGCTCGCCGAGAAGCAGGTCGTGCCGCCGGCGATCGAGGCGCGGCAGCTCGCCAACCCCTTCCTCGCGCCCGACCTCGACCGTCCCGTGCGGCGAGAGAACCCGCGTCGCAGGCTCGACGGCTGGGAACTCATGGGCCCGCTGTACAAGGCGTTCGAGACCGGTGCCGGCGGCGGTGCGGCTTCGATGGAGTTGCCCCCCGTCCCCGAGTTCGATCGGCTATCGCCGAAGGGACGCGAGATCATGGCGCACCAGTCGCGCTTTCTCGAGTCGGTCCGCGACGGTCATCGCACCTTCCTGCTCGCGGATGAGCCGGGTCTCGGCAAGACGGCGCAGTCGCTTCTCGCGGCATCCGTCGCCGGTGCCTACCCGCTGCTCGCGGTCGTGCCGAACGTCGTGAAGATGAACTGGGCGCGTGAGGTCGAGCGGTGGACGCCGCACCGTCGTGCCACCGTCATCCAGGGTGATGGCGCCACGCTCGATGCGTTCGCCGACATTTTCATCGTCAACTACGAGATCCTCGACCGTCACCTCGCGTGGCTCAGCTCGATCGGCCTGCGCGGCATGGTCGTGGACGAGGCGCACTTCATCAAGAACCTCTCGTCGCAGCGTTCGCAGAACGTGCTGACGTTGGCGGGACGCATCCGAGAGATGACTCCCGGCGGCAACCCGCTGCTCATGGCGCTGACCGGAACGCCGCTGATCAACGACGTCGAGGACTTCGACGCGATCTGGCGCTTCCTCGGCTGGACCAATGGCGAGAAGCCCGGTCCGGAGCTCATGGAGAAGCTGGATTCGACCGGCATGACACCGGCCGACAAGGCCTTCTATCCCGAAGCGCGCGAGGCCGTCATCTCGATGGGCATCGTCCGTCGTAAGAAGAAGGATGTCGCGGCCGACCTGCCCGACAAGCTCATCGCCGACCTGCCCGTCGAGCTCGACGACGAATTCGGGCGCTCGATCCGGGACGCCGAGCGCGAGCTCGGGCAGCGCCTCGCGGATCGTTACCGTCGTATCGTCACCGCTCGCGGAGACCGCGGCATGGGCAATTCTCTCGGGGACGACATCGACGCCGACATCGTGCGCCTCGTCGCGCAGAACGAGCTCGACGAGTCGAAGGCTGCCGGTGCGGGGTCTGAGAACGTCTTCACCATGGTGCGCAAGATCGGTCAAGCGAAGGCGCACCTCGCGGCCGACTACGCCGTGCAGCTGCAGCGCGCGGTCGGCAAGGTCGTGTTCTTCGCGAAGCACATCGACGTCATGGACGCCGCCGAGGCGCATTTCGCATCCGCCGGACTCAAGACGATCTCGATTCGTGGGGATCAGACCACGGCGAACCGCCAGGACGGCATCGACGCGTTCAACAACGATCCGAGCGTGGGCATCGCCGTGTGTTCTCTGACGGCCGCGGGTGTCGGACTGAACCTGCAGGCCGCGTCGAACGTCGTGCTCGCCGAGCTCAGCTGGACCGCGGCCGAGCAGACGCAGGCAATCGACCGCGTGCACCGCATCGGACAGGGTGAGCCGGTCACCGCCTGGCGCATCATCGCGGCGCACACCATCGACACGAAGATCGCTGAGCTCATCGACTCGAAGCAGGGGCTGTCCCTGCGCGCCCTCGATGGCGAAGCTGTCGACCCCGCCTCGAGCGATTCCGTGCAGCTCAGCGCGCTCATGCACCTCACGCGCCGGGCGCTCGGCGGCGAGTAACGACATCCGCGGCTTGGGTGCGCGGCCCGACGTTCCGCCGTCCGTGCGTCCGGCCGCGCTCCTGTGGCAGGGCTCGTTTGGCAGGGCTCGTTTGGCAGGGCTCGTTTGGCAGGGATCGTGTAGTAGGGCGCGTGTAGCAGGGCGCCGCATCCGGCGATAGTGTGACGGGGGCAGCGTCGCCGGATCCCCCTCCCGAAACGCAAGGATCAGACATGAAGATCGGCATCCTCACCAGCGGCGGCGACTGCCCCGGACTGAACGCGGTCATCCGCGGCGTCGTGCTCAAGGGCACGACCGCGTACGACCTCGAGTTCGTCGGGATCCGCGACGGTTGGCGTGGCGTGGTCGACGGGGACTTCTTTCCCCTCACGCGCCACGAGGTGAAGGGCCTGTCGAAGGTCGGCGGCACGATCCTCGGCACCTCGCGCACCAACCCGTATGAGGGTCCTCGCGGTGGCGCCGAGAACATTGCGAAGACCATGTACGGGCACCGCCTCGACGGCATCATCGCCATCGGCGGCGAAGGCACGCTTGCCGCGGCAGACCGCCTCTCGAAGGACGGCATCAACGTCATCGGCGTGCCGAAGACGATCGATAATGACTTGCGGGCGACGGACTACTCGTTCGGATTCGACACCGCCGTGAACATCGCCTCCGAGGCGATGGACCGGTTGCGGACGACCGGCGACTCGCACCAGCGATGCATGGTCGCCGAGGTCATGGGGCGGCACGTGGGATGGATCGCGTTGCACGCGGGTATCGCGGCCGGTGCCCACGCCATCCTGATCCCCGAAGTTCCTATGACGATGGACGACATCTGCGACCTCGTCTCGAAGGCACACGACCGCGGCCGTGCGCCGCTCGTCGTCGTGTCGGAGGGCTTCAAGCTCAAGGACATGGACGAGGCCTTCAGCGACAAGGGGCTCGACGCGTTCAACCGCCCGCGCCTCGGCGGGATCAGCGAGGTCATCGCGCCCGAGATCGAGCGGATCACGGGCATCGAGACCCGGGCGACCGTGCTGGGCCACATCCAGCGCGGTGGTTCGCCCTCGGGCTTCGACCGTGTGCTCGCGACGCGGCTCGGCCTGCACGCCGCCGACGCGGTCGTCGCCGAGGCCTGGGGGCAGATGGTCTCGCTGAAGGGCACCGACATCGTGCGGGTGCCGTTCGCGGACGCGCTGGGCGAGCTCAACACGGTGCCGCTGTACCGCTACGAAGAGGCTGCGGCGCTCTTCGGCTGAGCTGCGCTCGCGCGGGCTCTTGCTCGGCGCCGGATCTTCTTTTCATTCCGCCCGCGCTCGCCAGCGTGTCCCACTTCTTGGCGTCTGTGTCCCGTTTTCTGGGGTGTATGTCCCACTTTCGCTCGCTTCGAGGCCCCTTTAGCGAGTGAAAGTGGGACATCCAAACTCTGCGTGTCCCAACTTTTGACCTCTACGCCGCCGCGGGTGGGTTGTTCCTCCCCAACGCGCCTCTGGCGTGGGATGCCTCGGTTCACCCAGCGGCTGCCACGTAGCGGTGCGGATGCCTCGGTCAAGTCCCGTGTTGTGGTGTCAATCCGGCTGCTTCCTTGATGGGTGAGGGTCAGGCGGTGAGGAACAGGTCGGGGCGCTCAGGCTCGGCGTGGTCTTGGAGTGTGTGGACGAGTTTGCGCATGGAGATGTCGGAGAGGTAGCGGCGTTCACCGTATTGCCATTCCTCGTGCTGCTCCTGCAGGACGGCGCCGATGAGGCGGGTGACGGAGTCGCGGTCGGGGAAGATCTGCACGACGTCGGCGCGGCGTTTGATCTCACGGTTGAGGCGCTCGATCGGGTTGTTGGACCAGACCTTCTGCCAATGCTCACGCGGGAGCGGCGCGAATCCGGTGAGGTCTGCTTCGGCAGCATTGAGCATGTCTGCGATCTCCGGGAACGACCCGCGGAGGGACGTGGAGACCTGGTGATACTGGGCGATCACGGCCTCGGGGGTGGTCTGCGCGAAGATCGTCGAGATCAGCGCGTTGACGGGCTTGGAGCGTGCCGATCCGAGCTTCTGGGTGACGTTACGAGCGAAGTGGACGCGGCATCTCTGCCAGCCCGATCCGGGGAGGATCGCTTTGACGGCGGCTTTGATGCCGGCGTGAGCGTCGGACGTGACGAGGGTCACGCCGAGCGGGTCTGTGTCGGTGGAGACTTTCAGACCGCGGTCGCGGAGGGAGCGGAGGAACTCGGTCCAGAAGTCCGTCGTCTCCGCGTCGCCGAGAGCCATCCCGAGGATCTCCCGACGGCCGTCGCCGCTGACCCCGGTCGCGACGATGAGGGCTTGGGAGAGAACCCGGCCACGGTGGCGCACGTCGAGGTAGGTGGCGTCCAGGAACAGGTACGGGAACCAGGTGTGATCGAGCCGGCGGTGCAGAAACTCGTGCACCACCTCATCGATCTCGGAGCAGATGCGGGAGACGGTGGACCGGCTGATGCCGGTGTCGTTGCCCAGCGCGCGGACGAGCTGGTCGACCTTGCGGGTGGAGACTCCGTCGATCCAGGCCTGGCAGATCACCGCGTAGAGCGCCTTGTCGACACGGCGGCGTGGGCTGAGCAGGCTCGGGAAGAACGACCCCTCCCGCAGCTTCGGAATCTGAATGTCGACCTCCCCCGCGGGCGTGGCGAGCGTCTTCGCGCGAGCACCGTTGCGACGCGTGGTGCGCTCCGCCGTGCGTTCGTAACGGGCCGCGCCGATCTTCGCGGTCGCTTCCGCGTCAACAAGGTCCTGCAGCCCCGCCTGCAGCATCCGACGGAACACGTCGGAATGGGCGAGGTCAGGATCGGCGAGGACTTCTGCGATCAGGGTCGTCAAGGCAGACTGATTCTGGGTCATCGTGGGATCTCTTCTTTGCTTCTTGGCGGAAACAACTGGTCATCCCACGATGGCCCTCCTACGTCAACGACGACGAGAACCCCGCAGGAATTGACACCAAGCTACGAGACGCACCC
>NZ_NMUM01000009.1 GCF_002812805.1 Microbacterium lacus | reverse complement strand
AACGAGCGCGTGATGGGCACCCGGTCCAGCCCGAGCAGCTGCGGGCACATTCGGACGCCGGGTCTCAATACGTCTCGCTGGCCTACACCGAGAAGCTGGCGCTCGATGGCATCGCACCCTCGATCGGGTCCGTCGGCGACGCGTTCGATAACGCGCTGATGGAGACGATCAACGGGCTCTACAAGGCCGAGTGCATCCGCACGACCGTGTTCCACGACGGGCCGTATCGGACCATCGCAGACGTCGAATTCGCGACCGCCGGCTGGGTCAACTGGTACAACACTCGTAGGCTTCACTCGAGCCTCGGCTACGTCCCACCCGCCGAGTTCGAGCAAGCCCATTACGCGACCCTCAACCGAGAGCCGCAACCCGCATAGGAGCGGCACAAAACCTGGAGCGCTTCAGCTCGCCGCCGAGGCATCCGTCCGTGTTCACACAGACCTGCCCGCGATGGCCGCGCGTCTCGGGCGACACCCCCACTGAGCCGGCCGGCCGGCGCATCCACGCTCAGGTGTAACGGCGACGAAACACTGCGCCAGTGTTCGTGAAATCTACATCCCATAGCGTCACCTTTATCGCGCAGGGTCGAGGCTTTCTGACCGTGCCGATGTACCCGAGTGCCACCCCGTCCAATCTGGAGACACAGCACATGACATTCCGCTTCAATTCCTCCCGCAGCCGCCGCCTCGCCGTCGCCGGCGCGAGCGTCGCCGTCGCAGCTCTCGCCCTGACCGCCTGCTCCAGTGGCAGCGGCTCCGACGCCTCCGAATCGCCCGCCGGCGAAGAGGGCTTCGGCGACCTGACCCTCCAGCTCAGCTGGATCCTCAACGAGGAGTTCGCGGGCGAGTACTTCGCCGACTCGAAGGGCTACTACGAAGAGGCCGGCTTCTCGTCGGTCAACCTGGTCCCCGGTCCCTCGACCGGTGTCGCCGAGCTCGTCAGCGGCACCGCCGACGTCGCCCTGAGCGACTCGATCTCGGTCGGCGCGGCCGTCGCCAACGAGGGTGCCCCCCTCAAGATCATCGGCGCAACGTTCCAGGCCAACCCCTTCACGATCCTCTCGCTCGCCGATGGGGGCGATATCGCCACCGTCGACGACCTCAAGGGCAAGCGCATCGGCGTGCAGGACTCGAACACCACGCTCTTCAACGCGCTGCTCGCGGCGAACGACATCGACCCGTCCGAGCTGACGATCGTCCCGGTTCAGTACGACCCGGCGCCCCTCGTCAACGGCGAGGTCGACGGATTCATGGCGTACATCACCAACGAGTCGGTCACGGTCGCCGCTCAGGGTCTCGATACCACGGACCTGCCGTTCGCCGACAACGGCCTGCCGTTCGTCGCCGAGACGATCACGGTGACCGACGAGCAGATCGCCGACAACCGCGAGATGCTCAAGGCGTTCCTCGTCGCCGAGATCCGCGGCTGGACCGACGCGCTGAACGACCCCGAAGAGGGCTCGCGCCTCGCTGTCGAAGAGTACGGCGTCGACCTCGACCTGAACCCCGAGAACTCGCTCGCCGGTGCGATCGCGCAGAACGAGCTCATCGTGTCGGACGAGACCGAGGAGTTCGGGATCTTCACGATCAGCGACGCCCTGCAGGCATCGACCATCGGCAGCCTCGAGGGCGCCGGCATCATGATCGAAGCGGGCGACCTCTTCGACATGAGCCTGCTCGCCGAGGTTTACGAAGAGAACCCGGACCTCATCGCCTACATGGGCTGAGTTCTTCACCTCTACCGAGAGATATCAACTGTGACCGAAACGGCCACCCAGACCGGTGCCCAGGCGACAAGCCTGGGCACCGGCCTGCAGATCACCGGACTGAACAAAGTCTTCAGCGTGGGTCGCAAGACCGTCGTCGCGCTGCAGGACGCCAACCTGCACACCGATCAGGGCACCTTCCTCGCCCTGCTCGGGCCGTCGGGCTGCGGCAAGTCGACCATCCTGCGCATTCTGGCGGGACTCGAGGATGCCACGAGTGGCACGACGCGCGTCGATGGCAAGAGCCCCAAAGAGCTCCGGAAGGGTAACGAGCTGGGTATCGCTTTCCAGGACTCGGCTCTTCTGCCTTGGCGGAGCGTGCAGTCGAACATCCAGCTGCCGTTCGAGGTCGCGGGCAAGCCCGTCGACAAGGACTACGTCAAAGAGATGATCGCCCTCGTCGGTCTGACGGGCTTCGAGAAGGCGAAGCCCGCACAGCTGTCCGGCGGCATGCGCCAGCGCGTATCGATCGCGCGCTCGCTCATCATGAAGCCATCGGTGCTGTTGTTCGACGAACCGTTCGGCGCCCTCGATGACATGACGCGGCAGAAGCTCAACCTCGAGTTGCTCCGCATCTGGACCGAGAAGCCCGCCACCACGCTGCTCGTGACGCACGGCATCTCGGAGGCGATCTTCCTGTCCGACCAGGTAGCCGTCATGAGCCCGCGTCCCGGTCGCATCAAAGAGGTCATGACGATCGACCTGCCGCGTCCGCGGACACCCGAGATGATGCGCACGCCCGAGTTCCACGCGTATGTGGACCAGGCGTCCGAGTTGCTCTTCGGCGTGGGAGGCGCCGCGGCGGATGACCACTAGCGTCGCGCCGCCGGAGGCTACCAAGCCCCGCACGATCCAGTGGGAGGACGTCAAACTTCCCGCGTGGGTCACCGGACTCATCGGTGTCGTCGGAATCATCGCGCTGTGGTGGATCCTGGCAGCGACCGTTTTCTCGAACGTCGGTCCGGGCGGGGTGCAGGCGATCCCGACACCTCCTCAGGTGTTGATGGAGTTCTTCAACACCGGCTGGAACTTCTACGTCCGGAACTTCGGGGTGACCCTCGCCGAGGCGGGGATCGGATACCTGTGGGGCAACGGCCTCGCCCTGGTGCTGTCGGCGCTTGTGCTGATCATCCCCCGGCTCGAGGGCGTCGTGATGCAGATCGCGATCATCACCTACTGCATCCCGATCGTCGCCCTGGGTCTTCTGCTCACGGTCATCGTGCCGATCCCGACGTCGGGTCAGCCCTCGACCACCGCGATCTTCCTCGCGGCGCTCAGCTGCTTCTTCACGACCGTTGTCGGTGCGCTGCTCGGGTTGAAAGCGGCCGACAAGGCCAGCCTCGACCTGATCACCGTGTACGGCGGGTCGCGGCTGACGCAACTGCGCAAGGTGCGCCTGATCGCGTCCCTTCCGTCCATCCTGAACGCGCTCCAGATCGCGGTTCCGGCGGCCTTCCTCGGCGCCGTGCTCGGTGAGTTCTTCGGCAAGATCACGGTCGGCGTCGGCCCCGCGATGATCGCGGCGCAACAGGCGCTCAACTCACCCCGCGTGTGGGATATCGCCCTCGTTTCCGGCGCTGTCGCCCTCCTGGGTTACGGCCTGCTGGGCCTCGTCGCCCGAGCCATCGCACCCTGGTCGAAGGGAGTGTCGAAATGAGCACGCTCATCACCGAGCCGCCGACCGTGGCGGCGGTCTCCGAAGCAGAACAGACCGCCAAGCTGAACGCCGAGATCCGCCGCGAGACGCGCAGCGCCACGCTCCGGGCGCTCGGGCGCAGCGTCCTGACGTTCCTTCTCACGATCGTCGCCGTCCTGGTGATCTGGGTCGGATCGCTCTGGGCCTTCCAGATCTCGCCGTACGTCGGCAAGGGACCGGTGGATGTCTGGAACTTCCTCTTCACCATGCCGAATTCCGAGGCGAACCGCGAACAGCTTTTCGGCCAGCTCTGGGTGACTCTCGGACACTCGGTCGTCGGGTTCATCGCCGGCCTCGTGGTGGCCCTCGTCGTCGCGATGATCTTCCAGCTCAGCAAGGGCGTTGAGCACGCGCTCATGCCCATGGCGATGCTGCTGCGTTCGGTGCCGCTCGTCGCGATGGCGCCCGTCATCATCCTGATCTTCGGGCGTGAGTTCGCCTCGGTCGCGGTGATCGGCGGAATCGTGGTGCTGTTCCCCGCACTTGTGAACATCGTGTTCGGCCTCAAGTCGGCCTCGCCCCAGATGAACGATCTCGTCACGGTCTACGGCGGATCGTCGTGGACCCGTCTCCGCAAAGTCGCCCTGCCGAGCTCGCTGCCCGAGTTCTTCGCCGCCGTCCGCATCTCGGTGCCCGGCGCGATCACGGGGGCCCTGCTCGCCGAGTGGCTCGCCGTCGGCGGCGGCATCGGCGGCGCCGTGGGTGGTTACATCTCGGGGGCACAGTTCTCGGCCGTCTGGACCGCTGTGGTCCTCGTGACCGGGGCCGCACTCATCCTCTACAACGTCGTTCAGATCCTCGAGTCCGTGGCGCTCGCCCGCATGGGCATGGGCAACCGCGTCTGATCTCGTCGAACCGCCCCAGAGCCTTCGGGTGCGGTTGTCTCCACCGTTCGAAAGGACACCATGACCGACTCCCTCGCGCTCACCGCGTTCGCCTATGGCCTGCCCAAGGCCGAACTGCATCTTCACCTCGAGGGCACCCTCGAGCCCGAGCTCAAGTTCGAACTCGCGGCCCGCAACGGCATCGAACTGGCAGAGAAGACCGTCGAAGAGGTCAAGGCGACCTACAACTTCACCGACCTGACGAGCTTCCTCGCCGTGTACTACCCGGCGATGCAGGTGCTGCAGACGGCCGACGACTTCCACGACCTCGCTTGGGCCTATCTGCTGCGTGCGAAGGAACAGGGCGTCGTGCACGCCGAGATGTTCTTCGACCCGCAGGCACACACGAGCCGTGGCGTGCCGTTCAAGAACGTCATCACGGGCTATCACCGCGCCGCAGTCCGGGCGGGGGACGAGCTCGGCATCTCCGCAGAGCTCATCCTCTGCTTCTTGCGCGACTTCTCGGCAGAGGATGCGGCGGCGACGCTCGAGTCGGCGCTGCCGTACAAGGACTGGATCATCGGGGTCGGGCTCGATTCGGATGAGCGCGACAACCCGCCCAGCAAGTTCTCGGAGGTGTTCGCCCGCGCCCGTGCCGAGGGCTTCCGGTTGACGATGCACTGCGACATCGACCAGGTCGGCTCGATCGAGAACATCCGCGCTGTACTCACCGACATTCGGGTCGAGCGGATCGACCACGGCACCAACATCGTGGAGGACCCCGAACTCGTGGCGATCGCGAAGGAGCGAGGGCTCGGCTTCACGTGCTGTCCCGTGTCGAACTCGTTCGTCACCGAGCAGATGAAGGCCGACGAGATCGTCAGCCTGATGCGGGCGGGCCTGCGCGTCATGATCAACTCGGACGACCCTGCGTACTTCGGAGCCTACGTCGGCGATAATTACGTCGCCCTCGCCGAGCAGGCCGGGCTGTCCGAGACCGACCTCGTCCAGCTTGCCATCAACTCGTTCGAGGCATCGTGGCTGACGCCCGAGCAGAAGGCCGCCTTCGTTGAACGGGTGGGGGAGTACGCGGGCTCCCGCGGCGTCGGCTTGCCGGTCTAGCGAGGGCGGCGACCATGACGTCGAGCGTCGCCTCGCGACCGGTGGATGCGGATGACGCTGATACGCGGCTCGGTGCCGCGATCCGGCGCGTTCGGCACGCGCGTGGCATGACGCTCGTCCGGCTCGCCGAAACGACGGACCTCTCGCATCCGTTCCTGAGCCAGCTCGAGCGCGGCCTCGCCCAGCCGAGTCTGTCGTCGCTGCGGCGTATCGCCTCGGCGCTCGAGACGAGCCCGATCGAGCTGATCGCGGAAGCGGATGCCGCGGCATCCGCGCATCCCGCGGTCGAGGTGCACCGACAGGCCGCGACGGACGAGGCGGTGCCCGAGGGATTCGCCGCCGGCTCCGCCCGGATGCTGGCGCGCGGCGGTAGGCCGCTGCATCCGATGGAAGTGGCCGGCGGCGCCACCGAACCCGGCGAGATCTTCGTGCACGCCGAGGATGAGTTCCTCTACGTGATCGAGGGGGCCATCAACATCGAGGTCGAGGGCGATCAATCGACACTGGAAGCGGGCGACTCGGCCTACTACGCGGGCGGTGTTCACCACCGCTGGTGGTCGGCGAACGGCCGGACGTACCGTCTCGTCGTCGTGAAGCAGGGCCTGCGCGGTGCCGGCGCCGGGCGCTGGTAGCGCGCACGGAGCCCGCGTCAGAGCGCGGCGGCACCCGCTTCGGCGACCGTCTGGTCCTGCTCGCCCGAGCCTCCGCTGACGCCCAGGCCACCGACGACGACGCCGTCGCGCAGCAGGGGCACGCCCCCCGCGAAGATCGCGACCTTGCCGCCGTTGGTGGTGTGGATGCCGAAGAACTGCTGCGTCGGCTGCGAGTTGTCGCCGAGGTCCTTCGTCTGGATGTCGAAGGCACGCGACGTCCACGCCTTGCTGATCGAGATGTCGATGCTGCCCATCCAGGCGCCGTCTTGGCGAACGTGTGCGATCAGGTTGCCGCCGGCGTCGACGACGGCGATGTTCATCGGCTGGCCGATCTCGTCGGCGCGCGCTTCGGCGGCGGCGATCAGGGTGCGGGCGTCCGCGAGGGTGAGAGCTGACATGGTGGTCTCCTTCGATCGTGAGGGTGGTGGGACGTGAAGTCGTGACGGATGTCGGGGGTGCGGTCAGGCCGCGATGTACCCGTTCGGGTTGAGCACGTACTTGGTTGCGGCGCCCGCATCGAACTCCGCGTAGCCGCGCGGAGCATCCTCGAGCGAGATCGCGGTGGCGTTGACCGCCTTCGCGATCTGCACCTTGTCATGGAGGATCGCCATCATGAGCTGCCGGTTATAGCGCATGACGGGGCACTGGCCGGTGGTGAACGACAGCGACTTCGCCCAGCCGGTGCCGAAGCTCAGCGACAGCGAACCCTTCTGCGCCGCCTCATCGGCCGCGCCCGGGTCACCGGTGACGTAAAGACCCGGGATGCCGATGGCTCCGCCCGCGGCCGTCACATCCATCAGGGAGTTCAGCACCGTCGCGGGAGCCTCGGCGGCGTCCGCGCCGTGCCCCTGCCCGCGCGCCTCGAAGCCGACCGCGTCGACCGCGGCGTCGACCTCGGGGACCCCGAGCAGCTGTGCCAGCTGTTCGGGTACGTCACCGTCGCCGACGTTGATGGTTTCGCAGCCGAAGCTGCGCGCCTGGGCCAGTCGCTCCTCGTTCAGGTCGCCGACGATGACGACGGCCGCACCGAGCAACTGGGCGCCGGCTGCTGCCGCGAGACCGACGGGACCGGCACCCGCGATGTACACGGTCGATCCGACTCCCACTCCCGCGGTGACGGCGCCGTGGAAGCCCGTCGGGAAGATGTCGGAGAGCATCGTGAGGTCGAGGATCTTCTCGAGGGCCTGCTCGCGGTCGGGGAAGACGAGGGCGTTCCAGTCCGCATACGGCACGAGCACGTATTCGGCCTGTCCGCCCACCCATCCGCCCATGTCGACGTACCCGTAGGCGCTGCCGGGACGGTCGGGGTTGACGTTCAGGCAGATGCCCGTCTTGCCTTCCTTACAGTTGCGGCAGCGACCGCACGAGATGTTGAAGGGTACCGAGACGATGTCGCCGACCTTGACGAACTCGACGTCGGGACCGACCTCGACGACCTCACCCGTGATCTCGTGACCCAGGACCAAGCCCGCGGGCGCCGTCGTCCGGCCCCGGACCATGTGCTGGTCAGATCCGCAGATGTTGGTGGCGACGGTCTTCAGGATGACGGCGTGGGGGAGCTTGCGTCCGATGTTCGCGGGATTGACGCCCGGACCATCCTTCAGCTCGAAGGTGGGGTATTCGGTGTCGATGACCTCGACCTTGCCCGGCCCCTTGTAGGCGACGGCACGATTGTTCGTCATGGTGGCTCCTCTCCGAACCTCGAACCGCGCGTACGTCGGGTCGACATCGGCGGCTTATCCAGAGTGCGCCACCCGTTTCGGTAGCGCCATCGGCGATCGGGATAGTTCTCACTACCCGTTCGGGTAGCGCGAGATGGCGCGGAGCCAGCTAGCATCATCCGATGCCGACCTCGATCGCCGCGATAGCCGACGTGGTGGCGGCCCCATTGCCCGAGATCGCGCGCTCACTCTCGGAATACCTGGCGCCCACGATCCCGCATTCCGCGCTCATCATCCTGGCCGAGGACGACGTGAGCCACCCGCTCAAGCTCCACGGGGACCCGGCGCTCGCATCACGCGTCGCTCTGTCGGAGATGGTGGAGGCCCGGGCCCTCCTCAGCGGCCCCGGGGTACTGCGCGCCTCGGTCGAGGTCGGCGGCGCAGCGCGAAACACCGTGCTGGTCTGCGCCGAGACCGGTCCGCTGCTGGTTCTCGTCGATCCGGTGCCCGCGGCATCCGCCACAGATCCCGACGCCGACGTGCGCGCAGACGCCGAACTTCTCCAACTGTGGCGCATCGTCGCGGTGCGGATCCGGCAACCCGCACGCGACGCATCGCCGAGCTATCTGCTCGAGTCGCGTGCCGCGGCCGGTGTGCGTGCAGAGGTCGTCGCCGAACTCAGCGACACGCACTCGCGCACACTCGAGGCGCTGCTCGCGGTCCTGCGCTCACCCTCGACCGACGATCACGCCGCGCGCCAGGCCGCCGTCGGTGTCGCGGCGCACGCGATGGTGCAGCTGCGCACCTCGACCGATCTCGTCCGCACCTTCACGGAAGAGCCCGTGACCTCGGCGTTCGAGCGTCTGCGCGATGATCTCGTGCCGCTCGTGCGGTACCGCGACGTGGACGTGCAGTTCGTCGAACCACCCGTGGACGGGCGCGCCCTGCCCAGCGAGATCGCCCACGGTGCTCGGGCGATCGTGCGTCGAGCGATCCTGGCGTCCGTCGAACAACCGGGCACGAGCCGCGTGCGGGTCAAATGGGATTGCGACGGCCGCAACCTGCTGATCAGCGTGCGCGACGACGGCCCCGGCGATGCATCGCTCGGTCACGATGCCCTCGACGAACTCCGGCAGCGCGTCTCGGCGGTCAACGGCGAGATGACTCTCGCGGCGACCGAGGGGTGGGGCTCGGAGCTCTCCGTCGTCATGCCTCTGGACCCCCCGCACACCCACGGCGATGACCCGCTCATCGCGCGGCTCGGACCGCGCGAGGTGCAGATCCTCGAACTTATGACGCAGGGGCTCCGCAATCGCGGGATCGCGGCGCGCTTGGGAATCAGCGAGAACACCGTCAAGTTCCACGTCTCGAAGGTGTTTCGAAAGCTCGGGGTCACCTCGCGCTCCGAGGCCACGGCGCTGATCGCCGCGGGTCGCGCACACCGCTGACGGGTCAGTCGGCCTGCGCGATGCGCCAGACGCGGTCGCGCGAGAACGGCTGCTCGTACGGCCTGCGTCCGAGAGCACGGGCGATCGCGTTGCCGATCGCGGGGGCGACGGGGTTGTACGGCGACTCGCTCATCGACTTCGCACCGAACGGACCGAGGTCGTCGTTCGTGTCGGCGAAGTAGACCTCGGTGTCGGGAATGTCGGCGAACTGCGGCACGCGGTAGGTGCGGAACATGGGGTTCACCACGGCGCCACGGTCGTCGATGTAGACCTCTTCGTAGAGCGCGCTGCCGATGCCCTGCGCGACGCCGCCCTCGATCTGCCCCCGGCACTGGGCCGGATTCATGACGAAACCCGCATCTGCGGCGTGCACCGACTGCAGGATGCGGACGGATCCGGTGGATGGCTCGACCGCGACCCGCACCGCGTGGACGTTGAACGCCAGCGAGCGTTCGTCGCCGTATTCGGCGCCGTGGGCAGTCAGACCGTCGCCGCTCCCGTGTTCCGGCGCCGCCGCGGCGACGATCTCGCCGAACGGCACGACCCCCGACGGCGTGCGAACGCCCTCGGCCGTGAGCGAGCAGGCCCCGGGTTCGGCTCCGTGTAGGACGGCGGCGAGCCCGAGCATCCGGTCGCGTAGCGCGACGCACGCCGCGTACACGGCCTTGCCCGCGACGGTCGTCCCCGCCGATGCGAACGCACCCGTGCCGTGCGCGACGCCATCCGTATCGGCATGCTGGAGCGTCACACGCCCGCCGTCCACGCCGAAGACGGATGCCGCGATCTGGCGCTGCACGGTGGTGGTGCCGTTGCCGAACTCGGCCGTACCGGTGCGGAGCGCGTAGGTTCCGTCGGGCCGGAGCGTCGCCGTGGCGTGCGCGATATGTCCGCGCGGGGCCATCGTCGCGATCAGCGTCGAGGCCATACCCTCGCCGACGAGCCAGCCGTCCGGTGCCGTCACGCCGTTGCCGCGGGCCAGGGCGCCTTGCGCGAGATCGAGGCACTGATCGAGGCCGTAGCTTCCCCAGCGGACTTCGGGTTCGTGTTCTGCGTGCCACGCGAGCAGGGGGTCGCCGTCGCGGACGGCGTTGATGCGGCGCACCTCGAACGGATCGAGGTCGAGGCGTTGGGCGAGCATGTCCAGCGCGGATTCGACCCCGAGCTGCACCTGCCCGAGGCCGTACCCGCGGAAGGCTCCTGACGGCACGTTGTTGGTGTAAACAGCCTCGGCATCAACCCGCTTCGCGGGGGCGTTGTAGAGGCTGATCGACTCGGAGCAGCCATGGAACATCACGCCGATCGCGTGGTTGCCGTACGCACCGGTGTCGCTCAGCACGTCGAGCTTGATCGCGGTCAGCATTCCATCCTCGTTGGCGCCGAGCTCCACCGAGACGCGCATGGGGTGACGCAGCGACGCCCGCTGGAACTGATCGGTGCGAGAGAACTCGTACGCGACGGGACGTCCGGTGTGCAGCACGGCGAGGGCCACGAGGTCTTCCGTGAAGATCTCCTGCTTGCCGCCGAAGCCCCCGCCGACGCGTGGCGCATAGACGCGCAGGCGCTCGCGCGGCAGGTCGAAGATGTGGCCCAGTTCGTCACGCGTGAGGAAGGGCACCTGCGTGCTCGAGCGGATGACCAGCCGGTCTTCGTCGTCCATCCAGCCGACAGATCCGTGCGTTTCCAGCTGCGCGTGGCTGACGCGGGACGTCTGCCAGGTCCCCGCGACGCGGATCGGGCTGGCCGCGAGGGCGGCATCGATGTCGCCCCCGTATCCGTCGTGGAGCGCGGCGACGACATTGCGCGACGCATCCGCGACACGGTCGTCGGGTGTGCCCTCGGCGTGCAGCAGGGGGGCACCCGGCATGCGGGCGGCCGCCGCGTCGAAGACCGCGGGCAACACCTCGTATTCGATCTCGACCAGCCGGCAGGCTTGCTCGGCTGCCTGCGAGTTCTCGGCGACCACGGCCGCGACCCGTTGCCCGACATGGCGCACGACGTCGTCGAGCACACGAGTATCGTCCGGGTCGTCGGTGCGGTGTTCGTGTCGGCCGGAGGAGTACCGGGTGGCCGGAGCATCCTCATGTGTGAACACCGCGACGGCCCCGGGAACCGCGAGTGCAGCCGAAGTATCGATGGAGAGGATGCGTGCGTGCGCATGTGGCGAGGTCACGACCCGCAGCACCAGGGCACCCGTGACCGGCTCATCGAAGGTGTACGGCTCGCGACCCTGCACCACTCTTCGGGCGGGCTCGGGTGAGACCGATGTGCCGACGCCCGACGAGCCGATACCCGACGATTTCGCCGCGGCGGCAGTGTCGCACGAACCCTCGCACACCTCACCGCAGACGGATGACGGAGCCGCGGCATCCTTCTCCGCCACATCCTGTTCGACGATGGCGGCTCTCCGCCCCGTCTCACGCACGGCACCGGTGATCGCCTCGCGGAGCGGTCGGTACCCGGTGCACCGGCAGAGGCTGCCCTTCATGCGACGGTCGAGGTCGGGCAGGTCGGCCTCGGTGAGGGTGGAGGCCGTGACGCTCATGCCCGGGGTGCAGAAGCCGCACTGGAAGCCGAACTTCTCGATGATCGCCTCTTGCACGGGATGGAGGCCATCGCCGGGGGCGAGGCCCGCCGCCGTCGTCACCGTGCTGCCCTCGACCCGCATCGCGGGAATGATGCACGAGTGGACAGGCTGGCCGTCGAGGATCACGGCACACGCGCCGCAATCGCCCGCGTCGCACCCTTTCTTGACCTCGGTGTGGCCGTGCTCGCGTAGCAGCGTCCGCAGGCACTGACCCGGGCGTGGCTCGACCTCGAGGGGTGCGCCGTTGACCTCGATCTTCATGCGGTCTCCCCAGAATCGGCGGCGAGTTCGGCCCGAATCCGCTCCGCGAGCTCGACACTGACCCCGCGGCGCCAATCGGCGGATCCCAGGGGATCGGTATAGAAGTCCGCTGCCCCCGCGACATCGGCCGCGAGCTGTGCCGCTGCGGGAAGCTCCGGATAGCGCAGGACGGTCGGTGTGAGGGTGGCGGCGGTGACACTGAAGACGGCGGACCCGTCGCGGTCGATACGCCCGGTGACGACCGCTCCCGAGCGACCCAGCTCGGCGAGGGCGATCTTGCGCATGACGGCGCGAGAACGGAGTGCGTGCGCGGGGATCTCGACAGCACGGACCACCTCGCCGCGGGCGAGATCATTCGTGCCATTGCCCGTCATCAGCTCGGCCACCGGGGTGCGGCGCTCGTCACCGTCGGGAGTCCAGATCACGGCCTCGCCGTCGAGCGCGGACGCGAGGGACACGATCGCGCCGGCCGAGAACGAGCGGCAGACGTTCCCTCCGACCGTCGCTGTGTTCCAGATCTTGAACGAGGCCAGGAGGGCGTTCGCGGCGACGGGGAACAGCGCGATGGCGGACCAATCGGCCGGGGCCGCCGCATCCGTCGTCCGGCCTTGGGCGAAGGCGACGAGCGTCGCGATCGTGCACGTCGCGCCGATCGTGAGCCCCCCGTCGGTGACCTCCAGATCAGGCCAGCCCATCGTCGTCAGGTCGACCAGCCCGGTCGCGTGGTTCTGGGGCTCACCGAACAGCCAGGTCCCCCCGCCCAGGATGATTTCGCCCGGGGCGAGCGCGAGGTCGTCGCGCTGGGTCGCGCGGCGGAAGCTCGTGATGGTGTTCAGGTCCACCGGCACTCCTTCCGAGAATGCGTCGCCGCATCCTTCCATCCAACCAGCGCCCGATTTCGTGAGTGTTTCACGTGCAACCGCGAGGCTGGGCCGTCAGGCGTGTCGCGAGCTACTACAACTCGAGCTCGACCGCCGTCTCGAGGGCGGCCTCGATGCTGCGCATCCAGCCGTCCTTGAGCGCGGAGTTCTTCTCGTCGTAGAGGGATGCGCCATCGACGAGGTTGCTTGACGCGGCGCAGACCATGCCCGCGCGGAGACCACGCAGTCGCGCGACGATGTAGAGAGCGGATGCCTCCATCTCCACATTGAGGATGCCCATGCGGTTCAGCTCGGCGATCCATTCCGGTGTTTCCGCATAGAACGCGTCGTCGCTCACGCTGATGCCACGAAAGGAATGTGTTCCCGATGCCGCGGCGATCCGCTCCGAGTGGCGGGCGAGCGCCAGCGTGAGTTCGAGGTCGGGGACTGCAGGGAAGCCTTTGGGCAGATAGGCATCCGTCGTCCCGTCGTTGCGGAAGCTGCCCTCGCTCACCAGCAGGTCTCCGGGGGCGATGCCCGGCTGGAGGCCGGCCGAGCTGCCCACGCGGATGAACGATGTGACGCCGACCCGTGCCAGTTCTTCGACGGCGATCGCGGTCGACGGGCAACCCATTCCGGTCGACGTCGCGGTGATGTGCCGCCCCTTGTACCAGCCCGTCATGGTGCGGTGCTCGCGGTTGTGTGCGACCTCGCGGACCTCCGTCAGGAACTCCGCGACGAACGGCACGCGAAACGGATCTCCGGGCAGCAGCGCCACGGACGAGACCTCACCGGGCGCGATGCCGATGTGGTACTGGCGCGCGTTCAGGCCCGCCTGGGACTTGTCCACGGGCGTGGATGTGGGCGTGGATGCGGATGTGGACACGGTGGCCTCCGGGATGCTGTGACGGGTGAAGTCAGCAGTCCCCGCCCTGAGCCACCGGCTCGGTCCACCGACGATCGCCGGGAGGTCATGGTTGTTAGGACACGCAGTGCCGAGAGCGTAGCACCGTGTCGCGCGAGCCGAGGCGACGGCGAAACACCCTACGTGCGCCCAGACACCCCATGGCGAGGGGTGTTTCGTCGCGCGCGGGGTGTTTCGGTGAAGACCGCACCCAGGCACGCGGCTAGAGGGGCGAGCAGGTCGGCGCGGGGCTCGCGGGGGAGGCAGGCGTGCGGGCGTGGATCGGGCCGCGGGCATCCCGCAGCGGAACACCCGATGTCCCGTACCGCGACGCGATGATCTCGGCAATGGCGGCGACAGCGGCTTCTTCCGGCGACGATCCGCCGAGGTCCAGGCCGAGCGGAGAGTGCAGGCGGGCCAGGTCGGCGTCCTTCACCCCGCGCTCACGCAGCGCAAGCCCACGCTGCTCCACCGTGCTCCGAGCACCCATCGCGCCGACGAAACCGACGTTCATTCCGAGTGCGGCATGAAGAGCAGGAATGTCGATCCGTTCGTCGTGGGAGAGCACGCAGACGGCCGTCCGGGCATCGATCGAGCCCGCCTGCTCGGCAAGCGACGTCAGATACTCGCCGGGATCGGCGATCACGATGTCGGATGCGTCGGGGAAACGCTCCGACGTCGCCAGCAACGGCCAGGGGTCGCACACGGTGACCGCGTAACCCGCCGCGCTGGCCACCCGACACAGCGCTGCCGCGTGTTCCCCCGCGCCCACGACGATGAGTCGGGCGCGCGGAGCCTGAGACACCGAGAGCCACGCGCGGTCTGCGATCGGGGTCGTCTCCGCCAAGAGCGCGGCCGCGTCCAACTCGGGGAGCGCCTCGGCAGCGATCCGCGACAGGCCGGATGCGTCGGCGACGACCCCCTCGAGAGGAGCGCGGATACCGAGGGCGACGGTGACGCGCTCATCGCGAGCGGCTGCCTCGAGAGCGTGCCGCGCCACGTCGTCGTCGGGTCGCAGGACGTACGCGAGCACCTCCACCTCGCCGCCACACGCGAGGCCCGCGGCGTGCGCGCGCTCGTCGCTGAACCCGAACCGCGCCGCGCGCGCCGCGCCATCTGCCAGCACGGCATGAGCGAGCACGATCGCGTCGCCCTCGACACAGCCGCCGGAGATCGAGCCGATCACCGAGCCGTCCGCCGTGATGGCCATCGAAGCCCCGAGCCCCCGCGGAGCGCTGCGCGCGACACGTGTCACGGTGACGACCGCCACCGACTCTCCATCTGCGAGACGCGGCAGCAGGTCTGCGGCGAGTTCGAGCATCCTGCAACGCTAGTCGCGCGATGTTTCCTGCACGATACGCTGACGGCACCATGCGCCCGTCGGAGAGCAGCGACCAACAGTCCGATGCGATCTTCGGTCTCGTGCTCGCGGCCGGCGCGGGCACACGGTTCGGCGGCCCGAAGGCGCTTGCCCGAGACGGCGACGGCGTGCCGTGGGTCGTTCGGGCCGTGAACACGCTGCGCGCGGGGGGATGCGGTCGGGTGCTCGTGGCGCTCGGGGCATCGGCGCCGGAAGCACACGACCTCGTCCCGCCCGGGGCCGAGATCGTCGTCGTGCCCGACTGGCAACTCGGCCTGTCCGCCACGATCTCGACGGGGCTCGCCGCGGCGCGCGAGCGATCCGCGTCAGCGCTCGTCATCATGCCGGTGGACACGCCGGATGCTCCACCCGCCGTCGTCCGCCGGGTCATCGCCGCCGCGGCGGCCGCACCGAGGCGGGCACTCGTGCAGGCGACGTACGGTGGCGACCCGGGTCATCCGGTCCTGATCGGTGCCGAGCACTTCGATCCGCTCGCACACGCCCTGTCGGGGGATCGTGGCGCGCGTGCCTACCTCGCGAGCCACGACGCGCTCTCGGTCCCCTGCGAAGACCTCTGGTCGGGCGACGACATCGATACTCCGCCCACGATCGGCAGTGGACCCATGATCGACAGTGGGCCCGCCACCGACGGCTGAGCGACGGGTAGCTCTCGGTCAGCCGCCGATCACGACGTTGAGCGGCGCCTCGCCCCGCAGCAGCCGCTCGATCTGCTGACGGATCAGGCGAGCCGCACGCGGTCGCATCGCCGCCGTCAAACCGCCGACGTGCGGCGCGATCAGTACCCCGGGAGAGGCCCAGAGGGGATGCCCCGCGGGCAGCGGCTCCGGATCGGTGACGTCGAGCGCAGCGCGGATACGGCCACGACCGGCGTGATCGACCAGCGCGGCGGTGTCGATCAAGGAGCCACGACCCACGTTGACCACCAGCGCACCATCCGGCAGCGCAGCCAGCACGGCGTCGTCGACGATGTGCCGCGTCGCGTCCCCTCCGGGCAGGGTCAGGATGACGATGTCGGCGTGGGGAAGCAGCTCCGGCAGCTCGTCGACACCGTGCACGTGCACCCCGTCTTCGTCGCGGGCCTGCGTCGCCACCGGCACGAGATCGACCTCAAAGGGCGCGAGGCGCGCGGCGGTCGCCTTTCCGACTCCGCCGTAGCCGAGCAGCAGCACACGCTGGTCGGCGAGACCGGTGCTCCGCTCCTGCATCCAGGTCTGGGCGGCCTGCGCGTGCACGAGCTCGGGGAGGCGCCGCTGCGCCGCGAGAACGAGTGCGAGCGCCAACTCGGAGGTGGCCGTCTCATGCACCGATGCCGCGTTGGCGAACTGTCGCCCGGGAGGTAGGTGAACCGCAACCTCGTCGTAGCCGATGGACTGGCCCTGCAGCACGCCGGTCTCGACGCCGTCGAGCCAACGGAAGCCGCTTCCGCCCGACATGTACGGCACGACCACGAGGTCGAGTCGCTTTCGCGGTGCCGGCCCGTCCATCGGCCACACCAGCACTTCGACGCCATCCGGCATGGGGCCGAGGTCTTCGAGAACCTGGGGGGAGGGAACGGTAACGGTGAGCGTGCGGGGCGCGCGGTTCATCCTTCGACGCTAGCGGGCTCCGCCGCGTCAGGCGTTTTGCAGCACCGCGGCGATCGCACTGGCGAAGAAGACACGTCCGTCTTCGCCCGAACGCATCGCGACCGAGGTGTCCGGCCCGAAGCCCGGTTCGACGGCGTGCTCGGGGTGCGGCATGAGGCCGACGACGTTGCCGCGGGCGTTCGTCACGCCGGCGATGTCGCGGAGCGACCCGTTCGGGTTCACTCCGACGTAGCGGAAGGCGACCTGCCCTTCGCCTTCGATGCGATCCAGCGTCTCGTCGTCGGCGATGTAACCGCCGTCGCCGTTCTTCAGCGGGATAACGATCTCTTGTCCGGCTTCGAAGCCGCTCGTCCAGGCGGTATCGGCGTTCTCGACGCTCAAGCGCTGGTCGCGGCGGATGAACTGCTGGTGGGCGTTGCGGATGAGTCCTCCCGGCAGCAGGTGCGCCTCGACGAGCATCTGGAATCCGTTGCAGATGCCGAGGACCGGCATGCCCTTGTCCGCCGCGTCGCGGATGTCGGACATGATCGGCGCGCGCGCGGCGATCGCACCGGCGCGCAGGTAGTCGCCGTAGCTGAACCCGCCCGGCAGGACGATCGCGTCGACGCCGTGGAGGTCGTGGTCGCCGTGCCAGAGTGCGACCGGCTCGCCGCCGGCGAGGCGCACCGCACGGCGGGCGTCGGCGTCGTCGAGGGATCCCGGGAAGGTGACGACCCCGATGCGGGGGCGGCTCACTCGACGACCGTGCTCTCGGCGACCTTGCTCTCGACGACCGTGCTCTCGACGACCGAAATTTCCACGACGTCTTCGATGACCGAGTTCGAGAGGATCTCGTCGGCGATGCGGCGCGCGGTCGCGAGAACATCCTCCGTGACCTCGCCGTCTACGGTGAGTTCGAAGCGCTTACCCATGCGGACGGCACTGAAATCCTGGACCCCCAGACGCGAAAGCGCGCCCGTGACGGCCTTTCCCTGCGGGTCGAGCAGCTCTGCCTTGGGCATGACGTCGACGACGATGGTGGGCATGTGAGAGCTCCGGCTGTCGGGGGCGGGGTTGCCGTCCCAGTCTACGGCCGCGTCACGACCGCATTCGTGACGCCGTCCGTGACGCCCTTCGTATCGGGGCTTTCGGTAGCAGCCGGGTCCGCAACTGTACGTTTCGACGTCGTGACCAAACTGTGACTATCCATTGGGACCGCTCTCTTGATCTGATGGGAACGCTCCCATAACGTTTCCTCCACCGATGGGAACGCTCCCACGGGATCAGATGATGGCGGGAACGAACCCGACGTCACGCGCAATACTCAACGACCATCACGAAGGAGTGACAGTGAACTCACGCGCCATGCGCCGGAGTGCCGCCATCGTCGCAGCATTCTCCGCTTCCGCCATCGTTCTCGCCGGCTGCGCCGGTGGAGGAAGCGACTCCCCGTCCGGCGACGCCGACGGAAAGACCACGCTCACGATCGCCACATTCAACAATTTCGGGTACACCGACGCGCTCCTGCAGGAGTACATGGACGAAAACCCCGACATCGAGATCGTGCACAACAAGGCCGCCGAGTCCGGCGATGCCCGTGCCAACTACTTCCAGAAGCTCGGGAAGGAAGGCCTCGCCGACATCGAGGGCGTCGAGATCGACTGGTTCGCCGAGGCCATGCAGTACTCCGACCTGCTCGCCGAGGTGCCGGACAGCGCGAAGGGCCGCTGGCTGGACTGGAAGGAAGCGGGAGCCACGGACGGAGACGGACGTCTCGTCGGTTTCGGCACCGACATCGGCCCGCAGTCCATCTGCTACCGGTCGGACCTGTTCGCCGCCGCCGGTCTTCCGACCGACCGCGCCGAGGTCGCGACCCTCTTCGAGGGCGACTGGAACCACTTCCTCGACATCGCCGATCAGTACAAGACCGCCACGGGTAAGCCGATGATCGACTCGGCCAACTCTGTTCTGCAGGGCATCGTCAACCAGATGGAGTACACGTACGACGAGCCCGATGGCACCATCATCGCGACGGAGAACCCCGACATCGCTGACGCCTACAGCCTGGTCGTCGAGCGCGCGATCCCCAACGCGGCATACGCGGGCCAGTGGAGCGATGACTGGAACGCCTCGATGACCAACGGCGAGTTCGCCGCGATGCTCTGCCCCGGCTGGATGCTCGGCATCATCTCGGGTAACGCGCCCGATGTCACCGGTTGGGATGTCGCAGACGTCTTCCCCGGCGGCGGCGGTAACTGGGGTGGCTCGTACCTGACGGTGCCCGCCAACGGTGCGAACGTCGACGCGGCGCTTGCCTTGGCCGACTGGCTGACCGCGCCCGAGCAACAGCTCAAGGCGTTCGTCGAGGCCGGCACGTTCCCGAGCCAGGTCGAGGCGTACACGAACCCCGAGCTGACGGAATTCGTCAACCCGTACTTCAACGACGCCCCGACCGGCGAGATCGGTGCCAACCGTGCCGAGGCCGTGACGGTTGCCCCGTACAAGAGCGCGAACTACTTCAAGTACCACGACGCTCTGCAGAACGCGGTGACTCGTGTCTTCGATGGTGTCGAAGACCAGACCACCTCGTGGAACACCTGGGTCACCGAGGTCGACGCCTTCTGATGACCGGAAGGGGTTGGGGCGCGCTGACCAAATAGCTCGCCCCACCCCCTGACCGCTCTCGACCTCACCGATACGGAGCCCCCCGTGACCGCGACCGAAGCTCGCCCCCGCATCTCATCCGAGGACTCGTCCCCGCCGCCCGCCGGGCGCCCGCGACCAGTCCTGTCTTTCAGGAACCGGCTAAGCCGGTGGGACCTGAAGTTCTCGCCCTACATCTACATCTCTCCGTTCTTCATCCTGTTCGCGATCGTCGGCCTGTTCCCGATCGCGTTCACGGCGGTCATCTCGCTGCAGGAGTGGGACCTGGTCCGCAATTCCGGGGCCTTCGTCGGCCTGGAGCAATACATCTGGATCTTGAACGATCCGAAGTTCTGGACCGCGCTGCGCAACACGTTCAGCATCTTCTTGCTCTCGTCCGTGCCGCAGCTGATCCTGGCGTTGTTCATCGCCGCGATGCTCGACCGCAACATCCGCGCCAAGACGTTCTGGCGGATGAGCGTTCTGCTGCCGTTCGTGATGGCACCGGTCGCGGTTGCGCTGATCTTCAGCAACATGTTCGGCGACAACTACGGCCTCGTGAACAACATCCTGACCAGCATCGGTCTCGACGCGATCCCGTGGCACAAGGATCCGTTCTGGAGCCACATCGCGATCGCGACCATGGTCAACTTCCGATGGACGGGCTACAACGCGCTCATCTTGCTCGCCGCGATGCAGGCTGTGCCGCGCGAGTACTACGAGGCAGCGACCGTGGACGGCGCCAACGCGTTCCGCCAGTTCATCAGCATCACGCTTCCCTCGCTCCGCCCGACCCTGATCTTCGTGATCATCACCTCGACGATCGGCGGCCTGCAGATCTTCGACGAGCCGCGCATGTTCGACAACACGGGCCAGGGCGGTGCCGCTCAGCAGTGGTTGACGATCACGCTGTACCTCTACAACATCGGCTGGGGCGAGTTCAACTTCGGCAGGGCGGCCGCGCTCGCGTGGATTCTGTTCGCGATCATCCTGCTCATCGGCTTGATCAACCTGTTCATCACCCGTCGCCTCGTGCGCGGGGAGGGCGGCCGCGGCGTGGTCGCACCCCGCCGACGCCGGAAAGGAACGCAGCGATGACTTCGGTCAGCACACCACCGCTCGCCATCGTGGAAGAGGGGATCCCGAACGCGCGGACCCGTCGCCGGAACGAGCGCGTGCAGAAGATCCGCGGCGTCCGCGCCGGGGTCTGGGTCTACATCGGTCTTGGCGTGGTCTTCGTCTCGGCGGTCTTCCCTTTCTACTGGTCGTTCCTGATCGGTTCGGGGGACTCCTCCACCATCAACGATCCGAACATGTCGTGGATCCCCGGCGGGAACTTCATCGCCAATGCGCTGGCGGTGGTCGGAGACCCTGCCGTCAACTTCTGGCTGGCGCTCTGGAACTCGATCTTCAGCTCGACCGTGATCGCGGCATCCGTCGTCGTGTTCTCGACGCTGGCGGGCTGGGCGTTCGCCAAGCTGCGCTTCCGGGGCGGAAAGTGGTTGCTCGCGTTCGTCGTCGCCACGATGGCCGTGCCGATGCAGCTCGGCGTCGTGCCGCTCTACATCCTGTTCGCGGACCTCGGTTGGACGGGCAACATCGGCGCGGTCATCATTCCCGCCCTGACGAGCGCTTTCGGGGTGTTCTGGATGACGCAGTACCTCAACCAGGCGGTCCCGGACGAACTGATCGAAGCGGCGCGTGTGGACGGAGCATCCATGCTCCGCACGTTCTGGACGATCGGGGTGGTCGCTGCCCGCCCGGCCGCCGCGATGCTCTTCCTGTTCACCTTCGTCGGTGCCTGGAACAACTTCTTCTGGCCGTTCATCGTGCTGGACCGGCAGAGCCCGACGCTTCCCGTCGCGCTGTCGCTCCTGCAGTCCAACTACTTCGTCGACTATTCCATCGTTCTGGCGGGCGTCCTGCTCGCAACGATCCCGCTGATCCTGCTGTTCGCCTTCGCCGGCAAGCAACTCGTCAGCGGCATCATGGCCGGAGCAGTGAAGGGCTAACATGAGCACCGTCATCAGAAAGGCCCCCACTCTCATGACCGAAACTGCTGAGCGTCCGTTCCCCTCGAACTTCCTGTTCGGGGCGGCGACCGCGGCGTATCAGATCGAAGGTGCGGCACACGAGGGTGGCCGCCGCGACTCGATCTGGGATGCGTTCGCGCGGGTCCCCGGCGCCGTGATCAACGCCGATAACGGCGACGTCGCGTGCGATCACTATCACCTGTACCGCGACGATGTCGCGCTGATGAAGTCGATGGGGTTGCAGACGTACCGCTTCTCGACATCGTGGTCGCGCGTGCGTCCCGACGGTGGTGCGCTGAACCTCGAGGGAGTGGACTTCTACAAGCGCTTGGTCGACGAGCTCTTGGACGCCGACATCCTGCCGTGGCTGACCCTCTACCACTGGGACCTGCCGCAGGCGCTGCAGGAGCAGGGTGGATGGACCAACCGCGACACGGCCGATCGATTCACCGAGTATGCGCTCGACATGCACGACGCCCTCGGCGATCGTGTCAACGTCTGGACCACGCTGAACGAACCATGGTGCTCGTCGTTCCTCAGCTACACGGCGGGTATCCATGCGCCGGGTCACTACAGCAAGTCCGAGGGCATGCTGGCGGCGCATCATCTGCTGCTCGGTCACGGCCAGACCGTGCGCGAGCTGCGGGCGCGGGATGCGTCCCTCAACCTGGGCATCACGCTGAACCTCACGGTGGCCGATCCCGTCGACCCCGCCGACCCGGCAGACCTCGACGCCGCACGAAGGATCGACGGCCAGTTCAACCGGTGGTTCCTCGATCCGATCTTCCGGGGCGCCTACCCGGCGGACATCTTCGACGAGATCGCCGATGCGGCCTTGCGGGCGGCGATCTTGCCCGGCGATCTCGAGACGATCTCCACCCCCGTCGACACGCTCGGCGTGAACTACTACCACGGAGAGTTCGTCGGGGGCCGGCCACCCAAGGTTCCGCCGACGCCGGGCGATGCCCCGACGGACCGACGGAGCGCATCGCCCTTCCCGTCCTCTGAGGACATCCACTGGCACGAGCGCGGGCTGCCGCGCACGCCGATGAACTGGGAGGTGCAGCCGGAGGGTTTGACGCGCCTGCTCGTGCGCGTCTGGGAGGAGTACGCCGAACCATCCGGCACCTCGCTCTTCGTGACCGAAAACGGCGCCGCCTACAACGACGAAGCTGTAGACGAGGACGGCGTGGTTCGGGTGCACGACGACGAACGCGTCTCGTTCGTGCGCGCTCATCTGGGCGCGACGCTCGACGCGATCGAGGCGGGCGTCGATGTGCGCGGATACTTCTACTGGTCGTTGCTCGACAACTACGAGTGGGCCTGGGGCTATGAGAAGCGTTTCGGTATCGTACGCGTCGACTATGAGACTCAGGTGCGGTCGATCAAGGACAGCGGCCGGGAGTACTCTCGGATCATCGCGAAGCGGACGCTCGATGACAGTGCGGAGCTAGCCGACGCGGTCGAGTAGGTCCGCGCAGGAGGGCACGACATGGTCGACATCGGGACTCGCTCTTCGCAGGGAACCGCGACGATCGAGGAGGTCGCGGCGGCGGCCGGCGTCTCGCGATCCACGGTCTCTCGGGTGGTGAACGGGTCGACATCCGTCAGCCCGGCAGCGCTCGAAGCCGTCAACCGCGCGATCTCGGCCCTGAATTACGTGCCCAACCGTGCCGCACGATCTTTGGCGACCCGGCAGACCCACGCGATCGCGCTGGTCGTGCCGGAAGAGACGACGCGCTTCTTCGGGGACCCGTTCTTCGCCGCCATCGTCTCGGGCATCAACGCGCGCGTCAACAAGTCCGACTACGTGCTCAACCTGTTCATCGCCAGCGACGACCCCGGCGACAAGACCACCAGCTACCTCCGCAGCGGCAGCGTCGACGGAGCGATCATCGTGTCGCACCACACGAGCGACACGTTCATCGACCGCATCGCGGCCGCCGTTCCCGTGGTGTTCGGCGGTCGTCCCGTGCGTGCACGCGAACGGGACTATTACGTCGACGTCGACAATGTGCGCGGCGGCCAAGAGGTCACCGAGTTCTTGATCGGTCGCGGTTACCGCCGGATCGCCATGATCGCGGGTCCCCTGACCATGCCCGCCGGCGTCGACCGGCTGGAGGGGTTCCGTCAGGCGCTCGACGCCGCCGGTCTCAAACCGGGGCCCGTCGAGGACGGAAACTTCACGGCGGACGGCGGCGCCCGAGCGATGGAACGCATCCTCGAGGCTCCCGAGCGTCCCGACGCGCTGTTCATCGCGAGCGACCTGATGGCGCGTGGTGCGCTCGCCGTCTTGAACCGGGCAGGCATTCGGGTTCCGCACGACATCGCGATCGTCGGTTTCGACGACTCCCCGGTCGCGACGACCGTTTCGCCGCACCTCACGACGATGCGTCAGCCGTCGTTCACGCAGGGCGAGCGGATGGCGGACGTGCTCCTCGACCTGCTCGCCGACCGGGATCCGCCGCGGGTCACGATGCTCAACACGGAGCTCGTCATCCGCGATTCCGTGTCGACACGCGCCGCCGAGGGCTGACCTTCCCGCTCAGGCGAGGGGAACGCTCGCCGTCAGCTGGTTCGCCCAGGGGTCTTCGAAGCTGACCGAGCGGCCGTCGTCGCGCAGCGGTGTGCCGTAATGGGTGAGACGCTCGGACAGCTCACCCAGGGCATCCGTGTCGGGCAGGGCCAGATCGATGCGGCCGAGGCCGAGGGCGGGCCCACGGCGGCCGGCGCCGCGCGAGCCCCACACGTTCATCGCCATGTGGTGGTGGTAGCCGCCTGCGCTCACGAAGAGAGCCTGGTCGCCCATCCGAATCGTGGTGTCGAATCCCAAACGGTCGACGTAGAACCGCTGCGCCGTCTCGACGTCGCCGACCGACAGATGTACGTGACCGACGGATGCCGCGTCCCGTGCGGTCGCGCCCTCCGCCGCTGCCTCGGTGAGGTGCTCGCCGAGGAACGCGTTCGGGTCGAGGGAGAGGGTCCCCATTTCGATCTGTCCGTGCGTCCACGACCATTCGGTGCGGTTGCGATCCCAGTACAGTTCGACACCGTTGCTTTCGGGGTCGGTGAAGTAGAAGGCCTGGCTGACCAGGTGATCCGCGGATCCCGTGAACGTACCGGGTGCGTGCCGAGCGACGGAGTAGAGCGCCGCCGCCAGCGCGGTCTGCGTCTCGAACAGGATGGCCGTGTGGTACAGCCCTGCGGATCCCGGCGCCGCGTGCCGCAGGGTCGGCTCGTACTGGAGCACGATGATCGGCAGGCCGGCTCGACCGAGGGTCACGGTCCGGCCCTCGGAGGTGATCACCTCGAGAGTGACCACGTCTCGGTAGTACCGGGTCATCGCGTCGAGGTCCCCGACGAGGAGCGTCACCGCGCCCATCGATGTGTCGTTCGCGATCTTGTCGACCGTCGCCGACTTTCCGAGTGATGCCGACCGCAGTTCATCCATGCGCACGTACAACCGTTGCGCCGAGCGCGTCATTCCCTGGCGCAGCGGGGCTCCGTCCGCCGGTCAGGGCGCCCGGCAGCCGGTCAGTCCCGCCGGTCAGCGAGTCAGTCGCGAGAGCAGTTCGCGGTACCGGTCCGCGGTGCGCACGACGATCTCGTCGGGCAGCTCCGGCGGTTGGCCCGTGCGGTCCCAGTGGGCCGCGAGCCAGTCGCGCACGATCTGCTTGTCGAAGCTCGCCATCCGCTCGTCGGGGGTGCCGCCACGTGCCCACGCCTCGGCATCCCAGTAGCGGGACGAGTCGCTCGTCAGCACCTCGTCGGCCAGCCGCAGAACCCCCTGGTCGTCGGTGCCGAACTCGAACTTGGTGTCGGCGAGGATCAGCCCGTGCTGGGCGGCGCGGCGTGCGGCCCGCTCGTAGATCGCGAGTGATGCATCGCGTAGGGCATGCGCGGCGTGCTCGCCGACCAGCTCGACCGTCCGCTCGAAGCTGATGTTCTCGTCGTGCTCGCCGAGCTCAGCCTTGAACGCGGGTGTGAAGATCGGTTCGGGCAGGCGGTCGCCGTTCTCCAGCCCCGCGGGCAGCGGGATGCCGCAGACCGTTCCCGCGGCCTGGTACTCGGCCCATCCGGAGCCCGTCAGGTACCCGCGCACGACACACTCGATCGGCAGCATGTCGAGGCGACGTACGAGCATGGCGCGGCCGGCCACCTCGGCCGGGACGAGACGCACGGGCTCGTCGTCGTCCGACAGCGCCGAATCGGGGGCGAGATGGTTCGGAACCGCCGGTCCGCCATCGCCTCCCTCGAGCAGGTCGAACCACCACAGGCTCAGCGTCGTGAGTAGCTCACCCTTGTCGGGAATCCCGGGCGACAGGACGTGGTCGAAGGCACTGACGCGATCGGATGCGACGACCAGCATCCGTTCCGCGCTGACGCCATCCGGAGTGTCCGCGGGGACGTACAGGTCCCGCACCTTTCCGGAGTAGACATGGCGCCAGCCGGGAAGATCAGAGGTGGGGGTCACGCGACCATTATCCCGTGGCCGTCATCTCGCGCCGTCCTCCGACGTCGATGCGTCGCCTCCGCCGGGCGTGATCTCGTCGACGAAGACGTAGGCCTCTTCCATGAGCTGACCCCATCGCTCCGACCGCGATGCGGGAACCGTCACCCACTCCCGCATCGGGCTGCCACGCATCACGACGCGTTCAGCATCACCCGCCTCGATCAGTTCGGCGGTGCGCGGTGCGGGAACCTTGATCATGATGTCCCCGTCGAGGCCGACAAATGCGAAGATCTTCCCGCGGATCCGCAGGCCCTCGCCGGCGAACATGCGGCCGATGTCGACCCCGTCGCGCGACAGGAAGCGCTCCGCGATCGGGTCGAAGATCTCGTGGGCCTGCTCCCGGAGCCGGGCCCGCTCGGTGTCGACCACAAGCACCCCCTCGTCTCGACGGCCACGGTAGCGGGCTCGGGGCACGCTGTCGAGGGGTCCGGGCTCAGCGCTCGATGACCCCGGCGGCGATGTCGGTGCGGTGCTGCGACCCCTCGAGCGCGATCAGGTCGACGGCCTCGTAGGCGCGCTTGCGGGCCTCGGCGAAAGTCGTGCCGAGAGCGACGACATCGACGACGCGGCCCCCGGTGGCTACGAGACCGCCGCCGTCGTTTGCCGTGGCGGCGTGGGCCAGGTGCACACCGGGGACGGATGCCGCGGCATCCAAGTCCCCGACGGGCCGCCCGGTCACGGGTGCCGCCGGGTAGCCTTCGCTGGCGACGACGACCGTGATCGCAACCGCCTCGGCGAAGGCCGGCTGGGCGACGTCCTCGAGCGTGCCCGAGGCGGCGGCCATCAGCAGCTCGGACAGGGGGCTCACAAGTCGGGGCAGCACGACCTGGGTCTCGGGGTCGCCGAAGCGCGCGTTGAATTCGATCACGCGCACACCGCCGTCGGTCACGATGAGCCCGGCGTAGAGGAGCCCGATGAAGGGGGTGCCCTCGGCATCCAGATGCTTGACGACCGGGAGGGCGACTTCGCGCGTGATGAGCTCGACGAACTCGGCCTCGCCCCCGAACCGCTCGGTCAGCCAGGGGAGTGGCGAGTACGCGCCCATGCCGCCGGTGTTCGGGCCCTTGTCTCCATCGAGCGCGCGCTTGTAGTCCTGTGCGGGGCTGAGCGCGCGCACGGTGTCGCCGTCCGAGATGAAGAACAGTGAGACCTCGGGGCCCGAGAGGTGCTCTTCGACCAGCACGGCGCCCTGCGAGAGGTACGACTCGGCGTGCGCGAGCGCGGCTGCCCGGTCGTCCGTGACCAGCACGCCCTTGCCCGCCGCGAGGCCGTCGGCCTTCACGACATACGGTGCGCCGAAGGTGTCGAGGGCGTGACCCACCTCGTCCGGCGTCCGCGCGTGCAGGGCTCGACCGGTGGGAACACCCGCGGCCTCCATGACGCGCTTGGCGAAGGCCTTCGAGCCCTCGAGCTGCGCCGCAGCCCTGCCGGGGCCGAAAACGGGGATACCACGCTCGCGCAGCGCGTCGGCGACGCCCGCGACGAGGGGAGCCTCGGGGCCGATCACGACCAGGTCGATCGCCTCGTCGTTGGCGAAGTCGGTGACGGCGCCGGGATCCACGGAATCGAGGGCGACGATCGTGGCGTCGCGGGCGATGCCGGCGTTGCCGGGAGCTGCGAAGATCTCATGCCCCGCCCCCTCGGACTGCAGCGACAGGATGATGGCGTGCTCGCGGGCACCGGAACCGAGGACGAGGATACGCACCTCACCAGCCTATCCAGCCCCGTCCTCGACGACAGGTGCGCGTGTTCGGTATTCAGTCTCGCCGTGAGGGGAACCGGTGCGAAGGCCCGTGTTTTCGGGGGCCGGCTCGGATCGGCGCATCCGAGGGACTGAATTCCGAACGGGTTACGGTGGAGACATGCCGCGCGCCATCACCACGGAGGTCGGCCGAGCCGCGCTCGCCGCCGTGCGTGACGCCGAAACCCCCGCCCGCCCCGATCTCGCCACCGCCGTTCGCTACCTGTTGCAGCTGCTGACCGAGAAGGCGCCGGGCAACACGGTGGAGGTGCGGATCCCGCCGTTCGGTGCGGTGCAGGTCGTGCAGGGTCCGCGGCACACGCGGGGTACGCCCCCGAATGTGGTGGAGACGGATGCCACGACCTGGATCGCCCTCGCGACCGGAGCCGAGACGTGGCCCGACGCGGTGGCCTCCGGCCGGGTCCACGCGTCCGGCAGCCGAGCGGACCTCGCGAACCTGCTGCCCCTCAACCCCTGATCTTCGCGGGCCCTCAGCGACGCGGAACGACCAGCGGTACCCCGGTGATCGGATGCGGGAACACATCCACCGACTGTCGATAGACCGTGGCGATCCGGTCCGCCGTGAGAACCTCGGCCGCCGCGCCCGTGGCGACCACGCGCCCGCCGTCGAGGAGCGTCACACGGTCGGCAAGCGCGAGCGCGGCGTTCAGGTCGTGCAGCACGATCGCGACCGCGTCCCCCTCGCGAGCCCGGTCGCGCACGACCCGCAGCACGTCTTCCTGGTGTTTCAGGTCGAGCGCCGCGGTCGGCTCGTCGAGCAGCAGGATGCCCGTTCCCTGCGCGAGTACGCGCGCCAGCGCGACGCGTGCCCGTTCGCCACCCGAGAGGGAGGTGACGGTGCGGCCGGCGAGGTCTGTGATTTCGGTCGCGCGCATGGCCTCCGCCACGCGGGCGTCGTCGTCCTCTTCCTGGGGCGTCCGGGCCCAGGGCGCCCGACCCATCCGCACGACCTCGGTGACCGAGAACGGAAAACTCACGGCGTTCTGTTGCAACAGGACGGCGCGAAGGCGAGCGAGCTCACGCGGTCGGTGGCCCCGTAGCTCCACTCCGTCGAGACGAACGGTGCCTGCGGCGGGCGCCACATCGCCGGCAAGGACCCCGAACAATGTCGACTTGCCCGCACCGTTCGGCCCGACCAGGGCATGGACCTCGCCCGCCCGGACCTCGATCGTCGCGTCGTCGAGGATGGGACGCTGCGAGGCATCCGGCATCACGCGAACCGCGGATGCCTCGATCCGCGGAGCGTCCGTGGTGCCCGTCATCCCCATCCCCCGGCCCGCTTGCGCGTCCGCACCAGCAACCACAGGAAGAACGGTCCCCCGACGAGTGAGGTGATCATGCCGATCGGCAGGTCTGCGAGGGGCACCGCGGTGCGCGCGACGAGGTCGGCGAGGGCGAGGAGGAGCGCGCCGCCGAGCGCACTCGTGATCACGAGGGGCAGATGGGCCGGGCCGATCGCCATGCGCATGAGGTGCGGAATGACCAGGCCGACGAAGCCGATGATCCCCGCGAAGGCGACGGCGGCGCAGACCAGCAGGGCAACGGTGATGATGACCCCGATGCGCAGCAGCTCGACGTGCACGCCCAGGTGGCGGGCGGTGCGCTCGCCGAGGGCGAAGAGGTCGAGGCGCCGGGCGACGAGCGCGCCGACGGTGATGCCGACCGCGATCAGGGGAACGATGAGCGCGATGTTCTGCCAGAGCGCCCCGTTCAGGCTCCCCAGCTGCCAGAAGACGATCTGCTCGCGGGTGGAGGTCGTGCCGATGAACGTCAGGAATGCCAGCCCCGCGCCGGCGATCGCGTTGATGGCGATACCCGTCAGCAGCAGCGTGACCACTTCGGTGCGGCCGCCCGAACGGCTGATCAGGTAGACCGAGAACACCGCGACCAACCCGCCCCCGAACGCCCATGCGGGGGTCGTCCACAGCCCGAACATGGTGAGTCCGAACGTCAGGCTCGCGGCGGCACCGAGGGCTGCCCCCGACGAAACCCCGACGACCGCCGCGTCGGCCAGCGGATTGCCGAAGATGGCCTGCATGAGGACTCCCGAGACCGCGAGCGCGGCGCCGACGAGCAGGCCCATGACGATGCGGGGAAGTCGGATCTCGAGCAGCACCCCGGTTGCGGTCGGAGCATCCGGCGCCCACGCGTTGTCGATCCCGACCGCGCGGAGCAGGATTCCGATCACCTCGGTGGGCGAGATGGCGTACTGACCGGCACCCAGCGAGAAGACGACGGTCACGATCAGTGCGACGGCGAGGCAGAGCGTCATGATCACGAACCGCGGGCGGCGGTTGCGCGCGGGCGTTGGGAACACCACCTCCGCGCTCGAAGACTCCGCGTTCGAAGATTCCACGCTCGCGGCCCCGTTCTTCACGGCGTGGAGCTCGGGGTCGAGTCTGCGGACGCGGGCGAGTCTGCGGGCGCGTAGAGGGCGCGAGCGAGGGCGCGGATGATCTGGGCGCTGCGTGGGCCGAAGCTGAGGATTTCAGTGTCGGCCATGTCCACGACACGGCGGTGCTGGCCTGCGGGGGTCTGCGCGAGTGCCGGGATGCGCTCGAGGAGGCCGTCGATACCGTCGACCGAGGCGAGTCCGTCCGTCATCATCACGAGCACGTCGGGCTGTGCGGCGACCAGTGCCTCGGCCGTCATGGGCTTCATGCCCTCCCAGCCGATCTCGGAGGCGACGTCGACGCCGCCGACCGCCTCGATCAGCGAATCGGCCCCCGAGTCGCGGCCGAAGATGTAGTACACGTTCGCGTTGCCTCGGACGTAGAGAAACAGCATCCGTGCCTTGTCGGCGGGGTCGGTCGGGGTGATCTCCGCGATCTCCGCACGCGCGTCCTCGACCTCGGTGTCGAGGCGGTCGACGAGGGTCGCGCCACGCGAGGGCACGCCGAGAGCGACGGCGATCTCGTTCACCAGGTCATCGACGGTGTCGACCCGGCGCTCCGACGAGACGACCACCATGGGGATGCCCGCCTCGCGCAGCTGCTGTCGCACCTCTTTGGGGCCGATGGAGGTGTCGGTGAGCACGACGGTGGGCGCCAGCTCGAGGATCGCCTCGGCATTCAGGGTGTGCCCGCTCTGGGTGACGACGGGCAGATCCTCGGTCCCGGCGAACGTCGTCGACAGGTCGCGTCCGACGACATTCTCGCCCAGCCCGAGGCCGAAGACGGTGGCCGCGATCGTGCCCGAGATATCGATCGGCAGGATCCGCCCGATGTCGGTGATCTCGACCTCGCGACCCTCGGCGTCCGTGACGGAGACCGGAAGTTCGGGTGCGGTGTCGTCGTCGATCGGGGTGACACCATGGGTCGACAGGCAGGCGGTCGAGCCGCCCGTCGACGCCCGCACGTCCTCGACGAGATCGAGCGATGCGAGGGGAGCGTCGGCGTGCACGCAGGTGTCGGATGCCTCGGCTCCGGCCACGGCGCAGCCCGAGAGGACGCACATCGCGGCGACGAGGACGAGGGTGAGAGCGCGTCGCATTAGGACAGGCTAACCTAAATGTTGACGAATCCCGAGGTCATGCCCTACCGTCGGAAAGGCATGCGAGTTAGCCAAGCCTAACCTCATGCATCCCGACCATCCGGCATCCCCGGCGATCTCGTTCGCGTGCGACCGAGCGCCGCTATGCGTGTCTTTCGGAGACCCATCATCGTGACCGCAGCACCCTCGATCACCCCCGTTCGCAGCATCCTCGCCGCCGTCTTGGCCCTGATATTGGTCGCCGCCGGCGTGGTCGGAGCCGTGCCCGCACGCGCCCTCGACGGCGCGACGATCTCGGGCGCGGTGATCTCGGGGTCGGTGACGTCGGCCTCCGAAGGATCCGGACTGACGGTGTCCGTCGAGGCATCCGGACTCGGCTCGGCCACCCAGGCCTACGCGGCACTCATCGTGAAGGGCACCGAGTCGCAGATCAGCGGCTCGGGCGGCTACGCGGCGTTCGCGATGCCGTTTCCCTCCATCGTCGACGGAGCGACGTCCTTCGCCCTGACCGCGGCACCGGGTTTGCTCGATCGCACCCAGGCGTACGAGGTGCTGATCTGGCAGGTCCATTCGGCTGCCAACTCGGGAACGATCTATGCGCGCAGCGATATCGCGATCACCTCGACGCAGTGGGATGCGGTCTTCCCGCCCGCGGAGCCGGACCCGGAGCCGACGACCGAGCCCACCACAGAGCCGACAATGGAGCCCACGACCGAGCCCACGACGGAGCCGACCACCGAGCCCACGGAACCCCCGGCATCCGCTCCCGAACTCTCTGTCTTCCTCGCGGATGGCGTGACGCCGGTCTCTGAAGCTGTCGTCCGTGCCGGCGACACCCTCGTCGTGCGCGGCACGGGGTACGACCCGACCGCGAACGTCGGCGGCCGTGGAGTGCCGATCCCGAACACCCTGCCGCAGGGGACCTATGTCGTGTTCGGGCATTTCGCCGAATCGTGGCAGCCCTCGCAGGGCGCGGCGAGTAGCACCCGCAAGGTCGGATCGCAGAAGTGGGCGCTCGCCGAAGAGGTTCTGAACCAGGTGCCGAGCAACTACCAGGCCGCGATCCGCGGGCAGTGGACGCCCATCGAATCGGATGGTTCGTTCGAAACGACCCTCACCGTCACCGCGCCGAGCGCCCTCGTCGACGGCGGCCGCTACGGCGTCTACACCTACGGTGCGGGTGGCGTGAACAACGCGGCCCAGGAGCGCGAGGTTCTCGTCGATGTGATGCCGGCACCGTCCCTGTCGGTGTACCTCGAAGACGGCGTGACGCCCCTGGGCGAGAACACCGTGGAGTTCGGCGACACCCTCGTCGTCGAGGGTGCCGGATACGACCCGACCGCGAACGTCGGCGGCCGTGGCGTGCCGATCCCCAACACCCTGCCGCAGGGCACCTACGTCGTCTTCGGCAGCTTCGCGGAGGAATGGCGGCCGTCCGCGGGTGCTTCGAGTGCGACGCGCAAGGCGACCTCGCAGAAGTGGGCGCTCGCCGAGAGTGTGCTCGAACAGGTGCCGTCCCCATATCAGTCCGCAATCCGCTCCCAGTGGGCACCGATCGCTGCGGATGGCTCGTTCCGCACGACCGTCACGGTCACCGAGTCCGCGACCCCACCCGAGGGCGGCCGGTACGGGGTCTACACCTACGCGGCAGGCGGCGTGACGAACGCCGAGCAAGAGCTGAGCGTTCCCGTGACGCTCACGCCGCCGCCCTCGATCGACGCGACCGTTCCCGATGTGTCTCAGGCCGACGGCGCTTCGATTCGTGTGATCGGCTCGAACTTCGCCGACATCACGGGCGCGTACGCAGCCGTGATCGAGAAGGGCAGGGAGTCTTCCGTCAGCGGCAGCGGCGGGTACGTCGCGTTCGGCTATTGGATGACACCGGGCGCGATCGCGGGGGGCGCCTTCGACAAGACGATCGTCGCCCCGACCGAGAAGCTCGACCGCACGAAGCAGTACGAGGTCATCGTCTGGCGCGGCCACACCACTCCGACCGACGACACGATCTACGCACGAGCGGATGTCTCGATCAGCCCGTCGCAGTGGGACATCCTGTTCCCGGGCACGGCGCCCGAGGTTCCCGAAGAGCCCGAAGTTCCGTCGACGCCCGTCGACCCGGTCACCCCGGCCGCGCCGGTCGCGGGCGGATCGCTCAGCTGGGGTGTCTCGGCGAGGTTCGCCTCCTACATCACGGGCATCGCGAACGGCAGCATCACCGTCTCGGGCGGCGCGACTCGCTCGGCTGGTCTGTTCCAGTTCGGCCAGGCGGCCGGCTCGACCTACGACCCGGCGACCGGACTCGGAAACGTGTCCTACACGGGTGCTGTGCGCTTCTCAGGCCACGGCGGCCTCCTCGATGTCTCGCTCGCGAACCCCGAGTTCCGGTTCGCATCGCCCGCTTCGGCACAGCTGTGGGTCACGAGCGGCGGCACCCATCTGCACCTCGGCAATGTCGCGGTCGGCACCGCGGCCCGCAGCGTCTCGGGTTCGGCAGTGACGTTCACGAACGCGGCTGTCTCGCTGACGTCGGCAGGGAGCGCTCTCTTCCGGGGCGAATACACCACCCTCGACCCGGTCACGTTCACGATCGGCGTGGAGGCCGCGGCGCCGTCGGGTTCGACGGGCACGGTCGCCACGGCGAGTGCCGCGAACGCGTCGGTCGCACGCACCATCCCGGCGACGCCTCCGGCGACCACCGGCATCGTGCGTGCGACCGACACCCTCGCCGCCCTCTCGTCCGGCGCATCCGTCACGGTTCAGGCCGACGGGTTCACCCCGGGCGAGACCGACATCGCGGTCGTCGTCTACTCGACGCCGACGGTCTTGGCGACGGATCTTGTAGCGGATGCATCCGGTGTCGCGACCTGGACTGGTTCCCTCCCCGCGACCCTTGCTGACGGCGAGCACACCCTGACCTTCCAGGGTTCGGTGTCGCGCGGTGTCTCGTTCACGTTGGCGCGGGCCCAGGCCCTGGGCGCGTGCGTGGTCGAGGGCGCTTCGATGCGATGGGGATTCAAGGAGTCGTTCCGCACCTACATCGAGGGCATCGCGGCTGGCGGGTGGGAGCTCGACGGCGTCGCCTACGAGTACCCCGACTTCGTCTGGACGGGCGGCTCGGGATCGCTCGACACCGAATCCGGGACAGGATCCGGCGCCGTCACGGGTGTCGTCGATTTCGGGGGCACAATCCGCTTCACGGGCCACGACGGGGCGCTCGACACGTCTCTCACCGCCGCGCGGATCGAGTTCGCGGGTGACGTCGGCTACGTCGTCTTCGACATCACGGGTACGACCCAGTCGGGTGAGCCGATCGCGATGACCGACGTGCGGTTCGCCGAGTTCGACGTGCCTGAAGATGCAGTGCCGACGGATGCCGTGGGGGCCGACTCGATCGTGCTCGACGGTGTCGCGGTCACGCTGACCGCCGCCGGAGCGACGGCTTTCGGGAGCTACCCCGAGGGTGAGCAGCTCGACCCGTTGACCCTCGAGATCCCCCTGGCGGCAGACTGTGGTGTGGCGGCCGCTGCCGCACCGATCGACGAGGACGAGCCGCTCGCCGCACCCGAGACCGATGCAACGGCGACCACGGATCCGCTGCCCGTCTGGCCCTGGATCGCCGGGGGTATCGGGCTGGCGCTGATCGTCGCCCTCGCCGTCACGATCGTCGTTCGTCGCCGTCGCGCGGCGGACGCGGCCTCGGCCGAGGCTGTCGCCCACGACCAGGCCGGACCGTCCGTGTAGGTGCGACAATGGAGGGGTGAGCAACGAAATCGTCGAGGGGCGTGTGCGCCGGGCGCCCAAGTACGGCGTCTTCCTGACGGTGGGTGCGCTACTCGGGGTCTTGGTTGCCCTCATCCTTACCTTCGTGAACGGCGGAGAAGCCACGAGTCCCCTGACCGAGGTCACGTACTCGGGCACGCAGGTCTTCGGATTCCTCGCCCTGATCGGCGTCGCCGTCGGTCTGGTCGTCGGGGGCGTCGCCGCGTTGCTGTTCGATCGCGCCTCGCGCCGCCGGGCGCGCACGCTCAGCTTCGATCACGAGACCGTCGTCGACTGATCTCTCTGCCGTTCTGAGGTTCCGGTGCTCCCTTCGACAGGCTCAGGGAGCGTGGACGTCGTCCGGTCACTGAGCTTGTCGAAGTGACTCGCTCCTACGCGAGTTCGGCGATGATCGGGTGGATCGCGGCGTCGAAAGCGACGACGTCGCTGCGCAGTCCGTCTGTCACGGCGATCGTGAGCGACCCGATCCACCAGACCCCGCGTTGGGTGAGCGGAAGAACCTGCACGTTGAGCTCGAAAGCATGTGCGCGCCGCCCGACCTCGCGTTCGTGCTGGGCGATGGCGCCCGCGTAGGCGCGGTACGAAACGCCCGACCGTCCGAGCGCGTCGCCGGCATGACGCTCGTGTGCCGCGCGAGCGAAGTCGACGGCACTCGTGTGGGGCGCGATCGCCGCCCGCAGGTCGTCGAACCCGTCGACGGGGAGTGCAACGTAGGTTTCAAACCCGTCGACCAGGTCGAGGGGGCCCGAAGCGGGGTGAGCCTGCGGCTCGACGGTCATCGCCCAGTATTCGCGCCACTGTCGCTCGAGTCGAGACTGCTCCTCCTCGTCGCGTTCGATGTCGTTCGAGGGCAGTCCGCGCAGGGGCGGCAGCTCGTCCGGCCAGCGAACTCCTACGAGCTGGCGCAGCGCAAGTGCCAGGATGACCGCGACGTTCGCATCCTCGCGGATCACCCACTCCGGACCTGCGGCGCTGGGCATGCCGTCATTGTAGGTCGCAGCCCCTCCGCCCATCGACCGCTGCTGCCGGTCCGGTCGACCGAATCCGGCGCCCCGGACGGGCCGGTAGGCTGTGCGGGTGGCCTCAGCCTCGCTCAATCCATACGCCGCCGCCGGAGTAGACACCGCGGCAGGCGACCTCGCCGTAGAACTTATGAAGTCCGCGGTGCGCGCAACGCACGGTCCCGAAGTCCTCGGGGGCGTCGGCGGCTTCGCGGGTCTGTTCGACGCGCGGGCCCTTCGCGACTTCGATCACCCGCTTCTCGCGACGAGCACGGATGGTGTGGGCACCAAGATCGCGATCGCCCGGGCCATCGACAAGCACGACACGGTCGGCATCGACCTCGTGGGTATGGTCGTCGACGACATCGTGGTGGTGGGGGCTCGCCCGCTTTTCATGACCGACTACATCGCGTGCGGCAAGGTGGTGCCGACCCGCATCGCCGATATCGTCGCGGGCATCGCTCGCGGTTGCGCCGAAACGGGCACGGCGCTCGTGGGTGGCGAGACCGCCGAGCACCCGGGTCTGCTGGCCGACGACGACTACGACATCGCGGGCGCGGCGACGGGCGTCGTCGAGGCGGCGGACGTCCTCGGGCACGAGCGCATCGTCGCGGGCGACGTCGTGCTGGCCCTGGCGTCGAGTGGACTGCACTCGAATGGTTTCTCGCTCGTCCGCCGCATCATCACGGATCGCGGGATCGCCTACACCGACCGTGCCGACGAACTCACGGTCGGGACATCCGGATCCGCGACATCCTGGGGCGAAGCGCTCCTCGAGCCGACCCGCCTCTACACGAGTCCCCTCCTGCGCCTCGTCGACGAGCTGCGCCCCGGCGCTGGTGTCCACGCGCTCAGTCACGTCACGGGTGGTGGCATCGCGGCCAACCTCGCGCGGGTGCTTCCGCAGGGAACCTGGGTTGATGTCGACCGTGCCACCTGGTCGCCGCCGCCCGTCTTCCGCGTGCTCGCCGACGCGGGTCGCATCTCGCTCGAGCAGACCGAGGGCACCTGGAACCTGGGCATCGGATTCCTCGCGGTCGTCGCCGCCGATCAGGCCGACGCCGCGATCGCGGCTCTCGGTCGCGACGGTATCGCGGCCTGGCCCGTGGGTGTTGTGCGCGACGACGCGCTGCCCGAGGGAGATTTCGAACAGGGAGCGAAGGGGGTCGACGGCGGCGCCGTTCGGCTCGTCGGTTCCTACGCGGATGGAGCGAACTAAACCCCATGTGCGGCATCGTCGGAATGGTCGGCCAGGGGTCGGTCAACCAGGACATCTATGACTCCCTGCTGCTTCTTCAGCACCGCGGCCAGGACTCGACGGGCATCGCCACCGCAGAGCCGAACGGCATCTTCCACATTGCGAAGGCGCGCGGACAGGTGCGAGAGGCCTTTCGTACTCGCGATATGCGTGCCCTGCTCGGCACGATCGGGCTCGGTCACGTGCGCTACGCGACGAAGGGCACTGCGGGCAACGAAGAAGAGGCACAGCCCTTCTATGTCAACGCCCCATATGGCATCGTCCTGGTGCACAACGGCAACCTGACGAACACGCGCGAGCTTACGGAAGAGCTGTTCTCGAAGGATCGTCGCCACCTCAACACCAGCTCCGACACCGAGCTGCTGGTCAACGTTCTGGCGAACGAGCTGCAGGCGTCGATCTCGGGGCTCGACCTCGACCCCGACCAGATCTTCCAGGCCGTCTCTCGCGTGCACGAACGCGTCGAGGGGTCGTACGCCACGATCGCGCTGATCGCGGGTCACGGGCTGCTCGCGTTCCGTGATCCCTTCGGCATCCGTCCCCTGATTCTCGGCACGCGCAAGACGGAGGCCGGCGGCTACGAATGGATGGTCGCCTCCGAGTCCCTCGTCCTCGAGAACGGCGACTACGACGTCGTCCGCGACGTCATGCCGGGCGAGGCCGTCTTCATCGACCTCGAGGGGCATCTGCACACGCGTCAGTGCGCGGCGGACACACAGCTGGCTCCGTGCTCGTTCGAGTACGTCTACCTCGCTCGTCCCGACTCGATCATGAATGGCATCTCCGTGTACGAGGCGCGGTTGCGCATGGGCGATCGCCTCGCCGACACGATCGCCAAGTACACCCCGACCGGGACGATCGACGTCGTCATGCCGATCCCCGATTCGTCGCGCCCCGCCGCCATGCAGGTCGCCCGCAAACTCGGCATCGAGTACCGCGAGGGCTTCTACAAGAACCGCTACGTCGGGCGGACGTTCATCATGCCGGGACAGGCTGTGCGCCGGAAGAGCGTGCGGCAGAAGCTCAACGCCATGTCGAGCGAATTCAAGGGCAAGAACGTGCTGCTGATCGACGACTCGATCGTGCGCGGTACGACAAGCCAGCAGATCATCCAGATGGCACGGGATGCCGGGGCCAAAACGGTCACGTTCGCCTCCGCCGCCCCGCCCGTCCGGTACCCGCACGTCTATGGCATCAACATGCCGTCGCGTCAGGAACTCGTCGCGCACGGACGGACGATTCCCGAGATCGCCGAAGAACTCGGTTGCGATTACCTCGTGTACCAGGAGGTCGACGACCTGAAGGCGGCGATCCTCGAGGGGTCCGATGTCACCGACCTCGACATGAGCTGCTTCGATGGCCGCTACGTCACGGGCACGGTGTCGGACGAGTACCTGGCGTGGGTCGAGGGTTCACAGACCTCCTGACCGCCGGTCGCCCGCGACACTTCGACTCGTTTCCCTGCTCAGTGCCGGTCTTCGCGAAGTCGAAACACCGCGGCTACCTCGATGTCGGCGTCCCGGAGTACGCTCGCGCGCATGGCGTTCATCGAGGCGAGTGATCTCGTCAAGACGTACCAGCCGAAGGGTGCCCCCGAGGTACGGGCACTCGACGGCTTGAACCTCACAGTGCCCGAGGGCACGGTCACTGCGCTGCTCGGACCCAACGGAGCGGGCAAGACGACCACCGTCAAGGTCCTGACAACCCTGATCCGACCGGACTCGGGTGCCGCGCGCATCAACGGCATCGACGTCCTCGCCGACCCGCAGGGCGTCCGCCGAATGAGCGGGGCCAGCGGACAGTACGCGGCGGTCGACGAGAATCTCACCGGCTTCGAGAACCTGCTGATGGTCGGGCTGCTCTATCACCTCGGTCGCAAGCGAGCGTCACAGCGGGCGCGCGAACTCATCGAACTGTTCGACCTGGTCGATGCCCAGAATCGTCCCGTCAAAGGATTCTCGGGCGGCATGAGGCGGCGGATCGACCTGGCCGGCGCGCTCGTGATCAATCCGCCCGTGTTGTTTCTGGATGAACCGACGACCGGACTCGACCCGCGGAGCAGGCTCGCGCTGTGGGACGTGATCGAGTCGCTCGTCGCCGGCGGAACGACGGTGTTGCTGACGACCCAGTACCTGGAAGAGGCGGACCGGCTCGCCGATTCCATCTCGATCATCGACACCGGTCGGGTCATCGCCGAAGGCACGGCCGACCAGCTCAAGTCGTCGGTCGGGGGACAGCGGGTGGCGATCAGTTTCGTGCAGGAAGCGGATGCGCCCGCGGTCGAGCAGGTCCTGCAGCGCTACGGGACCGGCTCGGTGGTGTCCGATGGTGGGCGCACCCTCGTCGTTCCCGTTGCGGACGGGGCGGATGCCCTCGGCAGGATCATGGCCGATGTCGCCTCGGCCGGCATCGAACTCCACGACGCGGGAATGCGACGCCCGACCCTCGACGACGTGTTCCTCCAGCTCACCGGACACGCCGCCGAAGGCACCAAAACCGAGGAGACGGCAGCATGACGACCTCCGAAACGGCACGCGGCACCACGCCGGTCTCGGGCGGCTCGCTTCAGCCCATCCCCGGCACGGCGCTCAGCCGCTTCTTCTCCGACGGCTACGTCGCGACGTGGCGCAACATCAAGAAGATCGTGCGCGTCCCCGACATCCTGGTGTTCACCCTGATCCAGCCGATCATGTTCGTGCTGCTGTTCACGTTCGTTTTCGGCTCGTCGATCGACATCCCGGGCGAGAGCTACACGTCGTTCCTGATGGCGGGCATCTTCGCGCAGACGATCGTTTTCGGCTCGACCTACTCCGGATCAGCGATGGCGCAGGACCTGAAGGACGGCATCATCGACCGATTCCGGACGCTCCCGATGAACGGAGCGGCGGTGCTCATCGGACGCACGGTCGGCGACCTCGTGATCAACGTGCTGTCGCTGATCGTGATGATGCTGACCGGTCTGCTGGTCGGCTGGCGTGTCGAGTCGTCGGTCGTCAGCTTCCTCGCAGGGGTCGGCCTGCTCATCCTGTTCTCGTACGCGTTCTCGTGGGTGATGAGCTTCCTCGGGCTCTCGGTCCGCAGCCCCGAGATCATCAACAACGCGTCTTTCCTCATTCTCTTTCCGCTCACGTTCATCTCGAACGCGTTCGTCCCGAGCGAGAACCTGCCGGGCCCGCTCCGCGTCTTTGCGGAATGGAACCCCGTATCCGCGCTCGTACAGGCGGCACGCGTGCTGTTCGGCAACGTGCCGGAGGGATCGGAGACAGCGGATGCGTGGCCGTTGCAGCACCCGGTGCTCTACGTGGTCGCATTCGCAGCGGTCATGCTCATCGTCTTCGTGCCGCTGTCGGTCCGAAAGTTCGCGTCGCTCAATCGCTGACCGCGCGCGACGTCCCGCCGATCCGGGGCGCCGGGCACACCGTCGCCGACCCGGCTTCGGTCAGGCCGGATTGCTCTGGTTTTCGCGGTCCGCCAGTGGTCGTCCGCTGGAATCTGCGACGTTGTGCACGCACGCAGGATGAGAACGAAGGGCTAGGCCTTCTCGTCCTCGTACTCGTCCGCCCACTTGTCGACGTACAGGTCGTCGTTCGTGTGCCCGAGCTCGCGTTCGAGCGCGGTGTAGTTGACCGACGGGCTGTAAGACTTGAGCTCGCGAGCGATCTTGGTGTGTTTCGCCTTCTGACGGCCACGACCCATGCGAGACCCCCTCACGACTAGAGCTGCGGGCATGTCTGAGGTGCCCGATGCATTCACGAGACCGGCTCGAGGCCGGTAAGAGTAGCATTCAGAATAGCACGGGCGCACACGGGCAAGCCGGGGGCGCCGCCACCGTGAGGGAGCAGCGATGACCGCCATCAACCCGAATTCCTCGAACGGTGACAGCGACGGGGAGCGCGACGCTCCGCTTCACGGCGCGGTCATTGTCGCCGCGGTGCCCGGCCAATCCGCTCGGGTGCTGCGCGAGGGTGCGCACTTTGCCCGTCTCATGCACGCTCCGCTGGTGATCGTGCACGTCGACATGACGCGCTTCGTGACGTACGAAGACCCGGATGGCTACGTGCACTCCGCCCCGATCGATATCGACATCACGCCGGGAACGGCCGAGCTCGATGCCGTGAGGCAGGCCGCGCACGACGCGCTCGACGCGAAGGGTGTCGCGTGGGAGTTGCGTCAGCTCGTCGGTGATCCCGCTATCGCCCTGAAGAACTTCGCCGAGCGTCTCGACGCCAAACTTCTCGTCGTGGGCACACGCGACCGCGGTATCGGCGAATCGATCCGCGAGTTCTTCACCGGGTCGGTAGCCGCGCGCTTGGCTCATCGTCAGCATCGCCCGGTCCTGGTCGTGCCGCTCGGCACGGCAGCGGCGGACGACGAGGACCTCTGGCCCCAGGAGTGAGAATGGGGCGGCTCCGAGAACCGCCCCATTCTCATTCGACCGGTGAGCCGTCGGGCCCCGATCGCTCCGAACGGGTCAGCGGCCGAGCGCCGATCGTAGGTCCTTCAGGGCGCTCTCGAGGGACGCCGCGAGGTCGTCGATCACGCCCGTCTCGAGCAGACGACCGCGCGCCACGTGCGTCCGCAGCTCTGCGCGGAGGCGCCCGCGGAAGTCGTTCACGATCGCGTCGGCCCGGTGGAGCTGTTCGCGGCTGCGTCCGCGCGAGTCATCGGCAGGGGAGGGCGGTGCATCCGAGTCGCGTTCTTCTCGGGCCGAGGCGGCAAGGTCTGCTCGCAGGCTCTTCATCGCCTCGCGAACGCTGCCGCGCACCTCGTCGGCGATCAGGCGGACCGAGTCGGCCAGCCCCGCCTCGATACCCTCGAGATCGCCCGCACGCGATGCGACCTCGGCGCGTCCCGCCGCCGTGATCTCGTAGACCGTTTTGCGGCCATCGATGCTCTTGGTGACGAGGCCTTCCTCTTCGAGCTTCGCGAGGCGCGGATAGACCGTGCCGGCGCTCGGTGTGTATGTGCCGCCGGTGCGGTCGGACAGTGCCTGGATGATGTCGTAACCGTGGCGCGGAGCCTCGTCGAGCAGGTTGAGGAGATACAGCCGCAGGTCGCCATGCGAGAAGACGGGACTCATCGTGCGTCCTCGACATCGACATCGTGGTCCGCGGCGGCCTCATCGACGGCCGGAGCGGTTTCGCTGACCGACCGGCGGAGAACGGTTACGTCGCCCGACACCGTGTTGGTGCGGATGTCTGCGAACGACCCGCTCAGCTCACCCGTTGAGCCGGTGTAATTGGTCGGACCGGAGCCGGACCGCACGACGCCGTCGACCTGCACGCGGCCGCTCACGCTGCGCGCGACATAGTTCGCCGCGAGGGATTGATCGAGGCGCACCGTGGCGTTGCCGTTGACGGTGTTCAGGCCGATCTGATGGATGGGTCCGGTGGTATCCAGCATGACGCTGCCCGACACAGTGTCGACGGTGGCCTTCCGGATCGTGCCGGTTGCCGCCACATCGCCCGACACGCTGTTGGCGCTCAGAGCGCCCACGAGTTCGTGGGCCTGCACGTCACCCGAAACGGCGTTGACCTGCAGGTCGCCCGTGAGCCCGTCGACGATGATATCGCCCGAAACGGTGTTGAGACGCACGTCGCTCTGAAGTCCGGCAACGAGGGCGCTCGCAGAAACGACGCCCAAGTTGAGCGCGATCGCGCGCGGCACGGCGACACTGATCTCGGCCTTGGGGCCGCCCGCGCCGAAGTTGCGGAAGACCTCGAGGAAGTTGTCCCATCGCAGCTGCGGGTGATCGATCTCGATCGTGTCACCGGTCGCCTCGATGCGTAGGTCCTTGATGGTGACCGCGTGGACCTCGATCCGGATGCCGGGTTCGTCATGCGCGATCACGTCGATCTGGCCACCGACGAGACCGACCTTGAGTTTGCTGACGGACTCGATGTCGATCACGCGCGATTCGCCGGGGTGGACGATCCACTTTTCCAATGTCATGGCACGCTCCTTGCGCTCGAAGACACGATATATCGTGAGTTTGGAGAATAACACGATATATCGTGTCTGCCTAGTGGCCGAGAATCGCGATGCGGACGTGACTTGACATTGACGTTGCGTCAACTTCTAACGTTGGGCGTAGCCGCGCACGTCCGAGAACGAGCATTTGAGGGTGAAAGAGGAGGAGCCATGGAGTGGAACATCCAAGAGGTGGCGCGCAGCACGGGTGTCACCAGTCGGACTCTGCGCCACTACGACGCCGTCGGGCTGCTCAGGCCGGTGGGTGTCGCCGCGGGCGGGCAGCGCCTCTATGACAGTGCGGCGCTCCTGCGGTTGCAGCGGATCCTGCTGTTGCGGGGACTCGGTGTCGGGCTGCCCCGCATAGCTCGCGTGCTCGACGAGTCTGCCGACACCGATTCGGCCGACGTACTCGAGGAGCATCTCCAGGCTCTGCGTCGGGAGCGCGAGCGCTTGACGCGCCAGATCACGGCCGTCGAGAACACGATCACGGCATTGAGGGGAGGTGAAGAAATGACGATGGACACGATGTTCGATGGTTTCGACCACACCGCCTATCGTGATGAAGTCGAGGCTCGCTGGGGCTCGGACGCATACGCCCGCAGCGACGCCTGGTGGCGCGGGATGACGGCCAATCAGAAGGAAGTCTGGAAGCAGCGCGCAGCGGATCTGGCGCGCGATTGGGTCGATACCGCCGAAAGGGGTATCGATGCGACATCCCCGGCGGCGCTCGCACTCGCCCGACGTCACGTCGAGTGGCTCACGGGGATGCCGGGCACTCCGTCCGGTGACGCGCTGCGGGCATACGTCACGGGTCTCGGTGACATGTACGTCGCGGATCCGCGGTTCGGCGCGAACTACGCCACGTCCGCGGGTGGCAATGTCGGCGCGGAGTTCGTTCGCGACGCGTTGCACGCGTACGCGGATCGGGAATTCTAGCGGGCAGGCCGGATTCGGAAGAAGGATCCGGGCACGAAAAAACGGATGCCGCGGTCCAGCACGAAAGCTAGACCGCGGCATCCGCGGGGGAAGGCCGACGCACGCACCCGAAACGCGCGCGGCCGGACATTTCTAGACCTTGCTGCGACCCGTGATGAGTCGGAGCAGGAACATGATCAGCGCGATCACGGCGAGCACGATGGCGACCCAGATCAGCCAGTTGGCTGCAGACCAGATGCCGCCCGTGATGGCGAGGACGACCGCGATGATGATGATGATGAGGGCTGCGAGGTTCATGGTGATACTCCTTAGTGTTTTGTCCGATCGGACGTGCGCCGGATACTTGAATCGGCGGACGCATGCGGACGACGTGCGGGTGGCACTGTGAAGAGACGTTAGGGGTAAGTCGAGCGGCGTGTGAGGGGCTTGACGAGTCCTCACGAACGGTGATATCGCGAGGCGGGGAGACGGATCCGCCGCGGAATGCGGCGCGCACATGCCATGTCTCGGCATGGACGCGGCGACGAGACCTCGTGTCAGGTCCCCGTGTCAAGTCCCCGTGTTCGTGTGCCCGTAACGGCTATGTTTCCGATGGAGCGGTTTCGACCGCCTCGATCACGATCAGGGTCGCGCGTTGCGATCGGCGGGTGGGGAGTGCGGGTCGATGGCGATAGGACGAGCGGCAAGCGCCGATGCGCGTCGGCTCGTGCGTGTGCAACCGCTTCATGACCCAGGACTGCGACGCATCCGCTCCGGTTCCGGATTTCGCTACGCCGATCATCGGGGCAGGCCCGCCAATGCGCGCGACATCGAGCGCATAGAAGCCCTCGTCATACCGCCCGCGTGGCGTGAGGTGTGGATCGCCCGCGACGGGCGCGGACACATCCAAGCCGTCGGCACGGACGATGCGGGTCGGCGGCAGTACCTCTACCACCCGGCCTGGAGCTCCACGCGGGATCGCGGCAAGTTCGCGCGGGCTCTGCAACTGGCAGAGGTCATTCCGCGGGCGAGGGCTCGCGTGACGACGGCCCTGCGACGCGATGCGCTCGATCGTGAGCGCGTGCTCGGTGCGGCCTTCCGGCTGCTCGACCAGGCGGCTCCCCGGGTGGGTTCCGCCCGCTACATGAAGGCGAACGGCAGCAGGGGGCTCACCACACTGATCCGAAAGGATGCGACGGTCGAGGGCACTGTCGTCACGCTGTCGTTTCCCGCCAAGAGTGGCAAGCAGGCCCTCATCGACGTGGACGACGCCGATCTCGCGGCGGTCATCAGCGAGCTCAACGTCGGACGGCCGCGGTCACCATTGCTGGCGTACGCGCAGGGAAGACGGCGAATCGCGCTCTCCCCGCGCGACGTCAACGCCCACGTGCGTGCCCTGACCGGGGGATCGTTCACAGCCAAGGATTTCCGCACGCTCCGCGGAACGATCCTGGCCGCCGAGGCACTTGCGCGGATCGGTCCGGTCGACACGAAAACCGACCGGAAACGTGCCGAGCAGCTCGCGGTTCGGGCGACGGCGGAGGCGCTGGGCAACACCCCCGCGGTCGCACGCGGAAGCTATATCGATCCGCGTGTTTTCCGCGCGTATGAGAAGGGTCGTCTGCTGGATCTGCAGGTGGCACCAGAGACGGCCATTCGGGAGCTGCTCACCGGCTAGGTGCCCGCGGCGGATGAGATACTGATCTCGATACGTTCGCGTATCGATCTCCGGACTCCCGCTCGGTGTCCGCCACTTCTCCCCGAAGGCCGACAGTGTCGAATCTCGCCATCCTGAGCCTGAAGAACCGCGCGCTCATCGCCCTCATCACGATCGTGGCCGCGGTGTTCGGTGGCCTGGCGTTGACCAGCCTCAAACAAGAGCTCATCCCGTCGATCGAGTTCCCCCAACTCGCCATCGTCACGGCATACCCCGGCGCCTCGCCCGAGGTTGTGAACACGGATGTCTCGACGCCGATCGAAACAGCCATTCAGGGCATCGAAGGGCTCGAGTCGACGGTCGCAACGAGCACCACCAATGCCTCGATCATCTCGGTATCGTTCACCTACGGCACGAACCTGGCCACGGCCGAGCAGAAGATCACCCAGGCGATCAACCGCATCGATGCGCAACTTCCGGAATCGATCGAACCGAACGTCATCGCCGCCAGCTTCGACGACTTCCCCGTCATCCAACTGGCGGTCACTGGCTTCGATGACTCGCTGTCGGTTCAGGCTCAGCTCGAACAGAGTGTGATCCCCGACCTCGAGGATGTCGACGGCGTGAACGCCGCGCAGATCGTCGGGGGAATCGGTCAGAGGATTACCATCACGCCGGACACGGCGTCGCTCGCTGCCGCCGGGTTCACACAGCAGGCCATCCGGGACGCCCTCGATCAGAACGGCGTGCTGTTTCCCGGTGGTGAGATCACGGAGGCGGATCAAACGCTCACGGTTCAAACCGGCGTCAAGATCACCACGGTCGACGAACTCGCCGCGCTGCCATTGGTGCCCACGAGCGCCGACCAGTTCGGTTCCGAGACGCTCGCGATCGGCGATGTCGCCACCGTGGCGGAAGACACCGATCCGGTGACCTCGATCTCACGCGTCGATGGTGAGCCGGCGCTGACTATCGCGATCACGAAGCTGCCCGCGGCGAACACGGTCGACGTCTCGCGTGGCGTGCTCGCGCTGCTGCCGGAGATCGAGCAGAGCCTGGGTGGACCCACCTTCACGGTCGTGTTCGACCAGGCCCCGTACATTCAGCAATCCATCGAATCTCTCGCGCAGGAGGGCCTGCTGGGGCTGGTGTTCGCCGTCCTGGTGATCCTGGTGTTCCTGCTGTCGGTGCGCTCGACGCTCGTGACCGCGATCTCGATTCCGACGAGCGTGCTCATCACGTTCATCGGCATCCAGGCCTTCGGCTATTCGCTGAATATCCTCACCCTGGGTGCTTTGACGATCGCGATCGGGCGTGTGGTCGACGACTCGATCGTCGTCATCGAGAACATCAAGCGGCATTATGTGGGCGACGCGGACAAGACCGCATCGATCCTGCTGGCGGTCCGCGAGGTCGCCGCAGCCATCACGGCCTCGACCCTGACGAGCGTCGCGGTGTTCCTGCCGATCGTGTTCGTCGGCGATGTCACGGGCGAGCTCTTCCGCCCGTTCGCCCTCACCGTCACGATCGCGATGCTCGCTTCGCTGTTCGTCGCCCTGACAATCGTGCCCGTCCTGGCGTACTGGTTCCTGCGCCCGGGTAAAGCGCTGCTCGATGCCGACGGAGTCGCGGTCGATCCCGAGTCTCCGACCGCACCGCACACGCGCCTGCAGAAGTCCTACCTGCCGATCCTGTCCTGGACGCTGAAGCACTCGTGGGTCACGCTGCTGCTGGCGCTGGTGGTCCTCGGCGGCACGGCCGCCGCGGCTCCGTTCATGAAGACCAACTTCCTCGGCGACTCCGGACAGAACACCTTCACCGTCACGCAGAACCTGGGCCCGGCAGCGAGCCTCGACAGTGAGGATGCCGCGGCCGTGCAGGTCGAAGAGGCGCTTCTGGCGATCGACGGCATCGAGACCGTCCAGGTGTCGATCGGATCGAGCGGATCCGCGCTTCGTGACGCTTTTTCGGGTGGCAGCGCCGGGATCACGTACTCCATCACCACCGATTCGGATGTCGATCAGGTCGAGCTGCGTGAGCGCGTCCAGTCGACGCTGTCGGACCTCGAGGGTGCGGGAGACATCGCGGTCGCCGGGTCGGGCGGAGGCTTCGGGTCGAGCGACGTCGAGATCGACGTCAGCGCCCCCGACCGGTCGACGCTCGAAGAGGCGACGGCCGACGTCGTCACCGCTGTCGACGGCCGCGATGGTATCGGTCAGGTGACGAGCAACCTCTCGGCATCACTGCCGTACATCGCCGTCGTGGTCGACCGTGACGCCGCCGCGGCCCGCGGACTGTCTGAAGTGGCCGTGGGAGCACTCGTATCCGGCGCCATGCAGCCCCAGTCGATCGGGTCGATCGAAATCAACGACACCGCGTTGACCGTGTACCTTGCGGCATCCGCTTCGCCCGCCACGCTCGATGAGCTGCGTGCGCTCGAGGTGCCGACCGCGGCCGGACCGGTGCGTCTCGACGAAATCGCCACGGTCGACGAGACGGATGGACCCACGTCGATCACGACGCAGCGCGGGCAGCGCACCGCGACGGTCACCGTCACTCCCTCGACCGATGACCTGAACGCCGCGTCGGCGTCGGTCAACGAAGCCCTGGCCGACATCGAACTGCCCGTGGGCGCCGACGCCGAGGTGGGCGGGGTGATTTCGCAGCAGCAGGACTCGTTCTCGCAGCTGGGTCTTGCTCTGCTCGCCGCGATCTTGATCGTCTACATCATCATGGTCGCGACGTTCAAGTCCCTCCGCCAGCCGCTGCTCCTGCTGGTGTCCGTGCCGTTTGCGGCGACGGGAGCGATCCTGCTGCAGATCCTGACCGGCGTACCGCTCGGGGTAGCGTCCCTTATCGGTGTGCTCATGCTGATCGGGATCGTGGTGACCAACGCCATCGTGCTCGTCGACCTGGTCAACCAGTATCGCGAGAAGGGGCTGAGCGCCTACGAGGCGACCATCGCGGGTTCCGCGCGTCGCCTCCGTCCCATCCTGATGACCGCGCTCGCGACGATCTTCGCGCTTCTGCCCCTGGCCCTGGGCATCACGGGACACGGCGGGTTCATCTCGCAGCCGCTCGCCATCGTGGTGATCGGCGGACTCGTCTCGTCGACCGTGCTGACGCTGCTCGTCCTGCCGACCCTCTACAACCTGGTCGAGGGGGCTAAAGAGCGGCGCGTCGCGCGACGGGGCGGACCCGCATCGTCGGGGTCGGGCCCCCGCGGGACGGACCCCCGCGAGCCGGACGACGGACGCTCGACACTCGAGAAGGCCGAAGCGAGCTCATCGTTGCTCGGCGGGTATCCGGCGGCAGCGCCCGTGCAGCAGACCCGTCGGGTGCGCCGCGGCGAGCACGACGGCTGACGACGACCGGGCGGCGCGGGCGACCCGAGGCCACGTCGCGGCGCGGCGCCGGTGCTGAAGTACGCGCGGACTCGGGAGCCGATTCCGCCTGGGTAGCCGCTGCCCGCGGCGCATGGCGTGTGTCGACGCAGGTCGCGAAGACTCCGATCCAGCTGAACATCAGGCCGAATGCGACGATCTCGAAGGCGGCGAGGTTGATGATGCCGAAGATGAATACGGTGGCGCCGATCACGAGTACGACGGCGATCGCGCCGGTTGCCCGTGAAATGCGTGGGGGGAGCCCGCGGAGCAGCCACGGGGTGAGGATCAGGAGCGCGGCGAACGACAGTGTCATACCCGTGGCGGCACGATCGTGCAGGAACTGCTGCTGATTCACCGGGATGAATCCGACCATCGCCATATTCGCGCCGACGCAGGCCACGAGGATCGCGAAGATGCGAGGTGCGCGGACGCTTCGCAGGCGTCCCTGCCCTCGGGCGTTGATCAGCACACGGCGGACCCTGAACGAGAACGCGACGATCAGCGTTCCCGTTGCGATCAGCGTGCCGTTGAACATGTATCCCGAGAACACGTGGAACGTCCCCAGCTGACTGAAGTGCAGCTGCCACCAGTTCGGGTCGGGTGTGGTGAGGATCGACGTCAGAGACCCCAGGACCGTGAGCGACATCAGCATTCCGACCGCGTGGATGGTCTCGTTGCGTGACGCCGCCAGCGTGGCGATGAGCGATACGAGGGCGATACTGACGCCCGCCGCAACCGTCGCCTGCAACGCGGTGACGTGGGCGCCCCCGGTCAGACCGTTCAGGATGATGAACGTCAGCGCGACCAGAAGACCCGAGATGAGGGCCTGAGCAAAACCGGTCGAGACCGCATCGATCCGGTGGCTCCAGTGTCGATCGTCGTGGCCGTTCGCCACCGACAATTCGGTGCGCCGCGTGTATGCCCGGTATGCAAGGATTCCACTCGTCGTCGCCGCCGCGAACGCGGCCAACATGCCCACCGACCAGTGGCCCCAGAGGGGTACGGTGGGGTCGCCAGGGGTCGCACCGAGAGCAAGCACCGTGGCGCCGACCGCGAGCATCGATGCGCGGAGGGCGCGCCAGGGGCGCAAATTGGACGGGGCGAAGTTGACGGAGGGTGTGACGAGACCGGGGGGTGTCACGTCCAGACCTTTCGGGGGGTGTCGGGAAGCGTGGCTATTGCGAGGATTATAGCCCGCTATAGTTTCCGACTCAGGTCGTTAAGGCCCATATTCTGCCCCGAGCATCCCAATATGAGAGACATCTCATGAACTTGTCAGTTCAACGCCCCATTCGAGTGTCCACTTCTCGTTCGGCGCGAGCCGGCGCAGACCTCGACCCGAGTTGAGGGCGTCCGCCGGTGCGGTCATCGGCTCGATCGCGACCGCGAGCGACTGGCCCGGGTATCGGTCGGTCGTGAAGATCTGCGCGAAATCGAAGCCGGCACCCTGCCAGAGGACGAGTGAACGCCCGTCGGGGGCGGTGAGCGAATGACGGATGAGTCCGTCAGCGTCACGTCGGAGCCCCGAATACGCCGTGTCGAGAGTGATGTCGCCCAGACGCCGTCCCTCGCGCAGGTCGTTTCCGGGGCTGACCGGCACCTCGTCGGTCGGGATGAGCTGCTGATCCACAACGAAGCGGTGCGTGCCGGATGAGCGCAGAGCCAGATCGCGGGTGGGTACGCCACCGATCATCAGGTAGGGGTGCGTTCCGACGGCGACGGGCGCCACATCCGTCCCCACGTTTTCGACCTCGTGCGTGACGGCGACACCCGTGTCCGTCAGGGCATAAATCACTCGGGTGGCCAGATGAAAGGGGTAGCCCGTCTGCGGATAGACGTCGGCTGCCAGGGTGACCCGATCCGACGCGACGTCGGTCGCGGTGTACGCGGTAAAGCGCAGCAGGCCGTGCGACGCGTTATTGAGGGCGGGTTCGGTTATCGCGAGTCGACGGGTCTTGCCATCCTGCGCCCATGCGCCGTCGCGAACCCGGTTCGGCCACGGTACGAGGACGACTCCGGATGCTGCGGGCGAGGGCGCATCTGCCGGGTAGGGCGGAACGAGTTCGATGCCCCCGACGGTCAGGGCACGGAGCGCAGCGCCGACCTGGGTGATCTGCGCGCCGACTCCGCCGTTATCGTTGCGCAGGACGAACTGCTCACCCGTCGGTCCGCGCCGCGCATCGTGTCCCTGTGAAGCGAATGTCACGGATGCGTCCCCCCTTCGACCGGCCACCCGGCCGAACGTGCTCATGTTATTGAACGGCGGCCGCGTGCTTTCTCGCGTAGAATCCGGCGTTCTCTCAGCGTGGGTGACCGCCGTGCGGTAGTGTTGGCCGGTCGGCTCTGGACACTACGCGTTTGCGTAGATGGGTTTGTGAGTCCAAGGGGCCGATGGTGGGGGCGAATCCGCCCCGGCGACCATCACGTTGAATGGCCCCCGGCCGACGAGAGTCCGGGTAACTCCTACCGCGATCAGACGCAGATCTGAGCGGCGTACTTCGGTGCGTTCAGTGGAGTGCTGTTCTCACATGAGACAACCCAGAAGGACACCACTATGCCCAAGAACAAGAAGCCGGCCGGCGGCCGACCCGCGAAGAACTTCGAACCGCGCCGCGGTGAGAAGACCCCCTACCAGGACCGCAAGCGTCAGGGCACGGCGACCGAGGCTCGTTCGCAGAAGCCGGGCAGCCGCAGCGCTGGTCACCGCGGGTTCCGCGCCGGGGCCTCGACCGACGAGTCCGGTGCACCCAAGGCCCGTTGGACCTCGGCGCAGCGCGCCGGCCGCGAAGAGGCCCGCGGCATCCGTACCCATGCCCACGGCGATCGTCCGGCACGTTCGTTCGACGAGCGTCCGGCCCGGGGTCGGGATGAGCGCCGCGATGAGCGCCCCGCGCGCTCCTTCGATGAGCGCCCCGCGCGCTCCTTCGACGAGCGTCCCGCGCGTTCGTTCGACAACCGCCCGTCGCGTGATGGTGCGGAGCGTCCGGCCCGTCGTGAGTACAACAACGATCGTCCGGCCCGCACGTATGGTGAGCGCCCCGCGCGTTCGTTCGACAACCGCCCGGCCCGTGATGGTGCGGAGCGCCCGGCCCGTCGTGAGTACAACAACGATCGTCCGGCTCGCACCTCTGGCGAGCGTCCGGCTCGTTCGTTCGACGAGCGTCCGGCTCGTTCGTTCGACGACCGGCCCAAGCGTTCGTTCGACGAGCGTCCCGCGCGCGGTCGTGATGAGCGTCGCGACGAGCGTCCCGCGCGTTCATTCGATGAGCGCCCCGCGCGTTCTTTCGACAACCGCCCGTCGCGTGATGGTGCGGAGCGTCCCGCGCGTCGTGAGTACAACAACGACCGTCCGGCCCGCACATACGGTGAGCGCCCGGCTCGTTCGTTCGACGATCGGCCAAAGCGTTCGTTCGACGACCGCCCGAAGCGCGAATACAACAGCGACCGTCCCCGCCGCGACGACCGCGGTGGCGCACCCGCCGGTCGCTCCGACTGGTCGAAGAAACCCGAGCGCACCGCGTCGCACGAGCAGCACGTCGACGTCGTGCACGAGCGCCTGCAGGCCGAAGCCATTCAGGCGACGGATGTCGACGGCGTGAGCTTCGGTGACCTGGGCCTGGGCGACAACATCGTCCGTGCCCTCGCCGACCTCGGCGCCGCGGCGCCCTTCGCCATCCAGGCCGCAACCATCCCCGAGATCATCGCGGGACGCGACATGCTCGCACGTGGCCGCACCGGTTCCGGCAAGACGATCGCCTTCGGCGCTCCCATGGTCGAGAACGTGCTGCGCGGCCAGGCCGGCCAGCGTCGTGAGTTCGGCCGCAAGCCGAAGGCACTCATCCTCGCCCCGACGCGCGAGCTCGCCCTGCAGATCGACCGCACGATCCAGCCGATCGCCCGCAGCGTGGGCCTGTTCACGACCCAGATCTACGGCGGCGTGCCCCAGGCGCGTCAGGTCGGTGCGCTCAAGAAGGGCGTCGACATCATCATCGGCACGCCCGGTCGCATCGAAGACCTCATCAACCAGGGTCGTCTCGACCTGAGCGAGGTCCAGGTGGCGATCATCGACGAGGCTGACCACATGTGCGAGCTCGGATTCCTCGAGCCCGTCCAGCGGATCCTGCGCGAGACGTCGGACGGATCGCAGAAGCTCCTCTTCTCGGCAACGCTTGACCGCGAGGTCTCGGCGCTCGTCGACGAGTTCCTCGTCGAGCCGGCCGTGCACGAGGTCGCCGGTGAAGACCAGGCCTCCAGCACGATCGAGCACCGCGTGCTCGTGATCGACCACCGCAACAAGGCCGAGATCCTCAGCCGCCTGGTCGACCGCGACGGCAAGACCCTCGTCTTCGCCCGTACCCGCGCGTTCGCGGAGATGCTTGCCGAGCAGTTCGCCGACGCCGGTATCCCCGCCGTCGCCTTGCACGGTGATCTCAACCAGCAGAAGCGCACGCGCAACCTCGAGCGCCTGACGTCCGGCCGGGTCAACGTGCTTGTGGCGACGGATGTCGCGGCCCGTGGCATCCACGTCGACGATATTGACCTGATCGTTCAGGCCGACCCGCCCGACGAGTACAAGACGTACCTGCACCGCTCGGGCCGTACCGGCCGCGCCGGCAAGCAGGGTCGTGTGGTCACGCTGATCACCCGCCAGCGTCGTCGCAAGATGACCGAGATGCTCGAGCGCGCCGAGATCGTCGCACCCTTCCAGGATGCTGCGCCCGGCGACGACGTGATCGACGAGCTCGCGGGCGGCCTGACCGCCGCCGAGCTGACCGCGTAACCAGCACGGAGCCGAAAGGGCGCCTCGGGACATCCGGGGCGCCCTTTCGCGTGCCCGCCCGCTACGCCCGGCCGCTCGTGCGCGCCGCGAAACACCTGTTCTGCGGCCAAACACCCCGTCTCCCGGGGTGTTTGGCCGCACAGGGGGTGTTTCGCCGACGTTCACGGGTCAGAACAGGGTGGGCGGGGACACGTCGAAGCGCGGACCCGAGGGCTTGGTGTCGCGACGAGGCGCCCATGCCGGTCCGCCCGTGGCTGTCACGCCCGCAAGGGACGCGCCGGCGGAGCGCGTGGTGATCACCGGGCCAGGACCGCGCGCCCGCATCGTCTGCTCCTCTTCGGCGCGCCCGTCGAGCCTGTGCGCCCGGATCAGGGGTCGCACGCGTTTCGCTAGCCACTGCCGATAGCCCTTCGGCGCGTTGGACGTCGCGCCCGGATACAGCCCGCGGTACGACGAAACGAGTTCCGGATGCTCCCGCTCGAGCCACTGCATGAACCAGGGCTTCACGCCCGGGCGCAGGTGCAGCGCGCCGTAGACGACGCGCACCGCGCCGGCCTCCTTGATGCGCGCGAGTGCGTCGTCGAGCGCGGGAATGGAGTCGGTCAAGTGCGGCATGACGGGCATCATGAACACCGTTACCCCGAACCCCGCGACTGTGGCGGCGCGCACGGCCTCGAGACGAGCGGTTGCCGTGGGTGTTCCGGGCTCGATCGAGTGCTGCAGGGCATCGTCGAACACCGCGATCGAGAACGCGAGATCGACGGGCACGTGCTCGCGGGCTGCTGCGAGCACGCCGAGATCGCGTCGGATCAGCGTGCCCTTCGTCAGGATCGACAGGGGGGTGCCCGATTCGGCGAGAGCCTCGATGATCGAGGGCATGAGCGCATACCGTCCCTCGGCGCGCTGGTACGGGTCGGTGTTGGTGCCCAGGGCGACGTGCTCGTGCTGCCAGGAACCCGCACGCAGTTCGCGCCGCAACACGTCAGCGACGTTGGTCTTGACGATGATCTGCGAATCGAAGTCCGCGCCCGCGTCGAGGTCGAGGTACTCGTGCGTACCGCGAGCAAAGCAGTTGTGGCTGATAACACCGTTGGCGATGAAGTCACCCGTGCCTGTTGTGATGTCCACCATGTCGATGTCGTAGCCGAGACCCTCGACACCGACCACGCGCAGATCGGATGCGGTCTTCACCGCGGTGCCGAGAATAGCCAGTTTGCGCGTTATGGCGGGGCGCGTCAGCTGGAAGAATCTTTGCCGTGCGGGCAGGCCTCCCAGAAGGCGAACGTAGCGAACGCCATTCGCGCGTGCGGGCTCGACGACCGCACTAAGCGCGTAGTGCGCCAGAGACTCCATGATTGTGCGGATGATGTTTGGATCGCTGTTGCTGATGCGGAGCACCCCTCGGGAACAGGATCCCTCGGCATCGAAGACGCCAGACAGGAATCCGGCTCTCCAGCCGCTGCTCGGATCCACGGGGTCGCGGATGAGATCTTCGACGTGTGCAACCGCGTCTCGTCGTGCCGTGTGAATCGCGGTCATCTGTCGGCGGGTGGTTGTGGCGGGTGTGAATGGGCGTAGCAGGGTCTCGATGCCTTCCGCGAGGAGGAACGCGCGAGTCCGATCGAGTGCCTCCGCATCTGCGAGAGCGAGACGAAAACGGTTGACTTCGCGCGTACGTTTCGCGTCGACGTAGGTTCCGCGAAAGATCATTCCGTCTCCACGGATCATTCCGGCGAGGTACCCCCGGCGAAAATCTGCATCCAGGAGTAGGTCGGGGTGCATCGCACCGCCGAGCCCGAACCCCTGGAGTCGGTTGTTCGTCGTCAGAAAGGGTCGCTGCTCTGATCCCGACATCGTTCCCGTGACGTGCTTCCAGCCCCGGTCGCTGAGGAACCGATGGTCGCCGCTCGCGATGATCTGCGTGCCGTCGGCAAGGGTGATGCGGTACGCGCGCTTATGCGTTGACCACTTTGCGCGGACAGTTGTCTCAACGTAGCGCCGGTAGTTTCCCGAGCGCTCGGTTCCGACGATGTGATCGCCGACGCGGAGATCACCGAGTCGGCGCTGTCGACCATCCGCCAGCACGATCAGGGTGTCCGGGTCGAGGCAATAGGAGCACGCATGGCTGCATCCTCGGTACGGATTGATCGTCCAGTTGAACGGCATCGACGACGCCCCGGGCACATGATTGAGCGCCGACTTCGCGAGCACCTCGTGAAAGGTGATGCCGGCGAATTCAGGCGTCGTCACCGAACGGACGAGCCCGTCCATTCGTTCCAGCCCCGGTAGTGCGGATTCGTCCGCAACTCCGAGCTGTTGTCCGCGCCAGCGCATCCTATATTCGAACATAAAACCGAAGTATCCGTCAACCCGCGCGGCGCGGGAAGGCGAGCGCCCAGAGTCATCGGACAGAATGAATGGATGACCTCCGCGACCGGGTCACCCGAATCCCGGCGTGCGGCACGGAATGCGGCACCGCCGCACCGCGGCGTACGCAGGCTTGCCGCGGCGTCGATCGGCGTCGCTCTCGCAGTCGCGGCAGTCGCAGGCATCGGCGGAGCGCTCGCCGCGCCTCGCGCCGATCTGAGCCCCGCAGCGGCGACGACCTCACCCGCGCCACCCCCGCCGAGCGCGACTGCCATCCCCGCGCCCACCCTCTCCGAGGCTCCCGTTGCCGAGGGAGCGTTCTGTGATCGGCCCGAAGTTCAGGCGGGGATCGCGGCCGGGGACGATCCGGCCGTGATCGCCGCGGCTGGTGGGGGCGAAGGGCTTCGACAGGCCGTCATCCGCGGCATTGCACCGTGCATCGACCTGCGTGACCCCTCGCATGTGTGGTTCGTCGTGAACAAGACGATGCCGATGGAACCGATCGATTTCGCGCCGTCCGATTGGGTTGCGCCCGGGGGTGTGCCGCTGGGCAACCTCGCCGCCGTGCGGACGGACATCGCGCCGACGGTCACCGCGATGTCCGAGGCATCCATCGCAGCCGGCACGGGGCAGATCGGCATGCAGAACGGATATCGGGGCTACTCCGTGCAGCAGCGCATCCACAACGATCGCGTGGCATCACTCGGCAAGGAGGCCGGTGAACGACTTGCCGCGCGTCCCGGATACAGCGAGCACCAGTCGGGCATCGCGATGGACGTTTTCGGGTGTACCCCCGGATGCTCGTCGTCGGAGCAGTTCGGAACCACGACGACTTATCAGTGGGTCGTGGAGCACAGCTGGGAGTTCGGCTGGATCATCCGCTACGAAGACGGCCTGACTCCCATCACGGGCTACGACCCCGAGGCTTGGCACCTGCGCTACATCGGCCCCGAGCTGGCCGCCGAGTACCACGCAGGCGGATTCCGCACGCTCGAGGAGTTCTTCGGCCTGTCCGCGGCGCCCGGCTATCTCGACTGAGTCGACGTCGATCGTCATCGGAGATCCGCAGATATCCCGCCGCCGAGCGTCACCCGTGCCCGGTGTCAGGCCCACGGGCGGAAGGCGAGGAAGATCGCGGCGCTGGCGATCCAGAACAGCGCAATGAACACGAAGTCCCGCGCCCGGAACGGGATCCGGTACCGCTCGGTTCGATGCGGGTAGGCGCCGAACGCGCGCGCGTCCATCGAGAGGGCGACGCGCTCGGCGTGCCGAATGGCGCCGGCGAGCAGCGGCACGACGTACCCGATCCGTCGCCTCACCGCGGCGATGGGCCCGCGGCCGTACGTGGCGCCGCGGACCCGATGTGCGGCACGGATCACCTCGAGCTCGTGCCCGAAGCGCGGCACGAAACGGAACGCCGCGAGCGCCGTGTATCCGACGCGATACGGAACTCGCAGTTGCTGGATCATCGAGCGGGTCAGGTCGGGCCCCGTCGTGGTCAGCCCCCCGATCAGCGCAAGCGCCAGAATCGCTCCAAGCCTCAGTGCGGTCGCGAAACCGATCTCGAGCGCCTCGCCGTAGAGGGTCCAGGAGCCGAGCTGCAGGATCACGACGTCGTGCGAGATGCGCGAGGCATCCGTCCACAGAGAAAAGCCGATACCGATCAGCAGCAGGAAAGCGGGCACGGCGAGCAGCAGTATCACGAGCGTCCTGGCCGAGAGGCGGGCGCCCAGGAGGATGACGGCGTATGCAAGCACGAGGAAAGCGGCCGGGGTCGGCAGGTCCCGCACGGCGAGCAGCGCGAGCATCGCCGGCACGGGAGCGGCGATCTTGGCGAGCGGATTCAGGGCGTACAGCAAGCGCCAGCGCGGTTCGGCTTCGCGGCTCGCGGCGTGCTCGAGGGTCGGCCTCGGCGTCGCATCGATCATCGCGCAGCCCCCTCGGTCGATTCGGGCGCTCTCTGCGGCTCCGTTCCACCGAGTCGGCCCGAATCGGCCGAGAGAGTACCCGGAAGATCCGCCAGTCGGACGATTCCCGAGATCTCGGGATGCATCGACAGATCCGCCAGCGCGGATGCCAACGGCGGTCGACGGAGCCCCGCTGCGCGGAGCAGCTCGGCGTCCGCGAAGATGTCCGCGGTCGGAGCGTGCGCAAGCAGACGCCCCTCGACGATCACCGCGGTGTGTGTGACGTACTCGGTCACCAGCTGCATGTCGTGCGTCACCACGATGACGGTCGTGCCCTGCGCGTTGAGCTCGGCGAGGATTCCGAGCAGCTCGTCAGCGCGCGCGCGATCCTGGCCGAACGTCGGTTCGTCGAGCGCCAGCACCGGTGCGCCGGCGATCAAGGCCGTGCCCACAGACAGGCGTCGCTTCTGTCCGCCCGAGAGCAGGAAGGGATGGGATGCTTCGCGCCCGGTCAGCCCGAAGCGCTCGAGCATGTCCGCGACCCGCGTCTGAATCTCTGCCTCGTTCGCGCCGCGCAGGCGGAGACCCTGCGCCAACTCGTCGAAGACGCTGTTCGTGACGAACTGGTGCTCGGGATTCTGGAAGACGAAGCCGATCCGCGCCGTCAGCGCCGCAACATCCGCGCGGCCCGGGTCGATCCCGTCGACGACGACCCGGCCACGCGGCGGTGGTACGACACCCGCTATCGCTTGAACGAGCGTCGTCTTACCCGCACCGTTCGGGCCCACGACGGCGAGGAACTCGCCCGCGCGGACGTCGAGGTCGATGCCGTGCAGCACCGGGGTGCGGCCGCGACGGACGGTCAGATCGCGGACGCGGATGATCGGCTCGGCGGGCCGCTCGGTGCGTGCGAGTGCGGGGACGGTCCCGGATGCGGGGCTGGAGGCGCGTGGCATGGCGGCCGAAGCATCCGTCCTCCCCGCGTTCGCACCGTCCGCTGCCGGTTGAGCCGCTGTCTCGAGCGCGGCACGCAGTTCGGCGGCGGTGAGGGGGAGCGGGTCGAGCGCGTACCCCGCCGCGCGGAGTCGGAGCGCGGCGAGCGCCGACACCGGCAGCCACACCCCGAGCGCGCTGAGCTCGGCGGCGCGCCCCCGGAGCACCGCGTCCGTGGTGCCATCGGCCACGAGGTGCCCGTTCGCGTCGAGCACGATCACGCGGCTGACGAGCTCGACCATCGCGTCGAGGTTGTGCTCGACCAACACGATCGAGCTATCGCCTGACTCGACGACGTTGGCGAGGGCGGCCGCGACGTCGTCGATGCCCTGTGGGTCGAGGTTGGCCGTGGGTTCATCCAGCACCAGCAGGCCCGATCCCATCGCCAGGGCGGTCGCGATCGCGAGGCGCTGGCGACCACCGCCCGACAGGCGGTCGGGGTTGTCGTCGCGTCGCTCCCACAGTCCGACGCGACGGAGCGCCGCCTCGGCCCGGGACAGGACCTCGTGCACCGGGAGTGCGAGATTCTCAGGCCCGAACGCCACCTCGTCGAAGACGGTGGACGTGACGATCTGCGCGTCCGGGTCCTGGAACACCATCGCCACGCTCGGGCTCAGCTCGGCGACCGTCGCTTGGGTGGTGTCACGGCCGTCGATCAGCACGCTGCCGCCGATGTCGGCGGGGATCGCGTGGGGGATGAGGCCGTTCAAGCTGAGCGCGAGGGTCGACTTGCCCGAGCCGCTCGGCCCGAGGATCAGCACCACCTCGCCTGGTCCGACCGAGAACGAGACACCGTCCGGTGCCGCGCTCGCCGCGTCGGGATACCGCACGGCAAGGTGCGTCACGGTCGCCGAAACGCCCGCGCGGCGAGGTGCGGACGAGAAGTCGGGGGAAGCGGTCACAGAAGCCTCGGGTGGAAACCCAGAGAACCAGGCACCCTGGTTCTCATCCCAATTTAGCTGAGCCTTACCTTCCTCGGCAATGAAAGGGTCGGGTGCGCGGGACGCCGGCCGGGGCGGCGTCAGCGGGGAACGCGCGAGACGCCGGCGCGACGCAGCGCGGCGCCGATAGCCAGGCCGACGGCCGTCCAGGCGATGGGGCCGAGGATCGAGAGCGCGATATAGATTGCCTGGGCCCAGAGGGGCAAGCGCGCGAGGTCGACCACAAAGCCGACGACGACGGCGATGAGGATGCCGATGATCGCCGCCGAGACGAAGAAGCGCCACGCCCCCCACGCTCGATAGCGAGTCAGTGCGGCGACACCCTCCTGAATCAGTCCGAAGAGGAGGGCCGTGCCGAGAAAACGCAGAGCCCACGCCGGGTTGAAAGCACTCGCAACAAGCGCCGCGATCAGGTGGGCGAGCAGCGCTACGAAGGGCATGCGCAGGAGTTCCTGCGCGATGATTCCGGGCAAGACATGCGAGCCGAGCACCAGGCCGTAGGCCACGCCAGCGGTGCCGATGATCACAACGGGCGTGAGCCATCCGGCCACCGCGCCGACCAGTCCCGTTGCAACGCCGATCGCCGCGCACGTCAGCAGCACGCGCGTCGTCAGGGGGCTCCGGGTGCGCACCACGTCAGGTTATCGCTCCACCAGGGTCCCGCGGCGACCGGTGCGCCGGACAAAACCCGCGGTCGCGCTCAGGGGCGACGGCGCCGCGGGGTGAGGCGGACGCCCGGCAGGGGAGGTGCGGGAACGCGCTCGTCGCCGTGAGCCACGACGTGGCCGAAGCGTATCGAGCCTGCCTCCCACGCATCCCTCGCCTCGACGATCTCGTCGTGGGTGCGCCCGACGAAGTTCCACCACATCACCAGGTCGGACTCGAACGGTTCGCCGCCGATGAGGAAGAGCGTCGCAGGCTCGGCAGCAGTCACGTCGATGTGGTCGCGACCGATACCGAGGTACAGCAGCTCGTGGGGCCCGAGGGTCGCGGCCGCGGGATCGACATCGCCCGGGCCCGAGGCATCCGCCCCGAGACCTGCCGCGACGTCGGCAGCGCCGAACGCGCCCACCAGGGCGTACTCCCACTCGCGCCGGAGCGGGATACGCGCGGTCGATCCGGCCAGCACGACGATCTCGGCACCCACCAGCGGGGTGAAGGCGCTCGCGGGCGACGTCGTGCCGGCGAGCTCACCCATCACGACAGTCGCGGTGCCGGCGGGTTCACCCTCCGGCGCCTGCAGATCGAGCGTCGGCAGTGCGGTGTGGCGTTCGAACGACGGTGCGCCGTGACGGCGGTTCTCGGGCAGCGCGATCCACAGTTGCAGGGCGTCGAGGGGAATCGGATGCTCGCCGACCGAATACTCCGAGTGCGAGATGCCCGCACCGCTCGTCATCAGATTCAGCTCGCCGCGCGTCACGACAACATCGCTCCCCACGCTGTCGCGGTGATGCACCTCGCCGACGAACGGCCACGTCACCGTCTGCAGCCCGATATGGGGGTGCGGCTCGACCCGCATCAGTGCGTCTTGCGGGCCAAAACGATCGAGGAAGCACCACGCGCCCACCATCGGCAACTCGCGATGCGGCAGGATGCGGCGCACCTCCATGGCGCGGACGCCGCCGAGCGGGACGTCCCGCGCCTCGAGGCGCAACGAACGCGGCCCATCGCAATCGGATGCTTGCTGCACATCCTCGTCGCCGGCCGCGTCCAGACGGGTCATCCCGCCGACTCACCCGTCGTCGCGGACTCCTGCGCGTCGGATTCGTCGGGCCAGTCGATGACGCCGCCGGGTACTTCGTGATCCTTGAGGTAGCTGGCGATGAACGGGCAGAGCGGCACGATCGTCTCGCCGCGGCGAGCGGCATCCGCGAGTGACTCGGAGGCGATGATGTCGCCGAAGCCGCGACCGCGGAATGCCTTGTCGATCTGGGTGTGGGTGAACGCGATCCGTCCACCCTCGCTGAGTTCGAATACGGCGAACCCGGCGAGTTCGTCGCCGTCCTTCAGCTCGTAGCGGTTGCGTTCGTCGTTGCGGATGACCGTCGGGGCGGCCGGGGCCTCATTCATTGCGCTGCCGTCGTGGCTCATGGGGTTCCTTCCCTCGGTTGTTCCAACGTAGGCGCGCACGGTCGTGTTCCGCGACGGGGTGGACAGGTCAGGAAAACACGCTTCGGTCCTCTTCTCCGGCCGCATGGGGAAGACTCGAGGAATGGACCTTCTCGCACGGATGCCCCCGAGCACCGACGCGAGCCCGGACGTGATCTACGAAGCTTTCGTCGATTGGGCTTCCGAGCGGGGCCTGAGTCTGTATCCGGCGCAGGACGAGGCCGTCATCGAGCTCGTCTCGGGGGCGCACGTGATCCTGTCGACGCCGACGGGCACCGGTAAGTCTCTCGTCGCCGTCGCGGCGCATGCCGCCTGCCTCGCTCGCGGCGGTCGCACCTATTACACGGCGCCGATCAAGGCGCTCGTGAGCGAGAAGTTCTTCGCGCTCGCCGAGATCTTCGGGGCGTCGAACGTCGGTATGGTGACGGGCGATTCGTCGGCCAATCCGGATGCTCCGATCATCTGCTGCACCGCCGAGATCCTCGCGAACCTGGCTCTGCGTCAGGGTTCCGACGCATCCGTCGATCAAGTCGTGATGGACGAGTTCCACTACTACGGCGATCCCGACCGCGGCTGGGCGTGGCAGGTACCGCTGCTGCTGCTCCCGCGCGCGCAGTTCCTGCTCATGTCGGCCACGCTCGGCGATGTGACGCCGATCGTGGAGGATCTCGAGCGCCGAACGGGCAGGCCGGTCGCCCTCGTGACGGGCGTCGAGCGGCCCGTGCCTCTGCACTTCTCGTACTCGAAGGATCAGATCCACGAGGCTGTTGAAGAGCTGCTCGAGACGAAACAGGCGCCGATCTACGTCGTCCATTTCTCGCAGGCAGCGGCCATGGAGCGGGCGCAGGCCCTCTCGAGCGTGAAGATCGTTTCACGCGAGCAGCGCGACGAGATCGCCGAGGCGATCGGAGGCTTCCGCTTCACCACGGGCTTCGGCAAGACGCTCTCGCGCCTCGTACGTGCGGGCATCGGGGTGCATCACGCGGGCATGCTGCCCAGGTACCGCCGCCTCGTCGAGACCCTGGCCCAGCGCGGCCTCCTGCGGGTCATCTGCGGCACCGACACCCTCGGCGTCGGCATCAATGTCCCGATTCGCACGGTGCTCATCACGGCGCTGTCGAAATACGACGGACAGCGGATGCGTCAGCTCAGCGCCCGCGAATTCCACCAGATCGCCGGGCGCGCCGGGCGAGCGGGTTACGACACCGCCGGAACCGTCGTCGTGATGGCACCCGAGCATGAGATCGAGAACGAAGCGGCTCTCCGGAAGGCCACGGCCAAGCAGGCGCAGAACCCGTCGTCGAAGGTCAAGAACATCGTCCGCAAGAAAGCTCCGCAGGGGTTCGTGTCGTGGGGCGAGGCATCCTTCGACAAGCTCGTGGTGGCCGAGCCCGAGCCGCTGCTGCCGCAGATGCAGCTCACGGCGGCCATGCTGATCAACGTGATCGCGCGCGGAGGCGACGTGTTCGCCAACGTCCGCTCTCTCGTGTTCGACAACCACGAGCCGCTGGTCCGCCGTTACGCCCTGGCACGCCGGGCTCTGGCGATCTTCCGCACGCTCCGACAGGCGGGCATCGTCGAGGTCGGACCGGGAGGCGCCATCCGTCTCACCGTCGACCTGCAGCCGAACTTCGCCCTCAACCAGCCGCTCTCGCCGTTCGCGCTCGCCGCGATCGAGTTGCTGGATCGCACCGAGCCCGCCAGCGACGCGGCCAACCTCGCAGAATCGCGCGAACTCCGTAGAATCGCGCCCGATTCCTCCGAACCTCGCGAGAATCTGCGAATTGCGGACGGTTCCCAGACCGTCGGGACGGGCCACTACGCGCTCGACGTGCTCAGCGTGATCGAGGCGACGCTCGACGACCCCCGCCCCGTGCTGTCGCAGCAGCAGTTCCGCGCGCGGGGCGAGGCGGTCGCGGCGATGAAGCGAGCCGGGATCGAGTACGACGAGCGGATGGCGGCGCTCGAGGAGGTCACGCACCCCCAGCCGCTCGCGGAACTGCTGGCCCAGGCCTACGAGGTCTTCGCCTCGAGCCAGCCGTGGATCCGCGACTTCCAACTCTCGCCCAAGTCGGTCGTCCGCGACATGTACGAGCGGGCCCTCTCGTTCGGCGAGTTCGTCTCGCTCTATCAACTCGGCCGGAGCGAAGGTCTGGTGCTGAGGTACCTGAGCGACGCCTACCGGGCGATTCGGCAGACCGTCCCGATCGAGGCTCAGACCGAGGACCTGCTCGACGTCGTCGCCTGGTTGGGCGAACTCGTCCGGCAGGTCGACTCCAGTCTCGTCGACGAGTGGGAGAGCCTGATCAACCCGGTCACCGACCCCTCCGCACCGGTCGTGCCGCCGCCCCCGCCCTCGCTCGTGCGGAACCGGCGGGCGTTCATGGTGCTGGTGCGCAACGAGCTGTTCCGGCGCATCCGTCTCGCAGCTCTTCAGCAGGACGACGAGCTCGTCGAGCTCGATCCCGACGCCGGATGGCCCGATGCGCTCGACGCGTACTTCGACGAGCACGACGAGATCATGACGGGCGGCCCGGCGCGATCTCCCGCGCTCGTCGCGATCGACGAGTCGGATGCCGCGAACGGCATATGGCGGGTCGAGCAGACGATCGACGACCCGGATGGCAACCACGACTGGCGGATCCGCGGGTCGGTCGATCTCGATGCGTCCGACGAGGAGGGTGCCGCGGTGCTGCACGTCGACGAGGTCCTGCGGCTGTAACGTCCACGCCCCGTGGTCGACGCGGGACGCCGCGAACATCCGAGAGGTGTGGTTGGCTTTCGTGTCGCCCAAAACTAGCCCCGTGTTCACTTCAGCCCCAGCGAACCTCCGCGATGTTCGCTGCTCGTCGCGCTGCCCCCGCCCGGGCCGAGCGTCGGGGGCGCTCGTTACACTCGACAGGTGCCCCCAGCCCCTTCCGATCCGTCCGCCGCGGGCGAGCAGTGGGCCGGTGCGTGGGACGAACCGCCACCGGATGACTGGGCCCCCGAACCCGACGACTGGGTGCCGCCGCCCGACACGGGCGCACCCCCACCCGACTGGGCCGCCCCGGCGCCGCTCGCTACCGGCTCCAGTCGCCCGGCCGCAGCGACCGCTCCTCCGCGAGAGCGTCGCGCCGCCGCATCCGGATACGCCACCCCACTCGATGCGCTCCGCACCGTCTACGGGTACGACGCGTTCCGCGGCGATCAGGCCGACGTCATCGAACACGTCGTCGCGGGCGGCGATGCCATTGTCCTGATGCCCACGGGCGCGGGCAAGAGCGTGTGCTACCAGGTGCCGGCGCTCGTCCGCGAGGGCACCGGCCTGGTCGTCTCGCCGCTCATCGCCCTGATGCACGACCAGGTCGACGCTCTCCGCGCCAACGGCGTGCGCGCCGCGTACCTCAACTCCACTCAGGCGCCGGACGAGCGTGCACAGGTGGAGCGCGCCTACCTCGGTGGCGAGCTCGACCTGCTCTATGTTGCGCCGGAGCGTCTGAACACCTCGTCGACTGCCCGCCTGCTCGAGGGCGGCAAGCTCAGCGTCATCGCGATCGACGAGGCGCACTGCGTCTCGCAGTGGGGGCACGACTTCCGGCCCGACTACCTAGGACTCGGCGACCTGGCCGAGCGGTTCCCGGGGGTGCCGCGCCTCGCCCTGACCGCCACCGCGACACCCGCGACCCACGCCGAGATCGGCGAGCGGCTGCGGCTGCCCGAGGCCCGGCATTTCGTGGCGAGCTTTGATCGCCCGAACATCCAGTACCGCGTCGAGCCGAAGGTCGAGCCGCGCAAGCAGCTGCTGTCCTTCATCCGCACACAGCCCGAGGGATCGGCCGGGATCGTCTACGCGCTCAGCCGCAAGAGCGTCGACCAGACGGCCGCCTACCTTCGGACGCAGGGGATCAACGCGCTGCCGTATCACGCGGGCCTCGACGCCTCGACGCGCTCGACGCATCAGTCCCGGTTCCTGCGTGAGGACGGTGTGGTCATGGTCGCGACCATCGCCTTCGGCATGGGGATCGACAAGCCGGATGTTCGTTTCGTCGCTCATGTCGACCTGCCGAAGTCGGTCGAGGGTTATTACCAGGAGACGGGCCGCGCGGGTCGCGATGGCGAACCATCCGTCGCCTGGATGGTCTACGGCCTCGGCGACGTGGTGCAGCAGCGGCGCATGATCGATCAGAGCCCCGGCGACCGCTCGTACAAGACGCGACTCGGTCAGCACCTCGACGCGATGCTCGCGCTCTGCGAGACGGTCGGATGTCGGCGGCAGAACCTGCTCGGATACTTCGGCGAGGCGTCCGGTCCGTGTGGCAACTGCGATACGTGTCTCACTCCGCCCGAGACCTGGGACGGACTCGTCCCGGCGCAGAAGCTCCTCTCGACCATCGTGCGTCTGCAACGCGAGCGCGGCCAGGCGTTCGGTGCGGGGCATCTCGTCGACATCCTGCGCGGGGCTTCCACCGACCGCATCCGGCAACAGGGTCACGACAAGCTTTCGACCTACGGCCTGGGTGCCGAGTTGAGCGACCAGGACTGGCGAAGCGTCATCCGCCAGCTGCTCGCGCGCGGCATCCTCGTGGCGCAGGGCGAGTACGGCACCCTGGCTCTCGGCGAACCGGCCGGTTCCGTGCTGCGCGGCGAAGCGCCCGTGCCGCTGCGGCGCGATGTGCTCGGGCGCACCGGCGGCGGGGGCGGTGGATCTCGTTCGCGACGAACGGCCGCATCGGCGGACGTGGATGCGGCCGACCAGCCGCTCTTCGAAGCCCTCCGCGCCTGGCGCGCCGAAACGGCCCGCGAGCTGGGCATGCCGGCGTACATCGTGTTCGGCGATGCGACCCTGCGTGCGCTGTCCGAGCACCGTCCCTCGTCGGCGGCCGAGCTGGATGGCATCACGGGCATCGGCGCGAAAAAGCGTGAGGCGTACGGCGAGGCCGTGCTCGCGGTGATCGCTGGGGCGTAGCCGGTCGTCCCGCCCGTTCCCCGGTGTGTGGGGAGGCGACAATCCACCCGGCGGACGGGGTGCCTGGCCCTTGGCGTATGGGCACAGGTGAGTTCACGCATCGTTGTGGCAGTCCTACGATGACGTCACCCCTGTAGTTTTCGCTGTCGAGAGGACAGTCATGGCTGACACCGCCGTTCGCTCCCGCAAGCCCTCGAGTGACAAGCGCACCCCCGCGGGTGGTGCGACCCACGCGCCGAACAGCGCCGCCGAGGCATCCGATCCACGCATCGACATCGCGCAGGTCACGGACCTGCTGCTCGGAACCTGGGCCGACACCCGCCGCGTCGCCCGCGAGATGACGAAGAACCCCGACCTCTGGCGTGACGATTCCCTCGGCATGGACGCGCATCGCGAGCGCGTGCTGGGCCAGCTCCACCTGCTGGTCGAACAGGGCGGCGTTCACCGCGCGTTCCCGAAGGCGTACGGCGGCGAGGAGAACAACGGCTCGAACATCGCGGGCTTCGAAGAACTCGTCACCGCGGATCCCAGCCTGCAGATCAAGGCCGGCGTCCAGTGGGGCCTGTTCGGGTCGGCCGTTCTGCAGCTCGGCACGAAGGAGCACCACGACAAGTGGCTGCCCGGCATCATGAGCCTCGAGATCCCCGGCGCCTTCGCGATGACCGAGACCGGTCACGGGTCGGATGTCGCGGCCATCGGCACGACCGCGACCTACGACCCGGCGACGGAGGAGTTCGTTATCCAGACGCCGTTCCGCGGTGCGTGGAAGGACTACCTCGGCAACGCGGCCCTGCACGGCATCGCGGCGACGGTCTTCGCGCAGCTCATCACCAACGGCGTGAATCACGGCGTGCACTGCTTCTACGTGCCGCTCCGTGATGCGAACGGCGACTTCCTGCCCGGCATCGGCGGCGAGGACGACGGGCTGAAGGGTGGCTTGAACGGCATCGACAACGGCCGCCTGCACTTCGACGGCGTGCGCGTCCCCCGCACCAACCTGCTCAACAAGTACGGCGACGTGGCCGCGGACGGCACCTACTCGAGCGACATCTCGAGCCCCGGCCGCCGCTTCTTCACGATGCTCGGCACGCTCGTCCAGGGTCGCGTGTCGCTCGACGGGTCCGCCATGTGGGCGTCGGCTCTCGGGCTCAACATCGCGATCACCTACGCCACGCAGCGCCGCCAGTTCGACTCCGGGGCCGGCACCGACGAGGTTGTGCTGATGGACTACGGCCGCCACCAGCGCCGCCTGTTCCCCCGTCTCGCGACGACCTATGCCGGACTCTTCGCGCACGATGAATTCCTGCAGAAGTTCGACGCCGTGTTCAGCGGAAAGTCCGACACCGACGCCGACCGCGAAGACCTCGAGACCCTGGCGGCGGCGCTCAAGCCGCTCTCGACCTGGCACGCCCTCGACACCCTGCAGGAGTCACGCGAAGCGTGCGGCGGCAACGGCTTCCTCTTCGAGAATCGCCTCGTGGGACTGCGCGCCGACCTCGACATCTTCGCCACGTTCGAGGGCGACAACAACGTGCTGCTGCAGCTCGTCGGCAAGCGTCTGCTGACCGACTACGGCCGGCAGTTCAAGGACAAGGATGCTCGGGCTCTCGCGGCCTTCGCCGTCGGGCAGACCGCGGGCAAGTTCTTCCACGGTGCTGGACTTCGTCAGCTCGGACAGGCGGTCGGTGACCTCGGTTCGACCGCGAGGTCGGTCGAGCGCGGTCTGCGTGCGGACCAGCAGCACGAGCTGCTGGCAGGCCGCGTGCAGCAGATGGTCGCCGACATCGCGGGGCGCCTGCGTTCCGCCGCGAAACTGCCACGCGACGAGGCTGCCGCGTTGTTCAACGCCAACCAGTCCGAGCTGATCGAGGCGGCGCGCGCGCACGGAGAGCTGCTGCAGTGGGAGGCGTTCACGGACGCCCTCGCGCGCATCACGGACGAGGGCAGCCGTCAGGTGCTGACGTGGCTTCGCGACCTGTTCGGCCTCAGCATGATCGAGAAGCACCTGGCCTGGTACCTCATCAACGGGCGCCTCTCCGCCCAGCGCGGAGGGGCTGTGTCGAGCTACATCGATCGCCTGTGCGTGCGACTGCGGCCGCATTCGCTCGACCTCGTCGAGGCCTTCGGCTTCGCCCCCGAGCACGTGCGCGCACCGATCGCGACGGGTGCCGAGAAGGCGCGCCAGGACGAGGCGCGGGCGTACTACGCCGCGCTCGAGGCATCCGGATCGGCTCCCGTCCCCGAGAAGAAGGGGAAGACTCCGACCCGAGCATGAGCCCTTACCGCATGCCGAAGGCCGGGCGCAACCCGTCGCGTCCGGCCTTCGGCATGCGTAGGGTCGTCCGCGGCGCGCCGATTGGCCGCGCCGCAAACACCGAAAGCAGGCACCTCATGAGCATCGGATTCGGCATCTTTCTCTTCGCGGTCGGCGCGATCTGCGCCTTCGCGCTCAACGTCGACCTCGGCTGGATCGACATCAAGACGGTCGGCTACATCCTGATGGGCGCCGGCGTCATCATCACGATCATCGGGATCGCGCTGCTGGCTCGTCGGCGCAGCGTCGCCTCGACGACCCGCAGCGGCGTCGATCCCGTCTCGGGTGAGCGCGTCACGCGCAGCGAGACCAGCGCACCCGAAGACCCGCGCGTCTGACACGGCCGCTCCGCTGTCACAGATCGACCCTCCGCGCCCGCGCCGACGTCGATCTGTGACAGCGGAGCATCCCGTCGCCCCACACCGGACACACAACGTCCGCGGTGTGGGGCACACTGGTCCCCGAAGAGGGGACCACCCATGGTTGATCGACAGGCGGGGCACGTCGCGGACGCGCACGAAGTCATCCGGGTCATCGGCGCGCGCGAAAACAATCTGAAGAACGTTTCGCTCGAGATTCCGAAGCGGCGCCTGACGGTCTTCACCGGGGTGAGTGGATCGGGCAAGTCGTCGCTCGTCTTCGGCACGATCGCCGCCGAATCGCAGCGCCTGATCAACGAGACGTACTCGACCTTCATTCAGCAGTTCATGGCGGCCCCCGACCGTCCCGACGTGGACGCGCTCGAGAACCTCTCGCCCGCGATCCTCGTCGATCAGGAGCGGATGGGCGCGAACGCACGCTCAACGGTGGGAACAGCGACGGACGCACACGCAATGCTGCGGATGCTGTTCAGTCGGCTCGGCACACCGCAGATCGGATCGCCGCAGGCCTTCTCGTTCAACGTCCCGTCGGTGAGCGGGTCGGGCGTGATCAAGAAAGATGACGGCACGCGTGAGGCGCGATCGTTCTCTGTCACGGGTGGGATGTGCCCGCGATGCGAAGGCCTCGGCGAGGCCAGTGACATCGACCTGGACGAACTGTTCGACAGCGGCAAATCGCTCGCCGAGGGCGCCATCACGATCCCCGGCTACAACGTCGACGGGTGGATGGTGCGCGGCTTCACCGAGTCGGGGTTTCTCGACCCCGACAAGAAGATCCGCGACTTCACCGAGCAGGAGCGCCAGGACTTCCTCTACAAGGAGCCCGTGAAGGTCAAAATGCGTGACTTCAACATGACCTACGAGGGCCTGATTCCGAAGATCACGAAGAGCTTCCTCCAGAAGGATCGCGATGCGCTGCAGCCCCACATCCGCGCCTTCGTCGATCGCGCGGTCAAGTTCACCGCCCGTCCCGACTGCGGCGGGACGCGCCTGAGCGAGGCGGCGCGATCGTCGACGATCGGGGGCGTGAGCATCGCGGATGCGGCGGCCATGCAGATCACGGACCTCGCCGCGTGGCTCCGGACGATCGACGACCCCGAGGTCGCACCGCTTCTGGCGGGCCTCCGCCACCTGGTCGACTCGTTCGTGGAGATCGGTCTGGGGTACCTGTCGCTCGATCGCTCCAGCGGAACGCTGTCGGGCGGAGAGGCGCAGCGCACCAAGATGATCCGCCACCTCGGATCGAGCCTGACCGACATCACCTATGTGTTCGACGAGCCGACCGCGGGACTCCACCCGCACGACATCGAGCGCATGAACGATCTCCTCCGACGCCTGCGCGACAAGGGCAACACCGTGCTGGTCGTCGAGCACAAACCCGAGGTGATCGCGATCGCCGACCACGTCGTGGACCTGGGTCCGGGTGCCGGGCGCAACGGGGGAGAGATCACCTTCACGGGGGATGTCGCGGGGCTCCGCGCCTCCGACACCCTCACCGGCCGCCATCTGGATCATCGCGCCCGGCTGAAGCCCTCCGTGCGCGCATCCACGAGCGCCCTGCAGATCCGCGGCGCGACGCAGCACAACCTGCAGAACGTCGACGTCGACATCCCGCTCGGCATCCTGACCGTCGTGACGGGGGTGGCCGGATCGGGCAAGTCGTCGCTCATCCACGGGCACCTGCCGTCGTTCGAGGACGTCGTGGTCGTCGACCAGGCACCGATCCGCGGTTCTCGGCGCAGCAACCCGGCGACCTACACGGGTGTGCTCGATGGCATCCGCGCCGCCTTCGCGAAGGCGAATGGTGTCAAACCCGCCCTCTTCAGCGCGAACTCGGCCGGCGCCTGCCCCGTCTGCAAGGGACTCGGGATCATCATCACCGAGCTCGGGTTCGCCTCGACGGTCGAGACGGTCTGCGAGGTGTGCGAGGGCAAGGGCTTCTCGGACGAGGTTCTCGCGTACCGCCTGAACGGGGCCAACATCCACGAGGTCATGTCGATGTCGGCGGCCGAGGCATCCGAGTTCTTCCCGTCCGGCCCGGCCCACACGACGCTGGCGCGGATGGTCGACGTGGGACTTTCGTACATCACCCTCGGTCAGCGCCTGAATACGCTCTCGGGGGGTGAGCGACAGCGCCTGAAACTCGCCATCAGCATGGCCAAGAAAGGCGCGGTGTACGTGCTCGACGAACCGACGACGGGACTGCACCTGGCCGACGTCGACAACCTGCTGGGGCTGCTCGACCGCCTGGTCGACGCCGGGAACTCGGTCATCGTGATCGAGCATCACCAGGCTGTGATGGCTCACGCCGACTGGATCATCGACATGGGTCCGGGCGCCGGACGTGATGGCGGTCGGATCGTCTTCGAGGGCACTCCGGCCGAGTTGGTGGCATCGGGAGAAACTCTGACCGCCCAGCACCTTCGGACGTACGTCGGCTCCTGACGACCCGGCCATCGAGCACGGCGCGCAGCGCCGAGTCGAAATGCCGGTGCGGTCAGCGTCCGGTGTCGAACAGGTGCCGCCCGCCGTGGCTGAGCACCTTCACGACGACACCGCGCGCGTGCAGCTCCGCGACGGCGCGAGTCTCTTCGTCGATGTCCCGCCCCAGGGCGTGCACGTTCGCGACGACGAGGACGTCCCCATGCTGGAGGGTCGCGAAGAACCGACCGAGCCGGTCGGACCATCCCTCGAGGATCTCGGGTGAGGGGTGCCGGAACCCCGCGATGGGCACGCCGAAGCGGGTCAGCTCATCTCGCTGTTCGGTGACCGTGGGCATCCCGTCGCGTGCGACGACGAGACCGACGAGGCGGGCACCCGCGGGCCGGGCCAGCCACCAGTCGCGATCGCGCTGCAACTCGGTGAAGCACTTCGGGCATTCGGCTGCCAGGTGGGGCAGATGCAGGGGGGCCGTCGTGTCTGCGGCGCAGTCTTCCTGCCGGTCCGTGGAGGGCGCGTGAGTATGACCGTCGGCGACCGCGTCGATCGTTTCGTTCATGGGTGCTCCCTGCTCACAGACCCGCACGATCCATTGTGCATGAGTCGGTGCACGAGCGCGCCGTGACTTACTCGCCGGTCCGCTCGGAATCGCTGAGACGCATCTGGATGCTGAGCTCGTCCGCGTCCAGCTCGTCGAGCGAGTGCCGGAGTGCGGCGGTGCTGTAGGTGCCGTCGCGGCGCAGTTCCAACAGGCGATCGCGCATGGCGTGGATCATCGCCAGGCGCAATTCGCTCATCTCCATCGCTCGCGCGTTCGAGTCGTCTTCGGGGGGCTGCAGCACGCGTGCCCGTACGCGCGCCACGATCTCCGTATCGAAGGATGTCCCGTCGCCTCGACGCAGATCCGGAGAAGCCAGGGCGGTCGCCGCTGCGGTCTGCAACTCCCCCCGCAGGTTGTCGCGTTCCTCCGGGGACGCGCCGCCGCCCGACCCTGCGAGCCCCAGCCGGCGCGCTACCCAGCCGAGGGTCCCTCCCTGGATCAGCAGAGTCCCCGCGGCCACGAAGAATGCCACGAGCAGCAGCGTCGCCCGGCTCTCCGTCTCCCGCGGAAGGGTCTGTGCCGCCGCGACGGTCACGGCTCCCCGCATGCCGGCCCAGACGATCAGCGAGCCATGCCGCCACCCCAGGGGCGATGCTTCGTAGTAGTCCAGATCGGCACGAGCCCGAGTCATCCGCAGGCTGAAATGGAACAGGCGACGCGGATGGTTCGGGCCTTTCGCGCGAGCTCGGACGGGCCCGCGGCGCGGCCTGCCCGCCAGAGCATCGGAGGCCGAGGCATCCGTGACCCTCTTGTCCCAGTCGTCGAAGCGGTCGCGCAGCGACGAGATCCTGCGAGCCCGACGGCTCTGCGCCCAGACGAGGGGCGCAACATAAAGAATGCGCACGGCGAGCACGATCAGGATCGCGACGAGGGCGAGCGTGGCGGCATGCCAGACGCCCTCGTGCTTCTCTTCGCTCTCGACGATGAGGCCGTACAGCTCGAGGCCCATGATGAGGAAGACGCCGCCCTCGAGAACCAGTTCGATCGTCCGCCAGTTGAGGGCGTCCGACATCCGTTGTTCCGCCGTGAACCAGCGCGCCGAGCCCTGCCCGGTCACGATCCCGGCAACCACGGCGGCGACGAGGCCCGAACCGCCGAAGTACTCGGTGGGGACGTAGGCGATGAACGGGATCGTGAAGCTGAGTGCGGTGTTGGCCGTCGGGCTGGCGACCCAGGCCCGTACCCGCAGGTTGACGAAGCCGACCACCGCGCCGACGACGACTGCCAACAGCACGGCCCAGCCGAAGTCCCAGATGGTGTCCAAGACCGAGAACGATCCCGTCACCGCCGCGATCGCCGAACTCAGCAGCACGAGCGCCGTGGCGTCATTGAGCAGGCTCTCGCCCTCGAGCACCGTCACGATGCGGGGCGAGATCCCGAGCTTTCGCACGATGGATGTCGCCACGGCATCCGTCGGGCTCAGGATCGCGCCCAGACCGATCGCGAGAGCGATGCCGAGACCGGGCACCAGCACGGCGAAGATGCCCCCGAGGACGAGCGACGAGATCAGCACCAGGCCGACGGACAGCGCCCCGATCAGGCCGAAATCGCGCCGGAACTCCACGGCGGGCAGTGCCACCGCCGCCGAATACAGCAGCGGCGGAAGGATGCCCGCCAGGATCCACTCGGGCTCGACCTCGAACTCGGGAACGAAGGGCAGAAAGCTGACCACGATGCCGAGAGCAACCAGCGCGAGGGGGCCCGCAACGCCGACGCGCGGCGCGAGGGCGGTGACGAGGGCGACCGCGACGACGCCCATCACCACCAGCAGAATCAGATCCACGTCCGTCCTTCCGAACCCCGAGGGTGTCCACCCGCGCTGGTGAGCGTGACGGTCGTCACTCGAGCCATGCGTAGAGCCTAGGGGTCCGTTCTTCAGAGGCGGGGTCTGCCGACCTCGGGAGGGCATCCCGATGATCGGCGGGGGACGCGATAGCGTGGCCGAATGGTGTCCACCCCCGACGAGAGCTCTGCGGCGCACGTCTCGTCGCATCCCGTCTCGTCGCCCCTGTACCCGCCGATCGAGCCCTACGAGTCCGGCGAGCTGTTGGTGGGGGATGGCCAACGGATCTATTGGGAGTGCAGCGGCAATCCGAAGGGCAAGCCCGTCGTCTTCCTGCACGGCGGACCGGGTGCGGGCACGTCCGCCTGGCACCGGCGGCTCTTCGACCCCGAGAAGTACCGCATCGTGCTGTTCGATCAGCGCGGTTGCGGACGCAGCACCCCGCACGCCAGCGACCCCGGCGACGACCTGCGCTACAACACGACGTGGCACCTCGTCGCCGACATCGAGTTGCTGCGCAAGAACCTCGGCATCGCGCGCTGGCAGGTGTTCGGTGGCTCGTGGGGCAGTGCCCTCGCGCTGGCGTACGCGCAGACGCATCCGGCGGTCGTGACCGAGATCATCCTGCGCGGGGTCTTCACGCTTCGCCGGCACGAGCTCGAGTGGTTCTACGAGGGCGGCGCCTCGGCGATCTTCCCGGACCTGTGGGAGGACTTCATCGCGCCGATCCCGGTGCTGGAGCGCTCACGGATGATCGACGCGTACCACCGCCGCCTGACCGACCCCGATCCGAACGTGCATGTGCCCGCAGCCGTGGCGTGGAGTCGCTGGGAGGCATCCACACTCACCCTGCGCCCGGACGCGGCGCTCGTCGCCTCGATGACCGAGCCCGCGGTGGCGACCGCGTTCGCGCGGATCGAGAACCACTACTTCGTCCATGGCGGCTGGTTCCGCGAGGGGCAGTTGATCGAGGATGTCGGAATCCTTCGAGACATCCCTGCCGTCATCGTGCAGGGGCGCTATGACATCTGCACGCCGCCCATGACCGCGTGGGACTTGCGTCGGGCGTGGCCCGAGGCTCACTTCGTGCTCGTCGCCGACGCCGGGCATTCGGCCACCGAGCCCGCCATCCAGTCCGCGCTCGTCGCGGCGACAGACCGCTTCGCCTCACGCTGACCCCGGCGCTGCACCCCGCCCGCCATTCAGCGGCCGAAACACCCTTTGCGCCACGACAAACCCCCCGGCGAGGGGTGTTTCGTCGTGCGAGGGGTGTTTCGGCGGCACGGCACGGCGCTACGCTCCGCCCGGTTCGGTCACTGAGCTTGTCGAAGTGACTAGCTGTAGCTCTCCCGGAGGTTGTGATCAGCGTGGCGTGAGGTGAATTGGGAGGACCTCCGATATCGAAGTGGGTTACCACACTCATTTCGACCACCGGAGGTCCTCGTGACTCACGCTAATGCTCCCTTGTCCGAAACCGGTCGTCTGCGGCTGGCGAAGCTTGTTGTCGATTCTCGTTGGCCGTTGCGGAGAGCAGCGGAAAGGTTCAGCTGCTCTCCGGCGACAGCGAAGAAGTGGGCAGACCGGTATCGGGCCGCAGGCACCGCGGGGATGCGCGATCTGTCCTCACGTCCGCTGATGTCCCCATCGCGAACGGCGCGACGGACGGAGAGACGGATCGTGTCGTTGAGGTTCGCGAGGCGGTGGGGCTCGCATCGGATCGCCTGGCACCTGCACCTGTCCCGCTCGACGGTGGAGAACGTGCTGCGTCGTTACCGGATGCCACACCTGTCGCAGTTGGACAAGGCGACCGGACTGCCGGTGCGGCGCCCGAAGCCGGTCCGCTACGAACACCCGAACCCCGGCGATCTCGTCCATGTCGACGTCAAGAAGCTCGGCCGGATCCCCGACGGCGGCGGTCACCGCGTAATGAGCCGCCAGCGCGGACAGAGCAACCGGAAGACGAGCAGACCGGGTTACGCGTACTTGCACCACGCCATAGACGACCACTCAAGACTCGCGTACTCGGAGATCCTCGGCGACGAACGCAAGGAGACAGCTGCCGCGTTCTGGGAGCGCGCCAAAGCATTCTTCACCGGGCACGGCATCACCGTGCTGCGCGTGATCACCGACAACGGCTCCTGCTACCGATCCCACGCCTTCAACGACGCACTCGGCGTCGGCGTGAAACACAAGTTCACCCGCCCCTACCGCCCGCAGACCAACGGGAAGGTCGAACGCTTCAACCGCACTCTGGCCGCCGAATGGGCCTACGCGCGCCCCTACCGTTCAGAAGCCGAGCGATTTGCTGCGTACGCCGACTGGCTCCACGAATACAATCACCACAGAGCCCACGGCGGCATCGACGGTCTCTCACCCATCCAACGCGTTCACAACGTCACGGAGAGCTACAACTAGCTACGCGCGCAGAGCCAGCGCGAGCGTGCGCGCGAGCCCCGCGATATTGCCCGTCATCTGGTACCGCGTGAACCCCTCGCTCACCTCGGCGCCCGTACGCGCGGTGACGAACCAGGGCGGCTTCGGCAGCACGGTCCGCTCCGCGGGGTCGGCGAACGTGCGGACCGAACGAGGGAAGGGTCGGAAGGGTCCGTGGACGACCGTCCGTTCGACACCCTCGAGCAGCAGAGCGTTGTGCACGACTCCGATTCCGCTGCCGACGTCGTCCAAAGTTCCGCCGGGGTAGGCACCCCACGTCCCGTTCGCGAGCAGGAAGTTGAAGCCCGTCCAGGCGTTGATCGCGATCGCGCCGTAGCGCAGCTCGGCGACCGCTTCCTCGAAGCCCGGCCCCAGGGCGGTTCGCGTCGCCGGGTCGATCAGCAGGTTTGCGCCGAGGGTGCCGGTGAGGCGCTCGTTCGCATAGGCGACGGCGTTGTCGAGGAACTGCTGCCCCGTACCCGGCAGGTCGATCACGCCGAGAATCGGCGCGAAGTACTCCGTGGTCTCGAGCGCCGAGGCATCCTGTTCCGCGTCGATTACCATGAGGACGCGCTCGCCGCCCCCGTCGTACGTCTCCGCGATCGGAGAATCCGCGGCCGTCCGCGCGACGCGGTCGGGCGCGTGTGGGTACCAGGTTGGGCGTTGCGGAGCACGGAGGTACGCGGCGCGGAGTTCGGAGAGGAAGGCGCCACGCTGCGCCCAGTCCCGTGAGACCACGACAACCTGACCCGCGATGCAGTTGTGTCCGGCGTTCTGCAGGCGCATCGTGACGACGTGCTCGGCCTGAAAGCGTAGGTCGGCCGCCGTCCACTCGCCGGGGACCACGATGACGGGCGAGACCCCGCCAAGCTCGGCGGTGATCGGCTTGGGCATCGCGGGGTCGTCGTTCCTCCTCCGCTCCGCCGCATCATCGCCGGTGCCCCAGACGATCGCGTCGAACGTCGCCTCGGATCCCGTGATGTGCACGTGATCGATGCCCGCGTGCCTGGTCAGGGCGGCGCCGACCGAGCCGTCGCCCGTGACGATGCGCAGGAACCCCGCCGCGATCAGGGGCGCGAGCGCTCGCCGGAAGGTGAGCGCGAGGGTATCCATCGTCGGGTTGAGCTTGAGGATGGCGACACGATTGCCGGCGACGAGTTCGTACAGCACGTCGAGCACGGGGATCGCGGTCACGTTGCCGGCTCCCAGCACCAGACCGACGCCCCCGCTATCGGACGGATGCCGCTGGCCGAGCCCCGCGGTCGTTCGCGCATCCTGCGCCGTCACGCCGGGTCGCAGCCAGACCTCTGCGGTGAACCCCGACAGCAGGAGCGCATCGGCGGGAGTCGCCGGGAACGCGGGCACTGTCACGCGCCCACCGGGCGCGGTGCCGAGGGTGAGCGCGTCGAGCGGGCTCCGCCCAGCGCTCAGTTCCGCGAGGGTGCGAGCATACGCGTCCAGCGCGACGATCACCGCGTACGGGCCGCTCAGCCACTCCTCGCCCCGGAGCGGATGCCGATCGTCCAGCCCTTTCATGAGCGCGGCCTGTTCCGCCCACTCCTGCGCACAGGCCACGACGCTCACGCGCACGCGCTCGAGGAGGCGAGCGCGTTGCCCGAGAGTGAGGTGAGACCAGGATGTGAGCCCGGCGCGCAGCGCGGCTATGTCGTCGTCGAGGGCGACAGTGACCGGATCAGACGAGATCGAGCTCACGGAGCTTCGACTCGACGTCGGCGTTCGACGGCTCGACCTGGAACGAGGCGTCGGGATACAGAACGACGGGGATGTTGGTGCGTCCCGAGATGTCGCGTGCCACATCCGCGGCCGACGGGTCGGCGACGAGGTCTACATACGTATACGGCACACCGAGCTCGTCGAGTTGCTTCTTGGTGCGGATGCAGTCGCGGCACCAGTCGGCTCCGAACATGGTGATGGTTTCGGCGGGAGTCTCGGTCGTCATCTGACCAGCCTAGAACCGGCCTGCGGGTGTGGCGTCATTCCCGGCTCACGGACGACGCACGCGTGGCCCGCCCAGAGCCATCGCGCACGCAATCCCGGCGAGTGCGCCGAGAACGTTCATGACGACATCGATCGGAGAAGCTACTCGTTCGTCCAGCATCGTCTGACCTGCCTCGATGATGAGAGAGGTCACCACCGCGAGAATCAGAGCCGCCCACCAATAGCGCCGCCCCAACGCCATGACGAGGACGACACCGAGCGGGATGTAGATCGCGGTGTTCGCGAGTCGTTCGACCAGCGTGTAGTCGACCCAGCGGGGGACGCCGACCATGTGAAGGTTCTCCAGGGTGAGGGTCACCCAGCGGGAGTCGTCGACCCGGTAGGGCCACAGTCCTACCGTCAAGAGCGTGCCCACAGCGACGAGCAGTGCGGCGACGAGCGCCAAGCTTCGTGCGCTGGCAGATCGACCCGAGCGAAGTCGAGCACGGGAATGGCTCGGGGAGGACACCAAGATGCTGACCCCTTCTGGTCATGGCACGCGTCCAGACCCCAGTCGCGACTGCGTGCTGCAACGATGCTAGTGGAGCAGCGGGCGATCGACGGCATTCCCCTACAATGGTGATTCGCGCGAATGACAGGGGACGAGCACGTGCTCATTGGTTATACAACGGGCGTGTACGACATGCTCCACATCGGTCACCTCCGTCTCTTGCAGCGAGCGAAGTCGGAGTGCGATCAGCTCATCGTCGGCGTTACGACCGACGAACTCAGCATGGACGCGAAGGGGAAGCGGCCCGTCGTACCGTTCGTCGAGCGTCGGCAGATGGTCTCGGCGCTACGCTGCGTCGATCTCACCGTGCCGCAGACCTCGATGGACAAGATGAGCGCGTGGCGAAGCCTCGGCTTCCATCGCATGTTCGTCGGGGACGATTGGAAAGGCTCGGACAAGTGGCGCGAACTCGAGCGTGAGTTCGGTGAACTCGAGGTCGACATCGTCTACTTCCCCTACACGAAGACCACATCCAGTACTCAGCTGCGCGAGGCGCTGTGGCAGGTGCACGGTACGGAAGCCTGAACCCGCCGGATCAGGTCCCGCTCGGGTTCTCGAGATGGGAGTGGAACCACGCTGCTCGGCGTGCGAGTTTTCGGTTCAGCACCCAGCGCTCCGTCGCCGACTGGGTAGAGATCGCCGCGCGGAAGCGACGCGCGAAGTCAGCGAACTGGTCGCGCCTGGCAGCCGCCGACTTGTCGTCGTCGACGGCCAAGCTCGATATCCGTTGTGCCGGGACTCCCAGGAGGGACTCAGCGAGAGACGAGAAGACCTCGGCGATCTGCGGGTTGCGCCACGACTCGCGCCGCCAATCCGCCCCCGCCGTGATCTGATTTGCGTGCACCCGGTACGCGACACCCGGCAGCGCGAGTCGTCGTAATGCGCTGCCCTGTGCTGCCAGCCGCAGGTAGAGGTCGTAGTCCTCGGTGGTGCGGAAGGGACGGTAGCCTCCGGCGCCTTCTATCGCGCTGCGTCGCGCGAACAGCGTCGAGTGCGTCACCGGATTCGTCAGCAGGAGATGGAACGGAAAAGCACGGGAGCTGATTCGAGTGGGAGCCGTGAACGAGAGTGGACGCCGCTCCCGCCAGAGAACCGCGCTGGCGAACACCGCGTCGGCGCCGGACAGGACAGCGGACAGCTGTCGACGCGCCCGTCCGCGGAACCAGACATCGTCGGAGTCCATCCGGGCGATGTATTCGCTGTCGCTGGAATCGAGCAGCGCTTGGGAGGCGCGACCGACTCCCTCGTGCGTGCCGTTGATCATCCGGAGGCGGCTATCGGTGATCGAGGCGACCACTTGCGCCGTGCCGTCGGTGCTGACATCGTCGAGGACGACCAACTCGGCATCCGCCGGGATATCCCGCAGGACCGACTCGATCGCCAAGCGGATCGTGCTCTCGGCGTTGTAGGCGGGCATGTGGACCGACAGGCGGGGCATCCGCTACATCCCTCGCCCGCGCCTGTTGAGGGCCCCGACGACTGTCTCGCCCTTCACGAATCCCAGACCCACCAGCATCGCGATGTACGCACGAGGCTGGAGCGGGTGGTGAGCGAGCGTGCGCCTGGCCCATCTGCGGGCCTCGTGGCGGTTTCCCAGTGCACCGTACGCGAAGGCGATCTGACCTTCGATGCGTGCGCTACCCACCTTGCTGCCGGCGAACTCGGGATGTTTCTCGAGGAGGTAGGTCAGTCCGTCGACGATCCCCTGCCAGCGCTCGCTGAAGAAGGACGTCCTGTCCCAGTGCACGATCGTGAGGGCTTCCGGTACCGCTTCGATACGCCCGAGCTTCGTGGCCCGCAGGAGCAGGTCGTAGTCTTCGCCGTAAGAAGCGGGAAGGTCTTCGTCGACCAGCCCGAGGCGCCCGCGGAGGTCGCGCGTCCGTAGGACGAACGACGACGGATGCAGTTCCGTGATGCGCGATCGGAGCAGGTCGGCGAGATTCGCTTGTGACGGCGCGAGGCGTTGGTGGACTCCACCGGCCGAGTGGATCTCGACGCCGGTCGCCGCGACGATCACGTCGGGGTCCTCGAGCAGCGGCACCTGCTTATTCAGTTTGTCGGGCTTCCACTCGTCGTCATCATCGCAGAAGCCGAGGAGCGGGTGGCTCGCGGCCTCGATCCCCGTGTTTCGCGCGCCGGCAAGGCCCGGCACATGCGCATTCTTCATCGTGCGGATGGAGCGCCCGGCAGGGAGGGTGAGATCGGAGAGATCGTCGATCTCGGTTCCGTCGAAGACCACAAGGATCTCGATGTCAGCCGGGTAATCCTGATCCCTGATCGAGGCGAGAGCTCGCCGCAAGAGCTGAGGACGCGAGCGGGTAGCCACGACGACACTCACATCATCTGGCACGGTGCCCCCACTCTCCAGTTCGGTGATGCATCCATCACTCTAGCGATAGCCGAGCGCCCGGACCGACCGACGGAGGGGGAGCGGCACCTGTTCGGAAGGCGGATCGCCTCGCATCGCGAGGGCAGCCGCGATGAAGGCCAGCACGAGCCCGTGCGGAAGCACACCGTAGTAGAAGACCTCGACGATGAGGACCAGAATGATCGCGTTGAGGGCCAGCGCCGTCGTGGACGTGACGTGCCAGGTGGAGAAGAAGAAGTATGCGAGCGTCAGGAGGAACAGCACCAGAGCGGGTAGGCCGTGCGAGAACATGACCATCCAGATGTGACCCTGGGTGCCCACGGAGGGGACACCCTCGGTGAACGACGGTCGTGGGGCGCCGAAGCCGAACAAGGGCGACGTCAGCGTGCGCTCGAAGGTCTCTGCGTACAGATTGGCGCGGTCCTGGGTCGTCGAGCTCACATCCAACCGGTCCCCGAGACGGTCGGCGAGATTCAGGCTGATTGCGGCAGCGACACCGATGACGCCGATGACGCCGAGACCGAAGAGGGCGCGGAGCCTTCCGAGAAGAGCGAGGCGGAAGGCGGCGTAGACCACCGCGACTCCCAGCCCGAGGAACATCCCCCGGTTGAGCGTGAGCACTGCGGGCACGAGAGACACGGGAATGGCCGCCATGATCCACCAGAACTTGGCGGAACGGCGTACGTACCCGGAGTAGGCGATCACTAGAGGCAGAAGCAGTGAGTACGCGTTGCCCCACCCATTCGTGTAGAGGAAGGGCGCAGCCGGCCGAGGCTCGAAGTTGTAGAAGCTTTCGGGGTTGTACTGCGTCGCGCGCCGGACCACCATCTCCTGCACCAGCTCGTTGGCTTGCAGCCCGCTCGGCAGAACGTAGCCGAGCGGTGTGCGGAACGAGAATTCCGGCAGGAAGACACCAAGGTATCCACCGGCTACCACCACGAGCCAGAAGAAGGTGAGGACGCCCAGCACATAGCGGGTCGTGAGGGTTCCACGCCCGTTGTACAGGTAGATGAACACGATGGTGACGGTCAGGTAGAGGAGGGCCCGATAGGCGAATCCGATGAGGCGCCCCGTTGTGTCGATTCCGATCACCGAGAGCAGCATCAGCACGAGGAACAGGAGCCAGATGGCGAAACCGCGCGGGACTTGCGTTCCGCCGCGCTTGATCAGGTACAGCACCATGATCGCCGCGAGCGGAATCCACATCATCTCGGCGACGCCGAGAGCCCACCAGAGCGGGAAGAGGACGAACATCGCCGCGAAAGGCCAGCGCGGGAGCCCGCGAGATGCGCCCGTCTTAACGGTCCGAGGCGCGATTCTCGCTGCGGCGGACAGAGACGGGGCGCGCGCATCCAGACTCACGACAATCCCCCTCCTCGTGGCCCCATAGGATGGCTCGACGGCCTAAATCCTCACCGGATGCATCCCTCGCAACGATCGGCCCTTCGGAAGGACTCTACCGTGAGCACTACTGCCCCCGAACCCGTGGTCTCCCTCGGCTTGGAACACTACCTGTTCGTCGTGCGGAGACAGTGGCGGGTCGTCGTGGCGGCCGTGCTCGTCGGCGTGCTCGGCGCGGTCGCTTACCTTGCGCTGGTGCCGCGGGAGTACACCGCTACCACGATCGTGAATCTCAACGTGATCACGACGGATCCGTTCAACCCGCAGCGACCGGCCTCGGGCCTGCTCGATGATGCGACTGAGGCCGATATCGCGCAGTCTCAGGTTGTCGCGCGGATCGCCGCGGAGGCCGTGCCGGGGAAGACTCCGACGGAGATCCGCCGGGGCGCGAGTGTGCAGCTGACGGCGGAGACGACGATCGCCCGCGTGTCGTTCACCGCGAACGACCCGGACGAGGCGGTCGAAGGGGCACAGGCCGTCTCCGCCGCCTACCTCCAGTTCCGCAGCCAGCAAGCCCAAGAGCGCATCGGTGTGACCGTCGCGAACCTGACGGGACGCGTCGACACGCTCAACGAACGTCTTTCGGAGGTGAACGGCGTGATCGCGGGGAATCCCGATGACAGCGCCGCGACGACCCAGGCGACTACCGAGCGCCAGCAGATCCTGATAGAGCTCGAGGACCTGGTTTCCGATCGCAACGCGCTTCAAAGCGTCGACACCACCGGGGGCGCGATCCTGACCGCCGCCGAGGAGAACGACCTCGAAACCGCTCCGAACGAACTGCTGACGGTCGCCACGGGCGCCGCGCTGGGACTGGTGCTGGGCATCATCCTGGCCTTTCTCATCAATCCCTTCGTGACGCGACTGCGTAACCGCAAGGAGATCATCCGCGCGACGGGAAAGCCGATCTTGGCGCGTCTGCGTTCGGCGTCACCCACCATCCCGGCATCGGCGGTGGACGCCGAGGCGCTCCGAGTGGCGCGCGAGCGGATTCTCGCCGAGACGCGTTCGGGTACCGCCCGCATTCTCGTCTTCGACGCCACGCACGGTGGCGAAGTATCGGCCGTCGTCATGGACCTCGGTGTTGTGACGGCGCAGTCGCAGCGGCAAACGCTCGTCATCGCGCCCGAAGTCGGAGATGCGCAGCTCGATGTCTGGCGCCAAGCGCTCGACGTTGACGGCACCGCAGCGACCTCTGGGAAGATCGTCGCCGCGGAACGCGTACCCGGACTGTCCGTCTACATTGCGGGTGCTGCAGTCGGTGGCGTCGTGGACTCCGATCTCTTGGTGGGGCGAGACGTCCGGCGTGCTCTGCACGAAGCCACAGCGGGGAGCATCTGCTTCATCGCGCTGACGGCCGAGGCGAATCCCGCGAGCCTTCTTGCGGCTCTTCGCGAATCCGATGCCGCCATCATCCTCTTGCGGACCGGATCTTCGCGCATCACCGAAGTCCGGGATTTCCTTCAAGAGGCGCAGAACCTTGAGACGCCCCTTCTCGGTTCGATCGTCCTTCCCAAGCTTCGAGGCAAGAGCGGACCGCTCGTTCCGGCCGCGTCCGAGACCCCTCTCGCCGCCGCTGAGCAGTCGTACACGACCATCTCCGAAGACGGTGACGACGACGATCTGGACGACGTCATGTCGGGGGAGGTGTCCGCTCCGGGCGTACGTAAGGCGCCGCGACGGCGGTCGACCCCGCGCCGTGCCGTAGACGCGGCCAGCGCGAGCTCACCGCAGGAATAGAGGGTCTGCCTCCGGGGTCCCGAAGCGATGTCGACGAGGCCTAGGCCGTGCGCAGCCCCACGAACTTTCGCCGCATGGAGACGAGGCTGTGCACCCCGTTCGCGGCGAAGAGCAACACATACGCGCCGGCGAACAGAGGCACGACACCCCACAGCGCGAATATCCAGCAGAGTGTCCCCATGTCGTTCGGCAGGATGGCGAAGGACTTGATGATGCCACGCCCCTCGGCGGGAGCGATGCTGGCCTTCTTGCGCAATTGCTCGGCCAGGATCTGACTCATGAACTGCCCTGTCGCTATCAGTGCAAATGCCACGGCGATGCCGGCGATCCATGTGGGGTACTCGGAATGGCGCCAGACCGCCACGACGACCGCGAGGTGGATAGCCGGTGTGCGGATCGCGTCCACGACGTGGTCGAGCCACTCGCCCGCGGGTCCTCCCGTGCCCGTGAGACGCGCCACCTGGCCGTCCGCGGAGTCGAGCACGTATCCCAGCGCGAGCAGAACGGCGACGGTCAGACCTGTCCACCAGGCCACGGGTGCGAGAACCAGCACTCCCAAGGCCGCGAATGACAGCAGGGCACTGATCGCCGTGACCCCGTTTGCGCTCACACCCATGGTGGCCGCAGCCGCCGCAACGTAGCGCGCGAGGCGTCGATTCACCCATCGCGTGTAGGCGGGAACACCGCCACCGGGCTTCTGCGCGGCGCGCAAGCGCTGGAGGTTCTCGGAGTAGGTGGACATGCGGCCTTCCGTCGTGCAAATGACAGGGGCGGTGGCACGGCCGAGGCCGTGCCACCGCCCCCATGCGGTCTCCTGAGGCTACTTCTTCACGATGCTCATGTCGAAGCTGTGGCTCGGGGTGGTGCGGTAGTTGGAGTGAACCTCGACCGCCACGGTGTTGGTGCCCGATGTGAAGGCCGACACCGGGATGTCTGCGACGAACGGAGTCGAGGCAGCTGTCGCCGCATTGGGTGCGGTGTTGGCGTACGTCGTCTGCGTCACAACGGTCGCGTCGATATTCTGACGCATCACTTCCACGCCGTTCACGTAAACGATGATCCCGTCATCCGCTCGGGTCGTGAACGTGAGGGCCGAGAAGTCCAGCGTCGGCAGCGAGAGCGCGGTTCGATAGTACGACGTGACCGGCCGGGGGCTCTGCGAAATGTCCAGCGTCGTTCCCAGCGCCGCGTGACCCCACCCGATCGGCGTGGCCCCCGTCGCCCAGGTGGTCGAGTCGAATGCCGGCTGGAGCCAGTCGGCGGGAGTCGGCGCGCTGCTGAACGAGTACGACCACGGTGAACCTGCGGCAACCACCACACCGGAAGCGGGCTCCGGGTCGGGAATCGGGTCCGGGTCGGGTTCCGGTTCGGGTTCGGGTTCGGGTGCCGGCTGTGTTCCGAGTGTGGCGACGGCCTTGAGCTCGAAGCTGTGGCTGGGCGTGCTGCGGTAGTTGGAGTGCACTGATGCCGCGATGACGTTCTCACCGGTCCGGAGCAGGTTGCCCGGAACGGTCAGGACGTACGGTGTTGCCACGGCCGCGGCTGCACCGACAGCCGTATTGGCGTAGGTGTTCGGTCCATCCGCACCCTCTGCCATGTTCTTCCGACCGACCTCGACGCCGTTGACGTAGAGGATCACACCGTCGTCGGCGCGTGCCGTGAGGGTCACGGACGCCACCTTCGATGCATCCGCGATCGTGACGCTCTTCCGATAGAACGATGCCAGCGGCTTCGTTCCGGTCGATGTCAGCGTCGTTCCGAGATTGGAGTGACCGTATCCGATCGGTGCCGCACCCGTCGACCAGGACGTGGAGTTGAACGTTCGATCCGCCCAGCCCTCACCCGGACCGTCCACCGAGTAGGAGTACGACCACGAAGCGCCCTCGGAGACCAGGTCCGTGCCGGTCGGTTCGGGTTCGGGTTCGGGTTCGGGTGCCGGCTGTGTTCCGAGTGTGGCGACGGCCTTGAGCTCGAAGCTGTGGCTGGGCGTGCTGCGGTAGTTGGAGTGCACTGATGCCGCGATGACGTTCTCACCGGTCCGGAGCAGGTTGCCCGGAACGGTCAGGACGTACGGTGTTGCCACGGCCGCGGCTGCACCGACAGCCGTATTGGCGTAGGTGTTCGGTCCATCCGCACCCTCTGCCATGTTCTTCCGACCGACCTCGACGCCGTTGACGTAGAGGATCACACCGTCGTCGGCGCGTGCCGTGAGGGTCACGGACGCCACCTTCGATGCATCCGCGATCGTGACGCTCTTCCGATAGAACGATGCCAGCGGCTTCGTTCCGGTCGATGTCAGCGTCGTTCCGAGATTGGAGTGACCGTATCCGATCGGTGCCGCACCCGTCGACCAGGACGTGGAGTTGAACGTTCGATCCGCCCAGCCCTCACCCGGACCGTCCACCGAGTAGGAGTACGACCACGAAGCGCCCTCGGCGATGAGATCGGTGCCCTGAGCGGGCGGGGGCGTATTGCCCGCCACGACGGCCGCAGTGCTAGCTGACCAGTTTCCGGCGGCGTCCGCAGCGCGTACGAAGTACTTGGTGGCTGCCGGTGCCGCCGGGAGGGTCAGCGAGGTTGACGTGGTGGTCGCGACCACCCGGTTGTTTCGCAGGACCTGGTAGGTGACAGCCCCGCTGTCATCAGTCGAAGGGGACCACGAGAGCGTGACGCCGTTCGCAACCGTGCTGGCCACGAGGGCCGTCGGGGTCGTCGGCGGTGCGACGTCGTTCTGGGCGTTGCGAACGAATCCGCCCGACCATTGGCGCGCGTTGGGCCCTCGCCACGAGGCCGTGAAGTCGCCACCCTGCCAGAGAGTGCCGGTGGAGTCGACGAACAGAGCCCATCCACCCGCACCGCGAGAGGTCGCGAGCCGCGGGTTGAAGTGGGAGATGATCCGCCCGGTAGACGCGCTCCACGCGCCCGTCGAGTAGATCGGGTCTACCGACGTCCATGCCGTGCCCACCTCGGGCCAGACCTTCGCACCCGCATATACGGAGTAGAAGCAGTGGCAGCTGCCGTAGACAGCGGTCCCATCGGTGGCCAGAGCCTGGAAGTCCCCGCCGGCCTGATACGTAGATGCCGCCTTCGTGATGTTGGAGCTGAGAACCTGCATATTGCTGCGGCCATAGCTCACGATGCTGTGCTCGGCACCGCCGAGCCATACTCGGTCACCCACCTCGAGGACCGCCTGCTGATAACCGAGGCGCCCATTGGTGCGGTTCGAGAATTGTACGTTCCACGGAACGACCGCAACGCTGGAATCGGTTGTGAGAGCGGCGGCCTTGTCGGTCGACTCGCCATGTGCCTCATTGAAGAAGCCGGCGAAGTACGTCCGGTCGCCGTTCTTCGAGGCGTCGAGGGACATGACGGTGCCGTTGAGTTCGGGGTTCCAGGTTCGGTCGGGAGTTCCGTCCGTGACCGAGAACCGCGCCCCACCGCGCAGGTACGCTTCGCTCGACGCGGTGCCGCCCGTCGCGTGGGTGAAGGCACCACCGATGTAGAGCCATCCGTCCTGCACGTCCATGGTGCGCACGAAAGCAACGCCCGCCGTCAGCCGATTGATGATGCTGCCGGTGAACGCTGTGTCGAGCTGCCCGGTGCTGGCATTCAATACGGCGAGCCCGGCGCGGTCCTCGCCGTTCACGCGGGAGAAGTTGCCGCCGACTGCCAACCGGCCGTCAGGAAGCGCCGCGAGGGACTTCACCTGGTTGTCGAGAGTGGGTCGGAAGGACGAGATCCACTCACCGGTGTCGCGGTTGAAGGCGGCAAGGTACGCCTGCGAAACCTGGCTCGCGCCCGCCGAAGATCGCTGGACGGTGGTGAAGTTCCCTCCCACGTAGACGACGTTGCCCACCTCGGCGAACGCGGAGACCTCATTGCTGCCCTCGGTCGACATCGGGCCCGCGCCGATGCCGGCGACGCCCCAGGTAGTGGGCTCGGCGAAGGAGTCGGCGACACGCTCGCCGCTCTTCGCCGCGGTGCCGGCGTCCGGAATCGACGGGTAGACCGTCGCGCTCATCACGCGCGGGCGCAGGAATACCTGTGTGAAGGGGCGCGGGTAGCCGCTCGAAGTGTCCTTCGCCCAGATGTAGCTCGAGGCGGAAGGGTTCCCCCGCGAGGAGCTGCCGAAGCCCCAGCCGTACATCCAGCCCTCATTCGAGCCCGTGACGGTGCGCACGCGTGAGGTGGTGTTGTTCGAACCGAAGTCCTGCGTCTGACCGCCCGTGCGGCTCGTGCCGTCGATGACGTAGGAAGCGACACGCTGCTCATTGAAGAACTGCCATGACCACGTCGTGCGAGGACTGGCGAGCTTGAAGGTGAGTTCCTGCCAGGCCGTGCCTGTGGTGTTCGTCGCCCGTCGCAGGCGGATCCCCTCGCTCAGCGAGGAAACGGCCGCGCCGTTGAGCAGGTCCTCGATGACTTCGGAGGACAGCTGCTTGGGGGTGAACGCCTCCGTGCCAGTGACGGCGGCGCTGACATCAGCCGTCGTGCCGGCACCGACATTGGATTCCGACCAGCCTTCACGGCCACGGCCGACGAGCACCCAACCGCCGCCGTTGGTCGTCTGGTCGCAGTAGAAGCGGTCTGCCGCGCCCATCTCCGGGGTTGCGAGCCAGTAGACGCCGCTCGGGGCGGACGGGGTGAGCTGCTTGATCTCCCAGCACGACGCGGCCGCGGTCAGCTCCGTGAGCCCGTCGGGGGCCGGAATGGCCGGTTCGGCTGCCGAGGCTGCGGAAGTGGGCAGGACGAGCATGGTCGCGAGGAGTGTCGCCGAGGCGATGGTCGCCAGAAGCGCGCGACTCCGCCGTCCGAGTCTTTGCGTGGTCACGTGGGCCTCCGAGAGTGTCGTTCGAGAAGTGGTTGAGTGCGATGGCGCGGACATGTGTTCAGCAGGCAGCGTCATCGGGGAACCAATGCGAGGTGATCTTCCACGTGCCGTCGGCGCTCTGCGCGAGGCCGAAGAGGTGTGTGGAGCGGGGCGCGGTCTGCCCGCCGAAGGCGACGCCGGCCGAGTCCAGGGTGGTCACCCCGCTGGAGTCGATGCACGCGCTGACGACCGCTGTCGCGGGGGCGACCTGCGTGTCGAGCGAGGTGACGACGGCCGTCTCGACGACGGGCTGACCCGATATCGTCCAGCCGTTGGTGTCCAGCTCCTGATACTGCGCCGCGATTTCGCTGAGATAGCTTCCCTCGGCTACGCCAGCGAGCACAGCGGCCGGATCGGCGCCCGGCGGGGTTGTCGCGACGGCATCGAGCACGGTGGTGACGAGCGTCTCCGCAGATCCGTCGTCCAATGCGCCAGGATCGCTGGGCGCCGCTGGTGGGACCGGTGCGACGCTGACGTAAGGTGCCGGGCCGGCCTCGGTCTCCGATGGCGTGGGCACTCCGCCGATGCTGCCCGGTTCGATGGCGACGGCCGCGACGACTGCCGCCGCTCCGAGGGTCGCGACCGCGACAATCCCCCATATCCACACGCGAGTACGTTGCGTGGTGCGCCGCGGCGCGTCAGTCTTCTCGATCCCCAAGTCGCTTCCCCAAAGCTCTTATGCGTTCCCGACATCACATCGGACCGGGTCGTCGGTCTTCGGTCCCATCCGAATCCAACAGCCGGTACCGCGACCCCAGTCGCGGCAAACCCCCCAATCCGGTCACTGTAGCACCGGCGACTCCGGAGCGATAGTCCCGCTGGCGGATTATCCTGCGCGGCGCGCCGCCAAACCGCGAAGATCGCGGAAGTGGAGACGTTCGCGGTCAAGGCGGCACCACAGGAGGAAGAGGACACCGCCGACCGCAACGGCCACGAACAGAGCCGGCCATGTAGGTCCCCACCAGAGGCGGATGGCGATGGCCGGGATCCCCACGGTCACCAGGGCTATGAACAGCGGGTACATGCCGTCGACCAGGCCGATTTTGATGCCGACCAGAATTCGGATCTCCGCCCACGCTAGAAGCGCATCCACCATCATGCAGACTGCCCAAGCGGCAGCGGCACCGTTGATGCCCCACAGAGGGACCCACCACCAGATGAGCCCAACGTTCAAAGCGACCACGACGGCCTTGTTGAACGCCGCCCAACCGCTTCTCCCGCTCATTAAGAGGACGGAGTGGATGTTGCCAGCGAGAAGGGTCACGAGCGCGCCGATGCCGAGGATCACGATTGCGCTCGCGCCGCGAACGAATTCCTCCCCGACGAGGGAGAGGACGAGCGGGGCGAACGTCACGAGCGTGAGGATGATGGGGCTGCTGAAGAGCACCAGCCACCGCGTCGCCGTGGAGTAAATGGAACGCAGCTCGTTGTGCGCGCGGACGTGAAGCAGACGACTGAACTCCGGCGAAACGACGAGCCTGATCGCCGTGTCCACAATCAGTGCGGCAGCGACGAAGCGACTGGCTGTGCCATAGACGCCGGCGTCGGCCGCCCCCGCGATCGCGCCGACCAGGACGACGTCGAGCCACAGCAGTAGTTGTTCGAGCGACGAGGACAGCACGCGAGGTCCGGCGTATCGCCTGATTGCCCTGCGGGGTCGTGCCAGGGAATCGTCGTCGTCGACGGCTGGTGGGGAGACGTTGAGTGAGCCTGCAGGCCGTCGGAGCTGCGCGCGGACCACGATCAGTGCCGCGCCGAGCGCGATGACGACGGGTGACGCCCAAGCCAGAGCGACGGCGGCGACGCCGCTCCCGAGCCCAATAACCACCAGGACCGCAGCAGGACGTAGCGCAGGAACGGCGATACTCCCGATTACGACGTAGGGCAGGATGTCGCCCAGTCCGCGCAGAGTGGCCAGCGTGGCGAGGAATGCCGACGCGATGGGCAGGGTCCACGCGATGGCTGTGAGGGCGGCGATGACGTCCGGCTCCCACATCGATAGGGATGTCAGGACGAGCAGTCCGAGATAGATCAAGGCGGCGCACACGATGCCGCCGAGCGCCGCCGAGCAGATGACGAACGCGGCGGCGCTGGCGGTGTCGGAGCTGCGCGTCGCCTTCAGCCGCGGCATGATCCACACGGCGGCCGAATCCATTCCGAGCCGAGCGACGCCTAGGGCGATCGAGTACACGCCGATGGCTTGCAGGATGACACCCGAGCGGTAGTCGCCGAGCGAGCCGAGAACGATGATGAGGACGAAGCCCATGCCCGCGCTGAAGACTGACCCGATCAACCCGATCGAACCGCCGCGTGCGAGTTCGCGGCGACGACCGCGTTCGTCTTCGGCAGTCGTCATGCGTCCAGGCTGGCTGAACCCTCGCCCCTGTGTCCAATCCGACGAGTACTCCGCGTTGCAAATTGAATCGCGAGAGCAAGAATGAAAGCGGGATTGCCGACGAGGTAACGGCGTGCCAAGCGCTTCGGCTCGATCATCAAGCGCCACGCCCATTCGAGACCCGCGGTGATCATCCACGCCGGCGCGCGTTTGTTCGCGCCGCTCAGCCAGTCGAACAGCCCGCCGCAGGTGAGGATCGCCGTAGCGCCGGACCGTGTTCCGTGGTCGCGCACCCACGCCTGCTGGACTGGGTCACCCAGACCGACAAAGAGCAGATCCGTTCCGTGGGCGCGGATTTCCCGCAGCACTTCTTCCACACCTTCGGCATCGACGTATCCGTGATGAGTGGCAATCTTCACGTCGGGAGCGATCCGCCGCATCTGTTCGGCCGCGCTCTCGGCGACGCCGGGCTGTCCGCCGAAGAAGAACACGTTGAGGTTCTCACGCGCCGCGCGTTGCAGTAGCGGTGGGGCGAGATCGGTCGTCGCCACCCTCTCGGACACACTCGCGCCCAGAGCGCGAGCGGCCCAGACCACCGACTGCCCGTCGGCGTAGTTCAGATCGCTGCCTTCGAGAAAGTGGCGCAGCTCAGGATCGCGACGGGCGAGGTTGGAGACGTGTGCGTTCACACCGACGGCGACCCTCTGTTGGTTCTCGCGCGTCCATCCGATGACGGTTTCTACCGCGGCATCCATGCCGACGGAGTCAACGCGCGCTCCCGCTACGTAGGCGCTTGCGCGGGGGGCTACGGCGAATGCGCCGCGCGTGACGTTCATGACCGTGGCCATTTCAGTACGCCCCGCTCGGCTGCAGCATGACCTTCACGGTCCGCCACATGATTATCAGGTCGTGTGTGAGCGACCAGTTCTCGACATAGCGAAGGTCCAGTTTCACGCTTTCTTCCCATGAGAGGTCGCTGCGACCGCTGACCTGCCACAGCCCGGTGATTCCGGGCTTGATGTACAAACGCCGGAAGACGCGGCCGTCGTACGCGGTGACCTCGCTGGGCAGTGGCGGACGGGGTCCGACAATGCTCATGTCGCCCACGAGTACGTTCCAGAACTGAGGCAGTTCGTCGAGCGAGAACTTCCGGAGGATTCGACCGACCCGGGTAACTCGAGGGTCCGCTTTCATCTTGAACAGCGGGCCTGAGCCCTCGTTTGCGTCGAGAAGCGCGGCGAGCTCTTGCTCCGCCGTGGTCGTCATCGACCGGAACTTGACCATGCGGAAGCCGCGTCCGTCACGTCCAACCCTCAGCTGACGGAAGAAGACGGGTCCTTGCGAGTCGATCTTGATCGCGATGGCTATAAACGGCGCGAGCACGCTGATAGATATGAGCGCGATGAGCGACACGACGACGTCGAACGCGCGTTTGACGAGGTGCGGACCACCCTCGAAGGTGGGGATGCGCACGTGGATGAGTGGCAGCCCTTCGACGGGTCGAAGGGAGATCCGAGGACCGGCGACATCTGCGAGTCGACTGGAGAGGATCAGCTCCGCGGCAGTCCCCTCGAGCTGCCAGCTCAGCCGCTTGATGAATCCCGGGTCGTCCGGGGGAGTGCTCGCCACGATGATCGTGTCTGCATTGATTTCGCGCGCGACACTGGCGACTGAACCGACGCTGCTCACGACACCGTATGTGCGGCGCCCGACGACTACGCCGTCGGTGCGACCATCGGCGATCGCAGTCCCTACCACTATGTAGCCGAGCTGGCCGTCCTTTTCCAGGCGCTTGATGACGTATCGGACGTCCTTTCGGCTGCCGATGACGATCGCCCGTGATGCATAGTGCCCAAGCCGACGCTTCGCAAGCAACCACTTGCGCCACGACCATCGCCCGATCAGCAAAGCGACGAGGCCGATCGGCATCGCGAAGATGAGCTGGAAACGCACGCCCTGCCACTGGAAGATGACGAACGCGATCGCCAAGAGACCGAAGGCGAGACCGGTCGCATGGGCGACTCGCTTGTATTCGCTCGGCCCCGCGCCCATGATGCGTGCGTCGCGCGTGTTCATGATTGCGAGCACGACGAGCCACGTCAGCGCCGTCAGCGCCGGGACGCGGATGACATTCGGTAGATGGGCATCGGTCAGACCCGGGAATGCCACGGCACCGAATGCGGTGCTTGCCACCGTCGCGAGGACGATGACGGTGTCAGTTACTCGGAGTCGTCTCAGATACCGACGCTCCCACAGCCGGCGCTGTTCCAGCCCCGGTTGAATGCGCGGCGCCGCGTTCGCGACGGTACGACCACTTGTCGGGTGACCGACTTTCGCGGGCGCAATATGGATCGGTGGCGCGAAAACGCGCACATCATCGATCGCGGTCATCGTTCCCCAGCGGAATTCCGCACGCGTCCCCACGCGTCCCCAATTTTCATGTCATCCCCAGTCGACATAGAATCCGCGCACGGTAAATGCACCGACTCGTTTCCCCTTACGCACTTCACGTCAACCCCAGATCGACGTAACTCCGGGCCCCAGCCGCAGAGTGTGCTGTTCGTCACTCTAGCGGACGGTCCCGTCTGTGAGTACCAGTGCGGCCATTTTGTCGCCCGTGTCGCGCAAAAGTGCATCGCTGGTGCCCATGTGAGCCATGATGTGCACATCCCCATGTGTCCCCGGGGATCGGTTGCGCCCTCGAGGAGACTCGCCTGATGGACTACGTGCTCACCGCAGGCTCAATCCTCACCATGGACCCGAAGAAGCCGCGCGCCGAGGCCGTCGCCATCTCGGGGGAGCGGATCGTCGCGGTTGGCTCGCTCGCCGAATGCCGGGCGGCCCTGCCCGATGCCGAGGTCCGCGACTCAGGCGCAGCCGTTCTGATGCCCGGTTTCATCGACTCCCACTCCCACCCGGTTCTCAGCGGCATGGCCACCATGCCGCCGGGCTACTACATCGCCCCGTGGGTTGCGCCCACCTGGGATGCGGTGCTCACGATCTTCCAGAAGGCGATCGCCGAGACCGCCGCGGGAACGGCCCTGTCGTTCTTCGGTTACGACGGACTCCTGCAGAACCACGAGGCGCCGACCGCAGCATTCCTCGACGCCATCTTCGGCGACCGGCTCGTGCTCGTCTTCGGCAACTCGGGACACACGGCGTACGTGTCGTCTGCGGTGCTGCGCGCGCTCGGCTGGATCGATAGCCCGCCCGCCGATCCGCCCGGCGGTAGCTACGGGCGTCTCGCTGACGGGAGCCTGGATGGCTCGGCCACCGAGGTCCCCGCCTGCCTCACCATCGCTCATCCCGTGCTGGCCGCGCTGCCGGGTAAGCCATTGCAGGGTGCGGTCGAGTACTACGCCTACATGTCACGCGCGGGCATCACCTCGACGTCCGAGCACACCTACCAGAGCAGCCTCAAGCCCGCGTACGAGGCGTTGGCCGCCCTGCCGAGCGCGCCGTTGCGGGTCGCTTTGTACCACATGTCCACCGAGGCCGACTGTGGTGACCCCTTCGTTTCAGACGTCCCGGCGACGATGCTACACAAGCGTGGAATCAAGCTGTGGGCGGACGGCTCGCCCTGGGTTGGCAACGTTGCAATGTCCGAGCCGTACCTCGACACCCCGGCGACCCGTGCGGCCGGGATCGCGGCCGGCGTCCCGGGCGAGAAGATGATGAACTACCCTCGCGAGCGCCTCGACGCGCTGCTCGACGAGCACGCCCCCGAGGGGTGGCAGATGGCCTTCCACGTCAACGGCGACATCGGCCTCGACATCGTCCTCGACGCCTTCGGGCGCGCACTCGAGAAGCACCAGCTGCTCGGGACCGACCACCGGTGGCGCGTCGAGCACGTCGGAGGCGCGCGGGGCGAGCAGTTCCGGCGCGCGGCGAGCCTCGGTGTGGTCGCGTCGATGGGTCCGTTCCAGTACTACTACTGGGGCGATCTGCTCGACGGGCAGCTGTTCGCCACCGAGACGGGCGCCGGGTGGCAGCGCTTCCGCGACGCTTTTGATGCAGGGGTGCATCCGTCCTTCCACAACGATGGGAGCGTCTCGCCGCCGACGCCCCTGCTCAACGTGCAGACCGCGGTCACGCGTCGCACGAGTTCGGGCGCCGTGCATGGACCCGATCAAGCCGCGACGTTGTGGGAGGCGCTCTGCGCCCAGACGATCAACGCCGCGTACGCGCTCGGCACGGACGGCGATGTCGGATCGATCGAGCCGGGCAAACTCGCCGACTTCGTCGAACTCTCGGCCGACCCCTACGCCGTTGCGCCGGAGCGGATCGGCGAGATTCGCGTTCACGGCACGTGGCTCGGTGGGCAGCGGATCGACGTGAAGGAGTTCGTCGAGGCATCCGGGCAGGTCGATCGTGCGTCGTTCGAGAAGCTGCGCGCGATGGGGCCGCCGGCCTGCTGTCATCACACTCCGCACGCCGCGAACGTCTGAATAAGAGGAGCGCCGGATGTCTCGGATGCTGGCATATATCGCCGATCGCACGCTCACCCCGCCGGAGGCGTGGGGTGTGGAACTCCTCGAGGCCTTCGCGGACCTCGCGCGACTGCACGCGGACGGGTGGGGGACCGCGTGGATCGGTGCTTCCGGCGAGATCGAGGGAGAGGATGGCGTCGCGGCCTTCGTCCCGACGGATCTCGACGGTGCCGAGGCCAGCGCCGCGCGGATGCTGTACCTGCGGTTCGCCAGTAAGGGGTCGCCCGCCCTGCCCGAGAACACACAACCCTTCGTACGGGATGGGCTCGCGTTCCAGCACAACGGGTTGCTCGCGCCTCGCGACCGTGCCTTGGATCTGCTGGCGCCCGCCGATGTCGCAGAGCTGGTGGGGACGACCGACAGCGAGGTCTACTTCGGAGTGGTCCGCCGGCACCTCCGCGACGCCGGCTCCGCCGAGACGGAACGCCTGACCGCGATCGCGGCGGCCGTGAACGAGGTGCGGGCCGTGTACCCCGACGCGTGCCTCAACGCCCTCCTGCTCGACGCGTCCGGCCTCTATGTGGTGCACTCGGCGGGACGTGCAGCCACCCCATCTGCGGCGTTCGCGGAGCGCGGCTTCACGCCCGAGACCCTGCCGTCGGGGCACGGACCGGACTACAACACCCTGCGCGTCGTGCGCGCCGCATCCGGAGCGTTCGTCATCGCGACGACCGGGGTCGATCAGGGCGGGTGGGATGACGTTCCGTCGGACACGGTCTCGATGATCGATGCGGCGGGGATCCGATCTGTTCCGATCGAACCCGCCATCGCGGGTGCCGGGATACGCTCTGTCTCGATGACTCCCCCCGAGGTTGTGGACCCGGCGTTCGACGCCGTGGCGACGCTCGTCGTGCAGGTCGCGGTAAACAAGATCGACGCTCTCGCGGTCATCTCGCTGGCGGTAGACAGTCCCGTGCTCGCCGTGGGTTCGGCGCGGCCTCGCATCGAGCTCGACGGTGGAGCGTGGGCCGAGGTTGAAATCCCGAAGTTCGGTGAGCCGCCGCCCCTCGCGATCGATGTGCGTTCGCCCCTCGGGCTCGACCACGCGCAGTTTTCGGCGCTCTCACTCGCGGCCGCGTTGGAGCGCCAAGCGGGCTGGAGCGTCTATCCGGACTTTCCCGTCGCCGCGCCCTGACTGTGGACCTTCCCACGCGGTCCGCGGAAGTCGATGCCCTGCTCGCGGGGACGGATCACCGCCACGTCGCGGTGATCGACGCGATCCGGGACGAGCTGCTCGCCGTGCCGGGCGTGGTCGAGAGCATCAAATGGAAGGCTCCGAATTATGCACTCGCGGATGACTTCGCGACGATGAGTCTGCGCAAGCCGGAGGCCGTGCAGCTGATCCTGCACACGGGCGCGAAGCCGAAGCCGAAGCATCCGGAGATCCTCCTCGACCCGTTGCCGACCTTCGCGCGCCGGGCCGACCGCAACCGGCTCGTCCTGACGTTCACGGGCGTAACGCTGCCAGACAAGGATCGGCTCGAGCTGCGGCGGATGATCAAGGCCTGGACTGCACAGCTCGCGTGAGCCCAATGTCGCGCCGGATGTGCCATGCGTGAGTTCAACCCCGGTTTCGGTCCGGCGAGTCCCGCGAGGATGGCCGGCGCTTCACCCCTCTTCTCACGTTCCCCTCGCGCGAAGGCTGATGTTCCGGATGCTTCGCCCGCTGCGGTGAGTCGTGCCCTACGCGATCGCCCTCTCCGTCGTGCTCGTCGGCCTTGCCGCCTTCCAGCTGGCGCTCGCTCTGGGCGCGCCGTGGGGGCACTTCGCATGGGGCGGCCAGCACCGCGTTCTACCCACGGGTGTGCGCATCGGCAGCGTTGTGCTGGGAATCATCCTGAACGCGATCTCTCGGAGCAAGCCCGAGCGGTACACGATGGTGCCCGTAGTGATCGGTCTCGCGGTGTTGTCGTTGCTCATCGCGCTGGGCTGAGCAGTTCAGGATCAGCCGACGTGCCCGCGGATCGGGTCGAGCACCGCCTCGGCCGCCCATGCGGCGGCGTCGGCGATGTCGCGACGATTCATGCCGAGTTCGCGGCGGAGGGTGACCCAGGTCGCGGCGGAATCGATGTGCGACAGGGCTGCGACGATCGCGCGACGGTCGGTCTCGGCCACCGCCGGAACCTCCGCGCGCAACTGTGCTTCCAGGCGCTCCTTGCGCGGCGTCGGAGCTGCTCCAGACACTCCCCGCATCGTCGTCTCGGCTACCACGTGGGCGAGCTCGGGACGCTGGTCGTAGGCCTCCATCGCTTCGCGGATCGCGAGCGGGGTGTCGAAGACGGAGGGTGATTCTTCGCGGGCGAAGATGCTTCGTTCGATCCACGCGGCCGTCGCCAGCAAGAGGTCTACCCGGGTCGCGTAGTTGCGGAAGACGGTGCGCTCACCGACGCCTGCGCGTCGGGCGATGAGGCGGAACGAGACGTCGTCGGTGCCGAGCTCCTCGATGAGTTCCGCGTACGCGGACAGGATGGCCTCTTGGGTGCGGTTTAGGTCAGCATCTGAGACGGTGCCGTCAGCGGAGTTCGCGATGGTCACGCCGCGTCGCTCGGCTTGGATGATGTCGTCATCGTGTCGGCGGTCTTCGACGCGGATGTCAGGCGGCCGAGGGCCTGTCCGACGGTTCTGTCGAAGACATCCGAGATCTCGGGCCCGCTCATGTCGAAGCCCGTTCGCATGCGCGCCCAGAACTGTGCGGAAGAGAAGTACCGGAGCGTGGCCGAGACGCGGCGAAGGTCGCGGGCGTCGATGCTCGGGTAGCTCGTCTGCAGCATGGCTTCGACGGTCCGAGTGAGGAATGTGGGTTCGGCTTCGCCCGTGGGCGAGATCGAGGCCGCGCGGGCGCACACGAAGGCGAACGCGGGGGAGCCGTCGAAGTCGATGAAACGCTGGCGCGTCGCTGCCTGGAACTGCGGGATGGTGACGAAAGCGGGGAGAGGAAACTCGGTCTCTTCGAGCCACAGAGCCAGGCCCTCGAGAAGGTGTGAGCGCGTTGGGAACTGGCGATAGATCGTGCGTTCGGAGACCCCAACCGCGTCGCCGAGCGAGCGATACGAGATGTCGTCGAAAGTGTGCTCGCGGAGCGACGCGGCCGCGCTCGCGAGGATCGCGGTCGGCGTGTCCACCGTCTCCGCCATCACTTCCCTCTTCTCCCGACAGAACGCGGTGCCGGCTCCGGTGGCAGGACATAGCGGTCGGAGCCATCCAAGGTCAGTGCCAGCGACGAGACGTACTGCGTCTCCCCATGGGGTCCGCGTTCCGCCGAGGCCAGCATATCCGGGCGCTCGAAGGTGTAGCCAGTGACGTGGCAGCGAAGTCGTTCACCTGATGGGTTCCCGTCGGCATCGAGGAGGGGGGACGCGATGCCGTCGGTCTGACGGCGCAGGTAGTAGCGGCCGCGCGTCGCGATCGCCATGACGGGCGTCGTGATGACGGCGACCCCGATCGCGATGAGAACCGAGTACGGCCGGATGTCGCCGCCGAACGCCCCGCCGAAGGCCGCGAGCGAGAGGACCGACGCCAGACCGACCGAGACGAGCCCGACCGGGTTCCAGTCGTGAAGCATGCCGCGACGGAACTCCGGATACTTCGGCGACAGGCGCAGGATGTGCTTGTTGATGACGATGTCGGCGGCGATCGTGACGAGCCAGGCCATGACGACGTTCGCGTAGAGGCTCAGCACGAACGAGATCAGGCTGAAGACATCCATCCACATCAGCGCCAGCGCGATCGCCAGGTTGAAGTACATGAAGACCGACCGACCGGGGTAGGTCTTGGTGAGGCGGGTGTAGACGTTCGACCACGCGAGTGAGCCCGAGTATGCGTTGGTGACGTTGATTTTGACCTGTGCGATCACGACCAGGATCAGGGCGAGCCCGATCGCGAGCCACTCGGGCATGATCGAGGCATAGAGACCGACGAATTGTCGCACCGGCTCGGTCGCACGGAAGCCCAGGTCGGGATCGATGCGCGTGAAGAGGTAGACCGCGAGGAAGACCCCCACCACCTGCTTGATCCCGCTGAAGAGCACCCATCCGGGGCCCGCGAACAGGAGCGATGTCCACCATGCGCGGTAGTTGACGCGCGTGCGCGGCGGCATGGCCCGGATGTAGTCGATCTGCTCGGCGAGCTGCGGGGTCAGGGCGAAACACACCGCCGCGCTCGAGACGATCGCCCCGAAGTGCAGCTCGCCGTCGGAATTGCCGCTGAACGAGACGAAGGCGCTGACGGCCTCGGGATCCGACACGATGACCCACAGCAGGGGAAGCAGCGCGAGGGCGAGCCATAGCGGGGTCGTCCAGAACTGCAGTCGCTCGAGCGCGCGCATCCCGTAGATGACAATCGGGATCACGACGACCGTCGAGATGAGATAGCCGATCGGCAGGGGGATCCCCGTCGCCACCTGCAGGCCCTGCGCCATGATCGCGCCCTCGAGCGCGAAGAAGATGCAGGTGAAGACAGCGAAGATGACGGTCGTGATCGACGAGCCGTAGTACCCGAACCCCGATCCGCGGGCGATCAGATCCAGGTCGAGGTTATAGCGTGCGGCGTAGTAGGCGATCGGGACGCCGACGATGAATATCGTCACGGAAGCGAGGAGGATGCCGAGCACGGCGTTGTTCGTGCCGTGCTCGATTCCGATGCTCGCGCCGATGGAGAAGTCGGCGAGGAACGCGATCGAGCCGAGCGCGGTTATTCCGACGGCACTGGCGCTCCAGCGGCGGAAGCTACGGGGAACGTAGCGGAAGGCGTAGTCCTCGAGGCTGTCCTCGGCCGCAGCCCGCGCGTTGTCTGCCCTGGTCACCGTCGCAACCTCCTGCGCCTCGCGCGTCGGGCTCATTGTCTCGATTCGCGTGTTACAGCCGTATTGCGGCCCACCGCCGGCGGTCGTGGGGCCAGTGCGCGCCTCCCCTTTGTCAGATGGCCATCGCGGCGCGCACGCCCTCGGCCGCGGATGCCCCGCCGTCGCCCGTGCTCGACGCGAAGCCGCTGGCCAGCACGAGGTATTTGTCGGCGGCCTCGAGCGCGAAGCCGATGTGCTGCTCGACCAGCAGAACGGACAGGCCCTCGCTGGCGAGCTGCATGACGGTGTGCTCGATCTCGGCGACGATCGTCGGCTGGATGCCCTCGGTCGGTTCGTCGAGAATCAGCATCTTCGGTTCGGTGATGAGCGCACGGGCAATCGCGAGTTGCTGACGCTGCCCACCCGAGAGCAGGCCCGCTTTGCGGGTGGCGAACTTCTCCAGAGCGGGAAAACGAGCGAGCTGCTCGTCGATGAGCGCCTTGCCGTGCTTGCGTCCGTCGGCCACGAGCTGCAGGTTCTCCATCGTCGTCAGCTGCGTGAAGGACTGCTGGCCCTGCGGCACGTACGCCATCCCGCGCGCGATGCGCTTGTTGGGAGCGAGTGACGTGATGTCGGAACCATCGAAGAGCACCTTGCCGCTGCGCGGCTTGATGAGGCCGATCGCGACGCGCAGCAGCGTCGATTTGCCCGCGCCGTTGTGGCCGAGCACCGCGACCGTCTTCGCGCTGGGCAGCGTCACGCCGTGCAGCACGAGTGTCCGGCCGTAGCCGGCCTGGATGTCGTTCATCTCGAGCATGTCAGGCACCCTCTCGCGGGATCGTGGAATCCTGGGTCGTGGAATCTGTCGTCAGGGTCGCCCCATCGGCGACGGCCATCATGCCGGTGGTCGTCGGAGCCGCGGCCGTGCCGAGGTAGACCTCTTGCACCTTGGGGTCTGCCTGCACCTGCGCGACACTGCCCTCCGACAGCACCTTGCCCTGGTGCAGCACCGTGACACGAGACGCATAGCGGCGCATGAAGTCCATGTCGTGTTCGACGACGAGCACGGTCCGCCGCTGCGCGATGCGCTGAAGAAGTTCGCCGGTGGCCGTTCGCTCGTCCTGGCTCATGCCCGCGACGGGCTCATCGAGAAGCAGCGCGCGCGGCTCTTGGACCAGCATCATTCCGATCTCGAGCCACTGCTTCTGGCCGTGAGACAGGATGCCGGCGGGTGTTTCGCGTTCGTCGCTGAGTCCCGTCTCCGCCAAAGCGACCTCGATCGCGGGATCGATGCCGCGTCGTGCGCGAAGGAGCGACCACGACGAGCGGTGGAGGCCCGCGGCGATGTCGAGATTCTGCAGGACCGTCAGCTGCTCGAAAACGCTGGCGGTCTGGAAGGTGCGCCCGACGCCCAGCTTGACGATCTTGTTCACGGCCTTACCGAGGAGTTCCTGTCCTCCGAGCGTGACCGATCCTGTGCCCTTGGATAAACCCGTGATGGCGTCGATGCAGGTCGTCTTGCCCGCACCGTTCGGCCCGATGAGGAACCGGACTTCGCCGGGGTGGGCATCGAACGAGACGCCCCCGACGGCCACGAATCCGTCGAACTCGACACGCAGATCCGTGACCACGAGCGAACCATCCATACCGGTCATTTCTTCACCTCATCGAGAACGGGTGCCGCGGCGGCGGGCTCGACGGGCGCTGCGGGCGCTGCGCGTGGGCGCCACAGCGCATTCTTCGCCTTGCCGACGAGGGAAGACAGCCCCATCGGAAGGAAGAGCGTCACCAGGATGAACACCAGACCCAGGATGTAGATCCATCCGCTCGGCCAACTCGAGCCGAGGCTGGACTGCCCCCAGCCGATGGCCATCGCCCCGAGAGCCGGGCCGAAGAGCGACGCTCGGCCACCGAGGGCGACGCCGGCGATCATCAGGATCGACGCGGAAGCGCCGATCTCTGCCGGGGTGATGATGCCGACGATGGGTACGAACATCGCGCCGGCGATGCTCGCCATCACCGCGGCAACCACGTAGGCGACGAGTTTGATGTTGGCGGGGTCGTAGCCGAGGAATCGGACCCGTTCCTCAGCATCCCGGGTGGCGATCAGCAGTTCACCGAAGCGGCTGCGGTTCAGCTGCCACACCGCGAGCAGGCACACGATCAGCAGCGCCGCGGCGATCATGAACACCATGACCTTGTTCGCGTCGTCGTTCAGCACGAAGCCGAAGAAGTACGTGAAGTCGCTGAGTCCCGTGTCTCCTCCCGTCTCGCGGATCGTCGAGCTGATCAGCACCGCCAGGGCGACGGCCAGCGCCTGCGAGAGGATCGCGAAATACGCGCCCTTGATGCGCCGCTTGAACAGGGCGTATCCGAGAATTCCGGCTGCGATCACCGGGAGCACGAGGATGGCGAGCAGCGTGAACAGGTCGCTCCGGAACGGCTCCCAGAAGGCCGGAAGGGGCGCCGAGGGGTCGTACAGGATCATGAAGACGGGAAGGCTATCGGGGCCCGCGCTCTCGAGGGTGAGGTGCATGGCCATGGCGTAAGCACCGAGACCGAAGAAGACGCCCTGGCCGAGCACGAGCATTCCGCCCCGGCCCCACGCCAGGCCGATGCCCACGGCCGCGATCGCCCAGCAGCAGTACTTTCCGAGGTTGTTGATCCAGTGCATCGAAAGCACCGCGGGTGCGACGACCAACAACAGGACGGCGAACACCCCGATCCCGATGAGGGGAAGCCACGGTTTGATTTTTGTCATGTCAGCCCCCGGGTGCGGACCGTGAACAGGCCCTGCGGTCGGAATTGCAGGAATACGACGAGGAGGACGAAGGCGAGCACTTGCGCCATGCTGCCGGTGGTCCAATCCGCGAAGTAGGACAGGGCGATACCGAACGCGAGAGCCGCGATCACGGTGCCCTTGATCTGGCCGATGCCCCCGGCGACGACGACGAGGAAGGCCGGGATGATGTACTGCGTTCCCATTTGGGAGTTCGTGCCGCCGATGAGGGATGCGGCGACGCCCGCCACGCCGGCAAGCCCCGATCCGACGAAGAAGGTGAGGCGGTCGATTGCCCGGGTGTGGATGCCGCTGGTCTCGGCGAGGTCGCGGTTCTGCACCGTCGCCCGTATTCGGCGTCCGAAGGCCGAGTACTTCAGCCAGGCGGCGAGGGCAGCCAGGCACAGGGCGGCGAGCAGGATCGTGAACACCTGACGGAGCGGCCACCCGTACCCGAAGACATTGATCTGCCCGTCGAGCCAATCGGGACTCTCGACGGGTACGCCCTGAGCGGGGAAGACCTGCAACGCGATCTGCTGGAGGATCAGGCTCACACCGACGGTGACGAGGAGTGTGTCGAGGGGGCGCCGGTACATCCATTGGATGATGCCGATCTCGAGAAGCAGGCCGAGCAGGCCCGCCCCGAGGAAGGCGAGCGGCAGCGCCACGACGATCGAGAGGTTGATCGAGGTCACGACCAGCTGGGTCATATAGGCGATGAAGGCGCCGGCCATGATGAACTCGCCGTGCGCCATATTGATCACCCCCATCTGCCCGAAGGTGAGGGTGAGGCCGAGCGCTGCGAGCAGCAGCAGCGCACCGAGTGCGGCGCCGTTCAGGAGCGGCGGTATGAGTGCATCCACGACGTGTCGCTCTCTCTGTGGGGGACGTTCTGGGTGTGCTGGAGTGGGGGCCCCGGCCGCTCTGGCGCGGGACCCCCACCCTCAGTGGGTGATCAACCCGCGGCGGCTACGAGCGCGTCGCGGACGTCAGCGGGGAACCAGTCGTATCCCTCGAGGAAGGGGTCCGGAGCGATGGGTCCATCCGACGACCAGACGATGTCGAACTGGTTGTCGGCGTTGATCCGACCGATGTGCCCCTCTTTCGAGATGTGGTGGTTGTCGCCGTCGAGCGTGACGGTGCCCTCCGGTGCGTCGAAGCTGATGCCGCCAGCCGCTGCTGCGGCGTTGACGTCATCGACCTCGAACGAGCCGGCCGCCTCGACGAGTGCCTTATAGAGGTACATCGAGATGTACGCGGCTTCCATCGGGTCGGAGGTCACTCCGCTGCTGCCCGGGTAGGCCTGCCAGTCCGCGATGAACTTCTCGTTGGCCGGGCTCTGGATCGACTGGAAGTAGTTCCACGATGCGTAGTTGCCGGTCACCTCGTGCCCCATCGACGGTGCCTCTTCTTCGGCGATCGACACCGAGATGATCGGCGTGGTCTCGGGAGTGAGCCCGGCGTCGTAGTACGCCTTGACGAAGCCGACGTTGGACGATCCGTTGATGGTGTTGAAGATGAAGTCCGGGTCGGCGGCGACGATCTTCGACACCTGGGTGGTCCAGTCATCCTTGTCGAGAGGTACGTACTCTTCTCCGACGATCTCGATGCCGAGCTCGGCCGCGTAGAGCTTGATGATTGCGTTGGCCGTGCGCGGGAAGACGTAGTCGGAGCCCGCGAGGAAGAGGGTCTCGACCCCCTGCGAGGCGAGGTAGTCCATGGCCGGCAGGATCTGCTGGTTCGTGGTTGCGCCCGTGTAGTAGATGTTCGGCGACGCCTCGAGGCCCTCGTACTGCACCGGGTAGAAGAAGAGCCCGTTGTGCTCTTCGACGACCGGCTTGACGGCCTTGCGGGAGGACGAGGTCCAGCCACCGAAGATCGCCGCGACGCAGTCCTGGGTGAGCAGCTTCTCGGTCTTCTCCGCGAAGGTCGGCCAGTCGGTCGCCCCGTCTTCCTGGACGTACTCGATCTGCTTGCCGAGGATGCCGCCGGCGGCGTTGATCTCGTCCGCGGCCATGTGCAGCACGTTCGAGACGGTCTTCTCGGAGATCGCCATGCCTCCCGTGAGGGAGTTGAGGAAGCCGAGCTTGATCGTGTCGCCGGATGTGTCGATGCAGCTCTCCGAAGCGGCAACCGGTTCGGTCGACTCCGTGGAGTCGCCGGAGCGTGCCCCGCAGCCCGCGAGTACGAGGGCTGTGACCGCCGCAATGGCGGGAACGACCAGCAGGCTGCGCGCCCGCCGATTCCGTGTCGTTGTCATATGGATCTCCGTTTCTGTGTGATGCAGGATCGTGCGTTCTCGGGATGAGTGATCCGTCCCGCAGGCACGCCGAATGATGCCGTCGCGCCGACGCGATTCCCGAGCACGCCGAAGAGAGGTGTGCCGAGGCGGCGGATCGGGCTGATCGGTGAGTCAGGGCGTGGTGCAGGGGTGGACCGGTGGTGCGTGCGTCTCTCGGCCGGATGGTGCCGGGCTTCGAGTGCCGGTTTGGGTCGTCGCTTGGTGATCGCCGACTGCTGCGGTGCTGTCAGCATGGAGCCGTGACATTACTCTGACATTTCTCGATTGTTCCGATCGTGTTAATCGTCACGGGTCGATCGCACGGATAGCCCTGAAATAACGGGGAACTATGGCGCCGCGAACGATCCGACTCCCTTTTCGCACCTGCTCGAACGGGTCCGTTGTGACACACTTCTGACATCAATCCGACGCCGGAGGAACGCGATGCATTTCACCCCAGCCGAGACCGAAAAGCTACTGCTTTCGGTCGCTGCCATGGTCGCCCGCGACCGGCTCGAGCGGGGCATCGCGCTGAACCATCCCGAGACCATCGCCCTGCTCTCGTGCTGGGTCATCGAGGGAGCGCGCGAGGGCCGGGGGGTCGCCGAGCTGATGGATGCCGGGCGACGCGTACTGACCCGCGAGCAGGTCATGCCCGGGGTCGCCGAGATGATCGTCGACGTCCAGGTCGAAGCCACCTTCCCCGACGGCCGCAAGCTCGTCACCATCCATCACCCCATCGACTAGCTGCCCGGCGAGAAAGAAGGTTCATCGTGGCATCCGCTTCGTCCGACGGCCCCGGCGCCTTTCGGATCCGCCCGGGTAGGATCGAGCTCAACGCAGATCGCGGCGAACACGAGCGCATCCGGCTCGTGTTCATCAACACCGGTGATCGGCCGATCCAGATCGGCTCTCACCTGCACCTGCCCGATGCGAACGCCGGGCTGGAGTTCGACCGGGTCCGCGCGCGGGGGTTTCGGCTCGACATCCCGTCGGGTACCTCGCAGCGGTTCGAGCCCGGTGCGTCGCGCGAGCTGGATGCGGTGACGCTGCGGGGGCTGCGACGGGTGCCCGGGATTCAGCTCAAGGCCGCTGGCGAGGAGGTGCTCGATGGTCTGGATTGATCGGGAGCGATATGCCGCGATCTACGGGCCGACGGTCGGCGACGAGGTGCGCCTCGGCGACACCGACCTGTGGATTCAGATCGAACGTGATCTGACGGTGGGGGGTGAAGAGGCGGTGTTCGGCGGGGGGAAGTCGATCCGCGAGTCGATGGCTCAGGCCACGACGAGTCGGGCCGACGGCGCGCTGGACACGGTCATCACCAACGCGATCATCCTCGACTGGTGGGGGATCATCCGCGCCGACATCGGCATCCGAGATGGACGGATCGTCGGCATCGGTCACGCGGGAAACCCCGACATCAGCGACGGCATCGACATGATCATCGGCCCATCGACTGACGTGATCGCGGGGGAGGGTCGCATCGTCACGGCCGGCGGCATCGACTCGCACGTGCACTTGCTCTCTCCCTCGCAGATCCATGAGGCCCTCGCCACCGGCATCACGACGATCGTCGGCGGGGGGACCGGCCCCTCGGAGGGATCTAAGGCGACAACCGTGACGCCGGGTGCCTGGCACCTGTCCGCGATGCATCGAGCGCTCGACCCCCTGCCCGTGAACGTCCTCCTGCTCGGCAAGGGCAACACCGTTTCGGCCGCGGCACTGAAGGAGCAGGCGCTCGCTGGTGCCGCCGGCTACAAGGTGCACGAGGACTGGGGATCGACGCCCGCGGCGATCGATGCCTCGCTTCGGGCGGCGGATGACTGGGGTCTGCAGGTTGCGCTGCACTCCGACTCGCTCAACGAGGCCGGATTCGTCGAGTCGACGATCGCTGCCATGGCTGGGCGATCCATCCACGCCTTCCACGTCGAGGGAGCGGGGGGTGGGCATGCCCCCGACATCCTCTCGATCGCGGGGCTGCCGAATGTCATTCCCGGATCGACGAACCCGACGTTGCCGCACACGGTCAACACCGTGGCCGAGCACCTCGACATGCTCATGGTCTGCCACCATCTGAACCCCGCGGTGCCCGAAGATCTGGCTTTCGCCGAGTCCCGGATCCGCGCGACGACGATCGCCGCCGAAGACATCCTGCACGACATCGGCGCGCTCTCGGTGACGTCGTCCGACGCGCAGGCGATGGGGCGGATCGGCGAGGTGATCACGCGCACCTGGCAGGTCGCGCACGTCATGAAGCACCGTCGGGGGCCGCTGGGCGGGGGCATGCCCGCGGACAACGAACGGGCCCGCCGCTACGTCGCCAAGTACACCGTGAACCCGGCGATCGCGCACGGGATCGCGTACGACGTCGGCTCGATCGAGGTCGGCAAGATGGCCGACCTCACCGTGTGGGATCCGAAGTTCTTCGCGGTTCGCCCGGCGGTGGTCGTCAAGGGCGGCGCCATCGTGTGGGCCGCGCTCGGCGACCCGAACGCGTCGATCCCGACCCCGCAGCCGGTCATGATGCGGCCCTCGTTCGGCGACACCATCGGCGCCGACCTCTCGGTGACGTACGTGGCCCAGGCCGCGCTCGAGGCCGGCCTCGCCGAGACGCTCGGGCTCCGTCGCCGGCTCGCGGCCGTCGAGCCGACCCGGAACATCGGCAAGGCCGACATGAAGAACAACGACCTGCTGCCGTCGATCCGCATCCAGCCCGACACCTTCGAGATCGCGATCGACGGCGAACGTGTCGAGCCCGCCCCGGCGGCATCCCTGCCACTCGCCCAGCTGTACAACCTCTTCTGAGCGGAACGTCCATGACACCCGCCGCCCATACGATCACGATGCTGCTGGCCGACGCGCGCCTGCCGAGCGGTGGGCACGCCTTCTCGTCGGGATTGGAACCTGCCCTGCAGGGCGGACTCGCGCCCGGCGATGTCTCGGCCTTCCTCCGTGTTCGCGGGCGGACGACGACGCTCGTCGATGCAGCGACCGCCGTCGTCGCTCGGCACGTTGCGCTTGGCATGGCGTCGTCACGCGAAGCGCCGCTCGCGACCGTCGTGCGCGCCTGGGCGGCCCGAACGCCGAGTCGCGCCGCCCGCCACGCCTCGCGCGAGCTCGGTCGAGGATTCCTGCGGCTGGCCCGCAACCTCTGGCCGGATTCACCGTCGATCGGCGCGGTGGCGAGCACTGCTCCGCGCCCGATCGTGCTGGGGGCCGTCGCCGCCCACGTCGGCCTGGATGCCGAGACTCTCGTGCGCCTCGCCGTGTACGACGACATGGCGTGTGCCGTGGCCGCGATGCTCAAGCTCGAGCCGGGCGACCCGATCGACGGGGTCCGCCTCGTCCTCGACGCGTGCGCCGCGGTCGATCCCTTCATTCCGCAGCTTGCTGCACTCACCCTGCCCGACGCGATCCCCGCGGCGAGCGCACCCCAGACCGAGGCATGGACCGAAGCCCATGCCGCCAGCAACAGGAGGTTGTTCCGTGCCTGAAACCCCCGTACCCGCCCGTGCGCTCCGTCTCGGAGTCGCCGGCCCCGTCGGCACCGGCAAGTCGTCGCTCATCGCGACCGTCTGCCGTGCGCTCGCCGACGACCTGCGCCTCGGCGTCATCACGAACGACATCTACACCGACGAAGATGCCCGCTTTCTGCGGTCCGCGGGCGTGCTCGACCCCGAACGTATCCGCGCCGTCGAGACCGGCGCCTGCCCGCACACCGCGATCCGCGACGACATCACCACCAACCTGCTGGCGACCGAAGACCTCGAGCGCGACTTCGCCCCTCTCGACGTCGTGCTCATCGAATCGGGCGGCGACAACCTGACGGCCACCTTCTCGCCCGCCCTCGTGGACGCGCAGATCTTCGTACTCGACGTGGCCGGCGGCGGCGATGTGGCGCGGAAGGGCGGCCCGGGCATCGGTCGCGCCGATCTACTCGTCGTCAACAAGACCGACCTGGCGCCCTACGTCGGGGTCGACGTGCCGCAGATGGTTGCGGATGCCTCGGAAGCGCGAGAGGGCCGTGCGGTGCTCGCGCTGTCGAAGCACGACCCGGCATCCATCGCGTCGTTGCGTGCCTGGGTTCTGAGCATGCTGGCCCAGCACCGCGCGGGCACACACGTGCCGCAGGATCCGGGCCCCATGGCGCCGCACTTCCACGCCGACGAAGATCACCCCGAGGGCGGGTTCGTCCACGCGCACGACGAGCCCGAGCACGAGCACGCCGGCGCAGGGGCGCACACGCACGAGTGATCCCCACCCGCATCGCCGTCATACAGGGCGACCCACGCGCTCGGGTAGACCTGGCCGTCGGCGCGCTCGCGCCTCGCCTGATCTCTCGGGATGCCGCGCGTGCGCACATCGCGCTCGCCGCGGCCGGGATGATCCTCCTCGGGGGTGACGACGTGCACGTCGACGTCTCTGTGGGCGCCGGATGTCTGCTCGAGATCGAAGACGTCGGCGGGACGATCGCGTATCGGGCGGATGGGCGGCGCTCCAGCTGGACGATGGAGGTGCACGTCGCGGAGGGCGCGACGTTGCTCTGGCGCGGGCTGCCTTTCGTCGCGACGGATGGCGCTGACGTCGAACGCCGGACGACGCTGCACCTCGCCACCGGGGCGACCGCCGTCATCCGCGAGACCCTCGTGCTCGGGCGCCATGGCGAGAGCGGAGGCCGCCTCGCCTCGTCATTCGTCGCGGGCGACGCGGACGGGCCGCTACTGGTCGAACAGCTCGACCTCGATGGACTCGCTCCGGAGCCCGGTGTGCTGGGCGCCCACCGTGTGCTCGACTCGGTGATCGCCCTCGGCTTCGAGCCTGAGACGACGAGGGGCGACCTGGTGCTGGAGCATTCCGGAGCGATCGCCCGGCACCTCGGCGCCGAGACGCACACATCACGACTCGATCGGGTCTGGGACGAGTGGGCGGGTTTACTCCGTGAGGGGACGCGGACCGCGGTCGGAAAGTAGTCCGCGTCAGCGCGAGCGCCCGGCGAGCGGGTCGAAACCCCACGGCAGCTCGAGACGGTGCCGTGCGAGCAGGTCGGCATCGGCGAGCAGCGCGGGGGTCGGGCCATCCGCGACGATGCGTCCGCCGTCGAGGATCACCGACCGCGGGCAGAACTCGAGCGCGTAGGGCAGGTCGTGGGTCACCACGACGATCGTCGCGGCGAGCTCGCCCAGGGTCTGCGACAGCTCTCGCCGCGCGGTCGGGTCGAGGTTCGAGGTGGGTTCGTCGAGAACGACCACATCAACGTCCATCGACAGCACGGTGGCGATCGCGGCGCGTCGGCGCTGACCGAGCGAGAGCCGCTGAGGCGGCCGGGATGCGGCATAGGTCAACCCCACGCGCTCGAGCGCATAGGTGACCCGCCGTTCGAGATCGGCGCCGCGGTGGCCGTAGTTCTGGGGTCCGAACGCGACATCCTCACCGATCGTGGGCATGAACAGCTGATCGTCGGGATCTTGGAAAACCAGCCCGACCCGGCGCCGAATCTTCCGCAGGGTCGAGGATTCGACAACCATGCCGTCTATCGAGACGGTTCCGGATTGCGCGGTGAGGATGCCGTTCAGATGGAGCATCAGGGTCGTCTTGCCCGCGCCGTTGGGGCCGAGAATGGCGATTCTTTCGCCGGCGGCGACGTCGAGGTCGACGCCGTTCAGCACCCCGGTGCCGTCTGGGTAGGCGAAGCGTACTCCGCTGAGCGAGAGAGCTGCCGGGTGGCTCACGTCGACCCGGGCTGCTGGTAACCGCGCGCCAGCATCGCGAGATGGACGCGTTCGCCCCGGCCATGCGAGCGCACGAAGAGCCTTCCGATCGACGCCGCGAGCACGCGCCACGATCGCAGTCCCCGCGTCTCGAAGCCCCGTGATGCACGGGCGATGCGCGCGCGCTCGAACTCATCGGCGATGACCTCGATGTAGCGCACCATCAGGCTCATGATTGCGGTGAGCTGCCGGGGAAGTCGCAGTTCGTCGAACGCGAGCACGATGCGGCGCGGCTCGGTCGTGGCGACCAGGATGAGCGTCGCGATCAGGCTCAGTGTCGCCTTCGCCAGTGTTGCCCAGGCGCCCCAGAGCCCGGCGACCGACAGCGAAAGACCGGCCACCTCGATCCGCGTCCCGGTCGCGACCAGGGGCAATACGAGGACAAAGACGAGCAGCGGCAGCTCGATCACGAGCCGCCGGGCGATCCATGCGGGCCGGATGCGCGCGACCACCGCGAGGCCGACGAGCAGACCCGCGGCGAGGGCGTACACCCCGAACCACTCGCGCGGCGTCGCGACGATGGCGAGCGCGAACACCGCGACCGCGATCATTTTCGTGCGGGCATCCAGCCTGTGTAGGGCGCTCCGCGTTTGGCGGCCTTCGGTGTGTGTCACTCGGCGCCCCGCGCTCCGACCCGTCGGCGCTTGGCGGCGCGCCCGAGCAGCCAAGCGGCGCCGAAGGTCACGACGCATCCGGTCGCTCCCGCGATGGCGACCGACAGCCACGAGTGCTCGACTCCCGCCGTCGCGTACTCCGCCAGCGGGCTGCTCGCCGTCGCGCTGTCCTGGGCGGTGTCGAGAAACCCCGTCGATCCGGCGATGTACTCGAGCCCGTCGGGACTGCTCGACGCCGCGATGCTCACGACACACGCGATGACGAGGCAGAGGATGAGCGCACCGATCGTAAATGCGCGCGTCGAGATGCGGGGAGCGGATGCTGCCGCCTCCGCGGGTCGTGCGGTTCCATCCGCGGAGGTGCTCATGCGAGGGGTTTGGCCGGCGTCGCGGTGAGGATCCGGCCGCCGCGGACGAAGCGTGCGCCGTAGACGAGGTCGGGTCGGGTCGCCAACACGGCAGACACGATCAGTCCGGTGATCACGGCCTCGCCGACGCCGATGATGCTGTGCCAGCCGATCATCGCGGCCAGCAGCCCTCCGAACGGGACTGGTGCCTGGCCGCCGATCGCGAAGAGGAGGGCGAAGACGGCGGATGCCGCGGGAACCGACAGGAACGCCCCCGCCGCGGCCGCGGCCACGACGGACCACCGTCGGGCGGGAAGGGCGAGAAGAAGTGCACGGAACACGAGCCATCCGATGATCACCGTCACCAGAGCGATGAGCGTGATGTTCGTCCCCAGCGCCGTGATGCCGCCATCCGTGAAGAGGAACGCCTGGACGATCAGCACGACACTCAGACAGAGCACAGCGGTGGCCGGCCCGACCAGAACAGCCGCGAGCGCACCGCCCATCAGGTGCCCGCTCGTACCCACCCCGACCGGAAAGTTGATCATCTGCGCGGCGAAGACGACGGTCGCGACGATGCCGACCATCGGTGCCTTGCGATCGTCGACGTACTCGGAGGGTGCCCGTTTCAGGGCGAGGGCGATTCCCCCGACCGCCACGACGCCGGTCGCGATCGACATCGGCAGGTCGAGGAATCCGTCGGGTACGTGCACGCGCTCTCCTGGGACGAAGGGCCGACGCGGCGGGTGCGAGCCGGGCGACGAAGCTGGTCGTGGAAGGGGTGGAGCCTGATTGTGGGCTCGCCGTGGTGCTGAACGAGTGCGCTCACTCTATTGCCTCGGGATCGCTTGGTGCGACAAGGTCGCAGCTAGACCCGGTGTGCGACGATGAACGCGTGATCGACCAGCACGCACACACGCATCCTTCGGTGGTCGGCGCGTCCCGCGATCATGCCGCATTCCACCGGCAGGCGACGGATGCGACGGCGGCAGCCGCGATCGCGGTGCTTCGTCAGGCGGGGGAGCGAGTCACGGGTTCCCGCCGTGCCGTGCTCGAGGTGCTCGCGAGTCGGAGCGAGCATCTGAGTGCCGACCAGGTAGCGGCTGCCCTCGAATCCGAGCAGACGCCGGTTCACCGCGCGACGGTCTACCGGACGCTTGAGCGTTTGGCGGAGATCGGGGTTGCGACGAGCATGCAGGTCACCGGTGGTGCCGCGGTCTACCACCTCGCGGCGGTCGGACAGACGCACGAGCACCTGCACGCCCGCTGCCGCAGTTGCGGTGAGGTCTTCGTGCTGCCACCCGCGGTACTGTCCGACGCGGTCGCGCGGGTCGCCGCGGATCGGGGTTTCGTTCTGGACCCCGCGCAGTCGACGCTCGTCGGGCTCTGCGCTGAATGCTCGGTCGCGGCGGATCGCTAGCGTCGGTCTGGACCGCGGCTCGCGGGGCCTCGGGCGGTCCGCGGCCGATGATCTCTCAGTGACGCCCGACAGTATCGCGGAGGATGGCCCCGTACCCGGCCCGGTAATCGGGATAGGTCAGCCCGCCGACGGTCGCGCGGAACAGCGCCCCCGACATCCGTCGTCCTGAGACGTCGGTCGCGTCTGCGAAGGGCGGCGGATCGACTCCGAGGGTGGCGGCGATGAACGTCGCGACGTCGCGCAGGGGCGCCGGGTGGTCATCGGTGGCGTGGAGGAGAGGGGGAGGGTTCGGCGACCGCAGCACCGTGTAGATCCCACGGGCCAGGTCGTCCTGGTGGATGCGGTTCGTGAGCCTGTTCCCGTCGAGTTTGTCTCCTGCGCGTACCCGCTCGATCAGCGAGTTGCGTCCGTCGCCGTAGATCCCGGCAGGACGGATGACGTGGGCTCCAAAAAGCTCGACGGCCAGTCGTTCGCCTGCGAGCAAGGACTCGGCGCGTTCGCTCTGAGGCGCGGGCTCGCTGCTCTCGTCGATCGTCTGCGAAGCGGCAGCCCCTTCGAAGACGCGTGTGGACGAGACGAAGACGACTCGACAAGGGCGGGCCGCCAATGCTGAATCGACGTTGGCGAGAGCGCGTTGGTAGGTGTCATTGTTGGGGCCGGTGGCGCGGGAGCCCGGCGGCAGCGTGAAGACGATCGAATCGACGGGTGGCAGGGCGACGTCGACGGGCTGCGTGACGTCGGCCGCGATCGTCGTGAACGCGTCGGGTAGTTCACCGGGATTTCGGCGGATGCCGATCACGGCCCCACCGTCCGCTAGAACGAGTCGACCGAGCGCAGTGCCGAGGCGTCCGCATCCGACGATCAGAAGCGAGCCGACGGCGCGAGGGGACTTGTGCGAGCGCAGCGACTCCGGGCGAGGTTGCGGATGGTGCGGCTCGGTCACAGGCCATCCCTTGATCGAAGGCGAGACTACCGTCGGGGGTCCATGGTCTCACGGGTGAACTTTGCTCCGTCGTGGACACTTTGGTCCCTACCGGACCGCGAGGTGGGCGTCACGCCCTGAGACCCGGCGGCCAGGTGGGTGGCCTCGTTGTGGGTCGTCTTCTAGGTCTGGAAAGGGCCCATATCCGACCCCAGGCCGGCCCAGCTCGGTGCCCAGGGCGACGCGGAAAACGCCTCTCACCAGGGCAAAGCAAAACCCCCGCGGATAGAAGCTCCGCGAGGGTTTCTGGGGTGACGTAATGATCACCCGTGTGGCTCCGACGGGCGTCGATCCCGTGACCTCACGATTTTCAGTTAGGCGCGTCGACTCCACGTGTCTCAGTTGGTACTCGTTGGTCGCGCGATTCCGCGGGTCGAGTGCTCATTGGTGCTCGTTGATCGTCGTCGATTCCATGGAGCTCCCGGCACTTTCCCGGCACGTAAGGGCATCAGGTGTGGATGTCGGAGCCCCTGCTCAGCAGCACGTGCTGGACTACGACGATAGTCCGTGCCTTTGCGGCCGCCCATTTGCTGATGGAGTCGGTGACGCGTTCGCACCATATCTCATGCTCCATCTGTGCGAGCGCGGCAATGATCGTGAACCCATCGACCCATCGACCCATCGGCCCTGTGGGGCGGATCCGACCTCGGAGCAACCGCCTACCGTCGGACCGGAGTCGATACTGTCTCCCCATGACCACACCGCGTCCCCGCATACGATTCGCCACCCCCGCCGACCGTGAAGCGCTCAGGTTGCTGGAGCACGAGTACTTTCCGGCAAAGTCTGGAGTGCGCCACGCGGGCTACTTATACGACGACGAGAATCTCGCCGCTATTGCCCTCACAGAACGGCTCGCCGCGCCGATGCGCGCCTTCACCTTCGTCGCCGAAGTAGAAGGGGAAATAGTCGGATTTGCAGTCGGGGTGCCCTCCATGATGACGTCGGGCGATACGGACGCGCAGACCATGAACCTCCAGTACCTCGCTGTCCAGCCGGAGCACCGGGGGCAGGGTATTGGCGCAGCGCTGGTAAAGAAGATCATTACGCGATCGCAAAAGGTTGTGCAGAATCTCATTCATGCGCACATCCCAGTAGACCAGGTGGGTTTCTACGAGGGGTTGGGGTGGAAGGTCGAGCCAATGGGTCACGGGCTCGCGTGGCTCCCCGATGGAGACCATCTCCGCGCGGATGCCGGCGATCCTGCCTTCGGCTTCCCGCTGATGGCGAGCAAGGTGCTTAGGTCGCGCGGTGTCCTACAGTCTTTCCCCTACCCGGTCGTCACTGGAAAGCCGACCCTCGACGCGTCGATGGAAGCAGCCCGGCTCGTCGACGCAGGCAAGCTCGACCCGTCAAAATTTGATGAATTCACCCGCGACTTCGTCACGATGGGTCGTGCCGAAGCGCGATCTCTCGCCGCGAAAACTACGCCATAAAGCATTGCGTTTCACAACCGTAGGGATAGGAGACATTTGCCAGGATCCCGTCGCGGTGGCGGGCCGACGCGATGCACTCGAGTGAACACCGTCGCGTGTCCCATCTCGAGGCCCGAGTGCCCCATCGGGGCGAGTGAATGTCGCACCCAGCGTCTAGTGTTGTCCACATGGAGAACTTCGATGTCATTCAGGCGCTCGCCCGCACTGCTCTCGCTGGCAACCCGGAGGCTATCGAGCACCAGGTAACCCGCCTTGCCGAGAGGCTCGCCGAATCAGGAGATGACAGCAACGCCCGCAAGCTTCGGTCGCTGATTACGCGAGCTCGCAACCGCCAGGCGGTTGAGCCCATCAATTTGCAGCCCTCCGATGTCGCAACGGCTGCTCCGACGGCTCAACGACTAGGGCCGAAGACGGCGCTCCCCGTAGATCGTGAGTCTGGAGCGCCGCTGTGTGAAGTCGTGACGCCGGACCGTCGCCGCGCGCTACCGGTCCTCCCCGTGCAGGCGCAGGCAGCGTACGACTCGCTGGTGCGCGAATGGCAGCACGAAGCTGAACTTGCGCAGGTGGGGCTCCCCATCAGCCGCACCCTGCTGATCTATGGGCCTCCCGGGACAGGTAAGACCACGCTGGCGCTCGCAATCTCCGTGCGTCTCGGTCGTCCAGCAGTGATCGCGCGTCTCGATGGGCTTATCTCTTCGCTGCTTGGCAACACCGCCAGGAACCTCGGGGCTCTCTTCGATTTCTGTAACCGCTACGACTGCGTGCTGATCCTCGATGAGTTCGATGCTGTCGCGAAGATCCGCGACGATGCGAACGAGGTAGGAGAGATCAAGCGTGTAGTGAACGCGTTGCTGCAGAACCTCGATAAGCGGACTGAGTTCGGCTTGACGATTGCTGTCACCAACCACGAGAAACTCCTCGACTCAGCAGTGTGGCGTCGGTTCGAGCATCAAATTCACCTCGGCATGCCGACGTACGAGGGTCGGGTTGAGATCGGCCATCTTCTTCTCGACCGGTTGGAAGAAGTGGATCCGCTCGCCAAGGCCGTCGCCAGTGTGACCTCTGGTCGATCAGGCGCTGATGTCAGAACGCTGGCAATGGCATTCCTGAAATCCACAGTGCTTGCGACTCGGGATGCTCGGTCACCTGTAACCGTGCTTCGCGAAGCAGCGCAGGCCACGGGTATACAGGGCGCGGATGGGCTCGACTCGACTGACCAGCAGCTCGCGAAGCATCTCAACGAGCCGCCAGCATCTTTGAGCCAGAGCGAGCTTGGAGTGATTTTTGGCAGGGATAGAAAAACGATCAGCCGCTGGCTGAACCCGAGCGAAGTGAAGGTGTGAAATGGCTGGCGGCCCTGTTCAGATTGTGATGAACCCCGATTGGTTTCGTGGGGATCGCGACGGTCGTCGCGGTGGCGGTGCGGCGAAAGACTTCTTCCGAGGTGACGACCGCGGATTTGCTGAGCACAGAACAGCCATCGTCGGTGCGCTGCGTTCCATCCTGAGAAACAACCTCGCAAGCGACCGAGTCAACGTTGCAGTTCGGATGCGACCGGATGCGTTGGCGAAGTCCCACCGGCCGTTCGGCACACTATTCAGATCATCGCGCGCGTCCCATGTGGGCACCGGGGACTACGGGGAGCTCGTCTTCGCGATAACGCCGACGAAGCTCGAAGAGGTCATTGATCTGGTCGCTGACGCCGAGGTCGAAGAACGGTGGCGGCCGGACGCTTCCGGCGCACTGGTGTACAGTCCGTCGCCGCCACGCACAGAAGTGAGTGCGATCCAGGACGTGCGGGAGTGGGCACCTGCGGAAGAACGTGGATACACACTTGACGAAGCCGATGCTTGGTTGACGATCGATGGCGCCGCGAAGGCGCAGGTTGAGCTATTTGATCTTCCCGAGCGCGAGCCCCTTCGCTCGGCAACGCTTGCCGAGGTTGGAGCGTTGACTGCTCGGTTACGCGAACTGCAGACCACCTTCACTATCGCGCCGCCTCCTGCAATCGAGGCAAGCGTGAGACGTGCGCTTGAAGCGTCGCCGCCCGGCCCGTCTGACGTCGCTCACCACCCACCGGCGACTGTCCCATTCCGGGAGGGGCTGGCGGAGTTCGAGGCGAGCTCGTCGGTAAAGCGCGTGAGGCTTGAGGACCGAGTTCCGCCCTCTACTGAAGCGCCGGCTGCAAGCACGGGCGAGGAATCGGCCGCACGTACGCCGGATCCTGCAAGCGTGCGACCAGTAGTCGGAGTCATCGACGGTGGAATCGGTGGACCGTTCATCAACTCAGCGTGGGTCGCCGGACGGGCAGACTTTCTTGCGCCAGGAGACCGTGACGTCAGTCGAGTGAATCACGGAACGACCATCGCCTCACTGATCGCGTTGGGAAGCGCCTTCAACTCTGGGATCTTGGATCCCGATGAGGACTGCCGCGTCTACGATCTCGATCTGCTCCCTGCGGGCAGCGCCTACGACAACTACTACGCATCTCTCGAGGACTTTCTTGATGAGGTTCGTGCAAGCGTCGCGCGCGCGAAGCAAGAAGCAGGTGTCCGGGTTTTCAATTTGTCGTACAACCTTCGGAGGGCACCGGGTGGAGCCCCCTACAGTTTGGCTGCCCAAGGACTCGACAGAATCGCGCTCGATCTGGACGTGCTCTTCGTGATCTCGGCTGGGAACCTGACCGAGACCGAGCAGCGGGAAGAATGGCCTCCCAACAGCACCGAGGTCAACGCGATGCTCGCCCGCCATTCCGGCCCGGACGGGCTCCTCGCGCCAGCTGAAAGTCTGGTCAATGTCAGTGTCGGCGCGACCAATCCACCCGGACTCGCGCAGGGCGTTGAAGGCGTACCTGCGAGATACACACGTCGCAGCGATCAGACCCCGTCAGCGCTCAAGCCCGATTTCGCTGCGTATGGAGGCGGGGGACCCGAAGGTCCCGCACGAGCGACCGGCCTGACCGCGATTAGCTCCTTTGGCACCATCCGCGACGTTGCGGGGACCAGTTACGCAGCACCGCTGGTGGCCCGATACCTCGCAACCTTGGATGCGGCTATCTCCGGCGATGTGTCGCGCGATCTCCTCATCGCGCTCGCAACCCATAGCGCCAGACTCCCCGCAACCCTCCTCGCGAAAGAAGTGGCGGTCGTCGCGCCCTCGTTCGTTGGTCGCGGCCATCTTCCCACAGTCGCCGAGACTCTCGAGGGTGAGCCGCACCGGATGACTATCGTCCTCAGTGACACCATTCAGCCTGGACGGAACGTGAAGTTTCCGTTCCGCTGGCCAGACTCACTCTCCGACACCAACGGCAAGTGTCGTGGCCTTCTCAAGCTCACACTGGTGACCGAGCCCATCATCAACTATGCCCACGGTGTCGAAATGGTCCGTGTAAATCTCGACGGCGCCGTGAAGCAGTCTGACGAGAACGGTGTCTTCGAAAGCCGCGCACAACCGACGCACGAGTTCTTCTCTGGCTATCGATATGCGAACGAACGCACGTTGGCGAGCGTGCTTGGCAAGTGGTACCCGGTAAAGTCCTACACGGCACGCATGCCAAACGGACGAGGCAAATCGACCGACTGGCGCCTCGATCTCGAATACCTCACGAGAGCAGCCGAATCCTTTCCAGCCGAAGGTGTTCGATTCGCTGCCGTCCTTACAATCGAGGACCTACGGGGTGCAGCACCCGTGTACGACGAGATGCGTGCCTCCCTCTCCGAGATTGGTGTCACCCTGAGCGACCTGCGCACAGCTGTAAACGTGGGAGTTCGCGCTTGAGTCCTGTCATGAAGGACCTGATCGTGCGCCGCGGCTCCGCATGTGCTCACCGGCCGCATGCAGGTTGCTCGCCTATGTCAGTCATCTGACATAATTTGGATTAGCGGAAGTTGATACGATCCGCTTGCAACCTGCGCCCCGAGGGACCCGCATCGAGTGTGTGGCGCCAGTGGCAACAGCTTCTTAAGAGCGAATCGCGGCGATGCTCAACGGGCCGCCGGTGATGCAATTGCGGGTGTGAGTGGGCGATGGGAATCGTGCAGTCACTGCCAATCGGCCACTTCGCACGCGATTGCAGTTCGTCGCAGTTGGCGCTCATTTGTGTTCGTTCGTCAACGCCCCGGACGATGCGATCAAGCGGCGCAGGGGCATCAGCTCATTTGTGCCGGGAGGTGACGGGCACTTTGCCGGCACAGATGGCGCAGTGGACGCCCGTATGGAAGTAGCAGTTGCCAGTGGGCGGCCATTTGCACTACCCCGCATTCCGATAAATGGCCTCTGACCGGGCATAAAGAAACCCCCTCCTGTAGAAGCCAGAAGAGGGTTTCAGTGGCTCCGACGGGCGTCGATCCCGTGACCTCACGATTTTCAGTTAGTTGCGGGGGCTTCTTGGGTACTCGTTGATGCTAATCAGCCGCGTGATTCCGCGGTTCGAGTGCTCATTGAGCCTCGTTGATCGTCATTGTTTTGGTGGAGTTCCCAGCACATTCCCGGCACAGATCGTGCGGTGATTCCGTCCCCGCCAACCGAGTACGCCGTCGTCGATGGCCGCGCGCTGCATGCTACCGATTCTTCCATTTCGCAGGCCGCCGCGGCGAGGCCCCATCCGACCGATCGGCTCTCGCCGAGGTCAGTCGCGCGCCAATCTGCGCGCCCCACGAAGGCCACAAGGCAGGGCTGATCGGGGTGAATCTAACGCGACGCCCGCCGCCGAGTCGCCAGGGCTTCGCGGGTGATCAGAGGGATGGCCCGCTTCGAGGCGGCACTCCGAACAGGCCATCAAGTCTCTCCGCACCGCGTCTCGCTGCGTCCGACCTGGCGCGGCTGTACCGCTCGGTCATTTGCAGGGTGGAGTGCCCCATGATGGCTTGCACGTCGTTCGCAGCAGCGCCGCCATCGAACAGCAGCGTAGCGAGTGTGTGGCGAAGGTCGTGAAGACGGTAATCGTCACGGTCTAGGACCGCTCTGATCGCGTCCCACTTGATGGCCCTGCGGACGTTGGACCCGTTGATCCGGCCACCTTTTGGGCCGGTGAACACGAGCGAGGAGCGCGATTTGCCGGTCATTGCGTCATCAAGGTGCGGGACGAGCACTGACGGAATCGGGACGTCTCTCTCCTTGTGGCTCTTCGGCGTGTATTCCTTGATCCGACCATCGAGATCGGCGCTGAAGCTGCGGTGCACGTGGATTGATCGCGCATCGAGATCGACGTCGCCAACCTGGAGGGCGGCGGCTTCGTTGGCGCGCATGCCGGTGTAGATGAGGCCGGCGAGATAGTTGCGATAGGGGCCTGCCGGAATCGCGTTCAGCACCACGCCGACCTCCTCCGGTGTGAGTGCACGCGATCGGAGGTTGAGCTGTGGGTCCGCGACTGGTCGCCGTGCGAGGCGTGCTTGATTCATCGGGATCAGTTTGGCGCGTACTGCGCCGTCGAGGAGACGGCTGAGGACAGCAAGCGCGTCGATCTTGGTCGACGCCCCGCCGGTCCACTCGGTGAGCGCTTGTTCGACATCGCCTGCCGTGATCGTCTCGAGTCTGCGGTGCCCGAGCCATGGTTGGACCCGCAGCCGCCAGCCGCGCTCGTATGCGCGCGTTGTAGCGGGGCGGACACTGTCACGGATCGTCGGCCAGTATCTCTCATACCAGTCGCCGAGTCTCATTGACCCCTCGGGGAACTGCCGTGCCGCACCGTCTGCGCGAAGTGCTTTCGCCTCCTTGAGTGAATCGACGAGTGTGGCGCGCTCCTTCCACTCGCCATTGCGGCCGACACCCCAGATACGCACTTGGTACTTGCCCCCGCGGTCGGCACGGTATCGAATCCCTTCAGGAAGTGTCCGAAGAGTCTTGGGGTCGATTCGGCTTGCAGGCCCGTCACCGGAGGTCACGGGTGCCTCCGGACTCGAGGAAGTCGTCGAGTGTCGCGCGCTTCCAGAGCATGTGTTTGCCCATTTCCGCATCAGGGTGGGGGATTTGGTTTCTGCGGCGTAGCGAGTCGAACGTCGACATCGGCACTCGGCAGTACTCTGCCGCTTCGCGCCGATCGAGGTATGCGGAGCGGGGCGTTCGCACGTCCACGTCGGCGAACGGTGATGCATCCAGCGTCATTGCAGCCTCCTTTGGTCCTCGGTGGAACGCGAGACGGTTTTCCACGACGAGTGGTGCGATCGTCCTGCGAATGCAGGCCCGGTGAAGGCCGCGCAAAGCCCCAGCGCAATCCAGCGGAAGACACGCGAAACACCCACGTCTGGTTGAGGCTTTACATCAGCCACCGGCGGGTCGGCCGACGTTGGACGTCATGCCGATCAGCCAGCCCGCGGCGCGTGCTTTCTGGATCCAGTCTGAGGCGGTGCGCTCCGGGACGTCGAGCTGAAGTGCGATGGTGGTGATGACGTAGCGGCCGCGTTCGGCGAGGTAGTGCGGTTCGAGTGTGGTCTCCACGCCCGCCGTGTCGTCGACGGCTGTTGCGATAGGACCGGGCGCAATGCGCAGTGCGGACCCGACCGGCTGCGTCGCGCGCTGCGCGGACATTGTCTTGCCGTCGAGTGTCTTCACGTCGACCTTCACCCCCTTAGTTCGCCTTACCGCACATGCATTCCGCAGATTGCTTCTGACTGACTATACGACTTAGGAGTGTACTATTGTCAAGGCCCTAACAAGTTCCGCAACAACGAGATGGTCGTGCGAGCGATCGCTGTGGCAAACCAGAAGGACGGCGTCGGCAAGACGACCGTCACGATGCAGTTGGGTGCGGCGCTCTCGCGTCGGACAACTCGGCGATCCCGCAGCCTCGAAGTTGCCCAGGTGTAGAGCCTTGGTCATCGGCGTACGCGCCCCGTGCTCGAGTACTCGCCCCCGCGGCGCCAGCCGCGGCCGGGGGAACCAGCTCAGCTCAAGGCTCTCTGCCAGGCCACGTATGTGGGGCGCGATGCTCCGCATCCCTCGGGCTAGTCGGGATGAATGTGGCTCCGGTCGGTCAGCAGTCGATCCAATCGGGTGGTCTCCGACGCGGTGAGGTTGTACCCGTGCTCGGGCTGCGGGTATGCGAGGCTGCGCACGTCGTCAGCGTATGCGGTCACCGCGGCGATCATCGGGCCGCGCAGTTCGGCGTAGCGCTTTACGAAGCGGGCTGCGTGGCCGTCATAGATGCCAAGAATGTCATGGAAGACGAGCACTTGCCCGTCCGTGTTCGGCCCTGCGCCAATCCCGATGACGGGTATGTCGAGACGTGGCGTGATCGCGTTCGTTACCGCAGTGGGGATCGCTTCGAACACGATTGCGAAGCACCCCGCGTCCTGGAGTTCTCGGGCACTGTCGTGGATGGCGAGGCCTTCCTCGGCGGTGCGCCCCTGCGATCGGTACCCGTCGATCGTGGCGGCGGTCTGGGGGGTGAGTCCGACGTGGCCCATGACGGGGATGCCCGCTCCGATGATGGCGCGGGCGCGGTCGACGGAGGATCCTCCGCGTTCGATCTTGACGGCGTCGCACCCGGTCGATTTGATGAACCGTTGCGCGGTCGCGATGGCCTGCTCGTCGGAACCCTCGTAGGAACCGAAGGGGAGGTCGGCGACCAGGAGTGGGGTCGAGAGGCCACGGCGCACCGCGGCGGTGAGCATGAGCATCTCTTCGACCGTTACCGGCACCGTGCTGTCGTATCCGAGTACGGTCATCGCGGCCGAGTCGCCGACGAGCACGACGTCGGCCCCGGCGGCTTCGGCGATCTGTGCGCTCGGGTAGTCGTAGGCGGTGACCATCACGATCGGCTCACCGGCGGTCTTCTGCGCCGCGAGGCTGGCGATAGTCCGCCGTGCGCGGGCGTTCGACGAACTCACGGGGACCGACTGAGCGCTCATGAGCGCACGGCCGGCGTTCGCAGGACGGCGACCGCGTCGTCGACGTCGATGATGCCGTTGCGGTGATCGACGTGCACCACGATCGGGTCGTGCGAGTCGACCTCGTCCTCGTCGTAGTCGGCGTAGGTCAGTACGATCACGAGGTCGCCGTGGTGGACGAGGCGCGCTGCCGCGCCGTTGATCTGGATCTCACCGCTCCCGGGCGTGCCGGGGAGCGCGTAGGTCTCGAAGCGGGCGCCGTTGTCGATGTCGAGCACCTGCACCTGCTCGTGGACGCGGATGTCGGCCGCATCGAGGAGAAGGGGGTCGATCGTGATCGAACCGACGTAGTTGAGATCGCTGTCCGTGATGGTCGCACGGTGGATCTTCGATTTCAGCATCGTGCGTCGCATTAGCGGGTCGCCTCCAGGATTCGGTTGTCGATCAGGCGTGCTCGTCCGACCTGCGCAGCGACCGCGAGCAGCGCCGAGTCGCCGACGCTGTCGAGGATGCGGAGATCGTCGGGTGAGCGCAGTTCGAGGTATTCCGGGTCGATGTCCGCGGCAGCCAGGACGGAGCGCGCTGCCTGGAGCACCGTATCCGCTCGCGTTTCTCCTTGAGCGACGAGTCTGGCCGCGGCATCCAACGCCCGATTAAGTGCTGTGGCGCGCTCACGCGCGGCGGGATCGAGATAGACGTTGCGTGAGCTCATCGCGAGGCCGTCGCGCTCGCGCACGATCGGGCAGGCCACGATGCGCACGGGAATGTTGAGGTCCCGGACCACCCGGCGGATCACGAGCACCTGCTGCGCGTCCTTCTGCCCGAAGTAGGCCGAGTCGGGTGCGACGATGTGCAGCAGCTTGGTTACGACGGTGGCGACGCCGTCGAAGTGCTCTGGCCCCCGAGCCGCCCCGCATAGCACCTCGGTGATCCCGGAGACGTGCACGGTCGTCGCATATCCGCCCGGGTAGATCTGGTCTGCTGGGGGAGCGAACAGGATGTCGGCGCCTGCCCCGTCGGCGAGTTCCGCGTCGCGGGCTTCATCGCGCGGGTACGCGCCGAGGTCTTCGTTCGCGGCGAATTGGGTCGGGTTGACGAAGAGCGACACGACGACGAGATCAGTCTCGGCGCGAGCCTGACGCACGAGCGACAGATGGCCTTCGTGGAGGGCTCCCATGGTGGGAACCAGTCCAACGTTGCTCCCGCCGTCGCGAGCGTTGCGGAGCGCGTCGCGCACCTCGGCGATGTCGCGGATGATTCTCATGCGGTGGCCCTGCCCTTCTTAGCGAGCCCCCGCGTGCTTTCGCACAAGACGTCGAACAGCGGGAGCACCTCGGGAGATCGTCCGGCGATCGCGTCGCGCTGCCGGGTTACCGTGCGTTCGTCGCCCCGCGACACCGGACCGGTGAGCGCCGCCTCCGGGCCCCGCACTGCCCAGTTTTCGATCGTGCGGCGCACCAATGGGGCGAGGAGCGCACGCGCCTCCGCCGGGGTGAGCCCTGCGCCCGCGGCGACATTTTCGGCCGCAGCCAGGAGGGTGACGGTGAAGTTCGACGCGATCGACGCGGCGGCGTGATACGCGGCCCGCTGGTCGTCGGCGACCGGGAACGCGTGGGCGCCGAGCAGGTCCGCCAGCTGCTGGGCGACCGCGAGGGCATCGACGGACTTCCCGGCGATGGCGCAGCCGATCCCGCGGAACGCGTCAGGTCCTTCGTCGCCGACGAAGGTTTGCAGCGGGTGCCACCCGAAGTCCACGTCAAGCTCGGCAAGGGGGTTCGCTCCAGACACGGAGCCGATGAGAGCCGCCGAGCCGTGAAGCATGTCGGCCGCGCCAGCGATCTCTCCATCGGTCACGCACAGCAGGACGACGTCCGCCGAAGGGACGGTCTCGCCCCTCATCATCGGCCCGTGCACGACCGCTCCCGCAGCACGGAGTGCGCGCGCGAGCGGACGCCCGAGTCGCCCACCGCCGACGACGGTGACAGTCATGGGGGCGGTGCGTGGGTGTGAGGGAAGGGGGATCATGTGTGGATGGCCGAGCGACACAGCTGACCTGTGCTCAGTATCGATGGTTTATGCACCAAGTGCAAAAGCAGGGTCACAGCTTCCTGAGCAGTACTCTCTCCACCGCGTGGTCTGACCCCTTGCGGAGGATGAGTCGTGCCCGCTGTCTCGTCGGCAGTACATTCGCCTGGAGGTTCGGCAGGTTGATGCCGTTCCAAAACCCCTTCGCGGTCTGAATCGCCGCTTCGTCGGTGAGGTCGGCGTACACGGTGAAGTAAGAGTCCGGGTTGCTGAAGGCGCCCTGTCTGAGGGTCATGAATCGGTCGATGTACCAACGGCCGATGTCGTCGGTGTCGGCATCCACGTAGATCGAGAAGTCGAAGAGTTCGCTGATCGATACGCCGTCGGTGTCCCGGGGAGGTTGCAGCACGTTCAGGCCTTCGACGATGACGACATCCGGCCTGCTCACCGTCACCCGTGCGCCATCCACGATGTCGTAGTGAAGGTGGGAGTAGACCGGGGCCTCGACTTCGGGTGCACCGCTCTTGACCTGTCGGAGGAACTGAACGAGCGCGCGGCGGTCATAGGACTCGGGGAATCCCTTCCGCCTCATGAGCCCCCGGCGCGCGAGCTCGGCATTCGGGTAGAGGAAGCCGTCTGTAGTGACGAGTTCGACGCGTGGCGTGTCGGCCCAGCGACTGAGCAGATCCCGCAGCAGCCTGGCGATGGTGGACTTGCCGACCGCCACTGAACCGGCGACGCCGATCACGAACGGAGTGGCGGTGGGAGGTTCCCCCACGAAGGCGCTCGTCCGGGAGTCCAGAGCTCTGGTGGACCGTGCGTAAAGGCTGAGTAGCTTGCTGAGCGGGAGGTAGACGTCGCGCACCTCGTCGATGTCGAGGTGGTCGCCGAGTCCGCGCAGTTGCGAGATCTCCCGCTCGGTCAGGGGCTGCTCCATCCCCGGTGCCAGATCTGCCCACTGGGATCGTTCGATCTTGCGGTACAGCGTCCGTGCGGGCGCGGCAGGATCGACGGAGCTGATCATGGCACCATGGTCTCGAGCGGACCGGTGCTCGGGTTTCAACTCACTCGCGGTCGAGCAGCTCGACCACGCGGTCGAGGATGGCGTCGGCCACGACGCGCTTGCTGCCGGAGACCTCGGCCACGACCGCCCCGGATGCTGCGAAGATGAGTGCCTCGTTGTCATCCGTGCCGAACCCCTTGTCATGCCCGACGGGGTTGGCCACCAGGAGGTCGGCGGGTTTGCGGGAGAGCTTCTCGCGGGCGAGCGTCACGAGCTCGTCGCGATCCGCCGCCGTTTCGGCCGCGAATCCGACCACGACCCGCCCCGGCACCGGATGCGAGACCAGCTCGCCGAGTACGTCCTTTGTGCGGACGAGCGCCAGCTCGAGCGTCTCCCCGTGCGCGTTCTTCTTGATTTTGCGGTCAGAGACCTGCGCTGGGGTGAAGTCGGCGACGGCTGCGGCCATGACCACGACCGATGCGGTGCCCGCCGCGGTGCCGACCTCGCGGGCCAGATCAGCGGCGGTGTGCACGTCGACTGTGTGGAGACCGGAGTTCTTGAGAGCTGCGGCGGGTTCCGCATCCATGTGCGCGGCAATGACTGTCACCTCGGCCCCACGCGCGGCTGCGGCGAGGGCGATCGCGACGCCTTGTTTGCCGCTCGAGCGATTCGCGAGGTACCGCACCGGATCGATCGGCTCGCGGGTGCCGCCCGCGGTCACGAGGACCCGTCGCCCGGTGAGATCGTCGGATGCCGCGCGCGTCACGACAGTCGATGCGGCAGCGATTGTCGCGGACACGATGGCGTCGGGCTCGCTCATTCGCCCCGGCCCGATGTCGTTGCCGGTGAGTCGTCCCGAGTTCGGTCCGACCAGAATCACCCCGCGAGCTCGTAGAGTGGCGATGTTCGCGGCGGTCGCCGGGTGTGTCCACATCTCGGTGTGCATTGCTGGGGCCACCACCAAGGGTGCGTTGCTGGCCAGCACCGTCGTTCCCAGAAGGTTGTCGGCAATGCCGGCGGCGAGCTTTGCGAGGGTGTTGGCCGTCGCCGGAGCGATCACGATGACGTGCGCTTGTTGCCCCAGACTGACGTGACGCACCGCGGCCACATCGTCGAAGATCGACGTGGAGAGCGGGTTCCGGCTGATCGCCTCCCACGTCGGCGCGCCGACAAACCGCAACGCGGACTCGGTCGCGATCACCCGTACGGAATGCCCGGCCAAGACGAGGTCCCGCACCACCTGCACGGTCTTGTAAGCGGCGATGCCACCTGTCACACCTACGACGATGTTTAATGATTGGCTCATGGTTCCTCTATGGCAAGGGTGGACACGCGTCGTCTCATGCGCATCGGTCTGCGATCAATCGCAGACTACTCGACCGCCGAATGCCACAAGCGCGCAGCCCGACGACTGAGCTACACCGTGGGTAGATGTTCGGGATGGGTCGGCAGATGCTCCACGAAGCGTTCCAGTTCGGAGATCAGATACAACGGCTTGGTGCCAGAGAAATGGGGAGCGACGTTGCCGAGGCGCACGTGATGGCGTAGTCGCGAGGGACTCAGCCCGAGGATCGCGGCGGCCGTCGCGTCGTCGACTGCGACGAGGGTCGTGGGGAGTGTGAGGGAATCAACCACCGGCAGGTCGGCCGACATTGGACGTCATGCCGACCAGCCAGCCCGCGGCGCGTGCTTTCTGGATCCAGTCTGAGGCGGTGCGCTCCGGGACATCGAGCTCAAGCGCGATGAGCTTGACGGGCGGCAGATCTGCGAGTGCGGCGATGCCGTACAGGATCTCAATGACCTGCCAGCGCTCGTCCTTCATCCCACGCTTGACGACCGCCTGGGCCATCCACAGCGGGACGATCCGCCGATCGGTGGTCGTGAGGTCCGCGACCGTCGTCCACTTCGCCTGCGCACTGTCATCGAGCAGCAATGCGACACAGTGCGGGATGGCCGCGCGCAGGATCGCCTGTGGGGCGGTGTGCTTCAACCGGTCTTCGCTGAAGTCGGTGGCGATTGCACGGTTGGTGATGGTGGTGATGACGTAGCGGCCTCGTTCGGCGAGGTAGTGCGCCTCGAGTGTCGTCTCTACGCCGGCCGTGTCATCGACAGTGGTTGCGACAAACCCTGGCGCGATACGCAGTGCGGACCCGACCGGCTCTGTCGCGCGCTGCGCGGACATGCTCTTGCCGTCGAGTGTCTTCACGTCGACCTTCACCCCCTTAGTTTGCCGTACCGCACATGCATTCCGCAGATTGCTCTTGACTGACTATACGACTTAGGAGTGTACTGCTGTCAAGACCGTAACGAGTTCCGCAAATAGGAGGTCGCCGTGCGAGTGATCGCTGTTGCAAACCAGAAGGGCGGCGTCGGCAAGACGACTGTCACGATGCAGTTGGGCGCGGCGCTGTCGCGTCGACATCGAGTGTTGGTGGTGGACGTTGACCGGCAGCAGTCGACGGTGTGGTGGTCGGAGAACATCAGGGATCGGTTGCCGTTTGACTTCGCCGGCAACCAGAACCCGAAGGTGCTCACCCGGATGCGTGAGTTGCACGCGGAGTATGACTTCCTCCTGGTCGACACCCCCGGCAGCCTCGAAGACACTCCGGTGTTGGAGACCGTGCTGGACGCGGCCGACTACGCGATCGTGTCGCTGACGCCGGAAGCCCTCGCGGTTGAGCCCACGATGCGGACCATCGCGCGCCTGATCGAGCCGCGCCAGATGCGCCATGCGGTGCTGCTGAACCGTATCGACCCCCGCATCCCTGCGCAGCTGAAGGCGTGGCGAGACCTGCTCGACACGACGTGGGGGATTCCGCGCCTGGACGCCTACCTACGTCAATACAAGACACAGGCTGACGCGCCCGTGCTCGGGCACCTGGTGACCACGGTCCGCGACAACCGCCACACGGCGGGCGCCATCGCCGACATCACGCGGGTCGGGCTCGAGGTGTCCGAACAAGTCGCCCTCACGGGCATCGGGCGGTGGTGACCATGGGCAAGATCGAACTCGGCCAACGCCTGAGTGACGTGCGCGCCCGGATGCAGACAGAGCTGCCGGTCGAGGAACGCGGACTGGCGAAGTTTGCGCGACTGGTGCGTAAGGACGCGCGCCTGCGGGCCGACCAGGATGCCGCACTCTCCACTCTCACCAAAACGGTGATGCGGCGCCGACGCGTCAAAACGGAACGCATCACAGAGAACACGCTGATCCGCGTCGCGATCGATCTACTCCTGGCTCACGCGGACACATTGCGCGGGTCTACGGAAGACGAGCTCCGCCGCTCCGTGATCACCGCACTTCCGAACTCCCGCACTCCGGCAGTCCCGGACTCCGGCAGTGCCCATGTCCGGGACTCGCAAACCTCCGCGGTGACCGACCACGGAGCATCCCGACAGCCAAGGTCTGCCACATCCGAACGCCCCGCCTTCGATAGCTCCCTGGGTCAGCATGATCATGATTCCCGCGCACACGAGACGTGGATGCCCGTCACCTCCGGTCAGCCCGGCACGGTTGCGCGGTGAGGCCATGTCGGACGACTACTGGAACGACGAAGAACCGATCTCCCCGGACGCCGAGGACCTTCGGTTGCAGATCGCCCAGGCCCGCCGGCGGCTGTATGACCGGGAGAAGGAACGCCGCGACGCCCGCCGCGCGTGGTCCCGTGAGTACTACGCGCAGCACCGCGAGGAGTACCTCGAGTATCAGCGGCAACACCGGGCCGCGATACGGCAGAAGGATCCAGAGGCGTACCGCCAGGCAAAGCGGCAACGCGACCAACGGTGGCGCGACAAGCACAAAGACGAGGTCAACGCGAAGCTGCGCGAGAAATACCGGACGGATCCCGAAAAGCACCGGCAGCGACGCCGTGAGCACTACGCCGCCAATGCCGAGGAACAACGGGCGCGGCGCCGCGAGTACTACGCAAGGAACAAGGAAAGGCAGCTCGCGACCCAGCGGGCATGGCGGGACCGGGAGAAACGGCGCCGCGACGCCGGCCTGCCCCCGCGCCGGCTCCACCGGGTGTCCCGAGACGACCGGATAGCTCACAGGGCGGATGCGGACGCGTTCTTCACCCGCGAATGGACCACGGCGGAGCTATCCGAGGCGCTCCGGTCGGTCGCGACCCCACCCGAGCTTGTGGCGGCGTTCAAACGCGACAGTCTTCGAGCCCGCGCCGCCTATCACCTCGCCGAGCAGAAGGAAGAGCTCGCCCGACTGCACAAGGAACTGGACCGCGCCCGGCCCGGCCCCAAGCCGACCCGCACCCTCCAAGCCGTGGAAGAAGCGCGACTGGACGCAATCGGACGTGAAGTCAACGAACGGCTCCGGCATCGCGAACCCGCCCGGCACCCGCACCACCTGGACCCCGCCGCACCGCACCCCATGCTGCAACCGAATCATCCGATGGGAATGAACCGATGACCCTCACCCCGCACATGAATGAAACAACCCTGGTCGATCAACGCGACACGGAAGTGACCCTGTTCCGCGTCGCGATCTCCGCCTTCCTGTACTACCCCGGCAAGCTCAGCGACGAGCCGGGGTACACGATCGACGAGGACCTCGCCTGGTGCATTGCACCGCTCCGATCCCTCCCCGCACGCCAACTCGCCCACACGACGGACACGATCCGAGCCCTCATCATCGACCCGAGTGCCGACCGCCGTGAGTTCATCGCAACCCTCGCAACGCTCGCCGGGGACTAACAGGGAAGGGGCGATGGGAGCGCCGTGCCGTCGAACGATTCGGCGCGGCCCGCGAGCCCTTCCCGGCGGCCGATCGTAGCTCGCTCCGGCCTGCTCCGTTCCGGCCCTGCGGCATATCCTCCCTCGCTGACGCTCAGTCCGGTAATCCTCGGGCCCGGCACTGCGCGCCCCTCCGCTCGCTCTTAAAGCCACTTGCCGGACAGGCGCTACGAATAGTCAAGAAGCGAGGAACGGCCATGAACACGACAACACCGGGCAACCCCGACTCCATCGTCGCCAGGGATCACCTGGAAGACGTCGTCGACCGCCTTGCCGACGTCGTCGACGGGCTCCTCAAGGGCCACGAAGAAGTCAGCTGCATGCTCGAGTTCGACCAGGCCGAAGCCCTCGCTGAGGTCCTCTACGCCGGCCACCACGCCGACGCCGCCGCTCGGCTCATGCATCGTTGGGTGCTCACCGAACCCGACTGGAACGACGACCCTGAGCAGGCAGCGACCGCCCGAAGCTGGCTCGCGATTTCGGTCGCACCCAGCGAGCTCGATGACCTCGACGGCTAGGGCTGAGATTTAGTTGTGCGCGGGATCGGGGCGAGCGCACGCTGCACCGCGTTCGCACTCACCCCGAGCACGCGCGCGATATGCGTGATCGGCCGGTCGAGATTCCGCAACTCCACCGCCATCGCGATCCGCTCCGGCGTCATCACGGTCGGACGCCCCGGCCGCCGCCCCTCCTCTGCAGCCGTCGCCATCCCCGCGCGCGTCTGCAAGCTCGCCAACCGCCGCCGCAACACCTCCAACGCCAACAGCACTTCGCCCGGATCCACCGACGCACCTACCCCTGCGCACAGCGCCGGCTCGCTCAACGACCGAAACCCCACGCCCCGTCTCCTCAAGCCCGCCACCGTCGCAACGAAGTGCGGAACTGCGGATGACAGGTGCGCCGCGCTCGTCACTACCAGAGTGTCCCCGGGATCGAGGCTGTGAAGACACTCCTCCAAGCCTGGACGGGTGCGAGATTCCGCGGGGCCGTCGTCCGTGAAGATCTGCTCTGCGCCCGCGCGGGTCAGCTCGTCGGTATCCGGGGTGGTGCCGGGCAGTAGCTCACGCATGTAACCGATGGCACGTGTCACCGAGACGGGCCCCCACGCTCGGGACCGCCGGGCACGATCACTGGCGCCGCGGCGTCCGTCTGCTGTGCAGGCTGCATCGAGCGCCGCAGCGCCACTAGGTTCGCCACCGTCTTCTGCTCCATCGCCGTAGCGAACTTCCCGTCTGCGGGAATCCGCAACTCCGGAATCACCTCCCGCAGCGACGTCTCATGTAGGTCCACCAGCAACTCCGTCACCCCTCGCGGTAGATCACGACGCGACCGGGCGAACTGCGTCACATGATGCAGCTCACTCAGCCATTGCGTCGCCGCGAATCGACTCATCGGCGCCGACTGCGCAGCTGCGAGAGCAATGCTTGCGCCTCGGAACGGATCATCCCGATCTGAGCCGCGCGCGTCGAAGACCATATCGCCGTCGCGATCGAGGATCGTCAGGCGATTCACCAACGCTCCATCCTCGACAGCTGCGACAAGTGTTCGTGTCGCGTCGAATCCGCGGTCGTGTGCCTCGCGGCTCGTATATCGCGCCGGACTATCGGCCTGTACTTCCCGCAGGTAGCGTGACACCACGGTCAAGAGGCTCTCCGCGCGACGCGAGGCGACAACCACCAAGCGGGTCTCAAAACCCGCCGCGGCGAAGCGATCGGCTATCGCAGTGGCAACGGCGGAATCATGGAATGTACCCTCAAGCAGCAGCGAACGATGGTTCTCTCGTGCGTAGCGAATACAGTCGCGCACCCAGCCCGCCGACGCCCGGGCAAGGACTCGTGCGCCATCGGCCGAACGCGCAGTAGAGAGCTCGCGGAAGGCTGGATGGAATGCGGGTAGCTCATCGCCGCTAACGGCCGCGAGGGCACCGCCATGCTCAGCGAGGAGGGGCGCAATCGCGCGAGACCGGCCTGCCCCTGGCTGGCCGCTGAGGAGAACGAAAGCCCTGGCCCCGCCTATGGTGTCTTGCGGGAACAACAGCGGGAGTATGTCACGCCGCAGGATTTCGCGGTGCTGGTCCTCGGTGATGTCCCCGTCGGTCATCTGGATGCTCCCGAGAGTTCCCTGACTCGAGCATCGATCTGTGCCGCGAGGGCGTTCACCCGTGCGCGATCGTACCCGTCGATTGTCAGGAGATCGCGGCGGAGCTGTGTGAGTTCCAGTCGCGCGCCGTCTGGCGCTGACACATCGGAAGACGCGGCATAGGTTAGGAGCGCAGTGAGCGTTGACGCCGACTCTCGCAAGAGTTCGTACGCCACGACATCGTTCGCCCGCCACGACGAGATCTCAGTCACCATTGCCTCCGCGCCTATGCTAAGCCCGGCGCGGTAAAGGGTAGGACGGGAGTTTCGGAATGTTCCCGCAGAGTAGAAGTTGCGCGAACCCGCGTGCGTAACCGACTCGGCACCGACTCTTCAGAGGCAGATGACAAGTTGCTCCGTCGCGGCCTTGCTACGTGATCCAGACGAGCCCCCGAGAGTGGAGTGATTGGTAGAGATGGATTCGACCGTGACGGACTCGAAGTAGTCGCGAGCCAGGACGTGGAGATCGCGACCCGCCTGGTTCAGAAGCCCATTCTTGGGGTAGCTGAGAACAATGGGTTTGCTTGAGGCAGCCGAGATTCTGAGTAATTCGCGGATGCTCGTCTCTACTTCGGTCTTCCGTGAAAACCCAGACACAAACGTGTCTGCTCGGACCCGTCCTGATCCGCGCGAAGTCGGAAAATCATACTTGTAGAGGGTTTCGTACAGGTGATAAAACCGACCATATTGATCGCGCGTGTACGGCGGGTCTGCGTAGATGACTGACGCATCGGTGGCTCCGCCGGATCTGAGAAGGGTGAGCGCGTCAACCGTCGTTACTCGCGTCGTCGCTCGCCAACTGGCGAGGCTGTGAGGTTGATTGACGGTGCCGACCTGCCAGAACTTTTCGGTAACGCTCTTGCTCCAGGCTCGCACGACTCGGCCATAGCCGCCGGAAGGGGTTGGTTTAAGAAATTGCGCGGAATGTCCTGGGGAGTTCAAGACGGCCGATATCGACGTTAGCCATTGCGACATGAGGGCGTCGCGCACAGACTGATCCGGGTAGGAATCGATCGCAAAGCGGAGCGCATCGACTTCAATCGCCTGATGCAGACTCAGGTATCCCGCGGAAAAATAGAGCGAAGCCAACTTGTATCTAGCGACGCCAGCGCAGGTTGATGCGTCGACGGCGGCCCGGCGAGCGGTGGCTGAGGTACCCACGTGTTTCGCGCGTCGAACATAGCTTTGCAGCTTGGCGACGTCGCCGTTCAACGCAGCCGTCTCGATCTCGAGTTGAGCAGAGAACTCTTGGGTCAGTCGATCTCGGGACTCTTGCATCGTTGCATCGAAGACTCCGCGATCGAGGGCAGGGGGGGAACTCGTCGGTCCGAAGCGTGCTCGGAGCATTGCACCGACGAACTCGGAAGCATCATTCAGGTAGACGGGGCGCTTTCCAACGAACTCATCTGCCACACTCCCCATCCCAGCAAAGAGATCAAGGATCGGCCCGTCCTCACTGATGCTCTCCACGGCTTCTCGCACGGCGCCGGAAATATGGCGCTTGGTGCCCATATAGCGGATCATCGATGCGATTCCGATTCTGCGACACACTCCCGAGCGGCGCCTTGTCAGCCTTGTGCTCTCAGCACTATACGATGAGCCCGTGCCGGAGAACGACGGCGGGCCGGAAGGCTTGACAGTCCCTGGGGATAGCGAGCCGCTCATCTCGATACTTGTCGTGTCCGACCTTCACGCGAGCAGTAGCGCCCCCGGCGACAAGGCTGGATCGTGGATCACGACAACTACGACGCGGGATGAACGCAATCACCCGATCGTTGGCTTGCGACATGTGCTTGAACGCGAAAAGTTGTTCCCTACGTTGCTTCTCTGCGCTGGTGATATCACCGACAAGGCCGACTCAGCCGCGCTCGTCGACGCGTGGCGAGACGTCAATGACCTTGCCGGGAGTCGTGGGTCGACGCTGATCGCGACAGCAGGAAATCACGACGTGGATTCCCGCGGTGGCACCGAGATAGATCCTCGAGGAGTCTTGTTCGATCTCGCGCCGCTCTTCCCTCACGACGCCGATGCGTCACGAGCGGACTATTGGTCCAGAAATTACTGCATCATTGACGCGGCAGCCCCTGCCGATGACGGGCCGATCCCGTGGCGTGTGGTCGCCGTCAACTCAAGCGCATTCCACGGTCTCAGCTCCAAGCAGGGGGAAGAGCTGGACCACGGACGGGTTTCGAAGCGAACGACCAACAGGCTGGAGAGCGATCTGCAGGGTCGCGCGCCAGCACAGATTCAAATCCTTCTCTTGCACCACCACGTCGAACAGCTGCCTGACGTCGACACTGACGAGCATGGCCAAGTTCGAGAGGCGGAGCACCTTCTGGCCATGTTGGAACGAACGGGGCCATGGCTGGTGGTACACGGACACAAACACCGCCCATATTTTCAGTACGCCCGCGGCGGAGCCGGCAGCGCGGCTGTGTTCTCGGCCGCGAGTATGGCTGCTTTCGCCTGGGGCCAGACATCCTCCATCGCTAGCAATCAGGTCCATCTGATCACGCTGTGGGATCCCTCCGATCAGGGCGTCCCAACGCTGGGTCTGGCTGCACAGTTCCGTTCGTGGTCATGGCGGCCAAGTATCGGGTGGGCAGAAGCGGAGGGCGCGGCAGGCTGGCCCGGGCGAGGTGGATTCGGATGGCGGATCGATCCCGCCGCTCTCGCCAGGATGATCAAAGCAGCCGGACTCGGACCTGGATTGGCGCTTACGGCTGCGGACCTGAAGATGCGGCACCCAGAGCTCCCATTCCTCGCCCCCAGCGACATCGAGAACCTTGCGCGTCAGCTGGATAATCTCGGGATCGCCGTCGCTCGGGACTCAAGTGGCGAGATAGTGGAACTGAGGGCCAAGATCCCTGATGTGAGCGGAGTGATCGCGTGAGCGTGCGAGGGTTTGTTGGCGCAGACCGATCACTCACGTCATTTAATGCGCGAACGTACTCGGCGCAGCAGGTCGCCGCTTCGTTCGTGCCACCCGAGTCATTCTTTACGCTGGTTAATCCGGTGCACTCGGTGCTCTCGGGTCCGCGAGGTTCAGGCAAGACCACGTTGCTGAAGATGCTCCAGCCGGAGGCGCTCGAGCGATGGCACCATACGCAGGCGGAGTCGATGGTTGGCGCGATCGACTACACCGGTGTGTTCGTTGCAACTGATCGGATCTGGAAACAGCAGCTCGAGCCGGACACGGACGAACTTGATCGGCTCATTCGCGACGTGATCGCGGAGTCTGCGTTCGCGACGCAGGTCGCGCGTGAACTCGTCACGACGATGGCTTGGCGCGCCCATAGCATTCCCGAAAATACGCCGCATCATGCGAGGGCCCGACTCACTCCCGCCGACGAGTTGCTTCTTGTCCGGGAACTATCGTCTCTCTTGAGGCTGCGCGTCGAAGTCCCTCGAATCGAGTCGGTTGTGAGCGCTTTGGTGGCACGGTTCAGGGAACATGGCGAGCTCCTACGTAGCCCTCGTGAGATCGACACTCAGCTGCCCGACTGGCTCATAAGAGACACCCTCAGCACAGCGGAAGCGTGTATTCGGCTCTTCAATACCGCCGCGCAGCAGTCCGATCATCAATGGGCGCTGCTGTTCGACGAGATGGAGCTCGCCCCACCAAGGGTGACTGAATCGGTGCTGGACGCCATGCGGGGGAGTCAGTCTGTGCTCCTGTATAAATTGAGTTTGTCGCCCGTTCAACCGGAGTTCGCTCGGTTGAATATGCCGCTAGCAGGAGTTCACGGGCAGGATTTCGAGCTCATCCGTCTGTCGTCCCAGTACTCGGCGGCACCACGGTTCGCGGAAGACATCATCGAAGCCGAACTCAGAAAACGCTACGTCAATGAGTTGGCCCTCACATCTCGTCGGGTCTTCGGTGCGGGGCGATTCGCGTCGGTTGAGGAGGACGAGGACCCGTACGCAATTGGGTCCTGGCTGTGGAAGCGCTATGACAGCCTGGCGAAGTCGGACGACACCTTTGCTGATTGGCTCGCGAAGAAGGGCGTAGACCTGCACGCACTGCAGGATTTGACGCCCAACGAACGCGCAGCAAAGGTGCGGAAGATCCGAAACATCGTCGTATTGCGCGAGCACTACCGACGCCCCCACCAGACGGGTCGCAAGTCGCACGATCTCTACACGGGAGCGGAGGGGTTGGCGACACTAGTTGATGCGAATCCCCGCCTATTGATGGCGCTGCTCGGGCATGTCTTGCCACGGGACCTACCGCGCACGCTTCCGCTCGACCGCGCGGCCCAAAGCGCGGCCATCGACAGTGTCATTGATCGATTCCTCGCGCTGTTGAGGTCTCAACCAGCAGTACAGGGGGACGACGGACGCCTGTTTCAAGTCGTAGACCTCGTCGAAGCGATTGGAAAGGAACTCGGGCGTCGACTCATTAGCGGACCCTTCGACGACAACCCCGTAACTGCGTTTCGAGTCGATCGACGATCACCTCCGCATGTGATCAGTGCCCTCCAAATCGCGCTTAACGTTGGGGCCATTGTTCACCTTCCGGACGACTCAAATCGGCCGATCCCAGATACGCTCGAAGGGGAGCTCTTCCGCTTGTCTTTCGTGCTCGCGCCTCGCTATCGACTGCCGCTGCGGCTTGGCGAACATCGGGGCCTGCGCTCAATCGTTACAAGGGGTGACGCGCGGGCTTGGTACTTCCCTTCGGGCCGCAGCCGCCGGGATCGAGGAGGTCAGGCATTGTTCGACTTCCCGCCGTCCAGAGAGTAGGCCAACATGACTTCGGCACTGCATGCCCAGGTGGCATCGTTTGCGTCAAGCGAAATTGCGCTGATCGACTATGTGGCGGTCGTCTACTCAGTGGGCTACGAAACGCGGTCAACGTTCATTGCGAGCACGGCTAGCCAGGGCTCGCACCTCGTGGGCTTCACTTTCCCTACTCAGCGTGAGGGGCAATTTCAGAAGAACCGCATCTGGGCGCTCGAGCACGGAGCTGTAGTTGAGGTCGAAGCCGAGGATCAGTTTGCACAGCGGCTTCGGAACACGTTGACTGACGTGATCGCGGCATTTCATGGCGCGACGCCGGATGAAAGACCTCGGTTCTTGGTCGACATCTCGTCCATGACGCGTCAACGAATTGCCGACTCGATCCGGATTCTGCATACCGAGTTGGGCGCGGCGGTGGAAGCGCACTGGGTTTATGCCCCTGCAACCTTCGAAGGTTCCCGTGTGGACGATCAGGTTGTCGTTACCAACGGTGCTGTGAGCGGTTACGAGGGATGGGGAGATCCGAGCCTCCCGGTGACCTGTGTGGTCGGGGCGGGTTTCGAGGGTGACCTCGCACTCGGGGTGATCGATGACATCGAACCCGAGGATGTTTGGGCATTCTTGCCCCGCGGGTATTCCCCCAACCATGACGTCGAACTGGACCAGCTGAATAGCTCACTCTTGCACGTGGTCGAGGCGGGCAAGACACTCGAGTATCGAGTTGATCAACCACTCGAAGCACTGCTGCGACTTGACGCACTATTGGGCGGAGAGATCGCAACCCGCCGGGTCGTCATCATTCCGTTGGGCCCCAAGATCTTCGCCTTGGTCGCTTCACTCGTTGCGCTATCAGCCCCTGAGTCGATCACTCTATGGCGGCTCAGTTCTGAATCGAGGCGACAGGCGATCGATCGTATTCCTGATGGCTCAATTGTTGGCTTGTGTGTGACGTCCCAAGGGCCGGAAGGGGCGGACCCCGCCGGCGGCATTCGAGCCCGTGGGTAGTCAGGGCGCGTAGCTAGTCAGGAACCGCAGGCACGAGTCCGCAGTCCAGGGATCGCACCCGGGATCCGAAACCGTGCATTTGTCAGAGTCATTTCTGCTCTGCTGGCCGCACCCCTCGCTTGGTGACTCTTGTGCTCTGCGTGCCCGTTTGCATCGACCGGAGCGTCCGAGTCGTCGGCAATCGGGAGGTTTGAGTCCATTCGAGAGTTCCTGAATCACCTAGGTCGGCCTGTTGCCATCCCAGCCAGCGATGAAGGCTGCCAGGCTAGCGAGCTGACCGCAGACATCGATGGACCGACCCAACCCGTAGTCAACCCGAACGGCAACCACCACAGTAGTAGTGCGACCCAAGATAGCAATGCACGCAGGCACTTTTTGTGGAACTCGTTTCGAGTTCAGCATAAAAGCGGTACGCTGTTCGGGTGCGAGGAGGTCTCGAGCGCTGGAAGAGAGGTGTCGGATCGCAGGGGGTTCGACAGGCGCTGGGCTATGCGTTGAAGGGCTCGTGTGACTCGCACCTGCGCGCGACCGTTGGTGTGGATGCGCTCGCCGGATACGGGGATGCGGCAGCCGGCGTCCGACGATTCATCGTTACGGCGGGCGTCATTTCGACGGACACGCTTGACGAGATGCAGTTGCGCAGTTGGGTGGATGGGTGCGATCCGGAGTCCGGGGAGCGGCGTGGGCGCGATCTGAGTTCCGCGGATGCGGACCTCATTCTGGATGGCACGATCAACGCACCGAAATCATTCAGCATCGCCGCACTGATCGCCCCGGACCTGGCACGCGAGTTCGAGGCGCTGCAGGATCGGTTGCGGGATCGGATCATCACGACTTGGCAGGCCGAGCTGAACGCGCGCCGCGGCGCGGGTGGCAGGTTCCGTGAGCCCTTGCAGCGGGTCGAGGTTGTCGAGTTGCAGCATCGTCGTTCCAGGGCGTTGGACCCGCACGTTCATCGGCATCTGTGGCTGAGCGTGAAGGTGCAGGGCGAGGACGGGAAGTGGTCCAACGTGGACTCCCGGGTCGCGATGAGGCTGCACACCCTGATCAACGCCGAAGGCGAACTCGCCGCCCGCACCGACCCGCAATGGGTCGCGGCGCTGGCCCGCCACGGATTCACGCTGAACGCCGAGGGCGAGATCGCGGAGCTCGCTCACGCGGTCCGCCCGCTGTCGCGCCGGTCGACGCAGATCGAGGCAAACCGGGCTGTACTGCTGGTTGAGTGGCGAACCGCGCACCCGGGGCAGGAACCAAGCCCAGATCAGATGCACCGGATCGACCGACTGGCGTGGGCGAAAGCCCGACCAAACAAGCCTGGTGATCTCGACGAAGCTGCCTGGGAAGAACTCATCGCAGGCGAACTGGCCGCGATCGACCCGGGGATCCTGCGAGGTCGTGCCCCGGTGCCGGTGCAGGCCGGGACAATCGAGGATCTGGATGTGGCGTTGTTGGCGGCGCGGGCGATTGTGGATGCAGACGCGCGGGCCGCGTCTTGCGGGGGCCGGTTCAGCCTGGTCGACGTGCACGCTGGCGCCACCCGCGCCCTCGCGGCAACCGGGATCGTCGTCCCCCGCGAATCGCTCCAACCCGTGCTCGAGCAGATCATCGAGCGCGCGCTGACGCTGACGGTGGATCTGCTGGCTGCGGAAGAGGAACGGCCCGCGCACGTGAAGCGGCTGATGGCATCGACCACAGCCGCACTCAAGACCGAGCTCGCCGAGCGCTTCGACGCCCTCACTCGGGCGGGCGCCGCGGTTGAGCCCACCCTGATCGTCGCCGCGGCAGAAGCGGTGCTGCGAGAGCACGTCGAACTGGATAGCCGCCAGGTGCAGGCCGCCGCCGCAATCGCCGGGACCGACAGGTTGGTATCGGTGACTGGGCCTGCCGGCGCTGGAAAAACGACCATGCTGCGCGCCGCAAAAGAGGCGCTTTCGCAGCGCGGCGACCGGATGGTGGTGGTCGCACCAACGAAGAAGGCCGCCTCGGTCGCCGGCCGAGAGATCGGCACGTCTGCCTCAAGCCTGCACGCATTGTTGAGCGATCACGGGTTCCGCTGGGGGCGTGACGAGTCGGGTGCCGATGTCTGGACCCGACTCCATCGGGACGAAATCGACCCGACCACCGGGCTTCGCTACGCAGGGCCGCGCCGGTTCCCACTCCGGGCGGGGGATCGAGTCGTGGTCGACGAAGCCGGCATGGTCGACCTACACACCGCGAACGCCCTCGCGATCGTGGCGGCCGAGACCGGGGCCGGGATCGCGATGGTCGGCGACCACCTCCAGGCCCGGCCCGTCGGACACTCCGGTGCGATGGCGACGATGACCCGCCGTGCCACCGCCGTTGTCGAACTCACCGTCGTACATCGATTCCACGACCCGGAGTACGCCGAACTGACCCTGCGCATGCGTGAACCAGGTTCCAAGGATGAGGCGCTCGCGGTCGCGTCCGACCTCGACGCTCGCGGGCTCATCCACTGTGTCGCAGACCAAGCCCAGGCGCGCGAGGTGATGGTGGAGGCGTACTTCCGCGCCTCGGCGGGCCAGCGTCGGATGGCATTGGTGACCAGCACGAACGAGGAAGCGGACGCGATCAATGAAGCCATCCAGCAACGCCGCATCGACCACGGGCAGCTCGCGCTGAGCCGGATCGCGGTGGGACAGGCGGAGCAGCGACTCCTTGAAGGCGACATCGTTCAAACCCGCCGCAACGACCGCCACGCCAACGTCGAGAACAGGGCCCTGTGGGTCATCCGCAAGCTCACCTGCACCGGGATCGAACTGGTCAGCCTCAACGACAGCGCCGACGTCCGCACGGTCACGCGTGAGTACGCAGCCGACCATGTGCATCTCGCGTACGCGTCGACGGTGCACGGCATTCAGGGCGAGACCACGGATGCCGCCGTTGTGGGGCCGGGTGTCGACGCGGCCGGCCTCTACGTTGGAATGACTCGAGGCCGCACTCGCAACGAAGCGCTCGCGATCGCCCCCACCGCTGCCGCGGCCCGCGCGCAGATCGCGGACAGTATGTTCCGCGGCCTCCGTGAAGTCAGCATCAACGACTCCATCCGCGCTGCCCGCATCGAGCTGGGACGCGCCGCCCGCACCCCCCACAACGTTGCCGATACCCCGCCCGACCTGTGGAGCGCTCAACAAAGTCCAAGTCGCGAACTCGAGCGATACCAGTTGGAGCAACTGAATAAGGGGCTCCATGCGACGAAACAGGCGCTGATCGAGCTGGACCGCCGCATTGCGGATGACGACGCCGGCACGCACGGACACCCCGAAGCCGTGTTGACTGCCGCGCCGATAGTCGCGGCGCGGCAGCAGCTTGTGGCACAGTATGTGGCGGGTGTCGGTGAGTATGTCGAGGCCCGTCACGTTCACGAACAGGCGATTCTCGCCGCAAATGACGCGATGAATGGCAGCGGAGCACCCGCCCCGATCGCTCGGCAGAAGGACACCGAACGACGCCGCGGCGACGCAGACGCGCGTGTCGTGGTTCGGTCAGCATTTGACGGGTCGGACCTCTCGCGCTGACATGGTCGTGGCATCCCCCGCGGTCACTTCTTGGATCGGCCGGATTCGTGACTGAGCGTGCTCAGCCGCATGAAATGGATGTCGATGACCCAACTGAGCTCGTTGGCGCGCATTCGTTTCAGCGGGCTGGACCTTGATGATGAATTGAACCGAGCGGTTCTCCGCGCGTCTCGATCTCGACCCGCTCGACTGGATCATGTCTGGGACCTCAGCCCAGCTGGGCACCGAGTGCCCAACGAGCACCAGGCGTACTGGCTCGACGGAGGCCGCAAGATCATCACACCTGATCGTTGTGTTGGGGGACACCGAAACCACTCGAGCGAATGAATCGAGGTCGTAGCTGGGCACGTCGTCGTAACCCTGGAAGCCAACCTGGCCGGAATGAAATCCGCAGGGTGCGAGCACATCCCACTCAAGTCACTCTTCGGTGAGAAAACCTTCCAACTCCAGGAGAATCGTCACTTCTTTCCCAACCACAAGCCCACCTGTCTCGAGCGTCGCGCTCCAGGTCAGGCCAAAATCCTCTCGATCGATGGTTGTCTTCGCAGAAGCGCCTGCTCGATACACCTTGTCCGTGTCATAGCCAAATCCGCCCAGCTCGACCTGAAATGTAATAGACCGAGTCACATCGCGGATCGTCAATTCGCCATCGACGAGAAACTCATCACCGCTCACTCGAGCGCCGCTTGATACAAATTCCATCGTCGGGAATCGTGCGACGTCGAGAAAGTCGACCGATCGAAGATGGTCGTCGCGGATCTGCAAGTTCGTATTTACGGATGCTGCGTCGACCGTAGCGTGGAGGACGAAATCCAAGGGATTGTCAGACGCAATCAGAGTGGCTGATTTTACACCAAAAGCGCCCCGAACCTTCGAGACCATCATGTGACGAACGTGGAAGCCTACTTCGCTGTGAGTTGGGTCGAGAACCCACTTACCTGCGCGAAAGCCAGGAACCTCGGTGTTGGTCAGCGTCATTGATCTTCCTCTCCATGAAGGGACGGCGGCGCTCACATGAGCCGCTCGGGCAGGCGAGGCAACTACTTCGACTGGGACGAAGCACGTCAGCGTCCAAATTTTGTTTATGTTCGCAGAACACTCTGTTGGTTGTCAAGAACCACTGAACGGTGCGGCTTGCAAGCTATTCCGCATCGAGACACGTCTCCTAACCGCTTCAGCCAGAAAGCGATGGGGCCCGAGAAGAGCGCCCGCAGCGGCAAGTGGGGGCGAGCTTGTCGTAACCGGCCGCGGGTTCGCGCCATCGCCTATCGTCTTCGTTCATCCTCGTTCGACGGTGTTTCGGGCCATGTAGTTGTCGACGTCGTCGTTCACTGGCCGGCCACCCTTCAGTCCGCGGCGTGTGCGGTGTCCGTGCTGAGGAGAGGGTTCGAGGTGTCGGCGATGATGCTGCGCCCATATAGATGCCTACGGATCACGCTCGACGAGTGTGCCTTGTCGCGGCAGACGCGATCCGGCTGTTTGTACGGCCGATCCGGCCGGCGCCTGGCCGCACGGAACTGATCGCTCAGGAGCGAGCAGCGTCGGGAATCGCCGGCTTGAGCAGTGCTGACGCGCACAACAAACGGCAGTCTTGCACAGGTCGGCGATGGACTCTTCGCGCTCAAACCACCGCATGATCGGCCAATCGGGTCATCCGAGGGATCGATACGCAGATCCTCGCAATTCGATTCGGTCGCCCTCCGCGCGTGGTGGATTCGTCGCGCAATTGTGGGGCGGTCGATGGTTAAATTCACACGGACGGCCCACGAGGTCTCGCCGGCGGAGTCCGCGTCGGAAGGAATCCTTCTCGCATCTGGCGCACGTGAAGATGTTCATTTATAGTGAACGAGATCAATGAGGACTGATGTCGGCGAGGGTGCCGACACATGGTCGTCTATCAAAGGAGAGGGATCCAAATGAAATCTGTCCAATCGGCTACTGCGGCGTCAGATGGTGCGCATTCGTTCGTTCCAGAAATCTCACAGCCGAACCTTGACCTCCTCGGCCGCGCCCAATCGCTCTACTCACTTATCCATGAACATGCCCCAGACAGCGATCGTGACCGCCGTGTCTCCGAAGTGGTGATCGATGGGCTGGAAGAACTTGACCTCTTCCAGGTCTGCACTCCTCGTCGCTATGGCGGATTCCAGAGCAATTTTCGAACGCTGTTCGAGCTCACCGCCGAAATCGCACGGGGAGATGGGGGTACAGCTTGGGCGTTTGCGTTGCTCAACTCAAACGCCTGGGACGTCGGCACCTACTCACGCGAGGCCCAGGACGACATTTGGGGCGCGAATCCGCGTGCACGCATCACCACTGTAACGAATCCTGCTGCCGGCCCTACCGCATCGGCGCGCAAGGTTGACGGTGGCTATGTAATCAGCGGCCGTTGGCCGTACGCGTCAGGGTCCCTCCACGCACAATGGGCGGAGCTCGGGTTCGTCGTCGAGATTGATGGCGCACCGGTACGGATGATGACTCTCGTTCCGATGGACGAGGTCACGCTTGAAGACACGTGGTATGTCGCAGGAATGCGTGGCTCTGGGAGCAACACAGTCGTCGGCACAGAGGTTTTCGCGCCGGACTACCGCACTCAAAGCTTTGACAATCTAGTCGAAGGAAACTACGCGTCCGAGTTCACCGATGAGCTCGAATATCTCACGCCTATGGTCCCCAACCACGATCTAGTGCTCGTTGGGGCTCAAGTCGGACTTGCTCAGGCAGCTCTGGATTATGCTCTCGAAAAGCTTCCGACGCGCGGCGTCACAAACACAAAGTATGCAAAGGGGAGCGACGCGCCGACGAACCAGATTGCGGTCGCCGAGGCTGCGAACGCGATTGACACTGCACGCATGCTTGGGCGGCGAGCTAGTTATGACATCGATGCCGCCGCGGTAACCAATCGTGGTCAAATCGATTGGGCAACGCGCGCACGTATTCGGATGGATGCGGCGACCATAGCGGTGCTATGTCGAGAGTCCATCGATAAAATGCTCACTGCTATCGGTTCGGCCGCCTTTGCCTCGGTGAACCCACTTCAGCAGATATGGAGGGACTCGGAAACGGCAAGCCGTCATGCGTTGGTGAACGTGGGCGTTTCGAAGGAAACGTACGGGAAGTCGCTGCTCGGCATCGACGAGTTCGTCATGCCGATTTAGCGAAGGCTCAACCGCTGAGGGCATGGACGCCGCTTCGGTCGTCGACGCGGTGGTCGTGCCCTCAGCCATTGAGTTTCTCAGCGGTAGGCCACGCGTCAGACCGAGGGTCCGGTATTGCAGGGGCCAGCAATTGGTCATCACTCCATCTCGATGCATAGCACACATCCTGTTCGAATGGTCACGACAGTCACTTGTGCCGATTGAACAGCAGGGCTTCGCGGTCGAAGCTCCTGTACAGGTTCAGAGAGCGACCCGCGTGACTCCACAGGGGTGTCAGTCGAGGCGATCCGGCCTGGTGAACTGCTGCCGAAATCGCGCCAGACTAACGGCCACTATGCGATGTTGATCGGCGCGAGGACCACCAGGCCGCTCGCTTCGGGAAGCTCGGAGATGAGCTGCCTTGAACCGGCGGCGACTGACCCATGAACGGGGCGGGCTGTAAAGCCGAGTGTTGCTTTCGGAACTTGCACTCGTTTATTGTGACTACACAGGCTGTGAAAACGTCAGGTAGGACTAAAGTGCATCCGTGCGCTGAACCTGACCTCAGGGTTGAGGAAGGAGGCGTCGATGCGCCGACAACGCTGCCCCGATCCTCCTCGGATATCCAGTAGATCGCGGGAGGGCGAACCGAGACCCTGTCCGAACCCGGTGCGAGCTGAACGGTGTTCCACTGCAGTGAGCTACAGAAGACTTCACTAACCATTTCAGAGCGAAAGGAAGACCGTTCCATGGTCGATAGCAGTTTGCCCCCTGACATCTCCGCCCTCCTGGAGAGGATCGATGAGATCCGCCCGCTGATTGAGAAGAACGCAGCGCAAGGCGAAGCAGAACGACGCGTGTCGCAGGAGTCGATCGATGCCCTCGAGGCAATCGGAGCCTTCCGGGTGACGCAGCCAGCCAAGTATGGAGGATATGAAGGTGATTCTCGTGCGCAGGTCGACGTGGGCGCAGCCGTCGGCAAGGGCGACGGCGGGACTGCCTGGGTCGTCGCGCTCACCAACATCGCGAACTGGCTGACCGCGCTTTATCCCGAGAAGGCGCAGGATGATGTGTGGGGTGAGGATCGCAACGCAAAGGTCTCCGTGGTCCTAGCCACAAACGGTAAGACCCAGCGCGTTGATGGTGGGTACCTCGTCAGCGGGGAGTGGAGCTACAACTCGGCATCGTGGCACACGCAGTGGGCGATTCTCGGGGCCGAGCTCGTCGACGAGAATGGTGACTTCGTTGACACCGCGCAACTGCTGATCCCGCGCTCGGATCTCGGCTTCAAGGACATCTGGCATGTGGCCGGCATGCGTTCGAGCGGAAGCAACGCGCTCAGCGCGACTGACGTTTTCGTTCCCGATCACCGTGTGATGCGTGGGGAACCTGCCTTGCGAGGCACCTACCCTGGCACGACCGAGGACACTCCCGCGGTCTACCGGGCGGGGTGGATTCCCGTGCTGAACATCATTCTCGTCGGCCCGCAGCTCGGCATGGGCCGTGCCGTGCTAGAGAGGGTGATCTCGAAGGCAGACTCGAAAGCCATCGCATACACAAGCTTCGAGCGACAGAGTGACTCGATCGCATTCCAACTCGACATCGCCAAGGCCGCGCTGCTGCTGGAAGCTGCGGAAGGGTTCGCCCACCGCGCCACTGACGAGATCGACATCCCCGCTGCTCAGGGCGTCTATCCGGACTACTTGACCCGAGCTCGAAATCGTGCGTACGTGGGCTGGATCGTCGAGCACACCGCTCGCGCCATTGAGATGTTGCTCACCGCGCACGGGTCGGGAGCTTTCGCGGAAGTGAACCCGTTGCAGCGCCTTTGGCGTGACCAGGCAGTCGCGTCACGGCACGCGTTCGTTCTTCCGGCGCTCGGTTACGAGCTTTACGGGAAGGCCCTTCTCGGCCGCGAAGATGGGGATTCCGTTACGCCTCTGGTTTGAGCCCCCGGCTGGTTCGGGATGGGAGCCACTTCGATCCCGAACCAGCCCCTCCCCCAACAATCGGCATTTGGATCCATATGGCCGAACGAGAAGGGAGACGTCCAAAGCAGTAATCGCTTCTCCTCGCCGGACTGGGGTCTCTTCGTCCGCACACTCACCGCATAGCGATCCAGCGAACTCGCATCGCTGGTGAAGGCGGGCCAAACTGCGTGCGCACTGGGTACCGCACGGCATTTTGTCAGGGGCATCCTTCACATCGTGGTGGTACAGCGAACCGAGGTGCATCATCTCGAGTGCTGTCGCGTCCTCGATGACATCGATACTCAACATCGTCCAGCTGCGGTGATGAGCGCCAACGCCGGCCGCACCCGCTTGCCGACGGCTTCATAGAGGTAGCGGCTCGCGGCGTCGGCAATTCGGTCGGTGACGCCCACCTCTTTGACGAGGCGGTCGACGCGCGCGAGGGCCAACAACGTCGCGATCCTCACCGGCGACTCGCTGTTCTCTCGCGCGAACCAGATCATCGCTCGGCAGGGCGAGCGATGAATTCGCGTCCACGACCATGTTTTCGAGCCGTCGAGCAGCTGGAACGCGACCCCGTCCTTCTCCCCAAACACGACGACCGGCCGCTCGAGCTCTGCCGGGCCCATCGCGAAAATCAGACCCGATTGCGCAGCCGCGGCGATGAGCGAACCAGTCTTGTCGGTGAGTACCTTGAGGTAGATGCCATTGACCTCTCGTCCGACCCGGACGAGCCTGGCAAGATGCCGGGCACCGGATAGCGAACTGGTGCGATGACGATGTCCTACCTCCTGCTCGGATAGCGGACGGATGCAGCACCCGTCTCCCTGCTCGCGCGGATCGACGAGGGATCGAGCGCGTCGCCGGGGTGAAGATCCCTCGATTCTCGACGCTGAACTCCTCGAACTGCGCGAGCACGAAGCGACCGGCGCCACGCTCGACCTTGCCGGCTCCTGGTCGTACGAGGCCGTCGCGGCGCTCGAGGCACTTCCCACTGTGTGGTGGGAGTGGCGCTAACGCGCTTCGCGCAAGCGGTCGGCGATCGTTCCAGCTGATCCAGCCTTGCGGGCGCGCGGGGACGGCCTGGCGCAGAAACGGCTTCCGACTCTCCTGGCTTCGGGTGCTTCCATGCGGCGGCGAACGCAATTGCTTCGCGTGTGGGGTTGACTGCCTCGAGGCGGTCGGGCGCAGCCAAGACGACATCGAGTGTGTCCTGTTCGCGGGAGCGGCCCCGGCTGGTAGGTCTTCGTGGTGTCTATGACGCATCGTCACCCGCAGGGCAGAGGCGCTCGCTATCGGGCGGAGAGTCATGGGGCGCCCCGTTTCACGTCGTCGCCCGACGCTAAGGGACACCCAGGTTCTCCCGTGTGGACGCCGATGATCTGGGCACCGCGGTTCGTGACGGGACCGCCCCTGCGTAGACAGCCGGCCCCAACCGGACTCGCGTCGACAAGCCCCGAGTAATCGTCGCCGACACCATCCTGATCGGTCAGATCAACAGTCCGGCGACTAGCGGGAGGGACGGCCCTCACAGCGACCTGACTCGGTGATTCGTCAAACTCAACCCCGCGCACAAGGCTGGACTTCCGATAAAAAGTAAGTCAGAATAAACACAGGTCGCTGCGACGAGCCGGTCTTGAAATGCTGGCTGGACACAAGGCCCGGATGTGAGAAGTCACAATAAAGTGTTCGCTGCGATGGCACATACGAGAACCGGCTGGACACACACCAAGGATGGTAGAAGTCATGACGTCAGAAAGCCCTACCCCGAAGCACGCGCAGGAGTCGAGCAGTGGGGGTGGCGCTCTGGTCCTGGACACGCTCTCCGCAGACGATTTCCGGGCGATCTTCCGTCGGCATCCTGCTGGCGTGACCGTCGTAACGGCAGACGCAGGAACCGGCCCAGTCGCCCTCACGGCCACATCGGTCGCCTCTATGAGCGCCGATCCGCCGCTGCTAATCTTCTCCGTGTCATCGTCGTCCTCGAGTGCGCGCGTCCTGAAAGATGCCAATACTGTCGTCGTCCACTTCATCGGCCCAGACAGCATCGAGATCGCCAAACTTGGCGCGACGAGCGGAATCGACCGATTCGCGGACTCGACCATCTGGTCCCGCCTCCCAACCGGGGAAGTGGTGTTTGATGCGGTTCGCACGTGGATCCGCGCGCGGGTGGTGAATCGGCTGGAGGCGAGCGGATCGACCATCGTGATCGCACAGGCGATCGAGTCGAACTACACGGCGGCAGAACTCGATCAGCAACCGGAGCGCGAAGGACTCGTCTTCATGAACCGAAGCTGGCACCAGGTCGGAGAGCGCTCAGCAATTATCTGAAATCAGGATTGACCGGTAGCACCCACGTTTCAGGCGGTGGACGAAAGCTCGTCCACCGCCTGAAACGTGTGTGCTACTTGGCGTAGGCCGCAGTGATGCTGTGCAGCGCCGCGTCCAGTGCATCGCCATAGGCCATCTCTTCGACCTGATAGACAGACGGGCGCCCGCCGGCAACCGTGGCACCGCCGCGGGCGACCAATCGAAGCCAGTCCTCGGTTGCCTGGATGACCCTGTCAGCAGGTGCGAGCGCATTGACCAACCCGACCTCCCGCGCGCGTTCCGCCGTGAACGGCTCGCCGCTGGCGATGTTCTCGATCGCAGCACGGGCCCCAAGCCTCTTGATGAGGGCGACTTGAGCGACGATCGGCCATACTCCGACGCTGACTTCGTAAGAGCCGATCTTCGCGTCCGGGACGGAGACGACATAGTCAACGGCAGCAACGAATCCTGCGCCGCCCGCCAGAGCGTCTCCGTTCACGGCTGCGGCAACGGGCTTCGGCAAGGTCGGCAGCAGCTTGAGCACGCGGATCAAGCCCTGGTAAAAGGGAACGGGATCAGCGCCGGCCTTGATCGCCGGCACATCAAGGCCGCCGCAGAACGCATCGTCGCCGGCTCCGGTCAGTATGATGCCGGCCACCGCCGCGTCATTTGCCGCAGCGATTAGTTGGTCCTCGATGCTCTGGAGCACCTCGGGATTGAGAAGATTCCGCCCGGGGCCCGCGATTTCCACGGTCGCAATGCGAACATCGTCAGTCATTAGTCTCTCCTTCGATGAGATTCCTCCGGGCCACGCAACGCGCCCAGTAGCCCGTCCAGCCTCGCAGAAGGCGTTCGGTGCGTCAAGGAACACTGAACGCCTGGACAGTTCTACGACAGCAGGACGCTATTCTCGGAGTGTGGACACCGCCAACCAGCCCGAACCGCCGAAGTCCGGAAGCGACACTCAATACCTTCCGTCTTCCGCACCTGTGATCGAACCGACCAGAGATGGAGGAGGAGACATGAAGGAGCAACTGGGCCGACGACTCCGCGCAACACGTGAAGAGCAGAAGCTGAGTCTGCGTGCGGTTGCCTCAGCGATAGGGGTCTCCCCGAGCATGCTCTCGCAAGTAGAAACTGGGAAGATCCATCCTTCCGTCACGACGCTGTACGCACTTGTGTCGCACCTCAACGTATCCCTGGACGAGCTGCTGGAGATCGTCCCGTCGGATGCCGCGCCGACCGCTGCGCTGCGGGAGATTCAGCGCCTCGGAGTACAACGCGCAGAGGCGAATCCCACCATCGAGATGGAAAACGGTGTCACCTGGGAGCGACTCGCGAATGCCGGGCACCGTGGGGTCGATCCGCTGATTATGACGTATGAGCCGGGTGCATCCAGTTCAGCCGAAGGCAAGCTCATGCGACATTCTGGGACCGAGTACGGGTATCTGATAGAGGGTGAGTTGACGCTCCTCCTCGATTTCGACTCGTTCACATTGCATGTGGGTGACTCAATATGCTTCGACTCGCACCGTCCGCACCTGTACCGCAACGACACGGACCGGGCGGCTCGTGGGATCTGGTTCGTGACAGGGCCGCTGGGCGAGAGTCCTCTACAGTTCGACGGGCAGCCGGCACCCGCGCACATCAATCGACTGCAATCCGTGCGTCAGGTTCTGCGCCAGGACGACACGATAATCCCACCGCGGGCCTGAGGGGGATTTGAGTACCACTTCACAATTGGATCCATGTATGATCGTTCTGACTGAACAGATCTAGGGAGCTCTCGAGTACGTCGACGCGGCGGACGGTCCTCCCTCTCACCTTCTGAGGAGTGGACATGGCCAACGGACGAATCACTCACAATCCAGCGCCCGTCATCCCGGGTATCGCCGACAGTGTCAAGGTCAGCGCCGGGGACTTGCTATTCGTATCGGGCGCGGTGGGCTTCGAAGAGGACGGCTCGGTGCCCGCGGACTTCGCGCGCGCGATCGAACTCACCTACCTTGAGCTCGAACGCGCTCTCAAGGCGGGCGGTGCGTCATTCGATGACCTCGTCCGCGTCAATGTCTACATCACCGAACTGGATCAGGAGAAGCTGGGGATCTGGCGGGACACGCGCGACCGGGTTGTCAGAGTCGACGAGCCGTCTGCGAGCACCGTGATCGGGGTGTACTCGCTCTTCAAGGGCGCCTCCATCGAGATTGACGCGATCGCTGCAATCTGATGAAGAACACCGGAACAACAGGAACCAATGCGGTCGACTGGGAAGCGCGTGTTGACTTCGAGCGACTACGGGATGCGCGCTTAAGAAGGCTGAAGGAGCAACTCAATCGATCCGATTTGGGCGCAGTCTTGGCCTTCGACTTCTCGAACATCCGCTATATGAGCGCGACGCATATCGGCACGTGGGCGATGGACAAGTTGATCCGGTTCGCCCTACTCACCCGTAACACCGATCCGATCGTGTGGGACTTCGGTTCGGCGGCCAAGCACCACGCACTGTACAACCCCTGGTTGGACGTAACGACATCCGAAATGGACGCGGACCCACACGCGCCCCACGAGGGCGCCAAGCGGCCACGACTGGAGTCAGGCGCACGAGCGGGTCTTTCGACGCTGCGAGGCGCCTTCCCGCCGGACGCCGAGATGGCGACCGATCTGGCAAAGAAGATCAAGCGCGAACTCGAGAAGTTCGGACTCGCCCACGCGCCCCTCGGGGTCGACGTGATCGAGCTTCCTGTGCTGATCGCCCTGCAGAAGGAGGGCATCGAGGTCGTCGACGGCCAGCAGGTGTTCATGGAGGCGCGGCGCATCAAAACACCCGACGAGATTCGCTTGCTCACCCAGGCTGCATCGATGGTCGATGCCGCATACGAGGAGCTACACCGGTTCCTACGTCCTGGCGTGAGGGAGAACGAGGCCGTCGGGGTGGTCGCAAAGACGCTTTATGACCTTGGCTCGGAGTACGTCGAGGGAGTCAACGCAATCTCGGGTGAGCGCTGCTCGCCGCATCCGCACGTCTTCTCGGACAGGCTCATCAGGCCCGGCGACCCGGCGTTCTTCGACATCCTGCACAGTTGGAACGGCTACCGCACGTGTTACTACCGCACATTCGCTGTGGGCTCCGCCTCAAGCAAGCAGCGCGACGCCTACACACGTGCTCGGGAGTATATGGACCGCGCGATCGCCCTCGTGAAGCCAGGGGCGACGACGGCCGACATCGTGGCAGTGTGGCCCGAGGCACAGGAGTTCGGCTTCGCCAACGAGATGGAAGCCTTCGCCTTGCAGTACGGGCATGGCGTAGGGCTGTCGATCTGGGAGAAGCCAATCTTCTCACGGTTGACCTCGTTCGATCATCCAGAGACGATCGAGGAGGGCATGGTGTTTGCGCTGGAGACCTACTGGCCTTCAGCGGATGGGTGGGGAGCCGCGCGGATCGAGGAGGAGCTTGTCGTCACCGCCGATGGATGCGAAGTCATCACCAAGTTCCCTGCGGAGGAGCTCATCGTCGCCGGCCGTCAGTACTACACGATCGATGGTCCACTCAACACCAATCGTGATAGTCAGTCGCACCTGAACACGACATGGGGACGCGGTCAGTCGTGACGACTCTCGGTTTTCTCGGAGTCGGCGCGATGGGGTCAAAGATCGCGGCTCGACTCATCGCCGCAGGAAACAGTGTGTTGGTCTGGAACAGATCCCCCGGCCCCCTCGCAGATCTCGTGGCCATCGGTGCTGTGCCGGTGGCGACGCCGTCTGAGGCGCTCGCTGCAGATATATCCTTCAGCATGCTCGCCAACGATCAGGCTGCAGAAGAGGTTCTGAACGATGGAACGACAAGAACGGGCCGCATCCATGTGAATCTGGCCTCGATCAGCCCGACAGCGGCTGACCAACTCACGGGAAGATTCGCCGCGGCCGGCGCGGGATATGTGTCCAGCCCCGTTCTCGGTCGCCCGTCCGCGGCAGCCGCAGGGCAGCTGCACCTGCTCGCCGCGGGTGCCAGCGACCACATCGACGCGGTGTTGCCTCATCTGAATCAGATAGGCAAACGAGTCTGGCGGATCGGGCAAGTCCCCTCCGACGCGAATGCGGTCAAGGTCGCGGTCAATTACAACCTCATCCACGTGTTGCAGGCTCTAGGCGAATCGGTCACGATGGTCGAAAGGCGCGGCGTCGATCCCTCAGTGTTCGTCGAGTTGCTCACTAGCAGCCTCTTCGCCGGCGTGGCCTACACAGAGTACGGGCGAGAGATCGCCGCGCACAGACACACGCCGCCGGCCTTTTCGATGGCGCTCGGGTACAAAGACCTCGGCCTGGCTCGAGACCTCGCCGAGGCCGGCGGCGTGAAGCCCGCCACGATGCCCGCCCTGTTCTCGGTCTTCGAACGAGCCCTAGCCGATCCTGAGCTCGCGACATCCGACTGGGGCGCTATCGCAGAAGTCACGAGACGAAACCTACTGTGATGCGTTACCCGAATTGCAGAGGGATGCTCCCGGATGTCAGGGAGCAGTCGTCCAATCAAAGGAGAGATCGTGACTGATCGTACGGTGCTCATTGCTGGGAGTTCGAGCGGGATTGGGCTGGAACTAGCAAAGGACCTCGTGGCCAGCGGTGACCGTGTCATCGTGACCAGCCGAAGTAGACAGACAGCTGAATCTGTCGCGGCCGAGCTCGGCCCCTTGGCGCACGGAATCGCCCTGGACCTGTCCGAGCCGGAAGGCATCGCTGCGCAACTGGACGGCATCGGCCGCCTTAATGGAATCGTGCTCAGCGCGATCGAGCGCGATGCGAATACCATCCGTGACTACAACCTCGCTCGTGCGAGGAGACTCATCACCCTTAAACTGATTGGCTACGCCGAAACCGTCCACACACTCGTTGACCGCATCGAGCCGTCAGTGGACTCCGGTATCGTCCTGTTTGGGGGCCGCGCCAAGGACGCACCGTACCCGGGATCCACCACAGTGTCCACGGTCAATGGCGGCATCGATGGGCTAATGAACACCTTGGCGCATGAGCTTGCACCCATCCGGGTCAACGCTCTCCATCCGGGGATAATCGGCGACAGCCCCTTCTGGGCTTCGCGACCTGAAGCGGTTGCAGCATACGAAAGCCGGACCCCCGGTGGGAAGCTCGCAGAACTTCACGACGTCATCGACGCCGTGAAGTTCCTCCTGTTCAACCGGGGTGTCTCCGCGCACAGCCTTAACGTCGACCGTGGCTGGCGCATCGGCTAACATGCCCCCGTTGTTCAGGGCAGGACGAACCTATTCGAGAGTCGAAAGAAGCAAATCACGGGTCATGCCTCATTACGATGTCGTCATTCTCGGCGCGGGCCCCGGCGGGTACGTCGCAGCCGTCCGCAGCGCTCAGCTCGGCCTCTCGGTCGCCATCATCGAGGAGAAGTACTGGGGCGGTGTGTGCCTGAACGTCGGGTGCATCCCCTCCAAGGCGCTCCTGCGCAACGCCGACCTGGCCCACGTCTTCCACCACCAGGCCGAGCTGTTCGGCATCTCCGGTGACGTGACGTTCGACTTCGGCACCGCGTGGGACCGCAGCCGCACGGTGGCCGAGACGCATGTCAAGGGCATCCACTTCCTCATGAAGAAGAACAAGGTGACCGAGTACGAGGGTCGCGGTTCGTTCGTGGACGCGCACACGATCACCGTCGCGAAGGCCGACGGCTCCACCGAGCAGCTCACCTTCGACAACGCGATCATCTCGACCGGCTCCAAGGTGCGCCTGCTTCCCGGCGTCACGCTGAGCGACAACGTCGTGACGTACGAGGAGCAGATCCTCACGCGCGAGCTGCCGCGCTCGATCGTCATCGTCGGTGCCGGCGCGATCGGCATGGAGTTCGCCTTCGTCATGGTCAACTACGGCGTCAAGGTCACGATCATCGAGTTCCTCGACCGGGCGCTCCCGAACGAGGACGTCGACGTCTCCAAGGAGATCGCGCGCCAGTACAAGAAGTACGGCGTCGACATCCTCACCTCCACCAAGGTCGAGACCGTCGTGGACTCGGGCGACAAGGTCACCGTCACCTACACGCCCAAGGACGGCGCGCCCGCGTCGATCGAGGCCGACAAGGTGCTCATGTCGATCGGCTTCGCCGCGAACGTCGAGGGCTTCGGCCTGGAGAACACCGGCGTGAAGCTCACCGACCGCGGTGCGATCGACATCGACGACTACATGCGCACCAATGTCCCCGGCATCTACGCCATCGGAGACGTCACGGCCAAGCTGCAGCTCGCCCACGTGGCCGAGGCGCAGGGCGTCGTGGCCGCCGAGACCATCGGCAAGGCCGAGACCCAGACGCTGGGCGACTACCGGATGATGCCCCGCGCGACGTTCTGCTCGCCGCAGGTCGCCTCGTTCGGACTCACCGAGCAGCAGGCGCGCGACGCCGGCTACGACGTCAAGGTCGCGAAGTTCCCGTTCAGCGCGAACGGCAAGGCGAACGGCCTCGGCGAGCCCATCGGCTTCGTCAAGCTCATCGCCGACGGCGAGCACCTCGAGCTGCTCGGTGGCCACCTGATCGGCCCCGACGTCTCCGAGTTGCTCCCCGAGCTCACGCTCGCGCAGAAGTGGGACCTCACGGCCCTCGAAGCGGCCCGCAACGTGCACACGCACCCGACGCTGTCCGAAGCCGTGCAGGAAGCCTTCCACGGCCTCGCCGGCCACATGATCAACATGTGACCGAAGAGTGGCAGCCATCGCCAAAGCATGACATCCCTGAGCGCACGTTCTATGCGGGCGCGGGGGGTGGCGCGTGATGGACACTCCGATGCGCTTGCGGGAGTCAATCTGGTCCGCCGCTTGAGGCACGGCAACGGGCTGTGTGGGTGGCCCCCCAGGCAGCCGACTGCGTCGGGGAGGTCTTGTCTTTGACGTCTTCAAGACCGAGTCGGGGTGGCATCTACATCACGCGTACGGCTGGGAGCGTTGGATATGCAGCGGAGCGGGGCGAGAGTACAGTGACTCTCACCCCGCTCCTGTTGGTTCAGGTCAGCGGATCACTCCGGTGCCGGCGTACGAGGCCGGTACTGCTGTCGGGCCCGTAGCGTCTGCTGCGGGCCTTTCAGCTTTTGGGGTGCGGTCCACCTCGACGCTGGAGAACTTGAGGGACGCGCCGACGTTGTCCGCGACGATGTCGCGGGTTTCGCGGGTCTGCCCGGTTTCCTTGTCGGTGTAGGTCCCGAACCGCAGGTCCCCGGCGACGATCACGCTGTCGCCTTTGCGGAGCGAGTCGGCGATATGCCGGGACTGTTGGTTGAACGCGACGACCCGATGGAACACGGTGCCGGCGTCTTCCCACCGGTTCGTGGTCTCGTTGAGGCGCCGGTCGTTGACCGCGACGGTGAAGCGGGCATACTCGTTGCCTGATTCGCCGGTGCCGTGTTCGGGGTCGCCGGTGAGGTTCCCCTCGATGGCGACCGGGATCTTGGTGGTCATCTCTGCTTCCTTTCATTGGTGAGACGCCCGGGTGGGGTCTCAGTGGGCGTGGGCCTGGCAGGTCCACGCGTCCCATTCCTGCTCGTTCGTGTTCCAGGAGCGGGGTTTTGCGGGGTCGTGTCCGCGTGCGCATCCTCCGAAGTACGCGCGGGATAGTCGGGGGATGGCGAGGCTGAGGCGTTCGTGGAACCCGATCGGCCCGAACCCGGTATCGGACCGGTCGAACGCGGCCGTGTGCGCGGCGTGCAGGGCGGAGAGTTCCTCGACGAGATGCCCGTGCTGGTACTGTCCCGCGTCAAGTAGTTGGCAGGGATTCTTCGATTTCGAAGTTGGGGATGGTCGGGTCGGCCAGGCCCATGTGCACCTCTATCGGCCGGTTCCAAGCGATCGCCTCATGAGGGCGGGTCTCGTTGTACTCGATGCGGTAGTCCTCGGCGCGTTCGACGAGGGTGAGCGCGTCGGGGATGTCGTCGAGGAACAGCCGTTCGTACTTCAGCGTCCCGAAGCCGCGTTCGCGTGATCCGTTCTGCCCCGGTGACTTCACCCTGGTGCGGACGTGTCGCAGTTCGGGGTGGCGCATGATGAACAGCTCGAAGTTCATCGATCGGAATGGACCGCCGTTGTCTGTGACGATCGTGACGACCGGCAGCAGCTCGCCGGTCTCGTCGTCGACCTGACATTGGTCGACGAGGGGGTGGCCGAACAGGGTCACGTAGTCGACGAGGGCGAGTTCGATCGCGGCGATCGCGTCGTGCTGGTTCGCGGTCGGCGAGGTGTGAAACGGGTGCTCGAGCTTCGAGTACCAGTCCCGGCAGCCGGCGATCCTCCAGATCCCACCCTGGGTGGTCTCGAACTCGCTGAAGTCCAACTGCCATACCTGGTTCGGGCCGGTCGGGTTTCGTGCGAACGCGGCCTTGCGGTTCTTCGCGAGTTCTCGACGCTGCTTCTGGTACTCCGATGGCAGGATCAGCCCGTCATCGCGCAGCAGCCGCAGCACGGTCGCCTGGGACACCTTGTGTCCGTCATGGCGGGTCATCGCCCAGATCTTCCGGTGGCCCCACTCCGGCTTCTTCAACGCATGCGCGACCACCAGCGGCCGGGCCGCGTCTCGCGCCGGCTGCGGCCACGGGCCCTTCGGCGGCCGGTCAGTCTTCGCCTTGGCCTGCCAGCGCCGCCAGGTGCGTTCGGGCATGTCGATCAGCTGACAGAACCTCGCGGTCGACATGCCCGCCTCGGTGCGGATCACCTCGAGGTCCTCGAAGGGCCCAGGCGGCCCTCGGCGCTCTTCTTCCAGACCCGGATCTCGACCGCGGCCTCACCCAGCGCCTGGGTGAGCTCGGCGACCTCGTCCTCGAGCTGCTGCTCGCGGGTCGAGGGCTTGGACTTACCCGCCTCGATGCCGGCTCTGCCGCCCTCGAGGAACTGGCGCTTCCAGTTCCCGATGGCCTGCTCCGAGACCTTCTCACGGCGGCCCGCTTCAGCGATCGTGATCTCGCCCTGCAACACGGACAACACGATGCGGAGCTTCTTCTCCACGGGGATCGTCGGTGGACGACTCATGACATTCAGACCTCTCAGCTGGGGCGTTACATCAGCAACTAACTACCCCTGCCAAACATTCTGACGCGCGACA
>NZ_NMUM01000016.1 GCF_002812805.1 Microbacterium lacus | reverse complement strand
GGGCCTTGCCCCCGGTTCTTGGACACGGGGTGGGATTATGCCGCTATCGGTAGCGTAGCGGCGGTGAGTTCGGCTTCGAATGCGACGGGCGCGATGTAGCCGAGGTAGGAGTGGCGGCGGGTGTTGTTGTAGCGCACGAGCCACCGGAACACCTCGCGACGGCAGGAGGCCTCGTCGGCGAACACGGCCCGGTCTTGCAGGACCTCGCGCTTGAGCGTCGCGTTGAACGCCTCCGCGAGGGCATTGTCAGCGCTCGTGCCCACCGCGCCCATGGACTGTGTCACGCCGAGCCGCTTGCACAGTCCCGCGTAGGCCTTGGAGGTGTAGACCGATCCGTGGTCCGAGTGGAACACGGACCCGGTCAGCCTGCCGCGGGTCAGCCTCGCCGAACGCAGCGCATCTTCGACGAGCTCGTTGCGCATGTGGTCCGCGACCGCCCACCCGGCCAGCCGTCTCGAGCAGCAGTCGATCACGGTCGCCAGATACAGGTTCTGCCCGTCAGCCAGCGGCAGATAGGTGATGTCGCCGACATACCGCTGGTTCGGCGCCTCGGCGGTGAAGTCCCGTTTCAGCAGGTCGGGGACGACCTGTCCCGACGGCTCGGGGACGGTGGTGCGCACCCGCCGCTTGCGCTGGTACCCGTGGATCTCGTTGTCTCGCATCACGCGGGCGACCCGCTTGCGGTTGACCCGCTCGGACGGCGCGGCGCCGTCATTGAGCTCGGCGGTGATCCGTGGCGCGCCCATCGTGTTGTCGCCTTCGTGGACGGCGCGGATCCGCCCCGCCAGAACGTCGTCCTCCGCGGCGCGCGCCCGCCGGGCGGCGGCGCCGGCCCGCCATGCGTAGAACGAGGACCTCGTGATCTCGACGAGCTGACACAACCGCTTCACCGGGTAGGTGGCTGAGAGGTCCTCAACGAACTGGAAGCGGTTCACCAGTTCGTCTCCCCCGCGAAATACTTGGCCGCCTGCCGCAGGATCTCACGCTCGGTGACGAGCTTGACCTGCTCGACCTCCAGCTGCGCGACCCGCCCCTCCAGGCGTGCGATGCGCTGCGCGGGCGTCTCATCCGCCCCCGCATCCGCCGTCGGCGAGGTCGCCGACGCCTTGAACGGGCTGCGCGCGGCGGTGCCGTCCGCAGCCGTCTTCCGGCCCGTCCCGTGCCGCTCCAGCCACAGCCGCAACGTGCCGCGCTCGATCCCGAGATCAGCGGCGATGCCACGCACCGTCGCCCCGGGAGTGGACTCGTACAAGTCCACGGCCTGCCGCCGGAACCCGTCGGAGTAGTTCTTCCTAACCATGATTCTGATCATCTCGCTTCCCCAGCAAAATGCTGGATTCAGCGTGTCCAAGAACTGGGGTCAGGGCCCACGGGCACACCGAACCGATCACCGCCACCGGGGGCGAAGACATCCGGCACACGATCCTGCGCCGCGCCACCGACGAGGCCCGCCGCACCGGAACCCCGGTCGAACTGGTCACCTCCGGCGACCGCGGCGACCACCACCTCCTCATCGGCACCGATGGGGCCCTCACCCCGGTCACCCCTGTCACCACCGCATCCGACTCCACGAGCAGTTCCGACGACGCCCACAACAGGGGGCAGGGAAAGGAGGTGAGGGAACAGACTCCACGGCCGGATGGCCTCCGCGCAGGACCGCTGCCGGCTGTGGAGTCCCCCACACGCCCCACCTTCCTCACCTCCACCATCGACACTCCCGCCGCTTCTGCCTGGTGGCGGGGCGCGCTCGCCCGCCTCGGAATCACCGTGCGCCCCTCGGCGGCACAGCGCGAGCGGGCCGCGTGGACGGCGACCGTATCGCGGCAGTGGGCGGGATGCCGCACGATCGCCGTCGCGAACGGCAAAGGCGGCGTCGGTAAGACGATGACGTGCGCGATGCTCGCCGCCGTCTACGCAAGGGAAGGCAGCGGGCAGGTCCTCGCCTGGGACAACAACGACACCCGCGGCACCCTCGGCTGGCGCACCGAACAAGGCCTCTACGACACCACCCTCCGCGACCTACTCCCCGCCGCCCCCACCCTCCTCAGCCCGTCCGCAGGAGTGTCCGACATCACCCGGTTCGTGCACCACCAGGCCACCGACCGGTACGACGTCCTCCGCTCCAACCCAGAACTGCTCGCCACCGATCAACGCATCCAAGCGGCCGAGTTCGACTTGCTGATGCAGGTCGCCGCCCGCTACTACCGGCTCGTGATCTTCGACTCCGGCAACGATGAGTCCGCCGAACGGTGGCTGCGGATGATCGACTCCTCCTACCAACTCGTGATCCCCACCCTCGCAACCCCCGAGTCCGCCGAATCCGCCGCCCTCCTCCTGGACGCGCTCCATGGGCGTGACGAGCGTTCCGCGGCACTGGCCGCGAATGCCGTCGTCATCGTCACCCAATCCGAACCTGCTCTGACCGTGGCCCGTCGGATCGCGGACGGGTTCGCCCCGCACGTCCGCGCCGTCCAGATCGTCCCGTTCGATCCCGCCCTCAAAGCCGGGCAACTCCGCTTCGACGCCTTGCACCGGCGCACCCGGGACGCCTGGCTGGGCGCGGCCGCCGCGGCCGCCGAGGCACTCTGAAAGCGAGGGTTGGCCATGTCGCAGGGTGTGCTGGGGAAGACGGTCGCGATCACCATCGCAGGCGGGGTGATCCTGGCCGTCGCGTTCGGGTTCCTCGCCGAGGCGATCACGGGGCGTGTCTGCGGCACCCGCCCCACACCGGGCAACCTGTTTGCCGGCCTCGGGCTGGCGATCACCGGCAACCCGGCCGGGTACGCAATCCCCGCCGGGTGCGTCCTGCCGGTTGAGTGGATTCGAGTCGCCGACGTGGCCGCCGTCCTCCTCGTCGCCGGGCTCGCCGTGTGGCTGGTGAGGGCGGTGCGCCGGTACCGGGAATCGGACCGGGCATTCATCGCGGACCTCCGCACCCGGACCGGATTCGCCAGCACCTCCGAAATCCGCGACCATCTCTCCGCCCGCGCCGTGCTGCGTCGCGCCCAGCAACTCCGCCCCGACCTGGCCAGACCCACCCCTACCGACGTCGGGTGGCGAGTCGGGCGCGCCCGCGGGCAAGACGTATACGTCTCCATCGAAGACTCCGTCGCCCTCGAGGGGCCGCCCCGGTCCGGGAAGGGGTATCGGGTGTTGATCTCGGCGATCGTGGACTGGTCAGGACCACTGATCACCACATCAACCACAAACGACAACCTGACCGCGACGATGCGGATGCGGCAGGCCCGCGGGACCGTCCACGTGTTCGACCCGCAAGGGCTCTCCGGCATCCGTCACCCGCTCCGGGTCTCCCCGATCGTCGGCTGCGAGAACCCCCTGGTTGCAATGCAACGCGGGACCGCGATCATCACCGGCACCGCCCTGGGCGCCTCGACCACGAACGGAGAATGGGCCCAAGCCTCCGGTGTCGTCCTGGGCCGGCTGCTGCACGCCGCCGCCGTCGGCGGGAAGTCGATCGCGGAACTGTATGACTGGGGCACCAGCCCCGCCCAAACCCGAGACGCGGTCGACATCCTCAAGGCCGACGGCACACCCGGGTGGGGAGACAGCCTCGACGCCACCATCAGCGGGGACGAAAAACTCGTCTCCTCCATCTGGTTCGGCGTGCACGGCGCCGTCGCCCCGCTCGCCGTCCCGCAGATCCGCGACACCCTGCTCCCACACCCCGGCGACCCGACGTTCGACCCGCGCGAATTCCTCAACGCCGCGAACACCCTGTACTTGATCGGGTCCTCGTCGGGGGCATCGGCGATGGGCGGATGGCTCAGCGCTCTCCTGGATGACATCGTCGAAGTCGCCCGCACCACGGCGCTCGCCTCCCCCGGCTCCCGCCTGACCCACCCGCTCGGACTCATCCTCGACGAGATCGCGAACATGTTCCGATGGGGGAACCTGCCCCGCATCATGGCCGACGGCGGCGGCCGCGGAATCTGCACCTTCATCGTCCTGCAGGCTCTCTCCCAAGCCGAGACATCCTGGTCCCGGGCGGAGGCCGACACGATCTGGGCCGCCGCGACCGCGAAAGTGCTCCTCGGCGGGGCCAGCCACGTGAACCACCTCCGCGACATCGAATCCCTGCTCGGCACCCGCGACACCCAGCGCACGCTACGGTCCTGGACGACACGGGATGCCGGGCATTCCACCAACGAGCACCACGAACGCCGCCCCCTGATGTCGGTGGATGAGATCCGGCGTCTCCCGCCCAGCACCGGGCTGCTCGCCTACCGCAACCGGCGCAGCGTGCTGCTGGAACTCACCGGGTGGGACGAACGCCGCGACGCCGCCACCATCCAAACCGGCAAACACCAGACCGAGCAAGAGCAACGCGACGTGTTCGAGACACGACGCCCGTCCGCCCCCTCCCGGGCGGATGCAACGGAGGCGGTGATCGACGAATGAGCAACCACCGCAAACCCCCGATCATGAACCTGTACCGGTCCGGGTTCCTCCGCTCCCCGGCCTGGTTCGCCCGCCGGGACCGCTGGTTCACCCAACAGGCAGCGCTCGGGTGGCCACTGGTCTGCGCGGCCTGCGGTCGTCCCGCGTCGAAAAGGCAGCTGCAGTTGCACCACCTTGACTACACCGGGGTGACGATCATCCAGGGGCGGTACAAGGCGCTCGAGGCGCATGAGGACCTCATCCCGTTGCACGCGTACTGCCATGACCTGCTGCACCGCCTCATCGACCGCGACGTGGTCCTCTCCCGCAACCGCACCCGCCGAGACGCCACCCGCCTCGCCCTGGAACGCCTCCGCCCCGCTCTGCAATCCCCTGACGGGAGCCCGTCATGAATGACTACGAAGACCCCATCGATCTGGACGATGCGATCGCCGCGGACCTAACCGAGCTCGAACCCGACATCCGTTACGCCGGCTCCGCCCCGATCGGCGGGCACGTCGTGGACTGGCGCACCCTGACCGATCGGGATGCCCGCACTGAATGGCAGGCGTTGCGGGCGTGGGTGGAATGGTTCACGGTTCGGTATCGGATCTCCGAGTCCGTGGTTCCGCCGTGCTGGTACTGTCGCGCGTCAGAATGTTTGGCAGGGGTAGTTAGTTGCTGATGTAACGCCCCAGCTGAGAGGTCTGAATGTCATGAGTCGTCCACCGACGATCCCCGTGGAGAAGAAGCTCCGCATCGTGTTGTCCGTGTTGCAGGGCGAGATCACGATCGCTGAAGCGGGCCGCCGTGAGAAGGTCTCGGAGCAGGCCATCGGGAACTGGAAGCGCCAGTTCCTCGAGGGCGGCAGAGCCGGCATCGAGGCGGGTAAGTCCAAGCCCTCGACCCGCGAGCAGCAGCTCGAGGACGAGGTCGCCGAGCTCACCCAGGCGCTGGGTGAGGCCGCGGTCGAGATCCGGGTCTGGAAGAAGAGCGCCGAGGGCCGCCTGGGCCCTTCGAGGACCTCGAGGTGATCCGCACCGAGGCGGGCATGTCGACCGCGAGGTTCTGTCAGCTGATCGACATGCCCGAACGCACCTGGCGGCGCTGGCAGGCCAAGGCGAAGACTGACCGGCCGCCGAAGGGCCCGTGGCCGCAGCCGGCGCGAGACGCGGCCCGGCCGCTGGTGGTCGCGCATGCGTTGAAGAAGCCGGAGTGGGGCCACCGGAAGATCTGGGCGATGACCCGCCATGACGGACACAAGGTGTCCCAGGCGACCGTGCTGCGGCTGCTGCGCGATGACGGGCTGATCCTGCCATCGGAGTACCAGAAGCAGCGTCGAGAACTCGCGAAGAACCGCAAGGCCGCGTTCGCACGAAACCCGACCGGCCCGAACCAGGTATGGCAGTTGGACTTCAGCGAGTTCGAGACCACCCAGGGTGGGATCTGGAGGATCGCCGGCTGCCGGGACTGGTACTCGAAGCTCGAGCACCCGTTTCACACCTCGCCGACCGCGAACCAGCACGACGCGATCGCCGCGATCGAACTCGCCCTCGTCGACTACGTGACCCTGTTCGGCCACCCCCTCGTCGACCAATGTCAGGTCGACGACGAGACCGGCGAGCTGCTGCCGGTCGTCACGATCGTCACAGACAACGGCGGTCCATTCCGATCGATGAACTTCGAGCTGTTCATCATGCGCCACCCCGAACTGCGACACGTCCGCACCAGGGTGAAGTCACCGGGGCAGAACGGATCACGCGAACGCGGCTTCGGGACGCTGAAGTACGAACGGCTGTTCCTCGACGACATCCCCGACGCGCTCACCCTCGTCGAACGCGCCGAGGACTACCGCATCGAGTACAACGAGACCCGCCCTCATGAGGCGATCGCTTGGAACCGGCCGATAGAGGTGCACATGGGCCTGGCCGACCCGACCATCCCCAACTTCGAAATCGAAGAATCCCTGCCAACTACTTGACGCGGGACA
>NZ_NMUM01000031.1 GCF_002812805.1 Microbacterium lacus | reverse complement strand
TGAGGCTGACCCCGAAGTCCGGACAGGTGGTTGGTTGGTCAGGCTGCCAGCGCGAGCTGGCGGCGTTCGTACTCTAGCGGGCTGATGTAGCCGATGCCGGAGTGGCGTCGGCGGGCGTTGTACCAGCCGTCGATCCAGACATACGCGGCCCGTCGGGCGGTGTCGATCGTCGCGAAAACATGCCGGTTGTAGTACTCGTTCTTGAACACGGACCAGAACGATTCCGCGGCTGCATTGTCCCAACACACCCCGGTCCGGCCCATCGATCTGAGCACCCCGAGCTCGGTCGCTGCGTCGGCGAGCTGGGCACTGGTGTACTGAGTGCCCCTGTCCGCGTGGAACACGACCTTCCGCGGCAGGTGCCCGCGGAGAGAGACCGCTTGCCGGAGCGCGTCCTCGACGAGGTCGGTATGCAGACTCCCTGCGACGGTGCGGCCGAGGACCCGGCGGGTGTGACCATCCCGCACGACACACAGGTACGCCCACCCCTCACCGGTATGCAGATACGTGATGTCAGAGAACCACGCGAGGTCACGCTCGCCCTGGTCGAACCGCCGCTCTACGAGGTCAGGCACCGGGAACGGATCATCGCCTCGCACGGTGGTCGGCGGATGCCAGGTGCGGGGACTGATCCCGGTGATCCCGTCGGCGCGCATCAGCTTCGCGACCGTCTTACGCGAGACCACCACCCCGGCGTCCTGCAGGTCCGCGTGGATCCGCGGAGCCCCGTACGTGGCGTCAGACGCGGCATGGAACCGGCGGATCTGCTCGGTCAGCTCAGCTGCCCGCCGCTGCCGCGGCGACGGGCCGGCGGACTTCCGGGCTCGCCACTCGTAGAACCGGCGCCGGTCTACCCCGAGCAGCCGGCACATCCGCGTGACTGTCAGCGTCGTCTCGTGCGCCTTCTCCGCCTCGATCACAGCGAACCGCTCCTCGGGTTCTGCTTCGATGCGAAGAAGGCCGCCGCTTTTCCCAGGAACTCGTTGTCCATCCGGAGTTCCTGCACCTCGCGGCGCAACCGTCCCAGCTCAGCACGCTCGTCCAGATCCAGCGGCGCCTCGGACCCACCGCCAGTCCGCGCACGTTCCGCGTGGACCCACCGGCCCAACAGCTGCTCACCGACACCGATCTCTCGAGCGACCGCCGCGACTGTCCGGCCCGTATCGATCACCAGCCTCGCGGCCTCACGTCGATACTCCGGCGTATACGTCTTCCTCTTGCTCGTGCCCATCAAGGACATCCTCCCCGACAGGCCCGCAAACACACGGATCCCGCCTGGTCAGTGTCCGGAATCCGGGGTCAACCCCATTCCATGGCGAGCATTTTGGCGCTCGAACTCGAGTTCATTGATTCGAGATTCGACAGCCCCAGCCATGTGGAGTTCGCCAACTGGTTTTCCGGCGTCTTTGGGTGCGATCCGGTTCTGTCAGAGCATCTTGCTGACGCTCAGAAGCGACATTGGGAAAGTGACTTTACTGGGGCTTCCTTTGTGTGCCTGCCGCTCATTGAGGCCGCGGCGCGGGGCCTACTACTGAAGCTCGATGAACCGCTCTATAGAGCCGAACGAGGCGCAAGCCCTGGTCGATTCCCAGCGTTGGACTTCTACGTCCAGGCGCTCGAAGACAACGGCCTGGACGTCGACTGGGTCCGTACGCTTCGCGGCACCTTGCTATCGGACGGCCTAAATATCCGAAACCTGAGCGCGCACGGGTTCAAGTTTCGCTACAACGAAGGCGAGTCAGCCTTGCTCCTAAGGCTGGCGGGGTTTGCTTGTGCGCTCGCTGGCGCGATTGATCATGCCGAGCTATCGAAGCCACTCGCCGCGGTTCGCACGGGTTTACGGCGGCGTATCGGATGGGTCTGGTATTAGTCTTCTCGTTGCTCTCGGCGCAACTGGGCGATCCCTCTTGACGGTTGGTGCTGTGCGTGGGTGCAGTCGTAGCCGCTGGTCAAACCGCTTGCTCGACCGACTTGGCCATGGCTCGTCGCTCTGCACGAGCGGCGACCGCTTCCCGCACGCGGATACGGGCGAGCAGGATCAGGCTGACGGGTCCCATGATGATGAACTTCATCGTGTTCCACAGGCAGAGGAGGACGAGGAAGTTGAGCCATCCGGGTCCGCCGTCTGCGATGAGGGTGGTGAAGGTGCTCGCGGCTAGGAGGTAAGGCACGGCGAGGAGCATCGCGGGGACTCCCCATTTGAGTCCTCGGCGGGTGCGGATGGCGTTGAGGAGGATGTTGGTGGGCATGTAGCGGCGCAGGAATGCGCGGGTGTGGACGCTGAGGGTCCAGAGCTGGCGGATCATGACGGGGTTTCCTCTCACATGCACGACGGATCGTCGGAGGCGGTGCGTGTGTGAGTGGCCTTGCGGCCTGCCCCGAGGAGCGTCATATCAAGGAGAAATCCGCCTCACCATCAGGGTATGACGCACCAGCGACATTCGGAAGGGCAACCGATCACAGGCCCCGGCTCGCACCCTCGCGCCGCATCACCCGCGACGGAGCATCCTGACCGTCACTGCTAGCCAGGTCGCGGAGCCTCGCAAGTGCTGCTTTCGCTCGTGCCGCGTCGATCTTCTGCGCGTCGCTATCGGGGGCTGGGCCGAGCGGAGTGCGTGTGGTGGTGCCGTAGCGGTCGCGATACGCGGCGACGGTCCGCGCCTGCTGTTTCCACGCTGCCGCGGCTCTGGGCTCTGTCGGTGTGTCTCCGAGCGCGAGCGCCCATTCCTGCCGTTCGGTGAGGGCTTGGTCAAGGACGGCTTCGGCACGATGCTGGATCAACTCGCGCCGCTCCGCCAGAGCCTTCCGCATCTCGGCGGACATGGGTCCCGCTGCTTCGGGGATCAAGCCCGCGATCAGACGGGGCGCCTTGCGAGTACGACCAGATCCAGCCGGCCTCTCGGTCGCGCGAACGAGGCGGTGGTGAACGACAGAGGCGATGTCATCGGCATCGCCAAAGCCGCGAGCCGCGACCAGCCGCGGCATGAGCACGTCGATGTTGTGGTGGTTCGCTTCCGCCCGCCGCAGTTCTGCGGTGAGAGCTCCGAATGCGTCGGAGTGGATCGTGTCTTCTGCTTCGTCCGGGGTGAGGCCGGATTCGCGGATGAGGGTGGTGAAGCGGTCGTGTTGTGCGGCTTGCGCGATCGTCTCGTACTCGGCCGCGAGCTGTCCCACCGACCCCCACGCTTCTTGTTCAGCGGTGATCGTCTCGTGTGCGGAGAGCTCGGCGCCGACGTGCTGCATGACCCCGTAGAGGATGCTCCTCGCGGTCGCCTCAGGATCGTCTGCCGGGTGTGGGGTGGTGTGGTTGTCGTCGGGGAGGTCGGTGGCGACGTAGACGCGGTTCGTGTGCCTGCCGCGGGTCATCGCGACATACAGGTTCTCTCTCGTCGTAGAAGGATCAACGAGCACATGGGAGGTATCGGTGGTGATGCCTTGCGCCCTATGCGCGGTCACTGCGTATCCCAGATCGACGTGATCGGAGAGGTACTCGACCGGGAGGATCACGGTGCCGCGGCTGTCGGCGCGGCGGGCGGTGAGCGATCCATCGTCGCGGATGTCGGCAATGGTCCAGCGGTCACCGTTGCGTACCCATCCTCGCGGGGTGCGGAGGCGTCGGTCGTTCTTCCGGGTGATGATCGTGTCACCTACCCCGGCACGCGCGTCGCCTTGGAGGGCGACTTCGCGACGGGCATCTACTGTGCCGTCGAGAATGAGGTCGGCACGGGCGCGCTGGTTCAGGGCATGGACGGATTCGTTCGAGTCCGCGATCAACACCGTTGAAACTCCGGCGAGGGTGTCGGTGCGCCAGGCGGTGTAGGCGACGTCGATCATCGCCTCAGTATCGCCGCCGGTGATGCGGCCGTGGGAGGCATAGGCGTCGATGGCTTCTGGTCGACCGTGGCGAAGATCGAGGGAAGTGGTCTTCTCCCAGACGTTGACAAATCGGTGCACGTCGACCAGCTCTGGGGCGTCGTTTCGGTCGTGGACGAGGAGGGAGAACGCGCCGCCGGCGGTGACGGATTGCAGTTGCGCCCAGTCACCCACCAACAGCACTTTCGCACCAACTTGCACCGCGTGCGCCGTGATGCGATCGAGCGAGAGAGTGCCGGCGAGGGAGGCTTCGTCCACGATCACGAGCTGCCCCTTACGGAACGACGCACCGGCGTTCTGGTGGTCGTGCCACCACTTCGCGGTGTTCTCCGTCCGGATGCCGAGATCGTCGGCGAGGACCTGCGCGGCAACCGCGGACGGCGCCAACCCGACGACACTGCCGCGCCCGTGCTCCCGCTCCCACGCCGTGCGCAACGCGCGCATCGCCGTCGTCTTCCCAGCCCCCGCCGGGCCGACCAGCACGTCAACTGCCCGGCCAGAGATCGCAATGCCGGTGAGGGCGGCGGCTTGATCATCGTCGAGGAGCCTGCCCTCGCGGTCCGGGCCCCGGGTGACCTTCTCAACCACCTCGACGGGCACGGTGGGTGCCGTCATGGTGCGGGCGCGCTCGAGGAGTCGATCTTCTGCCGCGAGGATGTCCGGTGACGAGTACACCGTCGACGCGATCGGCCGGAACCTGCTGCTGTCATCAGAGCGGCGGAACACGGCCGGGCTCGATGCGAGCTCGGGCGGAGTCAGCTGGAGGGAGGCGCGCTCTGCGGCATCGACGACCATGCCGACGATCGCTTCACGATCCAGGGTGGTGGCAAACCGGTAGGGCATGGTCTGGCGGGCAGCCTCGGCGGTGAGGTTCCAGCGCCGCCAGGTCGACCGCTTCTCACCGACTGCTCCAACCACACTGCGGCCCAGAGCGTCGATCACATCCAGGCGCACATCATCAGCACGCAGCAGTCGCGGTGCATCGTTCGCGGTGACGGTGCGTGCCCAGTGGGTGGCGTCTTCACCGAGCAGGTGCGACGCGCTATCCCGCCACTCGCCGGTGAGGTCAGCGAGCGAACGAACCTGCTTCTCCGGTCTGGTTGCCAACGTTGCTTGTGCTCGGAGCTTGATGACCGTCGCAAGCGATGGTTGCCTGCCGTGTCGGGCAACGTACTCAGCGATGAGCCGGTTCTTCCCCTCATCAATCTGCCGTGACCGGGATGAGAACTCCGCCACCAACCTCTCCGGCACCGTGCTGATCGCCCAGGCGGGGTTGCGGTCACGTCCCATGTCTCTGGCTTCCCACTCGACGCCGAACGCGCGGGTGAGGTGGTCGGCGAACACCGCCTCGTGCAGTTCCGAGAGCGCAACGGTCGCGGCGTGCAGGGGACGCCCGTCGAGGGATCGCCATTTGCCGTCGTGGACGGTCTGCACCTTGTTCGAGATCACCACATGCGTGTGCAGATGCGGATCACCCGCCCGCGAATCGTAATGATCGAACGCGGTCGCGATCACCCCGGACACGTCAGCCTGCGCAACCGCCCCATTGCGGCCGGCCGCGCCGACACGAGTTGCAGCAACCTCCCGCTCGATGAACGCAACCATCTCCGCAACCGCCGCGTGATGCGCATCCGCAATCAACGATTGCGTGCCCGCATCCGACACCGCCCACAGCACCGACGCGGACTTCGGAATCGAGAACGTGAAATCTAACCCCGCAACCGCCTTCCGCACCCCGCGTACGCTCTCCTCAGCCTCGATTGCAGCAACCGCCTCGGCACGCTCCGTCACCGGGAGGTCGGCGTCGAGCCTTGCGGTGCGACGCTCGATCCGCTCGACCACCGTCGGATACTTCCGATACGGACTCCCAAGCGCCTGATCAGTCACCGGGTCGCGCCCCTGCCCGATCAGCCGTTGAAGCTGCTCCTCCGTGACCTCATCGCCAACGACGATCGAACCGCCACCGAGCGCGGTGACCGCTGACCCAATCCACCGCCCAGGCGGTGTTCCGTCCTCCGTGTAGTACCTCGTGAGCGGTGTGGAGAGCACCCGGTCGCCGTCACCGGTGGCGACAGTGCGCAGGAGGTACTTGTAGCCATCGCCGGTGGACATCACCCGCATCGAAACCGTCACCGCGCACCGTCCTGTCTTGGTCAGGAGGTGAGCACCTGCACCCGGCGGCGCGGTCAACTCTGAGTTGACTCACTCGACGGCGCGAACCTCGCTTGCAAGACGCGTGACAACCCGTTCGAGCGAACCGCGGAGGTCGGCAGCGCTGCGCGTCGACAGCGGCCGGTGCGGAGTGGGAGGCGTCGGCTGAGCGGCGGCGGGTGGGGGTGGCTGGTGCACCTGGCTGGTGACCAACTCGGAGTGGCAGCACGACTCCGGGGATCACCGTTCTAGGAGGGTCGCCCGTGGCCGACCAGACCCTCACCGACCCGGCCACGCCGCTGCGTGTTGGGTCGCTGTTCTCCGGCGATGGCGGACTCGACCTCGCCGTCGAGGAAGCCTTCGGAGCACGCACGATCTGGTTCTCCGAAATCAACGAACCCGTCGCCCGCGTCTTCGCCCACCACTGGCCCGACGCCCCGAACCTCGGCGACATCACCACCATGGACTGGAACACCGTGCCACCGGTGGACATCCTCTGCGGTGGGTTCCCTTGCCAAGACGTGTCCACCGTCGGGAAGATGGCCGGCCTGAAACCTGGCACCCGCTCCGGGCTTTGGGCACACATGGCTGCTGCGATCGACGTGCTGCAACCCGAGTGGGTCGTGATCGAGAACGTCCGCGGGCTACTGTCTGCACCCGCAATCCGCACGAACCTCGAAGGAGACGACAATGAGCAACGCAACCCCGAACATGCATCCACCACCGATGCAACCCCTCGCGATATGGAACCCGACCCGTGGCATCTGGGAGAAACCGGAACTCGACCTCTTCGGGCAGCAGGAGCAGTTCTCGGAGACCTGAGGCTGACCCCGAAGTCCGGACAGGTGGTTGGTTGGTCAGGCTGCCAGCGCGAGCTGGCGGCGTTCGTACTCTAGCGGGCTGATGTAGCCGATGCCGGAGTGGCGTCGGCGGGCGTTGTACCAGCCGTCGATCCAGACATACGCGGCCCGTCGGGCGGTGTCGATCGTCGCGAAAACATGCCGGTTGTAGTACTCGTTCTTGAACACGGACCAGAACGATTCCGCGGCTGCATTGTCCCAACACACCCCGGTCCGGCCCATCGATCTGAGCACCCCGAGCTCGGTCGCTGCGTCGGCGAGCTGGGCACTGGTGTACTGAGTGCCCCTGTCCGCGTGGAACACGACCTTCCGCGGCAGGTGCCCGCGGAGAGAGACCGCTTGCCGGAGCGCGTCCTCGACGAGGTCGGTATGCAGACTCCCTGCGACGGTGCGGCCGAGGACCCGGCGGGTGTGACCATCCCGCACGACACACAGGTACGCCCACCCCTCACCGGTATGCAGATACGTGATGTCAGAGAACCACGCGAGGTCACGCTCGCCCTGGTCGAACCGCCGCTCTACGAGGTCAGGCACCGGGAACGGATCATCGCCTCGCACGGTGGTCGGCGGATGCCAGGTGCGGGGACTGATCCCGGTGATCCCGTCGGCGCGCATCAGCTTCGCGACCGTCTTACGCGAGACCACCACCCCGGCGTCCTGCAGGTCCGCGTGGATCCGCGGAGCCCCGTACGTGGCGTCAGACGCGGCATGGAACCGGCGGATCTGCTCGGTCAGCTCAGCTGCCCGCCGCTGCCGCGGCGACGGGCCGGCGGACTTCCGGGCTCGCCACTCGTAGAACCGGCGCCGGTCTACCCCGAGCAGCCGGCACATCCGCGTGACTGTCAGCGTCGTCTCGTGCGCCTTCTCCGCCTCGATCACAGCGAACCGCTCCTCGGGTTCTGCTTCGATGCGAAGAAGGCCGCCGCTTTTCCCAGGAACTCGTTGTCCATCCGGAGTTCCTGCACCTCGCGGCGCAACCGTCCCAGCTCAGCACGCTCGTCCAGATCCAGCGGCGCCTCGGACCCACCGCCAGTCCGCGCACGTTCCGCGTGGACCCACCGGCCCAACAGCTGCTCACCGACACCGATCTCTCGAGCGACCGCCGCGACTGTCCGGCCCGTATCGATCACCAGCCTCGCGGCCTCACGTCGATACTCCGGCGTATACGTCTTCCTCTTGCTCGTGCCCATCAAGGACATCCTCCCCGACAGGCCCGCAAACACACGGATCCCGCCTGGTCAGTGTCCGGAATCCGGGGTCAACCCCA
>NZ_NMUM01000018.1 GCF_002812805.1 Microbacterium lacus | reverse complement strand
CTAGGTGCGCGGGTCAGAATCGGGTGGCGTGGCGCGCGGCGTTGACTCTGGCATCGCGCGCTGACGGTCGCGAACGGGAACGGGCGGGCCGTTGCGGTGTGAGAGCGTGCGGGATCGCACGGCGAGGGGCTCGTGGCGACTGTCGGTGCGTGCTGTGACGCCCAGGGACCCCTGGGGAGGCCTATGCGGGCGCCAGCCCGGCGGCTGTAGCGACGCGGAGCTTGCGGAGGTTGTGGCAGATCGTGTGGAGTAGCCATTCGCCTTGGGCGCCGGCGAGTCCGCGTAGCCGGAGCTGTCCGGCGTTTTGCCGGGTCTTCATCTGCCCGAACGCGGGTTCAACGATGGCTTTGCGGCGCGCGTAGTCGGTGCGGCCCTGCTCGGTGCGCAGCGCGTGCGCCATCCGCTCCCGCCGGCTCGCGTCCTCTGGGGCCGGGTCCGGGGCGCCGGCGGTAGGGAAGCTCTCGCCGTGACGTTGCCGTCCCGTCGCGATCAACACCTGTGCGTCCAGATCGTCGGCGGCTTCGAGGTTGGCTTCCGAGCAGTAGCCCGCGTCAGCGAGGACGACCTCTGGGGAACGCTCGATTCCTGCCGCGTCGAGGTTCCGTAGGGTCTGCTCGGCCATCGGGACGAACTGCTGGATATCGGTGGCCTGCTGGGTGACCTCGGCGCTCAACACGATCTGGTGGCCCTCATCGACAACGGCCTGCGCGTTGAACGCGTAATCGAAGCCGCGGACCGTCTTCATCATCCGCGCCTCAGGATCGGTGAAATTGCGTTGCGCTTTCGGCTTCGGCGCCGCCGTGTCCACCGCAGTCGCGACGGCCGCGTCGGCCTGCTCAGGGGGCTGACCGGCGGCGTCGGCCTTCTTCCGCGCCACGGCTGCCGCCTTCTCGGCGGCGTCGGCCTCGATCGCGTCCTTCGCGGCACGTAGTTTTGCCAGGCGCCCCTCACGGCGGGCCAGCTCCGGGGCGACCTCGTCCCCGCGCCGGTCCTGGCCGAACTGCTGATCCTCGGCCTCATCGACCGCCTCCGCCTCGGCGAGCAGCGCAGCGACCTCGGCTTGGAGCTGATCGATCTTCGGCACGATCCGGTCATAGCTCATCGCCTTATGCCGCGACGCGTTCGCAGCCAGCTTCGTGCCATCCAGCGCGACCCGCCCCAACCGCACCAGCCCCGCCTCCGCGCAGACCCGCAGCACCTGCAGGAACAACCCCGGCAGGGCATCCAGGTGACGCCGACGAAACCGGGCCAGCGACCGGTAGTCGGGCGCCTGGTTGCCCGACAGCCACCGGAAGGCGATATCGCGCTTGCAGCGCCGCTCCAACTCACGAGACGAGGTCACGCCCGTCGCGTACGCGAACAGCAGCAGCTTCAACATCATCCGCGGGTCATACGGAGGCGCACCCGAGGCGGACGCGTACGACGCGTAGACCGGCGTCAGATCCAAGAGCTCTTCGACGACCTCGGAGATGAACCGGGCCTCATCATCCTCGTCCAGCCAGTCATCCAGACTCGGCGGGAGCAGGAAACACTGCCCCTGGTCATACCCACGGAACGTCTTGCCCGCACCCGCCGGTGCAGCCGATCCCGGCGCCCGCGCCTCACCCGGCTCGACCTCGAACAGACCCTCCAGGCTGGCAGTCACCGTCATGAATCGATTCTCCCAGCACCCCGCGCTATCCACCGGATTCACCCCGGCGCGTTAACGGAAGGATCTGACCCACGCACCTAGGACGACCAAGTTGGTGGATTGTTCATCGAGAGCCTGCTGAGCCGCGTCGGCTGCTGCCTGCGACTCTTCCATTCGCTGCGAAGCGAGCTGCTTGAGTCGATCGCGTTCGTCTCGCGCGACGGCCGCTTGATCGCTGAGCGACTGTGCCGCCCCGCGCGCGACGGTGGCATCAGCGAACGCATCGCGGTTTCGCTCGAGAAGCTTGTCTATCCTGCCCAACCTGCTCAGTAGCTGGTCGGCGTCACCGGCATCGGAAAAGAACAATCGCAACGACGTGTCGTCGCCACCCGATCGATACATCTCCGCTGCAACGCGGCCCGCTCGTTCCGAGGCAGTCGCTGCGACGGCGGCCTGGGCATCGGCCTGGGACTGGAACTCATCCGCCCGCGCAACAGCAGCAAAGTACTCCTCCTCCGCGACGAAGAATTCTTGAGACGCTTCCTCTGCTGCTGCCTGCGTCCGTATGACGTTGGCGTTCAGTGTTGCGATGAACCCTTGAATGCGCGAGATCTCGGTGGCTTTCGCGGCTTCATTGTCGCGGGCGCGCTGCACATCGTCCCAGGACGGATACGTGGCAGCGAAGGCCGGAGCAGCCACCCCGAGCGACGCCGCGGCGAGCAGCCCGAGCGCGCCGATGCGCACGAAGCCCCGCCGCCCCAATGTGTGTCTGACGCCCGCATCGCGTCGCGGTCCTTCAAGTTTGCGTAGTTCTTCTGCGGATGGTGCACACCCGCAGTCGACAGCGGGAAGCGCCACCGGCGGAAGGTAGCGGGACATTGGACTCCTCGTGCGACGGGTGACGATAGCGGGAAACGTTCGCTACCCTTACACCGATCATCCAGCGCGCTTGTCCAGACACGCCGAGCAACTGCAGTTGGCGATACCTACCAGGTGTGGTTCACAGGAAAGTCTCGGATGCAGATCTTGTACTCTGTCCTGAAGTCATCACGATCACGTAACGAGCCCTGCGGCAGGAAGGCGCGAGTGAACATTCTTCGCGACGGCACACGCACGCAGGGCGCGACCCTCTGGCTCGTCACGCTCGTGTCGCTCTTCGTGCTCGCCCTTCTGGCGATGCATGCAGGGGGCGAGGGCGAGCACAACGTCGCAGGCTCGTCGGAAGTGTCCCTTTCGCAGAGCATTATGGAGAACCCGATATTGTCCTCCGTATCGGACGGTTCTTCTTCCGTTGCTGAACCCTGCGATTCAAATTGCTCATCCCACATGGGTGACCTGTTTGCGTGCATGGTTGTCGCGGTCTGCGCGTTCGTCGCTGCCTTAGGCCTCGGGCTCGCACGGGCGTCGCGGCGATTCTGGCTGTCGACACGTCTGGTTCCCCCTTCAGGGACGGGTTTCCGTGCGCGGGTGCTCCTTCACAGCGCACCAGATCTTCACGTCCTCTCGATCAGTCGGACCTGAGCACACCCGTTTTCGTCACGGTGCTCGTTACCGCCCCACGCCGCGTATTTTCAGGCGGCGTGGCGGCGTGAGTCAAGACCGGTCTGCCTCATGATCCTCGACCGTGTCACGAGTGATCCGCTACCTGGATCCTCTCGCTTTTCTTCCGCGCCGGTGCGCGCGACTTAGTCTCCTTCCGGAATCACAATGCCCTCATCGTCAGACCCGTCCATGCCCGCTACCTCGCCGACCCGCCGAAGCATCAGGGAGAGCGAAAAGGAGCGCCGGAGATTTTCGCCATCAGCGCTACCCCACCCTCCGCTCGCCGTGATGCGTCGTTCGTCGTTCCGGCGACAAATTGTGTCGGCGACCGCGATGTCGTCCGCGGTGGCGCTAGCGCTAAGTTTCGCTCTTCCCGCCAGCGGCGCCTCATTCCCGGCATCGGTGTCGAGCGACACGGTGGAAGCAAGTGGCTCCGACGGCGAGGCCCAATCGCTTGACCTCGACATCCAGGTGACAGGCGCACCCCTCGATCGGGGAACGTACGTCAGTGCGAGCGCGATCACGACGGGAGTGTATGCGCAGACAGCATCCACATTCGTCAACTACAGCGGCGCGATACAGTGGCCCTTTCTGACCGGAGTTCCGATCAGCAGCGGGTTCGGATGGCGCGAATCACCGTGCCCTGGTTGCCCGCAGGATCACAACGGGATCGATATGAACCCGGGCGCCGGCTCGGCGATCCAAGCGGTCGCCGATGGCGTCGTACGGGAAGCGTCAGCCAGCGACAGCAGCCAGTGGGGCGTGTACGCGATCATCGACCACGTCGTCGACGGGGAGAAAATCAGCAGCCTGTACGCACACATGGCAGTCGGGACGCTGGCTCTCCGGGCCGGTGATTCGGTCAGTGTCGGTGACCTCGTCGGCAAAGTCGGCGATACCGGACTGAGCGGAGGCCCCCACCTACACCTCGGTATGATGCGTGCCGACGGCACCTACATCGACCCCTACGCGTGGCTGTCGGCAAAGGTGAATCCTTGAACGGCAGCGGCCTGATGTTCACGGCGGGTATTCCCAGCCCCTCCATCAATTCTGTCTATCTCGGCGGCTTCGAACTTCGCTTCTATGCGCTCTTCATCATTTTGGGGATTGCGATCGCCACGTGGCTGGCTTCTCGGCGCCTCGAACGGCGAGGTGGCGCCCGCGGCGTCGTCGTCGACATCGCGCTGTGGGCGGTCCCTTTCGGGATCGCCGGTGGACGTGTTTACCATGTGATCACCCATCCCAACGACTACTTCTACCCGGGCGCTGATCTGTGGCGCGTGCTTTATGTCTGGGAGGGGGGACTCGCCATCTTCGGTGCCGTCCTCGTCGGGGGCGCTGCCGCGATGATCGGATGCCGCATTGCCGGAATCCGGTTCCTGTCCTTCGCCGACGCACTCGCACCGGCCATGCTCATCGCGCAAGCAGTAGGTCGGCTGGGGAACTACTTCAATCAAGAGCTCTACGGCTTTCCCACCACTCTCCCGTGGGGGCTTCAAATCGACCCGCAGAGCGCCGCTTTCCCGGAGGGTTTGCCGCCGGGCACGCTTTTTCACCCGCTCTTTCTGTACGAGATGTTGTGGAATCTCGCAGGCGCCGCGACCATCCTTCTTCTGGAGCGTCGCTATCGCCTGAGGTGGGGCAGGGCGCTCGGCGTCTACCTGCTCATCTACGGCACGGGCAGGGCATCGTTCGAATCCATTCGGATCGACCCCACCGAGCTCGAAATCTGGGGCGTCAAGATAAACGTACTGACGGCGCTCGTCGTGGCGATCGCCGGTGTGTTTCTCATCGTGATCCAAGCGGCCCGCCACCCGGAGCCCGAATTGAGTGTTTACCGAAAGGGGCGCTCACCGGAAACCGCTCCGAGCGACCACGAGGATGGCCACACCCTCGAGAGCGACGGAGAACCCCACCGCTCAGCCAGCGTAGCGTCCGACTCCGACCCTCGCGTGGCAGGCGACAACCACACCGGACCATGACCACACCGGTCCCGCTGGAGGCGGTGCGCCCGCGCCACGCGAAGTGGGCGCCCCGATATGCCTTCCCGCAGACTCTGGCTCTTGGCGCACTGGGGGGTTCTCTCACGACGCTCGCGTTCCCGCCCGTCGGGTCTTGGCCCTTCGCTCTCGTGGGCGTGGCGCTGCAGATCTGCGTTCTGACGGCACCACGGATGACCCGTGCGCTGGCGGGAGCCGCGGCGGGAGCGACATGTTTCTGGGGTATTCACATTGTCTGGTTGACGACCTATCTCGGTCCCGCACCCTGGGTAGCACTCGTCGCGCTACAGGTGCTCATGTCGGTGGCCGCCGCCGCAATCATGATCGCCGGGTGGCGGACGATTGAGGAGCGGATCCCGGGAGATATCTCCCGGATGGTGGTAGTCCCCGTGATGGTGGGAGCGGCATGGGTCGGGCGCGATTTCGTTACCGGGAACTGGCCGTATGGTGGCTTCGCCTGGGGCCGACTCGCCTACAGTCAGGTGGACGGGCCAATGCGCGACCTACTGCCGTGGGTCGGGGTTGCCGGAACCACTTTCGCTGCCGTCGTGATGAGCACGATGCTCGTGCAGGTGGCACGCTCGCGCAGAGTTGGGCACGCATCCGCTCCCCTCGTTCTTCTCGCCGCTCTCGTGGCCGTGCCCTCTTTCTCCTTCAACGAAACAGGAAGTATGCGAGTCGGCGCGGCGCAGGGCAACTCGGACGCCGGCATCTTTAACGCCAGTGCGCCGGGGAGAATCTTTGCGGATCATGTGCGTGCAACGCAATCGCTGTATGACGAAGATCTCGATCTTCTGGTGTGGCCCGAGAATTCTGTTGATGTTGACGTCGCGCGAACCGCCGAGGTTCAAGCCACGCTCGACGGCATCGCCGATCGGGTGAGCGCGCCTATCCTTTTCGGCACGCTCACGGTAGACGACGATCAGGTCTTCAACAGCGCACTCGTCTGGCGCGCGGGCGTGGGAGTAGTCGAACAATATGACAAGAGGTACCCGGTCCCTTTCGCCGAATACCTTCCGGACCGTGCAGCTTGGTCAAGCCTCCTGCCGTTCGTTCCGTCGCTGATTCCTGTCGATATGACCCCGGGAACGACAGCCGCCACCGTCCAGGTGAACGGCGTCCCGATCGGTCTGGCACTCTGCTTCGATATCGTCTCCGACCAACTCGTCCGGGAAACTATCGCTACGGGAGCCGAGATTCTGATCGTCCCGTCCAATAATGCTGACTTCGGAGATTCAGCTCAGGGTGAGCAGCAGCTCTCCATCGCGCGCGCCCGCGCGATGGAGACGGCTCGATCCGTGGCGAACGTGTCTACCGTGGGATCATCCGCGATCATCGGGCCCGACGGCGCAGAGATCGCCACGATGGCACCATTCACAAGCTCCGCCATGGTCGCCGAAGCGCCGCTATCCGACTCGGTCACTCCAGCGATGGCGGTAGCACCATGGTTCGACCGGCTCGGCGTGGGCGTCCTCGTTCTGCTATTCGCGGCGGGTGCGGTGGCTGGACTCTCGTCGAAGTCATCCCGCCGGAGCACGATTCCGCTGAGGCACTTATGATGCGTGACTCGCTACCACGATGCCTGCGCCGATTTGAAGGCGCCGTGAACGTGACGCACGTACCAAATGGCGAGGTCCGTACCGGCACGTGCGCCCGCGCTCGCCTAAAAGTGCGGTGTGCCCTGAACCGCCAGCGGCGCGGCCCGACTCGGTCGCACCAACTGTTCCTGTCGGCACATTTGATCGCCGAGGTGCAGCACTTGTCGCCGCAGCATGTTGGTGCTGCAAAACCCCCACAAGCGAGGAGGCCATATGGACACGCCGCGTAGAGAGCCCACCCAAGAAGAATTCCAGAAGCGTTTCCGCCGCCGCCGGATATATCTCCGCGCAGGTCAAGTGATCATGATCGGTGGAGCAGTGGTTGGCATCATCCACTGGCTTGCGCATTTGGAAGCTTTCGGGCCAGCTCAACCGGAAGGTTGGGTCGACCTCGCCGCAGGCTATCCTGCTGCCGCGCTGCTGGTGATCGTCGGGGCAATGGTGTCCAGCCGCAAACCGTCTTGAGGCCTCGGGCGCCGGGTCACTGTCCTTGCATCTGAAGGGTGCGCCTCACGCCTATGGGTGTCCATCCGCCGAACTCGCTTCGCGCGGCTCGCGGCTGAGCACACTGCGCCGCGTCTGCCGCGCGATACGCGGTTGGAGAGACGGAGGGGTGGGGCGATGTTGGCGCGCGGTGTCAGGCAGACCGCCGCCGTGCTTCCGCCTGGTGGGAATTCAGGACCGCACGAGTCGCGCGATGGCGTCGGTGGCTTCTTTGATCTTTATGTCTGCCTCGTCGCCGCCCGCGCGCGCGGCATTGAGGACGCAGTGCTTGAGATGATCGTCGAGAAGACCGACGGCGACGACCTGTAGCGCGCTGGTGAGAGCACTGATCTGCGTCAAGATGTCGATGCAGTACTTCTCGTCCTCGATCATCTTGTGCACACCCCGGGCTTGTCCCTCGATGCGCTTCAGCCGGTTGAGGTACTTGGACTTGTCGGTGATGTAGCCGTGCCCGGCGGGTTCGTGAGCGAATTCAGGCTCGTGAACGGGGTCTCGGGTGGTGTTCGACATGGCAGGGCCTCTCTAGCGGTTCAGGACGGCGCGGACGGATGCCTCGGGCTGCAGGTCGAGGCGCCGGAGGAGTTGGGCGTTGAGGGCGACGACGATCGTCGACAGCGACATCAGGATCGCGCCGACCGACATCGGCAGCACGAATCCGATCGGGGCGAGCACGCCGGCGGCGAGCGGGACCGAGAGCAGGTTGTAGCCAGCGGCCCACCAGAGATTCTGCTGCATCTTGCGGTAGCTCGCTCGCGACAGCTCAATGACCGATACCACCGAGCGCGGGTCGGAGCTGGCGAGGATGACTCCGGCGGAAGCGATCGCGACGTCGGTGCCGGCGCCGATGGCGACGCCGACGTCGGCCTGCGCTAGGGCGGGGGCATCGTTCACGCCATCGCCCACCATCGCGACCTTGCGTCCGCCGTGTTGCAGTTCGGCGACCTTGGCTGACTTGTCTTCGGGGCGGACGCCCGCGAAGTACCGGTCGATGCCGAGTTCGCCCGCGACCGTCCGCGCGACGGCATCTGCGTCACCGGTGATCATGACGACCTCGACCCCGAGGGCGTGCAGCGCCTCGACGGCTTCGCGCGATTCGGGGCGGATCTCGTCCGCGAGCCGCAGCCCGCCGATGACCGCGCCGTTCTGCATGACGTGCAGGATGATCGCGCCCTCATCTCGCCACGTGTCGGCGGCGGGGATTTCGGACGCCGCGGCCTCGGTGAGCAGTGCCGGCCCGCCGACCCGGATTTTGGTGCCCTCGACGGTCGCGGTGACGCCGACGGCGGGGGAGGAGTGGAAGCCGGATGCGCGCGGCACGGCGAGGCCCCGGTCCTGCGCGGCGCGGACGATCGCCTTCGCGAGCGGGTGCTCGCTGTCGGCCTCCGCCGCGGCCGCGAGGCGCAGAACGGTGTCGGGCTCGACATCCCCAACCGTCTGCACATCGGTGATAGTCGGCTCGCCCTTGGTGAGGGTGCCGGTCTTGTCGAAGAGCACGGCGTCAATCGTGCGCATGCTCTCGAGCGCCAGGCGGTCCTTGATGAGAACGCCCCCGCGCGCGGCGCGTTCGGTTGCGATCGAGACGACCAGGGGGATCGCGAGCCCGAGCGCGTGAGGGCACGCGATCACGAGCACCGTGATCGTGCGGACGACGGCAGCATCGGGGTTGCCGAGGAGGCTCCAGACGAGCGCGGTGATGACGGCGGAGCCGAGGGCGAACCAGAACAGCCATGCCGCGGCGCGGTCGGCGAGACGCTGTGCTCGCGATGACGAAGCCTGCGCCTCGGTGACGAGCCGTTGGATGCCGGCGAGGGTGGTGTCGTCACCCGTGGCGGTGATCTGCACGCGCAGCCCGGAATCGGTCGCGACGGTACCCGCCACGACCGGGTCGCCCACACCGCGCGACACAGTGCGGGATTCGCCCGTGACCATGGACTCGTCCATGTCGGCGCTGCCGTCGACGATGCGCCCGTCGGCGGGAACGCTGCCACCGGGGCGAACGATCACGACATCGTCAACCCTCAGGTCGGTGGGTGAGACGGTGATCACGTCGTCGCCCTCGACCCGTTCGGCCTCGTCGGGCAAGAGCGCTGCGAGCGAGTCGAGGGCCGAAGTGGTCTGGGCTAGCGACCGCATCTCGATCCAGTGCCCGAGGAGCATGATCACGATCAGCAGTGCCAGCTCCCACCAGAACTCGAGCTCGTGATCCAACAGTCCGAGGCTCGCGCCCCAGGAGGCGAGGAACGCGACAGTGATTGCGAGGGCGATCAGCAGCATCATGCCGGGTGTGCGGGCACGCAATTCGGCGACCGCACCGGTGAGGAACGGGCGCCCGCCCCACACATACATGACGGTACCCAGCGCGGGGGCGATGAATGCGGCGCCCGGGAAGTCGGGCAGCTGGTATCCGACGAGCATCGCAAACATGCTCGAGAACGCCACGACGGGTATGGCAATGATCAGGTTGATCCAGAACAGCCGACGAAATTGCGTTACGTGATCGGCGCCGTGGCCCGCATGTGCCCCGCCGTGTTCTGAGTGTGCGTCGTGCTCTGCCATCTGTCCGGTGTGCTGACCGTGCTCCCCGGGGTGCGTCCCCCCAGGGGCGTGGTCAGAGGTGTTTGAGGTCATGGGCCTTTCCTATCGACAACGTCGTCGCGATCATCGGGTGGAACAGAGTGAGCGAGCGATTCAGCGGGCTCCATCGAGCCCGCATGTCATATCCATACCCGAAACTCGTTCATCGACATGACAACTTCCCCTCCTGGGGGGTCGCCTTTGTTGGTATGGCGACAAGTTCACTGTATACCCCCATTGGGTATGGCGGCCGTGCGCGAGACGCTCTGGCTTGCTACGTACGTGTGACTTAGTACCGCAGCCCCCTACCGGTATGCAACCCCCTCCGTGGATGGGTATGCCCGTTGTAGCGTGCCGCTGGTCGGGCATCCGCCCGGCGGGAAAGGAGCAATGACGATGACCATTACGGGAGACATGCTGCGCACCCACCCGAAGGCCGATGCGAGCAATGCGCTGCTGACGTGTATCGAGGCGTGCGTGGAGTGCGCCCAGTCGTGTGCCGCGTGCGCTGACGCGTGCCTCAGCGAGGACATGGTCGCGGAGCTCACCGAATGCATCCGCAAGAACCTAGACTGCGCCGACGTCTGCGCCGCGACCGCTGCCGTACTGACCCGCCAGACGGGCAGCAACCCCGACACTATTCGTGCGGTCCTCGAGGCGTGCCGAGCCGCGTGCGCCGCTTGCGCGGAGGAGTGCGAGCAGCACGCCGAGATGCACGAGCACTGCAAGATCTGCGCAGAGGCGTGCCGCCACTGCGAGCAGGCCTGCGTCGAGATGCTCGCCGCCTGAGAGCGCGACCGATCGCGCCTCGACCGACGAGAGGCAATCGACGGTACGAATGAGTGAATGATTACGAATGAGTGAATGAGGAGATGATCCGTTTGTCGACGAATCAGAACAACGACCAACAGCGTGACCACAACGAGCACCAGACGGAGCAGAAGTCGCGGATGCAGATGCCGATGTATCTGCGATTCGCGGCGATGATCCTCACCGCGATGGTCGTCATGTATTGGGTGATGTTCGCCGGTTCGTGGGAGTGGGGCCACGTCCGCTTCAGCGAGAGTCGTGTGTTCATGGCGGTCACGATGGGCGGCACCATGGTGTTGGTCATGATCGCCTGGATGCTGAACATGTACAAGAACACGAAAGCGAACATCGCGATCGTCGCAGTCGGGGTTTTGCTGATCGGCGGCGGCATCGCTCTCGACCGCAGCCAGATCACGGTGGATGACACGGACTGGATGAGCGCAATGATCCCGCATCACTCGCTCGCCATCACCCGTTCCGAACGGGCGCAGATTCAGGATGTGCGCGTGTGCGAACTCGCGATCTCGATCAGCGAAGCTCAGCGAAACGAGATCCTCGAGATGGACTGGCTGATCAAGGACATCGAGGAGAACGGCATCGCCGCCACTGTCGCCGAGGCTGAGGCCCGCGAGGTACCCGAGTTCGATCGCGCCGCCGCGCGCCAGTGCCCCGCCGAGTAACTGGCGTAGGAGCCCGACGGGCATGTTACGCCGCATCGCCATCTGAGGCTGAAGCGGTGGTGCTTGCCTAGTCGGAGGAGAGAATGAAAGTCGAGGAACGACGCGATGCTGCCGGAGACTATGAACGTGCTGTCCGTCGTAGTCGGTGTCGCACTGATTCTCGTTGGCCTTCGTGACGTATTCCACACGCTGTTTCACCCCGCCGGCCGCGGAGGGGTGAGCACGTGGGTGATGCGCGGAACCTGGCGGGTATCCCGGTGGCCGAGGGGGAGCCCGTCACCGCTTGCCGGGCCGGTGGGAATCGTCCTGGTCATCGTCGTCTGGGCAGCGCTGCAGGTTTTCGGGTGGACACTGATCTATCTGCCTCAGATGCCGGACGGCTTCAGCTTTGCCCCGGGTATCAACCCGGACCGCTATCCCGATCTCTTCTCGTCGATCTACCTCTCCCTCGTCACGCTTGGGACCCTCGGCTACGGAGACGTCGTCGCGACCACCCCCGCGCTGCGAATACTTGCCCCGCTCCAAGCCCTCACCGGCTTCATTCTCTTCACCGCCGCCGTATCGTGGATCATGCAGCTCTACCCCGCGCTGAACCGTCGCCGCACTACCACCTTGCGGACCCGGAGTCTCGTTGAAGGCGGGTTCGTGTCCCGCCTGGAACGCGACGAAGCGTACGAGACCGATGCGCTGGTGATGAACGAAATCGCCTCAGCCCTCGCGCAAACCCGCGTCGATCTCATGCAGAGCGCCGAAACCTACTACTTCGCCGAGAAGGATCGGTCCCTCGCGCTGCCCCAAGCGATGACCACCGGCTGGGGCATCGCGAAAACGGCCAAGAAGAGCCGCATCCCCATCGTGGTGGCCGCCGGAGAGGTGCTCACGGTCGCCGTTTCCGACCTCGCCACCCTGCTGCAGGACGAGTTCTTGCAGCAAGCCGGCGACGACATCCCCGCCATCATTGACGCAATAGCACGCGATCAAGGAGGAACCCGCTCCGCGGGCTGAAAGAAGGCACTTTCCTTGCCCCGCACGAGGCCCGAGCCCGTGGGAACGCCGTGAGAAAGATTGACGAAAGCTCAGGGCCTTCGCAGTACACGGCCGAAAGGTCAAGTCTCGCGGAATGACAGCGAAGCCGGCCTGTTGTGCACGTATGAAAGGTGTTCCTGCTTGGGTTCAAATCCCACCGTCACCGCCACCGTCGAAGCCCCGCGAACCCTGGGAAACACTGGGATCGCGGGGCTTCTGTCATTCGCTGGATAGGCCCTCTGCCCACATTTTGCCCACATTTGAATCGAAACGAGCCCGATCCAACCGGTCTGCAACGGCATCAAGATCGTCATCGAACAGGTCGCTGTACACGTCGAGCGTCATCGCGGCGCTAGCGTGACCGAGCATCCGCTGCACCGCTTTGACGTTGGCGCCGGCGCTTACGGCAAGGGACGCGGCGGAGTGGCGAAGGTCGTGAGGTGTGACGCGGGGGAAGGTCGCATCGATCTTCTGAGCACGCCGAACCGCGCTGGCGAACCAGCCATCCTTCGAGTTGGGGAGTCGCACGGGGGCCTCTCCGGTGCCGAAGAGGTATGCGGTATCGGGCTTCCCGCGAGTGAGACGCTCGAGCTCGCTATTGAGGAACGCGGGGATGGGCACCGATCGTGACTTGTGGGACTTCGGAGTGCCCACCACCACAGTCGTCCCGACCATGACTGCATTGTCGACCACAAGTACGCGCCGCCGAACCAGGTCGCAGTTTCTCACCCGTAGTCCTGCAGCTTCGCCCCAACGGAGTCCCGTATAAGCGAGGAAACGCACCAACAGAAAGACACCGGCCACGCAAGTGGCACCAGCACAGCAAGGGTCCACGTGCGTCCGAACCACACAAACCTCCCACCCAGGAGGCACGAGACGTAGCGCCCCATCGATAAGGCCGGTGTACCAGCCAGGTAGGCGCCCCGCGGATGCGTTGGCAGGGTCGGAGGGCCCCGCCAGCCAGACCGGGCTGATGGTGACCGTCGCCGCGATGAGTACCAAGATCCCCGTGACGAGAAAGAGCATCCCGCTCATCTTGACCGCAGCGCTCGGCAACGGCGTGCTGGCCACGTTCTCTGCGGTCCGCCGAGGCCCTGGGAACTGCGCAGGCTTCCGCAGATATGCCAATCGCGCCCGCACGGCGACTAGCCCGAGTCGGAACGACGAGGACGTGAACCGGATAGAGATTCTCCATGATCGTCCCCGGGAACGTTCCCCCAAAGAGGAGGTCTGAGAGCCACGTGCCGGCTATTGGGATTGCAAGCACGATGCCCTGAACGATGCGTAGTCCCGTCCCCGACAACATGTCGTCTGGCAGTGCGTATCCGCCCCAGCCGCAGGCAAGCCTCACTACGAGAAGCGTGCAGAGCGTGATCCAAGCGAGTCGTTTAGGAGGCTGGTGGATGACGGGGCAGTGGGGCTGTTGACGAGAACGCCATCGACGAGGTGGACGGCGCCGTGCATTCGAGGGAGGTGCACGAGGTCGTGGGTGACGAGAAGGGTGGAAGTGTTGAGTTCGGCGGTGAGGCGAAGGATCAGGTCGATGATGCTGGCGCCGCGTTCCTGATCGAGTGCGCTGGTGGGTTCGTCGACCAGGAGAACACTGGGGTCATTCATTAGCGCACGTGCGATGTTCACCCGCTGGCGTTGACCGCCGGAAAGTTGGTGAGGCCGTTTTTCTGCCTGGTTAGCGAGGCCAACGGAGTCTAGGAGCGCGTTGGCGCGTTCGGTGACCGCATGACGGTTTGCTCGGCTGTGCTTTGCACCGAGCTCGTTCATGACGGCAAGTTGTTCCCGCGCTGTGAGCGACGGAATCAGGTTGGCCTGTTGGAAGACGATGCCAATCTTTTCGCGACGCATTTCGGTCGCCGCGCCGGCGGTGAGGTGGCTAGCGTCGGTGCCGTCGATGAGGACCTGTCCCGAGTCGGGGCGGATGAGGGTGGCTGCGACGGCGAGGAGGCTGGATTTTCCTGAGCCGCTGGGTCCGGTGATGCCGGTGACGGTTCCTGGGCGGGAAGTAAGGGTGACGTTGTTGACGGCAGTGATGCGGGCGTCGCCGTCGGGGAAGGTGAGGGTGATGTTGTTGAGGCGGATCATCGGTTGCTCCCAAGGGCGGTCAGTGGGTCAGCGGAAGTGACGGAGCGAAGGGCGAACGCTGCTCCGGCCAGTCCGAGCGCGATCATGATGGCGCCGGGTAGCACGGTGGTGATCGGGCTGAGCAGGAACGGCAACGCGCTACCGGCGAGGGTGCCGAAGAGCGCCACGAGTCCTAGCCCGATGCCGATGCCAAGGACCAGGACGATCAGCGCTTGGCCGAGAGCGTCTCGGACGAGGGAAGGGGTGCTGGCTCCCAGGGCTTTAAGTACAGCGATATCGCCCTTGCGCTGCATGGTCCAGACCGTGAAGAACGCGCCGATGACAAGCCCCGAAATGCCGAACAGCATGGCGACCATCAGCAGCAGCGACCCGATCTCCGACCGAAACGCACTCAACGCGGTCAGGGACCCGAGCGTGGTTTGAGAGACCGTCGTATTAGCGGTGTCGGCGGACGCCCAGTCCGGGTTTCCGGTGACGGCCAGAACGGTGGCGTATGTGTTGGGGTTGCCGGTCGCTGCCGAGTATGCCTGCCAGCCAGGCAAGGTCATTTGGATTACAGGGGTGTGGCTGTACCAGTCGTCCCCGCCCAGAGTCTCGACTGTGTAGGAGATGCCTGCGATGGTCACATTGTCGCCGGAAGTGACGTTCAGGTCTTTCGCGGCGGGGGCGGACAATCCAAGCCGGCCGTCCTGTGATGGGGAGTAGGCGTTGAAATCGGGTTGAACTCCGAAGATGGCCACGGCGACGCGTGTGTCACCTGCTTCAGCGCGGGTCTGGCTGATCCCGATCGGTTCCGTGGAGGTGACTCCCGGGACCGATGCCCAGGCGGCGGCCTGTTCCTCGGTGACCACCGAATCCGCGAAGCTGACAGCGTCACCCGACGTGGGCGCAGAGAAGACGATCCGGTCGCCGGGGATGGACAGCACGGCGGAGATGTTCTGCGTGGCAAGCCCCCCGGTGAGGCCGCTGAGGAACCCGACCAGGATGGTGATGAGGGCGACGACGGAGCCGATCAAGAGGAACCGGCCTCGCGCGAAGCGCAGGTCGCGGAGCGCGACGAACATGGTGATCCTTTCCTGCCACCGAAGCGGTGACACATCCCACTTTCCCGCGACCACCGCGGCGGGTCATCGGTCCTGAGCACCTTTATCCCTGCCTGAAGGTTGGGTTGGTAAGTCGTCCTTTCGGACGATGCCTGCGCTCGGGAGGCACGTAAAATTCGGTCCATGCCTCATACCGCGCTGACCCCCGTTTTCGTGGGTCTGCGTACCGGCCTTCATGTCTTGTTCGCTGCTTTGACCCTTCTTGTCATCGCTCGTGCCGTCCTTGCGCCGACCGACACCAGCGTCGCCGCCATCTCGCTGTCCATTGTGTTGCTGATCACATACGGGGCCGGTGCAGTCGTTGCTCGAGCGCACAGTCGCCGGCATGTCGCGGGTGTGGTGTGGCTGAGCGTGCTCACCCTGGAGTGGGTGAGCCTGTTATGGCTGACCCCGGAAGCTGCCTACCTGGCTTTCCCGCTGTTCTTCCTCTACCTGCACCTGCTCGGTCGATGGTGGGGGGCAGCTGCCATCGTCGTAGCGACGGTGATCGCGATCTGCGCTCTCGGTATTCATAGTGGGTGGAGCGTCGGTGGGGTGGTCGGTCCTATTGTGGGGGCGGGCGTCGCGCTTCTGATCGGACTGGGCTATCAGGCACTGGCCCGCGAAGCGCAGCAACGCGAAGCACTCATGCAGGAGTTGCTGACCACACGTGGGCAGCTCGCCGCAACCGAACATGAATCAGGAGTCCTCGCCGAACGAGCCCGCCTCGCTCGGGAGATTCATGACACCCTCGCGCAGGGTCTGTCCAGCATCCAAATGCTCCTTTATGCCGCCGAACGCGCCGACCCTCACCGGGCAGGCGTCGAACACATCCGCCTTGCCCGTGACACCGCAGCTGGCAACCTCGCGGACGCACGTCGCTTCATCCGCGAACTGACCCCACCTGACCTGGACGACCGTGGTCTCGGCGGCGCGTTACGCCGCCTCGCTGTCAACCAATGGGAAGCGCAAGGACTGCAGGTGAACGTGCGGGTCTCCGATACTGTCGCGCTTCCCATGCACGTGCAGACCGCGCTCCTCCGCGTGGCGCAGGGAACGATCGCCAACGTCATCCAACACGCTGACGCTTCCAGCGCAACGATCAGCCTCGCCGCGGACCGGGAGAAAATACAGTTCAGCATCGTCGACGATGGCAAAGGGTTCGACCTCCAACAGGCCTCCGGTCAGTCGCGTGGCCGATCCGACTCCTTCGGACTGCAAGCCATCCGTGAACGCGTCGAGCAACTCGGCGGGATTCTTACGGTCGCCTCCGAGCCCGAAAAGGGGACCGCATTGACCATCGACCTTTCCCTGGAACATGTCGCATGATCCGTCTCGTGATCGCCGATGATCATCCCATCGTGCGGGCCGGCATCATTGCGTTGTTCGCCCTTGAGGAGGACATCGTCGTTGTCGCCGAAGCCTCCACCCCTGATGAAGCTGTGTTCGCCGCAGAACGGGAAAATCCGGATGTTGTCCTCATGGATCTCCAGTTCGGGGTCCACTCCGCCATGAGCGGAGCGGACGCCACCCGTCGCATCCGAGCCCTGGATGCTGCGCCCTACGTTCTGGTCCTCACTAACTATGATTCTGACGCCGACATCCTCGGTGCCGTCGAGGCCGGCGCCAGCGGCTATCTCCTTAAGGACGCTCCACCTCATGAGCTCACCGCCGCCGTCCGCGCCGCCGCTGCCGGGGAGAGCGCCCTCGCCCCCGTCATCGCTTCACGGCTGCTGGACCGGATGCGGGCGCCGCAAGCCAGTCTGAGCTCCCGAGAACTGCAAGTCCTCGAACTGGTCGCTGCGGGACGCTCAAACACGGAGATTGCGACCGCACTTTTCGTCAGCGACACAACGATCAAATCTCACCTTGCACACATTTTCACCAAGCTGGGAGTCGCTTCTCGTACCGCTGCTGTGTCAACGGCACGCCAACGCGGGATTCTCCGCTGAATAGCGGTGATGCTTTATGGCATCACCCAGCGGAATGACGATCTATCCCAGTGCGAGCCATCGGGCTGCCGTCCCCGTGAATACGCCGTCACCCGCAGAATCGGAGGAGTGGGTTGGGAGGGCAGGAAGGGGGGAGCGGTCGTGTTCGTCGGTCTCCCTCGACTGCAAATGTCGGGGTAGTTCAGAGGTCAGGATGAGGACGACATCGACGAGTTTCCAATCCAGCTCCTGACATCGCCGTTGGGCGACGCGAAGATCGGTGAGGGTGGGCACCGCTGCGTCGGTGGGGACGATGAGGGCTTCGACGTGGAAGAACTGGCCCTGGTCTCTGACGCGTACGGCGACGTCGGCTACCCACGCGAGTGAACGCAGGTACTGGGTGATGCTGTCTGATGCAGGGTGGGGTTTGTGATCGTCGAAGGTGGTGGCACGGGTGTCCATTAGGTCGGTGATCGCGGCGCGGGTGTTTCGCCACCCGTCCCAGAGGATGCTGCCGGCGATGAACGTGGCGGCGGCTGCGTCCGCCCACCACAAGCCAAGGCCGATCCCTCCGACGCCGATGATGGAGCCGGCCGCGGTCATCCAGTCGGCCTTGTTCATGTCCGCGTCGGCGTAGAGGACCTTGTTGTGCAGGTCTTTCGCGAGACGCATCTTCACTCGACCGAAGTAGATCGGCAGGGGGATGGTGAGCGCCATCACGGCCATCATGAGCCACCCCGACCAGATCACCTGTCCGAACAGCTGTATGGAGCCGATCGGTGGACGGTCGCCGCTGATCAGCCCGGTGAGGGAATCGATCAGCAGGAACGTTCCCATCGTGCACAGGGCAACACCGGCCACCAGATGCGCGACACCAACGGAACGGAAGAATCCGTACGGATATTTATCGGTCGCTGGCTTGGTGATGATGCGCACGGCGATAAGGAACGCGATCGGGGGTGCCAGGGAGAGCAGGTCTTCGATCCATGCGGCCTTCATGGCTTGCGAGTTGCCCATCACCAGGTACACCCCGCTGATTGCGACCGCGAGGAAGCCGATGGTGAACCATTCGATGCGTATCGCCCGTCGCAAGGTGCGTTGTTGGGCGGGCGGCAACACAGCGTGCGCGGTCATCACTGGTCGTCTCCGTGTTCGAGGAGGAACGTCTCGAGCGTTGTCAGGAACTGGTTTTCACCGAGGACGGTGAGCAGCACATGCTTTTTCGTGTTCCCGTCGACGCGTTCCTCGCGGAACGGTGCGGTTATTGCCGCTCTGTCCGTCCACGGTGTGTCGTCGGTGAACCCGCCGATGGCCACATCAAGGGAACCGTTGTGCAGCTGGTCAGTCAGGATGGATTCGCTCCCGACCGTCCAGACGATGTTGGCCTCGAGGGAATCAGCAAATTCCTGCACGAGACGCACGTCTCGGCCGGACGGCGCAGCAGAGTTGACGGTGTTCGTCCACGGCGGGTTGTGGGTGATACCCACCCGCAGTTCACCGTCCTGCGCTCGTCGAAGCGTGCCGTCGACGTCGGCAGGAATCCCTGCACAGCCGGCGAGCAACACCGCAACCCCGAGGGTCCCACCGATTATCGCGGGGATGTTCCGTCGACGCGTGGACAGTACTCGGCTTGGCAATTGCCTGATCATCGTCTTCTCCCCTCGAGGTTGCTGGTCACACTTTGAGGCCTGTTACGCGGCGATTGGCCTGCTCACGATGTCCCGCCACTGGACGGTGACTGCCTCCGCGTACAGCTCCCGTGCACGCAGCCGAGCGAGGACTCGATCGGCCAGGAGCCCTGGATCGTCACAGAGTTCGGCCAGGATCGCGGTGATCGCGACCTCTTTGAAGGCGTCGTCGAGGCGTCGCGCGATACGGTTTGTCGCGCTTTCGCAGATGCGGTGCAGAACGTTCCCCGGCATATCGGCAGCACCGTCGACGACGACAACGATGTGGCGCAGATGTGGGAGCCGACCGCAGAGGACGGCGCACTGAATCTCCAGGTCTTGCAACACTTGCCGCAGATCCTTCTTGGTGACATACCCGGTCGTGTCCACGCCGATCACTGCGCCTCGGTGGGCCCCGGAGACGGTGTGCAGGTTGGCGAAGTCCTGCACGGAAGGCGCGTCTCGCAATTCCGACAGGCAGGCGAGCCGGTCTCCGAGCAGGGCGATCACCGGCGGTTTCTGGCGAACCCGGTCGCGGGGGCGGAACATTCGGGTGGTGAGCGAGCTCATGGGTCGGGCTCCTTGGGAGGCAATTATTGCTGCGCTTTGGCGCAGCGCCGGGGGGAAAGAGGGGATGTGGACTGGTTTGCGACTACGCGGCGTCAGCATGACTCTGACAATCGATGCACGCGGCCGCATGAGAACGACTTCGAGGCGTCCAGGCGCAATCTGCTCCCCACAACGGGTGCAGCGACCATAGGCGCCCGTGTCCAGCCGGTCCAGCGCTTCAATGATCTGCTCGACCACCTGGCGATCGGACGCGGCGGTCTGGTAGGCAACCGGGTCAACGTTCGGCAGAGCGCGCGGCTCCAGCTCGCGAAGGACGCTCTGTCGCTCCTGAAGAAGTTGCTCGAGGCGCGTTCTGGTCGGAGCGATATCGACCACGACAGCGTCATTGGCGACGGTTTCGGTGGTGGCTTTGAGTGCCATGACTGCTCCTTAGGTACAAAAAAAGGCGCCGCTTCTGCGACGCGCTGGGTGTCCGGGATAAACCCGAAGTTGTGAACGGGTTTTAGGGGGGCGCAGCGCGGGAGGTGGCTCGGAACAGCAGACCGCCGCCGATGACCTGGCGGGGCGGAAGGACCTCGTGTCGTGCACCGGCGATGCCGACCGCGCTGGTCACCACGGAGGCGTCCGCGGGACGCTTCGCGGGAATGAGGTGGGGCAGCATGGTCATGGCCAACACCATAGCCGCACCCACAGAAAAGGCAAGTCGTCGCCCGTTTTCATGCGAAAGCACGAGGAGCGTGGACGATAGTTGCGTTAACTTTTCTGCTGGCTATGGTGATGGGCATGGCAACCATCTGTTCTCCCCACGACACTCGCGTCGGAGATCTTTTCGTTGCCCATTTCCACCCCGCTGTGGTGTTTCCGCCCAGCGGTGGTCTGTGGTTCCTTCGCGTTCGGCGAGCCCCACCAGACAGCCGGTAGTACTCGCGCCGAGAGCGCGTCGCACCTCGCGGCGCCTTTTGTTGTACCCGGAAGGAACGCAGCATGACTACTCACACCAACCCTGGCGAGCTCGTCGGTGAAGCCGCGGCCGCCCGTATCGCCGCTCTGCAAGAACAACTGCAGCGTTACCGCATGGAACATGAGAACGCTCCACGCCCATTGCCGGCCGGAGCCGAGGATCCCGTCGCCCAAGCACTCGTCACACCGTCACCACGTATCCTCACCCAAGTGACGGCGGCGCTGAAGAAGCTCGCCGACGGAACGTATGGACGTTGCGTTGCCTGCCAGCGTCCCATCCCCGCGAGACGGCTCGACGCTCAGCCTCACCTCCTGGAGTGCGTTGCCTGTTCCCCGCATGCGGCGGCGCCCGCTGGGTCAACGTCGAAATGAACACCCGCGAGAAAGGGCGCGACGGACGTACTTGCCGCACCATTTACGTGCAAGGCGACCCCTTGCGGTGCCTGGACGGCATCGGTGCATGCGGCCCAGGAGTGGACCACAGGCCCGCCCTCCTGATAGTGGGCATCGACGCCCGCAGAGTGCGGACCAAAGCGGGCTTCGTGACGCTCCTGACCCGACGCAAACGGACGGCCCTGCGCGCGCCCGCTACCACGTCGCAGATCATCGCAGTGATCGATCACGTCGGTCACGCAGAGCCATGGATGCACACCACAGCGCACCGGTGGGCGCTGTCTATCCATAGCGGTATCCAGCGAGGTCGCGGTCTCGATATGAGTGTGACTGTCCTCCTCGTCGATTGGCGCAGCAGCCCAGAGCTCCTTGCGGAACGGCTAGAAGAACTCGCCCATCGGTCTCCGGGGATCAACCCGGCAGCCGTGCTCTCCGCCCACGAACTTCGCACGCACACCATCGCTCAAGCAGCCACGAATGGCTTCATCTGAAGCAACCCGGAAGGACACTATGGATCGACACAGCGATCCCCCACGGTTCATCCTCCACGACCCCTCGGCGGGTCTCAACTAGCCCGGAGTCGTTTCAGGAACCGCTAACCCGGCTAATCCCAATCCGGGCATCATCCTCATGGGAAACGCCCGCGCACGACCTGCGCGGACATTGCGCAGTACAACAAGGTGAGCCGCAGCTGTCGCAGCGGCTCACCAGCCGCGTCGGCGAGCCCGCGTCGATACGAGCCAAGGCCACACCGCGATCCTGCTCCCGCCGCTGCAAGCCAAGGTCTGTGCGGGGTATTCGTCGCGTTCCCGTGAACGACGCGTGTGACAAGGCCGGGTGGGCACACACCTAGTCGGGCCTCTGTCTCACCCACGCCCTTGTGGCCGTCCTTCTAGGTCCGGTCCGGTCCATGCGGTCACCAATGTTCATCCATGAGCATGATCGGGCCGCTGATGAGCCCGGCAGGCCAGGGAGTGCGTCACCGTGGGTGCCGCTGTTCGCGATGCTCGGATGGGTTGCGCTGTCCACAGGCTCCGGTCTGCCCGATCGGACGATCGTCAATCCGGAGCCGCTGATCCCCCTGGTCATCACGGCTGTGCTCGTCGCCAGGTGGTTCACCTCATTCCGAAAGATCGCCGCGTGGGCATTGCTCGGGTGGGGTCTGGTACGTCTTCTAGGCGCGATCCTGACCGTCCTGCCTCTGACAATTCTCCCCTCCGACCCAGAACAGACCCTGGCCAACTACCCTTTTCACGTGCTTTACGGGCTCGCTCAAGTGCCGCTCGTTCGCGCAACTGCTCACGGACTCCGAACTCAGGGGTAGGCTCGCCCTCTCGTCCCGACGAGCACGCGTTCGCTCCACGGGATCCCATCCGACGATCGACCCAGAACGGAGCAATGCGCATGCAGAAAACATCACTCACCGCCCTCGCTCGGCACGAACTCGGTCATGCGCTGGCAGCGTCCAGTGGCAGGAGTTCCAAGACGGTGTTCGGTGGTCACGAGCACCAACTTCGCCAAACCGTGATCGCCCTTCGGGCCGGCCAGGACTTGTCCGAGCATCAGAACCCTGGAGAAGCCACGCTGCAGGTTCTTGAGGGGCGGGTACTCCTCAAGGCCGGCGGGGTGTCCTGGAACGGATCCGTTGGCGACCTCATAACAGTTCCCGAAGGACTCCATTCCCTGGACGCCGTCGAGGACTCCGTCGTCCTCCTCACGGTGGCGAAGACCCGCTGAAGTAAGTCCAACGATCGGTGCCGGAGCCAATCGGTCAGACAGCGGGCGTCGACCTGATCCAGAGTGATCATCCTGGCAGTGTCCTCCTGCCGGGACGCATCCGTCTGTGCAGCTGGTGAGGTGACGGCCCGATACGGTGGAGTGCCGGATACCATCGCGCTGCGAACCACCCGTCTTCGGCTCCAGAGCGATGAGGAGACCACCGTGCCTGTTCTTGACGAGCGGTTAGTGCCCATTTTCGAAGAGGTTCTCAGCCGGAACCCGGGAGAGGCCGAGTTCCACCAGGCCGTGCGGGAAGTTCTCGAAAGCCTCGGTCCAGTCGTGACCAAGCATCCGCGATATGCCGACTCCGCAGTGATTCGGCGACTGTGCGAGCCGGAACGACAGATCATCTTCCGCGTCCCCTGGGTCACCGACAACGGGAAGACTGAAGTCAACCGCGGGTTCCGGGTCGAGTTCAACTCCGCGCTCGGCCCGTACAAAGGTGGTCTCCGATTCCACCCCAGCGTGTATCTGGGGATCGTGAAATTCCTCGGCTTCGAACAGATCTTCAAGAACGCGCTCACCGGTCTTCCAATCGGCGGAGGCAAGGGTGGCTCCGACTTCGATCCCAAAGGCCGCTCCGATGCCGAGGTAATGCGGTTCTGTCAATCCTTCATGACCGAGCTTTACCGGCACATCGGCGAATACACCGACGTACCCGCGGGCGACATCGGTGTCGGAAGCCGCGAGCTGGGGTACATGTTCGGCCAGTACAAGAGGATCACCAACCGATACGAATCCGGTACCCTCACCGGCAAGGGACTGAGCTGGGGTGGTTCACAAGTCCGTACGGAAGCCACCGGGTACGGCACCGTGTTCTTCGTCGACGAGATGTTGAAAACCGGCCGCAGCGGCCTGGACGGCAAAAAGGTCGTCGTCTCCGGGTCTGGCAACGTGGCGATCTACGCCATTGAGAAAGTTCACCAGCTCGGGGGGACCGTCATCGCCTGTTCCGATTCGGGTGGTTATGTATACGACCCCGAAGGCATCGACTTGAACCTGCTCAAAGACATCAAAGACGTCCAACGAGATCGCATTTCCGACTACGCCCTGGCCCGCGGACCGAAGGTGTCCTTCGTGCCTAACGGATCGATCTGGGACGTACCATGCGACATCGCGCTGCCGTGCGCCACCCAAAACGAACTCGACGCAGACGGTGCCGCATCATTGATCCGCAACGGGTGTCAGATCGTTGCCGAAGGAGCGAACATGCCGGCAACGCCGGCGGCGATCCGATTGTTCTCGAGCGCAGAGTTGCGGTTTGCTCCGGCCAAAGCGGTCAATGCCGGCGGCGTTGCCACCAGCGCGCTGGAGATGCAGCAGAACGCGTCCCGAGACTCGTGGACCTTCGAGTACACGCAGGATCGCCTCGCGGAGATCATGCGAAGCATTCACGACCGCTGCCTCGAAACAGCCGACGAATACGGGTCACCCGGAAGTTATGTCGCCGGCGCCAACATCGCCGGCTTCACACGCGTCGCTGACTCGATGCTCGCCCTTGGCGTCATCTAGATGTAGCTCTCCGTGACGTTGTGAACGCGTTGGATGGGTGAGAGACCGTCGATGCCGCCGTGGGCTCTGTGGTGATTGTATTCGTGGAGCCAGTCGGCGTACGCAGCAAATCGCTCGGCTTCTGAACGGTAGGGGCGCGCGTAGGCCCATTCGGCGGCCAGAGTGCGGTTGAAGCGTTCGACCTTCCCGTTGGTCTGCGGGCGGTAGGGGCGGGTGAACTTGTGTTTCACGCCGACGCCGAGTGCGTCGTTGAAGGCGTGGGATCGGTAGCAGGAGCCGTTGTCGGTGATCACGCGCAGCACGGTGATGCCGTGCCCGGTGAAGAATGCTTTGGCGCGCTCCCAGAACGCGGCAGCTGTCTCCTTGCGTTCGTCGCCGAGGATCTCCGAGTACGCGAGTCTTGAGTGGTCGTCTATGGCGTGGTGCAAGTACGCGTAACCCGGTCTGCTCGTCTTCCGGTTGCTCTGTCCGCGCTGGCGGCTCATTACGCGGTGACCGCCGCCGTCGGGGATCCGGCCGAGCTTCTTGACGTCGACATGGACGAGATCGCCGGGGTTCGGGTGTTCGTAGCGGACCGGCTTCGGGCGCCGCAGAGGGTGTCAGATCGTTTGTGTAAGGGGTGTCTGCTTCTTATGGAAGGACGACACTGATGACCATGATCGACAAAGAAGCTCGAGCGGAGCGACGGCGACGGCAGGAGGAAGGCTCCAGACGGCTGCGTGAGTCGGGGGTGCTGGATGATCTGTTCGCGAAGATTGATGCTGGCGAGGTGCAGCTCGATGGCAGGGACGGGTTGATCCAGCAGTTGATCAAGACGGGTCTCGAGCGTGGTCTGGGCGCTGAGCTGACCGAACATGTCGGTTACGAGCGTGGTGATCCCGAGGCGCCGCTGCATGACAACTCCCGCAATGGTTCGTTCCCGAAGACGGTCTCGACGGTCGCTGGCGATGTCGAACTCTCGATCCCGCGGGACCGGAACGGGACGTTCATCCCGAGGCTGGTGCCGGTCGGCCAGCGTCGCCTCGGCGGGTTGGACGAGATGATCGTGTCGCTTTATGCCGGCGGAATGACGGTGCGCGATATCGAACACCACTTGGCGTCGACGATCGGCACCGAGATCAGTCGCGAGACGATCTCCAAGATCGTCGACGAGATCTCCGACGAGGTCCTTGCCTGGCAGTCTCGGCCGCTGGAAGCGTTCTACCCGGTCATCTACTTGGACGCGATCGTGGTGAAAGTCCGCGACGGCGGACACGTGCGCAACAAGGCCGCTCACATCGCGGTCGGCGTCGATATGGAAGGCGTCAAGCACGTCCTGGGCATTTGGGTGCAGCAAGCCGAGGGCGCGAAGTTCTGGGCCTCCGTCTGCGCCGAGCTCGCCAATCGCGGCGTCCGCGACGTGCTCATCGTCTGCTGCGATGGGCTCACCGGCTTCCCAGAAGCGATCGAGGCGACCTGGCCTGAATCGCTCGTGCAGACCTGCGTCGTTCATCTGATCCGAGCGTCAATGCGGTTCGTCTCCTACGGGCAACGCAAAGCCGTCGCCGCCGCGTTGAAGCTGATCTATCAAGCCCCCGACGCGGACGCGGCGAGGGCAGCGCTGGAGGCGTTCGCGGCCTCCGATCTGGGTCAGGGCAATCCGCACACGGTCGCCGCGTTCGAGAACGCGTGGGAGCGGTTCACCCCGTTCCTGGGGTTCCCGCCCGAAGTCAGGCGGGTGGTCTATACGACGAACGCGATCGAGTCGCTGAACTTCCAGCTGCGGAAAGTGACCAAGAACCGGGGTCACTTCCCGAACGACGCGGCAGTCGTCAAGCTGCTCTGGCTCGCGATCTGCAACATCGAAGACAAGCGAGCCCTCGAGCGGGCGAAGGAACGCGGCAAGCCCTCGAACGAACGCAAAGCCCCACCGCGGCTGGTCGAAGGCGCCGTCACCACGAACTGGAAGAAGGCGCTCTCGCAGCTCGCGATCGCGTTCCCCGACCGAATCAACCCCTACCTCTGACCACCCACCGATGCCCGCTTACACAAACAACTTGACAGGCTC
>NZ_NMUM01000035.1 GCF_002812805.1 Microbacterium lacus | reverse complement strand
GGCGGTTTCAGGTTCTTAGCGCAACGCCTTCATGGAGGAGGGTGTTGTGTCGAGGAAGGTTCCGTGGGCGATGCGCGCGGAGGCGGTTCGCGGCCTGATTGCTGGTCGCTCGGCGCTCGAGTTCGCGCCGACGCTGGGTGTCAGCATGAGCGTGGTGAAGTTGTGGGCCAGGCTCGCGGGCGTGGAACTGATGATGGGTCGAGGCGGTGGTGCGCGGCCGATGCCGATGGATGCCGTGATCGGTGAGGGTGGTGATCGCGAGTATCGGCGCCTCACGCTGGCGGACCGATCGCTTATCCAGGCGGGTCTGGCGATGCGTCCGCCGCTGTCGGTTCGACGGATCGCGGCGGAGCTCGGGGTGTCGGCCTCGACGGTCTCTCGCGAGATCCGCGCGCACCAGGTGCAGCACTGGGAGACGCGTCATTATGACGCGCGTATCGCGCATTATCGGGCGTTAGCGGCGCGGCCGCGGTCTCGGCCGGGAAAGCTGGAACAGCCCGCGGTGCGAGCGGCGGTCGTGTCACGCTTGAACGACAAGTACTCGCCGCAACAGGTCGCGGGCGAGTTGAAGCTGCTGTTTCCCGATAACCCGGAGATGCACGTGTCGCACGAGACGATCTACCAGGCGCTCTACGTGCAAGGCAAGGGCGCGTTACGACACGAGCTGACGGTTGAGAAGGCGTTGCGGTCCGGACGAACAACACGGGTCCCGCAGTCGAAGCTGCCGCGCCGGTCCAGTCGCCCCTGGCTGGACGGGGCACGACTGACCGATCGTCCCGCTGAAGTCGAGGACCGGGCGGTGCCAGGGCATTGGGAAGGCGATCTCGTCGTTGGGCCCGGCAACTCCGGGATCGTGACACTTGTCGAACGCAAGCACAGGTTCACGCTCTTGGGCCGGCTGCCGGGGCAGCGCGACAGCAAGACCGTCACCGACGTGCTTGCCAGCATGATCGCGGAACTCCCCGCGACGCTGACTCGCACGATCACGTGGGACCAAGGCGCAGAGATGGCCGAGCACGCCGCGTTCACGATCGCCAGCGACTGCAAGGTGTTCTTCTGCGACCCCCACTCGCCCTGGCAGCGAGGCACGAACGAGAACACGAACGGCCTGATCCGTGACTTCTACCCCAAGGGCACGAACTTCAACGAGGTCACCGACGACGACCTTGCCGAGACACAGCGGCTGCTGAACATCCGACCACGCCGCACCTTGGGCTACCGGAAACCAGCTGACATGATCAACGAACTGATCAACGGTGTTGCACTAGCCACCTGAAACCGCCGCGCCGAATAGAGCGGTCTGTGACAGTTCGGCGCCCCACCCCGGGCCTACGCAACTGCGGCGCGTGAGGGCTGGGTGCGACGGCCGCGGTGCGCGGTCAGGCGGCGGGCTTCGCCGATGGCGAGGACCAGCGCCGCGATCGGCAGGACGAACGGAAGCATCTGGATCGATGTGCCGAGGATGACGACGGATGCGCCGCACAGGGCCGCGATCGTCGTCCGAACGACCCGAGAGGCCCAGCGACCCACCGCGAGAATCCAGGTGACGGCACCGCCGAGGGGCAGCGCGGCGATCGTCAGGGCCCAGACGATCCGGTTGCCGTCACCGCCCCCGATGACGTTCTCCGTCGCGGCGATGAGCAATGCGATCGCGATGAGCGTCGGCGGGCCCCAGGTGTCGATCGTGCGATAGTCGTGGGATCGCAACAGCCCGATCGCCGCGCAATACGGCAGTGCGGCAAGGAATCCCGCGACGATTCCGGCACGCATCGCCTCGGTCGAATCCAGGGTGACACCGCTCCACCCGCTACCGGTGAGCGCGAAGACGATGGCGCCCACTCCCGCAACAGTCGACGCCGCTGCGCAGGCCAACACGCTCGGGCGGGCCGGGCGGGGCATCCTTGCCGCGGGCCCCGCGGAACGGGGGGCGCCTGCCGCCGTTGATTTGCGTCGCGTCAGCAGAATCACCCCGCCCAGGGTTGCCACAGCGACGAGTGCCCCGGTTGTGGGGCTCAGCAGGGTGAACGCCAGCAGGGGATAGGTGATTATGGTGCACCCGCCGCCGCCCAGCCGCGCCCACCCCGTAGGCACGGTCAGGGCCCGAAGAATTCCGCCCAGAACGACGGCACCCCACGCGGTGGCGGCAAGCCACGCGGCCGTGAAGAACCACACGAAAGCCTGAGCGAACCAGCTGCGGGTGATTCCCGCATCGCCCTCATCGAAGCCGACCGACCACGAGAGAGCGGCAAGGGTCGACAAGACGGCGGCCGGCACCGCGAGTGCGAAGGCGGCCAGCGCCTCGGGGGCGGAGAGGATCCCGCGCGTCCGGAGCGTGGCGACGATGGCGAGAAGCATGAACAGCGGCGCGGCTCCGAAACCGGGTATCAATCCGATGGGGCCCGCTCCCGCGAACAGGAGCGGTATGCCCGCGAGTCCGAAGGCAACGGCGAGGGATGCCGCGACGATAGCCGCGCGTCGATCCAGTCGAGCGCCAAGGCCTTGGACGACCGCGGCGCGCCGCATCGAGGCATCCGGAATCCGCTGCTCGCGCGCCTCGGCGTCGTCGAGCATCGTGCCCAACACAACCTCACCGTTGCGCTCTCGCCAGCGGCGCGGGTACCAGCGCAGCAGGGCGCGGAATGCGCGCTCGTCCGGAGCCGTCATGCGAACGTCGCCACGCCGACGGCGGGCGCGGGGTGCGGGGACGCGAGCGCCCGCCGCGCCGCGGATGCCCGATTTTCGAGGTCGGCGAGCTCTTCTTCGAGGCGGGTCCGTCCCGTGTCTGTGAGTGCGTAGTAGCGGCGTGCTCGCCCGTCCACGATCTCATCGCCGTCGTCAACGACGAGTCCGCGCGTCTGCAGGCGCTCGATCGTCGCGTAGAGCGTCGTGGTCTTGAGGGAGCCGGGATCGCCGGATGCCTCGTCCACATGTCGCAGGATCGCGTAGCCGTGGCGGCGCCCCTCGGTGAGGCTCGTGAGGATCCAGAAGGCGGTCGTTCCCAGTGGCGCGCTCATGCGTCGACCATATGCCCACTTCGGGAGTATGTCGAGTTGCTGAGTCGCCCGCGCCGGCGTGGCGAGCGCGCACGCGCCGAGAGCCCGAGTCCGGGCGCGCCGGGAGCCGACCTCGCAGGAGGCCGACCTAGGTGCGTGGGTCAGATCCTTCCGTTAACGCGCCGGGGTGAATCCGGTGGATAGCGCGGGGTGCTGGGAGAATCGATTCATGACGGTGACTGCCAGCCTGGAGGGTCTGTTCGAGGTCGAGCCGGGTGAGGCGCGGGCGCCGGGATCGGCTGCACCGGCGGGTGCGGGCAAGACGTTCCGTGGGTATGACCAGGGGCAGTGTTTCCTGCTCCCGCCGAGTCTGGATGACTGGCTGGACGAGGATGATGAGGCCCGGTTCATCTCCGAGGTCGTCGAAGAGCTCTTGGATCTGACGCCGGTCTACGCGTCGTACGCGTCCGCCTCGGGTGCGCCTCCGTATGACCCGCGGATGATGTTGAAGCTGCTGCTGTTCGCGTACGCGACGGGCGTGACCTCGTCTCGTGAGTTGGAGCGGCGCTGCAAGCGCGATATCGCCTTCCGGTGGCTGTCGGGCAACCAGGCGCCCGACTACCGGTCGCTGGCCCGGTTTCGTCGGCGTCACCTGGATGCCCTGCCGGGGTTGTTCCTGCAGGTGCTGCGGGTCTGCGCGGAGGCGGGGCTGGTGCGGTTGGGGCGGGTCGCGCTGGATGGCACGAAGCTGGCTGCGAACGCGTCGCGGCATAAGGCGATGAGCTATGACCGGATCGTGCCGAAGATCGATCAGCTCCAAGCCGAGGTCGCTGCGCTGCTCGCCGAGGCGGAGGCGGTCGATGAGGCCGAGGATCAGCAGTTCGGCCAGGACCGGCGCGGGGACGAGGTCGCCCCGGAGCTGGCCCGCCGTGAGGGGCGCCTGGCAAAACTACGTGCCGCGAAGGACGCGATCGAGGCCGACGCCGCCGAGAAGGCGGCAGCCGTGGCGCGGAAGAAGGCCGACGCCGCCGGTCAGCCCCCTGAGCAGGCCGACGCGGCCGTCGCGACTGCGGTGGACACGGCGGCGCCGAAGCCGAAAGCGCAACGCAATTTCACCGATCCTGAGGCGCGGATGATGAAGACGGTCCGCGGCTTCGATTACGCGTTCAACGCGCAGGCCGTTGTCGATGAGGGCCACCAGATCGTGTTGAGCGCCGAGGTCACCCAGCAGGCCACCGATATCCAGCAGTTCGTCCCGATGGCCGAGCAGACCCTACGGAACCTCGACGCGGCAGGAATCGAGCGTTCCCCAGAGGTCGTCCTCGCTGACGCGGGCTACTGCTCGGAAGCCAACCTCGAAGCCGCCGACGATCTGGACGCACAGGTGTTGATCGCGACGGGACGGCAACGTCACGGCGAGAGCTTCCCTACCGCCGGCGCCCCGGACCCGGCCCCAGAGGACGCGAGCCGGCGGGAGCGGATGGCGCACGCGCTGCGCACCGAGCAGGGCCGCACCGACTACGCGCGCCGCAAAGCCATCGTTGAACCCGCGTTCGGGCAGATGAAGACCCGGCAAAACGCCGGACAGCTCCGGCTACGCGGACTCGCCGGCGCCCAAGGCGAATGGCTACTCCACACGATCTGCCACAACCTCCGCAAGCTCCGCGTCGCTACAGCCGCCGGGCTGGCGCCCGCATAGGCCTCCCCAGGGGTCCCTGGGCGTCACAGCACGCACCGACAGTCGCCACGAGCCCCTCGCCGTGCGATCCCGCACGCTCTCACACCGCAACGGCCCGCCCGTTCCCGTTCGCGACCGTCAGCGCGCGATGCCAGAGTCAACGCCGCGCGCCACGCCACCCGATTCTGACCCGCGCACCTAG
>NZ_NMUM01000012.1 GCF_002812805.1 Microbacterium lacus | reverse complement strand
GGGCCTTGCCCCCGGTTCTTGGACACGGGGTGGGATTATGCCGCTATCGGTAGCGTAGCGGCGGTGAGTTCGGCTTCGAATGCGACGGGCGCGATGTAGCCGAGGTAGGAGTGGCGGCGGGTGTTGTTGTAGCGCACGAGCCACCGGAACACCTCGCGACGGCAGGAGGCCTCGTCGGCGAACACGGCCCGGTCTTGCAGGACCTCGCGCTTGAGCGTCGCGTTGAACGCCTCCGCGAGGGCATTGTCAGCGCTCGTGCCCACCGCGCCCATGGACTGTGTCACGCCGAGCCGCTTGCACAGTCCCGCGTAGGCCTTGGAGGTGTAGACCGATCCGTGGTCCGAGTGGAACACGGACCCGGTCAGCCTGCCGCGGGTCAGCCTCGCCGAACGCAGCGCATCTTCGACGAGCTCGTTGCGCATGTGGTCCGCGACCGCCCACCCGGCCAGCCGTCTCGAGCAGCAGTCGATCACGGTCGCCAGATACAGGTTCTGCCCGTCAGCCAGCGGCAGATAGGTGATGTCGCCGACATACCGCTGGTTCGGCGCCTCGGCGGTGAAGTCCCGTTTCAGCAGGTCGGGGACGACCTGTCCCGACGGCTCGGGGACGGTGGTGCGCACCCGCCGCTTGCGCTGGTACCCGTGGATCTCGTTGTCTCGCATCACGCGGGCGACCCGCTTGCGGTTGACCCGCTCGGACGGCGCGGCGCCGTCATTGAGCTCGGCGGTGATCCGTGGCGCGCCCATCGTGTTGTCGCCTTCGTGGACGGCGCGGATCCGCCCCGCCAGAACGTCGTCCTCCGCGGCGCGCGCCCGCCGGGCGGCGGCGCCGGCCCGCCATGCGTAGAACGAGGACCTCGTGATCTCGACGAGCTGACACAACCGCTTCACCGGGTAGGTGGCTGAGAGGTCCTCAACGAACTGGAAGCGGTTCACCAGTTCGTCTCCCCCGCGAAATACTTGGCCGCCTGCCGCAGGATCTCACGCTCGGTGACGAGCTTGACCTGCTCGACCTCCAGCTGCGCGACCCGCCCCTCCAGGCGTGCGATGCGCTGCGCGGGCGTCTCATCCGCCCCCGCATCCGCCGTCGGCGAGGTCGCCGACGCCTTGAACGGGCTGCGCGCGGCGGTGCCGTCCGCAGCCGTCTTCCGGCCCGTCCCGTGCCGCTCCAGCCACAGCCGCAACGTGCCGCGCTCGATCCCGAGATCAGCGGCGATGCCACGCACCGTCGCCCCGGGAGTGGACTCGTACAAGTCCACGGCCTGCCGCCGGAACCCGTCGGAGTAGTTCTTCCTAACCATGATTCTGATCATCTCGCTTCCCCAGCAAAATGCTGGATTCAGCGTGTCCAAGAACTGGGGTCAGGGCCCCGGCAAGCGGCCAGCCGTGATCGTGACCGTCAACGGCTTCGAATACCGGAGCACCGTTGCTGTGATGGGCGGTCGCTACCTGATCCCCTTCAGCTCGGATAAACGCGCGGCGACGGGCCTGGCAGGCGGCGACGCGATCGACGTGAGACTCGTTATCGATGCGGTGCCTCGCACTGTCGAGGTGCCCGCGGACCTCGCCACCGCATTGGAGGCGGCCGGATTGCGGTCCGTGTTCGATGCTCTTGCGCCCAGCGCTCGCAAGGCGCACGTGAAGTCGGTCGAATCGGCGAAGGCGCCCCAGACGCGGGCACGCAGGATCGAGTCGATTCGGCTCAAGCTCGGCTCGTGAAGCGCGCTGGACCTACAGCGACCGGCGACGCCTGAGCTCGAGCACCACCAGTCGCCCGACGATGCCGACAAGGATGACGGCCGCGCCGCCGATCACGGCGGTCAGCGGAAGTGTCAGGGCAAGGATGCCGCATCCGACGCCGCCGAGAACCTGCAGGACGCGGGGGAATCGGCGCTTCTCGCCGCGTTGCCGGAACGCCGCCGCATTCGCGATGAAGTAATAGATGAGAACCCCGAACGATGAGAAGCCGATCGCGCCGCGCAGGTCGACGGTCGCGACGGCCACGATGACGACGATCGCAATCACAATCTCGGCGCGGTGCGGCACGCGGTAGCGGGGGTGGATAGCGGCGAGGTAGCGGGGCAGATCGTCCTCTCGTGCCATCGCCAGGGTCGTTCGACCGATGCCGGCTATCAGCGCGAGCAGCGCGCCGAGCGATGCGGCCGCCGCCCCGAAACGGACGATCGGTTGCGCCCATGCCCACCCGGAAGCGGCCGCGGTCTCGGCGAGAGGTGCTTCGGCCGACGCCGTTGTATCGGGACCGAGCGTCGCGAGAACAGTGACAGCGACGACGGCGTAGACGACGAGCGCCAGCCCGAGGGCGAGCATGATGGCTCGCGGAATGTTCTTGGCGGGATCGCGCACCTCTTCGCCCATCGTCGCGATGCGCGCGTATCCGGCGAACGCGAAGAAGAGCAGACCGGCGGATTGCAGGATGCCGTAGCCGCTACCCGTCCAGAGGTCCAGGCCGGCGAGGCCTTCGGTGCCGGGGGTGCTCGACCATCCTGCGGCCACAACAACGGCCAGAGCGAGCAGAACAATGACGACCAGCACGCGCGTGAGCTGTGCTGTGCGGGTCACGCCGAGCAGATTCACGATTGCCAGGGCCGCCACGGCAGCGATGGCGACAGGCCGTTCCCACCCCGGGGGAGCGGCGTATGCGGCGAACGTGATCGCCATTGCCGCACAGCTCGCCAGCTTGCCGATGATGAATGCCCACCCCGCAACGAAGCCCCACCACGGACCGATCTCGGCCCGGCCGTAGGCGTACGTTCCTCCCGAGGTGGGGTGGGCGGCGGCGAGCTGAGCGGATGCGGCGGCGTTGCAGTAGGCGACGAACCCGGCGATCGCGAGCCCGACCAGCAGGCCTGCACCCGCCGCCTCGGCCGCGGGTGCGAAGGCGGCGAAGACCCCGGCACCGATCATCGACCCGAGACCGATGAACACCGCGTCGCCGAGGCCAAGACGACGCGCGAGCGTGGGCGGGGAAGTCACGGCGCAGACTCTAGCGGGTAGAGGTGTCGCGGAACCCCTAGCATGTGGCCATGACCTCACAAAGCGTGACCTCACAAAGCGTGACCTCGCAGATCGTGACCTCGCAGATCACCGACCAGGCCGACCTCACCGCGCTCTATACGATTTCCGGTGTTTGGGGGCTGATCTGGTACATCATCCTGGCCATCGCGCTCTGGCGCACGTTCAGCAAGGCGGGCTGGCCCGGCATCCTCGCGATCATCCCGATCGTGAACATTTTCATTCTCGTGAAGGTCGGCGGGATGTCCGCGTGGCTCGGCCTTCTCTACATCATCCCGATCGTCAATTTCATCTTCGCGATCGTCGTGGCCGTCAAGGTCGGCAAGAACTTCGGACACGGCGGTGTCTTCTCGTTCTTCCTGCTGTTCCTCCTGCAGCCGATCGGCTACCTGATCCTCGGCTTCGGCAAGTCGGAGTACCGCCAGGTCTGACGCACGGAACGCGAAACGGCGGGGCGCCCGAGGGTGCCCCGCCGTTTCGTTTGATCTGAGCTCAGCCGCGCGAGCCGGTCGAGTAGGAGCGTCCGCGCGAGCCGCCGCGGCGTCCGCCGCCGGCTGCGGGACGGGCCGAATCGCCGTGGGCGCCGTCACCGCGGGGCGCGCGGTTACCGTCGCCACGGGCTGCGGCGGGACGGCCGCCACCGTTACCGCGACCCGACGCGCCACGGGGGCGCTGCGGGGCGTGGGTGCTTGCGACGATCGGCGCGGGCTTGACGTAGGCGGCGGTATCGCCGACCAGCGTCACGACCCGGGCATCGTCCGCACGCACCTTCTCGAGCGGTGCGGCGATGTGGGCCTTGCGCAGCAGGTCGGTGACATCGCGACGCTGGGCTTCGAGCGTGACCGTCACGACGGTACCCTCGGCGCCGGCGCGAGCCGTGCGGCCCGAGCGGTGCAGGTACGCCTTGTGCTCGACGGGCGGGTCGACGTGCACGACCAGCTCGACGTCGTCGACGTGGACGCCACGTGCGGCGACGTCCGTCGCGACGAGCACGCGCACGCCACCCTTCGAGACATCGGCACCGAACGCGGCGAGGTTGCGCTCGCGCGCGCCCTGCGCCAGGTTGCCGTGGAGGTCGACGGCGGGGATGCCCGCCGCGGTCAGCTGCTTGGCGAGCTTCTTTGCCTGGTGCTTGGTGCGGGTGAAGAGGATGCGACGGCCGGTGCCGGACGCCAGACGCTGCACGAGCGCCGTCTTCTCATCGGTGCCGTCGATCACGAAGACGCGGTGGATCATCTCGCCCTGGGGCACGCTCTCGTCGTCGACTTCGTGACGGACCTCGTCGCGCAGGAACCGACGGACGAGGCTGTCGACACCGCGGTCGAGCGTGGCGCTGAACAGCATCCGCTGTCCGCCCTGCGGGGTCGCCGCGAGGATGCGCGTGACACCGGGCAGGAAGCCGAGGTCAGCCATGTGGTCGGCCTCGTCGAGCACGGTGATCTCGACACGGTCCAGACGCACGACGCCCTGCTTCATGAGGTCCTCGAGGCGGCCCGGGCAGGCGACGACGATATCGACACCGTTGCGGAAAGCCTGCTCCTGCGGCCGCTGGCTGACGCCACCGAAGACGGTGGTGACGCGCAGGCCGACGGCCTCGGCGAGGGGGATGAGGGTTGCGGCGATCTGCGTCGCGAGCTCGCGCGTCGGGGCGAGGACCAGGCCGCGAGGCTGGCCCGGGTTACGGCGAGCGGCCGATGCGCCGCTCAGGCGGGCGATGAGTGGCAGAGCGAACGCGATGGTCTTGCCGCTGCCGGTGCGGCCGCGGCCGAGCACGTCGCGACCCGCGAGGGAGTCGGGAAGCGTGTCGCGCTGGATGGCGAAGGCCTCGGTCTTGCCCGAGGCTTCGAGGACGGATGCGAGCTGCGCGGGTACGCCGAGCTCAAGGAAAGTAGACATGGTTGTGCTTTCGGGTGAAGTGCGCACCGAAACATGAGGCCGGTGAAGGCCCGAGAGAGGCGCGAAGTGGGCGACGGCGCAGGATTGCGCATCGGTTCGCCGTTCGTGTAGAGCCACGGCCGAGACGGCCGGGAAGCGTCACGACGACGCAGGCGGAATTAACCGCCTCCGCAACACTAACACGCGCCCGCAATGTCTATCGCGTGACAGTCACCTGGACATCCCCCCAGCATTCTCGGATCGGCATGAATGGGTGCGTAGTGTGGGCGACAGCGTTCGGCACCTGCCGTTGGCACAGGCCCAGGCCCACAACCTTGTGGGCTGCCGATCGATGAGGTGAAGCATCTCTACTATTGCTCCCCCCGCAGCCCAGCTTGGGCCCGTACGTCAGACGTACGCGAAGTCAGACACGTATCCGAACCTCACCCGTGCGTACACCGAGGTGTCACAGGTGGTTCGCGAGACCGGGTTGCTGGCTCGGGCGCCCAAGTTCTACCTGCTCGTCGGGTCGGCGCTGTTCGTCGCTCTCGCCGCGTGCGGCGTCGCCTTCGTGCTCCTCGGTGACAGCTGGTTCCAACTGATCGTCGCAGCGGCGCTCGGCATCATCCTGACGCAGATCGCCTTCCTCTCTCATGAGGCCGCCCACAAGGCGATCTTCACCTCCGGCAAGGCGAACGACCGCCTCGCCAAGATCCTCGGCAACGGGATCGTCGGCATGAGCTACTCCTGGTGGGGTTCGAAGCACACGCGCCACCACGCCAACCCGAACCGGATCAGCCGCGACCCCGACATCGAGATCGACACGATCTCGTTCGTCGAAGAGGATGCGGCCAAGGCATCCGGTCTTCTCGGCTTCATCACGCGTCGCCAGGGCTACCTGTTCTTCCCCCTCCTCGCGTTCGAGGGAATCAACCTCCACTACCTGAGCATCAGGCACCTGGTCACGACGCCGGGCGTCAAGGGCCGCTGGTACGAGCTCACTCTTCTGGCGATTCGCTTCACCGTCCTCTTCACGATCGTGTTCTGGTTCCTGCCGCTCGGCATGGCCTTCGCGTTCCTCGGTGTTCAGCTTGCGGTCTTCGGTATCTACATGGGTGCGGCGTTCGCGCCGAACCACAAGGGCATGCCGATCATCGATAAGGACGCCAAGCTCGACTTCTTCACCAAGCAGGTCCGCACGTCGCGCAACGTGTCGGGCGGCTGGTGGGCCACCTGGCTCATGGGCGGTCTGAACTACCAGGTCGAGCACCACCTGTTCCCGAGCATGGCTCGCCCGCACCTCGCCAAGACGCGTGAGATCGTGCGCGACCACTGCAAGACGCTGGACGTGCCCTACACCGAGACAACGCTGCTGCGCTCGTACGGCATCGTCATCGCCTACCTGAACCGGGTCGGTCTGTCGGCTCGCGACCCGTTCGATTGCTACATCGTGGAACGATTCCGCAAGGTCTGATCGTTTCGACCGATGGCGCCGGGGATTCGTCCTCGGCGCCATCGTCATGTGTCGGGCGATCCGGCTAACCTCGAACCGGGAGGGGACGTGGGCCCGAAAGCCTCACCGGCGAAAAAGTCCGACGACTCGGTAGTCGTCGCGGCTCCGCCTGCGCGCCCGAAACTCGCCGAGATCGTCTCGGAGGGCCTCTACATCGCCTCCGCCGCGATCAGGTTGTCGCTGAAGAACCGCATCCTGATGGACACGATCGGCGGCGGCGCCGGGTACGACGTCGACAAGTTCATTCCCGATGCCCGTGCCGCACTTCTCGCGCTCGCCGACGAAGCTGATGCCGCCGCCGAGCGCATCAGGAAAGAACGCAAGGACGCGTGGCGTCGATTCAGCGACCCGGACAGCACGCACGACTACGGCAGCCGCGATGTGCGCAACCTCCGTCGACGCCGACGTCAGTCGCAGCGCGTCGCAAAAGAGTTGCGTGCACGCGCCGAGGACGATCAGGGGTTGCGCCGGCTGGTCGAGGCTGCGCGTGATGCGGCCTGGGGCGAGTTGGCCGAGAACATCGACCGCAGCTTGCGGGTCGAGGCCGCGCGACCCGACCTCGAGCCCGACTATGCGACCATGCGCGAGGCGCGCATGCAGGCGCTCCGGCTCGTCGATCTGAGCAAGCTCTCGTCGGTGCAGCGGCAGCGTCGCGCGACCGAGGCGGAGCGTGCCGACAGCGTCGACGACGACCGACGGGACCAGGACACCGCGTAGACCCCGCGCAGACGGGGCACGATTCGCGGGCGCCTCGCGCGTGGGGTATCCTGGACGCTGGTCTGCGCGGGTCTTCGGATGCCGCGGGATCAGGATCGCGCTCGTAGCTCAATGGATAGAGCATCTGACTACGGATCAGAAGGTTGGGGGTTCGAGTCCCTTCGAGCGCACACTGTGTTGAGACAGTGAAATACCGAAAGCCCGCGGATTCCGCGGGCTTTCGTGTTTGCTGCCGCGCTCTCGCTGCCCCACCCTCGAGCCGTTCAGTACCCTCGGATGATGCCTCTCGCTCTCGTTACCGGCGCCGCGCGCGCGAACAGCATCGCCGCAGGCGTCGTGCCCCGACTGGTCGCCGACGGCTGGCACGTCGTGACGAGCGACCTGGACGCGGGAGACCACCCCTGCGATCTCTCGACGGCGACGGGACCCGACGACCTCATCGCCCGCGTCGCCGCCGAGCACGGACCCATCACCGCGCTCGTCCTCAGCCACGCGCACGATGTCGAATCCGGCATCCTCGACACGACCGCCGAGAGCTTCGACCGCCACGTCGCCGTCAATGCCCGTGCTGCACTGCTGTTGATCGCCGCGTTCGCGCGACAGGTACCCGAGGGTGGCGGCGTGATCGTGGCCTTCACCAGCGATCACACCACCGGCAACCTGCCCTACGGCGCCTCGAAGGCGGCGCTCGATCGCATCGTCATCTCGGCGGCACGCGAGCTCGGTCCCCTCGGAATCTCCGCGAATGTCGTCAATCCCGGACCGATCGATACGGGATGGATGGACCAGGGCGTCCGCGACGCCCTCACCCCGCACCAGCCGATGGGAAGGCTCGGGGTACCCGGCGATATCGCGCCCGTGGTGTCTTTTTTGCTGTCGGACGAGGGGCGCTGGGTCTCGGGCCAGCTCCTCAACACGGACGGCGGTTTCTCGGCCCGCTACTGAAGCCGGACCCCGACCCGAAACGGACCGATCACTGACGCGGCGGGCGGTCCTCGCGCTTTGCGGATCCGGCGAAGCGGTCCGGCTTCAGCTCGATGAGCTTGCCGCTGATACGGGTGTTCTCGAGGCGCTTGAGGGTGTCTCGCGGGAGGTCGGCCGGCAGCTCGACGAGCGAGAAGTCCGGGCGGATCTGGATGGCGCCGAAGTCCTCTCGGCGAAGTCCGCCCTCGTTCGCGAGCGCACCGACGATCTGGCGCGGCTCGACCTTGTGCCGGCGCCCCACGGCGATCCGGTAGGTCGTTCGCGCACCACCGCCCGTTCGAGCGCCGCTACGGGGGCCACGATCGGAACGTTCGTTGCGGTCACGCCCACCACGCTCGGGACGGTCCTGCGAATCCCGCGCGAAACGAGGCTCGGGTGCGGCATCCGGGTCGAGCAGCAGAGGCGTGTCGCCCTGTGCCACGACGGCGAGGGCCGCCGCAACGTCCGCCTCGGGAACGTCGTGGTGCTCGACGTAGTGCGCGACGATGTCGCGGAACAGCCCGATCTGTGCCGGATCCGCGAGGGCGGTCGTGATCGCGTCGTCGAACCGGGTCAGGCGCGTCGCATTGACGTCGTCGACGCTCGGGAGCTTCATCTCGGTCAGTGGCTGGCGCGTGGCTCGCTCGATCGAGGTCAGCATGCGGCGCTCGCGCGGCGTGACGAAGCTGATCGCCGCGCCCGTGCGTCCCGCGCGGCCCGTGCGGCCGACGCGGTGGACATACGACTCCGTGTCGATCGGCAGGTCGTAGTTGACCACATGGCTGATGCGGTCGACGTCGAGACCTCGGGCCGCGACATCCGTTGCGACCAGGATGTCGAGCTTGCCGCTCTTCAGCTGATTGACCGTCCGCTCGCGCTGCGCCTGGGCGACGTCCCCGCTGATCGCGGCGGCGGTGTATCCGCGGGCCCGCAACTTCTCGGCGAGCGTCTCGGTCTCGTTCTTGGTGCGGGTGAAGACGATCATGCCCTCGAAGTTCTCGACCTCGAGGATGCGGGTGAGCGCATCGACCTTCTGCGGGTACGACACGATCAGATACCGCTGGGTGATGTTCGCCGAGGTCGTGGTCTTGGTCTTGACCGTGATCTCTTCGGGGTCGTTGAGGTACTGGGCCGAGATGCGACGGATCTGCGCCGGCATCGTCGCCGAGAACAGGGCGACCTGCTTGGTCTTGGGGGTGTCAGCCAGGATCGTCTCGACATCCTCGGCGAAGCCCATCTTGAGCATCTCGTCAGCCTCATCGAGCACAAGGTACTTCAGCTCCGACAGGTCGAGGGTGCGCTTCTCGAGGTGGTCCATGATGCGGCCGGGGGTACCGACGACGATGTGCACGCCGCGGCGGAGCGCGGAGAGCTGCTGGCCGTAGCCCTGTCCGCCGTAGACCGGGAGAACGTGCACGCCGCGCAGGTGCGACGCGTACTTCTCGAACGCCTCGCACACCTGCAGGGCGAGCTCGCGGGTGGGGGCGAGCACGAGGGCCTGCGGAGTCTTCTGCGAGAGATCCAGTCGAGACAGGATCGGCAGGGCGAACGCAGCGGTCTTTCCGGTTCCGGTCTGAGCGAGGCCGACGACGTCGCGGCCCGCGAGGAGCGGGGGGATCGTGGCGGCCTGGATGGCGGAGGGCGTCTCGTACCCGACATCCTTCAACGCCTTCATGACCGCGTCGTCGAGACCGAGGTCGGCAAATGTGGGCTCCGGACGGGCAGGCTCTGCCTCGACGGTGTCGTTCTCGTTCAGGTCGACCATGGTTTCGACGGTAGTCCCCCAACGGTTCCGCCGCGACTTGGCGCATCGCACGCGTGCGCCCGGGGACCGCCACGCTAGCGGGCAGCGAACACGGCCAAACCGATGAAGACCAGCCCCCCGGCCCCGAGCAGCGCGGCCGACGCCCACCGATAGTCGCCGTGCGTGAGGCGTGCGTACAGCTCGGTGACACGACCCGAGAGGGTCGGAAACCGGGACCAGGTCCAGGTGAGGACGAGGAACGGGCCGACCAGCGCGATCAGGAACACGACGTAAGCGGCGATGCGCAAACCGATGTGCTCGGTCAGCCCTGCGGTCACGCGCCCCGTCATGTACATGATGGGCAACGTCGTGAACCCGATCACCGCACAGCTCAGACCGAGCGGAAAGTAGCTGATCGCCGCGGCATTGTGCGCCCGCGCTCGCACGGGTCGAACGGGACGCGTCGGAACGCGGAGCACCCAGCCGACGACCACTGCCGCCAGGACCAGGAAGATCGCCCCGACGGTCGCGTCCACCGCGCGGCTCAGTAACGCCGTATCGACGTCGCCCCGGATCGCAAGCACGAGGTTCGTGGGATCGAAGGTCTGCAGGAGCGCGAAGAGCACGGTCGCGCCGGTCGCGAGCCCCGCGACCATCCAGCTCATTCGGGCGGCAACGTGCAGGTTGCGGGCGAGCATGTCGGCGGTCGCGCCGTAGAGCGCGGGGTTCAACCCCATCGTCAAACCGAAGCCCACGAGAGTCGACAGGGCGACGACCCACCTGGCCAGATCGTGCACGCCGTGATCTCCCGCCCACTATCGCTCGCAGCCCGGGGGCGTCGCTCGCTCGTCTCAGCAGCGTAGCCGTAGGGTGGGCTCACCCACTTCCCCGCCGAAAGGGCGATTGATGCGCGTATTGGTCACGAGTTCGAGGAACACTTTCGCGCTGGATGCGATCCGGAAGCTGGGGTCCACGGATCACACGGTCGTGGCGAGCGACACGTACGCCGGTGCGGTGGGGAGCCACTCGAAGTATCTCGAAGCGCACGAGGTGACCGCGTCGCCCCGGTTCGAGACCGACGCGTTCATCGACGACATCAACCGCATCGTCGAGAAGTACGACATCGACGTCATCCTGCCCACATTCGAGGAGGCGTTCTACCTCGCGGCACGCAGGGCCGACCTCGCGGACGGCGTTCGGCTCTACGCCGGAAACTTCGACAAGCTGGCGCGTTTGCACGACAAGGCGAGCTTCCAGCGTCTCGTCGCGGAGGCGGGAGTTCCTGTCCCGGAAACGGTCGTGGCGACGGACGATGCGTCGCTTGCCGAGGCGATCTCGCGCTTTCCTCGATTCTTCGCGCGCGCCGCCTTCTCCCGCGGGGGTGTGGGCCTGCTCACCAATACCGGACCACTCGCCGGAAAGGTGGAGGCGAGCGACTGCCACCCCACGCCCGACCAGCCCTGGTTGGTTCAGCCGTTCGTCGACGGCCCGATGATCTGCACGTACAGCACGATCGTCGATGGTCGCGTCACCTCCCACTGCACCTATCGTGCGCCCGAGCAGTGGGCGCACAGCACGGGCATCACGTTCCTCGCGATCGACAGCACCCGCACGCTCGACTACACCCAGCGGATCGTGGACGCACTCGACCCGGGGTTCACTGGGCAGCTGTCGTTCGACTTCGTGGACAACGACGGTGAGCTCTTCGCGATCGAATGCAACCCGCGTCCGACCAACGGGATCATCCTGCTCGGCGCGGAGGAGTTCTCGCGGGCCCTCGTCGGCGAGGGCGACGCGGTAGTGGTCGTCGAGCCGGGCGTCGAACGAGAGGTGAAGCTCGCCGTGCTGGCCGACTGCTTCGCCGAGCCTCTGAGCCATCTTCCGACCTCGCTCCACGATCTGATTCACGTGCGGGACGTCGGATCGCAGTGGCACGACTCCATCGCGATGATGTGGAGCCCGGCGACGCTGATCCACGGCGCGAAGCTCAGCCACGGCGACCGCAAAGAGCTGCTCGCGGCGCTCGGCGACGACATCGTCTGGAACGGCGAGCCCATCGCGGGGATGACCGAGGCGGATGCCGAGGCGCTCGAGGCCGTCCACGAGCAGCGGATCTAGCCGGAGCGGTCAGCGCCAGGCGGTCTCGAGGCGGGCCATTGCCCCGAGCGCCCGTGGTACCAGGCCCGCGATGCCGGGGCGGGGCAGCGCATTCAGTCGTGGAGCGAGGGCCGGCAACCGGTCCGTCGTTCCATTGGCGAGATGCCGCATCGCGTTGAGCAACGGTGCCGGATGCGTATCGAGGGCACTGTGGCCGTTCTCCAGGTCGATGACGGTCGCGTCGGGCAGGTGAGCCGCAAAGCGCTGGGCGGCGGCGGGCGGTGTGCGCAGGTCTCGGGAACCCACGAGAAGCACGACCGGCCAGGTGAACGAGCGGGCCGCGCGGAGCAGATCGAACGGCTCATGAGCGAAAGGTGGGAACCGCTGCGCGAGCGGCGCGTAGGTTCGCGCCGGATCGAGCGGGTGTCCGTCGGGCGTCGCCCCATAGTCGAGCTCGCGGAATCCGATCGCTCCGGCGATCTCGAACTCGTAGAAGTACGGGATGCGTGCGATCGATTCCCCTCGTCCCGCGTACAGTTCGAGCGACCTCCACGCGGGGCTTCTGGCGCGCGCGAGGCGTCCGGCGAGGAGCGGCCGAAGCAGGTCATCGCCACCCAGTTCGTAGGCCCCGCGAATCACTTCGAGCAGATGGGTCCCGCCCCGCCCATCGTCTATCAGGCGACGGACCGACCGCGCGACATCCGTGTCGGCGTCCCAGAACAACTCGCGCAGCCGCCGACGTTCGACGGCGAGGTCGCTTGTCGACTGCAGCGCCGAGTCGAGGATCATGCCCGACACCCGGTCGGGATGGCGCGCGCCGAAGGACGACGCAAGGTAGCTGCCGTACGACGAACCCACGATGTGGGCCGAGCGCACGCCCTCGCGATCCAGCACCGCGGCGATGTCGTCGACCACGGCGGTGACCCACATCGCCGAATGGGGGAGCACCCGGCCCGATACGTCGCGGCGGGAATGCCCGACGCCGCGGTGCTCGATCATGATGACGTCGAGACGGCCGCGGGCCGCCCGTCGCCGCAGGGCTCGATACGGCTGGATCGACGCCAGCCCCGGGCCCCCCGGAATGACGACGAGCGGAGTATCCGTTCGCTGCCCCGACCTCGTGTACGCGAGACGGAACGCGGGCGCATCGTGCGTTGCCGGGCGCAGTATCCGCTGGATGCGTGTCACGTCCCGAGCGTAAGGGGTGGGCTAGATCTCGTCGATGCCGGGGACGCCGTGGGGGATCTCTTCGGGCTCGGCCGGCTGTGCCCTGGGCCCGACTCGAAGCAGATTGATCTTCTCGCGCATGTACGAGATCGCTTCGGGGTTCGCCGGCGGTTGCAGGGCGGAATGCGTCGACTCGGCTATGAGGTTGGATGCGGCGTTGAGGACGAAGTCCGCCTCGACATCATCGCCGTCCTGACCGACTCCGCAGATACGAACGGTGTCGGCCGACTGCTCGGCACCCAGCAGTGCCGCGTACTCGACCAGGCAGTCGGATGTCGCGTCGTCGATGAGGATCGTGCGATCGGCGAATGAGATGCGTTTCACACGTTTCATTCTGCAAGAAAAGGAGATTCGTGTCGGGGCCTTGACATGCACCGTGGGAACACAACAGTACGGTAACGGCCATGGCCAGAGCGACGCGTGACAGTCTGGGAGCTATGCCTTCACGTCGCGACGCCCGCACCTACGACCTCAAGGACCTGCGCGACCGTGTCATGCGTGAGAGTGGTGGTGCGGTGGATGACAGCATCCCTCAGCTCGCCGAGGCCGACCCGGAGCTGCTGGGCATCGCGATGGTGATGCCCGACGGATCCGTCCGAACGACCGAGCAGGCCGATGTCGCGTTCAGTGTGCAGTCCGCCGTCAAGCCGTTTCTGTTCGCCCTCGCCCTGCTCGACACCGATGGCGAGGTGCTCGACCGCATCGGGATCGAACCGACGGGCGAGGCCTTCGATGCGATCAAGCTCGAGAGCGGTACGGGGCGTCCCCCGAACCCCATGGTCAACGCGGGTGCCCTGCTGACCGCGGCGGTCGTCGACGGTGACGGTGTCGAGGGGCGGAACGAACGCATCCTGCGCGGTCTGTCGGCATTCGCCGGGCGCGAGCTCACCGTCGACGAGGATGTCGCGCGAAACGAGCACCTGCTGGGGGACCGCAATCATGCGCTCGCGCACCTGATGCGTTCGGAGGGCACCCTGCGGATCAGTGCCGACGACGCTGTGGCGGTTTATGCACGGGCATGCGCCGTGCTCGTCGACGCCGAAGCGCTCGCCGTGATGGGTGCGACGCTCGCGTTCGGCGGGGTGAACCCGGTCACCGGCAAGCGCGTCGTCCCCGCCGCAGTCGCGCGCGATGTCGTGTCGGTCATGGCCACGTGCGGTGTGTACGACGGATCGGGACGATGGATGCGCCGGGTCGGCATCCCCGCGAAGTCGAGCGTCTCGGGCGCGATCGTGCTTTCGGTGCCCGAGACCCTCGGCGCCGCGGTCATCAGCCCGCCCCTCGACGAGCAGGGGACGAGCGTCCGCGGCAGCAAGGCCTGCGACCTGCTGAGCGCCGAGCTCGACCTGCACGTGTTCGGGTCGCTCGGCGACTGATCAGGTGTTCTGCGGGAACCCCAGGTTGATGCCGCCGTGGCTCGGGTCCAGCCAGCGTGCCGTGACCGCCTTCTCTCGCGTGAAAAAGTGGAATCCCTGTCGGCCGTAGGCCTTCGAATCCCCGAACGCGGAGGCCTTCCAGCCGCCGAACGAGTGGTACGCGACCGGTACCGGAATTGGCACGTTGACCCCGATCATCCCGACCTGGATCTCGTACTGGAAGCGCCGGGCGGCACCACCGTCGTTCGTGAAGATCGCCGTACCGTTGCCGAACGCGCCCGAGTTGATCAGCTCGACGCCCTCTTCGTAGGTCGCGACGCGCACGATCGACAGCACCGGCCCGAAGATCTCCTCGATGTAGGCAGCCGATGTGGTCGGAACCCGATCCAGCAGGGTGGGGCCGAGCCAGAAACCGCCGGGCGCTCCGTCGGGAACGACACCCCGACCGTCCACCACGATCTCGGCGCCGTCGCTCGCCGCCACGTCGATGTACCCGGCCACCTTGTCGCGGTGCTCGCGGGTGACAAGGGGGCCCATGTCGCAGCCGCGGCGCCCGTCGCCGATGCGGAGCCCGGCCATCCGCTCCGAGATCTTCTCGATCAGTGCGTCGGCGACAGGTTCCACCGCGAGGACGACCGAGATGGCCATGCAGCGCTCGCCGGCCGAACCGAAGCCCGCGTTGACCGCCGCATCGGCGACGAGGTCTAGGTCGGCGTCGGGCAGCACGAGCATGTGGTTCTTCGCGCCGCCGAGCGACTGCACGCGCTTGCCGTGGCGCGCGGCCGTTTCGTAGATGTAGCGCGCGATCGGGGTGGACCCGACGAACGAGATGGACGCGACATCCGGATGCTCCAGCAACGCATCGACCGCGACCTTGTCGCCGTGCACCACGTTGAACACCCCGTCGGGTAGCCCGGCCTCGGTCAGAAGCTCCGCCATCCACATCGCGGCGGACGGGTCCTTCTCGCTCGGCTTGAGGACGACGGTGTTACCCGATGCCAGGGCGATGGGGAAGAACCACATCGGCACCATGGCCGGGAAGTTGAACGGGCTGATGATCGCCGCGACGCCGATGGGCTGGCGGAACGAGTAGACGTCGACGCCCGTCGAGGCGTTGACGGAGTAGTCGCCCTTCAGGATGTCGGCGAAGCCGAGGGCGAACTCGAGAACCTCCTGGCCGCGGGCGATTTCGCCGAGCGCATCCGAGACGACCTTCCCGTGCTCGGCCGTGATGAGCTCTGCCAGTTCGGGCTTGCGCTGCTCCAGCAGTTCGCGGAACCGGAACAGGATGGCCTGGCGGCGCGCGATCGATGTGTCGCGCCAGGCGGGGAATACGGTCGTTGCGGCCGTCACGGCAGCGTCCACGTCGGCAGGCTCGGCCAGCACGACGGCGCCGCTCTGCTCGCCCGTGGCGGGGTCGTAGACGGTGCCGAGTCGGCGGTCATCGGAGTCGTGGCGCTCGCCATTGATCCAGTGCGGGATGCGCGTGGTCATTGTTCTCGTTTCGTTCGTAGATCGGGTCAGTCCATGACGACGACGGCGCGTCCGGTGATCTCGCCCCGGGCGAGGGCCTGATACGCGGCATCTGCATTGTCGAGGGTGTAGCGGCGCGTGACAAGGCGTGCGGTGTCGAACCCGCCGGCCGCGGCAATGTCGACGACAGCGGGCAGGTCCTCGCGTGTGCGCGCACCGAACGATCCGGTGATCGTGTAGCCGCGGCGAACGAGTGGGGTGATCTCGACCTCGGCGGCCGCGTCGCCGGCCGCGATGCCGATCGCGACCATCCGGCCCCCGTCGGCGAGCAAGCCGATCGCCTGTCGGAAAGTGGCGGGGTGACCGAGCGCCTCGAAGGCGACGTCGACACCCAGACCACGACCCAGACCGCCGGTGATCTCGCGGACGGCGGTGGCGGCATCCGTCTCGCGCGAGTTGACCGTGTGCGTCGCGCCGAGGGCCATGGCGGCCTCGAGTTTGTCGTCGGCGACGTCGATCGCGATGATCGGGTCGGCGCCCGCGGCGCGGGCCATCTGAACGACTCCGCTGCCCACGCCGCCGACCGCGACGATCGCGACCGCTTCGCCCGGTCGCACATCGCCCGCGCGGTGCACGGCACCGTACGCGGTGAAGGCGGCGCATCCGAGGACGGCGGATGTGACGGGGTCGAGGTCGTCCGGCAGTCGCGTCAGCGCGGTGATCGGCACGACGGCGTATTCGGCAAGCCCGCCCATCGAGTACATGGCGAGGAAGGAGCCATCCGGCATCGAGAGGCGGCTCTCGCCGTCGTACAGCGTGCCGTTCAGTCGGTTCTGCCCGAAGAACTCCGCGCACAGGTCGTCACGCCCGCGGGAGCAGGCGGGGCAGTCGCCGCAGGGCATGATGAAGGCCCCGATGACCGTGTCGCCGATCGCGAGTCCCATGGCCGGGGGAGTGTCGTCACCGAACGCGACGAGCGTGCCGCTGATCTCGTGGCCCATCACGGCCGGCCGCGGAAAGCGCACCTCGCCCTTCATGACATGCAGATCGGTGTGGCACACGCCGCACGCGATGACCTTGACGAGCGCCTCTCCCGCCCGGGGCACGGGGCGGGGAACCTCGAGGATCTCGAGCCCCGGTCCATCCGCGCGCAGCACGGCGGCTTTCATCGTCCGGGGCGCTGTGGCAGTCATGGTGATCCTCGACGTCATCGTTCAGGGGCTCGTGTTCGCAAGCATGGCAAGTTCACCACGGGCCGGGCAAGGGACATCGGTGCGGTTGTCGCTGGATGAAAACGTCCGCGTCGCGGGATCGAATTATTGGCACTCTCATACGTCGAGTGCTAATCTTTGATTGTTGAGTCGAGTCGGCTCAACTCCATCAACTCCATATCGAACCCGTTCATCGCCGGACGCGAATCCGGCGCAACAAGGAAGGACACCACCATGGCGACATACGACCCGTTCCGCGACCTCGACCGCCTCGCGACGAGCCTTCTGGATGCGCGGCGAGGCCCCCGTCGCATGCCGATGGACCTCTACCGCGATGGCGACCACTACGTGCTGACCGCCGATCTGCCCGGGATCGACCCGGGGTCGGTGGACATCGACGTCGACGGCCAACTGTTGACGATCCGCGCCGAGCGCACCCTTGCGGCCGGCGACGGCGTCAAGTGGATCACCCGCGAGCGTGAAGCGGCGAGCTTTTTGCGGCAGCTCAACCTCGGTCAGGGAGTCGACACCGACCGCATCTCTGCGAGCTACAACAACGGCGTGCTGTCGGTGACGATCCCCGTCAGCGAGCGCGCCAAGCCACGCAAGATCGAGGTGGCGACGGATGCCGATGCTTCCGTCATCGCAGCGCGCGAGTCGGGAGCTGACTCCTCGGGGCCGCAGCTCATCGAGCAGTAGTCAGAACCGCGTGTACAACGGATGCCGCGCCCTCCGGGGTGCGGCATCCGTCGTTTGCGGCGTGCTCAGTCGGTCGTTTCGCGCAGTTTCGCCGTCAGGCCGCGGAGCGCTTCGAGTTCGTCGTCGCTGAGCCGGGACATCCGCTCGGCGATCGTGCGTGCGTGCTGCGTCGCGACGGCGCGAAAAGCGGCCGCACCCGCCTCGGTCGCGCGGACGAGCGCACCGCGACCGTCATCGGGGTCGGCGCATTTGGTGACCAGGCCGCGGACCACCATGCGGTCGACGAGGCGAGAGACGGACGGCTGGCTGACGAGCATCCGTGCGGTCACATCGCGCAGTCGCGCGGTCATCTCGGGTCCGCGTGTCACGGTCAGCAGCACGTCGTACTCGCCCTGTTCGAGGCCGGTGCCGCGGAAGTCGCTGCTGATCTCGGTGAACACCTCGTGCTGCGCGCGGAACAAACTCTCCCACGCTTCAACGGCGAGGCGGCGGTTCGTCATGCCGTACAGGCTACTTGTCCGCGGCCGGTGGCGGGCGGGTCGCGGAGTGCCCGTGTCTAGGTGCGCGGGTCAGAATCGGGTGGCGTGGCGCGCGGCGTTGACTCTGGCATCGCGCGCTGACGGTCGCGAACGGGAACGGGCGGGCCGTTGCGGTGTGAGAGCGTGCGGGATCGCACGGCGAGGGGCTCGTGGCGACTGTCGGTGCGTGCTGTGACGCCCAGGGACCCCTGGGGAGGCCTATGCGGGCGCCAGCCCGGCGGCTGTAGCGACGCGGAGCTTGCGGAGGTTGTGGCAGATCGTGTGGAGTAGCCATTCGCCTTGGGCGCCGGCGAGTCCGCGTAGCCGGAGCTGTCCGGCGTTTTGCCGGGTCTTCATCTGCCCGAACGCGGGTTCAACGATGGCTTTGCGGCGCGCGTAGTCGGTGCGGCCCTGCTCGGTGCGCAGCGCGTGCGCCATCCGCTCCCGCCGGCTCGCGTCCTCTGGGGCCGGGTCCGGGGCGCCGGCGGTAGGGAAGCTCTCGCCGTGACGTTGCCGTCCCGTCGCGATCAACACCTGTGCGTCCAGATCGTCGGCGGCTTCGAGGTTGGCTTCCGAGCAGTAGCCCGCGTCAGCGAGGACGACCTCTGGGGAACGCTCGATTCCTGCCGCGTCGAGGTTCCGTAGGGTCTGCTCGGCCATCGGGACGAACTGCTGGATATCGGTGGCCTGCTGGGTGACCTCGGCGCTCAACACGATCTGGTGGCCCTCATCGACAACGGCCTGCGCGTTGAACGCGTAATCGAAGCCGCGGACCGTCTTCATCATCCGCGCCTCAGGATCGGTGAAATTGCGTTGCGCTTTCGGCTTCGGCGCCGCCGTGTCCACCGCAGTCGCGACGGCCGCGTCGGCCTGCTCAGGGGGCTGACCGGCGGCGTCGGCCTTCTTCCGCGCCACGGCTGCCGCCTTCTCGGCGGCGTCGGCCTCGATCGCGTCCTTCGCGGCACGTAGTTTTGCCAGGCGCCCCTCACGGCGGGCCAGCTCCGGGGCGACCTCGTCCCCGCGCCGGTCCTGGCCGAACTGCTGATCCTCGGCCTCATCGACCGCCTCCGCCTCGGCGAGCAGCGCAGCGACCTCGGCTTGGAGCTGATCGATCTTCGGCACGATCCGGTCATAGCTCATCGCCTTATGCCGCGACGCGTTCGCAGCCAGCTTCGTGCCATCCAGCGCGACCCGCCCCAACCGCACCAGCCCCGCCTCCGCGCAGACCCGCAGCACCTGCAGGAACAACCCCGGCAGGGCATCCAGGTGACGCCGACGAAACCGGGCCAGCGACCGGTAGTCGGGCGCCTGGTTGCCCGACAGCCACCGGAAGGCGATATCGCGCTTGCAGCGCCGCTCCAACTCACGAGACGAGGTCACGCCCGTCGCGTACGCGAACAGCAGCAGCTTCAACATCATCCGCGGGTCATACGGAGGCGCACCCGAGGCGGACGCGTACGACGCGTAGACCGGCGTCAGATCCAAGAGCTCTTCGACGACCTCGGAGATGAACCGGGCCTCATCATCCTCGTCCAGCCAGTCATCCAGACTCGGCGGGAGCAGGAAACACTGCCCCTGGTCATACCCACGGAACGTCTTGCCCGCACCCGCCGGTGCAGCCGATCCCGGCGCCCGCGCCTCACCCGGCTCGACCTCGAACAGACCCTCCAGGCTGGCAGTCACCGTCATGAATCGATTCTCCCAGCACCCCGCGCTATCCACCGGATTCACCCCGGCGCGTTAACGGAAGGATCTGACCCACGCACCTAG
>NZ_NMUM01000025.1 GCF_002812805.1 Microbacterium lacus | reverse complement strand
GGTCAAGTCCCGTGTTGTGGTGTCAATCCGGCTGCTTCCTTGATGGGTGAGGGTCAGGCGGTGAGGAACAGGTCGGGGCGCTCAGGCTCGGCGTGGTCTTGGAGTGTGTGGACGAGTTTGCGCATGGAGATGTCGGAGAGGTAGCGGCGTTCACCGTATTGCCATTCCTCGTGCTGCTCCTGCAGGACGGCGCCGATGAGGCGGGTGACGGAGTCGCGGTCGGGGAAGATCTGCACGACGTCGGCGCGGCGTTTGATCTCACGGTTGAGGCGCTCGATCGGGTTGTTGGACCAGACCTTCTGCCAATGCTCACGCGGGAGCGGCGCGAATCCGGTGAGGTCTGCTTCGGCAGCATTGAGCATGTCTGCGATCTCCGGGAACGACCCGCGGAGGGACGTGGAGACCTGGTGATACTGGGCGATCACGGCCTCGGGGGTGGTCTGCGCGAAGATCGTCGAGATCAGCGCGTTGACGGGCTTGGAGCGTGCCGATCCGAGCTTCTGGGTGACGTTACGAGCGAAGTGGACGCGGCATCTCTGCCAGCCCGATCCGGGGAGGATCGCTTTGACGGCGGCTTTGATGCCGGCGTGAGCGTCGGACGTGACGAGGGTCACGCCGAGCGGGTCTGTGTCGGTGGAGACTTTCAGACCGCGGTCGCGGAGGGAGCGGAGGAACTCGGTCCAGAAGTCCGTCGTCTCCGCGTCGCCGAGAGCCATCCCGAGGATCTCCCGACGGCCGTCGCCGCTGACCCCGGTCGCGACGATGAGGGCTTGGGAGAGAACCCGGCCACGGTGGCGCACGTCGAGGTAGGTGGCGTCCAGGAACAGGTACGGGAACCAGGTGTGATCGAGCCGGCGGTGCAGAAACTCGTGCACCACCTCATCGATCTCGGAGCAGATGCGGGAGACGGTGGACCGGCTGATGCCGGTGTCGTTGCCCAGCGCGCGGACGAGCTGGTCGACCTTGCGGGTGGAGACTCCGTCGATCCAGGCCTGGCAGATCACCGCGTAGAGCGCCTTGTCGACACGGCGGCGTGGGCTGAGCAGGCTCGGGAAGAACGACCCCTCCCGCAGCTTCGGAATCTGAATGTCGACCTCCCCCGCGGGCGTGGCGAGCGTCTTCGCGCGAGCACCGTTGCGACGCGTGGTGCGCTCCGCCGTGCGTTCGTAACGGGCCGCGCCGATCTTCGCGGTCGCTTCCGCGTCAACAAGGTCCTGCAGCCCCGCCTGCAGCATCCGACGGAACACGTCGGAATGGGCGAGGTCAGGATCGGCGAGGACTTCTGCGATCAGGGTCGTCAAGGCAGACTGATTCTGGGTCATCGTGGGATCTCTTCTTTGCTTCTTGGCGGAAACAACTGGTCATCCCACGATGGCCCTCCTACGTCAACGACGACGAGAACCCCGCAGGAATTGACACCAAGCTACGAGACGCACCCAACTTCCTTGGTCCTCAACCGTCTAATTGCTCTCGTTGGACGCGAGGAAGCGGAGCGTCAACGTGATGCAGCAACTGAACGTCTGATTACGCGACGGAGTGCGACGTCACGCGGAACCGATTCGGTGTTGGGCGGTGCCGTGTCGAGCATCGAAACGAACACTGCATCCATGCTGAAGATGTACGACGAGGCGATAACTCCCGGTATGACGCCGCTGGATACCGGGTTGGCCTCGATTGAACGGGACAGAGTAAGGGCGAAGCTTGGCCCAATCATCGCTGAGCAGCAACAGATCTTAGAGCGGATCAAGACGGCGTCGTTCGCGTATCTGATCGAGGTGGAAGCGCAGATCCTGGCCGGACAAGATATCCCTGATGCGGTCGCGGCCGGTCGATCGTTCGTCGAGGCTGAACTTGGCCGCCGCGTGCCTGCGGCACTCGATGCGCTGAAGTCTGCACAGGAGCGCCTCGCGACGGGAGACCATGAAGCGCTCAGCCAAGCGGCTGGCTCATGTCGACGAACGATCAAGGCTCTGGCTGATGCTCTGTTCCCGCCGACGAGTCCAACGAAGACCGAAGACGGCCTGACTGTATCCCTCGACGATGACCACTATCGCAATCGGCTGATCGAGTACGTGCGGCAGGAAAAGCGCCGTTCGACACACGCTGATCTGCTGATCTCGAACTTGAACGTATTGAGCACTCGACTCAAATCGCTCGACGATCTCGCAAGCAAAGGTGTTCATACACGGGTAAGCGCGGCCGAGGCCGAGTCCTGCGTGTCCTGGACGTACATGCTTGCCGCAGACCTACTCCGCGTAGCTCTGGATAGCGACGCGAACGCGCGCTGATTACTGAACCCGGTCGACCGCGTTCGCCCACACCCAGGTTCGGTGTTGTATCTCGCCGATGGTGAACTCGATGCCGACCGCTTTCTGCGTCCACCGGACCGCGCGAGCTCGCACCTGCATTGCATGTGCCCCGAACCTCACCCACGCGAGCACCTCGAGCGGCTGCGGCGACGTCGTCAGCGGGTAGACGTCGAGCCGCAGTTCCTTCTCGGTCAGCGACTGCAGCGGCTTGTCGGCGGCGACAGTCGCGGCGATCCGCTCGTCCATGCGTCGATCCAGCTGCGCCGCATAGCGCTTGTTCGTCCCGATGGCCGGCGCCCCTTCCCCGTGTTAGGCGCCGGCCACGCCAGGTGACGATGCTACGCCGAGACGGGGACACCGATCCACCCGACTTAGAACATCCGTCCCCCGACAGCGGACTCGAAGTCACTGAGATCGAGAATTGCTCTGCGAATAGCGCGCAGATCCTGGCTCGGCACGTCAACCGGCGCATAGTCATCTTCGCTATCGCCTATCGCGAGCGCCCCCGCTGGCGCGTTCTTTGTCAGCAAAAGGTCGACGTACGCGCCGTAGTCGATGCTCCACACGTTGTACCTGACGCCAGGATCATCCTGCGCCGAATAGCCCCGGCGAACCAGGTGTAGCACCCGCGCATCGAAGAGAGCAAGAATCAGAGAATTGTGAGAGTCGGTTTCTTTCACGAGGAACGCACGCGCGCGCTTGCCCCGAATAACCTTTTCCACGATCCAGTTCAGGAGAGAGTGTGCCTGCTCACGGCTTTCGAGCGGCTTCGACTTATCCGTTTGGAACCAATCTTTTGCGGCCTCCCGAATTGAAGGAACCGATACCGGATTCTGGCCTGCACGCGCGCCCGCCCGCGCCGCGATATAGAGCGCATCGCGCGGTACACCTTCCGCCGCTCTCACTAGCTCGTCAAACGCACGAGTGTCTACAAAGGCCTCTCGAATGAAACTCTTGGAGGTGAAGGAGACGCCGGAACCCCTTTCCGCCTCGATTGCTGAGACGTGCCGAGCGAACAGCGCGGAGAAGAAGTCGCGTGATCGTTCTTCATTACCTTCGTAGACGAGATAGTCGTCCAGATTGATGTGGGCTCCCATGTCCGCCCCGAGCTCAAATCCGACCAGTCGACCGCCGATCTCCTCTCGGAAGTGACTTTGCTGCTCGATCGCGGCGATCTTCACCGTGAACCGTTGAAGCGGCAACACGCACCTGAGTAGGAACTCCGCGAGGTACGGCTGCAAGTCCCGCGGCACACTGGACCACTCGTCTAGGAGAAGCCAAATGCGACGCGAACCCAACACTTCCGCTAGTTCACGGAGTGCTCGGGCGATGTCTGCGAAATTCAGCGCGGGGGACTCGCGGCCCGTTCGTTGTTCGCGCGGCCGCGTGCGGTTCGCGTCGCTAGCTCCGGTGGTGGCCGAAAGCGACGGGCCAGACGGGGAAACGCCGAATTGCAGTTGACCTTCTGCGGTCCGGGTGGTGTCGATCTCCTGCTCGTGCTGGACATCGCCGACGAGGCGGATCGACGTTATCGCCGTCAGCAGGGCATCGGCTCTAGTGACAAACCGTGCGTCCTCAATCAAGTCGTCTCTCATTGTCGCTTGCAGCAACTCGTCATGGAGACTTCCCAACAGATCTATCAATAGGCGCGTGGCGCGCTGCACTCGGCTGTCTTGTTCCCCTTCAGAGAAGACTCCCGTTGGGGACCCCAGCGTCCGCAGGTGGTCAAGTCCTGGGACGTGGTGTATCGGTGATCGTGTGATCCCTCGTGTCGAGGTCAGGCTGTGAGGGCCCGAAGGTCGGGTTCGATCACCTCCTCTGTGGTGGGTTCGCCGACGCGGCGTGCGGCGGCGAGGGCGTCGAGGCCGAGGTAGCGGCGTTGCTCGGCCCACTCGTCGTGTTGCTCGGCGAGGACGGCGCCGACGAGCCGGATGATCGCGTCGCGGTTCGGGAAGATGCCCACGACGTCGGTGCGGCGGCGGATCTCCCGGTTGAGGCGTTCGTTCGGATTGTTGGACCAGATCTGCCGCCAGATGCTCTTCGGGAACGCGGTGAACGCGAGGATCTCCTCACGTGCGGCCTCGAGGTGCTCGAACGACCTGGGGAGCTTGTGCTCGAGCGCGTCCAGGACGCGGTCGAACTGGGCGTGCACGGACTCCGCGTCGGGCTGGTCGAAAACCGTGCCCAGCAGGGTCTTCACCCATGGCCACGAGGACTTTGGGGTCACGCTCATCAGGTTCGCCGCGTAGTGGGTTCTGCACCTCTGCCAGGACCCGCCGACGGTCGCGCCGATCGCTGCGACCAGACCTGCGTGTGCGTCGGACGTGACGAGCTTCACGCCGGTCAGGCCTCTCGCGACGAGGTCGCGCCAGAACGTCAGCCAGCCGGCGCCGTCTTCGGTCGAGTTGACTTGCAGACCGAGGATCTCGCGGTAGCCGTCGGCGTTCACGCCGGTCGCGACCAGCACCGCGACCTTCACGACCCGGCCGCCCTCGCGGACCTTCATGGTGAGCGCGTCGGCGGCGACGAACGAGTACGGGCCGGCGTCCAACGGCCGGGTGCGGAACGCGGTCACCTGCTCGTCAAGGTCGCGCGCCATCTCCGACACCTGCGACTTCGACAGCCCGGTGATCCCGAGGGTCTTCACCAGGTCATCCATCCGACGGGTGGACACGCCGAGGAGGTAGCTGGTCGCGACCACGGTGGTCAGTGCGGCCTCCGCGCGGCGGCGGCGTTCCAGCAGCCACTCCGGGAAGTAGGTGCCCTGCCGGAGCTTGGGGATCTTCACGTCGATGGTCCCGGCGCGGGTGTCGAAGTCGCGGTGGCGGTAACCGTTGCGACGGTTCACCCTGTCGTCGCTGATCGTGCCGTAAGCGGCGCCGCAGATCTGGTCCGCGTCCGCGGATAGCAGCTGGTTGATGAACGTGCCGAGCATCTCCCGCAGCAGATCGGGAGACGCCTGCGCGAGGTGGTCTTCGAGGAAGCGGGCAGGGTCGATATCGTGGGGTGAGACGGTCATCGTCGGGGTCCTTTCGAGATGGATGTGAAGAGTTCTCTCGAAGGATCACGCGGTGACCGTCGCTACGTCCGCAGCGACACGGTCACCCGATCCGTACACCACCTTGCCGGACGCCACC
>NZ_NMUM01000038.1 GCF_002812805.1 Microbacterium lacus | reverse complement strand
TGTCCCGCGTCAAGTAGTTGGCAGGGATTCTTCGATTTCGAAGTTGGGGATGGTCGGGTCGGCCAGGCCCATGTGCACCTCTATCGGCCGGTTCCAAGCGATCGCCTCATGAGGGCGGGTCTCGTTGTACTCGATGCGGTAGTCCTCGGCGCGTTCGACGAGGGTGAGCGCGTCGGGGATGTCGTCGAGGAACAGCCGTTCGTACTTCAGCGTCCCGAAGCCGCGTTCGCGTGATCCGTTCTGCCCCGGTGACTTCACCCTGGTGCGGACGTGTCGCAGTTCGGGGTGGCGCATGATGAACAGCTCGAAGTTCATCGATCGGAATGGACCGCCGTTGTCTGTGACGATCGTGACGACCGGCAGCAGCTCGCCGGTCTCGTCGTCGACCTGACATTGGTCGACGAGGGGGTGGCCGAACAGGGTCACGTAGTCGACGAGGGCGAGTTCGATCGCGGCGATCGCGTCGTGCTGGTTCGCGGTCGGCGAGGTGTGAAACGGGTGCTCGAGCTTCGAGTACCAGTCCCGGCAGCCGGCGATCCTCCAGATCCCACCCTGGGTGGTCTCGAACTCGCTGAAGTCCAACTGCCATACCTGGTTCGGGCCGGTCGGGTTTCGTGCGAACGCGGCCTTGCGGTTCTTCGCGAGTTCTCGACGCTGCTTCTGGTACTCCGATGGCAGGATCAGCCCGTCATCGCGCAGCAGCCGCAGCACGGTCGCCTGGGACACCTTGTGTCCGTCATGGCGGGTCATCGCCCAGATCTTCCGGTGGCCCCACTCCGGCTTCTTCAACGCATGCGCGACCACCAGCGGCCGGGCCGCGTCTCGCGCCGGCTGCGGCCACGGGCCCTTCGGCGGCCGGTCAGTCTTCGCCTTGGCCTGCCAGCGCCGCCAGGTGCGTTCGGGCATGTCGATCAGCTGACAGAACCTCGCGGTCGACATGCCCGCCTCGGTGCGGATCACCTCGAGGTCCTCGAAGGGCCCAGGCGGCCCTCGGCGCTCTTCTTCCAGACCCGGATCTCGACCGCGGCCTCACCCAGCGCCTGGGTGAGCTCGGCGACCTCGTCCTCGAGCTGCTGCTCGCGGGTCGAGGGCTTGGACTTACCCGCCTCGATGCCGGCTCTGCCGCCCTCGAGGAACTGGCGCTTCCAGTTCCCGATGGCCTGCTCCGAGACCTTCTCACGGCGGCCCGCTTCAGCGATCGTGATCTCGCCCTGCAACACGGACAACACGATGCGGAGCTTCTTCTCCACGGGGATCGTCGGTGGACGACTCATGACATTCAGACCTCTCAGCTGGGGCGTTACATCAGCAACTAACTACCCCTGCCAAACATTCTGACGCGCGACAAAGGCAACCATGACCATCAAAAACATCTCAACCGAATCTGAAGCACGCGACTCCATCGAACGCGCGATCCGCCTCCAGGACCGGACATCAGCCCAACTCATTCTCTCCCTCGCCGAAAGCAAGGGCTGGGACGTGGCATCCGGCGCACGGTCCTACCTCGAACACGCATTCAGCTGCCCCGTCAACCGGATCGAGATCATCGACCATTCCGTAGGTACCCGACCCGGGGATCCCGGGCACGGCATCACCACTACTCGCTGCATGGACTGCGGCAGCCACCGAGCGCACGACGGGACCGGACTTCCCCTCGCCACCGCCGCAGCCCTTGCTCCTACTCCGGCCGTGACCATGAGCGCGGCACCCGCAGCGAGAGGATCCCGCAAGTGAGCGCCACACGCGACCGCCAGATCGAACACCTGATCCAGCTGCGCGACTCAGACCGACCAGAAGAGCGAGCGCAATACCTCGCCCACGTCACGGGGAAACCCACCGTCCGTATGACGATCGGGTACTACGAAGCCGACCTCGCCAAGCAGGGCACGGAGTAACCCGCATGACTTCGTCGGGCGCCAACGTCACCACACGCGAGGAAACGAAGGAGGCGAGCGTGATCCTTTCACCCGCCAAGACCCTCCTGCGCCCGACGCAGACCCCCGGGGGACCCCCTCTCCGACCCCCCGCGACCAGTACCGCCGGGGATGGCAAAAAAGCTGTGTACGGGTTTGGAGATTTCTGGAGGTCGGGTCTCTGATGGGTGGGACGTCGTACATCCAGACTGATCGAGCTATCCGTCATGACGATCCCCGTGCGTTTTTCATGTGGCGGCTCCCCGCCGCGCCCGGGGCGCACGTGCTCTCAGATGAACAGATCGACGCCCTGAAACGACTTCCGGAACCGGCGTTGCTGGATCTGCTCGAGCGGGTCGCAGTGGGTGCGCGCGAGCTTGAGGCGCTCCGCCGGCAGCTCGCGACGAGGTGGGTCATTGTTCATCCCTGCCCGGTGTGTGGGGCAGAAGTAGTCGGGCGTAGGGACAAGGTTTACTGCGCTCCGAAGTGCAAGCAATCGGCGTACGTGTTGCGCCACGGCTCGGAGGACCAAAATGGTTGATCGTCAGGTCAAGGTCACGTTGTCGGCGCAGGTCGCCGGGTTCAAGAAGGGTATGCAGGAGGCGGCGACAGCGACCCGGAAGGTGGGTACGGAGAGCGAGAAGCTCGCGCAGACCCGGGCCGCTTTCGACTCGATCGGGCGCTCCAGCCTCGCGATGGGCGCACTGATCGGTGCTGGTGTCACCGTCGCTGTCGCGAAGTTCGCAGAGTTCGATGCCGCGATGGCAAACGTCGCCGCTGCATCGAACGAAAGCGCCGAGAACATGGTGCTTCTCCGCGAAGCAGCCATCGACGCCGGCGCATCAACGGTGTTCTCCGCGACGGAGGCAGCCGGAGCAATCGAAGAACTCGCGAAGGCCGGTGTTTCAACAGCGGACATCCTGAGCGGCGCACTCGCCGGTTCTCTCGACCTCGCTGCGGCAGGGCAACTAGGCGTCGCTCGCGCAGCCGAGATCACGAGCACCGCACTGAATCAGTTCGGTCTCAGCGGCGATCAGGCAGGCCATGTGGCCGACGTCCTTGCCGCAGGGGCAGGGAAGGCGATGGGCTCGGTCGAGGATCTCGCGAACGGTCTCAAGTTCGTGGGCCCTGTCGCAGCGTCGATGGGTGTCTCGCTTGAAGAAACGACCGGAGTGCTCGCGCTGTTCGCTCAGCAGGGCATCATCGGTGAACAGGCCGGAACCTCGTTGCGAGGCGTGCTCTCGTCGCTGACTTCCCCTTCCGCGCAGGCACGCGGTGAGATTGAGAAGCTCGGTCTGACATTGTACGACTCGAGCGGCAACTTCCTAGGCCTGGAGAACGCCGCAGGGCAGCTCTCGAAGGCGTACAACACGATGGACGGTGCCAGCCGCGACGCCTCCATGGGCATCATCTTCGGGCGTGAGACGGTCACCGCTGCGACGGCGCTGTACAAGGCCGGCGCGAGCGGCGTCGACGACTGGACAGAGGCCGTCGACGACAGCGGCTTCGCGGCCGAGGTCGCACGGAAACGACTCGACAACCTCAAGGGCGACCTCGAAGCGTTGCAGGGCGCTCTGGATTCGGCACTGATCCAGACAGGCAGCGCCGCGAACGAAACCCTGCGGTCGATGGCTCAAGCCCTCACCGGACTCGTCCAGATGTACGGGGACCTCCCCGAACCCGTGCAGCAGGCCACGCTGATCATCGGTGGCGCTACAGCGGCAGTTGCACTCGCTGGCGGAACGGCATTGCTCGCGGTTCCGAAGTTCATCGAGATGAAGTCGACGATCACCGGGGCCGGAATATCGATGAAGGGACTCTCCCTCACCGCGGCGGGTGCGGGCCTCGCCCTTGGTGGACTGTTTGCGATCGTCGGGGGTCTGGCGCAGCAGCAAGCTGAGGCGCGGGCGACGGCCGAGTCCTACGCGGACACGCTCGAGGAAGGCTCTCGCAAGATCACGGACGCGACGAAGCGGTTCGCGTCGGAACGGTTGCAGGCGACACCCGGGTTCTTCGACAACCTCTTCGGAAGGGTGAGCGGCCCCGGGTCGGTGTTCGACAGCGCGGAGAAGCTCGGCATCGAACTGAACCTCGTGACTGAGGCCGCGGTGGGCAGTTCCGACGCGATCGCGAAGCTCGCTCCCTATCTGCAGAAGATCGGGGATGGATCCTCGTTCGCAGCCGAAGAGGCAGAGCGGCTGGGCCTCTCTCAGTATCAGGTCGAACAAGCAGCGCTCAAAGTCACCTCCGGCATCCAGGGCGAAGCCGAATCGCTTGAGGAAGCCAGCCGCCTCGCTCGTCAGAAGGAAGAGGCCAACAAGGGCCTGACTGACTCGACGGAGGAATCCGCTGAAGTCGCTCAGACCGCGGCGGAGGCGTACCTGACCGAATCCGACGCGGTCTCCGATGTGGCGGGTCAGCTGACCGAGCTGATAGCGACGATCAACGAAGCGAACGGTGTGGGACAGGACGCCGTCTCGGCGAACATCTCGTACGGTGACGCGCTCGCGAAGGTCGACGAGACGATCCGGAAAGCCGCTGCGGGCCAAGAGGGGTATGCGCTCACCCTTGACCAGAACACTCAGGCCGGCCGCGACAACCTCGGGATGCTGAACGATCTCGCCGCGAAGTCGCAAGCTGCCGCTGACGCGCAGTTCGCGCTCGATGGGAACACAGACACCTACCGGTCCACCCTGGAAGCGGGACGGCAGGCAGTGATCGACAGCGCCACCGCGCTAGGCGCGAACGCCGATGAAGCGACTCGCCTCGCAGATCAGATCTATCGGATCCCCACCGAGCGCGAGATGGAAGTCATCGTCGAGACCCGGCGTGCCGAAGAAGCCATCGTCCAACTGACGCGGGAACGTCAGGTCAACATCATGGCGAACGTCGTTGGCGGGAGCATAGCGGACCGCGCGGAGCGTGCTCAAGGCCGCGCCTACGGCGGACCGATCTTCGGGCCCGGCGGACCGAGAGATGACCTCATCCCGGCGATGCTCTCAAACGGGGAGCACGTCTGGACCGCAGCCGAGGTCGAAGCCGCAGGAGGACATGACGGGGTCGCTTCTCTCCGCCGAGCGGTCCTCGCTGGCGGCTACGCGAACGAACTTGCGTACACGAACGACGGTGGCACTCTCGCTGTCATCGAGGGAGAAATCGCGGCACCGAAGTTCGTCGCAGATCACTTCCCGGCGGTGGCTCAGTGAGTCTCCTCATGTACTCGATGTGGAGAGACGGAGTTATCGTCATCGCGGACACCCTCGCGTGTCTCACCACATACGAACCATCGTCGTTCCGCACCAAAGTGTCGACCCTTCCGCACCTCAATATGGTCTTCGCCTCCAGAGGCCCATCGCTGCTCGACCGCCGATTTCAACACTGGATCAGCCTCGATTGGGCCTGCCGTGACATCGAAACCGTCAACGACGTCGCGCCGAAGCATCTGAGGCAGTACCAGGCTGATTTTGTCCAAGAGCACGGGGCAATCTCAACCTCCGAGTTCTACCTCTTCGGGTTCCCATCGGGGTCCGATGAGCCCGTGCACTACAGATACCAGTCCAAAAACGACTTCGAACCGGAGCGTTTCCCGGATCCCCTCTTCGGCGTTGTACCGGGCCCCGAAACGTTCGCTCTGGAGCAGCCCGACACTCTCGAAGACGTCATCAAATTGGCGACCCGCATCAGGGACGAGAACGATCGCGGGCTGACGGAGGACCACGTCGTGATCGGCGGCGACCTCTTCGCCTTCGAGATCAGAAACGGAAGCATCTCCAGCAACCATTGGCACCGGTTCCCCGACTACGACGAGACGGATAAGGCGATAGTCCGCCTTCACCAAAAGAGGGAGGCCAAATGACATCTTCAGTCGAGGAGCTCATCGAACGCCAACGCGAGATGAACACCCCACCCCCGCCGAAAACAGACGGCCCACCCCCGCCCGATCCGAACCGTTTCAAGAGACTGATCGAGAAAGCACGAGAGTACGTCGAGAACAGGTGGGAATCGCTCGACGTCGTCCTCGCCGACGAGGTGCTGAAAGTCGACATCGGCCGCATCTCCGGGAAGGTGTGGTGTGATCTGGAATCAACTCACCCGCCGAAGGTGCAGGCTGACGTGGAACTCGGGTATGACCGGCTCGAGCTGCCCCGTGCCTACCCGGTGGAACGTCTCAAGCTCAATGGCGAGCCGACGACTGTCGAGACGTGGCAAGACGTTTACGACCTCCTCGAGGCAGAGGATCGCACCAACGTGGCCGCGGTCGTGTGGGGCATCAACGTCGGCGAACCCGAAGAGAACCATGCCCGTCTCGCGAGACTACACGGCCAAGTGGAGGAGAAGCTCGAGGAGCAACTGGAACAGGTACAAGCGACTGGTGTGGAAGCGCAGGGACCGACGTCAGTTACGAGCGACCAGACGAACGAGCCGGCAGCACCCTATGCTTCCTGGCATGGCAGCCCTCTCAACAGTGAATCGCGCTCTGAACCAGATACCGAAGCGCGCCGAGAAACAGGAGGGCCCGATGCTGCATGAGACCTTCGTGGACTCAGGCATTATCGACGTCCTCGATTCCGTCGATCATCAGGTCCTGTACGGCCGCCGTGGTACGGGCAAGACGCACGCGTTCAGCTTCCTCGGCTCGGAGATCCGAACGCGGGGAGATATCGCGCTCTACGTTGACCTGCGGGGTGGCGTCCGGCAAGGTGGTGTACGGATCGGGTGACCGTGTCGCTGCGGACGTAGCGACGGTCACCGCGTGATCCTTCGAGAGAACTCTTCACATCCATCTCGAAAGGACCCCGACGATGACCGTCTCACCCCACGATATCGACCCTGCCCGCTTCCTCGAAGACCACCTCGCGCAGGCGTCTCCCGATCTGCTGCGGGAGATGCTCGGCACGTTCATCAACCAGCTGCTATCCGCGGACGCGGACCAGATCTGCGGCGCCGCTTACGGCACGATCAGCGACGACAGGGTGAACCGTCGCAACGGTTACCGCCACCGCGACTTCGACACCCGCGCCGGGACCATCGACGTGAAGATCCCCAAGCTCCGGCAGGGCACCTACTTCCCGGAGTGGCTGCTGGAACGCCGCCGCCGCGCGGAGGCCGCACTGACCACCGTGGTCGCGACCAGCTACCTCCTCGGCGTGTCCACCCGTCGGATGGATGACCTGGTGAAGACCCTCGGGATCACCGGGCTGTCGAAGTCGCAGGTGTCGGAGATGGCGCGCGACCTTGACGAGCAGGTGACCGCGTTCCGCACCCGGCCGTTGGACGCCGGCCCGTACTCGTTCGTCGCCGCCGACGCGCTCACCATGAAGGTCCGCGAGGGCGGCCGGGTCGTGAAGGTCGCGGTGCTGGTCGCGACCGGCGTGAACGCCGACGGCTACCGCGAGATCCTCGGTCTGCAAGTCAACTCGACCGAAGACGGCGCCGGCTGGCTGACGTTCTGGCGCGACCTCGTCGCGAGAGGCCTGACCGGCGTGAAGCTCGTCACGTCCGACGCACACGCAGGTCTGGTCGCAGCGATCGGCGCGACCGTCGGCGGGTCCTGGCAGAGGTGCAGAACCCACTACGCGGCGAACCTGATGAGCGTGACCCCAAAGTCCTCGTGGCCATGGGTGAAGACCCTGCTGGGCACGGTTTTCGACCAGCCCGACGCGGAGTCCGTGCACGCCCAGTTCGACCGCGTCCTGGACGCGCTCGAGCACAAGCTCCCCAGGTCGTTCGAGCACCTCGAGGCCGCACGTGAGGAGATCCTCGCGTTCACCGCGTTCCCGAAGAGCATCTGGCGGCAGATCTGGTCCAACAATCCGAACGAACGCCTCAACCGGGAGATCCGCCGCCGCACCGACGTCGTGGGCATCTTCCCGAACCGCGACGCGATCATCCGGCTCGTCGGCGCCGTCCTCGCCGAGCAACACGACGAGTGGGCCGAGCAACGCCGCTACCTCGGCCTCGACGCCCTCGCCGCCGCACGCCGCGTCGGCGAACCCACCACAGAGGAGGTGATCGAACCCGACCTTCGGGCCCTCACAGCCTGACCTCGACACGAGGGATCACACGATCACCGATACACCACGTCCCAGGACTTGACC
>NZ_NMUM01000004.1 GCF_002812805.1 Microbacterium lacus | reverse complement strand
AGCCTCGATCCACCGATGAGCCTTCGGTGGGTGGCGTCGGTGTGATGGGCGCGGCGTGATCGGCTGCGGGCAGGGGTGAGTTCCGGGCGTCTCATCCCGGTTGTCCACTTCGTTGTCGGTCGTGCCGCTGGTGGCGGCGGTGGTCAGCTGGCCGCGGCCGGTGGTGGTGCGTGCGTCGCGGTGAAGAGTCGGTCGAACGCGGTCTGCCAGGGCCAGACGTCCGGCAGGTGCAGGATGATGCGGCGCGCCGTCCGCGCCAGTCGTGCCGGCACTGAGACGAGGGTGCGGCGAATCGTCGCGGTCGTTGCCCGGGCGAGCCGCCCGCCTCGGTCGGCGATGAGTCCAGCGGTGCGGGTGAGGTTGAATGCGATCACGGCGAGGACGAGCCATGCGCTGTTCGCGGTGAACACTCCCGAGGGCAGGTGAGCGAGCGGGCCCGCCTTCAGGTCCGCGTGAACTTGCTCGATGATCGCGTGCCCGCGGTGGGTCTTGTCCGCCGCGACGGTTCCCATCGTCTGCTTGTCGGTGGTGGTGAAGAACGCGTGGTGCCGGTAGATGTCGAACAGCGTCGGCTGCTCGACCTGCTTGGGGTTCAGGTCCGGGATCCGCCGCACCACCAGTCGCCCTTCAACCCGTTCGGCGATCTTCCGGGAACGGAACGCTGTGAAGGGCACCTCGGCGACCTCTGCCTTCGAGATCCACCGGCCCGTGACCTCGTCACGGATCGCGTTCGGGTACTCGATCGTCTCCCACCCGTCCTCGGGGATCGTCGCGATCGCCGTCTTCACCGCGGGGTCCATCCGAACGGTGACGGACACGTCCGCGCCGGCCTTGATCGCCGTGCCGATGGTGGCGTGTCCGTAGAAAGCGGAGTCCGCCCGCAGCAACGGCCGAACACTGCTGCCCAGGTCCATGCGGCGAAGCGTGGCGAGGGTGTCGGCGACGATCCTGGCCGCGCCTTTCGGGGAACCGGTCTTCCCCTGCCGCAGCCGCTGCCCCACGATCACCGGCGCCGACTGCGATGTCGACGCCGTGGCGAACAGGGCGTTCAGGCCGCGGACGCCGGAGTACCCGAACGACGCGCCCTGCTTCTGGTATCCGTGGACCTCGATGATCGTGTCGTCCAGATCCACCATCACCCGCTCGTCGTTCGACGCCCGCAGCAGCGGCGCGGATTGCGCGACGTTCACCAGGGTCCGTGAGGCGACGGCGTCGAGCTGGCGGACGTGCCCGAACCGGAACTCCCGCAGGAACGAGCCCAGCGTCGACGGCGCATACGTCCGATCGAACAACCGGCCCATCCCGCCATGACGCAGCAGATTCATGTCGTCGATCGAGTCCGCCCCGGCGAGCATCCCCGCCACCAGCGCCATCACCTTGCCGCCCGCGTTCGCACCCTTATCCGACGGGACCGTCAACCGGACCTGCGCGAGCTGATCGAGCCCCGCAGAACGGGCAAGACGGAGCATCGGGACCAGCCCTGCGGCCGACACAAGATTCGGATCATCGAACTTCGCTGACACCGCAGCGGGAGCATGCTTGAATTGCACCTACGAGATGCCTCTCAGACTCGGGAAATAGGATCTTAGACAAGCTCTATTCTTCCTGGTCAGAGGGGCATTTCTGCGTTACGACGCCAACTCAGCAAGCCTCCCCATCGGTGGATCGAGGCTTAGGCGGGCTGTACCCGCGGTTCTCTTTCGCGGGACGCTTCCACTGCTTCTTCGCCTCGAGATCCTGACCGAAGAAGTCGTCCATCGCCTGCGCGAGACCATCCGTCGCCGCCGTCGGTACGCCGTGGCCGACGATCTGGATGAAGCCGACGGTGCGGCACGCGATATCGAGGGCGCGCGCGACGGCGGCCTTGCTTTCTGCGCTCGCATCGGTGACGTAGGCGGAGATGTCGACGGTCGGGACGAGTAAGTTTTCGCTCATGGAGTGATAGTACACAGCAATCATTGATTGCTGATGTAAATAACTTGTTACGGCCGCGTGGCACGATAGGCGAGAAGTCGCGCGTCACGCGTCGGGGGAGTGCACGAGAAGGATCGTGGCGCTCTCCGGGCCGATCACACGCCACACATTGCGCAGCTCTCCGGGGTAGGTCATCGCGTCCCCTGTGCCGAGTTCCCACTCGCCCTGGCCCTCGATTGTCACGACGATCCGCCCGTCGGCGACGTAGACGAGCAGCTCGCCGTCCGACTGGAACCAGTCGCCCATGTCCTCGTCCGCACCCACCACGTACTCCGTCGCGACGACGCGGCGGCCCGAGGCGGTGAGGATCCGTCCCATCCCTGCGTTCGCGGACTCGGTGACCGGAACCCGGCGCGCATCTTCGCGCCGCTGAACATGGATCGGCGCGGGCCCGACTGCGGCGGGCATGAGTTCTGCGGCCGACAGGCCGAGCGCACCGGCGAGGCGGTAGAGCGTCAGCATCGACGGAAGCGTGTGGCCGTTCTCGATCTGGCTGAGGAACGGCTGGCTGATCCCCGCCTCTGCGGCGAGCGCGCGCATCGACAGCTTCCGGTCGGACCGAGCGGATGCCACGGCGCGGCCGATCGCGGCCGCGATGCTCGTCTCGGTCCGATCGTCGTCGGTCGCGGTCGCGCCGGGGGTGTCTTCGCTCACCGTCTCAGGGTAGGCCAGACCCACCCGGTCGCTCCGTACACGCCCGGGCGCCGCCGACGTTCACCAGGTCGAGTCACCCCGGATGATCGCATCCGACCCGCCGTCGATGAAGACGACCTGCCCGCAGAGATGGGCGTTCTCTTCGCTCGTCAGCCATGCGAGCAAATAAGCGACGTCACGAGGCTCGAAGATGCCGTTGAGCGGCATCGGCACCATCTGCAGCAGTGCATCGCGCGCCTCGGCCGTCGCGGTCAGGTCCGCGGTCATCGGCGTTGCCACAACACCCGGGCCGATCGCATTCAGGGGGATACCCGCGCCTGCCCACTCCGGGGTGGGTGCGTTGCGACGGATCCACCGCGCGAGCGCGCGCTTGGTCGTTCCGTAGATCAGATTGGCCATCTCGGGTGCCGACGTCTCGAGTTCGGCGCCCCGAGCAAGCGCTGCGCCCTCGTCGCCGGCCAGGAGAGCCTCGAGCAGCGCGTCGTCCGGCGGATAGAGCGACGCCATCGATGCCGTTGCGACCGCGCGGGGCGCCGAAGACCCCGCCAGCAGGGGCCGGAGCCCCTCGAGCGTCGCTACGGCGCCGAAGTAGTTGACGGCTACCGTCGCCGCGGTCGGGCTCGCCAATCCCGCATTGGCGATGATCGCGTCGATCCGGCCGTCGGTGGCCGCGGCGACCTCGGTGACCATCCGTTCGCGTCCCTCGGCGGTCGTCAAGTCGACGTTCACGTCGGCGTTGCGGAGGTCGACACCGACCACGCGATGCCCGCGTTCGCCGAGCAGCTGTGCCGTGGCCGCGCCGATCCCGCTTGCCGCGCCCGTGATGACATAGGTTCGAGACATGGTGTTCCTGCCTTCGTCGGCGAGAGATTCTCCGCCGGGTGGGCGGCCCTCGTCCCCAGCATCCTCCGATCGGCTCGTCGCAGCCAGGGCGTCGCGCCGTGAATATGGACGGGTCGTCGCCACATACGGTGGAGGGATGTCGGATGACTCGGAAACGATGGATGCGTCAGTGCCCCGGCGACCTCATTCCCGACGCCGACCCATCGCGGCCGCCCTGCTGATGCTGACGATAACCGCCGGGCTGCTGGTGCATTCGCTGGCGCCCGACGTGCCCGCATCCGATATCGCGGGCGACGCGCTCTACGCGATCGCGGCCTACCTCGCTGTGGTGATCGTCGTGCCCCACCTGCGCACGCCGTTCGTGGCGTTGGTTGCGGCGTCGTGGTGCACGTTCGTCGAGCTCTTTCAACTGACGGGCGTGCCACTGCGGCTCGGCGCCGACTTCTCGCCGATCATGCTCGTGCTGGGCACGGTGTTCGACCCTCGCGATCTCGCCGTCTACCTCGTCACGATCGCGGTCGTGCTGGTTGCGGATCTCGCGCCGGGGGGCCCACGAACCAGCGCGGGGTAGACAGACAGATCAGCCGAAGATGCGGCGCCAGACGTTGGTGTCGGCGAGGTCGAGCAGCTCGTCGCCCCGTCCCGACATCACCGTGCGCAGGGCGTAGAGCGCGAACCCCTTTGCCTGTGCGGCCGTGACCGACGGCGGGATCGAGAGCTCGTCACGCGCCACGACGACGTCGATCAGTACCGGGCCGGGATCCGCGAATGCGCTCGTCAAGGCGTCTTCCAGCTCGGACGCTTTCTCGACGCGGATGCCTCCGATGCCCATCGATCGCGCGACCTCGGCGAAGTCCGGGTTATGGAGTTCGGTGCCGAAGGGAACGATCCCCGCCGCTTTCATCTCGAGTTCGATGAAGTTCAGCGATGAGTTGTTGAACACGACGATCTTGATGGGCAGGTCGTTCTGGCGGATGGAGAGCAGATCGCCCATCAGCATCGCCAGGCCCCCGTCGCCCGCGAGCGCGATCACCTGACGCTTCGGATCGACCGCCTGTGCGCCGAGCGCGTGAGGCAGGGCATTCGCCATAGAACCGTGCGTGAACGATCCGATCAGGCGTCGCTTCTCGGTCATGCGCAGGTAGCGCGCAGCCCAGATCACAGGCGTGCCGACATCCGCCGTGAAGACGGCGTCCTGGGCGGCGAGCTCGTCGATCAGTCGTGCGACGTATTGCGGATGGATGGGCTGTTTGCCGTCGTCATTGGCAAACCCGTCGAGCTCTCGACGCGTCTTGGCGTAGTGCGCCACGGAATCCTTCAGGTGCGCGTCGCGGCGGCCCTCGCGCAGGAGCGGGAGAAGCGCCGCCGCAGTCTCGCGCACACCGCCGACCAGGCCGAGATCGATCGGGGTGCGACGCCCGAGCTGCTCGCCGCGGATGTCGATCTGGAGGATCTTCGCCTTGCTCGGATAGAACTGGCGGTAGGGAAAATCCGTGCCGAGCATCAGCAGTGTGTCGCAATGCTCCATTGCGCGGTAGCCCGAAGCGAAGCCGAGCAGTCCGGTCATGCCGACGTCGTAGGGATTGTCGTATTCGATGTGCTGCTTGCCGCGATAGGCGTGCACGATCGGCGCCTGGAGTCTCTCTGCCAGCGCCATGACCTCGGCATGGGCTCCGGCGACGCCGGCGCCCGCGAGAATCGTGACCTTGCCTGCCGCGTCGAGCAGGTCGGCGGCGGCGCGCAACTCGGACTCGGCGGGCACGACGCTCGGTGCAGCGGCGCGGATCGGGGCGGACGGGCGGCGGTCTGGTGCATCCGCGAAGAACACGTCTGCGGGCACGACGACGGCCGCGACTCCGCGCTTCTCGACCGCTGTGCGCATGGCGATCTCCAGCACCCACGGGAGTTGGCTCGGGTCTGAGACCAGCTCGCTGTAGACGCTGCATTCGCGGAACAGCTCTTGCGGGTGTGTCTCTTGAAAGTAATTGCTCCCGATCTCGGCGGTCGGCAGGTGCGAGGCGATCGCGAGCACGGGAACACGACTGCGCTGAGCGTCGAACAGGCCGTTGATGAAGTGCAGATTGCCGGGACCCCCGCTGCCCGCGACAACGGCGAGATCTCCGGTCATCTCGGCCTCTGCGGCGGCCGCGAAGGCTGCGGATTCTTCGTGCCGCACGTGCATCCATCGGATGCTCTTGTCTCGGCGTAGAACGTCGGTGAATCCGTTGAGCGAGTCACCCGGCAGCCCCCAGATTCGGGTGACGCCAGCGCTCTTCAGCGTCTCGACGAACAGTTCTGCGACCGTGTGCGACATCGGGGATCCTTTCGCGGGCGATTCGTCGGCCACGATACGCCCGCCGCGCGCGACGGGATGGGGGTTGCGCTCGGCTCTCAACCCGCTCCGCTGTCACGGATCGACCGTCTTGTGTGCCCCGAACGTCGATGAGTGACAGTGCAACATATCGACCGCTGGATCGGTCCAATTGGATGCGAGTGGCCCGGGGGCGATCAGAAATGCTGCGGAATATGGCGGATCATGCGAGCGGGCGGCCAGTCCACTTCGATTGGACTGTTGTCCAGATCGTGACGATGCGGTCGGATCGGGTCATCCGCATTCAGCCCCGGAGGCACTCATGCTCATCGTCGTCCTGCTCGTCGCGTTCGTTCTGGTTGCACTCGTCGTCACCGCGACGATCGCCGCCGTCCTGCGCGATGATCGCGGCGCGATCGCCGAGGACTGGGCCTACGACACGCGTCGCCCGCGCCCCTGAGCGTCGGGCCCGGGGTCCATCCGGCTCCGGTCGGCCCGCGCCCCGAGTGTCGCGCTCGGTGTGCCGCGCGCTCAGCTCGCTCCGCGCAGCTGATCCCCGACGAAGGTCGTGGCCCTCAGCCATGCGTCGGCGGCGACATCCGGGTCGTAGGTATTCGGATTGGTCTCGTTGAAGAACGCGTGGCGGGCGCCGGGGTAGACGTGGTCCGAGAATTCGATGTCGTTCGCCCGCATGACCTCGCGAACCTCCGGCAGCCGCTCGACGATCGCCGGGTCGAGCTCGCCGTACAACGCGAGGACGGGGCACGAGATCCGCGCGATGGCATCGGGTTCGGGAGCCGTGCCGTAGAACGGAACCGCTGCGCGGACACGATCATCGTCGGCGGCGAGAGCGAAGCTGTAGGTTCCGCCGAAGCAGAAGCCGGTCACGGCAATGCGTCCATCCACGGCCGGAAGGGTGGCGAGGTGGTCGACGACGGCTCGTAGGCGGGCCACGGCGGCCGCTGCGTACTCGGGGGAGCGAATCGGCGCGAGCGCCTCCCGCAGACGGGGCTGGAGCGATGCCCGTTTCTCGTCGTCGGGGTCGGCGTTCAGGGCGGCGAGTTCTTCGCCGACCTCGGGGGTGACCCCGATATCGCTCAGCAGGTCGGGCGCGAGCGCCAGGTATCCCTCGTCCGCCCACCGGTCTGCGATCCGCGTGATCTGGTCGACCAGCCCCCAGATCTCATGGATGACGATAACCGCCCCACGTGGCGGACCCGCCGGCTCAGCACGATAGACACGGACTCCGTTGATCTCGATGCGCTCACCCACGGCGGCAGTCTAGGCGGATCATGCGGGCGGTGACGAGTGCGTTTGCCGGTCACCGGAAGTCCCGGGAGTTGTGTCGCACGCCCACCCGCAGGTCTTCGAAGCCATCCGCCACGAGGTTCGTCACCCCCTCGGGGGAGCGCTCCAACATGCCCCGGGCAATGAGCGCCGGGCTGTCACGCACGACGCGGCGATAGCGGTTCCAGACGCCGACCGTGCAGATCACGTTGACGAGCCCGTGCTCGTCCTCGAGATTGAGGAACGTGACCCCGGATGCCGTAGCCGGGCGTTGCCGGTGCGTCACGAGTCCCGCGACCTCGACGCGGCGGCCCTCCTCGTGCGTCCGCATGGCCTCGGACGACAGCACACCTCGCTTGTCGAGGTCGGGACGATAGTGCGCGAGGGGGTGGTCGCCCGTCGAGACGCCCGTGGCCCAGAGATCCGCGGCCAGGGTGTCGTAGCCGGTCAGGTCGGGGAAGAGCGGAGGCTGCACGGCGATCATCGTGCCGGGCAGAAACTCGGAGCGATCCTGCGCGGCCGAACCCGCGAGCCAGATCGCCTCGCGGCGGGTCAGTCCCAGGCACTCGAAAGCCCCGGCGGTCGCGAGGGCTTCGAGCTGGGCGGCGGTGGCGTCGGTGCGCCGCACCAGATCGTGCAGATCGCGATACGGGCCGCGGGCATCCCTCTCAGCCACCATCCTCTGCGCGGTCGCCTCGCCGATGCCGGTGACACCCTTCAAACCCAGGCGCACGGCGAAGGCGCCGTCGCGGCGATGCGCGGCCGAGACATCCGGTGCTGTGATGTCGAACAGGCCCGGATGGGGCTGTTCCGGGTCGCGGCACGCGTCGAGCCCCGTGGGGCGACGCGTCCCTCGGGCCGGAGCATCGGGCCCGCGTACGCCCTCGCGCTCGCCCCCGCCGAGCGTCGGAGATCCGCCCGGCGTCGGAGGATTCGGGGCTGCGGCATCCGACGCTCGCCGAATCCCCGACGCTGAGCCGCTGCCCGCGCCCGGCGCGTCGTCGGTCACGGGCTCGAGCAGCTCGGTCACGCCCGAGCGCTGCAGGTCGGGCCGCAGCACCTCCACACCGTGACGCCGGGCGTCGGCGACGAGGGTGGCGGGGGAGTAGAAGCCCATCGGCTGCGATCGCAGCAAGCCCGCAAGAAAAGCCGCGGGATAGTGCAGCTTGATCCAGGAACTCGCGTACACCAGCAGCCCGAACGAGAGCGAGTGCGACTCGGCGAAGCCGAAGTTCGCGAACGCCTGGATCTTGGCGTAGATGTCGTCGGCGACCTCGCCGGTCAGTCCGTTCGAGGCCATGCCCTCGTACAGGCGGTCGCGGAGCGAATCGATCTTCTCGAGCCCGCGTTTGGACCCCATCGCGCGGCGGAGCAGGTCGGCCTCTTCGCCCGTGCATCCGCCGACCGCCATCGCGATCTGCATCAGCTGCTCCTGAAAGACCGGCACGCCGAGCGTTCGTTCGAGCACGGGTTCGAGCTTCGGATGCGGATATGTGATGGCCTCGCGGCCGAGCTTGCGGCGGACGAACGGATGCACCGCACCGCCCTGTATCGGACCGGGGCGGATGAGCGCGATCTCGACCACGAGGTCGTAGAACGCCCGGGGTTGGAGGCGCGGAAGCAGCCCCATCTGCGCGCGCGATTCGACCTGGAACACCCCGATCGAATCCGCCCGGCACAGCATGTCGAACACGGCCGGCTCTTCCTTCGGCAGCGTCGCGAGTTCCCACTGCTCGCCCGTCGCATCGCGGATCAGGTCGAAGCAGTGCTGCAGGGCGGCGAGCATGCCGAGCCCCAGCAGGTCGAACTTGACCAGGCCCATCCAGGCCGCGTCGTCCTTGTCCCATTGGATGACCGTGCGCCCCGGCATCCGCGCGTGTTCGATCGGCACGACCTCGCCGACGGGCCGGTCGGTCAGCACCATGCCGCCCGAGTGGATGCCGAGGTGCCGGGGTGCCTTGAGCAGCTCGGTCGCGTACTCGATCACCTGGTCGGGGATGTCGTGGTCGGACGACGTCAGCTCGGCCCCCCACCGCTCGACCTGGGCCGACCAGGCATCTTGTTGTCCCGGCGAATGGCCGAGCGCCTTCGCCATGTCGCGCACGGCGTTCTTCGGCCGGTACTGGATGACGTTCGCGACCTGCGCGGCGCGATCGCGACCGTAGCGTGCGTAGACCCACTGGATGATTTCTTCGCGGCGGTCGGAGTCGAAGTCGACGTCGATATCGGGTTCTTCGTCGCGCAGCGACGACAGGAACCGCTCGAACGGCAGCCGGTAGTAGATCGGGTCGACGGCCGTGATGTTCAGCAGGAAGCAGACGGCGCTGTTCGCCGCGGACCCGCGCCCCTGACACAGGATGCCTCGGCGGCGGGCTTCGGCGACGATATCGTGCACGATCAGGAAATAGCCGGGGAAGTCCTTGCGCTCGATGACGTCGAGTTCGCCCTCGATCCGCGCCCGCTCGTCCGCGCTCAGCCGGGGGTAGGTCTTCGGCACGGCCTGCCACACCAAATGCCTCAGCCACGACATCGGTGTGTGTCCCTCGGGCACCTCCTGCCGCGGCAGTGCGGGCTTCGCGCGGCGCAGGGGAAAGGCGAGCTCGTCGGCCAGGGGCACGGTGCGGGCCACGGCGCCGGGGTACCGGGCGAAGCGGGCGTGCATCTCGGCACCCGAGCGCAGGTGCGCGGCGTGATGTGCTGGCAGCCATCCGTCCAGTTCGTCGAGGCTGCGGTTGGCCCGTACGGCCGCAACCGCAGCCGCGAGTCGGGCGCGTTCGGGGGCTGCGTAGTGGACGTTGTTCGTGGCGATGAGGCTCAGGCGTCGCTCGACGGCGAGTTCGGCGAGGGCGTCGTTGCGGCGCGAATCGAGCGGATCGCCGTGGTCGGTCAGCTCGACGTGCACGCTGTCACGACCGAACAACGCGACCAGGCGATCGAGTTCGCGGGCGGCGCCATCAACCCCCTCGGCCTCGAGCGCCCGCCGCACGGCCCCCTTGCGGCATCCGGTCAGCACCGCCCAGTGCCCGTCGGAACTCCCGGCTCGCCCGCCCCCGCCCGCGCCGGACTGAGCGGCGAGCTCCTCGAGATCGTAGACGGGTCGCCCCTTCTCGGCCCCCCGCAGCTGCGCGGTCGTGATGGCTCCGGCTAGGCGGTGGTACCCCTCTTCGCCGCGCGCGAGGACGACCAGGTGCGCCCCCTCGGGTTCGGGCTCGCCCTTCTGCGGTCGGGTGAGTTCGAGCGAGAGCTCGGCACCGAAAACGGTGCGGAGGGCAAAGGCCTCTGCGGCCTCGGCGAAGCGTACGATCCCGTAAAAACCGTCGTGATCGGTCACCGCGAGGGCGTGCAGGCCCAGCCGCTCGGCCTCTTCGACCAGGTCTTCGGGTGAGGATGCGCCGTCGAGGAACGAGTACGACGTGTGCGCGTGCAGTTCGGCGTAGGGAACGGTGACGTCGGGGCGCAGCACGGGCGGTTTGACGTAGGCCGAGCGTTTGCGCGACCACGCCGGGCTGTCCCCGCCGTCCGCGTTCGGCGGGGTCGGATCGGGCCTTCGGCCACTGAGTACGCGTTCGAGCTCTGACCACGGCACGGGCGGGTTGTCGAAACCCATCAGTCGTACCTCCCCTCGGCCCACCATCGCTCGCCCTCGTTCACGAGCATCCAGGCCGTCTGATCGGCGTCCACGACCTGCAGGCGATATGCCGTACGGGCTCGCTCGGCGTCCCAGATACGCTCGCGCACGGGCCATGGCCCCGCCCACGCCGCGACCGGACGCTGCCGCCCGTCGAGCCCCAACTGCGCCGGTGGCGCACTGAGCAGACCACGCCCGTCGATACTCACCGACCGCCCCTCTCGGTCGGTCACCGCGGCGCCCTGTCCCGCAGGGAACACGGTCGAGGGCAGGGGTGCGGGCAGATGCCCGGGCCACGGTTGCGCACGCGAACGGGGGACGGTTGCCCGATCGCCCCACGGCACGAGCGTCTGGCGCTCCGACAGCCAGCGGCCCCCGCCGAGTGTGGGCGTCGTGACACCGCGATGCCCGAGCATCGCCTGCACACGCGACAGGGCATGATGCACGCGCTCTTCGGCGCCCTGACCGAACAGTCCGGGTTCGTGATGGGACGCGGCATCCACAGCCTGCGGAATCAGCCGCACCAGCGCGACCCCGCTTTTCAGGTCGTTGCCGATGGCCGATTCGAGTTGCCAGCGCACCCGGTCGACGACATCGGGGGCGTCGAAGCACGTCGGATGCAGCCACACCCGCTCCGAGAACCCACCGCGCTCGTCGGTCAGCTCGACCCGCAGCTCGGTGCAGACGAGGGAGACCTGTGTCAGGTTGTCGATGAATTCGTCGGCGGTTGTGCGCACCCCGAAGCCGATCTGATCGACGAGCTCGAGGGGCGGCTCGAATGCGATCTGCCGCTCGAGCTCGGGGGGAGGGGTGCGCGCGATGACCGCGCGCGGATCACGCCCCCCGGCGAGGGCGTGCAGACGGATGCCTCGTTCCCCGAACCGTCCGCGTACCTTCTCGACGTCCAGCTCGGCGAATTCACCGAGCGTCCGTACGCCCAGTCGGGCGAGCAGACCGATCAGTTCCTCGTCCTCGAGCGTCGTGATCGACTGGCCCGACAGGAACGCCGCGGTATCACCCGACGGGACCACGAGGATGCCCCCGGGGCCCGTGCGCCGAGCCGCCTGTTCGGCGGTGAAGGGGCCGTCCGCGACGCCGGCACGCGTGTCGGGGATGCCGAGGTCGTCGAGAGACTCGCGCAGCACCCGAGCCGCGTCTTCTTCGCCCCCGTAGTACCGCGCCGGACCCCGCGCCCGCAGCGCACAGAGCCCGGGTCGGATGATCTGCACGCCGGGGGCCCGGGCCTCGATCGCCTCGACAATCGGCAGGAACCCGCGGTGATCGCGCGCGGCGTCGTCTGCGACGACCTGCAAAGCGGGGCAGCGTGCCTGGGCATCACGTCTTCGCTGACCCCGTCGCACACCCTCGGCCCGCGCGGCGGCGGAGCACGCGATCACCCTATTTGCGCGCATGATCGCGACCGGCTCGCCCGCGAGGGTGCCCGTTCCTCCCGCGAGGGTGCCCGTTTCCCGGGCGAGCGCAACGATCGGCCAATCGGGGATCCACAGCACCAGGCTGCGCACGACGTCCACGCTCACCCCGCCGCTCGGATGCGGATGGGCGGGGCAAGGGTCGTGTCGCGCGCCGGGGTGCGAACATCGAGCGAGCCATCGGGACCGGGCAGCAGCATCCGTACGCTCCGTGGCACGGGCGAGCGGCGACTGCTCGCGGTGACGGTGACCTCGCGGCCCTCGAGGTATCCGTGTCCCGCGTCCAGCCCGCTCCAGTGTGGGTCGCTGACGCTCAGCAGGGCATCGGCCCCGGGCCAGTCGCCCATGACGAGCAAAACGGTGCCGCGGTCGCGCAGCCGGGCACTCAACCGCGCGACATCGCCGTCGCGTGCGCGGCCCTGTGGGCGCACGGCCACGATCGGCAGCACCTCAGCCACGGCCGCGGCGACCGCCAACCATCGCGGCCCCGGTTCGGGGATGAGCACGAGACGCTCGAGATCCACACCGAACGACGCCGCGGCCTCGGCGCCCAGGGTGGGCATGCCGATCGCCGCGCACCACGATCCCGCTTGCGACGCGGAGGCGATGAGGGCCAGCAGCAGGCTGGGGGAGGCCGAAACCGCATACGAGGACCCCGGACGGAGCCCGCCCTCGGGCAGCAGGGGCGCCAGCAACGGATGCACCGGCAACGGCGGAGCCTCGACCCGCGGGGCTTGTGCGCGGTCGAGCTGCGCCCGCAGGCGTCTCAGTTCGTCCGCGGGTGAAGCCGCAGTGTGGGGGAGTGGCGTGGCCATCCCGTCATGCTAGAACAAAGGTTCGACACTGGCCAGGCCGGCTGTTGGATAAGTGTACGAAACTCAGAGAAACAGTCCCGCGATCATCAGCACGACCGCGATCAGGGGCGCCGCGCCCTGCACGGCGGCGGCGCGTGCCTTCGCGGGCGACGACAGCACCAACACCAGGCTTGCGGCGAGCATCGATCCCGTGCCGACGAGCACGAGGGTTGCCCCGACGGGCAGGTTTCCCGCAGCGACAAGGACGATTCCGACCCCGGTCGCGATCGCGAGGAACAGATTGTAGAAGCCCTGGTTGAACGCCAACTCACGCGTCTGCCGTGCCTGCTCGGGGGTCGTGCCGAACGTCGCCCGTGCCCGGGGTGTCGTCCAGATGATCGACTCGAGCACGAAGATGTAGACGTGGATGAGGGCTGCGAGGCCCGCGAAGACCAATCCGGCAATGACCAGTCCGGCAATGACCATGGTGCGCTCCTTTGGTGGCCGGCGTCCTGCGCCAACACCCCATCATCGCGCTCGGGTAGGCCCCGTGTCTCGCCGCGAACGGTCGCGACTCACCGTGTCCGCAAGAGGCACGCGGTGAGTCGCGACCGTTCGCGAAGATCGACGAGAGGACAGGCTCAGTGCCCGTGGTGGCCCGTCATCTCGCCGTGTGGCACGGCGTAGTCGCCGGCGTTGGTCTGCGCGAGCGCCGGAGTCGTCAATCCCGACACCAGTAGTGCTCCCGCCACGACGCCGATCAGTGCGCGTCCCGCGGGGACGGCAGAGCGGGCGGATGCCTCGGCATCCGTGCTCCCCTCACCCAGCCCCCGTGCAGCCCGGCGCAACGTCACGGCGGCCGCGCCAGCGATCGCCACGAGCATGATGCTCGAGCTCACGAGCGGCATCCACGCCATCAGGTCGAACAGGGCGAGGACAAGTCCACCGAGGGTCGCAATGACCCCCACGGCGAGGGTCGTGCGCACCAGAGGCATCCGTCCGAGGCGCAACGCGACGATTCCCCACACCAGCTCGGCGACACCCAGCGCCGTGAGCGGCAGAAGCACACCGAGCGGTGAGCCCGCCGCCACGGCGATGTGGATGAGGCCCGCCCCCCAGGCAAAGAGGGCGGGCCACATGCGAATCGACATGATCAGGCGAGCGCCGAACGGTTCGACACGCCGCGCTCTGCACCGAGCCCGACACCGAGGAGCACGATCGCGCTCGCGAGGTGGAGGAAGTGATCGGCGGTGTTCAGCGCGAGGATGTTCGCGGCCGTGCCGACCAGGAAGAAGCCGACGATTCCGAGCAGCAGGTAGACCGCACCGATCGTGGTGTTGACGCCCTTGGCCGCGCGGACCGAGGACAGCCCGGCGATCAGCAGGGCGGCACCGATCAGAAGGTGTGCGATGTTGTGGAGCGGGTTTACCTCGAAGATGCCGAGGAGCAGTCCGCCGTCGGTCGCGATGAATCCGACGCCGCCGGTCACGGCGAAGCCGAGCAGGCCGACCAGGACATAGACGGCGCCGAAGATGATGGCGACCAGGCGGTTGGGTGATGTGCGCATGAGCGCCTCCGTTCTGCACGGTGATTCCGTGTCGTTGGGTGTTTCGGAGGCTAACGCTCATTGGATTGAAAGCTGAGGGGATTGCGTTCGACCGTGAGACCCGACAATATGTGCGCCCTGACGGCCCGATTCCACCCCGCGGAGTAGGTTGACATCGTGTCGCTCGCTCCCCGTGTCGCCGTTGTGATCCCGTGTCGCGACGACGCGGAGTTTCTCGAGGCGTGCCTGGTGGCCCTCGCCGCGCAGGATCGTCCCGCCGATCGTGTGATCGTGATCGACAACGGATCGACGGATGCTTCCGCGGCTGTCGCCCGCGCGCACGGTGCCGAGGTGTTCGTGGAAGATGTCGTGGGCATCTGGCCGACGGCGGCGCGCGGCTATGACGAAGCCGTGCTGGATTGCGACATCATCGCCCGGGTGGACGCGGATTCGCGGCCGCACCCGGACTGGATCTCACGGATCGTCCGGGCGTTCGTGGCCGATCCTGCGCTCGGTGCCCTGACGGGTTCGGCGGAGTTTTACGGGGCGGGTCCGGTCGTGCGGTATCTCGGGGCGAAGTGGTACATCGGCGGCATGTACTTCTGGGTTACGCCGTGGCTCGGGCATCCGCCGGTCTTCGGCTCGAACTTCGCGATGCGCAGTGCGCTGTGGGTGCGGGTGCGCGACGAGGTCGACCGTGCAAACGCCGCCATTCACGATGATCTGGACCTGTCGATCCACCTGCGCCGTGCGGACGGCGTTCGATACGACCCGACGCTGCGGATGCCTGTCTCCGCGCGCCCGTTCGCGACGCACGGTGCCCTGTGGCGACGTGTCGGGCGCGTGATTCCGACGTTCGCCGCGAGTTGGCCCGTTGGTGCGGCCTGGCGACGCGAGCGTCCGACCCTCGAGCGGCAGGACACCCGGGGCGAGAATCGGGCCGAGGTTCTCGACGAGGGTGACGAGTGGGCTCCGGGCTTCGGTCGTTGAGCTCCCGCGAACCTCAGGTTCGGCTCAGGATCGCGCTATTCCTGAAGACTTTCTCGGCCAAGCGGCGAAGAGGATATCGAGCATGAACAGGGATTTCTTTTCTCCTCCCGCACACATCTTCTCCACAGTCGCACAATCCTGGCTTGACTTGAACATGAGAACTGTCTCATGATCTTGAACGGGGAAGGGATCGCTTGACGGTCCCACACACCTGGCTTTGGGGGCCGGGGGTATCTGGGGATTTTTCTGGAGCTCCTTCCGTCGTTGAAGTCGAGTCGTAGGAAATTCCACTGGGGGAAACGGGCATGCGTGCATCCATTGATCGCGCCGTCGGCTGGGGCCAACGGGGTGCGGTCGTCGTGACGGCGGGGAGCCGTTTCGACACGCACGTCGGCTCGCGTACCGCAGTCGGATAAGACCGATCCGCGCGCTGCGCGGGTTGGACAAGACGTCTGGCGAAAGCCGGACGGCTGGGGAAATGCAAGCTCGCACTGGGGAGGGTGAGCGCACATGGGGATGATGCGAGATGGCTGGTGGGGACCGGCCAAGACTGAAGCGGGCTTTAGCCTCGTCGAGGTCGTCATCGCGATGTTGCTGCTGATGGTGATCTCCTTGGCGGTTCTTCCGCTGATGATCACCGCCACGCAGTCGAGCGTGAGTAACCGGGAGATGGCGAAGGCGAATGCCTACGCCAGCTCCACCGTCGCGGCGCTGCGGGCGCAGTTCCCCGATTCCACGACGGCGACGTCGTGCGGATCGGTGAGAGCTGTCACCGGGGAAGCTGACGCCGAGACCGGCCTCACCTCGACGATCACCTTTCCGGGTGGGTGTCCGGCGCAGTACCCGGGAACGGTGACCGTTCAGGTCTCCGTCGCCCGTACCACTGCGCCGGGCACACCGCTCGGAACGGTCTCCACGCGAATCCTGGTGGGCAAAGCATGACGCCCCGGGGAACGAGACTTTTCGGCACGACGGGGCAGAGCTCCGGTGTCCGGGGCGATGAGGCGGGAATGTCTCTCGTTGAACTCATCATCTACGGCGCGATCACCGCGCTCCTGCTCAGTGTCCTCGCGACACTCTTCGCCTCGAGCCTGAGCGCCGAGGCCCAGACGCGTGACCGCGATACCGCGACGGGACGTGCGCAGGTGGTGATGAGTTCGCTGCAGTCGAGCATCCGCAACGCCAGCGACATGCGGGTGGATGGCAATGTCGTCCGTGCCGTTGTCGCGACCGGCACGAGCGGATGGTCGTGTGAGGCGTGGGCGCTGCAGGGCGACCGTTTGCTGTACCGCACGTCGAGCTCGGCGATCGGGTTGCCCGACGCATCCGGTGCCGGTTGGTCGACCCTCGCGAGCGGGGTGTCCGCGGCGAAGGCCGGCTCGTCGTTCTCGATGTCGGGACGCACGCTCGGCGTGTCGCTCACCGTGAAGGCGGGCGCGACGACCGTGCCCGCGGCAGGCAAGGTGCTGGCGCAGGCGAAGCAGAGCGGAACGGCGAAAAAATGCTGGTGAATCGTTCGCGCTCCGCCGGCGAGCAGCGCCGAGCCGCCGACGACACCGGATCCGCAATCGTCTCGGTGTTGATCGTCATGATTCTGCTGAGCCTGATGGGCTTGACCGCCGCCGCGATCGTCACGAACACGACCGGCTCGGTCGTGCAGACGCGCGGCAGCGTACAGGCGAAGGCCGCAGCGGATGCCGGCATCACCGCGGCACTCGCGCAAGCACGTCGTACGAGCGAATTCTGCTCGCTGTCGCTTTCCGGCTCGCAGCCCAGCTACACGGTGACGAGTTCGTGCGCGTCCAACCAGGTCACCTTCACATCGACCGGCCGCGGTACGGACGGCGGCACGACGAAGACGCAGGCCGTCTACGCCTATACGCCCGCGAAGGACGTGGGCATGGGCGCCGATCTCACGTTCTTCAACAGCGCCACCTTCACGTATGAGGTGAAGACGGTCAGCCCGGGCAACGCGCTCACCATCAACATCCCGAAGGGCGACTTCACCTGCCAGGTACCGATCGCGGCATCCATTCGTGTGCAGGGTTCGTTCATCACGAAGGGCTCGTGTGACGTCGCGGGATCGGTGACGGCCGGCGGTTCGGTCGAGATGACGAACGGCAGCGACACGGTCCGCGGCAATCTGAGCGCCGCCGGAACCGACAAGAGTCTTGTGCGCGGTTCGGTCGGCGGGGCGCTGACGGTCGGCGGATCGCTCGAATTCGGCTGGGAACAGAAGATCATCGGCGGCAATGTGCAGGCCACGGGCGACGTCAAGCTCGGCAGCCAGCGGCTTTCGAAGGCACTGACGTTTCCCGCGGGAAAGAAGTTCGAGCAAGACCAGGGGGTCGTCAGTGGCACGATCTCGCGTCCCGCCGCGGTGGCAGCTCCGGCGGCCCCGTCGTTCGACGCCTGGTTCGACTATGCATATAAGTCCTCAGACTGGCCGGGCTACTCGATCATCACGCTGACCGCTTCCGGCACAGGTCCGGGCACGTGCAATTATTTCAACGCACACCCGGCAACGGGATGGACGAGCCTGTCGTCGCTCACGACACCCACCGTGTTGGATGCGCGCGCCTGCTCGAACCTCAGCGCGAACAGCGGCACCGATCCCGTGGTCACGCTGAAGACCGACCTGGTGATGCTGGCGAAGAGCTACGACCTGACGATGCTCACGATGACCGCCTCGTCGGGCACGAAACCGAAGGTGCGGGTCATCGTCGAAGACACGACGAAGGACGCCAAGCCCTCGTGCACGAACGGCGCGGGCAGCATCAACATCAACGGCACCTCGATGGCGTCGGGCATCACGGCGCTCGCCTACACACCCTGCACGGTCGACGTGCACGGCATCGGCGGTCGCGACAAGTGGAACGGCAGCCTCTACTCGGGCGCGTTCTCGTACGGCGGCCTGGTCACGTTCTCGAGTGCACCGATCTCGCTGCCCGGAATCACGGGTGGTCTGCCGGTGCTCGGCGATCTGGATTCACAGCGAGACATCCGTTAGCGGATGAGAACGGCGCCACACGGCGCACCGGCGATGGGGGTCGTCGGACGAAGAGAAAGTGATCTGGGGGAGTAATCATGGCGAAGACAGTCATCGGGTTGGAAATCACGGAAGAGAGCGTTCGCGCGGTCGAGGTGACCGCGGGGCGCCGTCCGGTGCTCGTCGCGAGCGGCGAGGTCGCGCTGCCCGCGGGCGCCGCGAAGGATTCCGAAGTGCTCGATCCGGATGCGGTGGCCCTGGCCTTGCGCCAACTGTGGACGCGCGCGGGCTTCCAGAGCCGCCGCGTGGTGCTGGGTATCGGCAGCCGGCGCGTGCTCGTGCGCGAGTTCACGACGCAGGCCCTGCGCCCGGATCTGCTGAAGCAGTCCTTGCCGTTCCAGGTGCAGGATCTGTTGCCCGTTCCGGCCGAGCAGGCCGTGCTCGACTTCCTGCCCATCGCCGAGGTGGACGGACAGGTCAGCGGGTTGCTCGTCGCCGCCGTCTCCGAGACGGTCGAGGTTCTTCTGAAGACGCTCGAAAAGGCGAAGCTGCGTGCGGATGCTGTCGATTTCGCGCCGTTCGGATTGGCTCGAGCCGCGGGATCCTTCGCGGCGCCGGGTGAGACCGTCGCCATGGTCCACGTCGGTGACCACACGAGCTACGTCGTGATCGTCCGCGACGGAGTACCGCTGTTCGTCCGCATCCTGCCCATCGACCTGCCGACCGCGGCCAGCATGAGCCGCGAAGAGGGCGCCGATGTGGACGCCGCTCTCGCCGAGATGCTCGAGACGGTTCCCGCGGGCGCACGCGTGCGCCTGGGTGCCGGATCGGATGGGCACCCGCACCCTCCGATTCCCCTCGCCGCCGCGGACCTTGCCGCTCGTGTGCGCAGCACCCTGTCTTTTCACGCGGGTCGTGCCGATGCGCCCGCCGTCGACCGTGTGCTGCTCAGCGGCGCCGGTGCGGCGTCTGAGGGCGTCATCGACGCGCTCGACACCGCGCTCGACGTCGATGTCGTGCTCGTCTCGGCTGGAGACGTGATCACCTCCGAGCTCGTGCATCTGCCGGAGGGTGACGCGGGTCGCGACTTCGTGAGCACGCTCGGCCTCGTCCTCGGCGCGGAGGCTGCATGAGGACGTTCCCCCATAAGTTCACGCGGCGCGCGGGGATCATCATGATCGTCGCCGTTGCGCTCGCCGCCGGCATCACGGTGGTTGTTCCGCTCGTCGTTCGCGCGATGGGCTGAGAGAAAAGAATTCGGTCGCCCGGACATCCCCCCACCCCCCTTGTCTGCAAGTGACCGAATGGCCGCCCCCGGGTTTCGATACGTCGATTCCCGGGGGCGGATTCCTGCATGAGATGAGCGCGTTCTCATTTTAAGAATGAGATGAGTCTCATTTGGCGGTGTTCGCGTGAGTGAGTCTGCGGATTCTCATGTTCATTTCGGGTGGCGCCGAAGCCATATTCTCGTGAATATGATGAATTGCTTGGCGCACTGATTAGTGGCATTTATCAGGTATTTAGCGGTGTTGGGTATGGCTTTTCGTGTGCGTACTTGAGCGGATCTTGAGGGTGTTGAGCCGTTCTTGAGCCAATGCTTATCCACAGATCGACGCTCTTCGCTTGACACGCATATGAGAGTTCCCTCATGATTCTGAACGGGGGATGGATGCATTCAGTTGCATTCGCCAAATGAGGCCGGGGCGGGCAGGGACCTGACGGAGGGACCGCCCGCCTCGACCGGGCCCATCACAAATCACATTCATTGGGGAGAATCAACATGCGTGCAACCGTCCAGAACTACATTCGTGCCGAGCGTGAGCGTCGCGAAGAGAACGGCGAGAAGGGGTTCTCGCTCATCGAACTCATCATCGTCGTCGTGATCCTCGGCATCCTCGCCGCGATCGCCATCCCGACGTTCATCAGCATCCAGGCGACGGCCGAAACGAACGCCCTCAAGGCTTCCGCGGCGAACGGTGCTTCCGTCGCAGCTGCCGCGTTCGCGAACGGTGCCAGCCCGGACTTCGACAGCCTGAACACCGATGGCGTGACTGTCTCGCTGAAGTCGGGCACGACGCTCAGCGCCTTCTGCGTCCAGGCAGTGAAGACCGGCGTCACCACGCAGACCTCGGGACCGGACTGCTAAGCAGCCAGACGCCATTGGGGGTGCGGGGCGTCACGGACGCGCCGCACCCCCTACCACTTCGAGGATGTGGGGGGACATGCCTCGTTCTACTTCTGCAGGCGTTCGCGCCTCGCGTGACGCATCGTGACCGCGTTCGCACAGACGGCGCTCACACCGGCCGCGCTCGGCCTGATCGTCGCCTTCGCGGGTGTATTCGGTCTCGTCATCGGTTCGTTCCTGAACGTCGTCGTCTACCGGGTGCCCGCGGGCATTCCGCTGACGCGCGAGAGCCGCTGCCCGAACTGTGATGCACCCGTGCGGCCCTGGCAGAACGTGCCGGTCCTGTCGTGGGTCGGCCTGCGGGGCGCCTGCGCCTCTTGTTCGGCAAAGATCTCGCCGCGGTATCCCGTGGTCGAGGCCACAACAGGCGCGATCTTCGCGGGCGTCGCGTGGTTCTTCGCAACCGGCTACCTCTCCACGTCCGAGGGCTCCACGAGCACGGCGGCCACGGTCGTCGTCGCGCTCGCCTTCCTCTACTTCGCCGCTGTCAGCGTCGTGCTCTCGCTCATCGATCTCGACACGCGGCGCCTGCCGAACGTGATCGTGCTGCCGAGCTACGTCGTGTCGCTCGTGGTGCTCGCTCTGGCCTGCATCCTCGGCGCCGACTGGTCCGCTCTCCTGCGATCGATCCTGGCCATGGCGGCGCTGTTCGCCTTCTACGCCATCCTGCGGGCGATCCGCCCCGACGGGATGGGCGGGGGCGACGTCAAGCTCGCCGGACTGATCGGCATCCAGCTCGGATGGCTCGGCTGGGGCAGCGTCGTGGTCGGAGCGTTCGCCGCGTTCGTCCTCGGCGGCATCTTCGGCGTGGCTCTCCTGCTCGCCCGGCGTGCCGGACGACGCACCGCCATCCCGTTCGGGCCCTGGATGCTCGTCGGCGCTTGGGTCGGAATCATCGCGGGCGAGCCCATCGCCCGCTGGTACCTGGGACTTCTCGTCGGCGCCTGAGCGTCGACGATCGATACAGAAAAGGAAGGGGCGGATGATGGCACACACTGAGCCGTTGCAGCGCTCACTACCCGCTAGCCCACCCGCGCCATCGATCATCGTGCCGCGTGTCAATCTGCTCCCGCGAGCCGAGTCGCAGCGCCGCGAGCGCGATGTCCTCGTTCGTCGGTGGGCGGTCGGCCTGTTGGCCGTCATCGCCGTCGTCGCCATTGCCTCGGCCGGAGCCTTCTGGCTCAAGTGGAGCGCCGAGCAGCGTCTGGCCGCCGACCAGCTGCGCTCGAGCGAACTCCTCACCGAACTCGCGAGCCTGTCCGACGTCAGCCGGGCACTGTCGCTCCGCACCGACCTCGAGGGATTCCGCGCCGACGCGATGGTGTCGGATGTCTCGTGGACGACGCTCTTCTCCGATCTGTCTGCCGCTCTGCCCGCCGGAGTTGCCGTGACCGGGTTCGATCTGACGGCCGGCGCCGCCCCGACAGCCGATGACCCCGAGGCCGAGCTGGCGCTCGGTGGGACACTCGAGCTGCGCAGCTCCACGCCGATCGACATCGCCCCGACCGTCCGGTCGCTCCGTGAGCTGCCGGGGGTGGCACTGATGGACCCGCTCGAGGTGACCTCGGAGCTCATCGGTGGCGGTGACCAGCGGATCTACATCTACCGCCTGCGCGCGGCGTTCGATCAGACGCTCTACACGGGCGCGTTCGCCGAGGAGGCGCTCGGATGAACATCTCGAAGCAGTTCGTCACCCTGATCGGGGCGGTGCTCGCCGTCGGCATTCTCGCGGCGGGAGTCTTTCTCATCGCGCTGCCCCTCGCCGGTCAGGCGTCGGCGACGACGACCGACGCCGACATGGTGGCCCAGACGAACCTGGGCTACGAGACGCAGATCGCCGGTCTCCGTGAGAGCGAGGCGGACCTCGCCGAGATCGAGGCATCCGTCGCCGAACTCCAACGCGAAATCCCTGCCGAGCCGCACCTCGACGACATCTTCGAGATCGTCGCCACGGCCGCCAACACCGCGGGCGTCAGCATCGTCACCGCGTCGATCGGCGACACCACGGCGTGGACGCCGCGTGCTGCGCTCACATCCGACTCCCTCGTGTTCACCGATGGGGCCTCCGATTCATCCGACCCGGCCGTGACGGATGGCGCCACCGAAACAGGCGACGCCACTACCGACGAAACACCGACGGATGGCTCAGTGACGGATGGCGCCACCCCACCCACCGAGCCGAAGGTCCAGATCGGCTTCACCGTCACGCTCATCTCCCCGAGCCCGGCGCAGGCACAGCTGTTCATCGACGCACTCGGCGACGGCAACCGCTTGGTCTCGATCGTGCACTCGACACTCAGCCCGAACACCACCGCCTACGACCTGACGGTCAACGCCACCGCGTTCGTCCGCACCGAGAACTGAGGCCCGTCATGCGAGACACCACCGCTCTCGATGCCGTGCTCGCGACCGCCGCGGCGGCACGAGCATCCGATGTGCACCTGACCGCGGGGCGGCGGGCCCTCATGCGCGTCGACGGCGATCTCGTGCCGATCGCCGGGTGCCTCGATCCGCTCTCGACCGAGTGGGTCGAGCGTGCCCTGCTCTCAATCATGTCGCCGGCGCACGCCGAGGACTTCGCGACGCACGGCGAGGTCGACCTCTCTTATGCATCCGACGGGCTCGGACGCTTCCGCGTCAACGTGTTCCGCCAGCTGGGCGAGGTCGCGGCCGCGCTCCGCTTCATCGACACACGTGTGCTCTCACTCGACGAACTCGGTGCCCCCGCGATCGCTCGTGACCTGGCGCTCAAACCCCGCGGCCTCGTCTTGGTCACGGGACCGACGGGGTCGGGCAAGTCGACGACGCTCACGGCGATGGTCGACATCATCAACCGGACGCTGCCCGCTCACGTGATCACGATCGAAGACCCCATCGAGTTCCAGCACGAGAGCCGCAAGGCCCTGATCCATCAGCGCGAGATCGGCTCAGACACGGCGTCGTTCGCCGAGGCGCTGCGCCGCGTGCTGCGACAGGATCCGGATGTGATCCTGATCGGCGAGCTGCGCGATGCCGTGTCGATCTCGACGGCGCTCTCCGCCGCTGAGACCGGCCATCTCGTCCTGTCGACCCTGCACACGCAGAGCGCCGCGAAGAGCATCAATCGCATCATCGACGTCTTCCCCTCGCACCAGCAGGACCAGGTGCGAACACAGCTCGGCGACTCGCTCCAGGGCATCATCAGCCAGACCCTGCTGCCACTGGCCCAGAACACGGGTCGAACGATCGCGACAGAAGTGCTCATCAACACCCCGGCCGTGGCCAACCTCATCCGCGAGGGCCAGACGGCGCAGATCTACTCGGCCATGCAATCGGGGTCGGCGCTCGGCATGCACACGTTCGACCAGGACCTGCGGCGTCTGGTCGAAGAGGGCACAATCGCGGAGAACATCGCCCGCGCCAATGCCGCCGACCCGAACAGTCTCGACGGGGTGCGGGTGCGCCCGCGCGACCTCGACGCCGAAGCGTGGATGACACACGCCGGTGAGCGTCACCTGGCCGGATGGGGGAACTGACATGGCACTGCTCCAGGAATACAGCTATCGGGCCGTCGACAACTCCGGCGGTGCGATCGTCAAGGGCACGCTCGAGGCCGTGAGCGAGAACGCCGTCGTCTCAAAGCTGCGTGTGCAGGGACTAACACCCGTCTCGGTCGTTCCCGTGTCGAAGACCGGGCTGAACCGGGATGTCTCGCTGCCCGGCATGCGCAAACGGGTGAAGGTGGCGGAGCTCGCCGTGATGGCGAAACAGATGGCCGGCCTCATCAACGCGGGCCTGCCGCTCATGCGAACGCTCGGCATCCTGATCGAGCAGACCGAGGGCAAGCAGTTGCAGAGTGCCCTCATCGCGGTGCACGCCGACGTCGAGTCCGGTGCGTCGCTCTCGATCGCTCTGGCGAGGCATCCGGATGTCTTCCCGCCCCTGATGGTGAGCCTCGTGCGCGTCGGCGAGACGGGCGGATTCCTCGGTCAGGCGCTCACCTCGATCGCCGAGACCTACGGCAAAGAGGCCGAGCTGCAGAACAAGATCCGGACGGCCACGACCTACCCGCTCGTCGTGCTCGTCATCGCGGTCCTCGGTGTTCTGGTGATGGTGACGTTCATCGTCCCGATCTTCGAGAGCATGTTCACGGGGATCGGTTCGGCCCTGCCGCTGCCGACACAGATCCTCGTCACGCTCTCGCACAACATGATGTGGATCCTTCCGCTGCTAGTCGTGCTCGCGCTCGCCGGGTGGGTGTGGTGGACACGCAACCGCCGAACCGACCGCGTCCGTCGCTTCATCGATCCGCTGAAGCTGAGACTGCCGGTGTTCGGCCCTCTGGCGACCAAGATCGCCGTGGCCCGCTTCACACGCAACCTCGCGATGATGCTGCAGGCGGGGGTTCCGCTCGTCCAGGCGCTGTCGATCGTCGGGCAGGCCTCGAACAACATCGTGATCGAGCAGGCCGTCCACGACATCCAGGACTCGATCCGGCAGGGACGCTCGTTCGCGGCGCCCCTCGCGAAGGCCGCGGTGTTCCCGTCGATGGTGGCGCAGATGGTGTCGGTCGGGGAGGAGTCGGGCACCCTGTCCGAGATGCTCTCAAGCATCGCCGACCTCTACGAGAACGAGGTCGAGACGGCTACCGATCAGCTCACGGCGACGATCGAACCCGTGCTGATCGTCGGCATCGGCATTTTGATCGGCGGAATGGTGATTTCGCTCTACCTGCCGATCTTCTCGCTGTACGGCGAGCTCAGCCAGACCGCCTGATCGAAAACAGGAGATCCGTCCGAAACAGGACGGATGGGCTGATTTTGTCCTGTTCTCGCCGAATCTCCTGTTCTCGGCAAGTCAGATGGAGACGCGCAGAACCTCTTCGATCGTGGTCAGGCCCTGCGTGACCTTGCTCCAACCGTCCTCGCGCAGCGAGACCATGCCGGCGGCGAGCGCCGCCTGACGCATCTCGGTGCCCGTTGCACGCGCGACGACCAGTTCTTCGAGCCGGTCGTCGATCGTCATGACCTCATGCAGCGCGATGCGGCCGCGGTAGCCCGTTCCGGAACAAATGGGGCATCCGGCGGCGCGATACACCTGCGGAGGATCGGATGGATCGTGCGGGAAGCCGAGGGACCTCAGCAGCTCGCTCGTTTCGGTGACGGGAGTCCGGCACTGGATGCAGAGGCGCCGGGCGAGACGCTGCGCGACGACGGCGGTGAGGGCCGTCGCAACGAGGAACGGTTCGCAGCCGATCTCGACCAGCCGGGGAAGCGCGCTCGGCGCATCGTTCGTATGGAGTGTCGAGAGAACCATGTGGCCCGTCAGCGAGGCCTCGATCGAGATGACGGCCGTCTCGTGGTCGCGGATTTCGCCCACCAGCACGATGTCGGGGTCACTCCGCAGGATCGAACGAAGTGCGGCGCCGAAGGTCAGCCCGGCGCGGTTGTTGACCTGCACCTGGTTGATGCCCGCGATTCGGTACTCCACGGGGTCCTCGACGGTGATGGCGTTCACGCGCGGGTTCGCGACGTCGCGGAGGGCCGTGTAGAGCGTCGTGGACTTTCCCGATCCTGTGGGGCCTGTCACCAGCACCATGCCGTGCGGGCGATGGATGGCCTTCGCAAACCGCTCCAGGTTGCCCGGCGACATCTGCAGGTCGGTCATCGCCATCGACTGACCCGTGTTGTCGAGGATGCGCATCACGATCTTCTCGCCCCAGACCGTGGGCAGGGTCGCCACGCGCAGGTCGATCTGGCGTCCCTCGTGGTGCACCGATAGGCGCCCGTCCTGCGGTCGCCGGCGCTCGGCGATGTCGACGGAGGACATGATCTTCAAGCGCGAGATGATCCCGTCCTGGATGGCGCGGTCGGCTCGCTGCATCTCATGAAGCACACCGTCGATGCGGAAGCGCACGGTCAGCTGATGCTCGCCGGGTTCGACGTGGATGTCGCTGGCCCGGTCATTGATGGCCTGGGCGATCAGCAGGTTCACGAATCGCACGACCGGCGCGTCGGCATCCTGATCATCGAGGGACGCCGTGAACGAGATCGTCGCGCTCTCGTTGGTCTCGCCGATCTGTTCGGAGAGGTCGCTCAGCTCTTCGTCGGAGCGGAGGTAGCGCTCGAACGCACGCTGGAGCGCGTCCGCGGCGACCACGACCGGCTCGACGCGCAGATCGGTCACACTCGTGACGTCATCGATCGCGATGATGTCGGTCGGATCGACCATGCCGAGGAGGAGTCGGTCGCCGGTGTGTTCGAGGGGCAGGATGCGGTAGCGGCGGCTGAGTGTTCCGGGAACGAGCGCGATCGTGTGCGGATCGATGACGACGGCCGAGATGTCGACGGCACGATGGCCGGTGTGGGTCGCGACGGCCTCAGCCAGCTGCCACTCCGAGACGAGCCCCCGATCGACCAGGTGGCGTTCGAGCTCGGAGGTATCGCCGAACTGCTCGAGCGCGGTCGCCATAACCCCGGCGCTCACCGCCCCCGATTGCACCAACGTCTGATAAATACCGCGCACGTGTGTACACCTCTCCTGCCGCGCTCCATCCTAGGGGCGAGGGTGCGCGCGTCCCGGTGCGCGCGACGCCATTGCCACCGCGGCGTCCGGGATCGGTCGGTCGGATGAGTGTGAGCGGATGTCTCGGCTGTCAAGACGCTGCACGGTGGCGTGTGCGCGATTAGCCTGACCTGATGGCCGACACCGAAGCATCCGCGCAGGCGCCCCGACCACCCATCGCCCGGATCATCGCGTGGGCATTGCAGCGCAAGCCCATCCGCGCATTCCTTCTCTACTCCGAGCACCGCGGACCGATGCTCGCCGACAGCATCACCTACCGCCTGCTGTTCGCGGTCTTCGCGGCCGTCCTGCTCGGGTTCTCGATCGCGGCGCTGTGGCTCTCGGGCGATGCGGTCGCGTGGCAAGCGCTTCTGAACGCGGTCAACTCGGTCATCCCCGGTCTCGTCGGCGAGGACGGGCTGGTCGATCCATCCGACATCCAAGCTCCTGCCGGCCTGAGTCTGACGGGTGTGCTGTCGTCGATCGGTCTGATCGGTGCGGCGATCGGTTCCGTGGGTCAGGTGCGTTCGGCGCTGCGCTCGCTCGCCGATCAGCCCAACGAAGACATCTTCATCGTCTGGGCGCTGCTGCGGAACCTCGCCGTGGCGGTCGGTGTGGGCGTTGCCCTCGTGGTCGCTGCGGGCGTGACATTCTTCGGCACTGCCCTGGTCGATGTCGTCGGTGGATGGTTCGGTGTGCCGGCCGATCATCCGCTGTCCTCCTGGGGAACGTGGCTGCTGTCGGCGGTCGTCGTCTTCGTGCTCGACACGCTGGTCATCGCCGTCATGTTCATCGTGCTGTCCGGCGTCAAGGCGCCGAAGCGAGCACTCTGGACCGGCGCGCTGATCGGCGGATTCGGGCTCGTCGTGCTCCAGCAGTTGTCAGGCCTGTTCGTCGGGGGAGCGCGCGCCAACCCGCTGCTCGCTTCGTTCGCGGCGCTCATCGCCCTGCTGCTCTGGTTCAACCTCTCGAGTCAGGTCATTCTGATTTCTGCGGCCTACGTCTTGACCGGCATCGAGGATGATCGAGATCGCGTGCGCTCGCGATACGGCGCCCCCACCTTTCTCGCGCGGCGCGTCCGGCGCTCGGAGATCGCATTGGAGGCGGCGAAAGCAGAGCTGGACCGAGCCCGCGAAGACGAAAAGAAAGAGCGCGAAACGGCGCTCGCCGAACCGAAGGGAAAAAAATGAGCGACATCGGCGTCCTCACACCCGCCTACTCGGCCCTAGCGGTCCGTGCCGCGGAGCAGCCCTTATTGGAGGCGGGTGAGCCCCTCATGGCCCGAGCCGCCGCGGCCACAGACGCGTGCGTTCACGACCTGCTCGAGGCATCCGTTGAACCCGCGGGGCCGGTCCTGGTGCTCGCAGGCACGGGCAACAACGGCGGGGACGCGCTCTTCGCGGCGGCCTCGCTCGCGGCCTCGGGCGTGCGCGTGGATCTGCTGCTGACGTCCGACCGCGCGCACAGTGAGGGGCTGGGTGCCGCCCGCCGCGCCGGTACACGGTGCGTCGGTCTCGACGACGTGCGCGCCGGCGCCGCCGGCTATCGCGTGATCGTCGACGGAATTCTGGGGATCGGTACCTCGGCCACGCCTGCTTTGCGCGGCATTGCTCGCGCCGCCGTCGAGACGCTGATTCCCGCGGTCCGATCGGGCGCCCCCGACCGGCCGCGCGTCGTCGCGGTCGACCTGCCGAGCGGGCTGCACCCCGACGACGGTTCGGCGGACGATGCCGTCCTCCCGGCCGATGTCACCGTGACCTTCGGCGCCCTGAAGGCCGGCCTCGTCCGGGGACGCGGGCCCGAGTTCGCGGGCGCGATCCGGCTCGTCGACCTAGGGCTCGGCCCGGCCCTCGCGCGCGTGCGGCCCGAGCTCGAGACATCCGTGCCCGTCCGCCTCGTGGCCTGACCGCTCGCGGGCCTCAGCGCTCAGCCGCCGTCGTAGCGCTCGGCTTTTCTTGTTCAGTCGCGCGCGTAGCGCTCGACGAAGGTCCGGAGCATCCGTGACGGATGCGACACCGGCGCCGTGCGCACGGCCGCCAGGGTCAGCTCGAGTTCGTGCGCGGCGAAGTATCCGTGGCCCGCGTATGCGTGGATGCGCGTCGTGATGCCGTCGACGTCGAGTTCGGGATGGAACTGCGTTGCGTAGACGTTTTGTCCGACGCGGAAGGCTTGGACGGGACATCCGGCCGAGGATGCCAGGTGCACGGCGTGTGCGGGCAGTCGCGACACCGCCTCTTTGTGTCCGACGAACGCCCCGAACTCTGTCGGTAACCCCGCGAAGAGCGGGTCGCGCGCGCCCTCATCGGTGAGTGTGACCGGCACGACGCTGATCGGCTCACCGAACGTTCTGTCGATCACCGCGCCCTCGTGCGCGCCCAGTGTGCCGATGCCGTAGCAGGCCCCGAAGAACGGGAAGTCGGCCGGAACGACCCGGTCGAGCAGCGTCGCGAATTCCGCCTCGACGCGTTGCTGCACCGGCGATTTCGCTTCGGGCGCGTCCGAAGCGTTGAACGGGCCGCCGCCGACGATGATGCCCGACAGAGAGTCGAGATCCAGAGCGGGCATCGGCCCGGCCTCCAGCCGCACCCGGATCAGATCGCGCTCGTCGAGCCCGGCGGCGCGCAGCATCGCGGCGTACTCCTCGTCCGCGGGCAGGTCCTCGGCCCGCGTGGCGAGCAGCACAAACGGTCGCACGGATTACGAGGCGTACGTGACGAGGCCGAGCTCGACATCCGAGACGAGCTGCGGATGCGTCGGCACGACCCGCACCGTGTAGCCGAACGGACCCGTCACGGCCAGCGGCACGGTGCCCGTGAATATTGTCAGCCCGTCGACCGCGTCGCCGGACGGCGTGAGCGGCACGATCGAGCGCTCGCCCGTGATGGCGTCCTCGGCATCCGTCGTGCCGCACACGAGTTGCACGGCGACATCCGCGGCGGAAAGCCCATCGAGTGCAACCGCGGCGCGCACCTCGAGCACGTCACCCGCCGCCGCCTGCTGGGCGATGCCCGACCCGTCCACGCTCGCGATGTGCACTGACGGCCATGCGGCCCGCACGTGTTCCGTGTACGCCGCGAGCTCACGCGCCAGCGCGAAGTCATCGGCGCGCAGCTCGGTGGCATGCTCGGACGCCGGGGTGTACAGGCGGGCGACGTATTCCCGCACCATCCGGTCGCTCGTCGCCTTCTGTCCGAGCACCTTCATCGTGTGCCGCACCATCCCGAGCCATTCGCTCGGCACACCGTCCGTGCGGTCGAAGAACTTCGGCACCAGCTGGTGCTCGATCAGGTCGTAGAGAGCGGATGCCTCGGCATCGTCTCGCTCGTCGTCCGATCCCGCCGTATCGGCCGTGGGGATCGCCCAGCCGTTCTGCCCGTCGAACCACTCGTCCCACCATCCGTCGAGGATCGACAGGTTGAGCGCTCCGTTGAGCGCCGCCTTCATACCGGACGTTCCGGATGCCTCGAGCGGCCGGATCGGGTTGTTCAGCCACACGTCGCAGCCCGGGAAGAGCGTCTTGGCGAGCGAGATGTCGTAGTCGGGCAGGAAGACGATCCGCCCACGCACCTTCGGGTCGCGGCTGAAACGCACGAGCTCCTGGATCATCTGCTTGCCCGAGTCATCCGCGGGGTGTGACTTTCCGGCGACGATGATCTGCACCGGATGCTCGGGGTCGGTCAGGATCCGCGTCAACCGCTCGGGATCCCGCAGCATGAGGGTCAGACGCTTGTAGGTCGGCACGCGACGCGCGAACCCGATCGTGAGTGCCTCGGGATCGAGCACGCCGGCGAGGCCGGTGCGGCTGCGCGCCTCGTCGACCAGCTCGCCCTTCATCGTCGAGCGGGTGTCCCAGAGCTCACGGTCTGAGACGCGCGCGACATCCGTCCAGTCATGGGTCTCGACGTGGGCGTCGCCGAAGGCCCGCTCGCTCAGGCCCTTGAGGGCGGGGTGCAGCCAGGTCGGCGGGTGGACGCCGTTCGTGATCGAGGTGATGGGAACCTCGTCGGTGTCGACGCCCGGCCACAGCTGACCGAACATTCCGCGACTCACCTCGCCGTGCAGCAGTGAGACGCCATTCGCGTGCTGCCCGAGGTGCAGGCCGAGCACGGCCATGTTGAACACGCTCGGGTCGCCGCCCGGCCAGCTCTCGAGCCCGAGCGCGAGGGCGCGCTGCGGATCGATGCCGCTGACGACACCGGCGGTCAGGTAGTCGGCGATCAGATCCTTCGGGAATCGGTCGATTCCGGCGGGAACGGGAGTGTGCGTCGTGAACACCGTCGACGCGCGCACCTGCGCCAGGGCCTCGTCGAACGTCAGGCCATCGTGGGTGATGAGCTCGGACATCCGCTCGATGCCCTGCAGTCCCGCGTGGCCCTCGTTCGTGTGATAAACATCGGCCTCGGGCCGGCTGGTGACACGGCACCAGGCGCGCAGGGCGCGAACGCCGCCGATTCCGAGCAGTGCCTCTTGTAGCAAGCGATGCTCGCCACCACCGCCGTAGAGACGGTCGGTGACCCGACGCATCTCTTCCGTGTTCGAGGGCGTCTCGGAGTCGAGCAGCAGGAGAGGCACGCGTCCGATGTCGGCGACCCAGATGCGCGCGTGCAGCACGCGACCGCCGGTGATGTCGAGCGACACCTCGACCGGGGTACCGGCTTCGTCGCGCAGCAGCGTCAGGCCGAGGCCGTGGGGGTCGAGCAGCGGATAGCTCTCGCGCTGCCAGCCGTCGTCGCCGATCGATTGGCGGAAGTACCCCGCGCGGTAGAACAGCCCGATGCCGGTCAGTGGCACGCCGAGGTCCGAGCAGCTCTTGAGGTGATCGCCGGCCAGGATGCCGAGGCCACCCGAGTACTGGGGGAGCGAACCATCGACCCCGAACTCGGGGGAGAAGTACGCGATGTGCTCGGGCTTCGGGCCCTGGACGCGCTGGAACCACCGCGGCTGCGTCAGATACGCCTCGAGGCGATCGGCCTCTTCCGTGACGCGGTCGACGAAGGCGTCATCGCGGGCGAGGGCGTCCAGGCGCTCCTGCCCCAGCGCCCCGAGCATCCGGGCCGGGTTCTCTCCGACCTTCGCCCAGACCGCGGGATCCATGGACTCGAAGAGGGCGTGCGTGGCGCGACTCCACGACCAACGCCAGTTGGCGGCGAGCGTGTCGAGTGCCGCGATGCTTTCGGCGAGGACGGGTCGGACCGTGAACGTGCGAATGGCCTTCATGCGACTGATCATAGGCGTCTCATCTGACGTGATCCGACCGCGGCGAACGGGGTCCTGTCGTACCCGCGGGGTAGGGTCGAAGAAGGAGGAATTATGTCTATTGCACGACTTTCCGGAGGGCCCCTCGACGGCCAGGTGGTACCCCTCGAAGATGCCGACGACGACTCGCTCGTCCTGCCCTACAGCGAAGGTCAGATCGTCTACCGCCGTCAGGGCGAGCTCGAGCAGACCGGCGAATCGGATGGCCCCACGCAGGCCACGTTCGTTTACGTCGAAGAGACGCAAGAGATCAGGCCGAGCGACGAGTGAGCCGACGCGCTCGATCGAGGTCGAGCGCAAATACGACGTGAGCGAGGCCACCCGGTTGCCGGATCTGGCCTCGCTTCCGGGTGTGGCCGGTGTCTGGCCGCCCGAGTTGCGGCCGCTGGATGCGATCTATTTCGACACGGCAGAGCTCTCTCTCTCCCGTCGTGCTGTCGCGGTGCGTCGCCGGACGGGTGGTCCTGATGAGGGGTGGCACGTCAAGTCCAGCGCCGCCGATGGTCGCCACGAGTGGGGATGGCCGCTGGGCGAGGCGCTGCCGTCCGATCCGCTCACGGTTGCTGTGCCCACCGATGTTCGCTCGTCGGTGACCGAATGGTGCGGCGAAGAAGAACTACGCCCCATCGCGCGCGTTCGGAACCAACGGCACGCGATCCTGCTTCAGGATGCCTCGGGCGCCGTCATCGCCGAGTTCGTCGACGACCACGTCCAGGCCACAGACCTCCAGACGGGTGCCGCGACGAACTGGCGCGAATGGGAGGTCGAGCTCGGCCCCGCCGCGCCCGCGGATGAGCGTGGCCGCGCCGAGTTCTTCGCGGCGGTCGATGCCGCCGTCGCCGCCGTCGGGGGAGTGCCCGCGGCATCCGGTTCGAAGCTGCAGCGCGCCCTCGGTCGCTGACGAGCGGACTGTGCGCAACGTCCGGTCGTTGAGCGAGGAGCGTAGCGACGAGTCGAAACGCATTGACTATGCGCGTCTGTTGGTTTCGACTCGCTGCGCTCGCTCAACCTGAGCCGCAAAGGACTCAACGCGCTCTTCGCGCGCATTGAGTCCTTTCGGCTCACATGTTGATCATGTGACCGGCGAGGCCGTGGAAGGCTTCCTGCACGGCTTCCGACAGGGTCGGGTGCGTGTGAACGTTGCGTGCCGCCTCGAGAGCCGTGAGGTCCCACTTCTGCGCCAGCGTGAGCTCGGGGAGCAGTTCGGACACGTCGGGGCCGATCAGGTGACCGCCGAGAAGCTCGAGGTGCTCGGCGTCGGCGATCAGCTTGACGAATCCGATGGGCTCGCCGAGGCCGTTGGCCTTGCCGTTCGCCGAGAACGGGAACTTCGCGACCTTGATCTCGTGACCGGCGTCGCGAGCCTGCTGCTCGGTCAGGCCGAACGACGCGACCTGCGGCGAGCAGAACGTCGCACGCGGCATCATGCGATAGTCGCCGAGCGCCATCGTCTCGGCCTTGCCGATCGTCTCGGCAGCGACCACGCCCTGAGCCTCGGCGACGTGCGCGAGCTGCAGCTTCGCCGTCACGTCACCGATTGCGTAGATGTGGGGGACGTTCGTGTGCATGAAGTCGTCGATCTCGATCGCACCGCGATCGGTCAGCTTCACGCCCGTGTTCTCGAGTCCGTAGCCCTCGACGTTGGCCGCGAACCCGATCGACATCATGACCTTGTCAGAGTCGATGGACTGCGTCTCGCCGCCGCTATTGGGGGTGTAGGTCACGGTCACGTGATCGCCGTGGTCGGTGACCGACTCGACCTTGGTGGACGTCAGGATGTCGACGCCGTACTTCTTGTACTGGCGGGCGATCTCTTTCGAGACATCCGCGTCCTCGTTCGGGAGCGCCCGGTCGAGGAACTCGATGATCGTCACCTTGACGCCGAAGTTCGTCATGATGAAGGCGAACTCCATGCCGATCGCGCCGGCACCGACGATCACGATGGACTTCGGCAGGCCGCGCGTCATGATCTGCTCTTCGTACGTCACGACGTTCTCGCTCAGCTCGACGCCGGGGAGGAGGCGGACCTTCGCGCCCGTGGAGATGATCGCGTTGTCGAACGTCAGGCGCTCGGATTGACCGTCGGCCTTGGCTACGTCGATCGTGTTCGCGTCGACGAACGAACCCTTGCCCTCGTACTCGATGACCTTGTTCTTCTTCATCAAGAAGTGGATGCCCTTGACGTGCGTGTCGGCGACCTTGCGGCTGCGGTCCCACGCGGTGCCGAAGTCGAAGTGCACGTCACCCGAAATGCCGAACTGCTCGGCCTGGTGGGTGAACACGTGGGCGAGGTCGGCGTTGCGCAGGAGCGCCTTCGAGGGGATGCACCCGACGTTCAGGCACACACCGCCCCAGTACTTCTGCTCGATGATGGCTACCGAAAGACCGAGCTGAGCGCTTCGCACGGCCGCGACATATCCGCCGGGGCCAGCACCGAGAATGACGACGTCGTAGTGAGGCATACCTTCAAGCCTAGACCCCGCGCGAGGGTCCCGTGCCGGGCTCAAAACCCGTTCCGGTACCGTTCAAACTCCGCCGTTGCGGCCCCGTGCCCGTGCCATCAGGATGGCCACGACAGCGCCGCCGAGACCGACCACGACGATGCCGACGACGATCCAGATCGGGGTGAGATCGAAGCCCCCGGCATCCGTTGCATCTTCCCCTTCGGCGTCGGTCGTCGTGGGAATATCGGCGGGCACGGATGTCTCGCCGACCGAGAACGTCAGCTCACCCGAAATGGGGTGACCGTCGCTGGAGACGATGCGCCAGACGACCCTGTAGGTGCCGCGCTCGTCGGTGCCGGACAACTCCTGGATCACGCCGTTCCGATCGAGGATCGGGTCGCCCTGCTGGACCTCGGCACCCGAAGGATCGATCACGAGGACTTCGGTCGCGCCCTCGCCCTCGAGGGGATTAGCGCTGAAGCGCAGGTCGATCGCGCTCGGGCCTGTCTCGACGATCTCGCCGTCGTCGGGGGTGCTACCGATCAACTCGTCGTGCGCGAAGGCGGCGGAAGGCGCGGCGACGAAGAACGCGCACAACGCAACCAGCAACACGGCGAGGCCGGGACGTCGAATGGCGGACGGGCGTCGACGCGGCTGAGACTTCACCCTTCGAGACTAATCGAGGGTCCCTGGGCGCCGGCCGGGGTGCGGGCGAGACTGCATGGAGAAGGCGTGGCCCGTCGCGCGTGGATCCGATCGGCTAGTCTGGACCGCGAGGAGGACAGCGTGTCAGAACAGCAAGACCAGGCGCCCCCGGCCATGCGCCGCGAGGCAGAGCCGGCGCATTCCACGCCCGATACGACCCAGACGTTCGGACACGATTCCGACCTCTCGTTCGTCCCGTTCGGTTCCGAGCTCTCGCAAGCCGAACTGGACGCCATTTCGGCTCTCCCCGCGCGAGCGGCATTGCTGCTCGTCCGGTCGGGCCCGACGGCCGGTGCGCGATATCTGCTCGATTCTGAGGTCGCCACCGTGGGTCGCCACCCCGAGGCAGACATCTTCTTCGATGACGTGACCGTCTCTCGTCGCCACGCCGAAATCACGCGACGTCCCGAAGGATTCGAGCTCGTCGATCAGCGCTCGCTGAACGGCAGCTATGTCGATGGGGAGCGCGTTGATCGCGCCCTGCTCGTCAACGGTGCCGAAGTGCGGATCGGAAAGTTCCGTCTGACCTTCTTCATCTCTCCGGTCGATCTGCCGTTGCCGGCGGACGGCTGATGCCCGCGGCTCTTTCTCGAAACTCCGCGGCAGGCGCGGGACTGCTCAGTATCGGGCAGGTGCTGGCTCGGCTCACGCCGGAGTTTCCCTCCCTCACGACATCGAAGCTTCGCTTCTTGGAAGTTCAGGGCATCGTCACGCCGACCCGCACCGAGTCCGGGTACCGCAAGTTTTCTCCCGCGGACGTCGACCGACTTCGGCTGGCACTCCAGTTGCAGCGCGACCATTACCTGCCCCTGGGCGTCATCCGCGAATATCTCAGTGACCTCGATGCGGGCCGCGACCCGAGTCACCCGGGTCAGCAGCCGCCCCCCACGATCCACCCGCAGGGGCGCCGGTACCGCCGGGACGAACTGTTGCGCGCTGCCGGCGCGACGCCACAACTCTTCAACGAGGCCGTGTCGTCGGGCATCCTTCCGGCCGCGGAGTCGTTCGGCGATCAGAGCGTCTCGTTGTTGCGAGCGATCGTTTCGCTCGACAGCCACGGCATCGAACCCCGTCACCTCCGAACGATCCGACAGAGCGCCGAGCGTGACGTCTCGTTGATCGAGCAGGCGCTGGCCCCGCTCACCCACCGCACCGACGCGCCCTCGCGTGCACGAGCGAACGAAGTGGGTCCCGAGCTCGCACGACGCCTCGATGAGGTGCGCGCCATCTTCGTGCGATCCGCGCTCACCCGGTTGCTTCCGTGACGGCTTCGACGTTCGCGACGGGTCGTCCGGCGTGTCGCGGCGGATGTCGTTGCTCGGTGACGGCGGGTGTCCTAGCGTGGGGGATGAGCCGCGAATCTGCGTCTCGGAACCCGGCGAGGAGGACGCGATGAACGCTGGCGAACTCGCCGACGAGAAGCGTTTCGACTCGGATCTGCTCTTCACGGACGGCCTTCCGGCGATGGACGACGAGGTCGGCTACAAGGGCGCGGTAGCCGCCCGGGCTGCGGGAATCACGTACCGGCAGCTCGACTACTGGGCCCGCACCGAACTGGTCGAGCCGACCGTTCGTGGCGCAAGCGGTTCCGGATCGCAGCGACTTTACGGATTCCGCGACATTCTGGTGCTCAAGCTCGTGAAGCGCCTTCTCGACACCGGGATCTCTCTGCAGCAGATTCGCACTGCGGTCGATCAGCTCCGCGCCGCGGGTATCCGCGACCTTGCGGGCACGACGCTGATGAGCGATGGAGCATCCGTCTATCTCTGCACGTCCAACGACGAGGTCATCGACCTGGTCAGCCGCGGCCAGGGTGTCTTCGGCATCGCCGTCGGCAAGGTGCTGCGCGAGGTGGAGTCGACGCTCGTCGAGTTCGGCCCGCAGACGGTCGACACGATCGACGAGCTCGCCGCTCGCCGCTCGGCCCGCACGGCCTGACCAACGCACCGGTCTGCAGGCGAGGGCGCCTCGCCATGTGACGGTGACCCGCTGCCGCCGGACAGACGATGTCCCACTTTCGCTCGGTATGAGGGCGAGTTACCGGCGGAAAATGGGACGCAAGAGCGAAAAAGTGGGACACACAGAGGGCAGACGAGGACTTTGGGTCGGCGGATCGCCCTGGCCAGCTTCTGCTGCGCGGTGCGTCGAACTCAGATGCGGGCGTCGCCCGGGACGGGGATGCGGCCGGTGCGCATGACGCGGTCGAGCAGCGCGTCGAAGTCCGCCGCGAGTTCTTGGGCGGAATCGCCGGGCCAGATGTGCAGCGGCTTTGCCGCGCCCTGCGCCTGCTGCAGCGACGTGCGCTCGGGCAGCTGGGGGGACAGGACGAGGGGGCCGAACATGTCGCGCAGCTCCTTGATGCGGAACTGGTGCTCGATCGACTGCGGGCGCACCCGGTTGACGACGATGCCGAGGGGCTGCAGTCGCGGTGAGAGACCGCGACGGATCTCTTCGATCGCACGCAGCGCGCGATCAGCGGCGGCGACCGAGAACAGGCCCGGTTCGGAGACGACGATGACCCGGTCGCTGGCCGCCCACGCGGTTCGCGTCAGGGCGTTCAGCGAGGGGGCGCAATCGACGAGGACGAGGTCGTAGTCGGCCTCGATCGTCGCAAGCGCCTCTTCGAGCTTCCAGACGTCGCGCACGCTCGGGTGCGGACCGTCGAAGTTGATGGCCGAGGGGCTGCCGATGAGCACATCGATCGTGCCGGGGTGGACCTTTGCCCACCCGCTCGACGTGATCGCCTGGCGGACGACCTTTTCTTTCGGGTTTCCGAGTACGTCGGCGACGTTGAGTCGGCCGGCCACCTGGATATCCATGCCGGTCGAGACATCCGACTGCGGGTCGAGGTCGACGACGAGGGTTCGGACGCCCCGAGCAAATGCCGCGGAGGCAAGCCCGAGCGTCACGGTGGTCTTTCCGACCCCGCCCTTGAGGGAACTGACGCTGAGTACGTGCACAATCGTCTACGTTACCGTCCCCTAGGCTGTGGAACACACTCAGGTCGACGCGCCGAAGCTGTGAGGTGTCATGTTCCGCAAGATCCTTGTCGCAAATCGTGGTGAGATCGCCATCCGCGCTTTTCGGGCCGCCTATGAAGTGGGCGCTCGCACGGTTGCTGTCTATCCCTACGAGGATCGCAACTCGCTCCACCGGCTGAAGGCCGATGAGGCCTACGAGATCGGCGAGCGCGGTCACCCGGTGCGGGCCTATCTCGACGTCGACGAGATCATCCGCGTCGCCCTCGAGAGTGGATGCGACGCGATCTATCCCGGCTACGGATTCCTGTCCGAGAATCCGGACCTTGCCGAGCGCGCCAGCGCCAACGGCATCGCGTTCATCGGACCGCCCGCGCGGGTGCTCGAGATGGCCGGCAACAAGGTCACGGCCAAGCATCACGCGATCGCCGCCGGGGTGCCCGTGCTCGCGTCGACCGAGGCGTCCGCGGACGTCGATGAGCTGCTCGCGCAGGCCGACGGCATCGGTTTTCCGCTCTTCGCCAAGGCGGTCGCCGGCGGCGGGGGACGCGGGATGCGCCGAGTCGAGAGCAAGGGCGAGCTCGCTCCCGCCCTGGCCGAGGCGATGCGCGAGGCCGACAGCGCGTTCGGCGACCCGCGCATGTTCCTCGAGCAGGCGGTCGTCCGCCCGCGTCACATCGAGGTGCAGATCCTCGCCGACGCGGAGGGGCACACCGTCCATCTGTTCGAACGCGACTGCTCTGTGCAGCGACGGCACCAGAAGGTCATCGAGATCGCGCCCGCGCCGAACCTCGACGACGAGCTGCGCCAGCAACTCCACAGGGATGCCGTGGCCTTCGCCGAGTCGATCGGCTACGTCAACGCCGGTACGGTCGAGTTTCTCGTGGACACCGAGGGGGAGCGCGCCGGAAAGCACGTCTTCATCGAGATGAACCCGCGCATCCAGGTCGAGCACACGGTCACCGAAGAGGTGACGGATGTCGATCTCGTCCAGTCGCAGATGCGCATCGCCGCGGGCGAGACGCTCGCCGAGCTCGGCCTCGAGCAGCAGGACATTCGCCTGCGGGGCGCGGCGCTGCAGTGCCGCATCACGACCGAGGACCCGACGCAGGGATTCCGCCCCGACACGGGCAAGATCACGACGTACCGTTCTCCTGGTGGCGCCGGCATTCGCCTCGACGGCGGAACGACCGCGGCCGGTTCGCAGGTCAGCCCTCACTTCGACTCGATGCTTGCGAAGCTCACGTGCCGTGGGCGCGACTTCCCGGCCGCGGTCGCCCGGGCGCGACGTGCCCTGGCAGAGTTCCGCATCCGTGGCGTCTCGACGAACATTCCCTTCCTGCAAGCCGTGCTCGATGACCCGTCGTTCGTTGCGGGAGACATCGCGACGTCGTTCATCGACGAGCGTCCCCAGCTGCTGCGGGGACGGGAGTCGAAGGACCGCGGGACGCGCCTGCTGAACTGGCTCGTCGATGTGACGGTCAACAAGCCGAACGGCGAAAATCCGCTCTCGATCGACCCGGCGATGAAGCTGCCGAAGGTCGACCTGAGTGCGCCCGCACCGGACGGTGGACGCCAGCGCCTGCTCGAACTCGGGCCCACCGGGTTCGCTCGCGCGCTCCGCGAGCAGAAGCCGCTCGCCGTGACCGACACGACCTTCCGCGACGCGCACCAGTCGCTGCTGGCGACCCGTGTCCGCACGCGTGACCTTGTCGCGGTCGCCCCCTACGTGGCGCGCCTGACGCCCGACCTGTTCTCGGTCGAGGCGTGGGGCGGGGCCACCTACGACGTCGCGCTGCGCTTCCTCGGGGAGGACCCCTGGGAGCGCCTGGAGCGTCTGCGCGAGGCGCTGCCCAACATCCCCATTCAGATGCTGCTGCGCGGCCGCAACACGGTGGGCTACACGCCGTACCCGATCGAGGTGACCGATGCGTTCGTGCGCGAGGCAGCCGCGACGGGTGTCGACATCTTCCGCATTTTCGATGCGCTCAACGATGTTGCGCAGATGCGCCCCGCGATCGATGCCGTGCTGGCGACGGGTTCGACGGTCGCCGAAGTGGCCGTCTGTTACACGGGCGACCTGCTGAACCCGAAGGAAGACCTGTACACGCTCGACTACTACCTGCGTCTCGCCGAGCAGATCGTCGATGCGGGTGCCCATGTGCTGGCGATCAAGGACATGGCCGGGCTTCTGCGTCCCGAGGCCGCATCGCGGCTCGTGTCGGCCCTGCGTGAGCGCTTCGACCTGCCGGTCCACGTGCACACACACGACACACCGGGTGGACAGCTCGCGACGCTCCTCGCCGCGAGTGCGGCGGGCGCGGACGCGGTGGATGCGGCATCCGCACCCATGGCGGGAACCACCAGCCAGCCGTCCCTCTCGTCTCTCGTAGCCGCCCTCGCCCACACCGAGCGCGACACGGGGCTCGACCTCGACGCCGTCGCGGACCTCGAGCCCTACTGGGAGGCCGTGCGGCACCTGTATGCCCCGTTCGAGTCCGGTCTGCCGGGCCCCACGGGCCGGGTCTACCGTCACGAGATTCCGGGAGGGCAACTGTCGAACCTGCGTCAGCAGGCGATCGCGCTCGGATTGGCGGATGACTTCGAGCTGATCGAGGACATGTACGCGGCGGCCAACGGCATCCTCGGACGCATTCCGAAGGTGACCCCGTCGTCGAAGGTCGTCGGCGACCTCGCCCTGCACCTCGCGGCCGTCAAGGCCGACCCCGCCGACTTCGAAGCGAATCCGCAGAACTACGACATCCCGGATTCCGTCGTCGGATTCATGGCGGGCGAGCTGGGAGATCTGCCGGGCGGATGGCCCGAACCATTCCGCACAGCCGTGCTGGCCGGGCGCACCGTGAAGATCGAGGTTGAACCGTTGGCTCCGGCCGACTCCGAAGCGCTCGCGGGCGATGCCGTCGCGCGCCGCGAAGCGCTCAACAGACTGCTGTTCCCGGTGCCGACTCGGCAGTTCGCTCAGGTCCGCGAGGTCTTCGGGGATGTGTCGCTGCTGGACACCTCCGACTACCTCTACGGTCTCGTGCCGGGCGAGGAGCACGCGGTCGAGATCCAGCGGGGCGTGCGGCTGCTGGTCGGGCTCGAGGCGATCGGCGAGGCCGACGACAAGGGCATGCGCACGGTCATGACGACGCTGAACGGTCAACTGCGTCCCGTTTTCGTGCGGGACCGGAGCATTGCCGTCGAGGCTCGACAAGCCGAGAAGGCTGACACGACGAAGCCCGGTCAGATCGCTGCGCCATTCTCCGGAGTGGTCACGCTCAAGACATCCGTCGGTGACGCGATCCACGCGGGGGAGGCGGTCGCCTCGATCGAGGCGATGAAGATGGAAGCGGCGATCACGTCGCCCGTCGACGGCGTGATCGAGCGCCTCGCGATCGGCGCGACCCAGCAGGTCGAGGCTGGTGACCTTTTGGTCGTGGTGCGTCCGGCGCACTAATCTGGGGCAAGTCCCACCCCCCAACTGCAAGGTCCGGAGTTCCAGTGACGCCTCACGGCAAAGATCCGAGCGCCGACGACGACCCGGACAACGGGATCCTCGACGACGTACCCTCGGTCGAGACGTCGGGCATCGGTCTGATGGGCATGCAGACGGCACATGTCAACATCGCTCTTCCCTCAGAAGAGGAGGATGACGACGACGACGTCGTCGAGGGCGACATCGCCTTCGAGGGCGGATTCGTCACGATCGAGCTGCCCGCAATGGCTGCCGCCGAGGGTGACGATCTCGCCGAAGACGGTGACGCCGACGCGAATGAGGGTGCGGCGATCGAGGCCACCGCGGCCGACGAAGAATCCACCGGCGACGACGAATCCACTGCAGACGATCTCTCCGGCGCGGAGGTTGTTGTCGAAGAGCTGGCATCTGAAGAGCGTGCAACCCAGGACCTCGCGCCCGAAGATCTCGCTACCGAGAGCCTCGCGTCTGCAGATCTCGCGGTTGCCGATACCTACGTCGAAGACGCCGAAACAGATGACGTTCCTGTGGATGAGGTGGAGCTGACCGGCTTCGAGCCGACCGGGTTCGAACCGACCCCCGCGGCGTCAGAACCCGTAGCGTCGGAAACCCACGCGTCGGATGCCGATGACGTGGACGATGAGTATCTCGAAGCACCGGTTGACGACGCACCGGACGAGAAGGAGACGACGATGAACGATGAGACCGATCGGGCTGCACAGCCCGCCGAGCGGCGCGAGGTCGCTCGCGCCACGCAGGCCGAGGCGCCCGTGCTGGTCTCACGGAGGATCGGCGACCTCGCGGATGTCGCCGAGCGTGAGACATCCGATCTGCTGACCGCCGACCGCCTGCTCGACCCGGCGCAGGTCACGCGACCCGAGCCCGAGGGCGTTTGGCAGCACCTGCTGTATTCGGTGTCCGGCGGCAAACTGAACATCGGTGACAGCAAGCGCGCCCGCGCGCGCAAGGCGATGGATCGCCGGATCGCGGCCCCCCTGCCCGGCGGCGGGGCACGCTTCGTCGCGATCGTTTCGCGCAAGGGCGGTGTCGGGAAGACGACCATCACCACGCTGCTCGGACAGGCCCTCGCCGACGCGCGCGACGACCGCGTCATCGCTGTCGACGCCAACCCCGATCGGGGTACGCTCGCCGAGCGGATCGCGCGAAGGAGTGGGCGAACGGTCCGCGATCTGGTGCGCGAGCGCGAAAACCTCCGCGGATACAACGACGTCTCGGCCATCGTCGCCCGCGACGAGACCCGCCTCGACGTGCTCGCATCCGATACCGATCCGCGAATCGCCGAGGCTTTCAGCGGCGACGAGTATCGCGCGGTCGCCGAAGTCGCGGCCCACTACTACTCGGTCGTGCTGACCGATACGGGCACCGGCATCGTGCACTCGGTTATGGGCGCCACACTCGAGCGCGCCGACCGGCTGGTCGTCGTCGCGGGTCAGAGCATCGACGAAGCGCGACTGGCATCCGAGACGCTCACGTGGCTCGAGGCGAACGGCTACGAGGATCACGTGCGGAGCGCGATCGTCGTGCTCAACATGTCATCGCCCGGAACCCCGCCCGTGCGCCAAGACGAGCTCGAGGCGCACTTCCGTACCCGCGTGCGCGATGTGCTCCGTGTTCCGTATGACCCGCAGCTCGCTACCGGAGGCGCCATCGTCTTCCGCGACCTGCAGCCCGCGACCCGGGCGGCGGCTCGTGAGCTCGCCGCGAAGGTCGTCGAGGGCCTCCAGTCCGTGTCGACGGCGGCCTGACGCACTATGGCTGTGCGTGACATCCGTCTCTTCGGCGATCCCGTGCTGAAGTCGCGCTCGAGCGAGATCGGCGAAATCGACGAAAGCGTGCGCGCGCTCGTCCGAGACCTGCTCGACACGGTCGAGCCGCCGGGGCGTGCCGGGGTCGCTGCCCCGCAGATCGGCGTGGGTCTGCGCGCCTTCAGCTACAACATCGACGGTGATATCGGATATGTCTTGAACCCCGTTCTCGTCGAGGTTCGCGGCGAGCCGGAGCCGGTGGACGAGGGATGCCTCTCGGTTCCGGGACTGTGGCATCCGGCGCTGCGGTACCCGTGGGCGCGCGTGGAGGGTATCGACGTCGACGGCGAGCCCGTCGTGCTCGAGGGCGAGGGGCTGCTCGCCCAGGCACTCCAGCACGAGACCGACCACCTCGACGGCACGCTGTACCTCGATCGACTCACCCCGGAGCGTCGCCGATTGGCGATGCGCGAGGTGCGCGAGTCATCCTGGTTCTAGGCAGTCGTCTCGACGGTTCAGTGACCGTGAGGCCGTCGTTTCGACTCGCCTGCGGCTCGCTCAACGACCGGGGGATCGTTCGTTGAGCGAGCGCAGCGAGTCGAAATGCGCTACGGCATCGTGAGATTCGTCGTTGCGACCGGCTCGCGGTAGAGCTCGGCGATGTCGTCCGCAAAATCTCCGACGATGACGTTGCGCTTGATCGACATCTTCGGCGTGAGGTGCCCGCTTGCCTCGGTCCACTCGCTCTCGAGGATCGTGAACTTGCGGATCGACTCTGCACGAGACACATGGGTGTTGGCCGTATCGATCGCCCGCTGCACCTCAGCACGCACGGCATCATGCTGAGCAGCTTCGGCAAGGGTCATCGTGCCGTGGCCGTTGTTCGCGAGCCATGTCGGCAGCATCTCGGAATCGAGCGTGACGAGGGCCGCGATGAAGGGCTTCTGGTCGCCGACGACGACGACCTGTCCGACGATCGGGTTGGCGCGGATCGGGTCCTCGAGCGCGGCGGGAGCGACGTTCTTGCCTCCCGCGGTCACGATAATCTCTTTCTTACGTCCTGTGATCGTCAGGAAGCCCTCGTCATCGAACGTTCCGATGTCGCCGGTCGTGAACCACTCACCGTCGAACGCCGCGGCGGTCGCCTCGGGGTTGCGCCAGTACTCCTTGAACACGTTGATGCCGCGCACCTCGACCTCGCCGTCCTCGGCGAGGCGGACTCCGACGCCGGGCAGGACGGGGCCGACGGTGCCGATCTTCGACTTGGTCGCGAGGTTCACGGTCGCCGGGGCGGTGGTCTCGGTCAGGCCGTAGCCCTCGAGGATCACGATGCCGAGGCTGTGGAAGAAGTGGCCGAGTCGCGGTCCGAGGGGGGCCGAACCGGAGACGGCGTACTGGATGCGTCCACCCATGGCAGCCCGCAGCTTGCTGTAGACGAGCCGGTCGAACAGCGCGAACTTGATCTTCAGCCCGAGCGGGATCTTCTTCCCGTCCTGCAGGAGCTTCGAGTGCTCGATCGCTGCGTCCGCGGCGGCCCGGAAGATCTTGCCCTTGCCACCTGCCTCGGCCTTCTGCTCGGACGAGTTGTAGACCTTTTCGAAGACGCGCGGAACCGCGAGCAAGAACGTCGGCTTGAACGATCCGAGCGCGGGGAGGAGCTGCTTCGTGTCGGGCTGGTGACCCGTCTTCACACCCGCGTGCACATCGAGGATGGAGATGAAACGCGCGAAAACGTGCGCCGTGGTGATGAAGAGGAGCGTCGACGCGCCGGGCGTCTGCACGACCTCTTTCAGCGCGACGGCCGAGTTACGCGACAACTCGACGAAGTTGCTGTGCGTGAGCACGCATCCCTTCGGCCGTCCCGTTGAGCCCGAGGTGTAGATGAGGGTCGCGATGTCCGACCCCTGCGCGATACCGCGGCGGCGTTCGATCTCGGAGTCGGGGACCGATGCGCCCAGCTCAGTCAGCTTGTCGATCGCCCCGAGGGCGAGTTGCCAGACCTCGCGGATCAGGGGAAGGTCGCCGCGGACCTCGTCGAGACGAGCGGCATGGTCGGCAGCTTCAACGATGCAGACCACGGCACCCGAGTCCTCGAGGATCCACTGGATCTGGTGAGGAGAACTCGTCTCGTAGATCGGAACCATGACGGCGCCCGCGTAGAACAACGCGAAGTCGACCAGGGTCCACTCGTACGTCGTGCGTGCGAGGAATCCGACCTTGTCGCCGGGTTCGATCCCGGACGCGGCGAATCCCTTGGCGAGGGCGATCACCTGACGGCGGAACTCCGCCGCGGTGATGTCTCGCCACCCCTCGCCCTGCGGCACGGCGAAGAGCGCGAGATCGGGCGTTGCCGCGACGCGATCTTCGAGCAGGTGGGTCACATTGGCTTTCGGGTCCGCGGGAACAATTGCGGGGACCTCGAATTGGACGGCACTCATTATCGGCAGCTCCTTTGGCACCGGGGTGTTGTCGGCTTCAGGCTGAGTCTACCCTCTGGTGATACTCGGTCTCAGGGATTCGAGACCCGGTTCGCGGGCGTGTGCGCGGCTAGACTGCACGAGGCCGTCCGTGGCCGCACGAGGTCGCGAAGGGGTGTGGGAGTGCTTTCGATCGGCATCGACATCGGCGGAACCAAGATCGCCGGGGGAGTGGTCGATGGATCGGGCGCGATCACGCGCGCGCTCCGCGTCGACACCCCCGAGAGCCCGCGCGACATCGAGGTGGCCGTAGCCGCGATGATCCGCGAGTTGCGTTCCGACTCCGCCATCAGAGCGGTCGGCGTGGCAGCCGCGGGATTCATGAATCGCGAACGCACGATCATGCGCTTCTCGCCGAACATCGCGTGGCGTGACGAACCCCTGCGCGATCGGATCGCCGAGCTCGCGGGGGTCCCGATCGTGCTCGAGAACGACGCGGATGCCGCCGGTTGGGCCGAGTATCGCTTCGGCGCCGGTCGCGGTCGCGGTTCGGTGGCGATGATCACTCTCGGGACGGGCGTCGGTGGCGCGATCATCACGGACGGTGAGCTATCGCGCGGCGGCTTGGGGATCGGCGGCGAGCTGGGACATGCGCGCCTCATCCCGAACGGGTTGCCCTGCGGGTGCGGCCGGAGCGGATGCCTCGAGCAGTACGCATCCGGACATGCCTTGCGCCGTATCGCCGGCGAGATCGCCGAGTCCGAGGCATCCGGAATCGGGGCGGCCCTCGCCGCGCGTCGGGGCGCCGATGGGCAGATCCCCGGAGCGGCGATCGCCGACCTCGTGCGCGTCGACGACCCGGGGGCTCTGGAAGCCGTGCATCGCGTCGCCGTCTCGCTCGGCGAGGCGTGTGGCAGTTTCGCCGCCATTCTCGATCCCGAGATCTTCGTGATCGGCGGGGGAGTATCGATGCTCGGCGAACGGCTCCTCGGGCCCGTGCGCGAGGCATTCCGTTCGGCCCTGCCCGCTGCCAACCACCGGACGCTCGCCGAGTTCGCGATCGCCGAGCTGACCAACGATGCGGGCGTGATCGGGGTCGCCGACCTCGCTCGCCGTGCAGACAACCGGGACGGTGAGTGAGCGGTGTTCTACTGGCTGATGAAGTACATCGTGATCGGGCCGCTCCTGAAGGCGATCTTCCGCCCCTGGATCGTCGGGCGTCGCAACATCCCGGTCGAGGGCGGTGCGATCCTCGCGAGCAACCACCTGTCCTTCGCCGACTCGGTGTTCCTACCGCTCATGATCGACCGGCAGATGTCATTCCTGGCCAAGAGCGACTACTTCACGGGACGTGGCATCCGCGGCTGGGCGACGCGGGTGTTCTTCAAGGCCACGGGTCAGATTCCGATCGATCGCTCGGGCGGCAAGGCATCCGAAGCATCCCTGAACACCGGGCTCTCGGTGCTTGCGAACGACGATCTCCTCGGCATCTATCCCGAGGGCACACGCAGTCCCGACGGGCGGCTGTACCGCGGCCGCACCGGTATCGCGCGCATGGCTCTCGAGGCGCGCGTGCCCGTCATTCCCGTCGTGATGGTCGACACCGACACGATCATGCCGATCGGAAAACGGATGCCGCGTATCGGCCGTGTTGGCGTGGTCATCGGCGAACCGCTCGACTTCTCCCGCTTTGCGGGGCTCGAGGGCGATCGCTACGTGCTGCGGTCCGTCACGGACGAGATCATGGTCGCGCTTCAGCGGCTGGGCGAGCAGTACTACGAGGACGTCTACGCCTCGACGGTCAAGGACCGCCTCGCCGCCCGACGCTGAGCGTCGCTCCCGCGCACGGTGACGCGGATCCCGCAGCGGTCCGGGGCAGGTTGCCGCGGCATCCTGAGCGTGTGCCACACGGATAGACTGAGCGGATGCTTCAGCAGCTTGACCCCCTCGATCACTGGCGGACCCTGCCCATCAAACAGCAGCCGCAGTGGCGCGACGCCGATGCCGTCGCCGCTGTCTCGGCCGAGATCGCAACGCTTCCGCCGCTCGTCTTCGCGGGAGAGGTCGACATCCTGCGCGACCGCCTCGCGCGTGCCGCCTCCGGCAATGCGTTCTTGCTGCAGGGCGGTGACTGCGCCGAGACCTTCGCGGGTGCGACGGCCGAGCAGATCCGCAACCGCATCAAGACGGTGCTGCAGATGGCGGTCGTGCTGACCTACGGCGCGTCGATGCCGGTCGTGAAGATGGGTCGCATGGCGGGTCAGTTCGCCAAGCCGCGCTCGAGCGACACCGAGACGCGCGGCGAGGTCACGCTCCCGGCCTACCGCGGGGACATCGTCAACGGGTACGACTTCACGGAGGCATCCCGTCAGCCGGACCCGGCACGCCTGCTCAAGGGCTACCACACGGCCGCCTCGACGCTGAACCTCATCCGTGCATTCACGCAGGGTGGTTTCGCCGACCTGCGCGAGGTGCACAGCTGGAACAAGGGCTTCGCCGAGAACCCGGCCAACCAGCGCTACGAGCGCATCGCGGGCGAGATCGACCGCGCGATCAAGTTCATGGAGGCCGCGGGCGCCGACTTCGACGACCTGCGCCGCGTCGAGTTCTACACGGGCCACGAGGGCTTGCTCATGGACTACGAGCGCCCCATGACGCGTATCGACTCGCGCACCGGAACGCCGTACAACACCTCGGCGCACTTCGTGTGGATCGGCGAGCGCACGCGCGACCTCGACGGCGCGCACATCGATTACTTCTCGAAGATCCGCAACCCGATCGGTGTGAAGCTCGGGCCCACGACGTCCCCCGAGACCGTGCTCGAGCTGATCGACAAGCTCGATCCCGAGCGCGAGCCCGGACGCCTGACGTTCATCACCCGCATGGGTGCAGGCAAGATCCGCGACGCCCTGCCGCCGCTGCTCGAGGCCGTCCGCGATTCGGGCGCCACCCCGCTGTGGGTCACGGACCCGATGCACGGCAACGGCATCACGACGCCGACCGGCTACAAGACGCGTCGCTTCGATGACGTCGTGGACGAGGTGCGCGGATTCTTCGACGCCCACCGCGCCGTCGGCACGTTCCCGGGTGGCATCCACGTCGAGCTCACGGGCGACGACGTGACCGAGTGCCTGGGCGGCTCCGAGATGATCGACGAGGCGACCCTGGCCACGCGTTACGAGAGCCTGTGCGACCCGCGCCTGAACCACATGCAGAGCCTCGAGCTCGCCTTCCTCGTGGCCGAGGAGCTCGAGAAGCGCTGACCCCTGGTCCCCGCGGCGCGCGAAACTTCGCTTGTGTCACGTTTTTGGGCACATTTTGTGACATAGCTGAAGTCTCGCGCGCGATGGCGCCCGCGTTGTGGAGAACTTGGGAGCGCAAGCGGGCAGGTCGGCCATTCTCAGGAGATGCTGCGCCCACGTTCGCTTCCGGAAGGCCTCGCGCGTGGGCCATTCTCGTACGCTGAAGCCGTGCTCGCCGAGGTACCGAGAAGTCGGCTGCGGGCGAGCGATCTTCTTCGACCCCACCGCGGACTATACGTCCCAGCAAGAAGCTCACGCGATGTGCTTGAGCGGAGCGAGCATCTGCGCCCCCTCCTCGGGACCGATCAGCTGTTCAGCCACCTCACGGCGGCTCGGATCTGGGGGATGCCGCTGCCCTCGCGCGAGCTTGAGGATGAACCGTTGCACGTGCTCTCGATCGCCGATTCGGCACCGATGCGACGTGAAGGTGTCGTCGGCTGGGAGACCGAGGACGCGGACGTCCCGCATGGCATGCAGGACAAGATTCCCCTTGTCGCTCCCGCCGAGGTCTGGACGCAACTCGCGGTACCTGGTTCCCTCGGGCGGGATCCCCTCACCGGGCACCGGCGGAGTCTGTCTGCAGATTGGCTGGTCGCCGTCGGGGACTACCTCGTGAGCGGGCCGCGAAGCTACGGCAGGCGGTATCCGCTCTGCACGATGGCTGATCTTCGAGCGGCGCTCGCCCGCCACCGGAGCAAGCGCGGGGCGAAGGCTCTCACGCTCGCGATCGGTCAGATTCGCCGCCCGGTGGATTCGTCGCAAGAGACATTCCTGCGCCTGGGGCTCGTGGCGCACGGGCTGCCCGAACCAGAGGTACAGTTCCCCGTGATGACCGTCGAGGGTCTCCGCCACGCGGATCTCGGATATCGCGAGGCGCGCGTGCTTCTGGAGTACCAGGGCGATCATCACCGGCTCGACCGCAGTCAGTGGCTCGAGGATCTGCGGCGTGTGCAGTTGTTCCAGGACGCCGGGTTTCGCCCCATCCTCGTCGGTGCCAACGACCTCGGCCCCGGTCTGCCCGCACTGGCTGCCCGCGTCCGCCGAGCCCTCAGCGTCTGACCCGAAGCGCGAGACTTCAGCTATGTCACGTTTCTGGCTCAGGAAAGAGACATAGGTGAAGTCTCGCGCGCTGTCGTTCGGTAGGGTGTCAGCCGGAGGCTGTGATCTGCAGGTAGACCGAGGTGCCGAGCGGGCGCTCAGCGCCCGTCGCGGGGTCGGTGCCCGTTACCCGCGTGAGCGCGTTGGGGAAGGCGTTCCAGAATGGCGCGAAGTCGACTGTGAAGCCCGCATCCTCGAGTGTTTCGCGCGCTTCGTCGCGGGTCAGATCGCGAACGTCGGGGATCGGGTACGGCTGCGGGCCCTTCGAGACGACGAGCGTTGCGGTATCGCCCGGGCGCCAGTTGCGACCGTCCGGTTGACCGCGGATCGCGATGACGTCGCCCGAGTCGATGTCATCCGAGAACTCTTCTTCGCGCGTCCCCGAGACCTGCAGGTTGACACCCTGCAGAGCGGATGTCGCGGCCTCCACGCTCAGACCCTCCACGGGTGGAACCGGCCCGAGCGAGACGGTCAAAGTGATCGTGCTGCCCTCCAGCACCGTGCCGCCATTCGAGACGTCGAACGGGTCCCCGGTCACGGGCTGCGCAAGAGCGGCGAGAACCGTTCCGGATGCGGCATCCGTGAACTCGTTGACGCTTTCGCCCACCTCGATGTTGACGCTGCTCAGCGTCGTACGCACGACGTCCTCGGGCTGGCCCGCGAGCGCCGACAGGTCGTGCGGCTGGGGTCCGAGCGACAGGACGACCGAAACGGTCGCATCCTTATCGACCCGCTCGCCGGGTCCGGGATCGGTGTACAACACGAGTCCCGCATCGACATCGAGGCTGTGTTCACCCTCGCCCTGAAGAGCTACGAGCGTGTCTTGCAGTAATCGCGCGGAGGCATCCTCGAATGTCTGACCCGCGACATCCGGAACCGCCACCAGCGAGCCGGGACCCGAGCCGAACCACCACCCGGCACCGCCCGCGAGTCCCGCGAGCAGAATCACCAGGACCGCGAACCAGGCGCCCCGCGCGCGACGCCGACCGGCGCGGCGACGCAGCAGCGTGCCGTTGTCGACATCCGGTGTGATGGTCGTCGTGAGGGCCGCAGCCGAAGGCATGACCTTCGTGAGCTCGCCCGAATTGCTGTCGTCGTGGATTCCGATCGCAACGGTCGCCCGCGTCGGGGCGGGTGCGACGCCGAGGTCGCGCTCGATCTCGCGCAGGCGATCGAGCATGACGGATGCGTCGTCCGGACGGTCATCCGGATTCTTCTCCGTCGCCCACAGCACGAGTTCGTCGAGCGGCTCGGGGATCTGCGGATTCTTCGCGCTCGGCCTCGGCACCGTGTCGGTCGCGTGGCGGTACGCGATCTGCATCGGCTGTTCGCCCTTGTAGGGCTGCTCGCCGACGAGCATCTCGTACAGCATGATGCCGAGCGCGTAGATGTCGCTGCGGGCGTCGGCCTGACCCCGGGTGACGAGTTCGGGTGCGAGGTACGCGATCGTGCCCATCAGCATCTGGCCGGTCGCGGTGTTCGCGGTCGTCGCGCGTGCGAGACCGAAGTCGCCGATCTTGATGCGGCCGTCCTCGGCCAGCAGGATGTTCTCGGGTTTGACGTCCCGGTGCACGATGCCGGCGCGGTGCGCGGCGGCGAGGCCCGACAGCGTCGCGTCCATGATCGTGATCGTCTGCGCGACCGTGAGCTTCTTCTGCTCCTTCAGCAGTTCGCGCAGCGTGATGCCCGGCAGGTACTCCATCACGAGGTAGGCGATGCCCTCGTCCTGGCCCTGATCGAAGACGTTGACGACGTTCGGGTCGGCCAGTCGAGCTGCCGCGCGGGCCTCTTGGATGAAGCGGGTTTGGAACACCGCGTCGTCGCTCAGGTGCCCGTGCATGACCTTCAGCGCGATGCGTCGCTCGAGCCGCAGGTCGGTGGCCACGTATACGGTTGCCATGCCGCCGCGGGCGATCCGCGCGCGGACGCGGTACCGAGAGTCGACAAGCCGCCCGATCAGGGGGTCGGCTTGCTGGCTCGTACTCACGAATGAAGTCTACGGAAGCTACGGCCCGTGCCCCGGGAGCGCCTCACCCTCGGGGCGAGGCGGAACTGTGTCATCCGAGTGCGGCGATCCACTGGTAGGCAGCGCCCTCCCAGGCGGCGTAGCGGTCAGGGAATGCGGAGCGTTGCACGGCCTGCGCGGCCTGCGAGAAGCCCATGCCCTCCCAGCCCGAAATGTCGAGCAGTCCGCGCGTGCGGCTGCCGTTCGGGTCGGACGGGCCGCCGTAGAAGACACGGATGGAACGGGATGCGTCGCGAATCTCATCGGGGGAGCCCCAGCCGGTGCTCGGTCGCTGCTGGTAGAGGCCGAGCGAGTCGCGGTCACCCCAATCGAGGTTGCGAATCCAGGATTCGACCATCGCAGTGGCGAGGGCGATCGCGATTCCGCGGTCTGAGACGCCGAGTTCGCGGCCGACCTGGATGATCAGGCGTGCGTTCTCGATCTGCTCCGCGTCGAGCCCGTCGACGGATGCCGCGACCGCCGGTGTCGCCGGTGTCGCCGCGGCGGCGGGTGCCGCACCGGTGCCGGGTACGGTGATGGCCTGGCCGGGGTAGATGATCGAGCCCGAGCCGAGGCCGTTCGCCTCGAATACGGCGGCGAGCGTCACGCCGTACTTCTTCGCGATGCCCGACAGTGTGTCGCCGCGGGCGACGGTGTGCGCGGTCTGCGGTGCCGCGGGTGCGGGCGCCGGTGCCGGGGCGGCGACGGGCGCGACCGCGGCGGCGGTCGTGACGCCCGGAACGTTCAGGGTCTGGCCGGGGTAGATCACCGAGCTCCAGCCGAGCCCGTTCGCGTCGAACAGGGTCTGCAGGCTGATGCCGTGTCTCTGAGCGATGCCGGTGAGAGTATCGCCGGCGACGACCGTATGCGACATCATCGTGGGCGCGGAGGGGGTGGGCGCAACCTGTGCTGCGGCCGGTGCGGTCAGGTTCAGGACCTGACCCGGGCGGATGACCGAAGACCAGTCGAGGCCGTTCCACGCGAGGACATCGGCGGGGCGGAGGCCGTGTGCGGTCGCGACAGACCAGACGCTTTCGCCCGCGGCGACGACGTGCGTCGTCACCGAAGGGGTAGCGGGCACACCCCGCCAGTGCGGACGCGGTTCACGTTCGCTGGTCATCGGCGCAGCCTCGGGCGGCGTGGCGACGAGCGTCGCCGCCAGCGTGCCGATCAGGGCGGCGGGCACGGTGAAGTGCGCACGGTTCGGACGAACGAGCGTCTTGAGTGACTTGCGCACGGATGTTTCCCCTCGATCAAACTCCTGAAACGCTGTCACGGCTGTCAACGAAAGTCAACAGAAGTGATATGTGGGGAAGATGTTGCTGATGTGACTGAAGAGGTGACGGACGCTCCTGGCCGAGTGAACGAGTCAGCCCCTACATTCAACCGGGAGCCCTCATGAAGTCACCCCCTCGGTCGTGACACACTGTCTGAGTGAGTGAGACACCCGCCTGGGCCTCCACCATCGAGTGGTTGCCCCTTCCCGCCGTCGCCCAGTTGATGGGCGAAACGCCCGGCCGCGTCCGGCGCCTACTCGATGACCACCATCTCGTCGCGATGCGCGTCGACGGTGCACTGAAGATCCCCGCGGACTTCCTGGTCGATGATCGGCCCCTGTCCTCGCTGCGCGGCACGATCATCGTGCTTCTCGATCGGGGCTTCTCGACCGACGAGGTCGTCGAGTGGCTGTTCGAGACCGAAGAGACCATGGGCGAGGCACCGATCGCGGTGCTCCGCGCTGGCCGCAAGAGCGAAGTCCGCCGCATCGCCCAGTCTTTGGGTTGACCCCGTCGCTCGGCTGAGCGCGCGATCGCCGGCCCCGGGTGACGTCTCCGCCACGCGGTTACTTACCCCGCCATGCGGTGAACGACTACGCCACGCGGTGAACGGCCGCGCGAGCGAGATCGCGGAGCGCACCGACCGAGGCGTTGTCGAGCGGAGCGCCCGAGAGGGCGCGGTCCGCTTCGCGCGTGTACGACGCGATGAGATCCTCGACCCGGTCAAGGGCTCCGCTGTCGCGGATGGTGTCCTGAAGCATCCGGACCTGGGTGTCCTCGAGGTCGGGATCGCCGAGCAATTCGTCGAGCGTGCGGCGGACGGATGCAGGGAGTTCCTGCCGCGCGAAGGCGATGAGTGCGGTGCGCTTGCCCTCACGCAGGTCATCCCCGCTCGGCTTGCCGGTTGCAGCCGAGTCGCCGAATACCCCGAGGACGTCGTCGCGCAGTTGAAAGGCCATCCCGATCGGGTGGCCGAAGTCGCGGAGCGCCTCCTGTTGCTCGGTGCTCCCGCCGCCGATCGCCGCGCCGATGAGGAGGGGCTGCTGGACCGAGTAGCGTGCGGACTTGAACGAGGCCACGTGGAGCGCCCGGCCGAGTTGCTCGGCGTCAGGGGCGGGCACGGTCTCCGCCGCGATGTCGAGGTACTGCCCGACCGTCACGTCGCGCCGCATCTCCGCGTAGCGGCGGCGTGCCGCTCGTGCGCGATCGGCGGGCGCATCGGCTATCCCCTCCTCGAAGAGGTCGTCGCTCCACGCGACAAGCAGGTCACCGGCGAGGATCGCGGAGGATCGACCGTACGCGGCGGCGTCGCCGGTCCATCCGCCGGCAAGATGGGCGCCCTCGAACGCGCGGTGCGTCGCGGGGTGTCCGCGACGCGTGTCGGAGTTGTCGATGATGTCGTCGTGCACGAGTGCTGCGGCATGGAAAACCTCGAGCGCCGCGGCCGCAGCGACGATCTCGTCGGTGCCCGTGGCATCCGTCACCGATCGCCATCCCCAGTAGCAGAAGGCTGCACGCAAACGCTTTCCGCCCTGCAGTGTCGCCGCGGAGAGCTCGAGAATCGGACGGGCGAGCGGACCGGCGTCTGCCGCCTCGTCGACGCGAGCCGAGACAAATCTCTCCAGTCGCTGTGAAACCGCTTGGATGGCGTCTGGGGAACCCTGCACGGGCCTAGCCTAGTAACCGGCGCCGCGAGTAGACTGAGGCGCAATCTTTAGAACCCAACGGGGGACCGATGCCACTCTCTGAACAGGAGCAGCGCCTTCTCGATGAGATGGAGCGCCACCTTCTGCGCAACGACGCCGATGTCGTCAGCTCGGACCGCGAGGGCCGCGCCATCAACTACCGCAATGTCACTCTGGGTGCGATCATCGTGCTCGTCGGAATCGGTGCGCTCGTGGCGGGTGTCGCCACACAGCTGATCGTCGTCGGAATCCTCGGCTTCGTCGCGATGCTCGGGGGCGTTGTCCTCGCTCTCACACCGACACGGGTCGACATCACGCGGATGCCCGCCCCGGGAAGCCCGAGTGCTCCGCGCCGCGCAACCCAGGTCAGTTTCATGGATCGTATGAACGATCGATGGGATCGGCGCCAGGACGGCCACTAGTCCTCCACCTCTCTCCACTCTTCGGGGTCGACCTTCGGGTCGGCCCCTTTTTTTGTGCGCGCTTTCGCATTCGGGTCCGAACTTCCGCGTCATTCCACGAACATCCGAGAGGAATGACGTGTCCTCGAGTGGTCCAGCGGGGGCCTTTCTCGACGATCGGGGGACCTTGTTCCTCTCGGATGTTCGGTCGTGCGGACGCTCTCACTCGTATTAGTGGTGCAAAAACGTAGGAAAGTGGAGGGAAGTGGAGTAACGTGGGGCCATACCTGAGGCGGGCCGGGCGAAGGGGGGTACACGTCGATGCTTCTCGGCACCTACACCCCCAAGCTCGACGACAAAGGACGCGTGATCCTCCCCGCGAAGTTCCGCGAAGACCTCGCCGGTGGCGTCGTCATCACCCGCGGTCAAGACCGCTGTCTCTTCGTCTTCAGCTCCGCCGAGTTCGAGCGTGTGCACGAGCGCATCCGCGAGGCGCCGCTCAGCAACAAGCAGGCTCGAGACTTTCTGCGCATGTTCCTCTCGGGCGCGAGCGCCGAGATGCCCGACTCGCAGAACCGCATCACGGTTCCCACGCACCTGCGCGCCTACGCCGGTCTGGAGAAGGAACTCGTTGTCACGGGTGTCGGCGCTCACGCCGAGATCTGGAACGCGGATGCCTGGAACTCCTACGCCGCCGCCAATGAGGAGTCGTACTCCGATCTGGAGCAGGAGGTGATCCCGGGCCTCTTCTGACGCCCCCTGGTCCTGACTCCCAGCCGCCACGCCCTGACACACTTCCCCGGTGCCAGGTCGGAGCGGATGGGGATCAGGACCCGGGGTCCGGCCCCCTCATCATGGAAACCCGAGACCGCCACACCCCTGTTCTGCTCGAGCGCTGCATCGAGCTGCTCGCCCCCGCCCTGCAGCGCCCCGGCGCCGTGCTGGTCGATGCGACCCTCGGAATGGGTGGGCACTCCGAAGCTTTCCTCGAGCGCTTTCCCGACATTCGCCTGATCGGACTCGACCGCGACACGGACGCGCTCCGGCTCGCCGGCGAACGGCTTGCCCGCTTCGGCGACCGCGTGAGCCTGGTGCACACGGTCTACGACGGCATCGCCGAAGCCGCAGCATCCGTCGGCTATAACCGGGTCGATGCGATCCTCTTCGATCTCGGCGTCTCGTCGCTGCAGCTTGACGAGTCCGACCGAGGTTTCGCGTACTCCCGGGATGCGCCGCTCGACATGCGGATGGATCAGACGGATGGCCCCACCGCCGCAGACGTCATCGCGACCTACCCCGAGGGAGCGCTTCGGGCGATCTTCGAGCGGTACGGCGAAGAGAAGCTCGCCGCCCGCTACGCACGCTTCATCGTCGCGGCCCGCGACAAAGCGCCGATCCTGCGCTCGGGTGAGCTCGTCGAGGTGCTCGTCGCCGCGACACCGGCCGCCGCCCAGCGCGCCGGGCACCCCGCGAAGCGCGTCTTCCAGGCCCTCCGGATCGAGGTCAACGAAGAACTCGTCGCCGTGGAGCGTGCCATTCCCGCGGCCCTCGAGCTTCTTGCTGTGAAGGGCCGCATCGTCGTGCTGGCCTATCAGTCGCTCGAAGACCGCATCGTCAAACGTGCCTTCGCCGATGCCTCGGCGTCGACGGCACCCTCGGGTCTGCCCGTCGAGCTTCCCGAGCACGCACCGAAGTTCCGTCTGCTCGTCAAGGGTGCGGAGCTCGCACCCGAGGACGAGCGCGAACGCAACCCGCGCGCCACCCCCGTCCGACTCCGCGCCGCAGAGAGAGCGAGGGCCGCATGAGCCTCGCAACCACCGCCCTTCCCCTCGTTCCGGGCACGGCGACGCGTCCTGAACGCAATCGCCTGCGTGCCGTTGAGGCTGCCCCCGCGCGCCGCCGCCGACCGCGGCTGGCGTATGCCATCATCGCGCTGAGCGGCGCTGTCGCCATCGCGGCGGCGCAGATGGGAATCTCGATCGCGATGACCCAGGGCGTCTACGAAGAGCAGGCACTGACCCAGCAGGTGAAAGCGCTGCAGCACGAGAGTCAGTCGCTGAACCAGCAGCTCGTCGGGTTGAGTTCGCCTCAATACCTGGCCGCGAACGCTTCTGCGCTGGGCATGGTCATCAACGAGGCCCCCTCATACCTCCGCCTCTCCGACGGCGCGATCCTCGGCAGCGGTGCAGCCGCGCCGTGGCAGTCGACCGTCGATGCGATCGGACGCGGAAGCGTGGCGAACTCGCTCGTTGCGACGGCGCCTCTCGTCACCGCCCCCGACGCGACGATCGAGGGTCTGCCCGAGGACCCGGTCGCACCGACCGACGCGGTCGTCACCAGTCCACCCGCTCTTTCCGAGGGGCTGCCCGCCCCCCAGACCCGCTGACACCGAGACTGACACCGAGAATTCCGGAATCGACATACGAAACGCGGCGACCCACATATGACTACACGCACCACACGTTCCCCCCGCCGCCGCACCGTGGTCGCCCTTGCGGTCGTCCTCTCGATCCTCGGGGTGTTCGTCGTGCGTCTGGTCGACATCCAGGTCGTCAACGCGGACGACCACCGTGCCGACTCGGCCGGCGTCGGGATGGTGGCGAGCAACAAGCTCGAGGCAGCGCGTGGCACGATCGTCGATGAAACCGGGGCGGTGCTCGCGGGCAACACGATGCTGTACGACGCGCAGGTCGACCCGCAGAACATCCTCAACCAGGAGTTCAGCGATGGCCGCACCGTGGAGCAGGTCTGGCCCGAACAGGCGGCGCAGATCGCTGCGATCACCGGTCAGACTCCCGAAGAGGTGCAGCAGATTGTCGCGGATGCGCTCGCTGCCAACGCCGACTCGCAGTGGGCGCAGATCGCGACGAAGCTCAGCACCGACCAGTATCAGGCCCTCGTCGCCCTCGACCTGCCGTTCCTGACCACGTCCGAGCATCCGTCTCGTACCTATCCCGATGGGGCCGTCGGCGGCAATCTCCTGGGATTCGTCGGGTCCGACGGCGAAGCGCTCGCGGGTCTGGAGCTCTCCGAAGATGACTGCCTGTCAGGTGTGGACGGTGCGCAGTCGTACGAGCGGGGAAAGGATGGCGTGGTCATCCCGGGCACCCTCGATGAGACGCCCGCCGAGGACGGCGGAACGTTGCAGCTGACGATCAACCGTGACCTGCAGTGGTACCTGCAACAGATGGTGGCCGAAGAGGTCCAGAACCAGCAGGCGAACTACGGCACCGCATTCGTCCTCGAGGTCGAAACGGGCAAGATCCGCGCGGCCGCCGAGTACCCGACGGTCGACCCCAACGATGTCAACGCGTCCGCCGAGAGCGATCGCAGCAGCCGCATCTTCACGTACGAGTTCGAGCCCGGCTCGACCTTCAAGCCCGTGACGGCCGCGACGATCATCGATTCCGCGGGGGTCACGCCGCTCACCCCGACGCTTCCGGCATCGGGCCGCGAGACGCTCCCGGGCGACATCACGGTCAACGACGTCTTCTCGCACCCGTCGTACAACTACACGATGACGGGCGCGCTCGTCGACTCCTCGAACGTGGCTCTGTCCAAGTTCGGCACACTGGTGTCGGACGACGTGCGTCACGACTACCTGGAGCGTTTCGGTGTCGGCGAGAAGACCGAGGTCGACTTTCCCGGCGAGCGCACGGGCATCCTGCACGACGCTCCCTGGGACCAGGCATCCCACTACACGACCACCTTCGGCCAGTCCTTCACGGTCACCGTCCCGCAGGTCGCCAGCGTCTATCAGACGATCGCGAACGACGGCGTACGGATGCCTCTGAGCCTCGTTGAGTCGTGCACCACGGCCTCGGGAGAGGTCATCGAGCCCGACCTCGGGGAGCCCGAACAGGTCATCTCGTCCGAGACCGCGGCCGACGTCACGCTCATGCTCGAGAACGTGTTCCAGCAGGTCACGAACCACAAAGTGCTCGCGATCGATGGCTACCGGATGGCGACCAAGTCGGGTACGGCAGAGAAGGCGAACGAAGACGGCAGCGGGTACAAGCAGGGCATCTTCTACACGACGCTGGCCGGTTTCGCGCCGGCGGACGACCCGAAGTACGTGGTGATCTTCACGCTCGACGAGCCGAAGAAGAATAGGATGTCTTCGGCCAATGCCGCCGGTTTCCAGAAGGCGATGACCCAGGTCTTGAAGACCTATCGGGTACTTCCGTCCAGCACGCCGGGGCCCGAGATCCTGCCCAAGTACCAGTAATCCTGCCCACGCACCGATATTGTCGCGCGGGCGCCGCCCACAGCCCACTGTCCAGGGAGAGTGTCCATGATCGCGCTGACGTATGCCGAGATCGCCCGAGTCACCGGGGGCGATCTGCGTACGGCCGGATCTGACACCCCCGAGTCGGTCGTCGAGGGAACGGTCGAGACCGACTCCCGACTGATCGAGCCGGGGGGCATCTTCGCCGCCAAGCCCGGTGCCGAGACCGACGGGCACCTGTTCGTCGGCACGGCGCAGGACCGCGGGGCCGTGCTGGCCCTCGTCGAACACTCGGTCGACATCCCGATGACGCAGGTCGTCGTGCCGAGCGTCGTCGGTGCCCTGGCGGATCTGGCCCGACACGTCGTCGCGTCGGTCCGCGAGCGCGGCGATCTCACGGTCGTCGGCATCACGGGATCGAACGGTAAGACGACCACCAAGAACCTGGTCGCCCGCATTCTGCGCGACGAGGGCGAGACCGTCTGGCCCCACGCATCCTTCAACAATGAGGTCGGTGCCCCCCTGACGATGCTGCGCGTGACCGACAGCACGCGGTATCTCGTGTGTGAGTTCGGTGCGAGCGCGCCGGGCGAGATCGCCCGCCTCGCGGGGCTCGTCACGCCCGACATCGGCGTCGTGCTGATGGTCGGCATGGCGCACGCCGGAGGGTTCGGCGGCATCGAGGCGACCGTCGCCGCCAAGTCCGAGCTGGTCCAGGCGGTGCGAGCGGGGGGCACGGCCGTGCTGAACGCCGACGATCCGCGCGTTGCCGGGATGGCGACGATCGCCCGCGACCGCGAGGTCGACGTCGTGTGGTTCGGACGCGGGGCGAACGCCGACGTATGGGCCGACGACATCCAGGTGTCCGCCGACGGCACGACGTGTGACGTGAGTGCCGGGGGAGTCACGGTACCGCTGCGACTGCGCGTTCTCGGCGAGCACTTCGTCCCCAACGCCCTCGCCGCGATCGCGGTCGCGACGCGTATCGGGGTGCCGCTGCGCACGTGCGTCGAGCGGCTCGAGACGGTCGAACTCGCGGAGCGCTGGCGGATGCAGCCGCTCGGCAACGACCGCGTGCGCATCATCAACGATGCCTACAACGCCAGCCCGGATTCGATGTCCGCCGCTCTGCGGACCCTCGCGCAGATCACCGGCCCGGGCCAGCGCACGGTCGCCGTGCTCGGTGCGATGAGCGAGCTCGGCGAGTACGCCGACGACGAGCACGACCGCGTCGGGCTCCTGGCGGTGCGGCTGGGGATCCAACGGATCGTCGTCGTCGGCACCGAGGCGCGGCGCATGTTCCTCGAGGCCATCGCGCAGGGCTCGTGGGACGGCGAGGCCGTCTTCTTCCCGGACGCGGATGCCGCCTACGACTATCTGTCGGGGGAGTTGCGCGACGGCGACCGCGTGCTGGTGAAGTCGTCCAACGCGGCGGGGCTCCGGCACCTCGGCGATCGTCTGGGAGAATCGTTCTCGTGAGATCCCTTCTGACGGCGGCAGCGATCTCTCTGGCGTTCACGCTCTTTCTCACGCCCGTCTTCATCCGGCTGTTCCGCAAGTGGGGCTGGGGCCAGGTCATCCGCACGCCCGAGGCGATCGAGAACCCGAGCCACGGGCAGAAGCGCGGCACCCCCACGATGGGCGGCCTGATCTTCATCGTCGGCACCATCGTCGGGTATCTGATCGGCGGGTTCACGGGCGGCAACCCTCCGACGATCTCGGGTCTGCTCGTCATCTGGATGATGATCGGGTTCGGCGCGGTCGGTTTCATCGACGACTACATGAAGGTCCGCAGCCAGCGCAGCCTCGGGCTGTCGGGGTGGCGCAAGATCGTCGGCCAGGTACTGGTCGCGGTGCCCTTCGGCATCGTCGCCCTCAACTTCCCGAACGCGTGGGACCAGACTCCGGCGTCGGCGTATGTCTCGCTGTTCCGGGACATCCCGGTGCTGTCGTTCATGGCGTTGGGTCCGGTGATCGGCTGGATCCTGTACCTCACGTGGCTCTCGCTGATCGGCGTCGCGACGTCGAACAGCGTCAACGTGTCGGACGGGCTGGACGGTCTCGCCGCGGGCGCGGGGATCTTCGTCGTCGGTGCGTACAGCCTGATCGCCTTCTGGCAGTTCCAACAGGTCTGCACCGGCGAGGGGCCGACCCCGGCCGTCCTGGCGGCCTGTTACGACACGCCGAACTCGTTCGATCTGGCCATCGTCTCGGCCTCCTTCGTGGGCGCGCTCGTCGGCTTCCTGTGGTGGAACGCGCCGACCGCGAAGCTCTTCATGGGCGACGTCGGGTCCATGTCGATCGGTGGCGTCATCGCCGCGATGGCCATCCTGACGCGCACCGAGTTGCTCGTCGTGCTGGTCGCCGGCGTCTACGTCATCGCGTCGGGTTCGGTCATTCTGCAGCGCGCGTACTTCAAGGCGACGCGTGGCAAGCGGCTGTTCCTGATGAGCCCGCTGCACCACCACCTCGAGATGCGCGGCTGGTCCGAGGTCACGATCGTCGTGCGCATGTGGATCATCGCCGGGATGCTCGCCGTGTCGGGCATCGGCCTGTTCTACGTCGAGTGGCTGACGCGGGCATGAGCGCCCCGCTCGCCGAGCTCACCAGCTGGAACGCCGACTGGAAGGGCCTTCGGGTCGTCGTCCTGGGCCTCGCCCAGACCGGATTCTCGGTCGCCGACACCCTCACCGAGCTCGGCGCGGAGGTCCTCGTCGCGACCGAGTCGGCGGCCGAGGAGTACGCCAGCCTGCTACCGGTGATCGGGGCCGAGCTGCACGTGGGTCCGCTCGGCGCCGTGCCCGACCGCATCGTCGAGTTCGCGCCCGACGTGATCGTGGCGTCGCCCGGGTTCGCGCCGGGACACCCCGTCGTGCGGTGGGCCCTCGAGACATCCGTCCCGCTCTGGGGCGACATCGAACTCGCGTGGCGGGTGCGCGACAAGGTTGCGCGGCCGGACGGCTCGCCCGCCGACTGGATCCTGATCACCGGGACGAACGGCAAGACCACGACGACCCGACTGGCCGCGACGATGCTCGTCGAGGGCGGTCTGCGCGCCGCGCCCTGCGGAAACATCGGGGTGCCCGTACTCGACGCGATCCGCGACCCCGCCGGGTTCGACGCGCTCGTCGTCGAACTCTCGAGTCACCAGCTCTGGTATTTGTCCCTGGCCGAGCCGGAGGGACAGCCTTTCCCGCTCGCGTCGGTGTGCCTGAACCTCGCCGACGACCACCTTGAGTGGCACGGATCCTTCGACGCGTATCGCCGGGCGAAGGGCGTCGTCTACCGCAACACCCGCGTCGCCTGCGTCTACAACAAGGCCGATATCGCGACGCGAGAGATGGTCGAGGACGCCGAGGTCGTCGAGGGTGCACGGGCGATCGGGTTCGACCTGGGCGTGCCGGGACCGAGCGACGTCGGCATCGTCGACGGCATCCTCGTCGACCGGGCCTTCCTCGACGAGCGCCGATCGAGCGCTCTCGAGCTCACGACCCTCGAACGTCTCGCGACGGTCGGATTGATCGCGCCGCACATCGTCGCCAACATCCTGGCAGCGGCGGCCCTCGCGCGCGCCGCGGGAGTCGAGCCGGCCGCCATCCGTGACGCGCTGGACACGTTCCGTCTCGACCCGCATCGGATCGAGGTCATCGCGCACCATGCCGGTGTGACCTGGGTGGACGATTCGAAGGCGACGAACCCGCACGCCGCGGCATCCTCACTCTCGGCCTATCCCGGAGCGATCTGGGTCGTCGGGGGTCTGCTGAAGGGCGTCGACATCGGGCCGCTCGTCGCGGGGCGGGGGAGCGCGGTCAAGGCGGCGATCGTGATCGGACGTCTGCGCGATGACGTGGTCGCGGCATTCGCGCGACACGCCCCGGACGTGCCCGTGTTCGAGGTGGAGCACGGTGAGACTGAAGAGGTCATGAGGCGTGTCGTCCAGCGGGCGGCGGGTATCGCGACGTCGGGAGACGTCGTGCTCCTCGCTCCGGCTTCGGCATCCTTCGACCAGTTCAGCGGGTACGCCGAGCGGGGCACGCGCTTCGCGGACGCGGTTCGCGAGCACGTCGGGGGACTCGATTCCGCGCATGACGACACGGAATCCGAACGGGACAGCACGAATCCCGACCGGGACGAAGCGCAGGCAGGGGAGACGGATGGCGACTCGGACGCCGACACGCCCCCCGCGGGCGGCGCAACAGCCTGACGACGCGCCCCCACCCCGAGGACTCGCGGCGCGGGTTTCGCTCGGACGCGTATTCGCTCCCGTACCGAGCGAGTTCCTCCTCATCGCATCGACCGCTCTGCTGCTGACCGGCTTCGGGCTGGTCATGGTGCTATCGGCCACGACCGCGTCCGCGACAGCCGAGGGTCAGAGCCCCTTCGAATCGCTGATCAAACAGGGTGTGTTCGCCGTCATCGGCATCCCCCTGATGTTCGTGGCATCGCGCTTCCCGGTCAGGTTCTGGAAGAAGATCGCCTGGCCCTTGCTCGGATTCGCGACGCTCTTCCAACTGCTCGTCTTCGTTCCCGGACTCGGCGTCGAGATCCTCGGAAACCGCAACTGGATTTCCATCGGAGGGCAGACCGTCCAGCCATCCGAGTTCCTCAAGCTCTCGCTCGCCCTCTGGGTCGCGTACGTCCTCTACCGCAAACAGACCCTCTTGGGTCTCTGGCGCCACGTCTTCATCCCGCTCGTCCCGGTCTCGGCGGCGGTCATCGCGACCGTCATGGCGGGGCACGACCTGGGAACAGCGATGATCCTGGTGCTGATCGTGCTCGGTGGACTGTTCTTCTCGGGAGTGCGGCTGCGCATCTTCCTCTTGCCGCTCATCGGTGCAGCGGCCTACGTGGCCTACATGGCGGTCGCGAGCCCCAACCGCATGCGCCGCATCATGAGCTTCATGAACGAGGACTGCGACTACTTCAACGACTGCTACCAGGCCATGCACGGCGTGTTCGGTTTGGCCGGCGGCGGGATCTTCGGGCTGGGTCTCGGCAACTCCAAAGAGAAGTACGGGTGGCTGCCCGCCCGCGCCAACGACTACATCTTCGCGATCGTAGGTGAAGAGGTCGGTCTCATCGGTTGCATCGTGATCCTCGGGCTCTTCACGCTGTTCGCGGTCGGTGCTTTCCACGTCATCCGCAAGACCGACGACCCGTTCATCCGGATCGCTTCGGGCGGCATCACGATCTGGATCGTCGGGCAGGCGCTCATCAACATCGGTGTCGTGCTGCGCATCTTCCCCGTTCTCGGTGTGCCCTTGCCGTTCATGTCGCAGGGCGGAACGGCTCTGCTCTCGGTGCTGATGGCCTGCGGTGTCTTGCTGTCGTTCGCTCGGACACTGCCGACGTCGGCTCCGACCGTCCGCACCGGCATCCGTGGCGGGGCGACCGCGGCCCGTCGAGGTAAAGTCTCGGCGTGACGACCTATCTTCTGGCCGGCGGGGGAACCGCGGGCCATGTCAATCCGCTGTTGGCGGTCGCGGACGGACTACGTGCCCGGGATCCCGAGGCGCGGATTCTGGTGCTGGGCACGAAGGAGGGGCTCGAGGCGCGCCTCGTGCCCGACCGCGGCTACGAGTTGCTGACGATCGAACGTCTGCCGTTCCCGCGCCGGCCCGATCGTGCGGCCATCGGCTTTCCGGCCCGCTTTCGGAGGGCGGTCGGACACGTGCGGCGGGTCATCCGCGATCGGGATGTTTCGGTCGTTGTCGGGTTCGGAGGCTACGCGTCGGCTCCGGCCTACGTCGCGGCGCGCCGCTCGGGCACGCCCTTCGTCGTGCACGAGGCGAACGCGCGCCCGGGTCTGGCGAACGTGCTCGGCGCACGAAGCGCGTCGGGAGTCGGCGTCGCCTTCGCCGGGACACCGCTGCGGCGCTCCCGCGTCGTCGGGATGCCGCTGCGTCGCGAGATCGTCGACCTCGACCGGTCGGCACTGCGTGACGAGGCCGCGGCGCACTTCGGCCTCGACCCCGCACGTCCGACCCTGCTGGTGTTCGGCGGGTCGCTCGGTGCGCTGAGGCTGAACGAGGCGTTCGCGGGTTCGTACGCCGATGTGCTCGCCGCGGGGTATCAGCTCGTGCACGTGACGGGAGAGCGGTCGGACTGGTCCGACCCGGGTGTGCCCGGGTATGTCGTGAAGAAGTACGAGGACCGGATGGATCTCGCCTTCGCGCTGGCCGATGTCATCGTCTCGCGGGCCGGCGCCGCGACGGTCAGCGAGATCAGCGCCCTCGGCATCCCCGCCGTCTACGTTCCCTACGCGGTCGGCAACGGCGAGCAGCGCCTGAACGCGGCGTCTGCGGTTGCCGCGGGTGCGGCCGTGCTGATCGACGACGCGTCGTTCACGGCCGACCGGGTGCGCGCGGAGGTGGTTCCGCTGTTGGGCGATGCCGCCCGACTCGACGCGATGCGTGCGGCCGCGGCATCCGTCGGCTCGCGCCGAGGCACGGAAGACCTGATCGCTCTGATCGACGAGGCCCTCGCGCGCTGAGTCCGCGCCCTGGGGCTCGAACTGTCACAGAACGCTCGATCCGAGCGGGCGGTTTCAGGTTCTTAGCGCAACGCCTTCATGGAGGAGGGTGTTGTGTCGAGGAAGGTTCCGTGGGCGATGCGCGCGGAGGCGGTTCGCGGCCTGATTGCTGGTCGCTCGGCGCTCGAGTTCGCGCCGACGCTGGGTGTCAGCATGAGCGTGGTGAAGTTGTGGGCCAGGCTCGCGGGCGTGGAACTGATGATGGGTCGAGGCGGTGGTGCGCGGCCGATGCCGATGGATGCCGTGATCGGTGAGGGTGGTGATCGCGAGTATCGGCGCCTCACGCTGGCGGACCGATCGCTTATCCAGGCGGGTCTGGCGATGCGTCCGCCGCTGTCGGTTCGACGGATCGCGGCGGAGCTCGGGGTGTCGGCCTCGACGGTCTCTCGCGAGATCCGCGCGCACCAGGTGCAGCACTGGGAGACGCGTCATTATGACGCGCGTATCGCGCATTATCGGGCGTTAGCGGCGCGGCCGCGGTCTCGGCCGGGAAAGCTGGAACAGCCCGCGGTGCGAGCGGCGGTCGTGTCACGCTTGAACGACAAGTACTCGCCGCAACAGGTCGCGGGCGAGTTGAAGCTGCTGTTTCCCGATAACCCGGAGATGCACGTGTCGCACGAGACGATCTACCAGGCGCTCTACGTGCAAGGCAAGGGCGCGTTACGACACGAGCTGACGGTTGAGAAGGCGTTGCGGTCCGGACGAACAACACGGGTCCCGCAGTCGAAGCTGCCGCGCCGGTCCAGTCGCCCCTGGCTGGACGGGGCACGACTGACCGATCGTCCCGCTGAAGTCGAGGACCGGGCGGTGCCAGGGCATTGGGAAGGCGATCTCGTCGTTGGGCCCGGCAACTCCGGGATCGTGACACTTGTCGAACGCAAGCACAGGTTCACGCTCTTGGGCCGGCTGCCGGGGCAGCGCGACAGCAAGACCGTCACCGACGTGCTTGCCAGCATGATCGCGGAACTCCCCGCGACGCTGACTCGCACGATCACGTGGGACCAAGGCGCAGAGATGGCCGAGCACGCCGCGTTCACGATCGCCAGCGACTGCAAGGTGTTCTTCTGCGACCCCCACTCGCCCTGGCAGCGAGGCACGAACGAGAACACGAACGGCCTGATCCGTGACTTCTACCCCAAGGGCACGAACTTCAACGAGGTCACCGACGACGACCTTGCCGAGACACAGCGGCTGCTGAACATCCGACCACGCCGCACCTTGGGCTACCGGAAACCAGCTGACATGATCAACGAACTGATCAACGGTGTTGCACTAGCCACCTGAAACCGCCG
>NZ_NMUM01000037.1 GCF_002812805.1 Microbacterium lacus | reverse complement strand
GGTGGCGTCCGGCAAGGTGGTGTACGGATCGGGTGACCGTGTCGCTGCGGACGTAGCGACGGTCACCGCGTGATCCTTCGAGAGAACTCTTCACATCCATCTCGAAAGGACCCCGACGATGACCGTCTCACCCCACGATATCGACCCTGCCCGCTTCCTCGAAGACCACCTCGCGCAGGCGTCTCCCGATCTGCTGCGGGAGATGCTCGGCACGTTCATCAACCAGCTGCTATCCGCGGACGCGGACCAGATCTGCGGCGCCGCTTACGGCACGATCAGCGACGACAGGGTGAACCGTCGCAACGGTTACCGCCACCGCGACTTCGACACCCGCGCCGGGACCATCGACGTGAAGATCCCCAAGCTCCGGCAGGGCACCTACTTCCCGGAGTGGCTGCTGGAACGCCGCCGCCGCGCGGAGGCCGCACTGACCACCGTGGTCGCGACCAGCTACCTCCTCGGCGTGTCCACCCGTCGGATGGATGACCTGGTGAAGACCCTCGGGATCACCGGGCTGTCGAAGTCGCAGGTGTCGGAGATGGCGCGCGACCTTGACGAGCAGGTGACCGCGTTCCGCACCCGGCCGTTGGACGCCGGCCCGTACTCGTTCGTCGCCGCCGACGCGCTCACCATGAAGGTCCGCGAGGGCGGCCGGGTCGTGAAGGTCGCGGTGCTGGTCGCGACCGGCGTGAACGCCGACGGCTACCGCGAGATCCTCGGTCTGCAAGTCAACTCGACCGAAGACGGCGCCGGCTGGCTGACGTTCTGGCGCGACCTCGTCGCGAGAGGCCTGACCGGCGTGAAGCTCGTCACGTCCGACGCACACGCAGGTCTGGTCGCAGCGATCGGCGCGACCGTCGGCGGGTCCTGGCAGAGGTGCAGAACCCACTACGCGGCGAACCTGATGAGCGTGACCCCAAAGTCCTCGTGGCCATGGGTGAAGACCCTGCTGGGCACGGTTTTCGACCAGCCCGACGCGGAGTCCGTGCACGCCCAGTTCGACCGCGTCCTGGACGCGCTCGAGCACAAGCTCCCCAGGTCGTTCGAGCACCTCGAGGCCGCACGTGAGGAGATCCTCGCGTTCACCGCGTTCCCGAAGAGCATCTGGCGGCAGATCTGGTCCAACAATCCGAACGAACGCCTCAACCGGGAGATCCGCCGCCGCACCGACGTCGTGGGCATCTTCCCGAACCGCGACGCGATCATCCGGCTCGTCGGCGCCGTCCTCGCCGAGCAACACGACGAGTGGGCCGAGCAACGCCGCTACCTCGGCCTCGACGCCCTCGCCGCCGCACGCCGCGTCGGCGAACCCACCACAGAGGAGGTGATCGAACCCGACCTTCGGGCCCTCACAGCCTGACCTCGACACGAGGGATCACACGATCACCGATACACCACGTCCCAGGACTTGACCCATGGCTCTTCGGGAATGAAGCGCGCGGTCTCGAGGATTCGGCGCTCACACTCGCCGATCTGGCCCTGAGGCTGCCCATCTATGGCCGCGCGGAGTCGCTGAATCTCGCGACCGCGGCGAGCGTATGCCTCTACGAGAGCGCGTTCGCCCAACGTTCCGGTTCGATTACGAACGGGTGAAGGTCGTGTCAAGGTACTAACGATCAGGCGGTTCTGCTCATATGGTGAGCCGATGGCTGACTCCGGTACGACAACCGCCAAAGCGGGAACTCCCCTCGTCGTTCTGAGCGATGTTCAGAAGCACTACGGCGAATTCCAAGCGCTCACCGACATCAACCTTTCGGTCGACAAGGGCGAGGTCGTCGTTGTCATCGGCCCCTCTGGCTCGGGAAAGTCGACGCTGTGTCGAACGATCAATCGGCTCGAGACCATCACGAGCGGCACGATCACGATCGACGGCAAGGAATTGCCGAAAGAGGGCAAGGGGCTGGCCGAGCTCCGTGCCGACGTCGGCATGGTTTTCCAGTCCTTCAACCTCTTCGCGCACCTTTCGATCCTCGACAACGTCACCCTCGGACCGATCAAGGTCCGCGGGATGAAGAAGGCCGATGCCGAGCGTGAGGCGAAGGTGCTGCTCGACCGCGTCGGCGTCGGGGTCCAGGCATCCAAGCTCCCGGCCCAGCTCAGTGGCGGTCAGCAACAGCGCGTTGCTATCGCCCGCGCGCTCGCCATGAACCCCAAGGTGATGCTGTTCGACGAGCCGACGAGCGCACTCGACCCCGAGATGATCAACGAGGTCCTCGACGTGATGGTCGGGCTCGCGAGCGATGGCATGACGATGATCGTCGTGACGCACGAGATGGGTTTCGCTCGTAAGGCAGCGAACCGCGTCGTCTTCATGGCCGAGGGGCTCATCGTCGAAGAGGCCACCCCCGAGGAATTCTTCACGAACCCCCGCAGCGATCGAGCGAAGGACTTCCTTTCCAAGCTCTTGACCCACTAACCAGTGATTCGCACGACCCGAACGTCGAATACGGAACGTACGACCGATACGAAACCAGGAGGAATCACATGCGAAAGACACGGATTCTCGCAGGAATCGGCCTCACAGCGGCCGCCCTGCTCACCCTCTCCGCTTGTAACAGCGGAACCCCGGGGGCATCACCGGACGAGAGTGGCGACGCCACCGAAGCTCTCTGGGAGGTCGCGACCGACGTCGACCTCGCCGACAGCCCCACCTATGACGCGATGGTCGAGCGCGATGGCGTCATCATCGGCGTCAAGAACGACCAGCCCGGTCTCGGGATCGAAGACCCCGTTTCGGGTGAGCGTTCCGGCTTCGACGTCGACATCGCGCGCTGGATCGCGGCGTCGCTGGGATTCGACGAGGACCAGATCGAGTACGTCACGATCCCGTCGGCCAACCGCGAGCAGGCAATCGTGAACGGCGACATCGACTACTACGTCGGTACCTACTCGATCACCGACAGCCGCATGGAGCAGATCGACTTCGCCGGCCCGTACTTCATCACCGGCCAGGGCCTGCTGGTCGCGGCCGATGACGAAGAGATCAACGGCCCGGAGGACCTGGCGGGCAAGATCGTCTGTTCCGTCACCGGTTCTACGCCGCTCCAGCGCATTCGCGACGAGTACAACCCGGGCGACACCGTCGAGTACGACACGTACTCGCAGTGCGTGGAGCAGCTTGTCGCCGGTTCGGTCGATGCCATCACCACCGACGAGGCGATCCTGGCCGGCTACGTCGCCGAGCGCCCGGACGACCTCAAGATCGCGGGCGAGCCCTTCAGTGAAGAGCGCTACGGCGTCGGCCTGCCCAAGGGCGACACGGCTCTGAAGGACTGGATCAACACGCTGTTCACCGACGGTGGGGATGTCTGGACCGCTCTGTTCGATCAGCACCTGGCGCCCGCCGGGATCAGTGGCGACCAGCCCGCTGTAGACGAGTGATCCCTCGGGGGCGGCGTTCGCGCCGCCCCCGAGTTCCGTTTCGCCCGACCCGAGAGGAGGACTCGTGGGAGTCATCATCGACAATTCCGACCTGTGGGTCGAGACATTGCTCGGAACGCTCGTACTCTTCCTCGCGGGCGGTCTCCTTGCGCTCGTGCTCGGGATCATCGTCGGCGCCATGCGCGTCTCACCGATCCCGATCGCCCGCGGGGTGGGGACCCTCTACGTCAACACGATCCGCAACACGCCTTTGACGCTCGTCTTTTTTGCGTTCGTATTCGCCCTGCCTCCGCTGCTCGGACTTCGCCTGACCTCGGCGGTGTCCTTGACACTCGGCATCTGCGCCCTCGGCGTCTACACGGCCACGTATGTCGCCGAGACGATCCGGTCCGGCATCAACACCGTGCCGATCGGGCAGGCCGAGGCCGCGCGTGCCCTCGGCCTCACCTTCGGCCAGGTCATGTCGCTCGTGGTTCTGCCCCAGGCATTCCGCTCGGTCATTCCGCCGATGATGAGTGTCTTCATCGCGCTTCTGAAGAACACCACGGTCGCCGCCGGGTTCGGCGTGGTCAATCTCGGCTCGCTCCGCAATTACCTGAGCGAGCGCGGCGAGAACCAGCTCATCGTCATCGTGTGGGTCATGGTGATTTTCGTGGCCCTCGTGCTGCTGCTCTCGTGGGCACAGCGATCGCTGGAGAACCGATGGAGGGTCGCGCGATGAGCAGTGTCCTGTACGACGTCCCCGGCCCCCGCGCGATGGCGCGCAACCGTGTGCTCGGGGTATTGACCGTCATCGTGATTGCGGTGATCGTCGGATATTTCGTCTGGCGTCTCATCGACACGGGGCAGTTCACGGCCGAGAAGTGGTCGGCGTTCACGTACGCCAATGTGTGGTTGAACATCGGGGCCGCGACGCTCGCGACCCTGAGCACCTTCGGCGCGGCCGCGGTCGGTGCGATCGTTCTCGGATTCGTCCTGGCGATCGGACGGATGTCCGATCACGCCTGGATCCGCGTTCCTTTCACCGCCGTGGTTGAGTTCCTCCGTGCCGTGCCGGTTCTGATCTTCATGTTCTTGCTGTACTACGGGCTACCGGTCATCGACGTTCGTGTCTCGCCCTACTGGGCGGTCGTCATCGCGCTCGTCGCGTACAACGGCTCCGTGCTTTCCGAGGTGATCCGCGCCGGTGTCGAGTCCCTGCCTCGGGGGCAGAGCGAAGCCGGGTATGCCCTGGGGCTGCGCAAAGCGGGCGTCATGCGTCTCGTTCTGCTCCCGCAGGCGGTCCGCGCCATGATGCCCGTCATCATCGCCCAGCTGGTTGTGACCCTGAAGGACACCGCGCTCGGCTTCATCATCACGTACCCCGAGCTGCTCTTCTATGCCAAGTACCTCGGGTCGCAGCCGTCGCTGGACTCGCCCATCATCCCGTCCACGATCGTGGTCGCGGTCATCTATATCGGGCTCTGCCTGCTGCTGTCGTTCATCGCGACAACGGTGGAGAAGCGCCTGCGACGCTCGCCCGGTGGCGGGGCCGTCGCTGCCGCGAACCCGCCCTTACAGCAGGGCACCGACACCGAGTTGATCGTGGCGCAGGGCGGGGAGCCCCGCGGCCCGGCGCGCTAATCAAGCGGCGGAGCCCAGGCATCCGGCCCCGGTAGACTCGCCTCTCGTGTCTGACACTCCTGAGATCACGCCCGAGGCGGTCGAATCCGCGGCATCGGCGGCCCTCGCAGCCGTTGCCGCCGCGACGAACACCGCAGAGCTCAAGGCCGCGCGCGCCGCGCACGCGGGGGAGGGATCGCCCCTCGCGCAGCTGAACTCCCGCATGCGCGACGTGCCGAAGGAGCAGAAGGCCGAGTTCGGCAAGCTCATGGGTCAGGCCCGTGGGCGCGTCGCGCAGGCGTTCGCCGCTCGCGAGGAAGAGCTGGTTGAGGCCGAGACGGCCGCCCGTCTCGAGGCGGAGCGGATCGACATCACCGCGGTGGCGTCCCGCACGCGCGTGGGCGCGAGGCATCCGCTCACGCTCTTGCAGGACCAGGTCAGCGACATCTTCGTCGGCATGGGGTGGGAGATCGCCGAGGGCCCCGAGCTCGAGCACGAGTGGTTCAACTTCGACGCTCTCAACTTCGACGTTGACCACCCGGCCCGTCAGATGCAGGACACGTTCTTCGTCGATCCCATCGACCGCCACCTCGTGATGCGCACGCACACGAGCCCCGTGCAGGTGCGCTCGATGCTCGAGCGCGACATCCCGATCTACGTGCTCTGCCCGGGTCGGGTCTACCGCACCGACGAGTTCGACTCGACGCATCTGCCGGTCTTCACGCAGTTCGAGGGGCTCGTGATCGACAAGGGCATCACGATGGCGCACCTCAAGGGCACGCTCGACCACGCCGCGCGCGTGCTGTTCGGGCCCGAGGCCAAGACGCGCTTCCGTGCCAACTACTTCCCGTTCACCGAGCCCTCGGCCGAACTGGACCTCTGGCACCCGACCTTCAAGGGCGGCGCGCGTTGGATCGAGTGGGGTGGCTGCGGAATGGTCAACCCCAACGTGCTGCGCGCCGCGGGCATCGACCCCGAGGTGTACTCGGGCTTCGCGTTCGGGATGGGAATCGAGCGGACGCTGATGTTCCGCAGCGACGTGCAGGACATGCGCGACATGGCCGAGGGTGATGTCCGCTTCAGCGAACAGTTCGGGATGGTGGTCTGATGCGCGTTCCGCTGTCATGGTTGCGTGAATACGTCGATGTGCCGACGGATGCTTCGCCCGAAGACGTGCTCGAGGCGCTCGTGCGCGTCGGGTTCGAAGAAGAGGACGTGCACCGGTTCGAGGTGACGGGTCCCGTCGTCGTCGGCGAGGTGCTCTCGTTCGAGGCCGAGCCGCAGTCCAACGGCAAGACGATCCGCTGGTGCCAGGTTCAGGTCGCCCCCGAGGGCGAGACCGCCGCGGATGGCGGGCCGGCCGTGCACGGGATCGTCTGCGGCGCCGGCAACTTCTTCGTCGGCGACAAGGTCGTCGTGACCCTGCCCGGTGCCGTGCTGCCCGGGCCGTTCCCGATCGCCGCGCGCAAGACGTACGGCCATGTGTCTGACGGAATGATCGCCTCGGCGAAGGAGCTGGGCCTCGGCGACGAGCACGCGGGGATCCTGCGCCTGTCCGAACTCGGAATCGACGCGCCCGTCGGCACGGATGCGATCGCGCTTCTCGGACTCGACGACGTCGCGGTCGAGATCAACGTCACGCCCGACCGCGGGTACGCCCTGTCGATGCGCGGTGTTGCGCGCGAGTACTCGCACTCCACCGGCGCGGCGTTCCGCGACCCGGGCCTGCGGCCGTGGGGCGAGGTCCAGCCGGGCTCCGGCTTCGCGGTGGCCGTTGCCGACGACGCCCCGATCCGTGGGCGCGTGGGCGCGTCGGAGTTCGTGGTGCGCGTCGTGCGCGGGGTCGATGCCACGGCCCCCACCCCGCCGTGGATGATCGCGCGCCTGACGCTTGCGGGCATCCGGTCCCTGGGCATCCTGATCGACATCACCAACTACGTCATGCTCGAGCTCGGCAACCCGATTCACGGGTACGACCTCGATGCCCTCTCGGGTGGCATCACCGTGCGCCGGGCGCGCGCAGGCGAGCACCTGACGACGCTCGATGGCAAGGACCGCACGCTCGACGCGGAAGACCTGCTGATCACGGATGACTCGGGACCCATCGGTCTCGCGGGCGTCATGGGCGGCGGCCCGACCGAGATGAGCGACGCGACCCGCAATGTGCTGGTGGAGGCCGCGATCTTCGACACCGTCTCGATCGCACGCACGGCACGTCGGCACAAGCTGCCCTCCGAGGCATCCCGTCGCTTCGAGCGCGGTGTCGATCCGCTGATCCCGTTCGTCGCGGCGCAGCGCGTCGTCGACCTGATGGTCGAGCTCGCGGGAGGCGCGGCCGACTCGCTCGGCGGCGCCCTGTTCACGACCTACCAGCGGCCGGCGATCGCACTGCCGTCCATGTTCGTGTCGGGCGTCATCGGCGTCGACTACGAGCCCGCGCGGGTGCGCGGTGCGCTCGAGATGATCGGATGCGTCGTCGACGACAGCTCCGCGGGCTGGGATGTGACGCCGCCGTCGTGGCGCCCCGACCTGACCGACAAGTGGACCCTGGCGGAAGAGGTCGCCCGCATCGAGGGCTACGACCAGATCCCCTCGGTGCTGCCGACCCCGCCGTCGGGTCGCGGGCTGACCGAGGCGCAGCAGGGCCGACGTCGTGTTGCCAACGCGCTCGCCGCGGCGGGCTTCGTCGAGACGCCGTCGTTCCCCTTCACGACCGAGGCCCTGAATGACCTGCACGGTTCGGTCTCGGGTGAGCACCTGCCGAGCATCAAGCTCGCGAACCCGCTCGACGGCCAGGCGCCGTTCCTGCGCCGTTCGCTGATTCCGGCACTGTTGCAGGCGGCGCACCGCAACCTCTCGCGCGGGCTCACGGATCTGGCGATCTTCGAGACCGGCAGCGTGTTCTTGCCGGAGCCCGGGGTCGAGTACGGCACGTCGTTCGTTCCGCCGCTGGCCGAACGGCCGAGCGACGAGGTCCTGGCCGAGCTGAACGCGTCGATCCCGCCGCAGCCGCGACACGTCGCCGTGCTGCTCACGGGAAACCTGGCCCCCAAGCAGCCGGGCCGCGCGGCCGAGCCCGCCGACCTCGGTGCGGCGCTCGACGCCGTGCGCGTCATCGCGGCCTCCGCGGGAGTATCGGTCGACGTCGCACAGGGCGCTCGGGCGGCGCTGCACCCGGGCCGAACCGGTGTGCTCTCGGTAGGCGGACCTGATCAGACGCGTGTCGAGGTCGGCTACGTCGGCGAACTGCTGCCGGCGGTGGCCGAGGCATCCGATCTTCCGGGTCGCGTGATCGTCGCCGAGCTGAACCTCGACCTGCTGCTCTCGCTCGTGTCGTCGCGTGTCGTCGCGGCGTCGCTGTCGGGTTTTCCCGCCGCGACGCAGGATGTCTCGCTCGTCGTGGATGCGGACGTTCCCGCCGCCGAGGTGCGCGCCGCGCTCGAGTTCGGTGCGGGCGAGCTGCTCGAATCCGCTCGACTGGTCGATGACTATCGCGGCACGGGTGTGCCCGAAGGGTCCAAGAGCCTGACGTTTGCGCTGCGCTTCCGCGCCCCGGATCGGACGCTCACGGCGGCCGAGGCGACGGATGCCAAGCTCGCGGGAGTCGCAGTCGCGGCCGAGCGCTTCAGCGCCACGATCCGGGACTGACACCCGGCGGGACCCCCTGCGGGGCGGCCAGGTCTGGTCAGCGCGAGGGCCAGTGCCAGGCCGGGACATCGAGCATGCCCTGGCCCTCGATTCGTGTGCCGTAGCCCGTCGACTCGAGCCGCACGATGTCGGCGCCGGAGTTCGCGAGCGCCGTGGCGAGCCGGTCGGCGTGCGTCACGACGATGATCTGGCTCTCGTCCGATGCCGCGTTGATCAGCGCCCCGAGCGGATCGAGCAGGTCAGGATGCAGGCTCGACTCCGGCTCGTTCAGCACCAGGAGGGGGGCGGGTCGGGCCGGCAGCAGGGCCGCGCACAGCAGCAGGTAGCGGAGCGTGCCGTCCGACAGTTCGGTCGTCTCGAGCGGTCGTAATAAGCCCGGCTGGTGCATCAGCAGGCGAAAGAGGCCGCCGGATGCCGCCACCTCGACGTGTCCGCCGGGAAACGCCCGAGCCACCTCGCGTGCGAGGGCATCGCCGTATCCGGCATCCTGAATCGTCGCCCAGACGGCTGCGAGGTTCTCGCCTCCGTGGGCGAGGGTCTGCGTGCGTGTGCCGACCCGCGGATGCCGCGCGGGGGAATCCCGGTCCGTCCGGAAGTGGTCGTAGAAGCGCCAGGCTCGCAGCATTCTTCGCACCGATAGCGTCTCGGGCGCGGCGTCGCCGTCGCCGAGGTCGGTGAGGATGCTCTCGAAGGGTGCCAGCCGCTGCTCGGCGTCGACCCATCCGTCGCGGCGCACGCGCACAGCGGCGCGGGTGCGGTCGACGAGAGTCGTGGCTGGTCGCGCGACGGCGCCGGCGAAGATCTGCTCGCGCTTGATCTCGGCATCGCGGGCGAAGACGCTCAGCTTGTCGGTCTGGGGGAGTCCGTAGTCGACGAGATAGCCCAGGTCGTCGGTCGCCACCCCCAGGCGGAGCGAGATGGGTCCGCGCCGCACCGTCCCCTGCGCTCCCGCGCCGCCGGGGGTCTCGGGACCCGCCCACAGTGCGGAGTCGAGCCCGCCCTCCTCGGCGATCGCGCCGATGGCGTCCCCCGAGGCGCCCGCGGCGAGCAGCCGCAGCGCCCGGTACAGGCTCGACTTGCCCGTCCCGTTCGCTCCGGTCACGACGGTCAAGCGCCCGAGGGGCAGGACCAGGTCGACGAGCGATCGGTATCCGGCGACAGCCACGGTCTGGATCACGCGTTCCAGTCTGCCCGCGGCATCCGACGTCGCCACCACCGCCCTCCTGTCCCCGACCCCGACACGGGACCGGGCCGGCAGGGGCGTCCGCCCGTGGCGGAACGGGGTGCGCGGCGGCTGCGTGGTCTGCTGGGATGGCGGGATGACCGACGTTTCTGATTCTCGGCGGCACCGGATGGCTGAGCGGAGCGATCGCGCGACGGTGGACGGATGCCGGGGCCGCCGTGACCTGCCTGGCCCGTGGAACGCGACCCGCACCGGACGGCACAGAGCTGATCGCAGCGGATCGGTCAGAGCCGGGTGCCTATGACGACGTGGTCGGGCGTGACTGGGACGAGGTCGTGGACATTTCTTCGGATACCGACCACGTCGCGGCGGCCCTGGCGGCTCTGGCGCCCCAGGTTCGGCACTGGACGTACGTCTCGTCGGTGTCGGCCTACGCGGGCAACGACGAGATCGGCGCGGACGAGGGCGCACCACTCAGTCAACCCGCTGTACCGGGCACGCCCGACGACGAGTACGACTACTCCCGTGCGAAGGCCGCGGCTGAGGCATCCGTCCGTTCGGACATCGGCGACCGCGCCGCGATCGTGCGTCCCGGACTGATCGTCGGCCCGGGCGATCCCACCGACCGCTTCGGGTATTGGGTCGGGCGCTTCGCTCTCGCCGGCGCCGACCCGGTGCTCGCTCCGCCTCTCGAGTCCGCACGGGCGCAGGTGATAGACGTCGACGACCTAGCTGCCTTCATCGTCGAACGCGGGGCAGACGGCTGGCGCGGCACGGCAAACGCGGTGGGAGATTCGATGCCGCTCGGCGAGATGCTCTCGCTGGCCCGTGCTGTCGCCGGGCACACGGGCCCGCTCGTCGAGGCTGACGGGGAGCGGTTGACCGCACGGGATGTGGCGCCCTGGATGGGGCCGCGTTCGCTGCCGCTCTGGCTACCTCCCGGCATGCCCGGCTTCATGACGCGCTCGAATGCCGTGTACCGCGCCGCGGGCGGTCGGCTGCGAGGCATCCGTGACACCCTCGAGCGCGCTCTCGCGGACGAGCGGATGCGCGGGCTCGACCGCGAACGGAAGGCCGGTCTCTCCCGCCCCGACGAACTCGAGCTCCTCGCCGCGCTGGCGCGCTGACGCGCGGTACCCAAGACCGGCGGAGGTCGGAGATCCGGCCGCGGTCGGAGCCGCGCGCCGGTGTGCATCCGACGGTCGCCAGATCTCCGACGCTCAATGACTCAAGCCGCGCTCGGATTTGCGGATGCCGCGGCCCGGCGGCTACTGTCGGCCCATGCCTTCGGCCGCCACCAACCTCGAGACGCTCCCCGTGAGCTCCGCTGGTGTGCGCCGACGTCTGGACGGACGCCGACTCTAGGCGACCCCGCGCTCCCCGCCCCGGTGGGTCGAGCGAACGGTGTCGCCGTCTGTAAACAGCGCGTTGTACCGCATCCTGCCCGTCGGGCAGGGGCGCACCGTCCCAGACTCTAAGGTTGAAACCATGCCCTATCAGGTCGCCGTCTCCGGCGCCTCCGGCTATGCCGGCGGCGAATTGCTGCGCCTCTTGGCGGCGCATCCGGATGTCGAAATCCGCACCGTGACCGCACACTCCAACGCGGGCCAGCCCCTCGTCGCGCACCAGCCGCACCTGCGCTCGCTCGCGCACCTCACGCTGCAGGACACGACGCCCGAGACGCTCGCCGGTCACGACATCGTCTTCCTTGCCCTGCCGCACGGCCAGTCGGGACAGTACACCGAGGCGCTCGCCGACACCCCGCTCGTCATCGACTGCGGGGCCGACCATCGGCTCGAGTCCGTCAGCGCGTGGGACCACTTCTACGGCGGCGACTTCCATGAAGCCTGGACCTACGGCGTTCCCGAGCTGCCCGTCGATGGTGGCACGCAGCGGGACCGGCTCGTCGGCGCGACGCGGATCGCGGCGCCCGGATGCAACGCCTCGACCGTGAGCCTCAGCCTCGCACCGGGGGTCGCGGCCGGAGTGATCGATCCGTCCGACGTCGTCGCGATGCTCGCCGTCGGGCCGAGCGGCGCAGGCAAGAGCCTCAAGACCAACCTGCTCGCGAGTGAGATCCTGGGCTCCGCCAACCCGTATGCGGTGGGCGGCACGCACCGGCACATTCCCGAGATACGGCAGGCGCTCGCCGCGGCGCGGTCGGCGGGAGCGGTCGCTTCGACAAGCTCAGTGGCGGCCGGGGCGGTCACTTCGACAAGCTCAGTGGCCGAGGCATTGGCGACTGAGCACGCGGACGAGGGCATTCGCATCTCGTTCACCCCGGTCATCGTGCCGATGGCGCGGGGCATCCTCGCGACGAGCTCGGCCCCGATCGTGCCCGGCGCGTCCGACGCAGACATTCGGGGCGCCTGGGAGGCGGCGTACGGCGACGAGACGTTCGTCCAGCTCCTCCCCGCGGGTGAGTTCCCCCGCACGGCCGACGTGCTCGGCGCCAACACCGCTCTGATGGGTATCGCGATCGACCGGGCCGCGAACCGGGTCGTCGTCGTCACGGCGCTCGACAATCTGGTCAAGGGCACCGCGGGCGCCGCGATCCAATCGATGAACATCGCCCTCGGCCTTCCCGAGGCCACGGGCCTGAGCGTGAACGGAGTGGCACCGTGAGCGCACCCATCCGCCCGATGTCCCACCTTTTCACCCTTCCGGGGTGCCATGCGGTGAAAAGTCGGGACATGCAGGAACAAATGAACGGAGTGGCACCGTGAGCGTGACCGCACCCCAGGGGTTCGAGGCGGCCGGCGTTGCTGCGGGGCTGAAATCGACGGGCAAGCAGGATGTCGCGGTCGTCGTCAACCGCGGGCCCCTCAAGGTCGGCGCGGCCGTGTTCACGAGCAACCGCGCCAAGGCCAACCCGATCCTCTGGTCCGAACAGGCGGTGAAGGACGGCGTCGTCGAGGCGATCGTCCTGAACTCGGGCGGGGCGAACTGCTTTACGGGCAGCTTCGGTTTCCAGACGACGCACCAGACGGCCGAGAAAGCCGGTGAGTTGCTCGACGTCAGCTCGGGCGACATCCTGATCTGCTCGACCGGACTGATCGGCACGGGCGACGAGGTCTTCCGCGCCAAGGTTCTCGACGGCACCGAGAAGGCGATTGCCGCGCTCACCGCGGACGGCGGGGAAGACGCATCCCTCGCCATCATGACGACGGATTCGCACCCGAAGCGGACCGTCGTTCAGGGTGACGGTTGGTCGATCGGTGGGATGGCGAAGGGTGCCGGGATGCTCGCGCCGGGACTTGCGACGATGCTCGTCGTGATCACGACCGATGCCGTCCTCACCTCGGCGCAGGCCGATGCGCACCTGCGTGCCGTAACCCGGGTGAGCTTCGATCGGCTCGACTCGGACGGCTGCATGTCGACCAACGACCAGGTCACCCTCATGGTGAGCGGCGCCTCGGGTGTCACGCCCGACCCGGATGCCTTCACACAGGCGCTGCGCGAGGTGTGCACGAACCTCGCGACCCAGTTGCAGGGTGACGCCGAGGGAGCGAGCCACGACATCACGATCGAGGTCACCGGCGCCGCATCCGAAGACGACGCCGTCGAGGTCGGCCGCTCCGTCGCACGCAACAACCTCTTCAAGGCGGCGATCTTCGGCAACGACCCGAACTGGGGCCGGGTTCTCGCGGCGATCGGCACGACGGACGCCGCGTTCGATCCGTACGACGTCGATGTGAGCATGAACGGCGTCCGCGTCTGCAGCCAGGGCGGCCCCGACCGCCCGCGGGAAGAGGTCGATCTGACCCCGCGTGCGACGCATGTCCTGATCGACCTCAAGTCCGGGGCCGCCGAGGCCACGATCTGGACCAACGACCTGACGCACGACTACGTCCACGAGAACAGCGCGTACAGCTCATGAGCGATACGACGAGCACGACCGACATCCAAGACACCAGCCCCGAAGAGGCTGCCGCCAAGGCGGGCGTGCTGATCGAGTCGCTGCCGTGGCTGAAGCGCTTCCGCGACCAGATCATCGTGATCAAATACGGCGGCAACGCCATGATCTCGGAAGAACTGCAGGAGAGCTTCGCGGAAGACATCGCGTATCTGCGCTTCGTCGGGGTCAAACCGGTCGTCGTGCACGGCGGGGGCCCGCAGATCTCGGCGATGCTCGACCGGCTCGCGATCCCGAGCGAATTCAAGGGCGGCTACCGCGTGACCAACACCGACGCGATCTCGGTCGTGCGGATGGTTCTGACCGGCCAGATCAACCCCCAGCTCGTGGGTCGTATCAACGCGCACGGCCCGTTCGCGAGCGGGCTGAGCGGCGAGGACGCGGGCCTGTTCGGCGGGCGTCGCCGCGGTGTGACGATCGACGGCGTCGAACACGATCTCGGTAACGTCGGCGATGTCGTCGAGGTCGATCCGACGGCCATCCACGATCACCTCGAGGCGGGACGCATCCCGGTGGTATCCAGCATCGCGCCGGACCTTGACCGCCCCGGCCAGTCGCTCAACGTCAACGCGGATGCCGCGGCATCCGCTCTCGCGGTCGCTCTCGGTGCGACCAAGCTCATCGTCCTGACGGACGTACCGGGGCTGTACGCGAACTGGCCGAACCGCGACTCGCTCGTCTCGCACCTGACCTCGTCGCGCCTGCGAGACATGATGCCGACGCTCGAGTCGGGCATGATCCCCAAGATGCAGGCGTGCCTCGACGCGGTCGAGGGCGGCGTCGACACGGCGGCGATCATCGACGGTCGTGTGCCGCATTCGGTGCTGGTCGAAGTTTTCACACACAAAGGAATCGGAACAGAGGTGGTGGCGGGATGAGTTGGCAGGATGACGCGGGCAAGGACCTGGTTCGCAGCTTCGGCGATCGGCTCGCGCTGTTCGTCCGCGGCGAGGGCTGTGCGCTGTGGGATGACTCCGGTCGCCGTTACCTCGACTTCCTGGCCGGCATCGCGGTCAATTCGCTGGGGCACGCGCATCCGGTGTTCGTCGACGCGATCACGGTGCAGGCGTCGACCCTCGCGCACGTCTCGAACTACTTCGCGACACCGCCGCAGCTTGCGCTCGCCGCGCGTCTGAAGCGGCTCGCCGCGACGGGCGAGAGCGGGCGCGTGTACTTCGGCAACTCGGGCGCCGAAGCCAACGAGGCGGCGTTCAAGCTCGCCCGCTTGCACGGCAAGAAGACGGGCCTGACCCGCATCCTGACGCTCGAGAACGCGTTCCACGGGCGCACGATGGGCACGCTCGCCATGACCGGCAAGCCCGCCATGCAGGCCGACTTCCTACCCATGGTGCCGGGTGTCGACCACCTTCCTGCCACGATCGAAGCGCTGACGGATGCCTTCGCCGCGGGTGATGTTGCGGCCCTGGTCGTGGAGCCCATCCAGGGCGAGGCCGGCGTCGTCGAACTGCCCGAGGGGTACCTGCGCGCGGCTCGCGAACTGACCGAGAAGCACGGTGCGCTGCTGATCATCGACGAGATCCAGACCGGTGCCGGTCGCACCGGGCGCTGGTTCGGATTTCAGCACGAAGGCATCACGCCCGATGCGATCACGGTCGCGAAGGGCATCGGCGGCGGATTCCCGATCGGGGCTCTCATCACGTTCGGCGCGGCCAGCGACCTCTTCTACCCGGGCACGCACGGCTCGACCTTCGGCGGCAACGCCCTCGGTACGGCGGTCGCAGGCGCGGTCCTCGGCGAGATCGAGCGCGCCGGACTCGTCGAGAACGCGGCGGCCCGGGGCGCGGAACTGCGCGCCGGCGTCGAGGCGTTCGGCTCACCCCTGATCGCCGGGACCCGCGGCCAGGGCCTGCTGATCGGCGTGGCGTTGACGCATCCGGTCGCGAAGGCCGTTGTCGCGGCGGCACAAGAGCACGGCCTGATCGTCAACGCCGCGAACGATGACACGATCCGCCTCGCGCCGCCCCTGACGATCGGCGATGCCGAGGTGGCGGAGTTCTTCGAACTCTTCGCCGCATCCCTCTCGACCGTCGCGGACGCACTGCTGATCGAGACATCCGAATCCACATCCACGCCCGAACCTACGGAGGTTCCCGCATGACCCGCCACTTCCTGCGCGACGACGACATCACCGCGGCCGAGCAGGCCGAGATCCTCGATCTTGCGATCGAGCTGAAGAAGGATCGCTGGGCCCAGAAGCCGCTCGCCGGGCCCCAGACCGTCGCGGTGATCTTCGACAAGTCCTCGACCCGCACGCGCGTTTCGTTCGCCGTCGGCATTGCCGACCTCGGGGGAACGCCGCTCATCATCTCGACCGCGAACAGTCAGCTCGGAGGCAAAGAGACCCCCGCCGACACGGCGCGCGTGCTCGAGCGTCAGGTCGCGGCGATCGTCTGGCGCACATATGCGCAGGCGGGGCTGGAACAGATGGCCCAGGACACGCGGGTGCCCGTCGTCAACGCGCTGTCCGACGACTTTCACCCCTGCCAGTTGCTCGCGGATCTGCTGACGATCCGCGAACACAAGGGTGCGCTGAAGGGGCTGACGCTGACGTTCTTCGGCGACGGCATGAGCAACATGGCCCACTCGTACGTGCTGGCCTGTGCGACGGCCGGAATGCACGTGCGCGTCGCATCGCCCGAGGACTACTCGCCCCGCGAGGACGTCGTCGCCGATGCGGATCGCATCGCGGCGACAACCGGCGGTTCGGTCACGCTCTACACCGATCCGGTCGAGGCCGCGGCCGGGGCAGACGTCATCGTGACCGACACCTGGGTGTCGATGGGTAAGGAAGAGGAGAAGATCGCACGCCTGCGGGATCTCGGCGCCTACAAGGTGACCGAAGAGACCATGGCGCTCGCGAAGCCGGATGCGATCTTCATCCACTGCCTGCCCGCCGACCGCGGGTACGAGGTCGACGCGAACGTCATAGATGGCCCTCAATCGGTCGTCTGGGACGAGGCCGAGAACAGGCTCCACGCGCAGAAGGCGCTGCTGGTGTGGCTGTTGCAGCAGGCCTGAGCGGACCCGGTCGTTGAGCGAGCGCAGCGAGTCGAAACGCCCCTGGCTCGCGGACAACTGGCGCAGGCTGAACGGCCCTCGCCGCGTCGCCGGGCTCGACCTCGCGCGCGGTCTGGCCGTGATCGGGATGTTCGCGGCACACCTGTTGTGGATCGATCCGTTCGACCCGACGGATGTGTCGACGTGGACGGATGTCGCGAACGGCCGCTCCTCCATCCTGTTCGCGACGATCGCGGGTGTCTCGATCGCGCTCATCACGGGGGGACGTACCCCCGTGAGTGGCGCGGCACGGGAACGTGCGTCCGCTCGGCTCGCCCTGCGCGCACTGTGCATCTGGGTGATCGGGGTGCTGCTGATCCTGACGCAGGTGCCGGTCTACGTCATCCTTCCCGCGTACGCCATCCTCTTCTTGCTGGCCCTGCCGCTGTTGCGTGCGCGCCCGGCATTCCTGTTCGCACTCGCGGCCGTGCTCGGCCTCGTGATGCCGTGGGTGCAGGCGCTCATCGGGCAGCTGCCGTTCTGGGACACCCAGATCGGGGCCGAGATCGGCCTGCTGCTGGGGCTGAACTATCCGTTCCCGGTGTGGATCGCGTTCATCGTGGCGGGACTCGGCGTCGGGCGCCTCGACCTTCGCTCGCTCGGCACCCAGGCCGCTCTCGTTCTCGTGGGAGCGGGGCTGGCGGTGCTCGCCTACACGCTCGCCGTCGCGTTCCCCGCCGCCCCCGACACGTATTTCGCGCTCGTATGGACCGCCGATGCGCACTCCGACGGGCTGCTGGAGGTGTTCGGGTCCGGGGGCTTCGCGCTCGCGGTGCTGGGACTCTGCCTGCTCCTGACCCGCCCCTGGTGGGCGGGTGCGTGGCTCGGTCCGATCGGATGGCTCACCTTGCCCCTGCGGGCGGTCGGGTCGATGCCGCTCACCGCTTACGTGGGCCAGATCGTCGCCTGGTGGGTTCTGCAGCCGACGCCTGACCCCGGCGAATCGACGCTCGAGGCATTCCGTGACACCGATCCCTTCGTCCCGTTCGTCGTGTGGACGATCGTCGCGTGCACACTCTGGGCGCTGGTGGTGGGGCGCGGGCCGCTCGAGTGGGCGCTCGATCGCGTCTCACGCCTCGCGGGTCGCCGTCGGCGGGGCGCCGGCCAGGCCGTCGATAGGGTGGAGCAGTGAGCAACGACAAGGCGCAGGGCACGAATGAAGGAGCCCTCTGGGGCGCGCGATTCGCGGGTGGACCCTCGCCCGAGCTGGCCGCTCTCAGCCGTTCGACGCACTTCGACTGGGTGCTCGCGCCCTATGACATCGCCGGCTCGAAGGCGCACGCCACCGCGCTCGCCGCGGCCGGATACCTCGAAGCCGAAGAGCTCACGGCCATGCACGCGGCCCTTGACGAACTCGCCGCCGACGTCGCGTCGGGCGCGTTCGTCGCGGCTGATTCGGATGAGGACGTCCACGGCGCGCTCGAGCGCGGGCTGATCGAGCGGGCCGGCGCCGAACTCGGCGGTCGGCTGCGCGCCGGGCGCAGTCGCAACGACCAGATCGCGACGCTCGTGCGGATGTATCTGCTCGACCACGCGACGGTCATCGCCCGAGACATTCTGCGCGTCATCGACGCTCTCGTCTCGCAGGCGGATGCCGCGGGCTCCGCGATCATGCCAGGTCGGACCCACCTGCAGCACGCCCAGCCGATCCTTCTGGCGCACCATCTGCAGGCCCACGCCTGGCCGCTCGTGCGGGACCTCGAGCGCCTGCGCGACTGGCGGGCGCGGGCCGCGGTCTCGCCGTATGGCGGGGGAGCGTTGGCCGGGTCGAGCCTGGGTCTTGACCCGGCGCTCGTCGCCCGTGAACTGGGGCTCGACCGCCCCTCCGAGAACTCGCTCGATGGCACCGCGGCACGCGATGTGGTGGCCGAGTTCTCGTTCATCGCCGCGATGATCGGCATCGACCTGTCCCGTTTCGCGGAAGAGATCATCCTCTGGAACACGCGCGAGTTCGGATTCGTGACGCTCGACGATGCGTATTCGACGGGCTCGAGCATCATGCCGCAGAAGAAGAACCCCGATATCGCCGAGCTCACGCGCGGCAAGGCGGGGCGTCTGATCGGCGACCTGACCGGCCTGCTCGCGACGCTCAAGGGCTTGCCGCTGGCGTACAACCGCGACCTGCAGGAAGACAAAGAACCCGTCTTCGATGCCGTCGTGACTCTCGAGGTGCTTCTTCCCGCGGTCACGGGCATGATCGCGACCCTGCGTTTTGATACCGAGCGGATGGCGCGGCTCGCCCCCGAGGGTTTCTCTCTCGCGACCGACGTGGCCGACTGGCTCGTGCGCCGGCGGGTACCGTTCCGCGACGCGCACGAGATTTCGGGCGCACTGGTTCGCGCCTGCGAGGAGCGCGGGATCGGACTCGAGGATGCTTCGGATGACCTCTTCGCGCAGGTTTCGCCGTTGCTCACCCCCGAGGTGCGTGAGGTCCTTACGATCGAGGGTTCCGTCGCGAGTCGTTCGGGGGTCGGTGGTACCGCGCCCGTGCGGGTGACAGAGCAACGTGCTGAGCTCGTCGCGCGGGCACAGGCGACGAGCCACTCGCTCGGGGTCTGACCTTCGGTCAACCGCTTAGACGAAGGCCCGACGAAATATCTTTCGTAAATAAGCAAAGGGCTTATATCTCTGAGTAATAAGCTATATGCTTATTCCATGCCCATCGCTGTGATCGCCGACATCATCGGATCTCGCCGGCTCGACGACCGCGAGTCCGCTCAACATACGCTCGACGATGCGATCGCCCGGGTGGAAGCGGACTTTCCGCTGGCCCGCCAGCCGTTCCGTCCGACCGCGGGCGACGAGCAGCAGGCCGTCTACGACACGCTCGAGGCTGCGCTCGCCTCGACGCTGCTCCTGCAACTGACGCTCCCGGATGCCGTGGCGTTCCGATTCGGGATGGGGATCGGCGCACTCTCGCCCATCCCGACGGCCGCGGGGGAGATTCCCGAGGGGCCGGCCTGGTGGGCGGCGCGGGAGGCGATCAACACGGTTCACGCGAAGCAGCGCCGCGCCGCGCCGAGCGCACGTGCCTGGGTTGTCGGTGATGCCGACGAGACTGAGGGCATGTCGACATCCGTGCCGCTCGCGAACGCCTACCTGCTGGCGCGTGACCAGATCGTCACGGCGATGTCCGAACGAACGCGTCGCCTGACCTACGGGCGCTGCTTGGATCGGCCCCAGAAGGATCTCGCCCGCAACGAGGGCATCACGCAATCCGCCGTTTCGCAGGCGCTCACCGGAGCGGGAGCGTCGGCGCTCGTCGAAGGATTCCAGTCCCTCACCCGCCGGGCGGCCTCGTGATCCTGACCGGTCTTGTTTTGGTGGCGATCGGGGCTGCCGACCTGGTGCGCGCCTTCACGCGCGTGCGTGCGCGCCGCGCGATCGGGTTTGCCGTGGTGGCGCTCGCGGTCATCGCGGTCGGTATCGTTGCGGCCGCGCCCGTCGCGATCGTGGTCGCCCTCGTCTCCGCCGGGGTCTGGGTTGCGCTCATGCCGCACGCGGGCGGTGGCCGGGCGGGTGCCTGGCCGATGCTGGGACTGCTCGTCATCTGCTTCACCGGCATCCTGGTGGGTGGCCGTCTGCCGGGTAGCGGCGGGGGAGCGCTCGCGACGTTTCCGCTGATCGCCTCGCCGTTCGGGCCGCTGTCCGTCGCCGACATGATCCTGCTCGCGGGCACCGTCGTGTTCTTGCTGGAGTCGGGCAACGTGATCGTGCGTTCGGCTCTCGCACTCGAACGCGTGGTCCAGCCGCCTGAGGCGGGAGCCGGGCGGGATGTCGCGGGCGCGCCGCCGATGCCGCCCCCTCCTCCCGCGGCCCGGGCTTCGGTGCTCAAGGGCGGCAGGCTGATCGGGCCCCTCGAGCGCCTGCTCGTCTTCGCTTTGACGCTCACGGGTGCCTACACCCTGCTCGCGGCCGTCATCGCGGCGAAGGGCATCGTCCGATTCCCCGAGATCTCGCGCGACGGTGAGAACGGCGACCGAGCCGAGTACTTTCTCGTCGGCAGCATGGTCAGCTGGGTGACAGCGCTCGCCGCCGCCCTTCTCGTATGGTGGGTTCTCGGCTCCGTCGGAGCGTGAGCATCTTTCGCACATTCCCGGTCCCGTGCGGGCGCCGCGTGGGCCGCTGATAACCTCGTGGGCGTGCCATCCGATGCCCTCACCGTGACCCCTCCCGTGCGGGATCCCTCCTTCGACAACGTCTGGGATGATCTCGTCTGGCGCGGACTCGTGCATGTCTCGACCGATGCCGAGACGCTTCGCGAGATGCTCGGCGGCGACCCGATCGTCTACTACTGCGGGTTCGACCCGACGGCACCGAGCCTGCACCTCGGCAACCTGGTGCAGCTGCTCACGATGCGTCGACTCCAGCTCGCGGGCCACCGCCCGCTGGGTCTGGTCGGTGGGTCGACGGGGCTGATCGGCGATCCGCGCCCCACGGCCGAGCGAACACTCAACACGCCCGAGACCGTCGCCGAGTGGGTGAACCGATTGCGTGCTCAGGTCGAACGCTTCCTCAGCTTCGAGGGCGAGAACGCCGCGCGGATGGTCAACAACCTCGACTGGACGGCCCCGCTCACTGCGATCGACTTCTTGCGCGAGATCGGCAAGCACTACCGCGTCGGGACCATGATCAAGAAGGATGCCGTGAGTGCCCGGCTGAATTCCGACGCCGGCATCAGTTACACCGAATTCAGCTACCAGATCCTGCAGGGGCTGGACTACCTCGAGCTCTACCGGTCGTACGGCTGCGTTCTGCAGACCGGCGGCAGTGACCAGTGGGGAAACCTCACGAGCGGTGTGGATCTGATCCATCGCGTGGAGGGCACGTCGGTGCACGCGCTCGGCACGCCGCTCATCACGAACAGCGACGGTACGAAGTTCGGCAAGAGCGAGGGCAACGCGATCTGGCTCGATGCCGAGATGTGCAGCCCGTACGCGTTCTACCAGTTCTGGCTCAACACGCTCGATGCGGACGTGATCGCGCGACTGAAGATCTTCACGTTCCTCGGTCGAGACGAGATCGAGCGGTACGAGAAGCTCGTCGAATCCGAGCCGTTCCGCCGCGAGGCGCAGAAGCGGCTGGCGCTCGAGGTCACCGCGCTCGTGCACGGGACGGATGCGGCGGCCGCTGTGATCGCCGCATCAGAGGCCCTCTTCCAGGGCGGTGACCTGACCGCACTCGACGCGTCGACGCTCGAGTCGGCCCTGCGTGAACTGCCGCACGCCGAGTTGCCCGCGGGCACCGACATCGTCCGAGCGCTCGTCGACACGGGGCTCGTGGCGAGCCTGTCCGAGGCGCGCCGTGCGATAGCGCAGGGCGGCGTGAGTCTCGACGGCGAGCGGGTGGCCGACGAATCCGTCATCGTTTCGGGCGCGCTGCCCGGCGGGGTCTCGGTCCTCCGGCGCGGAAAGAAGACCTTGGCGGGCGTTTTCGTCCGATGACCCGATTCGAGAGCTGAGCGTATGCCCTTCACTCCGAGTCACGCGGTCGTCGCGCTGCCGTTCATTCGCACGCCACTCGTACCGGCGGCGATCGCGATCGGAGCGATGACGCCGGACCTGCCGATCTTCCTGCGCGGTTTCGGATTGCGTTACTCGGCCACGCACACCTGGTCGTGGCTTCCGGTCACGGTGGTCGTCGCGCTCGCGCTGCTGTTGGTGTGGCGCTGCGTGTTGCGGCCGGTCGCGCGTGATCTGGTGCCGATGGTGCTGGCCGAACGGCTCCCGGACGGATGGGACGCCGGGGCTCGCGCATCCGCGCGCGAGACCTTCGCGCTGCATCGGCCCGGCGCCTCGGCCGGGAAGATCTCGCCGGCGAGCATCCTGCTTCTCGTCGTGTCTCTCGCGATCGGGGTCGCGAGTCACATCGCGTGGGACCTCTTCACGCACCTTGATCGCTGGGGGCTACGGGTGTTCCCGCTGCTGGCCGAGCGATGGGGTCCGCTCCTCGGATACAAGTGGCTGCAGTACGGCTCCTCGGTTTTCGGACTGCTCGTGATCGGAATCTGGGCCGTTGTATGGCTTCGCCCACGTCGTCCCGTGCCCCCGCAGGATCGCGCCCCGGGCTTTGTCCGCGTCGCGTGGTGGATATCGCTGCCGGCATTTCTCGTGATCGCGTGGGTCGGCGGGCTGATGCTCTTCGGTCCTTTGCGTTCGGGTTTCGGCGTCGAACACCTCGCTTATCTCGTGCTTCCGCCCGCAGTGGGCCTCTGGGGTGGGCTCACCCTGGTGTTGGCGATCGTGTTGCAGCTGATGCGCCGACCCCTGTCGGACGTCTAGAGCCAGGCCGGGGCGTCGCCGCCCCAGGTGCGCGGAGGGGCGAACGCATCCGGCCCGCCCACGTACGCGATCGCGGGGCCTGCGGTCGTGAGAATCCCGCCGTCGAAATCGAACGTCTGCAGGTGCGGGGCGGGTTCGAAGGACTCGGCGGCATTCGGCTCGGCCGTCCGAGGCATGCGAAGCAGCTCCGCGGCGACGCGGCGGAGGGACGTTTCGGCGAGCCACGATCCACCCTCGACCGATTGCCGCTCGAGCAGGCTCATGATCTCGGCGGCGAGCAGGTACCCGGCGCTGTGGTCGAGCGCCTGTGCGGGGAGTGCTCCGGGGATGCCGTCCTCGCGTGACTCGATCCAGGCGATGCCGCTCGCGGCCTGCACGATGCTGTCGAATCCACGGCGGTCGGCGGACGACGTCTCAAAACCCCATGCCGACAGACGCGCGACGATGATTCCGGGATGGCGAGAGGCCAGCGCCGCGGGTTCGAGCCCCAGGTGCGCCAGACCGGCGGGTCGATACCCGAGAACGATCACGTCCGCATCAGCGAGAAGGCGGTCGAATACATCGAGCTGACTCGGCTGGTGAAGATCCAGAAGCGCAGACCGCTTTCCGTGACCCGTGTCCGCGTGCTGCATCGGCAGCTCCGGGTTGTGGGGAGGGTCGATTCGCAGAACGTCGGCGCCGAGGAGCGCCAGAGTGCGGGTGGCAACAGGTCCCGCGATCACGCGCGTCAGATCCAGGACCCGGATGCCTCGCAACGGCGCCGACGTCGGCCCCCATGTGCGCGGGCGAATGGGGGAGGGGCTGAGTCGATCGACCCGTACAACAGGCTCCTCGGCGAGAACGGCGTCAATGCCCGGGTTCTCGTGCATCACGCCGACGCAGATGCCGCCCCGCGCGGTGATCGCCTGCGTTGCCACGCCCGCCGGCATCGACGCCAGGGCTCGAACCACGGCATCCCGGTCTGCGTCTGCGTCTGCGTGTGCGCCCAGACCCAAGGCCGCCCGGAGCGCACGGGCATGGTGCGGGTAGTTGCCGTGGGTCCGCACCCAGCCGTCGGATGTGCGGAAGAAGCCCGAGAATGGCGCCCAGGGGCAGGGTGGTTCACCGTCGAAGCGGATGTGGCGCTCGCTCGAGTACGCCACGGCAACTCGGACGGGATCGGGAACCTGTGTCTGTGCGGAGGCCAGTCGAGCGGCCGCGAGCGATGCTGCGGAAACGCTGTCCCACGCGAGCTTGCCGACGGCCAGGCATGAGCGCAGCGGGACGGACGTCGTCGGGCTGTCGGTGGCGACGTCGGTTTCTGCGGGATCGATCATGGTCGCGATCGTAGCCCCGCCACTGGCTCCTGTGACGGCGCCGGAAAAACGCCGGAAACATGCGCGACACGCCCGGGACGCACCGCAATTTGCCCGCCCCGCAAAATCCCACGTAAGGTAATACCTGTTCGCCCCAAAGGAGCGCGGTGAGGCCCCGAAAGCTTCCCCTCCTCAAGCGAAGAACACCCCCATCAAAACCAACACTCTTGAGTGTCGGAAACCTTCGGGTTTACGATGGGGTCTCCTCTGATCGGAGCGCCTACGAACATGAAGTTCGGGTCGCGAAGAGCTGAGAATGTCGTTTTGACATCTCGCACAGAGGATGTAAGATAGAGAAGTTGCCCTGCGGGACGGTCGAGAGACACGGCGCAGGAGCATCCGATCCTTGAGAACTCAACAGCGTGCACTTGTCAAATGCCAAAAAACCTCGCGGTCAGCTTGTCTGACCGATGAGATTCTTTTGAGATTAAACGGATATGTCAGTAATGACATCCGATCGTCAGATCAAACTCGCTCGGCTCGACCCATTCCGGTCTTGTCGCAGCAAAATTCTTTCACGGAGAGTTTGATCCTGGCTCAGGATGAACGCTGGCGGCGTGCTTAACACATGCAAGTCGAACGGTGAAGGAGAGCTTGCTCTCTGGATCAGTGGCGAACGGGTGAGTAACACGTGAGCAATCTGCCCCTGACTCTGGGATAACAGTTGGAAACAGCTGCTAATACCGGATACGAGCTTCGAAGGCATCTTCAGAAGCTGGAAAGAACTTCGGTCAGGGATGAGCTCGCGGCCTATCAGCTAGTTGGTGAGGTAATGGCTCACCAAGGCGTCGACGGGTAGCCGGCCTGAGAGGGTGACCGGCCACACTGGGACTGAGACACGGCCCAGACTCCTACGGGAGGCAGCAGTGGGGAATATTGCACAATGGGCGCAAGCCTGATGCAGCAACGCCGCGTGAGGGACGACGGCCTTCGGGTTGTAAACCTCTTTTAGCAGGGAAGAAGCGAAAGTGACGGTACCTGCAGAAAAAGCGCCGGCTAACTACGTGCCAGCAGCCGCGGTAATACGTAGGGCGCAAGCGTTATCCGGAATTATTGGGCGTAAAGAGCTCGTAGGCGGTTTGTCGCGTCTGCTGTGAAAACTGGAGGCTCAACCTCCAGCCTGCAGTGGGTACGGGCAGACTAGAGTGCGGTAGGGGAGATTGGAATTCCTGGTGTAGCGGTGGAATGCGCAGATATCAGGAGGAACACCGATGGCGAAGGCAGATCTCTGGGCCGTAACTGACGCTGAGGAGCGAAAGGGTGGGGAGCAAACAGGCTTAGATACCCTGGTAGTCCACCCCGTAAACGTTGGGAACTAGTTGTGGGGTCCATTCCACGGATTCCGTGACGCAGCTAACGCATTAAGTTCCCCGCCTGGGGAGTACGGCCGCAAGGCTAAAACTCAAAGGAATTGACGGGGACCCGCACAAGCGGCGGAGCATGCGGATTAATTCGATGCAACGCGAAGAACCTTACCAAGGCTTGACATATACGAGAACGGGCTAGAAATAGTCAACTCTTTGGACACTCGTAAACAGGTGGTGCATGGTTGTCGTCAGCTCGTGTCGTGAGATGTTGGGTTAAGTCCCGCAACGAGCGCAACCCTCGTTCTATGTTGCCAGCACGTAATGGTGGGAACTCATGGGATACTGCCGGGGTCAACTCGGAGGAAGGTGGGGATGACGTCAAATCATCATGCCCCTTATGTCTTGGGCTTCACGCATGCTACAATGGCCGGTACAAAGGGCTGCAATACCGTAAGGTGGAGCGAATCCCAAAAAGCCGGTCCCAGTTCGGATTGAGGTCTGCAACTCGACCTCATGAAGTCGGAGTCGCTAGTAATCGCAGATCAGCAACGCTGCGGTGAATACGTTCCCGGGTCTTGTACACACCGCCCGTCAAGTCATGAAAGTCGGTAACACCTGAAGCCGGTGGCCCAACCCTTGTGGAGGGAGCCGTCGAAGGTGGGATTGGTAATTAGGACTAAGTCGTAACAAGGTAGCCGTACCGGAAGGTGCGGCTGGATCACCTCCTTTCTAAGGAGCACTTGGAGGCCTTCGGGCCTTCCAGAGCCAGATTCGAGACACACGTTCTCGACTGGTAGCTCATGGGTGGAACATTAGACAAGGTGCCGTATCGGAACGTCCCGAACTCAGTACGCTGCTTGCAGCTGGAAAGGTTCAGGTCGCTCTCGCGGCACATGCACGCTGTTGGGTCCTGAGGGACCGGATGCGCTCGGCCTACGGGTCGGAGCAGACGAACCTCAGGACCTTTCTTCGTTGCCACAGGATGGCATCGCGGGAAGGTACCGCCCGTACTTTGAGAACTACACAGTGGACGCGAGCATCTTTGAGTCGATCTTTTGATCGGCTCACAAAGATGATCTTATAGATCATTAATCAATTTCGAGTTGAGCTTTTAGCTCAGAACCGATTCTGATTCAAACTCATGTGATTTCAAATCTTTAAGAGCAAACGGTGAATGCCTTGGCATCTGGAGCCGAAGAAGGACGTAGCAATCTGCGATAAGCCTCGGGGAGTGGATAAGCACACCTTGATCCGAGGATTTCCGAATGGGGAAACCCCGCTGGGCAGCGTGCTGACCCAGTGACTCCCGCCTGAATATATAGGGCGGGTAGAGGGAACGTGGGGAAGTGAAACATCTCAGTACCCACAGGAAGAGAAAGCAACCGCGATTCCGTTAGTAGTGGCGAGCGAAACCGGAAGAGGCTAAACCGAGTATGTGTGATATCCGGCAGGAGTTGCATATTCGGGGTAGTGGGACTTTTCATGTTGCTCTGCCGAGCAACAAGCGTGATGAGACAATATAGACGAATGGTATTGAAAGACCAGTCATAGAGGGTGCCAACCCCGTAGTCGAAATGTTGCCCTCAGCGCGAGAAGTATCCCAAGTAGCACGGGGCCCGAGAAATCCCGTGTGAATCCGCCAGGACCACCTGGTAAGCCTAAATACTCCCAGATGACCGATAGCGGACAAGTACCGTGAGGGAAAGGTGAAAAGTACCCCGGGAGGGGAGTGAAATAGTACCTGAAACCGTTTGCTTACAAACCGTTGGAGCCTCCTTAGTAGGGGTGACAGCGTGCCTTTTGAAGAATGAGCCTGCGAGTTAGCGATATGTGGCGAGGTTAACCCGAGTGGGGTAGCCGTAGCGAAAGCGAGTCTGAATAGGGCGATTCAGTCGCATGTCCTAGACCCGAAGCGAAGTGATCTATCCATGGCCAGGTTGAAGCGAAGGTAAGACTTCGTGGAGGACCGAACCCACTTAGGTTGAAAACTGAGGGGATGAGCTGTGGATAGGGGTGAAAGGCCAATCAAACTTCGTGATAGCTGGTTCTCTCCGAAATGCATTTAGGTGCAGCGTTGCGTGTTTCTTACCGGAGGTAGAGCTACTGGATGGCCGATGGGGCCCAAAAGCTTACTGACGTCAGCCAAACTCCGAATGCCGGTAAGTGAGAGCGCAGCAGTGAGACTGTGGGGGATAAGCTTCATAGTCGAGAGGGAAACAACCCAGACCACCATCTAAGGTCCCAAAGCGCGTGCTAAGTGGGAAAGGATGTGGAGTTGCCTTGACAACCAGGAGGTTGGCTTAGAAGCAGCCACCCTTGAAAGAGTGCGTAATAGCTCACTGGTCAAGTGATTCCGCGCCGACAATGTAACGGGGCTCAAGCACGCCACCGAAGCTGTGGCATTGATATTATTGGTAGGCCTTCGTGGTCCAGCCGTATTGATGGGTAGGAGAGCGTCGTGTGGCCAGCGAAGCGGCGGTGTGAACCAGCCGTGGAGGCTACACGAGTGAGAATGCAGGCATGAGTAGCGAAAGACATGTGAGAAACATGTCCTCCGAAAGACCAAGGGTTCCAGGGTCAAGCTAATCTTCCCTGGGTAAGTCGGGACCTAAGGCGAGGCCGACAGGCGTAGTCGATGGACAACGGGTTGATATTCCCGTACCCGCGAAGAACCGCCCAAACTAATCCAGTAGTGCTAAGTGTCTGAATCCCACTGACGGATCCCTTCGGGGTGAAGCGTTGGGCCTAGCGCACGACCCCATTCTGGTGCGGTTAGCGTATTAACAGGTGTGACGCAGGAAGGTAGCCGGTCCTCGGCGATGGTAGTCCGAGGCCAAGTGTGTAGGCCGAGAGATAGGCAAATCCGTCTCTCATTAAGGCTGAGACACGAAGGGGAGCCCGCAAGGGCAAGATCCGGTGATCCTATGCTGCCAAGAAAAGCATCGACGCGAGGTTCTAGTGGCCCGTACCCCAAACCGACTCAGGTGGTCAGGTAGAGAATACCAAGGAGATCGAGAGAATCGTGGTTAAGGAACTCGGCAAAATGCCCCCGTAACTTCGGGAGAAGGGGGGCCTTCGACGTATAAGGACTTGCTCCGAAAGCGTTTGGAGGCCGCAGAGACTAGTGGGTAGCGACTGTTTATTAAAAACACAGGTCCGTGCCAAGTCGCAAGACGATGTATACGGACTGACGCCTGCCCGGTGCTGGAAGGTTAAGAGGACCGGTTAGCCGCAAGGCGAAGCTGAGAATTTAAGCCCCAGTAAACGGCGGTGGTAACTATAACCATCCTAAGGTAGCGAAATTCCTTGTCGGGTAAGTTCCGACCTGCACGAATGGCGTAACGACTTCCCAACTGTCTCAACCGCGAACTCGGCGAAATTGCATTACGAGTAAAGATGCTCGTTACGCGCAGCAGGACGGAAAGACCCCGTGACCTTTACTATAGTTTGGTATTGGTGTTCGGTGTGGCTTGTGTAGGATAGGTGGGAGACTTTGAAGCTTGGACGCTAGTTCAGGTGGAGTCATTGTTGAAATACCACTCTGGTCACTCTGGATATCTAACTTAGAACCGTAATCCGGTTCAGGGACAGTGCCTGATGGGTAGTTTAACTGGGGCGGTTGCCTCCCAAAAAGTAACGGAGGCGCCCAAAGGTTCCCTCAACCTGGTTGGTAATCAGGTGTCGAGTGTAAGTGCACAAGGGAGCTTGACTGTGAGACTGACAAGTCGAGCAGGGACGAAAGTCGGGACTAGTGATCCGGCAGTGGCTTGTGGAAGCGCTGTCGCTCAACGGATAAAAGGTACCTCGGGGATAACAGGCTGATCTTGCCCAAGAGTCCATATCGACGGCATGGTTTGGCACCTCGATGTCGGCTCGTCGCATCCTGGGGCTGGAGTAGGTCCCAAGGGTTGGGCTGTTCGCCCATTAAAGCGGTACGCGAGCTGGGTTTAGAACGTCGTGAGACAGTTCGGTCCCTATCCGCTGCGCGCGTAGGAAATTTGAGAGGATCTGACCCTAGTACGAGAGGACCGGGTTGGACGAACCTCTGGTGTGTCAGTTGTCCTGCCAAGGGCACCGCTGATTAGCTACGTTCGGGATGGATAACCGCTGAAAGCATCTAAGCGGGAAGCCGGCCTCAAGATGAGATTTCCATGCCTTCGGGCGAGAGGCTCCCAGCCAGACTACTGGGTTGATAGGCCGGGTGTGTAAGCGTGGCAACACGTGTAGCTGACCGGTACTAATAAGCCGATGATTTGATAATCACCTATTTTTGCTAGGTGCTTGCGTCCACTGAGTGGTTCTCGATGTACGGTCGAGAACCGCATAACAATGACTTTGTTATGCTGATTGAAACATCAATAGTGTTTCGGCGGCCATAGCGAGAGGGAAACGCCCGGTTACATTCCGAACCCGGAAGCTAAGCCTCTCAGCGCCGATGGTACTGCAGGGGAGACCCTGTGGGAGAGTAGGACACCGCCGGACTTCTTTCAAGAAAGGGCCACCCAATGCTGGGTGGCCCTTTCTTCGTTAACACAGTTGTTTTGCAACAGTGCGATTCCGCCGACGGGCGGTTCGCGAAAGGATCGGAAACATGGCAGACGACGACCGCAAGGACGATGAGCGTCGCGGTGGGCCCGATCGAGCGCGCGGCGCCTCCGGACGTTCGCCCCGCACCGGTGGTGGCGCTGATCGCCGTCCGAGCACGCCTCGTGGGGGCGATGCTCAACGCAAGCCATATGTGAAGCGCGATGGTGACGCTTCGCGCAAGCCGTACGAGAGGCGTGACGGGAATTCCTCGCGTCCGCCCTACGTGAAGCGTGATGGTGATGCGCCCCGTCGCCCGTATGAGAACCGGGATAGCGGTGGTTCGCGTCCGCCGTACGTGAAGCGCGACGGTGATGCTCCGCGCAAGCCTTACGAGAAGCGTGATGGCAATTCATCGCGTCCGCCGTACGAGAAGCGTGATGGCAATTCATCGCGTCCGCCGTACGAGAAGCGTGATGGCAACTCTTCGCGTCCGCCGTACGAGAAGCGTGATGGCAACTCCTCGCGTCCGCCCTACGTCAAGCGTGATGGCAACTCCTCGCGTCCGCCCTACGTCAAGCGTGATGGTGACGCTCCGCGGCGCCCATACAAAAACCGTGACAGCGGTGGCTCACGTCCGCCGTACGTGAAGCGTGATGGCGACGCGCCGCGTCGTCCATACGAGAAGCGTGACGGGAACTCCTCGCGTCCGCCCTACGTCAAGCGTGACGGCGACGGGCCTCGTCGACCGTACGAGAACCGTGATGGCGGAGGTTCGCGCCCACCCTACGAACGCCGCGACGGCAACTCTGGTCGTCCCACTTATAACCGCAGCGACGCCCCGCCCCGGGACCGCGATCGTGACTTCGAGCCGCGCATTCCTGATCCGTTCCTGCCCGACGATGTCACAGCCCGTGATCTGCACCCGAGTGCGCGAAACGAACTGCGCACCCTGAGCAAGGAGAACGCCGATACGGTCGGTCGCCACCTGGCGATGGCCGTCCGTCTGATTGACGAAGACCCGGCACTTGCGCACGAGCACGCCCTCGCGGCTTCCCGCAAGGCGGGCCGCGTCGCGGTCGTCCGGGAATCGCTCGCGATCACGGCGTACTCCGTGGGCGACTTTGCGCTGGCGCTTCGCGAATTGCGCACGTATCGGCGTATTTCGGGTAGCGACGACCAGATCGCGATGATGGTCGACAGCGAGCGTGGCGTCGGGCGACCCGACCGCGCGCTCGAGGTCGGACGAGCGGTCGAGCGTGATTCGCTTCCGATCGAGACGCGGGTTGAACTAGCGGTTGCTATGTCTGGCGCCCGTCTGGATCTTGGCGACCCCGAGCGCGCCCTGCGCGAGCTCGATATTCCCGAGCTGGATCCCGACAAGGCCTTCCCCTGGAGTCCCGGCCTGTTCGCTGCGCGCGCCACGGTGCTCGAAGAGCTCGGACGTCTGGACGAGGCCGCTCGATGGGCCCAGCTTGCCGAAGTCGCCGAGGCGGCGCTCGATGGTGACGGTTCGGACGACGTGCTCGAGATCGACGAGGTCGAAGAGCTCGACATCGATCTCGATGATGACGCTGATGTCGATGAAAACGCCGATCTCGATGAAGACGCTGATCTCGAAGACGTTGCGGATGTCGAAGACAACGGCGAATCGACCCCCGAGCCCGATGAGGGCGTGAAGAGCGACAAGACCGAGGCATCCGACTGATGGCTTTCCTCGGAAGGACGAGCCCGACACCGCTCGACGGGGTCGACGCGGTCCTGGCCGATCTCGACGGCGTTGTATACGCCGGGCATCAGGCGATTCCGCACGCTGTCGAGGCGCTGAACGCTGCGGGTCAGACGCGCCGCCTGGGCTACATCACCAACAACGCCTCGCGTACGGACGCCACGGTTGCGGGGCAGCTGCGAGAACTCGGGCTGGCCGTTCAACCCGAAGACGTCATCACGAGCCCACAGGCCGCAATGCGTCTCTTGCGGGACATGCTTCCCGCGGGTTCGTGTGTGCTGGTCGTCGGCGGAGAGGGCCTGACCGTCGAGGTCGAGAAGGCCGGATACGTCGTCACCCGCAGCGCCGAGGACGCGCCCGCCGCCGTCGTTCAAGGTTTCGCGCCCGATGTGGCGTGGCGGGATCTGGCCGAGGCGGCGTACGCGCTGGCTCTGCCCGAGGACGAGGGCGGTATCCCGTGGATCGCCACCAACACGGACTGGACGATCCCCCAGGCTCGTGGCATCGCGCCGGGGAACGGCACGCTCGTGTCCGCCGTGCACACCGCGGTCGGGCGTCTCGCGACGGTCGCGGGCAAACCCGAGACACCGATCTTCGTCGAGGCGATCGCGCGGTTCGGGTCGAAGCATCCGCTCTTCATCGGCGACCGACTCGACACCGACATCCTCGGTGCCCAGCGTGCCGGTATCGCGTCGGCCCTGGTGCTGACGGGCATCGACCGGCCGAAGCACGTTCTTGCCGCGCCCGCCGGTTCGCGTCCGGACTTCATCCTCGGCGACCTGCGTGAGCTGTCGCAGCCGTATCCGGCGGCTAAAGCACGCGCGAAGGATGGCGCGGTCACGATCGGTGACGCCACCGTGCGTGTCGCCGGCAACGACGTCGAGATCGTGGCCGAGGGGTCGCGACAGATCGACCTGCTTCGCGCCGCTGCCCGTGCGATCTGGGACTCGGGTCGTGCGATCTACGGACTGCGCGTGCCCGAGCGGCTCTACGACGACCCGTTTCGCGCTGGGCGTTGATCCGCGGCTCGTGTGAGGCGGGGCGCCGAGGCATCCGTCAGCCCCGTCGTATCCTGGGACGATGAGCAACACGCCCGAGGCATCTTTCGACGACAGCCTCGTGTCGCGCCTGCGAGTGGTCGAGGAGCAGCCCCTCGCGACCCGTGCCGCCGCGTTCGACGCGTTGTACGACGAACTCTCGCGTGAGCTCGAGGGCGTGGGCGGTCTTGCCGATCCGCGCGCTTCGGCATCCGGCGACCGATGAGTGAGCGTCTGGACGCGGCCCTGGCCGCCCGCGGACTCGCGCGTTCCCGCACGCACGCAGCGGGGCTGATCGCCGAGGGCCTCGTGACGGTCGATGGCCGCCCCGTCGTGAAGTCCTCGGCGAAGGTCGAGGAGTCGTCGCTGATCGAGGTCGCCGCGTTCGACCACTACGTCAGCCGCGCCGCGCACAAGCTCGTGGCGGCGCTCGACGCGTTCCCGGTCGAGGTCGCGGGGCGGGTGGCGCTCGACATGGGCGCTTCGACCGGCGGCTTTACGCAAGTGCTGCGCGAGCGCGGCGCCGACCCGGTGATCGCCGTTGATGTCGGGCATGGCCAGATGTCGGACCGAATCAAGGATGACGCGGGGGTCATCTCGGTCGAGGGCTTCAACGTTCGCGACATGACGCCCGAGTCCCTCGCCGCCGCGAGCGGTACAGAGCTCGCGCCCTCGCTTGTGACCGGCGACCTGTCCTTCATCTCGCTGGGGCTGGTCCTTCCGGCCGTCCGCGCAACGATGGACGCCGCTGGCGATGCCGTGTTGCTGATCAAGCCGCAGTTCGAGGTGGGCCGCACATCCGTCCGCGGTGGGTTGGTGACAGATCCGGCTTCGCGTGCGGATGCTGTTGCGGGCGTGCTGTGGGCGGCGTGGGACGCGGGCCTCGGTACACATGGCGTGATTGCCTCGCCGCTGCCCGGGACGCACGGCAACCACGAGTTCGTGGCGTGGTTCCGGGTGCGCGACGTTGCCGATGAGGGCGCGGACGCGGATGCTGCGAACCCGACCGCGTGGCTCGCCCTGGTGAACGAGCTCACCCAGCGCTGACGGTTAGTTCTCGCGGCGCTTGCGCATCTGCGCCAGGGGGATGGCGAGCCTGTGGTTGTCCGAGAGCTGGGGCTCGTTGCGGTCGAGAAACTGCCAGTAGGCGTCGGTGAAGGCATCCGCCTGCGCGGCTTTCGCGCTCGGCCACCACGACCCCATGCGTTGCAGGTAGGCCCCGCCCGCAATATAGGGCTTGGTCGCCACACGGCCACCGTCTGCGAACTGACTCATGCCCTGCACGTTCGGCACCATGACCCAGTCGTACGCGTCCACGAACATCGCCGAGAACCACTCGTAGGCCTCGCGTGGGTGGTAGCCCTGCAGCAGGAACCAGTTGCCGAGCACCATCAGGCGCTCGATGTGGTGCGCGTAGCCGTAGCGATGGACGCGTTCGAGGACGGTGCGGACCGGCGTGGGGATGTCGTCGGGGATCCCTTCCGCGGTGTACCACCATGCCTCGAGGGTGCGCGTGAAGTGGAAGTAATCGGCGTTCTCGAGCGCGGGCTGCGCGCGGAAAGCGCCGCGCATGTACTCCCGCCATCCGATCACCTGGCGGATGAAACCCTCGCGCGATTCGAGGGGGGCATCGGACCGCTCAACCCGGTCAACGGCTTCCTGAGGCGTGAGCAGCCCGATGTTGATCAGGGGGCTGAGCACGGAGTGGAAAAGGAACGGCTCGTCGGCGTCCATCGCGTCTTCGTAGCGTCCGAAATCGGACAGGCGACGGGTGACGAAGTCATCGACCCATGCGCGTGCCCCCGCGGGGGTGACGGGGAGCCAGAAGGTCCGCGGGTCGCCCGGATGATCGCCGAAGAACCGCTGCGTGTCCGCGATGGCCGAGCGGGTGATCTCATCGGGCTCGGGTATCGGCACCGTCGGGATGTCGAGGGTGTGGGCCTTCGTTTTCTTGTCGCGGGGGAGCGGATGCCTGTTCTCGGCGTCGAAGTTCCACCGGCGTCCCTCGGGTGCGCCGCCCTCCATCAGGATGCCCGTGCGCCGACGTTGCCAGCGGTAGAAGTCCTCCATCCGGGCCGTCGGGTGTGTCGCGAACCACTCGTCGACCAGCGCCTCGGGGGTGAGGAAGAGCTCGTCGGGGTAGGTGCGCGTCTGCGGCCTGTGTCCGGCAGCGATCTTCTCGATCGAGCCCTGAACGCGCGGGTCGGTGTGCGCCATCCAGGCGAGGTGGGTGATGTTGTGCTCGCGGACGAGCGCCCCCACCGCGTCACCGAACGACTCCCTGGGCTGGTTCGCGCCCGTTTCGTCCGCGTCCATCCGGCGGTACGCGACGGCGATGCCGCGCTCTTCGAGGCGAGCGGCCGCATGGCGCAGGGAAGCCAGCAGCAGCACGATCTTGTGCGCGTGGTACGGGCGACGCTCGAAGCTCCGCGCGTTCTCGACGAAGAGAATGAGGTCGATCTCGGGGTCCGAGTAGGCGGGGTGGTCTTCGAGCACCTGCGTCGCGAGCACCAGCGCAGCCTTCATCTCTCCAGTCTCGCAGCCGGAGGAGATCTCGGCTTCGGAGGATGCATGCCTCGACATCCGTCCTCCGAAGCCGAGATCTCCTCCCCAGCGCGCGGGCGGCCCGGCGAACGGGAGCCATCCGACAGAATGGGTGAGGCGAACCAACCGGCGGGAGCGGCATGACGAGCACGCGAAACATCCTGGTCGTCGCGCATGCGCTGCGTGACGATACGGTCGCCGCTGCGCGCCGCGTGACCGCCGCCCTGGTCGCAGCGGGCGCTCGCGCCGTATTCTCCGCGGATGATCGAGCCCAGTTGGGTGCCGCGATCGAAGAGTTCGACAACACCGGCACGCTCGGCATCGACGTTCCCGTCGACGAGATCGAGCTCGCGATCGTGCTCGGTGGCGACGGCACGATCCTGCGCGCCGCAGAACTCGTGCGCGGCGGCACGGCCCCGGTGCTCGGCATCAACATGGGGCACGTCGGGTTTCTCGCCGAGATCGAGCGCGATGAACTGGACGAGGCTGTGCACCGCGCCATCCTCGGCGACTACCGGGTCGAGGAGCGCCTGGCGCTCGCGGTGCGCGTGCAGGATTCCGATGACTCGCTGATCTACGAAACGTGGGCCCTCAACGAGGCGACGGTCGAGAAGGCCAGCCGCGAACGGATGCTCGAGGTCGTACTCGAGGTGGACGGTCGGCCGCTCTCGAGCTTCGGTTGCGACGGCATGGTCGTCTCGACCCCCACCGGTTCCACCGCCTATAACTTCTCGGCCGGCGGACCCGTGATCTGGCCGACCGTCGAGGCGATGGCGGTCGTGCCGCTGTCCGCACATGCCCTGTTCGCCAAGCCGCTCGTCGTGGGCCCCGAGGCCACGATCGCGATCGAGGTGCTCGAGCGCACCAATGGCACGGGCATCCTGTGGTGCGACGGCCGCCGCTCGCACGACCTGCCGCCCGGTGCCCGCGTCATGGTGCGCCGCTCGCCCGAGCCCGTCCGTCTCGCGCGCCTGCATCCCGCGGCGTTCACCGACCGGCTCGTCCGCAAGTTCCGTTTGCCGGTCGAAGGATGGCGCGGGCCCATATCGGCCGAGCCCGAGACCTGGGCGATGCACGAACCGACCGAATCCGACGCCGACCCTGCGACCCACCCCGGGGCGGGCGCGTGATCGAGGAAGTACGCCTGGCCGGACTCGGGGTGATCGCCGAAGCGACCCTGCCGCTCGGCCCGGGCTTCACGGCCATCACCGGTGAGACGGGTGCCGGTAAGACGATGGTCGTCACGGGCCTCGGCCTGCTGCTCGGCCAGCGCGCCGACTCGGGGGTCGTCCGTTCGGGCGGCCAAGCCGAGGTCGCCGGAATCTGGAACGTTCCGGCCGAGGGATCCGTCGCCGACCGCGTGCGCGAAGCCGGGGGAGACCTCGAGCCGCTCGGGGCCGACCGCGCCGAACTGTACGTGAGCCGCACGGTCACGGCCGAGGGGCGTAGCCGCGCGAGCGTCGGCGGACGCGCGGCGCCGGCCGGGGTACTCGCCGACCTCGCCGATGATCTCGTTGTCGTCCACGGGCAATCCGACCAGCTGCGCCTGCGTTCGGCGGCAGCGCAGCGCGATGCCCTTGACCGATTCGGGGGAGCGGGCGTTCGTGACGCGCTCGCCGCCTACCGCACGGCGTGGAATCGCTGGCGAGAACTCGACGCCGAACACACGTCCCTGACGACCCAGCGCGACGCGCGCACGGCCGAGGCCGAGACGCTGCGGGCGGCCCTCGCCGAGATCGAGGATGTCGCACCGCAGCCGGGTGAGGATGTCGAGCTCGCTCAGCGCGCGGAACGCCTCGCCAACGTCGAAGAGCTGCGCGCGGCGGCGGCGGGCGCCCGCGAGGCGCTGTCTTCCGAGGCGGACGCCGTGGACGTTTCGACCCTGCTCGGCGAGGCGCGCCGCCTGCTCGAACGCGCCAGCGCCCAGGATCCCGCGCTCGAGACGTTCTCGCAGCAGGTCGCCGAGCTCGGATTCCGTGCCGCCGAGATCGCGACGGACCTCTCGGGTTACCTCGCGGACCTCGATGAATCCGGGCCCCTCGAACTCGACGCCGTCGAGACGCGACGCGCGGCGCTCGGCGCCCTCGTTCGCCACCACGGGACGACGCTGGACGAGGTTCTGGCGCTTGCCGAAACCGGTGCCGCACGTCTGGCAGAGCTCGAGGGCGACGACGCCCGCATCGAAGAACTCGCCGCCGAGAAGGACACCGCGGCACGAGAACTCGATGACGCCGCAGCGACCCTCACCGAGCGTCGAACCGAAGCCGCCGTGACCCTCGGCGATTCCGTCACCGCCGAACTCAGCGCGCTCGCGATGCCCGACGCGCGCCTGCAGGTCACGGTGTCGGCGGGAACCCCGAGTGCGGACGGCCGCGACGAGGTTGCCCTGCTGCTCGCCCCGCATCCCGGAGCCGAACCCCGCGCGGTCGCCAAGGGCGCCTCGGGCGGCGAACTGAGCCGCGTCATGCTGGCGATCGAAGTCGTCATCTCCGAGACCGATCCCGTCCCGACCTTCGTCTTCGACGAGATCGACGCGGGCATCGGCGGAGCCGCCGCGATCGAGGTCGGGCGTCGCCTGGCACGCCTGGCCGAGGCATCCCAGGTCATCGTCGTCACGCACCTCGCGCAGGTGGCCGCGTTCGCCACCAACCACCTGACCGTCGTGAAAGAGAACGACGGATCGGTGACCGCCTCGAGTGTCCGCAGGCTCGAAGGGCCCGAGCGCGCCGCCGAGATGGCGCGGCTGTTGTCGGGGCTTCCCGACTCGGCCGCGGCGCTCGAGCACGCGCGCGAGCTGCTCGGGCTCGCGGGCTCCCGCGACTGATAGGATTAAAGCCCGTGGCGGAAACTGCATCGGGAACATCGAACGACATCACCAAACACATCACGAGGCACATCTTCGTGACCGGTGGTGTCGTTTCTTCATTGGGTAAGGGCCTCACCGCCGCGAGCCTCGGCAATCTGCTGACGGCGCGGGGTCTGCGGGTCGTGATGCAGAAGCTGGATCCCTATCTGAACGTGGATCCGGGAACGATGAACCCGTTCCAGCACGGCGAGGTTTTCGTCACCGATGATGGCGCCGAGACCGACCTCGACATCGGTCACTACGAGCGCTTCCTGGACGTTGAGCTGAGCCAGGCCGCCAACGTCACGACCGGCCAGATCTATTCGCAGGTCATCGCGCGCGAGCGTCGCGGCGAGTACCTCGGCGACACCGTGCAGGTCATCCCGCATATCACCGACGAGATCAAGCGCCGGATGCGTCTGCAGGCCACGCAGGATCCCCAGCCGGACGTCATCATCACCGAGGTCGGTGGAACGGTCGGCGACATCGAGTCGCAGCCGTTCATCGAGTCGGCGCGTCAGATTCGCCACGAGCTCGGGCGCCGGAACGTGTTCTTCGTGCACGTCTCGCTCGTGCCCTTCATGGGTGCCTCGGGCGAGCAGAAGACCAAGCCCACGCAGCACTCGGTCGCGGCCCTCCGCTCGATCGGTATCCAGCCTGACGCGCTCGTGCTGCGCAGCGATCGTCCCGTCACCGAGTCGAACAAGCGCAAGATCGCGCTGATGTGCGACGTCGACGAGGACGCCGTGGTCAATGCCGTCGACGTGCCGAGCATCTACGACATCCCGACGATGCTGCACGACCAGGGCCTCGATGCCTACATCGTCAACGCACTCGGGCTCGATGACGCGAAGGATGTCGACTGGTCGCGGTGGGAGCGGGTGCTCGCCGCCGTACACAACCCCAAGCACGAGGTCACGATCGGCCTGGTCGGCAAGTACATCGACCTACCCGACGCCTACCTCTCGGTCACGGAGGCACTCAAGGCCGGTGGTTTTGCGCAAGAGACGCACGTCAACATCCGCTGGATCCCGTCGGATCTGTGCGAGACGCGGGATGGCGCGGCTCGCGCTTTGGCGGATGTCGATGGCATTTGCGTGCCCGGTGGCTTCGGCATCCGCGGCATCGAAGGAAAGCTCGGCGCGCTGAAGTTCGCGCGCGAGCAGGGCATCCCCACGCTCGGGCTGTGCCTCGGGCTGCAGTGCATGGTCATCGAGTACGCGCGAAACCTCGCCGGGCTCGAGGGTGCCTCGTCGAGCGAGTTCGACCCCGACACCGAATACCCGGTCATCGCGACGATGGCGGAGCAGGTCGAGATCATCGCCGGGGGAGACCTCGGTGGCACGATGCGCCTCGGCCTATACGCCGCGGACCTGCGCGACGGCTCGCTTGCCGCCGAGCTGTATGGCGCGAAGCAGATTTCGGAGCGTCATCGCCACCGTTACGAGGTCAACAACGCCTACCGTGATCGGCTGACGGAGGCGGGCCTGGTGTTCTCGGGCCTGTCACCCGACCGGGCACTGGTCGAGTACGTAGAGCTTCCGCGCGACGTGCACCCGTTCTACATCGCCACGCAGGCGCACCCCGAACTGCGGTCGCGCCCGACCGCACCGCATCCGCTCTTCCGCGGACTCGTCGGCGCCGCGCTCGAGCGTCACCGCGCGAGCGAACTCTTCGACGTGGATCCGGTGGAAAATGACTGATTTCAGCGCGCTGCGCGACGAGCCGGCCGAAATCCACATCACGCGTAGCGAGGTCGTCTATCCCGGCCGCGTCTGGGATGTACGCAGCGACACCTTCGACTACAACGGCGAGTCCACGTCGCGCGACTACGTCGACCACACGGGAGCTGTCGCGATCGCCGCGATCGATGACGACGGACGCATCCTGCTGCTGCAGCAATATCGCCATCCGATCCGCTCGCGCGACTGGGAGATTCCGGCAGGGCTCCTCGACATCGCGGGGGAGCCGCCCGCAGACACCGCACGGCGTGAGCTCGCCGAAGAGGCCGACCTGACGGCGAGTCGGTGGAGCGAACTCGTCAGCATCAAGACCTCGCCCGGGGGCAGCGACGAGGTCGTGCATATCTTTTTGGCCGAGGGCATCTCTCCCGCGCCCGAGACGTACGCACGCGAGGCCGAAGAGGCCGACATCCGCCTCGAATGGGTCCCGCTCGACGATGTCGTGACGGCCGTGCTCGAGGGCCGGATGCAGAACGCGATCCTGATCGTCGCGGTGCTCGCGGCCGCCGAACACCGCCGCCGAGCGGCGACCGAGAACCGCCGCCGCGCGGCGGGCTGAGCCGGGTCCGGGACGGAGCCGAACCCCGGTGCGCATTGATCGAGCCGTGACGGCGTACCTGCGCCACGTCTCGATCGAGCGCGGGTTGTCTGAGCACACGGTCGCGGCGTATCGACGCGACCTCGGCGACTATGTCGCCTGGCTGACAGACCAGGGCTTTCTCGACACGACGGACGTCGCCCCGGATGTCGTGGGGCGCTACGTCGCCGATCGAGCCGCGGCATACCCGCCTCCCGCCGCGTCGAGCCTGGCGCGCCTGCAGTCCTCGGTGCGGGGGCTGCATCGGCATCTCGCCCGCGAGGGGATCGAGGACGAGGATGTGTCGGCCCGGCTTCGCCCGCCGAAGGCCGCCCGGCGCCTGCCCCAGGCGTTGACGATCGACCAGGTCGAGCAGTTGCTCGCGGCCCCGTCGGGGGAGGACCCCATTGGCCTCCGCGATCGGGCTCTGCTCGAGCTGATGTACGCCACGGGCGCCCGCGTGTCGGAGGTGGTCACGCTCGACGTGGACGACCTCGTGGGCGGGGGCGGTGTGGGCGGAGAAGGCGCCGGCGACATCGTGCGTCTGCGCGGCAAGGGTGACAAGGAACGCATCGTGCCGGTCGGGTCGTTCGCCCGTAAGGCGGTCGATGCCTATCTGACCCGGGTGCGCCCCGAGCTGTCGCTTCGGGGTCGCCCGACGCCTCGGCTGTTCCTCGGTGCCCGCGGGGCGCCGCTGTCTCGGCAGAGCGCCTGGCTCGTCATCCGTGCCGCCGCCGAAAAAGCGGGGATCTCGGCCCATGTCTCGCCGCATACGCTCCGCCACTCGTTCGCTACGCACCTGCTGCAGGGCGGCGCCGACGTGCGTGTCGTACAGGAGCTTCTCGGGCATGCGTCGGTTGCGACAACGCAGATCTACACGCACGTGACCGTTGATGCCCTGCGCGATGTGTACGCGACATCGCACCCGCGGGCACGCTAACGCGTCGGACACACGCCGGCGCCCGCGCGCGCCGCCGGGGTCGAGGGTGCGCGGGTGACTAGAATCGGTCCACGAGATGGCGTTCAGGTGCCGTTGACAAGGTGACGCAGGGAGTATCGGTGGCGGGCAGCGCGCGGGGCACGAAGAAGGCCTCCTCGACGGACGAGGCACCCCTCGGCCCCACCGGTCGTCCGTACCACGGCTTTCCCACACCTCCGAAGCTCGATTCGCACGGTCCGGCGCGCATCATCTCGCTCTGCAACCAGAAGGGCGGGGTCGGCAAGACGACCACGACCATCAACCTGGCCGCATCGCTCGCGCACTACGGCCGCCGCGTGCTCGTCGTCGACTTCGACCCGCAGGGTGCGCTGTCGGCCGGCCTCGGCATCGCGACTCACGACGTGCCGACCGTTTACGACCTGCTGCTCGACACGAAGCGCGATCCGCGCGAGATCATCGTCCCCTCGCGCACCGAGGGCCTCGACGTGCTGCCGGCCAACATCGACCTGTCCGCCGCCGAGGTGCACCTGGTCAACGAGGTCGCGCGCGAGACGATCCTGGCGCGCGTGCTGCGCCACATCTCGCGCGAGTACGACGTCATCCTGATCGACTGCCAGCCCTCGCTGGGGCTGCTCACGGTCAACGCCCTGACGGCCAGCCACGGGGTGCTGATCCCCATGGAGTGCGAATTCTTCGCGATGCGCGGCGTCGCCCTGCTGATCGAGACGATCGAGAAGGTGCGCGATCGCCTCAACCCCGCGATCGAACTCGACGGGGTTCTCGCGACCATGTACGACGCGCGCACGCTCCACGCCCGTGAGGTGCTCGAGCGCGTTGTCGAGGCCTTCGGTGACGATGTGCTCGAGACCGTCATCGGCCGCACGGTGAAGTTCCCGGATGCATCCGTCTCGGGACTGCCGATCATCGAATTCGCCCCCGAACACGCCGCCGCCCAGGCCTACCTGCGCCTGGCGCGGGAACTGGTCGCGCGTGGCGACGTCGCCTGAGGCCGCACAGGCGGTCGAAGACGGGGACGGCGACGGCCGGTTCCGCGTCTCGGTCACGGGCTTCGACGGCCCGTTCGATCTACTGCTCTCTCTGATCTCGAAGCACGAACTCGACATCACCGAGATCGCGCTCAGCAAGGTGACGGACGAGTTCATCTCGTATCTGCGCGCGCTCGACCCGGACGAAGAACTCGAGCGCGCGAGCGAGTTCCTTGTCGTGGCAGCGACCCTGCTCGACATGAAGGTCGCCGGGCTCCTGCCGCAGGGTGAGCTCGTCGATTCCGAATCCGTTGCGCTGCTCGAGGCGAGAGACCTGCTGTTCGCGCGCCTGCTGCAGTACCGCGCATTCAGAGAGGTGTCCGGATGGTTCGGCACCCGACTGCAGAGCGAAGACACGCGGCACGCTCGTGCCGTGCGACTCGACGAGAAGCACCGCGCGGCCGTGCCGGAGCTGGTCTGGACGATATCGGTCGAGGACTTCGCCGCCCTCGCGCTGCTGGCCTTCAGCCCGCGCGAGATACCGCACGTCGGACTCGAGCACCTGCACGCGCCACTTGTCAGCATCCGCGAACAGGCGGCGGTTGTCGTGTCGTTGCTGCGTCGGGCCGAGTCGGTGAGCTTCCGCGAGCTGGTCGCCGGGGTCACGCAACCCGGCATCGTGGTGGCGCGATTCCTGTCGATCCTCGAGCTGTACCGCCACGCGGCGCTGTCGTTCGAACAGGTCGAACCGCTCGGCGAACTCACCCTCCGATGGTCGGCCGAGAACTGGTCCGACGAACAACTTGCGAGCCTGGGGGCCGATTATGACCACTGATGCTTCGACAGGCTCAGCAACCGCCGACGTCGCCCGCCGTCTCGAGGCGATCCTGCTCGTCGTCGAAGAGCCGCAGAGTCTCGTCGCCCTCGCGACAGCCGTGTCGGCACCCGTCGCCGCCGTTCGTCAGGCGATCGAGGCGCTGGTCGCGGACTACGACGGACTGGCCGGCGGGCCGCGTCGCGGGTTCGAGCTGCGCGAGGTCGGCGGGGGGTGGCGCCTGTACGTTCGTGCAGAGCACGACGACCTGGTGAGTGAGTTCGTCAACACGCAGGCGCCGTCGCGGTTGTCGCAGGCGGCGCTCGAGACCCTCGCCGTGATCGCGTACAAGCAGCCGGTCACGCGCGGCCAGGTCGCGGCGATTCGCGCCGTCAACGTCGACTCGGTCGTGCGAACACTGCTGGGTCGTGGCCTCATCACGGAAGAATTCGCGGATCCCGAGACCGGGGCGATCCACTACGGGACGACCGACGCGCTACTGGTGAACCTCGGCATCAACTCGCTCGACGAGCTACCGCCGATCTCGCCGCTGTTGCCCGATGTCTCGGACGACGACAGCCTCGACGAAGCACTGGGACGGTAAGCAGCATGAGCGAAAAAGATCTCCCGACGACGGATGCCTCGGCCGACGGTGTGCGGCTGCAGAAGGTCCTCGCCCAGGCGGGGGTCGCCTCGCGCCGCGTCAGCGAAGAGCTGATCGCCGACGGGCGCGTGCGGGTGAACGGCGTCGTGGTGACCGAGATGGGTGCGCGGATTCATCCGGAGTCGGACCTGGTCGATGTCGACGGCGTCGCCGTTCAGGTCGAGTCGGGCATGCGCTACGTCATGCTCAACAAGCCGACAGGCGTTTTCAGCACGATGCGGGATGAGCGCGGCCGCCCCGACCTGACCCAGTACACCGAGGAATGGCCCGAGCGCCTCTACAACGTCGGTCGCCTCGACGCCGAAACGAGCGGCTTGCTCATCCTCACCAACGACGGGCAGCTCGCCCATGTGCTCGCGCACCCCTCCTACGGCGTGACGAAGGTCTACATCGCGAAGGTGTCGGGCCGGGTCAGCGCCCAGACGATCTCGCAGCTGACCCGCGGCATCGAGCTCGAGGACGGACCCATCGCGGCCGACAAGGCACGGCTCTTGGACGCCTCGGGCGGCACGAGCCTGGTCGAACTGACCCTGCACTCGGGGCGCAATCGGATCGTCCGCCGGATGACGGCCGAGGTGGGGCATCCGGTCCGTGAACTCGTCCGCCGACAGTTCGGTCCGCTGCACCTGGGAACTCTCCCGGCGGGGCAGGCACGGGAGTTGACTAAGGTGGAACGCGGCGCGCTGCTCACCCTCGCGCGCCGCGATGCCGCCCTCGCGAGCGACGACGAGCCGCAGGGCGACACACCGTAGGAGATTTCAGTGACCGACACGACCACGCCACGTGTTGCCGCGCGCACCAGCGGCACCGTCCGCGTGGTCGGCGCGGGACTGCTCGGCGCGAGCGTGGGGCACGCCCTGACGGCACTCGGCGTCGACGTTGTGCTTGATGACACCTCGCGCGCGCAGGTGCGCCTGGCCGTGGATTACGGCGCCGGACGCCTGAGTCGCCCCGACGACGAGCCGCGCCTGGTTGTCGTTGCCGTGCCGCCGGATGTGACGGCCGATGTCGTCGCATCCGAATTGGCGCGCTTTCCGGACGCTGTCGTGACGGATGTCGCGAGCGTCAAGCTCGCCCCGCTGCACGAGCTGCGCGAGCGCGGCGTGGACCTTACGCGTTATATCGGGTCGCACCCGCTCGCCGGTCGCGAGCGCGGCGGAGCGATCTCGGCCCGCTCCGACCTGTTCATCGGTCGCCCGTGGGTGGTCTGCCGCGACGAAGAGACGCTGCCGGCCGACTTGGCGATCGTCGAAGGCCTCGCCCTCGACCTCGGCGCGATGCCGATCGAGATGACCCCCGAAGAGCATGACCGCTCCGTCGCAGTCGTCTCGCACGTGCCCCAGCTCGTCTCGAGCCTTCTTGCTGCACGGCTGCGCGAGGCGCCGGAGCATTCGCTCGGGCTCGCGGGCCAGGGCGTTCGCGACACGACGCGCATCGCCGCATCCGCTCCCGAGCTGTGGACCCAGATCCTCGGCGCAAACTCCGAACCGGTCGTCGAGGTGCTCGACCAGCTCGCCGCCGACCTCGGTCGCGTCGCGGATGCGCTGCGGGATCCAGATGCCGCCGGCTCTCGACGCACGATCGCCGACACTATCCGGCGCGGCAACGAGGGTGTCGAGCGTCTGCCGGGCAAGCATGGGCAGAACCGGCGCTTCGAGCACCTCGTCGTCATGGTCGACGACACCCCGGGCCAGTTGGCGCGCCTGTTCAGCGATCTCGGTGCACTCGGCGTGAACGTCGAAGACCTGCGGCTCGAACACTCGCCCGGAGCCCCATTCGGCCTGGCCGAGATCAGTGTGGAGCCCGCGATCGTCGCGCAGGCGACGGCAGGGTTGGAAGAGCGAGGCTGGCGGATGGCGGGCACGGGCAATGAGTGAACCGACCCCGGTGGTGCCGCTGGCAACCGCCGACAACGTGATCGCGATCGACGGGCCCGCGGGTAGCGGCAAGTCGAGCGTGGCGAAGCGCGTCGCGTCGCGCCTCGGCTACGGATACCTCGACACGGGCGCCGCATACCGTGCCCTCGCCTGGCATGTGCTCGAACGCGGTGCCGACACGAGCGACGCGAGCGCCGTGCTCGACGCCACCGGCGACTTCGACTTCGCCATTTCGACGAACCCCGACGACACCTGGGTGCGCGTCGGCTCGGTGGATGTCGCCGCTGCGATCCGTGAACCGCGCGTATCGGACGCCGTCAGCGGCGTCGCGCGCGTGCCGGCGATTCGTCAGGCCGTCACCAACCTCTTCCGCTCGATCATCGCCGATGCCCCCGCGGGCATCGTCGTCGAAGGCCGGGACATCACGACCATCGTCGCGCCCGACGCGGCCGTACGGCTGCTGCTCACAGCAGCCCCCGAGGTGCGCGCCGCCCGGCGCAGCGCCGAGCTGACCGGCGTGGAAGCAGCGGTCGTCGCCGACGCCCTGCACCGCCGCGACGCCTCCGACAGTGGGGTGGTCGACTTTCTGACCGCCGCCCCGGGGGTCGAGGTGGTCGATTCGACCGACCTCGATCTCGAACAGACCGTCGACGCCGTCCTCGACATCGTCGACAGAACACGAGGATTGACCCCATGAGCGCTGACGACGAGTACGAAGGCCGCCCCGACCAGATCGCCGAGAAATTGTCGGAGCTCGAACCCGAGTTGGTTGAACAGAGAGCGGCGACTCTTCGCGCATCCCTGGCCGACTACGATCTCGACGAAGACGACGCGCACCTGCTCGCCGGAGTCGAGCGCGGTCTCGACGGCATCGAGTACCTGCCGGCGCTGCCCGTCGTCGCGATCGTCGGACGCCCGAACGTCGGCAAGTCCGCGCTCGTGAACCGCATCTTGGGCCGCCGTGAGGCGGTTGTCGAGGACACCCCCGGTGTCACGCGCGACCGGGTCACGTACAAGGCCGAGTGGATGGATCGGCGCTTCTCGCTGGTCGACACCGGTGGCTGGGAACCGGATGCTCGGGGTATCGATGCATCCGTTGCCGCCCAGGCCGAGGTCGCGATCGACCTGTCGGATGTCGTTCTGTTCGTCGTGGACGCCATGGTCGGCCCGACCGCGACCGACGAGCAGGTCGTGAAGCTGCTTCGCAAGAGCGGCAAGCCCGTCTTCCTCGTCGCGAACAAGATCGACGACGCCCGCCACGAACCCGAGGCCGCCGCACTCTGGAGCCTGGGTCTCGGCGAGCCGCACCCCGTCTCGGCCATCCACGGTCGCGGCGTGGCCGACCTGCTCGACCAGCTCATGGAGAAGCTGCCCGAGATCTCGGCCGTCGCCTCGCACGAGATCGGTGGGCCGCGTCGCGTCGCGATCCTCGGTCGCCCGAACGTCGGCAAGTCCTCCCTGCTCAACAAGGCGGCGGGCGAAGAGCGCGTCGTCGTGAACGAACTCGCCGGCACGACCCGCGACCCGGTCGACGAGATCGTCGAGCTCGGCGGCAAGCTGTGGCGCCTGGTCGACACCGCCGGCATCCGTCGTCGTGTCCATCTGCAGCAGGGTGCCGACTTCTACGCGTCGCTGCGTACCGCGACCGCGCTGGAAAAGGCCGAGGTCGCCGTCGTCGTGCTCGATGTGAGCGAGTCGCTCAGCGAGCAGGACGTCCGCATCATCGACATGGTGCTGGAGTCCGGCCGCTCGCTCGTGCTCGCGTTCAACAAGTGGGACCTACTGTCGACCGACAAGCTCGTCGACGACGATCGTCGCCGCTACCTCGAGCGCGAGATCGAACAGGACCTTGCGCACGTCGCGTGGGCGCCCCGCGTCAACATCTCGGCGAAGACCGGGCGTCACCTCGACAAGCTCGTGCCGGCGCTCGAGACGTCGCTCGAGTCATGGGATCAGCGGATTCCGACCGGAAAGTTCAACGCTTTCCTGTCGGAACTCGTGGCCGAGCACCCGCACCCGCTTCGGGGTGGCAAGCAGCCGCGCATCCTGTTCGGGACGCAGGCAGCGTCCCGCCCGCCGACATTCGTGCTGTTCACGACCGGATTCCTCGACCCGGGCTACCGTCGCTTCATCGCGCGTCGCCTGCGCGAGATCTTCGGCTTCGAGGGCACCCCGATCCAGATCAACATGCGGGTGCGCGAGAAGCGCACGCGCTGAGTCGCCCTCGGGGCGCCGAACTGCCGTCCGGGTGTGAGAATCTGGACGGGTGAGCATCGAGCCCCCCGTCCCCGGTGAGCCGCGGCGGCCGTTCGGGCCGCGCGACTCGGGTGATGCCTGGGTCGTGGCCGATAGCGGCGAACGCTACTGGGGTCGGTTCGGAGCCGCGGGACTGCTCGCGTACGACGCCGCGCTCGACAGCGTGCTGCTACAGCATCGCGTCTCGTGGAGTCACTTCGGCGGTACGTGGGCGCTGCCGGGCGGTGCGCGCCACGAGGGCGAGTCGGCGATGGATGCCGCCTTGCGTGAGGCGCTCGAAGAGGCCGGCGTTCCCGGCTCGGCGATCCGTCCGCGCGCCACGAGCGTGCTCGACCTCGACATCTGGTCGTACACGACCGTGATCGGCGATGTGGTCGTGCCCTTCGCACCGGTCATCAGCGACCCCGAGAGCCACGCGCTCGAGTGGGTGCGGGTCGACGCGGTCGTCGATCACCCGCTGCATCCGTCGTTCGAGGATGCTTGGGGTCACCTCCGCGCCGCCCTGCACCTGCGTCCCGTGGTCGTCGTGGACGCCGCGAACGTCGTCGGGTCGGTGCCGGATGGCTGGTGGAAGGATCGCGCGGGCGCGACGGACCGTCTGCTCGATCGGCTGGAGGATCTCGCCGCGGTCGGGCTCGAGGCATCCGCTCTCGAGCTGCCCGGCGACCGCTGGTTCCCGCGCATCGTCGCCGTCGTCGAGGGAGCCGCGCGCGGTGCCGGAGATCGCGAGGGCCTTGTCGAGCTCGTGCGGGCCGAGGCATCCGGGGACGACGCGATCGTTGACGCGGTGGAGAGCCTTGACGGAGCCGCGGTGACGGTCGTCACGAGCGACGCGGGACTCGCGCGTCGCGCGGAGCGCGCTGGCGCCACGGTGCACGGGGCGCGCTGGCTGCTCGACCTTCTAGGTTAGGCGTTCTGCACTAAGCGTCTTGCGTTAGGCGCTGCTGTCTCGCAGCGAGCGGATCATGCTCCGCAAGATCCGCAGTGCTCCAGCCTGCTCGTCTTCGGTCATGCCCGACAGCATCCGGATCTCGACGGACCGCACGGCGGCCGACGCCTTCTGCAGTCTCTCGCGGCCGCGCGGCGTCAGCTCGGTGGGAAGAACCTTGCCGACGCGGGCTTCGGTCGCCCGGGTCACGAATCCGTCGCGTTCGAGGTTCTGCAGCAGCACGTTCATGGACTGCCGCGTAACGAAAGCGCCGCGGGCGAGCTCGGAATTCGACAGGCCTGGTCGCTGCGAGAGCAGCTCGAGACAGGAGTAGTGCGTCACGGTCATGCCGAGGGGCCGCAGGACCTCCTCCATGGCGGACCGGAGGGCGCTCGACGCCTCTTTCAGCAGATAGCCCAGCGAGGTCTGCAGATCGATACCGGCTTGACTCATGTCAGTATTCTGACATAGCTTGGGAGATGTCAGAAAACTGACATAAATCTGAGGAGCAACGTTATGCCTGTTACCGGTCCCGACTTCATTTCACTTCAGGCGGCAGACCTCGCGGCCTCGCAGGCGTTCTACGAGCGCTACCTCGGGCTGGTCCGCTCTCCCGCCGGTCCGCCCCACGCTGTGGTGTTCGAAACGACGCCGGTCGCGTTCGCTCTTCGCGACATCGTTCCCGGCACGGACCTCGCATCCGTGCCTCAACCGGGCGTCGGCGCTGCGATCTGGCTCCACGCCACCGACGTTCAGGACATCCACGACGCGCTCGTCGCCGACGGTCAGACCATCGTCTCGGCGCCGATCGACGGCCCGTTCGGTCGCACCTTCACCTTCGCCGACCCGGACGGCTATCAGATCACGCTTCACGACCGCGCGTAGGCACCACCCCGGTGGGGGTGGGCTCGGGCGAGGCCGCGGCACGGCGGGTCACTTCGACAGGCTCAGTGACCGCGGGCTCAGTGACCGTGAGCCCGGTCGTTGAGCGAGCGCAGCGAGACGAAACGTCCGAGCGGCGGGTGCGGCGAGGTCCCTAGAAGGGCGGGGGATCCGTGTTCGGGGTGAAGTGGATCGCCGGGGGTGGTTTGTCGATGTAGACGTGGCCGCCGGGTGAGGTCCATTCGAGGATTCCGCCGCCGAGTTGGCGGACCGTCCAGGCTGTTTCGCCTTTGAGGGTGTGGTGTCGTTTGCAGAGACAAGCCAAGTTGCAGACGCTGGTTTCGCCACCCAACGCGTAGTCGAGGGTGTGGTCCCGATCGCACCGGTGCGCGGGTTGCCGGCACCCGGGGAACCGGCAGTGCTGATCCCTCGCCCGCAGGAACCTTTTCATATCCGCCGATGGCGTGTATCGGTCGACGGCGAGCACGCACCCGGTGATCGGGTCGGCGAGTACTCGGTCCCATCCCGTCGCGTGGCCCGCAAGCTGGCGGGCGGTGGCGGGGTCGATCGGGCACCGTCCCACGAGCTCGGCTGGTTCATCGGTCACGCCGGCCAGCGAGAGAGCGGGCACGGTGACGTTCACGATCCCGCGAATCGCCCCGAGCCCACCGAACCCGTCCGACATCCCGGCTCCCGTGTCGGCGGAAGGCGTCGTGGTGAGCAGCATGTCCGCGACGAGGTCCGCCCGAATCTGATCCAGGGTTCGCGTGTCGGTCAGGTCGGCGTTCTTGATCGCGTGGGCTTGCTGGGTGAGGCGGTCGTGCATTGCATGCGCGAGAACGGCGGGTTGGGTGGAGATGAACTCGGCCATGCCGTCGCCGATGTCCCGTACACACGCGCCGCGTGATGCCCGAGCCTGTTGGTGGCGTTCCGCCAGCTTGCGGGGCTGCAGAGACTCCGCAAGCCGCGCCAACGACGATGCCAGCCTTCCGGGTGTCGTTCCTTCCGCCCGAGCCAATGCCTCGCGCTCGAACGCCGCCCGTGCTTCTGGGTCGGCGAGGGGCGTGCCGTGCTCCATGATCACCGCGACATGGCCCCCAGCGATCCGTCCCTCTTCCCACGCCGCGAACGTGGCCGGGAACGACTCGTCCAGAACCGCGGCATCGTTCATGCGGCGTTGCACGGTCCGGTCGGACATGTTCATCGCGGCACCGAGTTCCGCCGCCAAAGCACGAAACGGCAGCTCTGCTTCCCGGGAGGAAGGGGAGGCGAGTTCGGCAACGCGGCGCGCACCGACGCGCGCGGCCCTCGCGAACAACCGCGCGAGCGCAGCTTCGGCACGCGCGTTCGCACGCCAGACTTCGATGCCCTCCCCAGCGAGCTCGCGCGCGATCGCGTCCACGCCAGTCGTTTCGACGTCAACAATGTTCGAATGCATGTTCGAAACTCTACGGATGACCACCGACATCCGAACCCCGAAAAACACCCAAAAACTGCCGAAATCACGGCCGAAAGATGAGAGTTTTCACATCGGAAGATCCTTGGATCTCGCTCGCCGAGCGCTGTGCAAATTGCTAGCGGCGCGAGGCGAGACCGATCGCGGCCGCCGTCGCTCGTAAACCGCGCGGCGACCCTGGGTAAGTCGTGCGAATGGCTCCGCTCCGGCACTTGTCCGTGAAAGCGTGGAGGAGACGCACGGCCGAAGGAGGATGCCTGATGTTCAGCTTCGACACGGTAGGTGCCATGTCCGGCAGTACGTTCTTCGACACGATGTGGACGATCTTTCCCTGGCTCTTCGGGGCTGTCGTCGTGTTGATCGTGGTCATCTTGGTCGCGAATGTGCGTCGGGCTCGCAAGCACGGACTTAACCCGATGACCACGCAGACCGATGTCGCCGCACGGTTCATCAAGAGCGGTGTCGGCGGCTCCAACGAGGGCCTGACCGACCGGCTCGAAGAGTTGGACCGGCTGCGCGCGGCAGGCGCCATCTCCGAGCCGGAGTATGCCGCGGCGCGCTCGTCCGCACTGAACGGAGACGGCGGGCGCTGACCCGCCGGTTCACTCCGGGCTGAAGCCGCGCAGCTTGTCGATGTCGCGGCGCTCGCGCTTGGTCGGCCGGCCCGCTCCGCGATCGCGGACGGGCACGAACGCGATCGACTCGCGCGGCGGTGGGGGAGGCGTGAGGTCTTCGTAAGCCAGCGCGGCAGCCGGAGCGCCGACGCGCTTGACGAGGGTCTGTCGGACAATCAGCGTGCGGTCGAAGCCCGCGATGCGGATGCGGACCTCGTCGCCGGGTCCGATCGGCTGCGCGGCCTTGGCCCTGTCGCCGTTGACCCGCACGTGTCCGGCCCGGCAGGCCGTGGTCGCCGCCGAGCGGGTCTTGTAGACGCGGACGGCCCAGAGCCAGGCATCCGTCCGCACACGGGTTGTCTCGGCGCTCACGTGTTCGCCGTCCCTGTGCGCGCGGCGAGGCGTGGCAAGCCCCTCGCGACGCCCGCGACGATGAGTCCCTGGCCGAGGGTGTAGGTCAGCATGACGAGGGGGCTCGTCCAGTCGGGCATCGCTTCGGGTGTGAAGAGTCGGAAGGCGAGGATCGTGTCGGATGCGAGGAAGAACGCCGCGCCCACGGCGATGATCGGCGCGCAGCGGGTCGCGGTCGCCGCCGTGCCGCCGAGAACGAGGCCGTAGATCGCGACGGCGAACGACAGTGCTCCGAGTCGCGGCCAGAGCACGACGACGAGCAGAAGCCACCACGCGGCATACACCAGCGCCCACGCGGGCCAGCGCTTGATGCGGACGAAGCGCCAGAACAGCACGATGTAGGCGATGTGGGCCAGTCCGAAGCAGAGCAGCATGACGGGCAGCTCGGGTGCGTAGGGAAAGAAGGTGCCGGCGCCATCGCCGAGCCACGAGAACGCGAGCGCGAGAAAGAGCAGGGTTGCGGGTGTGCCCCAGGTCGAACCGCGGCCGGCCCACAGCGCCGCGACGGCCAGGAGCGGCATGAGTGCAAGCTTGGTGGGGCCCGCGACGGCGTCGGCGCCGACGCCCAGCGCGACGACGTGCACGATCGAGACCACGACGTAGGGCACGAACCCGATCCAGGCGGGCAGCCCGGCGACCCGTGCGGAGAGCGAGCGCGAAGACTCTGCGGTCATGCTGCTCCTCATCGAGTGGGCGGATGGGCTCCGCCGTGGGCGGCGGCCGGGCCTCATAATCGTCGCATGCTGGTCGCGCTTGTGGTGGTGCTCGAGGTGGAGGGTCAGCGCGCTCGATCGCGGAGGCTCGAACCGGTCAGGCGTTCAGGTCGAGCTGAACGATCACCCGCTCGGGCTTCGGACGTGCGACCTCACGGAAGCCAGCGTTCTCGAAGACGCTCAGAATGCCGATGTAGAGATCGTTGGCGGAGTGCTTGGCGGCGCTGGTGTCGGTCGGATACGCCTCGAGAACGCGAGCCCCGTTCGTGCGGGCGTGGTCGATCGCCGCATCGAGCAGCCTCTGGTTGAGGCCCTGGCCGCGATGCTCTTTGCGCACGATGAAGCACGTCACGGCCCACACGCTCGGGTCGTCCCACGGCTCGGTCGTGGCCGCGAAGTTTCGGGTGCGGGCGAGTCGCGGCTGGGTCGTGCGGGGGCCGACCCGCACCCATCCGGCGGCTTCGCCGTCGACGTAGGCGATGAGGGCGGGGGAGGGTTCTGCCGCGACCTGTTCGCGAAGCATCCCTTCGCGTTCGTCACGATCGGATGCTTGGAACTGCGCGTTCGTGAGCGTCCACCACTGGCATTGGCAGCTCGGGCCGTCCCCGCCGCCCGAGAAGGTGTGCTCGACATCGTCGAAGCGTTCGGCGGTGGCGGGTGCGATCGTGATCGTCATGGCGGTCACGCTAGTGGCCAGCGCCGACACGGTCGATGGCGTTCACGGGCGCCGGGGCGCTCGGGTAAGATGGTGGAGTTGTCCGCGCTCAGGCGGGGGCTGAAAAGTGAACAACGGGATGTGGCGCAGCTTGGTAGCGCACCTGACTGGGGGTCAGGGGGTCGCAGGTTCAAATCCTGTCATCCCGACAAAAAGCCCAGGTGAGATTGTTTCTCGCCTGGGCCCCGTCGTTAGTGCTCGAGGGTTTACGCGGAACGTCGATTCGTGTTCCGTTGCGTCATGACTCGACGCTCGGGTCGCCCCGGTCCGCGCCGATATCGCGTTCGGGTAGTGCGTCAAGGCGACGCCGCCGCTGCATCACGTGGCGGATGGGCGGGGCAGGACGGTCAAGACCATCCTGATGTAGGAGTGGAACTCGCTCATATAGATGCGGAGGAACTCTTCGGTGGAGGCGTTGGTGACCTCGCCGTCGTTCCGGAAGACCTCGGGGGTGTAGTGGATGTAGGCCTCAGGAGAGGTCATCTGGCGTGCGTTGCAGAAGCTGAGCACGGCGCGCAGGCTCTGCTGTCCGATCGCGGTGCCGATCTGACCGATCGAGGCTCCGATCACCGCGGCCGGGATGTGATCGAAGGAGTTCTGACCCCAGGGTCGGGACGCCCAGTCGATCGCGTTCTTCAACGCACCGGGGATGGAACGGTTGTACTCGGGGGAGACGAATAGCACCGCATCGACGGCATCGATCGAAGCCTTCAGCTTTCGCGCTTCGGGCGGATAGTCGGTGTCGAAGTCCGCGCTGTAGAGCGGCAGGTCACCGATCGGGATCTCGCTGAACTCCAGCTCGGTCGGGGCCACCCGGATGAGAGCTTTGGACAGGATGCGGTTGATCGACGTTGATGACAGGCTTCCGACGAAATAGCCGACCTTATAGGTGGTCATATGTTCCTCCTGCTTTCCGGGTGATGGGCATTCCGTGAACGGGTGCTTCGTGATGGACGGCTATGCCGGGAGCTTGTCGGCGAGGACGTCGATCCGTTCGATCTGAGCCTGGCTGAAAAGGACGCCGGTGTTGGCGCCGAGCGCCTGACCGACTTCGCCGGCGAGGTGGGCGTCTCGAGCTTCGTCGTCGGGGAACACGTCGAAGACACCGAACGTCGTGGGGCCGAACCGTATGGCGAACCACGCGATGGTGCCCGGCTCCTCCATGACCACCGACCGCGCACCGATGAGGAAGTCCGCGAGTTGCTCCTCTTTGCCCGGCAGTGCCTCGAGGCGCACGAGAAGGGCCTTGGTCAGCATGGTCGCACTCCTTCGCTCCCGGGGCAGGGCTGTGGCCTGGCGGACACAAGTGGACGGTGCCCGTGAGCTTGTCTCCACCCATCTTTCGCGGCCGTCCGGTGGCTCCGCATCCCGTAAACGGGTGTTTGCGGGCGTGCAGCCCCGCCAACCTGGGACGATCCGATCGACAGCGCCCAGGCGGCCCCTCAGCGCGAACGCGCCGCCGCTGTCATCGCGATGAGCGCGTCAGCGTGGAGTGCCTCGATGTGTTGCGCATCTGGTCGGCCGCGCGAATTCGATCGAAGGATCCCGCGCGCCAGGTGAAAAGTGCGCCACTCCTCGTAGACCCGGTCTACGGTCTCGTCGTTCCCCTCGCTCAGCCAGGCGAGGCAGACGGCGGCGTAGGCGCCATGCCCGCGCGCCAGATCCTCCGGATCCGTGAACGACAGATTCCGCCCCGTCGCCCGCGCCCACGCGAACACGACGACTCCGAACGGCCGCAGATCATTCCATGCGGGAAGCCCCTCCGCGGTGGCATCATCCACCCCGACGCTGCCCACCCCGACCCCGTCGGAATAGCCCCGTTCGATGCCGAACCGAACGCAGAGCTTCGCGCGCCGCAGGATGAGCAGCCACACGTCCATCTGTACGGGACCCCAGAAGGACGCGACCTCCCACCCGTCGTCCAGAAGAAGGCGCGCGACGTCATGGGAGTCGCTGTCCCCGACCATCAGGCGCGTCAGGAACTCGGGTAGGCGGGCCAGATCGGGCGAACCGTGCGTGGTCACGATCGCCACGCTACGGTGCTGGGTCGTCGCTGCGCTGCCACGTTATGGCGATCAGGCGTCTGAGCACCCCGAGGTCGATGTCGTCGAGCTTCTAGACGTAGATGCATCCGGCGCCCTCGGTATATGTGCCCAGCTGCGGGAGAAGCTCCGCGCCCTCGGGCAGAACTTTCAGGCCGTACGGCGACAGCTGAGCCTTGCGAGGCGAGATCCCCGTCTTTGGCATCTCGCCGTGGGTGCGCGGGTTGACGGGCGAGGCGTGATGGTAGCGGCCGTAGCCGACGACCGATGGACCCCACAGAACGGGATCGACGCCGGTCACCTCTCGGAACATCTCGGCGAGAGCCAGCCCGTCGTCGCGGCGTCGTCGCGGTGCAGCCGCGGTGCAGCCGCGGAGCGCTCCGGCCCTTTTGCAAACCAGCGCAGGGGCATAGACGGCACAAAGGAGCCGCATAGGGGCGCGCGGTGGAGTGGTGATCCGCCACGAAGGAAACACGACCCAAGGATCGACCATGAGACGACTCGCCCTGACCGCAACGGCCCTCTTGACCTCCGCACTCCTGGTGTCCGGATGTGCTGTGACCGCCACCCCATCGAGTACGGGCACCTCGTCCAGCTCCGCATCGACCATCGAGTCCAGCTCGACCATCGCGGTGGACACGAGCAACGCCAGCGGCGACATCGACTGGAGCGCTCTGCCGACCACAGAGGTGGCGCTCACGGACGACGGCCTCAGCATCACCGAGACGGGCACCTACGTCCTCAGCGGATCCACCACGGGACAGGTTGTGGTCAACACGGACGGGAACGTGCGAATCATCCTGAACGGCGTCACGATCGCGAGTAGCGCGGGTGCCGCCATCCAGGTCGACAGCGCTGAAACGACAGTCATCGAACTAGCGGATGGTACGACCAACACCGTGTCCGACGCATCCACACGCACCGACGAAGAGATCGACGGTGCCATCTACTCCGCCGATGACCTGATCATCACCGGCACCGGTTCGCTCGATGTCACCGCGACTTTCGCCGACGGCATCGTCGGCAAGGACGACCTGTGGATCGAGTCCGGAACCATCACCGTCGAAAGTGTCGACGACGGCATCCGCGGCACCGACTCGCTGACGATCAGCGGCGGTACCATAGCGATCGATGCAGCCGGCGACGGGATGAAGTCGAGCAACGATACCGACGCTGGCGCGGGGCAACTCGTCGTCTCTGGTGGTGGCATCACGATCACCACGGGCGATGACGCAGTCAAGGCCGAGCAGCAGCTGACGATCACGGGCGGCACCATCGACATCCTCGAATCCGTCGAAGGTATCGAGGCGCCCGTCATCGTGATCGATGCCGGCGAGATCTCGGTCAACGCGAGCGACGACGGCATCAACGCCGCAGCCTCGGCCATCGTCACGAGCGGCCTCAGCGTCACGATCAACGGCGGAGACATCACGATCGTGATGGGCTCGGGAGACACCGACGCGATCGACAGCAACGGTGACCTCGCGATCACGGGCGGCACGATCGACATCACGGCGCAGTCGGCAACCGACTTCGACGGGACGGGGACGCTCTCGGGTGGAACCCTGATCGTCAACGGCGAGCAGGTTACGGAACTGTCGAGCCAGATGATGGGTGGCGCCGGCGCCGGCGCCGGCGGTGGTGGCGGCGGCGGACGACCCTAGGCCGCGCGACATTCCGGCGGCGTCGGCCCGGCTCAGGGAGTCGGGTCGACGCCGCGCTGCCACGCAATGGCGATCAATCGCCGGAGCACATCGAGATCGATGTCGTCGAGCTTCTTCACGTATAGGCATCCGGCGCCCTCGGTGTACGTGCCGAGCTGTGGGAGTAGGGCGGCACTCTCGGGCAGATCCTTGAGCCCGTAGAGCGAGAGCTGCGACTTGCGGGGTGAGAACCCCGTTTTCGGCATCTCGCCGTGGGTGCGTGGGTTGACGGGCGATGCGTAGCGATAGCGGCCGTATCCGACGATCGACGGACCCCACATAACCGGATCGACGCCCGTCACCTCACGGAAGATCTGCGCGAGAGCCATCCCGTCATCGCGACGACGCTGAGGTGACGCGGCCTCGAGGAAGGCGGTGACATCGGCATCCGTCGCCCGCGTCTTGATCTCGCTCATCGCGTCATTATCGCCCTCAGGCTGGCTCGCCCGCGAGGGCCAGTAACTCGAACGTCGCGGACGGCGTCGCGACCCCGTTCACCTGCAACGCGACGGCGTGCTCGCCGGCGTAGTAGCGGCGCGTGGTGATCGCGCGGAAGGAGTGCCGGCGGTCGATCGCCAGCTCTTCGCCAGGGGCGAGAGCGGCGGTCGCGAGCTTGAAGACCTTCGTGCTGAGCGTGCCGTTGGCGCGCCGATGGTGCACGACGTAGTCGACCACCAGGCGAGCGTCATCCGCTCCCGTGTTCCGGATGACGGCGGTGAAGCGGACCTCGTCTCCCCACGGCAATCGGGTGTCGGAGACGAACGGCCCGTCGATCTGAACGGTGGCCGGCGCGAACCCGAGCAGGGCGAGAGCCTGCGGATCGCCGCGCTTGACCAGGGTCCGGAGCGCATGGCGCACCAGGGCCTGTGTCGTGGGTGCGGGCGTGTCGAGCCAGCGCCGCGCCGTCACGACGACGAGTTCGGGGGAGTCGCGGCTGAGATCGTTGAGGTGGTTCGCAACAGATCGGCGCACGTACTCGCTGTCGTCGCGATACAGGGCGTCCAGGATACTGACGGTGACCCCCGGCCGGGCAAGCAGCCCCGGCACCCGAACGGCCCACGGCAGATAGGCGCGCGTGCCCTCGCTCGCGAGCCGCCGCACATGCTCGTCCGGTGAGGCGGTCCAGTCCGCGATGATCTCGAGGGCACGATCGAGGTCGTGACGGAGCAGCGTGCGAATCGCGAACTCCGCGGTCAGCCGACCCGTCAATTCGGAGAGCAGTGCCATTGCGTCGTCGAACGAAGCATCCGTCCCCTCGTCGACGGCGCGGGCGGCGACGGCGCCGGTGATGGGCCAGATCAACCAACCCGTGAAGGCGGCGTCGCGGGCGGCGGCAGAGCGGATGATTCGGGCGAGCGTCGCGTAATCGCCCGGGACATCCGCCAGCAGGGCGTCGCGCAGCAGGTCCGCGCGTTCCCGGAGCGACAGCCCATCGAGCGATTCCGAAGCGTGGGGCAGCTCGCGGAGCTGCCGCCCGGGCATGGCGTCCTGGATGGACCGGGTCAGCGTGCGTGCCACCCCGGCGCCGAGGAGCTCGTCTGCGAAGGGCATGCCCCCATCATCGCGCGGTCGTCCGACACCGGGGGCGGCGCGTCCCCTCCCGTTCGCTTGCGGCCGGTTCAGTGCGTGTCGAAAACCTGCTGGTAGTCACGCACGCGCGCGTGAATCCGCTGCCACTCCTCACCCGTCGGAGCAGACGGATCGGCAGCCGGTGGCAGTGCCCCGAACCGCATGAGGCAGGCCATCAACAGCAGCCGGGCCTTCGTCGCGGTGAGGTTGCTGCCCGAGATGAACGCGGGCCCCGGACCGCCCCCGACCATGCCCTCCGCGTTGCCGCGGTTGACGCACACCACGGGCATTCCGCGGAGCACCGCCTGTTCGAGCGCAGCCGTCTCGGATTCGTTGCCGATGCCGAAGGGAGCCATTCCCTCGAGCACGAAACCCGCGAGGGGGAAGTTCTGGAGGTTCTTCTCGATACGTGCCAGGATCTCGACCTGCATGGCTGCGGAGTCGGAGAAATCGTCCATGCCGTAGCGCGCATACTTGGCGATCGTGACCTTCGGGATGGCGCTCTCGAGCAGCATTCCCGCGGGATCCTTGAGGGGGACCTCGACCGTGTTCACCCCGGTCTGTCCGGCCGTCACGCCGAGGACGACGTTGGGAATGCGGCGCAGGTTGACGGCGGAGCGCGACGTGTGCGCCTTGGCCGGGCGGTAGGTGAGCATGGGATCGCCCGGAGCGCCGATCGTGCCGATGATGCCGCCGTGCCCGCCGGTCGCGACGAACCCGCCGGGTCGAGCATCCGCCTTCTGCGCATCGCGCGCGGCGAAGATCTGCTCGTCCTGCACGAGCACGACACCGATCGCATCGGCGCCCTGCGTGTCCGCCCAGATGCGCGAACGGATGTAGGCGACGCTGTCGACGAGGTTGCGATCGCCGTCGTTGGCAAGCGCCCCGTGCGGCCGCTGCGAGGCGTTGCAGCTGAACGGGATGGTCGTGTCGATGAGCAGATTCAGCCAGTAGGCGGTGTCTTCCACACTCGCGCTGTCTTCGAGCCACATCGCGCCCTCATAGGCACCGCGATCGAGCGTCGACTGCACGATGTTGGTCAGCCGGGCGAGCGTCGCCATCGCCGGCGCGTGCGCCAGGTGGTACGGGCGATACCCGAAGAAGTCCTCGCCCCGCACCTCCGGCGCGATGTCGCCGTCGGTCAGGCCGCGGTCGGTGCGCTGCGACGCGGCCAGTCCGTTCACGTAGCCGCCCGACGGGGCCGCGCGCACGAAGTCGTAGCGCCCCTTCGAGCCGAGCATGTTGTTGCCGCCCTTCTCGTCGAGACCGAACCGGTCGATCTCTTCGAAGATGCGGGAGGCGTCGGGGTAGAAGGTCTGGCGGCTCTCCGCGGCGGGACTGAGGGGCTCGATACCCTCCTGCTCCCAGGCCCCGCCGTCACGCGTGCGTGCCATATAGGGCAGGGCGAACAGCCCGTCATCGGGACCGATCGTGACCGCGTACACCGGGACGTCGGCCTCAGACATCCGCCCTGCCACGAAGTCGCCTGCGGGAGTCACATAACCGTCGGGTGGCGCGTAGAGGTCGGATGCGTCGCGCTCGAGCGGATGCGCCGAGTACGCCTCGATGTACACGGTGACGGGCGCGGCGAGGCGCTGCGGGCGCACGATGTCGTGCCGGGGCGGTGTGCCGTCGGGGTTGCGGCGTGGGGGCAGCCCATATTTGCGACGGGCTGCGTCGCTCGTGATGAGTGGCTCGCTGTTCTGCACCGTCGCGTTCGCGCCGCTGAACACCGCGATGCGGGGCAGGTGCTCGGCGGCCATGGGCTCGGGGATATCGGAGGAGGCGGGGGACACGACGTTCACCATCCGTTCGGTGGGGTGAAGCCGATGATGCCCTCGGCTTCCATCAGGGCGGCGAACCGCAGCGGTGTGCGATCTTCCAGGTACGGGCCGATCAGCTGCGCGCCCAGGGGCATTCCGGTATCGGCGCCGGGCCCCAGGGGTATCACGGTCGAGGGAAGCATCGCGAGGTTCACCATGCGGCTCCACGCGCTGACGACATCCGCAGCCGGATTCTCCGTTCCGCCGACATTCAACCTCCGCTCGGCGCCGGGCCGCTCGTCGTGCCGGGGCGCGGCCCCCGGAACCGCCGGCGCGAGCACGACGTCGAACCGGTCGAACACCGAACCCCATGCGGCGGTGATCGCGCGCTGCGCCTCGGCGTCCTGCCAGGCGGTGCGTGCGGACTGGGTGAGTGCGCGTGCGGCCTTATTGTCGGGAGCGTCTGTATCCGCGGCCGCCGCGACGAGCGTGTTCCAATCGTCGTCGGTCAAGCTGTGCGCGATCTCGGCACCCTGCAGGCGATCGAAGAGCTCGAGGCCCGCGGCACCCGCGCCCGGGGGTTTGGTCAGCTCGTCCACCGTGCAGCCCGCGGCGCGGAGCGTGTCGGCAAGGTCGAGCAGAGCCATCCGCATCTCGTCATCGATAGGCGCCGCCGGCTCGTAGACCCAGAGCCCCACGCGCGTGCCGCGCAGCCTGTCGACGCGCGACGGGGGGAGCTGTAGACGCCAGCCCACCGCGTCGAGGCGGGCAGGCCCGGCGAGCACCTCGAACGCCAGGCTCAGGTCGCGCGCCGACCGCGCCATCGGCCCCGCGACGGAGACGGGCGGCTCGATCAGTCCGTCGACAGCCCAGGGCAGGTGTCCCATCTTCGATAGCACGCCGTTGCTCGGCCGGTGTCCGAAGATCCCGCACCACGCGGCCGGCATTCGGATGGAGCCCGACAGGTCGCTGCCGAGTTCCAGAGCCGAGAGCCCCGCGGCGATCGCGGCGGCCGAGCCCCCCGACGAGCCGCCCGGAGTGCGTTCCGGATCCCAAGGATTCAGCGTGCGCCCGAAGTCGGGGTTGCTGCTCTGGTAGTCATCAAGCAGGACGGGCACGTTCGTCTTGCCGTAGATCACCGCGCCCGCGGCGCGAGCACGGGCGACCGCCGGTGCATCCTCGGTCGCGACGTGCGAATCGGAGAGACGTCCGTGGGTCGTGCGCAGGCCGCGCACGTCGAACGAGTCCTTCACGGTCATCGGCACGCCCGCGAGGGTGCCGTGCGGCTCGCCTTTTCGGCGTGCCTCGTCCACTGCCCGTGCCACCGAGCGTGCTGCCTCAGGATCCTGCGCGACGATGGCGCAGAGCTCGGCGCCTCTGCCACTCGCGAGCGCGAGATGCTCGTCGATCACGGCCGCCGCAGACACGTCACCGCGGTTCATCAGTTCGATCATCGCTGTGGCATCGAGCCCACCGAGGTGAAGGCGTTCTGTCATGGTGTTTCTTCCTGCCTTCGGTTCGCTCGCTCAGTATTCGCGTGCCGTGTGTCGGCGATGTTTCGTCGCGTGGCCCCCGGCGCGGCGTCGATAGGCTGACCGACGTGACGGATGACGGTGAGTTCCTGTCTGCGGACGACGCCCGCATCTTGGCGCTCGAATCGTCGGTACTCACGGGGCACACGCTCAAGCTGATGATCCTCGCGCCCGGCGAGCCGCTCGATCTCGAGGCGCTGCGTGCGTCGGTCGCCCAGCGGCTGGGTGCGGAGCCGCGCGCAACTCAGCGTGTGGAGCTCGGGGCAGGCGCGCCGCGCTGGGTCGCGGCCGAAGGCTTCGACATCGCCCACCATGTGCGCCGTCGCGCGGGCGGGGAATGCGCGACCCCCGAAGACCTGCGCCGCGAGGTGAGCGAACTCATGTCGGAGCACCTCGACCGCGCGCGGCCGCTGTGGACGCTCGACCTAATCGGTCCGCTCGCGGACGGGAGCGAGGCGATCGCCGCACGGATGCATCACGCGATGGTGGATGGCATCGCCGGGATGCGATTTCTCGAGGCGATCCTGCTCGATGTGCACGATGCGTCACGGCACGATGCGTCACCGCGCGATGCAGCACCCGCCCCTGTGTACCCATCGACGTCGGGTACGAACGAGTGGATCCGGCTGCCCGAAGTCATCGCGCGTGAGCTGGGCCAGCCGGGCTCCAAGTCACCCTTCGACCGCCCGATCACGGCGGCGCGGGATGTCGCCTTCGCCGTTGCGCCCCTCGACGGGTTGAAGGTGATCGGAGCATCCCGACCGCAACATGCCACGATCAACGACGTCCTGCTCGCCGCGGTCGCGGGAGGACTGGATGCCTGGCTCGGTGCCCATGCCGCCCATCTCGATCTGAGGGCACAGGTGCCGGTGAGTCTGCACCATCGGGACGAGGATGCGTCGGCGGCGGGCAATCATGACTCGTTCATCAACGTCGATCTTGAGCTCGGGACATCCGATCCGCTGCTGCGGCTCGATCGCATCAGCGCTCGCACGCGTGCCGAGAAGCAGGCGGGTGATGCGTCGCTGCTCTACGACCTGTTCCATGCCCTCGGTGCGATCCCAGGCATGGATGCCGTGGCGCACCGCGTCGCCGACAGTCCTCGCGAGTTCAGTCTCGCCATCTCCAACGTGCCGGGGCCACGGATTCCGGTCGCGGTGGCCGGGCGTCGAGTAGACCGACTCTTCTCGTCGTCCGAACCCGGCTCACACCACGCCCTCCGTATTGCGGCGATCTCGCACGCCAACGAGATCGGCATCGGGTTCTGCACCGACCCCACGGCGGTGCCGCGCGTCGAAGCGCTCGCCGAAGCCGTCGGTCGTGCCTACGGTGAACTGCACCGGGCGGCTCTGGGCTCGGACAGATAGCGGCACCCGGCGGGCGCTCCGTGCTCGCGCTTTCGCGTTCGCAATTCAGTCAGTCCGTGAAGCGGACGACGTGTGAGCCGCGGAATTCGGGGCTGCCCGGTGCGGGCTTCGCGCGGATGGACGGAATTGTGAACGGCACAGGCCGAGCAGCCCGGGATAGCCTGGAACGAAGTGAAAGGGATCACCATGCAGCAGCGAATTCTGGGCCGTACCGGCCGCGAGGTTTCGATCGTCGGGCTCGGAACGTGGCAGCTCGGCGCCGACTGGGGTGACGTCAGCGAGGACGACGCGCTCGGTGTTCTCGCCGCAGCCGCTGATCAGGGTGTGACCCTCTTCGACACCGCTGATGTCTACGGCGACGGACGCTCCGAGTCGCTGATCGGCCAGTTCCTGCGCGGGCGTGATGACGTCTTCGTCGCGACCAAGATGGGGCGTCGCCAGCCCCAGGAGCTCGAGAACTACTCGCCCGAGAACTTCCGCGCGTGGACCGAACGCTCGCGCCGGAACTTGGGCGTGGAGACGCTCGACCTGGTTCAGTTGCACTGCCCTCCGAGCGCGGTCATCGACGCGGATGCGACGTACGACGCCCTCGACGATCTGGTTTCGGATGGCTCGATCGCGGCCTACGGCGTCTCGGTCGAGACCGTCGACCAGGCTCTGTCGGCCATCTCTCGTCCCGGGGTGGCGAGCATTCAGATCATCTTCAACCCGCTGCGACTGAAGCCCCTCGACGAGGTGTTGCCCGCAGCCGCGGCTGCCGGCGTGGGCATCCTCGCCCGCGTGCCGCTCGCATCCGGTCTGCTCTCGGGCAAGTACACGACCGACACGACGTTCGCGCAGAACGACCACCGCTCGTACAACCGCAACGGTGAGGCGTTCGATCGGGGCGAGACGTTCTCGGGGGTCGACTTCGAGGTCGGCATCCAGGCGGCGAACGAGCTCGCGGCAGCGCTGCCCGAGGGTGTTTCGCTTCCGCAGGCGTCCCTGGCGTGGATCATGTCGCGGGCGGGAGTGACCTCGGTCATTCCCGGCGCACGCAACACGCGTCAGGCCGTGTCGAACGCCGAGGCGGCCGCGCTGCTCGAGCCGGGTGCGGACTTCGACGTCGAGGCCTTCGATGTCGTGGTGCGGGATGTCTACGACCGTCTGTTGCGGGCCGACATCCACCCGCTCTGGTAGGTCTGTGCGTCACAGGTCGACGAGTTCGACACGGGTGCGCGCGATGCCCCCTTCGTCCAATCCCTCGGCATCGCGCACCGCGCGTTTGAGGGGGAGGACATATGAGCCGGTCCCGCTCGACGGGAAGATCGACGTCGTCCAGGTGCTGCCGCCGATGCTCACCCGTACCCGGACGGAACCGAAGCCGCGGGCGAGCGCGGGATCCTGCATCTCGCGAATCATCTCGCTCACGTCGCCGGGCAGATCGACGAAGAACCAGGACGCATCAGTCCGTGCCTGCCACCGGTAGACGGTTCCCTCGAAATCGACGATCACGAGCCCACCGTAGCGCCCCGCGGCGGGGCGACCGTTTTGCCCCTCGCCTCGGGCCTGTAATAAGGTGAGGCTGTCCTAACCACCCGAAGTTGGAGCACCTGCACATGCCTACCCGAAGACTCCTTGTCACCGTCTCCGCCCTCGCCGCTGTCGGCCTCATCGCGTCCGGCTGCGCGGCCTCTGAACCTGAAGCGACGGAATCGACCGAGACCATGGTTGAGTCCGATGGCTCGCTCGTGCTCTACTCGGGTCGCGGCGAAGACCTCATCGCACCGCTCATCGAGCAGTTCACCGCTGACACCGGCATCGAGGTCGAGGTGCGCTACGGCTCGACGGGCGAGATGAGCGCACTGCTGCTCGAAGAGGGCGACCAGTCACCCGCCCAGGTGTTCCTCTCGCAGGACGCCGGAGCGCTCGGGGCGATCACCGAGGCGGGCCTGTCGTCCACGCTTCCCGACCAGATCGCCGACGTGGTTCCCGCAGGATTCACCAGCACCGACGACAGCTGGGTCGGCGTCACCGGCCGCGCTCGCGTCATCGCATACGACGGAGAGCAGCTGGGCGAGGCGGATGTGCCGGACTCGACGGACGACCTCACCGCCCCGGAGTGGAGCGGCCGGGTCGCGTTCGCCCCGGGCAACGCGAGCTTCCAGTCGTTCGTCACCGGGCTCCGCGTGCTCGAAGGCGAAGAGGCCGCCGATGAGTGGGTCGCGGGCATCGCCGCAAACAGCCCTGTTCTGACCGAGAGCAACGGCGACTCGCTCGAGCTCGTCAACTCGGGCACGGCCCAACTCGGCCTGATCAACCACTACTACTGGTTCGAGGCGGCGTCCGAGGTCGGTGCCGAGAACATGCGCGCGCAGCTGAAGTTCCTGCCCGGAGACCCGGGCGGGATCGTCAACGTGACCGGTGCCGCGATCCTTGCGGGCGCCGAGGGTGACCCCGACGCCCTCGCGTTCGTCGAGTACCTCATCTCGGACGCCGGACAGAAGTACTTCGTCGAAGAGACATACGAGTACCCCCTCGTCCCGGGCATTGATGCACCCGAGGGACTGCCGTCGCTCGAGAGCCTCGTCAACCCGGAGCTCGACCTGAGCGACCTCGACTCACTCACCGAGACGCAGGAACTGCTGGCGGTGCACGGCCTGATCTGATGCCCGTCTCCTCTCGCACGAGGGCCCCGCTGCCGCTGATCGCGGTGGCGGGGTTCTCGGCGTTGCTGGCGGCGATCCCGCTCATCTATCTGGGAGTGCGGATCGCGGATGCCGGGATAGACGGTGTACTCGCGGTGTTCGCGCGCCCCCGGCTCGGCCTGCTGCTCGCGAACACGTTGCTGCTCGCGGCATCCGTCACTGTCGCATCGACCCTCTTGGGCATCGCGGGCGCCCTCGTCCTCAGCCGGGTGCGCCTGCCCTTCTCGCGCACCCTCGCTGTGCTGGCGGTGCTGCCTTTGGCTGTGCCGTCGTACCTCGCGGCGTTCGGGTGGCTGGCTGCCATCCCCGGGGCGAGCGGCTTCTGGCCGTCGTGGCTCGTGCTCACCGTCGTGACAACGCCGTATGTTCTCTTGCCCGTCGCGGCGGCGTTGCGCGGGACTTCAGCGACGCTCTCGGAGGTCGCGCGGACGCTGGGCTACGGTCCTGTTCGCACGTTCCTCGCGGTCGGATGGCCCGGTATCCGCAGTTCGGCAGTGGCCGGCGCGCTGTTGGTGTGCCTGTACGTGCTGGCCGATTTCGGCGGCGTCGCGCTGTTCCGATTCCCGGTGTTGACGACCGCCATCCACCAGGCGTACGGAGCCTCGTTCGACCGCAACTATGCCGCCGTCCTCGCCGCCGTGCTCGTCACAATCGCCTTGGTCATCTTCCTCATCGATCGTCGTGCGCGTCCCTCGCGAGAGATTCCGGTCTCGCGCTCGGCGGCGAGGGCGCGGGTGAATTGGGGGGGCCTCGCCCCGCTGGCGATGGCGATCGTTGCCGCCCCGGCCGTGCTCGCCGTCGGTGTTCCTCTCGCGAGTCTCATCGCCCGCCTGGTCAACGCGCAGACCGTACGCGAACTCGACCTTGCCGGACTTGTGCAGGCGTCGGCGACCACGATCGCGTTGTCGGCCGTTGGTGCCGTGATCGCCGTGCTTCTGGCGTTGCCGATCGCCACGATCGCGGCTCGCTTCGCGGGTCGGACCTCGCGCATCCTCGAAGCGGCGGGGTCGCTTCCCCTCGCGATCCCGGGCATCGTGGTGGGACTCGGCCTGGTGTTCTTCTCCCTGCTCGCCGTTCCCGCGCTTTACCAGAGCGCGGCGATGCTGGCATTCGCCTACGGCGTGCTCTTTCTTCCCAAGGCGATCGGCACGATCCGGTCCTCTATCGAGCGCGTGCCGCGCGAGTTGGAAGAGGTCGCGAGCTCGCTCGGATATGCCGCGTTCCGCCAGTGGTGGCACGTCACGGCGCGCCTCGCGCGGCCCGGTATCGTCGTTGCGACGCTGTTCATCACCGTGACCGCGATGAAGGAGCTTCCGGCGACACTCATGCTGCGGCCAACGGGCACGAACACGCTCGCGATGGAACTCTGGAGCAAGACGGATGTCGCGGCGTACGGTGCCGCGGTTCCGTACGCGCTCGCTCTCGTGCTGCTGGCGGCTGTGCCCGCGGTGATGCTCTCTCCTCGGAGCGAGCGGCTCTCGACGGGAAGGGAACGATGAGCAGGTTGACGGTCGCTGACCTCGCGGTCGATCTTGGGGGACAGCGCGTTCTTCGGGACGTCTCGATCACCGTCGACGAGGGTGCCCTGGCAGTGATCGTTGGTCCGAGTGGATGCGGCAAGTCCACGCTTCTGCGTGCCGTCGCGGGACTCGCCCGTCCGGTCGCCGGTCTCATTCACCTCGATGGTGCGACACTCAGCGATGCCTCCACATTCGTCGCGCCGGAGCGACGCCGCGTCGGATGGGTACCGCAGTCTGCCTCTCTCTTTCCCCATCTGACGGTCGTGCAGAACATCGCCTTCGGCCTGGGGCCCACCGGCCGCTCGGCGCGCGCCGCCGTCCCGGCCGAACTGCTCGAACTCACCGGGCTGAGCGAGCTCGCGGGGCGCTACCCCGATGAGCTCTCCGGAGGGCAGGCGCAGCGGGTATCTCTCGCGCGGGCGCTCGCCGCGCAACCGGATCTGCTGCTGCTCGACGAACCCTTCGCGGCGCTCGATCCGCAGCTTCGTGCGGAGCTGCGGGACGAGTTGGCGGCGATGCTCCGGCGCCTCGGGGTGACCGCCGTTCTCGTCACGCACGACCAGGGTGAAGCGCTGCTCATGGCCGACTCGGTCATCGTCATGCGCGACGGTACGGTCGCGCAGCAAGGTTCGGCCGTCGAGGTCTATCGGGCCCCGGCATCCGCCTGGGTCGCCGCGTTCTTGGGCGAGGCGAACTTTCTCGCGGGCGTGGCGGAGCGGGGGCGCGCGACGACGATCCTCGGCGAGGTGACGGTGCCCGCTGATGCCTCCGGTGCGGTTTCGCTGATGCTCCGGCCCGAACAGCTCCGACTTGGCGCGGACGGAGTTCCGGCGCGCGTCTCGCGTATCCGCTACGGCGGACACGATGCGATCGTCGAGGCGCGCACGGCGGAAGGTCAGACGTTACTGGTGCGTGTCCCGGCTGGGGACATCCCCGCACGGGACGGCGACGTGATGATTCGCATCGAGGGCCCGGGCGTGGTGTTCCCCGACGAGTCCTAGGGAACCAGCATCCGCCCCGATCGGAATGCTGGAAGATTGACCAGACAGCATGAGCCTCGAACCCATGCGCTTTCCGCCCGAGAGGAACCTCACCATGCAGCACGCCGAAGCTCGCGAAGCCGCCGAGGGTCGCCCCTGGGTCGCGTCCTATGCGGAGGGTGTGCCGGCCGACATCGCACCCGTCACCGAGACCCTCGTCGACATGCTCGACGCCTCGGTGAAGAAACACGGCAAGCAGACGGCGCTCGAGTTCTTCGGCGCGACGACGACCTACGCCGAGCTCGGCGAACAGATCGGGCGTGCTGCCGGTGCTCTGCGCAAGCTGGGGGTCGAGCCCGGCGACCGGGTCGCGCTCGCCCTGCCCAACTGCCCGCAGCACGTGGTCGCGTTCTACGCGGTCATGCGGCTCGGCGCGATCGTCGTCGAGCACAATCCGCTCTACACCCCGCGCGAAATCCGGCACCAGTTCGAGGTGACGGCGCCGGTCGTCGCGATCGTGTGGGACAAGATCGCGGATGTCGTGGCAGCCCTTCCCGAGGATGCGCGGCCGGGTGCCGTGGTCTCGGTGAGCCTGCCGGAGGCCATGCCGCTCAGTAAGCGTCTGGCGCTCCGGCTGCCCATTCCGAAGGCCCGGAAGGCCCGCGATGCGATCACGGCCAAGCCCACGGCGAAGGGCGTCATCGCGTGGTCGCGCCTGGCCGACGCGCGTCGCATCTCGGCGCGGGTGCCGCGACCGTCGCTCGATGACACGGCCCTGTTGCTGCTCACCAGCGGCACGACGGGGACGCCCAAGGCCGCGATCCTGTCGCATCGCAATCTGCGGGCCAATGCCGCCCAGGGCCGGGCGTGGCTTCCCGGACTGCATGACGGTGAAGAGGTCGTCTACGCGGTTCTGCCGCTCTTCCACGCCTACGGCCTGACGCTGTGCCTGACCTTCGCGATGTCGATCGGGGCGAAGCTCGTGCTCTTCCCGAAGTACGACCTCGACCTCGTCATCGCCGCGACCCGCACCTCGCCGCCGACGTTCCTACCCGCCGTCCCGCCGATCTACGACGCCCTGGCGCGCGCGAGCAATCAGAAGCGGATCGATCTGAGCGGCGTGCGCTTCGCGATCTCGGGGGCCATGAGCCTTCCGGTCGCGACCGTCACGCGCTGGGAAGAGGCGACCGGCGGGCTGCTGGTCGAGGGTTACGGGATGACCGAGACATCCCCTGTCGCGCTCGGCAATCCCGCGGGCCATACCCGCCGCCCTGGCACGGTCGGCGTGCCGTTCCCGAGTACCGAAGTCCGGGTCGTTGATCCGGACGATCCGACGCAGGATCGCCCCGTCGGAGAATCGGGCGAGCTGCTGATCCGCGGGCCGCAGGTGTTCGGCGGCTACTGGGGCGCCCCGGACGACACGGCGGTGGCGCTTCTTCCCGGTGGCTGGCTGCGCACGGGCGACATCGTGACCATGTCGGAGGACGGGTTCGTCACGATCATCGATCGCCTCAAGGAACTGATCATCACGGGTGGCTTCAACGTCAGCCCGACCGAGGTCGAACAGACGTTGACGCAGCATCCGGACGTCGAGAGCGCAGCCGTCGTCGGCCTCCGTCGCCCGTCGGGCGGCGAGGATGTCGCGGCAGCTGTCGTCATGAAGGCGGGCGCCGCGTTCGACGCGACCGCGCTGCGCGACTTCTGCCGGCAGCACCTGACGGCGTACAAGATCCCCAAGAAGGTCGTGCAGGTCGACGAGCTGCCCCGCTCGCAGGTCGGCAAGGTTCTGCGCCGAACGGTGCGAGACCAGTTGGTTGCTCTCACGGAGTGATGACGGTCGTGCTCGTGCGGCACGACATCAACATCGTGCGGCACGACATCGATACCGCCGCTCAGCTCGGTCGATTCGGATCGCTTCGGTTCTGCACGCCCCCCGAAGCGACCCGGATCGAACGAGTGCTGTTGCGTGTTCCCATTCGATCGCATTGCCTCATGCGTTCATAGGGTCGAAGGTCCCGTGAGTCGTGCCTCCCGCCCCACACACCGCGGCCCCGCCTCCTCGCGGGACCTTCGGCCACTGTCCTCACGGGACCTTCGGCCCCGATGGGGGCGTTTCCGCGGACGTAGCGTCGAAGTTACGCAGCGGCCAGCCAAGTGGGCACCGGCGGGAAGGAATGCCATGGACAGCATCGTGGTGGGCTACGACGGATCGCAACCATCGTCGGTCGCACTGGACTGGGCCGCAGCCCGGGCTGCCGAGCGTTCGAGCAGCGTGGACATCGTGTCGGTGAACGCGTCCGACCTGTTCGACGAGACGATCATCACCGATGTGCTTCAGGACGCCGAACGCAGGTTCCGGGATGTCGCGAAAGATGCTCACGTGCAGTCGCGGCGCGTCAGCGGACGGATGCCGGGTGCGCTGCTGCGCGCCGCCGAGACGGCTGACCTTCTGGTGATCGGCGCGCACCGGCGTCGGCCGCTGCGTGCCGCTCTCACAGGATGGCGACCGCTCCGCACGATCGCGCGCTCTCGTGTGCCCGTTGTGGTCGTGCCCGATGACTGGGCGGCCACGGATGGCCGCGTTCTGGTCGGAGTCGACGACGACGACAGCTCGTCGGCCGCCATCCACTTCGCCGCGCGGGAAGCGCGGGCCGCCGGTGTCGGGCTGACACTCGTGCACGCCTGGCAGATGCCCGTTCCGACGATGGACGGCGCCGTGGCGGTGCTCGCGTCCCCGATCGAGCAGAAGGCGGCTCATCGACGCATCCTCGATGCCGCGGGCGACGCCGTGCTGGCTGAGTACCCGGATGTCGCGGTCGAGCGGATGCTCGTGCACGACAACCCGCCGGCGGCACTGCTGACAGAGGCCCGGCGCTCCGCCCTCCTGGTTATCGGCACGCATCATCGCGGACCGCTCGAAGGTGCTCTTCTCGGTTCGACCGGCCAGGACACCGTTGCGCAGTCGCGCATCCCGGTATGCGTCGTTCCCCGCCCCGAGAAGGCTTAAGGGTGAGCGGCCTCACCCGCACGGGCGTCGACCCAGTCCCGTGTCGTGGGTAGGCTCGCGGAGACGGGAGACGTCATGACCGACAGCACGGTGGAACCGAAAGAAGTCCCCGCGGCGACTCCGGTCGACGCCCACTCCGACGAGCGCCTGTCGGATCTGCTGATCGCCAGCACGTCCGTCGTCGAGCGTCTCGACCTCGAGGTGGTGCTGCGGAGGATCGTCGAGGCCGGGATGACACTCGTCGGCGCCCGGTACGGTGCCCTGGGCGTCATCAGCCCCGACGGCGGTCTCGAGCGGTTCATCCACGTCGGGATCGACGAGGAATCGGCCAAACACATCGGGCACCTTCCTGTCGGCCTCGGAGTTCTCGGTGCGGTGATCACCGACCGCGAGCCGATCCGCGCCGCGCACCTCGGATCCGACCCGCGGTCGGTCGGATTCCCCGCGCACCACCCGGTCATGGACTCCTTCCTAGGTGTCCCGGTGCGAGTCGGCAGTCACATCTACGGAAACCTCTATCTCACCAATGCCGAGCGCGGGTCGTTCACCGCCGCCGACCAAGAACTCGTCGTCGCCCTGGCCGCTACGGCCGGCATCGCGATCGAGAACGCGCGCATGTACGACTCGGCCCGTACCCGCGAGATCTGGAACGCGACGATCGCCGATGTGATGTCGGCGATGCTGGATGTCGACGGTGCGAACGTGCTCGACGTCATCGCCGCCCGCGTCGCCGCGCTGATCGATGCGGATCTTGTCGCCGTCGCACTGCCCCTGGGTGCGCATCAGCTCATCCTGTCGACGGTCTACGGCATCTCTGCGGCGGAGCTGCAGGGCCACGCATACCCGGTGGGGGGCACCCTGACGGGGCGCGCCCTGCGCACACGCGAGGCCCTCAGCGTCCAGAATGAGCCCGCGGACACGATTTTCGACGGGCAGCCGGCACTCGGTCCCACGGTGGCGATTCCGTTGTACGCCGCGGACGAAGCGCTCGGCGTTCTGATGGTGTCGCGGCGACCGGACGGGCGCGCGTTCACCGCAGCAGATCTCGAGATGGCGTTCGCCTTCGCCACACAGGCGAGCATCGCGCTCGAGGTCGTGCGAGCGCGCGAGGATCGCAAGCGCGCCGAGACCACGCGAGATCGGGCCCGCATCGCTCGCGACCTGCACGACCACGTGATCCAGCGTCTGTTCGGCACCGGGCTGGCGCTGCAGGCCGTCTCGGCAACGGTCGATCGCGTGGCTTCAGAGGCGATCGAGAGCCAGATCGACGTGATCGATGCCGCGATCAAAGACATTCGCACCGCCATCTTTGCGCTCGGCAGCGGTGAGAGACGGGGGACGAAGCGCCTCCGCGATCGGGTTCTGGATGTCGTGGCCGAGGTCAGTGACTCCTGGATGACGCCCGTGCGGGTCGCCTTCGAGGGCCCGCTCGACAACGTGATCGAGGACGGACTGGACGATGACCTCGTGGCGGTGTTGCGCGAACTGTTGACCAACGTGGCAAAGCATGCGGAAGCGGAACGGGTCGGCGTCGTCATCCAACTGGCCGACGACCGGGTGGAGCTGACCGTCAGCGATGACGGTGTCGGGATACCCCACGGGGTCACGCGAAGCGGTCTGGCCAACATCGCCGAGCGTGCGCGGCTCCGCGCGGGATCGTGCGATGTGGTCTCATCCGCGGAAGCCGGAACATCCGTCCGCTGGCGGGTGCCGATCGAACCCTCGACAGGACCCCTCCGATGACCCGCGTTTTTGTCGTCGACGACCACGAGATCGTGCGCCGCGGGGTTGCCCAGCTGATCGATGCGGAGCCCGACCTCGAGGTCGTCGGCGAGGCGGCCAGCGTGCACGAGGCGTCGCGGCGGATCGCGGCCACGCAACCCGACGTCGCGGTCCTGGATGTTCGGCTGCCCGACGGCAGCGGGATCGACCTGTGTCGCGACATCCGGTCGGCGCACCCGAGCGTGAACTGTCTGATCCTGACCGCCTACGACGACGACGAAGCGTTGCGGGCCGCGGTGCTGGCGGGCGCGAGCGGGTATGTCATCAAGAACGTGCGCGGTGGCTCGATCGTCGACGCGATCCGGCGGGCCGCCTCCGGCAACACGATCCAAGCCCCGGAAGTGATGATGCGGGCGGCGCGCACCTTGCACCCCGAGACGAATCCGAGGCGGGGATCGATCGATCCCGCTCTGTCGCTGCGCGAGAGTCAGATTCTCGGCCTCATCGCCGAGGGGATGACCAACCGTGAGATCGGCGATCGCTTGGGGATCGCGGAGAAGACCGTCAAGAACTACGTCAGCGGACTGCTCGCGAAACTCGGGATGGAGCGACGCACGCAGGCCGCTGTGTACGAGGCAGAACGCAAACACCAGGCTGATGAGGGCGGCGGACGGCCGTTGTGAAGTCTGCGCGTGGAACAGGCGAGGCCGAGTCCGTCGAACCCAGCGTCGGCTCGACGGGCGACGAGAGACGGTCACGGACCGTGCTGTCGCTCGCGCGTGGGTTCCCGTGGGTGGTTGCGACATTGGCCGTCGCGGCGGTCGCGGGCGTTCTGCAGCTCACGCCCTGGACGGCAGCGGCGACCGGCCTGATCGCGGCGTTCGTTCTGGTCATGGCCGCCCGGTCGGCGTGGTCCATGCTCGTGAAGATCCGGCACGGTGCATTCGGTGTCGACATCATCGCCGTGACCGCGATCGTTGCGGCGGTGCTGGTCGGCGAATTCTGGGCCGCTCTCGTCGTCGTGCTGATGCTGACGACCGGGGATGCACTCGAAGCGTACGCCGCGAACCGCGCGCAGCGAGATCTCACGGCGTTGCTGTCGCGGCGTCCACAGATCGCCCATCGCGTTCGTGCCGACGGAGAGATCGAGGATGTTCCCGTCGATGACATCGCGGCGGGCGAGCGGATCCTCGTGCGAACCGGCGAGGTCGTGCCCGTCGATGGGATCTTGGCCGAAGCCGCGGGATCGTTCGATGAGTCCTCGCTGACCGGCGAGAGTCTGCCCGTTGACAGGACCGTGGGCGAGACCGTGATGAGCGGGGCGGTCAATGGCTCCTCGGCCGTCGTCCTCGAGGTCGAGCGGGTGGCGATGGACAGCCAGTACCAGCAGATCATCGCACTCGTCGAGGGTGCCGCGAGCAGCAAGGCACCGATGGTGCGACTTGCCGACCGATTCGCCCTGCCGTTCGCACTCGTCGCGTATTCGATCGCCGGACTCGCCTGGGCGCTGTCCGGGGATCCGGTGCGCTTCGCCGAGGTGCTCGTCGTCGCGACCCCCTGCCCGCTCATCATCGCCGCCCCTGTCGCATTCATGGCGGGGATGAGTCGCGCGGCCCGCGAGGGCATCATCATCCGCACGAGCGCGACGCTCGAGAAGCTGTTTCGCACACGAAACGTCGCGTTCGACAAAACCGGAACCCTCACACGCGGGGAACCGACCCTCGTCGACACCCGTCCGGCGAGCGGCGAGGATTCCACGGATCTGCTGCGGCTGGCAGCGGCGGTGGAGGCGAACTCCACGCATACCCTCGCCGCGGCCACGCTCGCGGGGGCGCACGCAGCGGGAGTCCGCGCACCCGCATCCGAGGACGCCCGCGAGGTGACGGCCCACGGCGTCACGGCCACCGTCGAAGGCAACGTCGTCGCCGTCGGCAAGCGAACATTCATCGCCGATCACATCTCGGCGGAAGTCTCGCGCACGGATCTCGCCCCGGGAGAGATGGCGATCTACGTCGCGATCGGGGGTCACTACGGGGGAGCACTCGTGTTCCGTGACGAGGTTCGACCCGAGGCCGCGGCGATGTTGCGCGCACTGCGTGCGCTCGGCGTGCGCAACACGATGATGCTCACAGGCGATGACCGTCAGACCGCCGAACACGTGGCGGCGTCGCTCGGGATCAGCGAAGTGCACGCGAATTGCCTGCCGGCCGAGAAGGTCTCCGTCGTGGCAGCAGCGATTCCGCGGCCGGTCGTCATGGTCGGTGACGGGATCAACGACGCCCCGGTTCTTGCTGTGGCTGACGTCGGCATGGCGATGGGTGCCCGGGGTGCGACCGCGGCGAGTGAGGCCGCCGACGTGGTGATCCTGCGGGACGACGTCGGTCGCGTTGCCACGACGATCGCCATCGGTCGTGAAACCGTCGGCATCGCTCTGCAGAGCATCTGGATCGGCCTGTCGCTCAGCGTCATCCTGATGCTGCTCGCCGCCTTCGGTCTGATCCCCGCGATCGTGGGCGCCTGGTTGCAAGAGGGCATCGACGTGATCGTGATCCTGTGGGCTCTTCGCGCGACGCGGTGACCGCACGGCCCGATCGTGCGTTGCAGAATGGGTCCTGGGGTGCTCGAGCAGGAGTTCGACGAGGCGCTCGAGTTCTGAGTACGACGAAGATGCGCGCGGGCGCGACCCGCAGAAAGGCCTGACCGTGCTCTGGAGCCTGCTGGTCCGTTATCTCAAGCCGGCGTGGCCGCTGCTGATCGGTGTGATCGTCTTCCAGTTGGGGCAGTCGATCGCGTCCCTGCTGTTGCCCACGCTGAGCGCCGACATCATCGACAACGGCGTCGTGACCGGCGACATCCCGTACATCTGGTCCGTGGGGGCGCTGATGCTCGGCATCACCGTCGTGCAGGTCGTGTGCGCGATCATCGCCGTGTACTTCGGATCGAAGCTCGCGATGGGAATGGGGCGCGACATCCGCGCCGCCCTGTTCGAGCGGGTTGTGAGCTTTTCGCAGCGCGAGGTCGGACAGTTCGGCACGCCGTCGTTGATCACCCGCAACACGAACGACGTCCAGCAGGTGCAGATGCTCGTGCAGGTCACGGCGACCCTGATGGTCGCGGCGCCCATCCTCGCGATCGGCGGGGTCGTCTTGGCGGTGCGCCAGGATGTCGGGCTGTCGTGGTTGATGGCGGTCAGCATCCCCGTCCTGCTGATCGTCGTGAGCCTCATCATCGTGCGGATGGTGCCCTACTTCCAGCTCATGCAGACGCGGATCGATCGCATCAATCAGGTCATGCGCGAACAACTGACCGGCATCCGAGTGATCCGTGCGTTCGTGCGTGAGGACGAGGAGCGGGCCCGCTTCCGAAGCGGCAGCGAGGGTGTTGCCGAGACCGGGCTGCGTGCCGGCAACCTGATGGCCCTGATGTTTCCGGCGATCATGCTCGTCATGAATGTCTCGGGCGTCGCGGTCATCTGGTTCGGGGCCTTCCAGATCCAGGCCGGGGATGCCGAGATCGGAACCCTCTTCGCCTTCTTGCAATACCTGATGCAGATTCTCATGGGCGTCATGATGGCCACATTCATGTTCGTGATGATCCCGCGCGCGGCGGTGAGTGCGAACCGGATCGGCGAGGTGCTGGCGACGGACTCGTCGGTCGTCACGGCCGCTTCGCCGGTGCGGCCGCACGCGTTCCGTGCAGACATCGACTTCGACGGCGTCGAGTTCTCGTACCCGGGAGCCGACGAGCCGGTGCTGAAGAACATCACCTTCCGCGTCGCCGCGGGCACCACGACCGCGATCATCGGATCGACCGGAGCGGGCAAGTCCACGCTGATCGGGCTCGTACCGAGGCTCTTCGACGCCACGGCGGGCACGGTTCGGGTGGGCGGCGTCGATGTGCGCGAGTGGGATCCGGACGAACTGTGGGCGCGGATCGGGTTGATGCCCCAGCGCGCATTCCTGTTCTCGGGCACGGTCGCGTCGAACCTGCGATACGGCAACGCGGATGCTACGGACGACGATCTCTGGCATGCCCTCGAGATCGCCCAGGGGCGGGAGTTCGTCGCCGAGATGCCACTCGGGCTCGAGGAGCCGATCGCGCAGGGCGGGACGAACGTCTCGGGTGGGCAGCGCCAGCGCCTGGCGATCGCGCGGGCGCTCGTCAAACGGCCCGACATCTACATCTTCGACGACTCGTTCTCGGCGCTGGATGTCGCAACGGATGCCACGCTCCGTGCCGCTCTCACAAAACACGTGCCAGACGCGACACGCCTTGTCGTCGCCCAGCGGGTCAGCACGGTGCGGGACGCCGACCAGATCGTCGTGATCGACCACGGCCAGATCGTCGGGCTCGGCACGCACACGGAACTTCTCGAGACGAGCGAGACGTATCGCGAGATCGTCGAATCTCAGGAGAGCGTGGAGGCCTCGGCATGAGCGATCGCAACGCGTCGGCCGCGACCCCGCCGCCCGCGCCCCGCGGCCCGATGGGCGGCCGCGGGCCCATGGGCGGGATGGGTATGCCGGTCGCGAAGCCGCAGAACTTCGGGGCCTCGGCAAAGCGTCTCCTCGGCTCGCTCCGGCAGGACCGGGCGCTGCTCGTCTTCGTGATCGTGCTCGGTGTATTGAGCGTCGGACTGAGCGTGACGGGTCCGAAGCTGCTCGGCGAGGCCACGAACATCGTCTTCGCGGGATTCACGTCGCTGCAGTTCCCCTCGGGCACGACGCAGCAACAGGTGATCGACCAGCTCGTCGCCGCGGGGCAGACCGAACAAGCCGACATGCTGCGGTCGATGACCTTCGTTCCGGGCGCGGGAGTCGACTTCGTCCAGCTGAGCCAGGTCCTCCTGCTCGTCCTCGCGGTCTATGTCTTCGCCAGCGTCTTCGCGCTGTTCCAGGCGCGCATCCTGAACGGCGTCGTCCAGCGCGCGATGCACCGTCTGCGGATGCAGGTCGAGGACAAGATCCACCGGTTGCCGCTCAGCTACTTCGACCGGGTTCAGCGGGGTGACCTGCTGAGCCGTGTCACGAACGACGTCGACAACATCGGTCAGTCCCTGCAGCAGACGCTGTCGCAGGTCATCACGTCACTGCTCACCGTCATCGGCGTCCTGCTCATGATGTTCCTGATCTCGCCGGTTCTGGCCCTGATCGCGCTCGTCACGATCCCGCTGACGATCGTCATCACCGTGCTCGTCGCGCGGCGCTCGCAGAAACTGTTCGTCGAGCAGTGGAAACAGACAGGCATCCTGAACGCGCGCGTCGAAGAGACGTACTCGGGTCACGCGCTCGTGAAGGTCTACGGTCACCAGCGCGAGGTCGAGGCCGCGTTCGCGGACGAGAACACGCGCGTCTACCGCGCGAGCTTCGGTGCCCAGTTCATCTCGGGCATCATCATGCCGGCGATGACCTTCGTCGGAAACCTCGTGTACGTCGCGATCGCCGTGGTCGGTGGACTGCAGGTAGCCGCGGGCATCATCTCGATCGGTGATGTGCAGGCATTCATCCAGTACTCGCGCCAGTTCAGCCAGCCGCTCAGCCAGCTGGGGTCGATGGCGAACCTGCTGCAGTCCGGAGTGGCGAGCGCGGAGCGGGTCTTCGAACTCCTCGACGAGGACGAGGAGGAGCCCGATCCCGAGGCGGCCGAGTCGGTACCCGAAGACGCCGGTCTGCTGGAGTTCCAGGATGTCTCGTTCCGGTACGTCCCCGACACCGCGCTGATCGAGGGGCTGAACCTCACGGCTCGCCCCGGCAGCACGGTCGCGATCGTCGGGCCGACGGGCGCAGGCAAGACGACGCTCGTCAACCTGATCATGCGCTTCTATGACGTGGACGAGGGCTCGATCGCCCTGGGGACCTCGCCGGCTGACGCCGTGGACACCCGACGGATGTCGCGCGACGACCTGCGTTCACGGACGGGCATGGTGCTGCAGGACACGTGGCTGTTCGCCGGGACGATTCGCGACAACATCCTGTACGGCCGGCCGGAGGCTACCGAAGAAGAGATGGTGGCCGCAGCATCCGCCGCCTATGTCGACCGCTTCGTGCACGCGCTGCCGGATGGCTACGACACCCAGCTCGACGACGAGGCCACCAACCTCAGCGTGGGGGAGCGGCAGCTCGTCACGATCGCGCGCGCCTTTCTCGCCGACCCGCGCCTGCTGATCCTCGACGAGGCGACGTCGTCGGTCGACACACGCACCGAGGTGCTGATTCAGCGCGCCATGTCGAAGCTCCGCGAGAACCGCACAGCTTTCGTGATCGCGCACCGGTTGTCGACGATTCGCGACGCCGACGTGATCGTCGTCATGGAGCACGGCTCGATCGTCGAGCAGGGCAACCACGCGGAACTGCTCGCCGCGAAGGGCGCCTATTGGCGCCTCTACAACGCCCAGTTCAACGCGCCGATGAGCGAAGAGACCGTCCAGAACCCCGTCACGGGTGCTGTCGAGATCATCGCCGAAGACGTCGTGCCGGAGCAGTCCGGCGCCTAGGTGACCGAGGAGGTCATACGACGGAGCCGCCGATCCACAGGCCGAACCCGGCCATCAGGGTGGTGACGACGAGCACGCCGAGCCCATTGAGGGCGCCCGCGAGCCACTTGCGCTCTTGCAGCAGGCGCACGGTTTCGAAGCTGGCCGTCGAGAAGGTCGTATAGCCGCCGAGGAATCCGGCTCCGACAACGGCGTACCAACCATCCGAAACCAGATGGCCGGCGGCGAATCCGGCGACGAACCCCAGTGCGAGCGATCCGGTCACATTGATGATGATCGTGGCCAACGGGATCCGTCCCGAAACGCGGGTTCGGATGATCCCGTCGAGCAGTAGTCGAGATGCCGCGCCCAGTCCGCCGGCGACGGCGACGGCGACGAATACGAGCGGAGTCATCGGGCGCCCCCGTTCGGCATGTGTGGCGTTCGGCGATGCGCGGCGGCGGCGAGAGCGATCCCGGCCCATGTCGCGGCGGCTCCGACGATAACCGTCCCGATGCCATAGGCAGCTCCAGCGCCGATCGAACCGGACCCGAGCAGGCGTGCCGAATCGAGTGCGAGGGCGCTGTACGTCGTGAACCCGCCCATGACGCCGGTACCGAGCAGCAACCGCAGGCGTTGGCGTCCGCCGCGATCGGGGCCGCGACGAACGAGCGACTCGAGCAGCACACCCAGAAGCAGAGCTCCGGTGATGTTGATGCCGAAAATGGCATACGGGATGCCGTCGAGGGGAGGAAAAGCCAGGCTGAGCGCTTCACGGGCGGCGGTGCCGAGCGTTCCGCCGGCGAAAACGAGCAGCAGCGCGCCGGGGCGCAGATGGATCGGGCGAGATGCCCCGCTCGGTGTCTCCGCCGCATCGAGGTCGGGGTCGAGGGGAAGATCCTCGTCGTTCCCATTCATGCGTCTCCTCACGTCCTTCTCGGGCTATCGTCGCAGAAGGCCGCGACCCAGGAGGACGCGACGGCGTGGAACACAGGCGCCGGGGAGCAAAGGAGCACCATGACATTCGCGTTCGGCATCTTCGACTCGTTCGACCTGGGTACCGGCACACCCGGCGAGGTGATCGACGCGCGCCTGACACTCGCGGTCGAGGCCGAGCGTCTCGGTTTCGCCCACTACCACGCGACCGAACATCACGGCACGGACCTCTCGGTCATCCCGTCGCCGAACCTCTTCCTGGCCGCCCTCAGCCAGCGGACCGACCGAATGCGGATCGGCGCGATGGTCTACGTTCTCCCCGCTTACGAACCCCTTCGACTCGCCGAAGAGGTGGCGGTCGTCGATAACCTGAGCGCCGGACGAATCGACCTGGGTATCGGCAGCGGGATCAGCCCGATCGAGCTGGGATACTTCGGCGTTGCGGGTGACGACGCTCGAGGCATCTACGACAGAAGCCTCGTCGCGCTGCTCGAGGCGTGGACGACCGGGGTGCTGAAGCATCCGGAAGATCCCGAGCGTGAACCAGCCACACTGTCGGTGTTGCCGGTGCAGCGCCCGTACCCGCCCCTCTGGTACGCGTCGAGCAATCCACGTACGGCCGAGTGGGCCGGCCGCAATGCCATCAACTTCCTCGGACGGTGGAACGCCGGCGAGTTCGTAGAAACGGTCGAGACGTACTGGGCCGCCTGGCGTGATTCTCAGGATGACGCGACACGTCTGAACGCTCACGTCAGGATGCCTCGCGTCGGCCCGACGATGTCCGTGCTGATCGGTTCGAACGATGCCGAGGCCGAGGACCGCTTTCTGGCCGCCCAGGAGTTCTTCGCGACCCGGGTATTGAAGTTGTGGCACGATCGCGGGATCACGGGGTTCGACGGCGCTTTCGACGGGACCGTCATGCTTGAGCGCGGCACGGCCATCGTGGGGAGTGCCGGTAGTGTGCGCGACCAGCTCATCGCCCAGCTTGATCAGATGGACGCAAACATGATCGAGGCGCAGTTGTATCAGGGAGATATGGGACTGGAAGAGAGCCTCGCAAATCTGCGAGCGTTCGCCGGTCTGATGCCGGGCATTCGCGACCACATGGGCTCGAGAGGAATCGCCGGATGAACCCCGTGCATGCGGAGACCGACGTCGTCTACAGCGAGGCATCCGGTCGCGCGCTCCGATGCGATCTGCACTGGCCGGTGTCCGGATCGGGTGCTGTGTTGCCTGTGCCCATTGCGATTTATCTGCACGGTGGGGGCTGGGCCCGCGGGTCACGCGCAGACCGGGCCGAGGAGCGGCTCGTCGCGGTCGCAGCTGCGGGCATCGCGATCGCCTCGATCGAGTACCGGCTGTCGGACGAAGCGCAGTGGCCGGCACAACTGCACGACGTTCGAGCTGCGTTGGACGCCGTACCCGCCCTCTTTCGCGAACGAGGGGTCGCACTCTCGGGTCGCGTGACGTTGTGGGGATGCTCCGCCGGTGGTCACCTCGCCTTGATGGCCGCCCTGGTCGCCGCCGAGCAGTCCACCGGAGGCCCCGATGCCACCCCCGATGCGTGCCCCGATGCAACCGTCGCGTGGTTTCCGCCGACCGATCTGACGTTGATGACGGACGCCCCGGCGTCACCAGGCGCCCGGATGCCCGCGTTCCTGCCACCCGGCGTGGCGGTGCCACCGTTCGAGCGCATGCTGCTCGGGCTGGGAGATGCGAACGACGACACATCCGCGTCGCTCCTGCGTGATGCCAGTCCGATCGCTCACGCGGCGTCGGCTGTCGGCCCCGTCTTGCTGATCCACGGTGACGAGGACGCGCTGATTCCTGCATCCCATTCCGAGGCTCTCCGTGACGCTCTGCTGAGTGCGGATGCTCCGGTGTCGATGCTCCTCGTCCGCGGGGCGACGCACGAGGATCCGTTGTTCGACGACCCGGCGGTCCTCGGTGCGACGGCGGCGCATCTGAAGGGATCGCCCTGATCTCGAGCTAGGCCGTGGGTTCGGGTATGGAAGCTTCCCTCGCGGTGGGCTGATCGTCGAGTCCGCGTCGCAATGCCGCCACGGCTGCACGTTCGCGGTCCATGCCCGAAACCGCTGCGGCCGCGTCGATCCGAGCGAGGAGGTCCCCGGGAACGTCGAGTGCCAGGCGTGACCCGTCGTCGGGACGGCCGCGCACGACGAGCCCGATGATCGGCACGGCGATGGTACCGATCACGTCGATGATCGCGATCACCCCGAAGAACCGCCAGTAGTCGGTGTTGCTGCCGGGGATATCGCCCTCCGTCAGGATCGGCAGCCACAGCATGATCGCGACGATCGCGGCGGCGACGAGCGTGATCGTAAGACCGATGTGAACGATCCGGCGCGTGGACGACGCGGAGCGGAGCAAGAGGTTCGCCTGCGCCAGGGTGACGGCCAGGATCGTCAGGACGCCGAGCGCGCGGAACCAGTCGCTCGTCGATTCGCTGAGGTCGAACCACGACCAGATGAGAACCAGCGCGGGGATGAGTGCCGCAACGCTCGCGGCGATGCCGATGTACCCGACGAGGCGGAACCGGTGAGACGCGATCGCCAGATGACAAAGCGCGGTGAGCCCGAACGCCGCCACGACGAGGGTCGTGAGGAGGATGCGGCCCTGCGTCTCGCCGAAATCGCCGGACAGCAGCGCGACGATTCCCAGCACTCCGGCGAGCAGTAGAGACACGATGACGACAACGATCGCCGCGCGGCGGAGGCCTCGGACGGCGGGTGGGGTGCGGTGGGCGTTCTGGGTTGCGCTCTTCGCGGGGCAAGTCATGACCCCAGGCTACGGCTCGGGCGGGGGATCATCACGTGTGGCGCCGCTGACCCGCTGCACGAGCACAACACTGTCGAGCAGCACGGCATCTGAGCCATCCGGTGCCGTGGTCTCGCGCTCCCGCACCTCGCACAGCAGGGTGCGCCACTGCGTCGCGTCGAGGTGGAGCGCCGCGAGGTCACCCTCGGGCGTCGGGAAGATCGCGTGCTGCACGAACTCGGGCGGCGCCCACTCCGGCGCAGCGGCGTGCCCGACGATGAGCAGCCGCCCGCCCGGCGCGACGAATCCGGTCGCGGCATGCAGGATCCGCTCGCGCGGCAACTCCACGGGGGATTGCAGAAAGGATGCGGTGACCAGGTTGTAGTCGCCGCTGTCGGTGTACGTCGACAGGTCGGCCGCCACGAACGTCGTGCGATCGTGCAGCTCGCGCTCGGCGGCTGCCGTTCGCGCCCGGTCGATCGCGGTGGGCGAGAGGTCCACGCCGGTGGCGTGCCATCCGTTCTCGGCGAGCCAGATCGCGTCTGCGCCCTCGCCGCAGCCGAGATCCAGCGCGCGACCGGGCGCGAGCTCCCCGGCGATCGCGGCGAGCGTCGCGTTGACACGACCCGACCACACCCGGTCGGTGCCGCTGTAGCGCTGCTCCCAGAAATCGATCGGCGCTGGGTTCGTCATGCCGGGACCTCAGAATCCGGGGTGGGCGACAGCTCGCGAGCGGCCTGTTCGACAGCGGTATCGAAGTCCCGGGTGACGAGTGCGGCGTTGACCGCGGCGCCGGCGAACGAGCCCGCGCCCATCGCGACCGGCACGTTCGCGGCCGGACTGACCACGTTTCCCGCGGCCCACACGCTCGGGTTGCTCGTGAGGCCCACCGCGTCGACCGCGATCACGTTGCCCATGGGCCCGTCGACCCGGTCGAGGTTCAGGGGCTCGAGCATCCGGTCATGCGGTTCGGGAGCTCCTCCGGTGAATATCGCGTCGATTTCGACGATCGAGCCATCTTCGAGTCGCACGCCGCGGAGCGTGTCGCCGTTGCCGAGCACCTCGATGACCGCCTGATCGACGATCCGGATGCCTCGCGCACCGAGCCGCGTCCGCGTCTGCTCGTCGAGGGGGCCGGAGAGTCCGGCGAAGAACACCACGTCGTCGCTCCACTGGCGCAACAGCTGCACCTGGTGGAGCGCCATCGGTGAGGTCGCGAGCACGCCCAGGCGTCGGTCGCGCACCTCCCAGCCATGGCAGTACGGGCAGTGCAGGACGTTCGTTCCCCAGTGTTCGGACAGCCCGGAGATATCGGGCAGGCGATCGGTGATGCCGGTGGTGAGAATCAGGCTGCGGGTGCTGTGCGAGGTCCCGTCCTCGGTGGTGACGCTCAGTTGGCCCGATCCCTGTTGGCCCGAAACGTCCTCGACCCGTGTCACCGAGGCATCCGCGAACTCGACTCCGAATGCGGATGCATCGGACCGGCCGGTGCGCAGAAGTTCGGCGGGGTCGATGCCCTCGTGGCCCAGAACGGCGTGCATGTGTGCGGCGAAGCGGTTACGGGGTTGGCCCGCGTCGATGACGAGGACGCGGCGGCGTGCGCGGCCGAGCATGAGGGCGGCGCTGAGGCCAGCGACGCCCCCGCCGATGATGGTCGTGTCCCAGGGTTCGCTCGAAGAGTCGGTGACGGATGTGTGCATGACCCCAGAGTGCAGCTGCGCATGTGAGAATGGCAAACAGTTTTGCAGTATTGGCAAGCAGGAAGAACGTGGGCGATATGGCGGATGGATTGGACCAGGTCGGCGCGCGGTTGCGTGCGGCCCGTCATGCGCACGGGTGGACGCTCGAAGAACTCGCCGCGCGTGCGCAGATGTCGGTGAGCACGCTGTCTCGGCTCGAATCCGGCAAGCGTCAGGCGAGCTTGGAGTTGTTGGTGCCGCTGACCCGTCAGCTCGGGGTGCGGATCGACGATCTGGTGGCCGCGCCGACGGTCGACCCTCGCGTGCAGCGGTCGGTCATTCGCCGGGACGGCATGGTCATCGCTCCGCTTGCGCCCGAGGGGTCGGCCGTGAATACCTACAAGATCACGTACTCACCGGATCCGAACGGATGCTCTGAGTTGCGCGTGCACGATGGCTACGAATGGCTGTACGTGATCGCGGGGCGGTTGCGGCTGCGACTTGGTGAGCAGGATCTTGTGCTGGCGCGGGGCGAGGCGGCGGAGTTCGATACCCGCATCCCGCATGCGATGGGCGCGGCGGGTAACCGTCCCGCGCAGATCATCAGCATCTTCAACGAGGCGGGCGTCCGCATGCACACCCACGGCGCGGCCGCGGAGGTCGACGCGCCCTGAGCCGGTCACCTCGACAGGCTCAGTGACCGCGGGCAGGGTGCTGCAGGTCACTTCGACAAGCTCAGTGACCGAATCCCCTAGAAGGGTGGTGGATCCGTGTTCGGGGTGAAGTGAATGGCCGCGGGTGGTTTGTCGATATAGACGTGGCCGCCGGGTGAGGTCCATTCGAGGATTCCGCCGCCGAGTTGGCGGACTGTCCATGCCGTCTCGCCTTTCAGGACGTGATGGCGTTTGCAGAGGCAGGCGAGGTTGCAGACGGCGGTTTCGCCGCCGAGGGCGTAGTCGAGGGTGTGGTCGCGATCGCACCGGTGCGCCGGTTGCCGACACCCGGGGAACCGGCAGTGCTGATCCCGCGCCCGCAGGAACCGCTTCATATCCGCCGACGGCGTGTACCGATCCACCGCAAGCACACACCCGGTGATCGGGTCCGCCAAGACCCGATCCCACCCGGTCGCGAGTCCCGCGAGCTGGCGGGCGGTCGCGGGATCGATCGGGCAGCGGCCCACGAGCTCTGCGGGCTCGTCCGTCACTCCAGCCAACGCCAACGCAGGCACAGTGACGTTCACGATCGCCTTGATCGCCCCGAGACCTCCAAAGCCGTCCGACATGCCAGCGCCGGTTTCGACGGTGGGAGTTGTCGTGAGGAGCATGTCCGCGACCAGGTCGGCACGGATCTGATCCAGGGTGCGGGTGTCCGTCGGGTCGGCCTTCTTGATCGCCTGGGCCTGCTGGGTGATGCGGTCGTGCATCGCATGAGCCAACACCGCGGGTTGCGTCGAGATGAACTCCGCCATCCCATCGCCCATATCCCGCACACACGCACCCCGCGATGCGCGCGCCTCCTTGTGGCGTTCCGCGAGTGGGCGTGGCTGCAACGACTGCGCGAGCCGCGCCAACGAGGCCCCGAGCCGCCCGGGCGTGGTCCCCTCGGCCCGAATCAGTGCTTCGGCCTCGAACGCCGCTCGCGCTTCCGGGTCGGTGAGGGGCGTGCCGTGTTCCATGATCACCGCAACATGCCCGCCTCCGATCCGACCCTCATCCCACGCCGCGAACGTGGCCGGGAACGACTCCTCCAACACCGCGGCGTCATTCATGCGACGCTGCACGGTCCGGTCGGACAGATTGGCCGCAGCAGCCATTTCTGCCGCCAAAGAACGGAACGGCAACTCCGCCTCGCGGGAGGAGGGGGAGGCGAGTTCCGCGACCCGCTGCATCCCTTCCGCGGCCGCCTCAGCAAAGATGCGGGCCAGCGCGGCTTGCCCTTGTTCGGCTACGCGCACCGCCTCAGCGCACCGGTCCGCGAAGTCCCGATGTTTGGCATCAACACCACGAGTTATCGAATGCATGTTCGAAACTCTACGGATGACCACCGACATCCAGAGCCCGAAAAGTGCCCAAATCATGCCGAAATGACGGCCAAAAGATGAGAGTTCTCACATCTCGAGTCGCCCCGTCAAAACGCGGGCGGATGGCACCGCTGGTCACTTCGACGGGCTCAGTGACCGGCATGCTTCGACAGGCTCAGCGACCGGTCACCTCGACAGGCTCAGTGGCCGCGGGGCATTGCGTCGCCGAAACACCCCGCCTGCGCCCAGACGCCCCGCCCGCGCCCAAACACCCCGCGTCGGGAGGTGTTTCGACGCACAAAGGGTGTTTCGGCCGGGAATGGGTCACACGGCCGAGCGCAGCGCAGCCAGGTGTCGCTCACGCTCACCCGCGTCGATGAACGCAGCCTCGAACGAGGTCTCGATGCATCCGATCAAGACTTCCTGAGACGTTCCGATGTCCTCGAGCGCGGCGAAGTTCGCGCCGATCTGGCCGCCGAAGTAGGCCGGGTCGTCGCTGGAGATGGTGACCGGAACGCCCGCGTCGAGCATCGCGAACAGCGGGTGCCGATCCATCCGGTCCACGGCGCGCAGCGCGACGTTCGATAGCGGGCAGACGTTCACCGGGATCTGCTCGGCGGCGATCCGCTTCAGCAGCTCCGGGTCTTCGACCGCACGCAGTCCGTGGTCGATCCGCTCGACCCGCAGATCGTCGAGCGCCTGACGAACGTACTCGGGGTCGCCCTCTTCGCCCGCGTGACACGTGCGGTGGAGGCCATCCGCAGCGGCGCGCGCGAAGACATCCCGAAACAGCACGGGCGGATAGCCGACCTCGGTCGAATCGAGCCCGACCCCGATGATCATGTCGCGGAACGGCGCGAAGTCGGTCAGCATCTGATCGGCTGCCTCGGCTCCGAGGTCGCGGGTGAAATCGAGGATCATGTCGCACGAGAGGCCCTCGCGTCGGGCATCGGCGAACGCGGCTCCGTAGCCCTCCATGACCGCGGCGAGCGGAACGCCCGCCCCGACGTGCGTCATGGGGTTGAAGAACGACTCGGCGCGGGTCACGCCGTTCTCACGTGCACGGCGCAGGTAGAGCGCAGCGAGGTCGTGGAAGTCTTCGGCGGTGCGCATCACGGCCAGGTTGTCGAAGTAGACGTCGAGGAAGTCCTGCAGTTGCCCGAAGCGATAGCGGGCATCGAGCACGTCAGGATCGTACGTCGGCAGCGGAACGCCGTTGCGGCGCGCGAGCGTCACGAGAAGTTCGGACTCCAGAGCGCCCTCGAGATGCATGTGCAACTCGGCCTTCGGGACCAGCGGCGAGGAGGCGGGATGCGTCACAGTGCTGCCTCGACCTGTGCTGCCTCGACCTGCGCCGCCTCGACCCGTGCCTGCTCGCGGGCCGCGGCGGTGTTCTTCACGCCCGCGCGCGATCCGCGCAGCTTCGCCTGAACGTGCTCGGCGACAGTCACCGGCTCGTAGACCGGCTCCGAGTGCTCGAGCATCGCCGGAAGAGTCCGGATGACGGCATCCGCATTCCAGTCGTGGAAGAAGGCTGCCGAACGACGACGCTTGATCGTGCCGTCGACGATCGGCGGCTTGACGCGGTGCAGGGTCGACATCCATTCGTCGTTCGTGACGCGCGCGGCGATGTCGCCGAGGTTCACGAGCAATGCGCCTTCGGCGGGCATGACGTCGTGCCAGCGGCCATCGCGGCCCAGCACCTGCAGTCCCTCGACCCGGTCGGCCCACAGCACCGTGACCATGCCGTAGTCGGTGTGTTCGCCCATTCCGGTCAGGTCGGCGCCGAGCTCGATGCTGCCCGGGGGGAGCGCGTAGTTGTTCATGCGGAGGACGTTGATCGGATGGTCCGACACGGCGCCGAACACGTCCCGGTCAACGCCGAGCGCGTCCGCGAAGGCATCCTGCAGCGTGTACGCCACCCGCCGCGCCTCGGCGAAGTACGTGGAGACGCGCTCCTCGAAGCCGGGGGTGTCCGGCCAGGTGTTAGCGGCGTAGTCGCCCGTCTCATCGGTGAAGCCGGGGAAATCCGCCTCGGAGCTGCCGATGTTGAAGGCCTCGAAGAAGTCGTTCATGCGGGTGACGGGGTCAACGCCCAGCGAATAGCTCAGCGATTCGCTCTTAGCCTCGATCCACCGATGAGCCTTCGGTGGGTGGCGTCGGTGTGATGGGCGCGGCGTGATCGGCTGCGGGCAGGGGTGAGTTCCGGGCGTCTCATCCCGGTTGTCCACTTCGTTGTCGGTCGTGCCGCTGGTGGCGGCGGTGGTCAGCTGGCCGCGGCCGGTGGTGGTGCGTGCGTCGCGGTGAAGAGTCGGTCGAACGCGGTCTGCCAGGGCCAGACGTCCGGCAGGTGCAGGATGATGCGGCGCGCCGTCCGCGCCAGTCGTGCCGGCACTGAGACGAGGGTGCGGCGAATCGTCGCGGTCGTTGCCCGGGCGAGCCGCCCGCCTCGGTCGGCGATGAGTCCAGCGGTGCGGGTGAGGTTGAATGCGATCACGGCGAGGACGAGCCATGCGCTGTTCGCGGTGAACACTCCCGAGGGCAGGTGAGCGAGCGGGCCCGCCTTCAGGTCCGCGTGAACTTGCTCGATGATCGCGTGCCCGCGGTGGGTCTTGTCCGCCGCGACGGTTCCCATCGTCTGCTTGTCGGTGGTGGTGAAGAACGCGTGGTGCCGGTAGATGTCGAACAGCGTCGGCTGCTCGACCTGCTTGGGGTTCAGGTCCGGGATCCGCCGCACCACCAGTCGCCCTTCAACCCGTTCGGCGATCTTCCGGGAACGGAACGCTGTGAAGGGCACCTCGGCGACCTCTGCCTTCGAGATCCACCGGCCCGTGACCTCGTCACGGATCGCGTTCGGGTACTCGATCGTCTCCCACCCGTCCTCGGGGATCGTCGCGATCGCCGTCTTCACCGCGGGGTCCATCCGAACGGTGACGGACACGTCCGCGCCGGCCTTGATCGCCGTGCCGATGGTGGCGTGTCCGTAGAAAGCGGAGTCCGCCCGCAGCAACGGCCGAACACTGCTGCCCAGGTCCATGCGGCGAAGCGTGGCGAGGGTGTCGGCGACGATCCTGGCCGCGCCTTTCGGGGAACCGGTCTTCCCCTGCCGCAGCCGCTGCCCCACGATCACCGGCGCCGACTGCGATGTCGACGCCGTGGCGAACAGGGCGTTCAGGCCGCGGACGCCGGAGTACCCGAACGACGCGCCCTGCTTCTGGTATCCGTGGACCTCGATGATCGTGTCGTCCAGATCCACCATCACCCGCTCGTCGTTCGACGCCCGCAGCAGCGGCGCGGATTGCGCGACGTTCACCAGGGTCCGTGAGGCGACGGCGTCGAGCTGGCGGACGTGCCCGAACCGGAACTCCCGCAGGAACGAGCCCAGCGTCGACGGCGCATACGTCCGATCGAACAACCGGCCCATCCCGCCATGACGCAGCAGATTCATGTCGTCGATCGAGTCCGCCCCGGCGAGCATCCCCGCCACCAGCGCCATCACCTTGCCGCCCGCGTTCGCACCCTTATCCGACGGGACCGTCAACCGGACCTGCGCGAGCTGATCGAGCCCCGCAGAACGGGCAAGACGGAGCATCGGGACCAGCCCTGCGGCCGACACAAGATTCGGATCATCGAACTTCGCTGACACCGCAGCGGGAGCATGCTTGAATTGCACCTACGAGATGCCTCTCAGACTCGGGAAATAGGATCTTAGACAAGCTCTATTCTTCCTGGTCAGAGGGGCATTTCTGCGTTACGACGCCAACTCAGCAAGCCTCCCCATCGGTGGATCGAGGCT
>NZ_NMUM01000006.1 GCF_002812805.1 Microbacterium lacus | reverse complement strand
CTAGGTGCGTGGGTCAGATCCTTCCGTTAACGCGCCGGGGTGAATCCGGTGGATAGCGCGGGGTGCTGGGAGAATCGATTCATGACGGTGACTGCCAGCCTGGAGGGTCTGTTCGAGGTCGAGCCGGGTGAGGCGCGGGCGCCGGGATCGGCTGCACCGGCGGGTGCGGGCAAGACGTTCCGTGGGTATGACCAGGGGCAGTGTTTCCTGCTCCCGCCGAGTCTGGATGACTGGCTGGACGAGGATGATGAGGCCCGGTTCATCTCCGAGGTCGTCGAAGAGCTCTTGGATCTGACGCCGGTCTACGCGTCGTACGCGTCCGCCTCGGGTGCGCCTCCGTATGACCCGCGGATGATGTTGAAGCTGCTGCTGTTCGCGTACGCGACGGGCGTGACCTCGTCTCGTGAGTTGGAGCGGCGCTGCAAGCGCGATATCGCCTTCCGGTGGCTGTCGGGCAACCAGGCGCCCGACTACCGGTCGCTGGCCCGGTTTCGTCGGCGTCACCTGGATGCCCTGCCGGGGTTGTTCCTGCAGGTGCTGCGGGTCTGCGCGGAGGCGGGGCTGGTGCGGTTGGGGCGGGTCGCGCTGGATGGCACGAAGCTGGCTGCGAACGCGTCGCGGCATAAGGCGATGAGCTATGACCGGATCGTGCCGAAGATCGATCAGCTCCAAGCCGAGGTCGCTGCGCTGCTCGCCGAGGCGGAGGCGGTCGATGAGGCCGAGGATCAGCAGTTCGGCCAGGACCGGCGCGGGGACGAGGTCGCCCCGGAGCTGGCCCGCCGTGAGGGGCGCCTGGCAAAACTACGTGCCGCGAAGGACGCGATCGAGGCCGACGCCGCCGAGAAGGCGGCAGCCGTGGCGCGGAAGAAGGCCGACGCCGCCGGTCAGCCCCCTGAGCAGGCCGACGCGGCCGTCGCGACTGCGGTGGACACGGCGGCGCCGAAGCCGAAAGCGCAACGCAATTTCACCGATCCTGAGGCGCGGATGATGAAGACGGTCCGCGGCTTCGATTACGCGTTCAACGCGCAGGCCGTTGTCGATGAGGGCCACCAGATCGTGTTGAGCGCCGAGGTCACCCAGCAGGCCACCGATATCCAGCAGTTCGTCCCGATGGCCGAGCAGACCCTACGGAACCTCGACGCGGCAGGAATCGAGCGTTCCCCAGAGGTCGTCCTCGCTGACGCGGGCTACTGCTCGGAAGCCAACCTCGAAGCCGCCGACGATCTGGACGCACAGGTGTTGATCGCGACGGGACGGCAACGTCACGGCGAGAGCTTCCCTACCGCCGGCGCCCCGGACCCGGCCCCAGAGGACGCGAGCCGGCGGGAGCGGATGGCGCACGCGCTGCGCACCGAGCAGGGCCGCACCGACTACGCGCGCCGCAAAGCCATCGTTGAACCCGCGTTCGGGCAGATGAAGACCCGGCAAAACGCCGGACAGCTCCGGCTACGCGGACTCGCCGGCGCCCAAGGCGAATGGCTACTCCACACGATCTGCCACAACCTCCGCAAGCTCCGCGTCGCTACAGCCGCCGGGCTGGCGCCCGCATAGGCCTCCCCAGGGGTCCCTGGGCGTCACAGCACGCACCGACAGTCGCCACGAGCCCCTCGCCGTGCGATCCCGCACGCTCTCACACCGCAACGGCCCGCCCGTTCCCGTTCGCGACCGTCAGCGCGCGATGCCAGAGTCAACGCCGCGCGCCACGCCACCCGATTCTGACCCGCGCACCTAGCCAATTTGATGTCATTTTCAGAAGACGACTGCACCAGTTGATTGGGCGTAATGGCTGTTGTGCAGCCAGCTCCTGACAGTTCAATATCAGAAGTGATCTGCACCAATCTCGACTATGCTCAATACTCGTGTGCACCAAAGCGAGGTGAGCATGGCGACGGACACCCCACGGATTCCAGAACAAGGCGTGGCCACTCTGCCTGATGAGGCTTGGGAGCGTGCGCGCCGTCGTGCGGAGATCATCAGTCCGTTGGCGCAGTCGGAGACGGTCGGGCACGAAGCGGCCGATATGGCGGCTCAGGCGCTGGGCTTGTCTCGGCGCCAGGTATACGTTCTGATCCGGCGTGCCCGGCAAGGCAGCGGCCTCGTGACGGATCTGGTGCCCGGCCAGTCCGGTGGAGGTAAAGGTAAGGGGCGCTTGCCGGAACCGGTCGAGCGCGTCATCCACGAGCTACTGCAAAAGCGGTTCCTGACCAAGCAGAAGCGCAGCCTAGCGGCCTTTCACCGCGAAGTCACTCAGGTGTGCAAGGCTCAAAAACTGCGAGTGCCGGCGCGCAATACCGTGGCCTTACGGATCGCTAGCCTTGACCCGCGCAAGGTCATCCGCCGGCGGGAAGGCCAGGATGCCGCTCGTGACCTACAAGGTGTGGGCGGCGAGCCTCCTGCCGTGACCGCGCCGCTGGAGCAGGTGCAGATAGACCATACGGTCATCGACCTGATCGTGGTCGATGACCGCGACCGGCAACCTATTGGCCGCCCGTACCTGACCCTCGCCATCGACGTGTTCACCCGCTGCGTGCTCGGCATGGTCGTCACGCTGGAAGCGCCGTCTGCCGTTTCGGTTGGCCTGTGCCTCGTGCATGTCGCCTGCGACAAGCGCCCTTGGCTGGAAGGACTGAACGTGGAAATGGATTGGCAGATGAGCGGCAAGCCCTTGCTGCTCTACCTAGACAACGCGGCCGAGTTCAAGAGCGAGGCCCTGCGCCGGGGTTGCGAGCAGCATGGCATCCGGCTGGACTATCGCCCGCTGGGACAGCCGCACTATGGCGGCATCGTGGAACGGATCATCGGCACGGCGATGCAGATGATTCACGACGAACTGCCGGGAACGACCTTCTCCAACCCTGACCAGCGCGGCGACTACGATTCCGAAAACAAGGCCGCCCTGACGCTGCGCGAGCTAGAGCGCTGGCTCACATTGGCGGTCGGCACCTACCACGGTTCGGTGCACAACGGCCTGCTCCAACCGCCGGCCGCGCGCTGGGCCGAGGCCGTGGCGCGTGTCGGCGTACCGGCCGTCGTCACACGCGCTACTTCGTTCCTGGTCGATTTTCTGCCGATCCTCCGGCGCACGCTGACCCGCACCGGCTTTGTCATCGACCACATCCACTACTACGCCGATGCGCTCAAGCCGTGGATTGCGCGGCGTGAACGCTGGCCGTCCTTTCTGATCCGGCGCGATCCGCGCGACATCAGCCGTATCTGGGTCCTGGAACCGGAGGGACAGCATTACCTGGAAATTCCCTACCGTACCTTGTCGCATCCGGCTGTCACCCTCTGGGAACAACGGCAGGCGCTGGCGAAACTGCGGCAGCAAGGGCGCGAACAGGTGGATGAGTCGGCGCTGTTCCGCATGATCGGCCAGATGCGTGAGATTGTGACCAGCGCGCAGAAGGCCACACGCAAGGCGCGGCGTGACGCGGATCGCCGCCAGCACCTCAAGACATCAGCTCGGCCGGACAAGCCCGTTCCGCCGGATACGGATATTGCCGACCCGCAGGCAGACAACTTGCCACCCGCCAAACCGTTCGACCAGATTGAGGAGTGGTAGCCGTGGACGAATATCCCATCATCGACCTGTCCCACCTGCTGCCGGCGGCCCAGGGCTTGGCCCGTCTTCCGGCGGACGAGCGCATCCAGCGCCTTCGCGCCGACCGCTGGATCGGCTATCCGCGCGCAGTCGAGGCGCTGAACCGGCTGGAAGCCCTTTATGCGTGGCCAAACAAGCAACGCATGCCCAACCTGCTGCTGGTTGGCCCGACCAACAATGGCAAGTCGATGATCGTCGAGAAGTTCCGCCGCACCCACCCGGCCAGCTCCGACGCCGACCAGGAGCACATCCCGGTGTTGGTCGTGCAGATGCCGTCCGAGCCGTCCGTGATCCGCTTCTACGTCGCGCTGCTCGCCGCGATGGGCGCGCCGCTGCGCCCACGCCCACGGTTGCCGGAAATGGAGCAACTGGCTCTGGCACTGCTGCGCAAGGTCGGCGTGCGCATGCTGGTGATCGACGAGCTGCACAACGTGCTGGCCGGCAACAGCGTCAACCGCCGGGAATTCCTCAACCTGCTGCGCTTCCTCGGCAACGAACTGCGCATCCCGTTGGTTGGGGTAGGCACGCGCGACGCCTACCTAGCCATCCGCTCCGATGACCAGTTGGAAAATCGCTTCGAGCCGATGATGCTGCCGGTATGGGAGGCCAACGACGATTGCTGCTCACTGCTGGCCAGCTTCGCCGCTTCGCTCCCGCTGCGCCGGCCTTCCCCAATTGCCACGCTGGACATGGCTCGCTACCTGCTCACACGCAGCGAGGGCACCATAGGGGAACTGGCGCACTTGCTGATGGCGGCGGCCATCGTCGCCGTGGAGAGCGGCGAGGAAGCGATCAACCATCGCACACTCAGCATGGCCTGTTGAGTTGCATCTAAAATTGACCCACTTAGGGTAAAGATTTGCGTCGAAATTTGACCCACGTATGACACTGTTTCCCGTCTGGATATGGCGGGAGAAATCAAGGAGTGATAAACGTGGCGATATTGAGCGCAATTCGACGCTGGCATTTTCGCGATGGTGCGTCGATTCGGGAAATAGCCCGACGAAGCGGCCTGTCCAGGAACACCGTTCGCAAGTATTTGCAAAGCAAGGTGGTTGAACCGCAGTACCCAGCGCGAGACAGCGTTGGCAAGTTAAGTCCTTTTGAGCCCAAGTTAAGGCAGTGGCTCTCCACCGAGCACAAAAAGACAAAGAAGCTGCGCAGAAACCTGCGCAGCATGTACCGGGATTTGGTCGCTTTGGGCTTTACCGGGTCTTATGACCGAGTGTGTGCCTTTGCCCGACAGTGGAAAGATTCCGAACAGTGAAGCGCCCCAGGTTTGATGCCGCATCCTTTTGAGTTGGAAGGATGTATGTCATGCCGAAGAAGATCGATCCTGCCCTGCGTGAGCGCGCTGTCCGGCTGGTGCGTGAGCATCGTTCGGAGTATCCGGGTGCGTCTCGTAGCTTGGTGTCAATTCCTGCGGGGTTCTCGTCGTCGTTGACGTAGGAGGGCCATCGTGGGATGACCAGTTGTTTCCGCCAAGAAGCAAAGAAGAGATCCCACGATGACCCAGAATCAGTCTGCCTTGACGACCCTGATCGCAGAAGTCCTCGCCGATCCTGACCTCGCCCATTCCGACGTGTTCCGTCGGATGCTGCAGGCGGGGCTGCAGGACCTTGTTGACGCGGAAGCGACCGCGAAGATCGGCGCGGCCCGTTACGAACGCACGGCGGAGCGCACCACGCGTCGCAACGGTGCTCGCGCGAAGACGCTCGCCACGCCCGCGGGGGAGGTCGACATTCAGATTCCGAAGCTGCGGGAGGGGTCGTTCTTCCCGAGCCTGCTCAGCCCACGCCGCCGTGTCGACAAGGCGCTCTACGCGGTGATCTGCCAGGCCTGGATCGACGGAGTCTCCACCCGCAAGGTCGACCAGCTCGTCCGCGCGCTGGGCAACGACACCGGCATCAGCCGGTCCACCGTCTCCCGCATCTGCTCCGAGATCGATGAGGTGGTGCACGAGTTTCTGCACCGCCGGCTCGATCACACCTGGTTCCCGTACCTGTTCCTGGACGCCACCTACCTCGACGTGCGCCACCGTGGCCGGGTTCTCTCCCAAGCCCTCATCGTCGCGACCGGGGTCAGCGGCGACGGCCGTCGGGAGATCCTCGGGATGGCTCTCGGCGACGCGGAGACGACGGACTTCTGGACCGAGTTCCTCCGCTCCCTCCGCGACCGCGGTCTGAAAGTCTCCACCGACACAGACCCGCTCGGCGTGACCCTCGTCACGTCCGACGCTCACGCCGGCATCAAAGCCGCCGTCAAAGCGATCCTCCCCGGATCGGGCTGGCAGAGATGCCGCGTCCACTTCGCTCGTAACGTCACCCAGAAGCTCGGATCGGCACGCTCCAAGCCCGTCAACGCGCTGATCTCGACGATCTTCGCGCAGACCACCCCCGAGGCCGTGATCGCCCAGTATCACCAGGTCTCCACGTCCCTCCGCGGGTCGTTCCCGGAGATCGCAGACATGCTCAATGCTGCCGAAGCAGACCTCACCGGATTCGCGCCGCTCCCGCGTGAGCATTGGCAGAAGGTCTGGTCCAACAACCCGATCGAGCGCCTCAACCGTGAGATCAAACGCCGCGCCGACGTCGTGCAGATCTTCCCCGACCGCGACTCCGTCACCCGCCTCATCGGCGCCGTCCTGCAGGAGCAGCACGAGGAATGGCAATACGGTGAACGCCGCTACCTCTCCGACATCTCCATGCGCAAACTCGTCCACACACTCCAAGACCACGCCGAGCCTGAGCGCCCCGACCTGTTCCTCACCGCCTGACCCTCACCCATCAAGGAAGCAGCCGGATTGACACCACAACACGGGACTTGACC
>NZ_NMUM01000044.1 GCF_002812805.1 Microbacterium lacus | reverse complement strand
GGGTGCGTCTCGTAGCTTGGTGTCAATTCCTGCGGGGTTCTCGTCGTCGTTGACGTAGGAGGGCCATCGTGGGATGACCAGTTGTTTCCGCCAAGAAGCAAAGAAGAGATCCCACGATGACCCAGAATCAGTCTGCCTTGACGACCCTGATCGCAGAAGTCCTCGCCGATCCTGACCTCGCCCATTCCGACGTGTTCCGTCGGATGCTGCAGGCGGGGCTGCAGGACCTTGTTGACGCGGAAGCGACCGCGAAGATCGGCGCGGCCCGTTACGAACGCACGGCGGAGCGCACCACGCGTCGCAACGGTGCTCGCGCGAAGACGCTCGCCACGCCCGCGGGGGAGGTCGACATTCAGATTCCGAAGCTGCGGGAGGGGTCGTTCTTCCCGAGCCTGCTCAGCCCACGCCGCCGTGTCGACAAGGCGCTCTACGCGGTGATCTGCCAGGCCTGGATCGACGGAGTCTCCACCCGCAAGGTCGACCAGCTCGTCCGCGCGCTGGGCAACGACACCGGCATCAGCCGGTCCACCGTCTCCCGCATCTGCTCCGAGATCGATGAGGTGGTGCACGAGTTTCTGCACCGCCGGCTCGATCACACCTGGTTCCCGTACCTGTTCCTGGACGCCACCTACCTCGACGTGCGCCACCGTGGCCGGGTTCTCTCCCAAGCCCTCATCGTCGCGACCGGGGTCAGCGGCGACGGCCGTCGGGAGATCCTCGGGATGGCTCTCGGCGACGCGGAGACGACGGACTTCTGGACCGAGTTCCTCCGCTCCCTCCGCGACCGCGGTCTGAAAGTCTCCACCGACACAGACCCGCTCGGCGTGACCCTCGTCACGTCCGACGCTCACGCCGGCATCAAAGCCGCCGTCAAAGCGATCCTCCCCGGATCGGGCTGGCAGAGATGCCGCGTCCACTTCGCTCGTAACGTCACCCAGAAGCTCGGATCGGCACGCTCCAAGCCCGTCAACGCGCTGATCTCGACGATCTTCGCGCAGACCACCCCCGAGGCCGTGATCGCCCAGTATCACCAGGTCTCCACGTCCCTCCGCGGGTCGTTCCCGGAGATCGCAGACATGCTCAATGCTGCCGAAGCAGACCTCACCGGATTCGCGCCGCTCCCGCGTGAGCATTGGCAGAAGGTCTGGTCCAACAACCCGATCGAGCGCCTCAACCGTGAGATCAAACGCCGCGCCGACGTCGTGCAGATCTTCCCCGACCGCGACTCCGTCACCCGCCTCATCGGCGCCGTCCTGCAGGAGCAGCACGAGGAATGGCAATACGGTGAACGCCGCTACCTCTCCGACATCTCCATGCGCAAACTCGTCCACACACTCCAAGACCACGCCGAGCCTGAGCGCCCCGACCTGTTCCTCACCGCCTGACCCTCACCCATCAAGGAAGCAGCCGGATTGACACCACAACACGGGACTTGACCATCCGACGCAACGACGCCGCTGGCTTGTCGTTGCCGAAGGACCCGCAACCCGCGGAACGACGCGCTTTTCCGGCGTCTCGAGTGCCCCCGGCCGCGGTTTCGGAGTGCCGTTGTGACATGTGTCACCGAGCCGTCACGGGCGTCGCGCTCAGCGCCCGATCGGCGGACCCGGATTCCTGCCCGGAGCATCCGTCCGTCGGGGCTGCGCGGGCCGATTCGAGGGGCGATTCCGGCGTATCAGGATCGTAGATGGACCCATCAGGATCCTAGATGCGTGCCGCACGAGCGAGGCAGGATACGGCTGATCAGCCCTTCAAAATCAGGGCTGCGCGGGGTCACCCGAGATTGAACTCTTCGACTACAGGTGGACGGGTGTGCTCACGAGCGCACGCAGAGCAGTGTCTCCGTTCTCGATGCGAAAGCGGTCCGGCAATTGCCACGGATTCGCACGCTCCCAGAGCACTAGAGCCAGATCGCCGACGTCCGCGCGCAGCACTTCAGACGCGAGGGGCACGTCTGTCCCTATGGCGGCGATGACGTTCCAGTCCGCCGTGAATCGCCAGCTGCGGTCGATGTCGTCCGCCACCAGGAAGAGATCGTGCGGAAGGGGCTCGATCCCGCGAGCACGCGCGGCGGGCACAAAGACCTCCACGAACTCGTCGATGGCGTCGGCCTGCTGTCCGAGTTCCAGCTCCTCCGGCATCGGTGGCGCTGCGTCGCTGGCCGTCCGGAGGTCCCAGAGATGTTTGGCCGCCTCGTACGTGTCATCCGACGCCCCCAGAACGAGGTGATGGATGGCGCTTCAAACAGTGTCCAGCACTCGCGGTCCGGGTTCACGCTCGCAAGCGTTGCCACGAGCCTGCGGCTCGTTTGCGTGAACCACTCGACGGGATCCTCGTCTTCGGGGCGAACGAGGGCCTTGCGATCCGCGGGCGCCCCGGTGCGCACGATCTCGGTAACCCAGGCCTGGACGTTTCCGAGGTGATCGATCATCTGCCCGGCAGTCGGCCAGATCGCGCTCTGCACGATGGCATCGGCCCCGACTGCCGCGGCTTGCTCGGCGAACGCCCGGTTGAGGGCCTCGAGGCCATGAAGCGACATCATGACTTCATCTTGGCCGAAACGATGTGGCGGAGACGGAGGGATTTGAACCCCAAAGAGTCCCGCTCGGACCCATTCCAGTTCGATCAGAAGGCCGCGGATTCATGCGGTTCCAAGCGTGTTGCGGTCGGTGTTCGACCCCTTTCGGTCGGTCTCGTTCGTGTTGAGATGTGGGCACCGTATGGGCACGGACCCGGGGCATGCGGATGGCCTGCACGGGGACATGCGCGAAGACAACGAGCGTCCAGGACCGCAATCTAGCGGAGAGAGCCGTGTGTGCACTAGTCGGGCAATCCGGGCTTGATGGGCGCCGTCGTCCGCCACTCAAGACCCGGATACACCTGTCACCGCACGACGACGGTTGCGGTCGCTAGCCGGTTGAGAACCTGCTGGCTGGTGGATCCGAGGATGAACCGGGCGATCGGTCCACGGCCGTGGGAGCCGATGACCGCGAGCCGCGCGTTCATCGCGAGCCGGTTGATCACCGCATCCGGGCTGTAGCTGCTCTCGACGACACTGCGGACGACCAGATCGGGGTAGAGCTGCGCGAGGCCGGCAAGCGATATCGCCAGCGACTCCTCCGTGAGGATCTGCATGTTGCGCAGGTACTCATCGGGATACGTTCGCATCCCGAGCGGGATGGCGACGGGCGACCAGGTGCTCACCGCGATGAGCGGCTCACCGGAACGCTCCGCCTCCGCCGCCGCAAAGGCGATCGCAGCTTCCGATACCGCCGACCCATCCGCTCCGACGACCACGCCCTCGCGCGCCGCCATATCGAGGTCGGGTACGACGACGACCGGGCAGTGCGCGCCCGCGGTGATGCGGATCCCGTGCGGCCCGCGAGCAGGACCCGACTCGGGGCCCCGGTAATCACTACCGATGACCAGAAGGGCTGCTCCCGTCGAGGCCTCGATGAGCTGTTCAACGGGATTGCCCCGACCCACGCGCGTCTCGACGGGCACTCCTCGTTCGCGAACGCGCTCGGCTTCTCGATCGAGCAGGTGCTGCGTGAGCTCGAGCGCCTCGTCGATCACTCGGCCCTCGCCGACGACCCCGACCGCGCCTCCGACGATGGAAACGAGTTCTACCGCATCGCCCCGACCGGCGGCTCGATCGGCGGCCCAGTCGACGGCCCTCCGCGACGCAGCCGCATCCGTCACACCGACAACTACTCTTTCGCGCACTTCGCACTCCTCTGCTCGAGGCGACGCTGTGGCGGTCGCCGCGCTGCTTCCACCTCCGACTATTCCCGATCACGGTGGGCACGCGCCAGGACATAGGTCCCGCTCCCTCCTCGTCGGGCACAGAGGGACCATGGGCCCTATCGGTATCGCTCGCGGTGGCGCACTGTGGGAGTACAGCGGCGAGCGATCTGTGTTGCTTCGCCGAGTTCTGAGAGACGACAGGTATTGGGCGTTATGACTGCAGTGAACTCCGCCGAATCTCTCCAGCCCGGCCTGCCGTCCGAGCGCCCGCCGGAAGACCTCACGCACCACCCGGGCGCCTCGTCGGGCTCACCGAGCAAGCCGCATGCGCACCACGCCACCGATGTCCTCGAGGGGCTCGACACGAGCCGCTCGGGGCTGCGGTCGAGCGACGTTGATCGGCGTCACGCGCACTTCGGTCCGAACAGCTTTCCTGAGCCAACGCGAACGCACCCCATCGTGCGCTTCCTCGCACAGTTCAACAACGCCATCATCTACGTGCTCCTCGCGGCGGCCGTCATCAAGCTCGCCTACAGCGACTACATCGACGCGTCCGTGATCCTCGCTGTCGCGATCATCAACGCCATCATCGGCTTCGTCCAGGAGGGGCAGGCAGAGAAGGCGCTGCTCGGCATCCGCCGCATGCTCTCGCCACAGGCGACGGTACGCCGGGACGGCGGGTGGCACGACGTCGAAGCTGCCACGCTCGTGCCGGGCGACATCATCAGGGTGGGCGCCGGCGACCGCTCACCCGCCGATGCGAGGCTCGTCGAAGCACGCGATGTGCGCGCAGACGAGGCGGCATTGACCGGCGAGGCGGTGCCCTCCGACAAGCACACGGATCCGGTCGTGCGCGATGCCCCCGTCGGCGACCGCGACAACATGCTGCACGCGGGGTCGGTCGTGGTCGGCGGGCGGGCCGTCGCGGTCGTGACTGCGACGGGCACGCGCACAGAGCTCGGACGGATTCAGCAGCTGGTGCGCGACGTCGAGCAGACCGATACCCCACTCATCCGCTCGATCAACCAGCTCGGACGCCAGATCACGGCGATCGTGCTCGCGCTGATGGTCATCATGGTTGTGTTGGGGTTCGTCCTGCACGGCGACCCGTTCGACACCCTGATCTCTTCTGCGATCGCCTTCGCCGTGGCCGCCGTCCCCGAGGGGCTGCCCGCCGTCGTCACGATCACGCTGGCGCTCGGCGTGCGACAGATGGCCGCTCAGCGCGCGATCACGCGCCGACTCGCTGCCGTCGAAACCCTGGGGTCGGTCACCGTGATCTGCTCGGACAAGACGGGAACCCTGACGAAGAACGAGATGACCGTGCGGGCAGCGGCGACCCCGAATCGCCGCTACACGGTCACGGGCGAAGGCTACGACCCCGAGGGCACCGTGCTGGCGGAGGGCGCCACCGACGAGTCGGGCCCGGAACATCCGCACTCGGGCGATCTCACCGAGATGGCCACGATTCTCGCGCTCTGCAACGACGCTCGCCTCGACCACGCCGAGACGGGCGAGTGGCGGGTCGTCGGCGATCCCACCGAGGGCGCCCTGGTGAGCTTCGGGCGCAAGGCGAACGTCGAGTTGACGCCCTTCACGCGTGTCGACGAGATCCCCTTCGATGCCGACGTCAAGTACATGGCTACGCTCGACAGGTCGGCTACCGGCGAGCAGTTTGTCTCGGTCAAGGGTGCGCCCGACCGGGTGCTCGCGCTCTGCGCGTTTCAGCGGTCCACCGACGGAGGTCATGCTCCCCTCGATCCCGACGCGTGGCAAGCGCTCATCGATGACTACAGCGCCCGGGGCATGCGCGTCCTCGCTGCGGCGCGCCGCGACCTGCCGACGGATGCCGTGACCGTCGAGCCCGGCGACCTTCGCGAGCTCGTCATGCTGGGCGTCGTCGCGATCGCCGACCCGCCTCGGCCCGAGGCGACCGCAGCAATCGCCAAGTGCCAAGATGCCGGCATCCGCGTGAAGATGATCACGGGTGATCATGCGCTCACCGCCCACGCGATCGCGGCCGAGATGGGACTGACTGACGCCGATGCGAGCGTTCTGACGGGCGCGGACGTGGATGCCCTCGACGACGCCCAGCTGGAGGATGTCGTCACCGATGTCGACGTTTACGCGCGCACGAGTCCCGAACACAAACTCCGCATCGTCGCAGCCCTCCAGTCGCGCGGCGGTGTCGTCGCCATGACCGGTGACGGCGTCAACGACGCCCCGGCGCTCACCCGCGCCGATGTCGGGGTCGCGATGGGCATGAAGGGAACCGAGGCGGCGAAGGATGCGTCGGATGTCGTGCTCGCCGACGACAACTTCGCCACGATCGAGCGGGCCGTCAGCGAGGGCCGCCGCGTGTACGACAACCTGCAGAAGTCGGTCGTCTTCATCCTGGCGACGACTCTCGGCCAGGCGCTGGTCGTCTTCACCGCCGTCGTCATCGGCTTTGCGGACCCGCTGCAACCCACGCAGATCCTCTGGGTGAACCTCGTCACCGCGGTCACCCTGTCGCTCGCATTCGCCTACGAACCCGTCGAGCCGGGAACGATGAAGCGCCGTCCACGGCCCCCCGGCGAGTCGATCCTCTCGGGCAAGCTCTTCCTGCTGGCAGGCATGGGGGTCGTGGTGGCCGCGGCGACCACGACCGCATTCTTCGTCGAGCTCAACAGGAGCGGCGACCTGGACATCGCACGAACCGCGGCGGTGACCGTACTGGTGGTCACCCAGATCGCGGTCCTGTTCAATGTCCGTCTGCTGCACGGTTCGAGCTTCACTCGCCGTGTCTTCACAGGGAATCGTGTCATCTGGATCTCGATCGCCGCGCTTGCCGCCCTGCAGACGGCGTACACCTACCTGCCCCCCTTCCAGTTGTGGTTCGGCTCGGTGCCCCTCGGCTTCGTACAGTGGACCACCGCATTCACCTACGGCCTCGCCGTCTTCCTGGTCATCGAGGCAATCAAGGTAATCGGTCGTCGTGCCGCGCCCGGCGGATGGCGGCGCGCCGATCCGTCCGGTCGAGGAATCGGCGTAGTTCACGGCTAACCGACACCTAGGGCACCCGCCTCGCACTCACCGGATCTTCGTCCGCATCGACCTGGAAGATCCTGGTAGCAACGGCGCCATGGCTTCTGGGATGCGAATCGCTTTCGACGTGGGCATCACGACGCTGTCGAAGATTCGGCTGTTGTCGGCCTTCCACCGCGACGGTGGCCGGGTCAACCTCGGCCTCGTCGCCAAGCCGGACGACGTCGTCACGCTGCGTCCGGCGCGGGTAGTCCATGCCGCCACGCCACAGAGCGCATCACGTCAGAAGGAGTCGTCCGGCATCTCGTCGATCGCCGCCGCATCGGCTCGAGCCCGTCTGCTGCGGGGCCTGGTCGCTTCTCGGATGCGCCGCACGATGAGGACTGCCACCCCGAGTGCGAGCGCGGTGTAGACGACGTAGTCGAGATATGACAGGTAGCCCTCGAGTCGTTCGTGTTGGGTCCCGAGCGCGGCACCCACCCCGATGAGCAGCGAGTTCCATGCGCCGCTGCCGACGATTATGTAGATGCTGAACCGGAGGAGGTTCATGTGAGATGCGCCCGCGGGGAGTGAGATCAGGCTTCGAACTCCCGGGACCAGCCTGCCGACAAGAACCGTCCAACTGCCACTGCGGAGGAACCAGTGCGCTCCGCGATCGAGGTCTGACCTGCTCACGAGCTTCGTCGCTGCGAGAAAGGTGACTGCGCGTTCCATACCGATGGCGTAGCCGATCCAGTACAGCAGCAGTGCCCCGATCCACGATGCGAACGTGCTCCAGAAGATGAGCCATCCCAGGTTGAGGTCGCCGCTCTGGCTGAGGTACCCGGCGAACGGCAAGATGACTTCGCTGGGGATCGGGGGGATGAGAACCTCGATGAAGACGAGCACCCCGACCCCGAAGTCCCCGAACGCTGTCAAGACATCCGCGGCGAAGCCGGTCAGGCCGGTGAAACCATGATCAGTCGCCGAGCTCGCAGCGGCGCTCATTCAGTGGACCTCCCGCTGTTGGCGCGTGAACATCGGATGGTCATGAAACGGTGGACAGTTCCGCTGGTCCCGGCAGGACTTCGCGCAGCAGGTCATCCATCGTGACGATGCCGAGGAGCGTGTCGCCGTCCACCACGGTCGCGAGCTGCACACGTCCGTACCTCATTCGCGCCAGCGTGTCGTATGCGGATGCATCGGGAGTGGTGACGAGGGCGTCCCGAGCGATGTCGGCGGCAGGTGTCGCCAGGTCGATCGCCAAAGTGTCACGGACGTGTGCCACACGGGATCCCGCGCCCGTTCCGACGAGGATGCGAAGGTGGCCGGATGAAGCCGCTACCTCCTGAATGTCGGCCGCGGTCGCGGTCGCCGGCACCGAGGTCGGCACCCTGTCGGTGCGCACGATGTCGCCCACCGTGAGCGTGCCGAGCGCGATCGCCCGCGCGATGGGCGCCGAGAACTGCACGTCCAGTGTCCCGGCGGCACGCGAATGCGCCACGAGTTCACGGATGGTGTCCGCATCCTGTCCGCCCGCAGCCGCCTTCTCGACCGGCTCGACGCCCGACGCTCGGACGAGGCGGTTTGCGATCTGGTTGATCCACAGCAGGAACGGCCGCAACGGCCAGGTGAAGGCCCGCGCCGCGATACCGGTCGCCTTCGCAGCTGTTTCCGGATGCGCGATCGCCCATGACTTCGGGGCCATCTCGCCGATCACCAGGTGAAGGAAGGTGACGACGATGAGGGCGAGCATGAAGGCGATGACACCCGAGAGGACATCGGGCAGGCCCAACTGTTCGAGCACGGGTGCGAGCGCGTAGTCGATGGCGGGCTTCGTGATGGCGCCGAGCAGGAAGGTGCAGGCGGTGATGCCCAACTGGGCGAAGGCGAGCATGACGGTCAGCTCGTTCATCCCGCGCAGAGCCGCTCGCGCCGACGCGCTGTGGTCGGCCTCTTGCTCGAGCCGGTGTCGGCGTGCGGCGAGCAGCGCGAACTCGACGATGACGAAGAACGCGCTCGCGAGAATGAGTGCGGTCGTGATGATCGTGACCATCCACCAGCTCATCGGGTCACCTCCTCATTCGAGGCATCCGCCGGGATGAGCGCGTTGTTACCCGCTGTTTCGCCAGCCGTCTCGCCAGCCGTCTCGGTGGCATCGTGATCGACCTCGCGGAGTCTCACGACGAGCTGCGACGGCACGTGTCGTTCGACCTCGGTGACCTCGACGTCGAGCCAACGCTCGATGTGCATGCCCTGCACCGTCTCGGCCGGCTTCTCGGGCAGGGTGATCCGAACGCTCACGCCCACGGGAACCAGGTCGCCGTGTTCGCTGATTATCAGGCCCGCGATGGTCTCGGCATCGCCGCGGGGCAGATCATGTCCGATCAGTCGCTCGACCTCGTCCAGGTGCACGTCACCGGGCAGGGTCCAGTGGTCATCTCCCACATTCACGACCTCGTGGACATCCATGTCGTGCTCGTCCGAGATCTCGCCGATGACTTCTTCGGTGAGGTCTTCGATGGTGAGGATGCCGTCGAAGTTGCCGTACTCGTCGACGACGCACGCGAGTTCGTTGCGGGTCTGGCGCATCCGCTCGAGTGCGACGGGCAACTGCATCGTCGTGGGGATGACGACGGCGTCGCGCATGACCGTCGACACCGGCGCATCGTTGTCGTGCTTGTTGCGAAGCAGGTCGATGAGTTCTACAACGCCCACCGGATCATCCTCGTCGCCGATCACGGGGTAGCGGGTGTGGCCGGTCGCCATCAGCGCCCGGACCTCGCCGATCGTGGTGTCGGGAGAAATCGAGTCGATGCGCGAGCGCGGAACCATCGCGTGCTCCACGTCGCGCTGCGGGAAGTCGAGGATGCGGTCGATGATCATCGACAGATCGTCCGGCAGGTCCCCGCTGACGCGGGATTCCTCGATGATCGCTTCGAGATCGCGTGCCGTCGCGCTCTCGTCGACGTCCTCGAGCGGCTCGATCCGCAACAGGCGGAGCAGGGCGTTCGCGGCGACGTCGAACACCGTGATGAGCCATCCGAATGCGAGCAGATAGATGCGCGTCGGCATGGCGAGCGCGCGGGCAAGGGGTTCGGGGTTCGCGATGGCGAGGTTCTTGGGATAGAGCTCACCGAAAATCATCGTGACGATCGTCGCGAGCAGCAAGGCACCGATCGTGCCCACCAGCACCGAGACCGTCGGGTCGATGCCGACCCCGCCCAGCAGCGTACCCAGCGACACACCGATCAGCGGCTCGGCGACGTAGCCGATCAGCAGGCCCGTCACCGTGATCCCGAGCTGGGCGCCCGAAAGCATGAAGGACGTGCGCTTGGTGATGGTGAGCACGCGCTTCGCTTGCGCGTCGCCCTTCTCTGCCAGCGCCGCCATGCGGGAGCGGTCGACCGACATGTAGGCGAACTCCTGCGCGACGAAGAATCCGCAGGCGGCGATGATCGCCAGCGTCACGAGCACACCCACCAGCAGAGTCAGCGCTGCCTCGAGCATCGAAATTCACCCCCTCGAAGATTGAGGGGGCTCGGTGATCGACCCTCCTGGTCGGTGGAGGCACGATGATGGCTCACGGGGTTTCTCTCTCGTGGGTCAGTGGCAAGTCTCATCAACGATACGGGACCCCCGGCCACGCACCGGCTATTCCGATCACGTGCAGGTCAATGCACAGGAATCTCGCTCGTGCCACGGATTTGTAGCTCGAGTCTCACGCCCGAAATCCCGCCCCTGCAACAATCACGAGCAACACAATCGTCGCCATCGTGAGATCTGCTAGACCCCGTCATTCACTTCATATCGAACCCGCTACCCTTGAAGCACTTCGTGCATCGGCGCCTAGCGACGGAGGGGCACCAAACCTCCGCCTCCGGTGGGCAGAGCGTGGGCAGCTTGACCGACCTGATGGCTCAAGCTCACCAGAGCAACCGATTCGACAGGCGAGATAGGGCCGCGCGACGCACAATGCACGACTCTCGCCGCCGAGCGCTTCACGCGCACTGACCAGGCGATCTCGTTGCCCACGAACGAGACGGGCCCGGTAGCGTCCAAACCGAACGAACCCGCGTGAAATAGCCTCAGAACAGGCGAAAGTGGCGGAGACGGAGGGATTTGAACCCTCGGACCCCTTAAGGGGTCTCCACCTTAGCAGGGTGGTGCACTAGGCCGGACTATGCGACGTCTCCAGGCATTCCGACGCGAACGTCCGCGAATGCACCCCGCAATACTAACCCGATCACGGGCCTCACCACGAAGCGGGCGATGGGCGGTCGCTCAGCCGTTGCCGTTCGAGCAGGTGTCTTGCGCAGCCGTCTGCCCTGTGACAGCGGGCGGCAGGGCGATCGCTTCATCCTGCGGGTCGACGGTAGCGCCCGGCGTCGCGGCCTCGGTGGGCTCGACCGGCTCCGTCGGCTCGGGCGTCTGGACGATCACGCCGTCACCCTGGCCGGTTTCACCCGTCAGCTGCAGAGGCCGGTTAGTCTCGAGAGCCGCCCACAGGGCGTCTGCTGCGGTGTAGTTCGGGACGACCTTGTCGGGGTCAGCGGGGTCGCCGTTCACGGGGTACGAGATGAACACGATCTCGTCGAACGGAACGTCCTTGACCGCGAGAGCGATCTGCGTGAGCGTGAGCGGGTTCGTCAGCGATGTGCTCGGGTCGATGTTCGTCAACGCGGTGCTCGCGAGCGAATACAGCGTCGCCGGATTCGACAGCACTTCGTCGCTGATGAGCTTGCGGGCCAGGCGCGACATGTACTGCTGCTGGTTCGAGATACGGCCCAGATCGCCGCCGTTGCCGACGCCGTGGCGGGTGCGCAAGAACTGCAGCGCCTCGAGTCCGACGAGCGTGCGGTTTCCCGCTTCCCAGTCGATACCGGTGTGGTAATCCGTGATGCCGTTCGCGATGCAGACCTCGACGCCGCCGATGGCGTTCGTGATCTCGATCACGCCACCCCACGTGACCGACGCCGCGAACGGGATGTTCTGCCCCGTCAGTTCCGAGATGGTCTTCACCGCGCAGGCCAGGCCACCGTAGGAGAAGGTCGAGTTCAGCGGTTGCTTCGTCATGGCCGAGCTCGTACGACCGGTGTCGGGGTCGGTGCACTCGGGAATGGGAATCATCAGGTCTCGCGGGAAGCTGATCACCGTGACCCGGCGAGGCTCATCGGAGATGTGCACGAGCATGTTCACGTCGTTCAACTCGCCGCCGGCATCGGCACCGGTGCACCGGTCACCGAAATAGCCCGCGTACTCGGGCTCACACGCATCCGTACCCGCCACGAAGAGGTTGACGCCGCCCTCGATCTCGCCGATGTCGGGCGGAACGGACTCCTGGCCCTCGAGATCAACAGCACTCGCCGAGAAATCCGCGACGGCCGTGTAGGTCGTGTAGCCGACCACTCCGAGGCCTGCGACGAGCACGACCGCGAGCGCAACCGCCACGAAGCGTGCGATCTGCCCACCGATGCTCGGGGACGAGAGGTTGCCGTGACGCGCGACGGTCTTGCGGCGCTTCGCGTCCTGCCTTTTTGAGGCCTCGGTCGTCTCGCTCACTCGCGTCCTTTCGGCGGTCGGGTCCGCCGGTATGTGTGCGGAGGGTGTGGGACCGCCACACCCGTCATTCAGCGGAGGGTGTGGGATTCGAACCCACGGGACATTGCTGCCCACTGGTTTTCAAGACCAGGTCCATCGGCCGCTCGGACAACCCTCCCGGCGAAGTACCGCAGCACTTCGTCGACAGGCACCGAGTGTACTCGACAGAGCATGGCGCTCATTTTTGCCAGTCGCGGCTCATTTTCGCAGGAAGTGCTGGCAAGGCCCTGAAAGCGGATGCCTCGGCGCGGCGAATGCGCCGAGCGGCATCAGTACCGCGGTTAGAGGCGGCGGAGGATGTCTGAGACGCCGCCCTCTTGCACCGACAGCGTGATCTCGCCCGCGGCATCCAGAACCTCTTGCGGTCCCTGAGCCATCGCGATCGCCCGGCCGCCCTTCTCAAGGGCCCAACGGAACATGCCGACGTCGTTGCGTCCGTCGCCCATCACGAGCACCCGATCGGGCGGGATGCCGAGCCACCGGCGCACGAGCTCGAGGGCGGTGCCCTTGTCTACTCCCTGCGGTGCGATGTCGAGCCAGGCGGTCCAGCCGATCGCGTACGACACCTGGGTGAGGCCGATCTCGTCGACGAGACGCAAGAAGTCGCCCTCGGCATGTTCGGGCGACACCACGACGACACGCGAAACGGGGTGTTTGCCGAGCTGCTCGAACGGCACCCGGTGCGCGGCGAGCAGGTTCCAGTCTTCGAGATAGTCGGTGTAGTACCGCTCACCGCCGGGCAGCTCCACCAGGTACTTCGCGTCGGGCAGGTGTTGGCGCAGCAGCGTCAGCACCTCGGTCGCGTCGAACGTCTCGGTGTGCACTCGCTCGTAGTGGACCTGACCGGCGTCCCGACGCTGCAGAATCACGGCGCCGTTCGAGCACACGACGTACTCGGGGTCGAGTTCGAGCACGCGCAGGATGCCTCGCGTGCCCTCCCAGCTACGCCCCGTCGCGAGCATGACCTCGTTGCCCGCCGCGCGGGCGTCGGCGACGGCCCCGACGATTCCGGGGCTGAGGGACTCATCCTCGAGCAGGATCGTGCCGTCGATGTCGAGCACGATCAGCAGAGGAAGAGTCGTGATCTCGGGGTCCGCGGAGTCGTGGGCGACGTGCTCGATGATCTCGGCGGCCTCGTCGCGCTCGACGACCTCGACCTCACCCGTGTCGGGGATACGGGCGTCCGTCACGCGAGCGGCTCCAGGACCTCGAGCCCACCCAGGTACGGGCGGAGCGGCTCGGGCACCCACACCGAACCGTCGGCGCGCTGGTGCGTCTCGAGCAGCGCCACGATCCAGCGGGTGGTCGCGAGCGTTCCGTTGAGCGTTGCGACCGGCTGTGTGCGGCCGCCGTCGGGGCGGTGCCGGATGTCGAGGCGACGCGACTGGTAGGTCGTGCAGTTACTCGTCGAGGTCAGCTCACGGTAGGCATCCTGCGTCGGAATCCACGCCTCGACGTCGAACTTACGAGCCGCGGACGATCCGAGATCCCCCGCGGCGACGTCGATCACACGGTAGGTGAGCCCGAGCTTGCCGAGCATCTCTTCCTGCCAACCGAGCAGACGTTCGTGCTCGGCCTCGGCCTCTTCGGGCGTCGTGTAGACGAACATCTCGAGCTTGTTGAACTGGTGCACACGGATGATTCCGCGGGTGTCTTTGCCGTGCGACCCGGCCTCGCGGCGGTAGCAGGTGGACCAGCCGGCATACCGCAGGGGACCGTCGGCGAGGTCGAGGATCTCGTCCTTGTGATACCCGGCGAGCGCCACCTCGCTCGTCCCCGTCAGGTACAGGTCGTCCTCCGGCAGGTGGTAGACCTCGTCCGAGTGCTCGCCGAGGAACCCCGTGCCGCGCATGATCTCGGGACGGACGAGCGTCGGCGTGATGAGCGGGACGAAGCCCGCCTCGAGCGCCGAGTTCAGTGCCAGGTTCATCAGCGCGATCTCGAGGCGCGCACCGATGCCCTTCAAGAAGTAGAAGCGGGCACCCGAGACCTTCGCGCCGCGCTCCATGTCGATCGCACCGAGGAGCTCACCGAGCTCGAGGTGATCGCGCGGCGTGAAGTCGAAGGTCGGAACCTCGCCGACGCGGCGGATCTCGACGAAGTCGGCCTCGCCGCCCGCGGGCACTCCGTCGATGATGATGTTCTCGATCTTGGCGAAGGCGGCATCCGCGGCCTCTTCGGCAACCGCAACAGCAGCCTGCGCCTGCTTGACGCGATCCGCCAAGCCCTTGGCCTCGGCGACAAGCGCGGCCTTCTCGTCCTTCGGCGCCTTCGCGACGTCCTTGCCGAACGCGTTCTGCGCGGCGCGTAGCTCTTCGAACGCCGTGATCGCGGCGCGACGCTCGCGATCCGCGACCAGCGCGGCTTCGACGGTTTCGGGCGAGTGCCCGCGCGCGACCTGAGAGCGGGTGACGAGGTCGGGGGCGTCGCGAAGAAGCACGGGGTCGATCATCCGTCAAGTCTAGTTGCGCGAATCCCGGCCGATCCCCGGAGTAACGCCGCTGAAGCCTAGGGTGGACCCATGACTGCGGCTTCTTCCCCTCCCCCCGAGGACGCCGCGGCGACCCCGGACGACGCACCTCTCGATCCGAAGATTCCGCACGACGCGGAAAGCCTCGACGACGTCGACGGGTTGCCGAAGGGTTTCGACGATGACTCGGAGCCGGTCGATGGGCCCGACGACAAGCCGGACCCGGAAGAAGCGGCGAAGCCCGACGACGTCATCCGCGAACCCGAAGACGTCGCACCGGACAAGAAGGACGGCGAGACCGGCGAGGCACGCCAGGTCACCCCGGACGGCGAGACGACGTCCATGGACGCCGACGATCCGACGCCGAAGAAGCGCGCCGCGCTCGTCTACAACCCCATCAAGGTCGACAAGGACCGCCTGCGCGATCAGGTCACGCGGCTGTCCGCGGAAGCCGACTGGGCCGAACCCCTCTTCTTCGAAACGACGGTCGATGACCTGGGCGACGACGTCACCCGTCAAGCACTCAAAGAGGGCGTCGACGCCGTCATGGTCGCGGGTGGCGACGGAACCGTGCGTGCCGTCTCGGAAGCCATGTCGGGCACGGGTGTCGCCCTCACGATCGTGCCGAGCGGCACGGGCAACCTGCTCGCCCGCAACCTGGGCCTGCCGCTCGGCGACTCCGAGCCCATGGTGGCGGCGACGTTCACCGGCACGACGCATCCGGTCGACATCGGGTTCGCCGACATCCGCCGCGCCGATGGCAGCCGCGAACGCCACGCCTTCGTCGTGATGGCGGGCATCGGGCTGGACGCCGCGATGATCGCCAACACCAACTCGCAGCTGAAGAAGACCGTCGGCTGGGTTGCCTACGTGGACGGCGCGGCGCGCTCGCTCGCCACGGCCAAGCCGTTCCGCGTGATGTACCAGATGGAGCACGGCCGCCTGCACGCCGCCAAGGTGCAGAGCGTGCTGTTCGCGAATTGCGGGGCCCTCCCGGCGGGCATCGCCCTGATCCCCGAAGCATCCATCGTCGATGGTTTGCTGGACGTCGCTGTCATCCAGCCCTCCGGATGGTTCGGCTGGCTGGGCGTCTGGCGGAAGGTCTGGTGGGACAACAGCGTCCTGCGTCGCTTCCGTGCCGGCCGTCGGGTGCTCGAGCGTCGCGGCAGGAACAGCTCAGTGCGCTTCTTGCAGGACGAGGCCATCGAGCTCGCGACATCGCCCGCGCAGCCGATCGAGCTCGACGGAGACGAACTCGGCGAAGCCGTCCGCATCCGCTGCACCATCGAGCAGGGCGGCCTGAGCATCGTCGTGCCCGAGGGCCACGACACCTCGAACTTCTGACGATGACGTCCGCATCACTCGTCTGGTTTCGCGACGATCTGCGGGTCGCCGACAACCCGGCACTGCGCGCGGCGATGGAGCGCGGCGGACCGATCATCGCGCTCTATGTCCTCGACGAGGTGTCGGACGGCATCCGTCCCCTCGGTGGCGCCGCGCGCTGGTGGTTGCACGGCAGCCTCACATCGCTCGGTGATCGTCTGCGCGAGCTCGGCGTTCAGCTTGTTCTGCGGCGCGGGCCGGCGGCGCGTGAGGTGCGACAAGCGGTGACGGATGCGTCGGCGGGCGCCGTCTTCTGGAACCGCCGCTACGGGGGCGCCGAACGCGAGATCGACGCGTCACTCAAGACCGGCCTGCGTGATGACGATGTGGTCGTGGAGTCGTTCGGGGCATCCCTGCTGTTCGAGCCCTGGACGGTTCGCACCGGGGCCGGGCAGCCGTACTCCGTCTTCACACCGTTCTGGCGGGCATGCCGCAACCTTCCCGCGCCCCGCGCGCCGCTGCCCGCTCCGCGCGAGCTCACCGGCGCCGCCGATATCGACAGCGATGCGCTGGACGATTGGGCCCTGCTTCCGACCGATCCCGACTGGGCCGGCGGCCTGCGTGAGACGTGGGAACCGGGCGAGCCTGCGGCCCGCGCGCGACTGCGCGACTTCTTGCGCGATGACCTCGACGACTACGACCGGGCCCGGGACGAACCCGCGGCGGGTGTGACGTCCGGCCTGTCGCCGCGCCTGCGCTGGGGCGAGATCAGCCCCCACGAGGTGTGGCATGCCACGCTCGCGGACGTGCAGGGCAGCAAGACGCCGGGCGGCCCTCGGGCAGCCGCCGCCCAGCGATTCCTGTCCGAGATCGGATGGCGCGAGTTCGCCGCGCACGTGCTGTTCCACAACCCCGACCTGGCGACGGTGAATCTGCGCCGCGAGTTCGACGACTTCCCTTGGCCTCGCTTGAAGCCGACCGCGCTTAAAGCGTGGCAGCAGGGGCGCACCGGCATCGCCCTCGTGGACGCGGGCATGAAAGAGCTCTGGCACACCGGCATCATGCACAACCGCGTACGCATGGTGACCGCGTCGTTCATGATCAAGAACCTGCTGATCGACTGGCGGCACGGCGAGGAGTGGTTCTGGGACACCCTGGTCGACGCGGATGGCGCGAGCAACCCCTTCAACTGGCAGTGGGTCGCCGGTTCCGGCGCGGACGCCGCCCCCTACTTCCGGGTGTTCAACCCCGAGCTGCAGGCGAAGAAGTTCGACCCGCACGGCGAGTACATCGGGCGCTGGGCGCCGGAGTACGGACGTGGGCGAGCACCTGAGCCGATCGTCGATCTCGGCGAATCCCGCAAGGCAGCCCTCGACGCATACGAGCGGATGCGCCGCAACTGACGTTCGCGGCGGACCCTTCGACAAGCTCAGGGGCCGTCGCTGAGCTTGTCGGTCGCTGAGCCTGTCGAAGCGACCCGCCGGTCGCGGGAATGCCGAACCCGCCTCCCGCGGTTGAGGATCGTGATGACTTCTCACGCAGCCCCCGCCCTGTCGGTTCTCGACCTCGTGCCCGTGCGCGCGGGCCAGAACAGCGCTCAAGCGGTCGCGGCATCGCTCGACCTCGCCGTTCATGCCGACCGGTTGGGTTATCGGCGCTACTGGTTCGCCGAACACCACAACATGCCCGCCGTCGCGTCGACGACACCGCCCGTGCTGATCGCGGCGGCCGCATCCCGTACCGAACGCATCCGGGTGGGCTCGGGCGGCGTCATGCTGCCGAATCACGCGCCGCTCATCGTCGCCGAGCAGTTCGCGGCCCTCGAGGCCATCGCGCCCGGCCGCATCGACCTCGGCATCGGCCGTGCGCCGGGCAGCGACCCCGTCATCACCCAGCTGCTCCGCCAGTCGGGTGCGACGAGCGAGGTCGACCGGTTCCCCGACCACATTCGCGACATCCTGGCGCTCAGCTCGCCCGAGGGAGCGACGCTGCGTTTCACCAGCGGCGGCGAGTACACGGTTCATGCCACGCCCGCGGCTTCGGCCTCGCCCGAGGTGTGGCTGCTCGGTTCGAGCGACTACTCGGCGCAGCTCGCCGCCTCGCTCGGCCTGCCGTACGTCTTCGCCAACCATTTTTCGGGCGAGGGCCTCGAGCGCGCACTGTCGCTGTACCGCGACCAGTACGTCCCGAACGAAGCGCACCCCGAGCCGCGGACACTGCTCACGATCAACGCGGTCGCCGCGCCCACGGCGGAGGAAGCGGATGCTCGGGCACTTCCCCAGCTGCGGATGATGGCGCGACTGCGCACCAACAAGCCCCTCACGCCGCTCGAGTCCGTCGAGCAGGCTGAGGCCGCGCAACGCGATGGCACGGGCGGACTCTCGGACGGACTGGCCGTGTCGTTCATGGACTCCGCGCGCTCGCGCTGGCTGATCGGATCCGGCGCAGACGTGGCATCCGGAGTCGCCGCATTCGCCGCCCGACACGGGGTCGACGAGGTCATGCTGTCACCGGTCGCGGGCGCCTACGACTCCGAGGCGCTCGAGACATCCGATGGTCGTGCGCAGACCCTCGAACTCGTCGCGACGAACCTGCTCGCGGCGGTCGCCTGACGCTCCGGCAATCCGGACTTAGAGGTCGGGCTCGCCGCTGAGCAGACCGCGTAGCCAGTCGCGCGCTTCGACGAAGATGTCGTCGGAGTAGCGGTCGGGGTAGCGCACGACGACGCGGTCCGCGCGCGGGTACGAACCGAGGAAGATCACCTTCGGGCTGAAGCGGCGAAGACCCAGCAGCGCATCGGCCATCCGTTCGTCCTGGATGTGTCCGTCCGCGTCGATGACGAATCGGTACCGGCCGAGGGCGTCGCCGATCGGGCGCGACGCGAGCAGGCTCAGGTTGATGCCGCGCGTTGCGAACTGCTCCAGAAGTTCGAGCAGCGCCCCGGGGTAGTCCTTCGGCAACTCGACGATCAGCGATGTCTTATCGGCCCCGGTGGGCGGGGTGGGCGCGACCGTCCGCCCGACGAGGACGAAGCGGGTCACGGCGTTCGGGTTGTCGCCGATGTTCTCGGCCAGCACCTCGAGATCGTGATGCTCGGTGATCGTGGGGGGTGCGATGGCGGCATCCGCGTCGCTCGTGCCATCGAGCAGGCCGATAGCGCTCGCGACGTTGCTCGCGGCGGGAATGTGCGCGTGGGCCGGAAGCTCGCGCGTCAACCACTGCAGGCACTGCGCATAGGCGACCGGATGCCCCGCCACGAGCGACACGTCGGCGAGCGTCGTTCCGGGGCGGGCGACGAGCACGAAGTTGACGGGGACGAGGTACTCGCCAATGATCCGCAGGCCGGGAACGGTCGCCAGGGCATCCTGCGTTGTCGAGACGCCGCCGTCGACCGAGTTCTCGATCGCGATCATCGCGGCGTCCGAGCGGCCCTCGATGACGTCGGCGAGCGCTTCGCCCACGTTGTGCACGGGAACCCAGTGGTGGCCGCGCGCCTCGGGGACCTGCGCGAGAGCCGCTTCGGTGAACGTCCCGGCTGGCCCGAGGAAGCTGTAGGTGCGGCGGACGGGTCCGGAGGCGGGCTGGGAGGCGGCTGTCACGAGGACTCAGCCTAGTCCTGCGTCTGGGGGACCCGTTCGGGCTGGTGTTCGACCTGCTCCTCGGCCGTCACTTCGTCCATCCGACGTCGGCGATCGCGCCAGGCACTGACGAACATCCAGGCGGCGTAGAGCAGCAACGCACCGCTGACGACGGGGACGACCCACATCCGCAGCTCACCCGAGATGAGCACATTCATCCATCCGAGCAGGGGGATGCTGTAGAGCAGCACGCCGCGCACTTGCGGTCCGCGGACCGGCTCGATGTCGGCACTGTCGTTGGCATCCCCCTGCGTCACCAAGACCCGCTCGCCGTCGCCGACCAGCCCTTCACCGACGACCCGGTGAGTCGCGACGGTCGCCTCGCCCGATTCGAGCTGGTAGGTGATCACGTCGCCGACCCGGATGTCGTTGAGCTCGCGCGGTTGCACGACGACGAGAGATCCGAGTGGGATCGCGGGCTCCATCGAGCCGCCGAGGATCGTGTAGCGCTCAGCGCCGATCACCAGCGGGACGACGAGGACGAGCGTGGCGGCGAGCCCGACGAGGGCGAATGCGCCCCACGCCAGGCCTCGGCCGAGAGAGCGAACCACCGACCTTGTCAGCCGACGGCGTCAGGCAGAGGCTCGGCGACCTGTGTCAGGGTGACAGGAAGCGGCTCGACCCAGATTCCGGAAACCATCGAATCCGTGTCTTCGAGGTCGGCCGGAACCGTCACCGAGATCGTTACCGCCACGACGCCGCGGCCCGTGACGTTGAAGGAGCGCGCTTCGTTCGTGGCCGAGAAGGTCAGGGCATCGGACCACTCCTCCACGACGGTCACTGTGAGGTCTGTCTCGATCGCGTCAAGGACCACCTGAGCGTTAGTTCCCAGGTCCAGCTCGCCAACGTTCAGCACCGCGTCCGCCGCTGGCGCAACATCGATCCCGAATGTGTGCATATAGGTGACGACGTCGCCGGGGACGAGGCGGCTGTCGTAGCTTGTCAAGGTTGCGTAGTTCACCTCATCGCCGTTCAAGGTGTAGGTCTTCGCGATTGCGTCCAGCTGGAGGTGTCCCATCTGAAGGAGCATTTCGTCCGTGCTGGCCGAATCCTGCCAGTAGGCGAGCGATCCGGCTCCGCCTCCGAAGAGGGCGACAGCGGATGCGGCGGCAATGGTGCCTTTGACAACCTTGTTCATGGGGTTCCTTGGGGAGAGGAAAAGTGCAGAATGCGGGGACTTTGCTCACGGTAGGCCCGGGCGTCTGCGTCATATGCGGCTTCCGGCCACCGAAACCAGTGGTTCTGGGCACCGCGGAGGAGCGTTCATCGGTCCCTGAGCCTGTCGAAGGTCGCACCGGAGCTCCCGTGTCGACAAAACACGGCACAGCAGGTCACTTCGACAAGCTCAGTGACCGCAGCGGGGTGTCTCAGAATGGGGGCGGATCCGTGTTCGGCGTGAAGTAAATCGCCGGCGGTGGCTTGTCGATATAGACGTGACCGCCTGGGGAGGTCCATTCGAGGATTCCGCCGCCGACTTGGCGGACGGTCCAGGCTGTTTCGCCTTTCAGGGTGTGGTGTCGTTTGCAGAGACAAGCCAAGTTGCAGACGCTGGTTTCGCCGCCGAGGGCGTAGTCGAGGGTGTGATCGCGGTCGCACCGGTGTGCGGGTTGCCGGCACCCGGGGAACCGGCAGTGCTGATCCCGCGCCCGCAGGAACCGTTTCATATCCGCGGACGGGGTGTAGCGGTCGACGGCGAGAACACACCCGGTGATGGGGTCCGCGAGAACCCGATCCCAGCTGGGGGCATGCCCGGCGAGGGCGCGGGCCGTGTCTGGGTCGATAGGGCACCTCCCGACCAGCTCTGCGGGCTCATCGGTCACCCCGGCGAGTGCGAGGGCAGGCACGGTGACGTTCACGATCCCCCGGATCGCCCCGAGACCACCGACCCCGTCCGTCATTCCGGCACCGGTTTCCACGGAGGGCGCCGAGGTGAGCAGCATGTCCGCCACCAGGTCGGCCCGGATCTGATCCAGAGTCCGCGTGTCCGTCGGGTCCGCGTTCTTCAACGCCTGGGCTTGTTGCGTGATCCGGTCGTGCATTGCGTGGGCGAGCACGGCGGGTTGGGTGGAGATGAACTCCGCCATGCCGTCTCCGATGTCGCGCACGCACGCACCCCGCGCCGCACGAGCCTCCTTATGGCGCTCCGCCAAGGGCCGCGGCTGCAAAGACTCCGCCAACCGCGCCAACGACGCCCCGAGCCGCCCGGGCGTCGTTCCCTCGGCTCGCACCAGCGCCTCGCGTTCGAACTCCGCCCGCGCCTCGACATCCCTCAGAGGTAGCCCGTGTTCCATGATCACCGCGACATGGCCACCGGCGATCCTTCCCTCTTCCCACGCCTCGAACGTGGCCGCGAACGCCTCATCAAGTACGGCGGCGTCGTTCATGCGGCGTTGCACGGTGCGGTCGGACATGTTCATCGCCGCACCGAGCTCTGCCGCCAAAGCACGAAACGGCAACTCAGCCTCGCGGGACGAGGGAGAGGCGAGTTCCGCAACCCGGCGCGCACCCACGTGCGCGGCTTTCGCGAACAATCGCGCCATCGCGGCTTCGGTACGCGCATTCGCACGCCAGACTTCGATGCCCTCCCCGGCGAGCTCGCGCGCGATCGCGTCCACCCCCGTCGTCTCGACGTCATCACAATTCGAATGCATGTTCGAAACTCTACGGACTGCCACCGACATCCGAACCCCGAAAACCCCCGAAATCAGGCCCTAATCGCGCCGAAAAGATGAGAGTTTGCTCACCTACCCGACGACGTCAGCGCGCGTCCGTCGACGACAACCTGAGCGGCAAACGGGCGCCCGGGCGGGAGCAATCGACCCACGAAGCGCTCGTCAGCCGCGTCCAGCCGCTCCGTCATCCAGTCGGCGATCTCGACGGTAAGCGCCGGCTCGATTCCTCCCTCGCCCGAGTCGTCGAGCAGCACGACGTCGACACCGCGCGTGCGGGCGCGCATCGCCGCCTCGATGAGCGGCTCGTGCAACAGCCGCCCCGCGCGATAGCCGTCCCGCAGACGTCCCTCGATAGCGCGCGCGTGAGCGCGATCCGCGGCATCGAGCTCTTCTCCCGCGGCAACACGCAGAAGGAAGGGACCGGCGAGTTCGTCCAGCGCCGCCGTGTGCTCCTCCAGTTCCCGGCGAGCGGCCGCATCCCACTCCCGCTGCTCCACGGTCCGCACCGCGCGCCGGGCATAGTCGCGCGTCGACCGACGCATGCGCACGATCGCGACCGACAGGAGCGTTCCGAGGCCCACGATCGTCGCCGTCCGCACAACGATGCTGACGAGCTGCACCGGGTCGCCTCCGCGCACGACGGCATCCACAACGAGCATGACCAGCAGCAGCGTGAGCCCGGAGATCGCCAACACCGGACGCGCGTTGAGCGCCACCGCAACGAGCACGAACCCGGCGGCGGGCACGAACCAGGCACTCCCGTAGGTCAACGGTGCCGGCGTTCCGAGCAACCCGACGAGAACAGTGACGCACACGAGGACGACCGCGATCACTGCGCGCTGCCGGAGGGACAACGGCCCCCGAATGGGCGGTGCGGGAATGGTCAAAGCGGCAGAAACGAGGATGCCCGCGAGCACAAGCAACGGCACCGCGCCGCTGCCGGGACCCAAAACCGACGCCACCCCCGCGACGAGCGACTGGGCGACGACGAAAAGGGACACAGCGACGACCACGTCCGCCCGGGCGCCACGACGGGACGGCAGCGGCGGCCGTTCCACGAAGTCTGCCTCGATATGCGGGGTGTCAGCCCATCGAAGTTCAACCTTCGTGCCGCGACCGGGGCTCGCCGTCACGCGGGCGGTTCCGCCGGCCACGTCGCGCATCGCGCCCTCGATGCTGACGGCAATACCCAGGCGCCCCGGCGGCACGGAACCCGGCGAGAAGCCGACGCCATCGTCGACGACGACGAGCGATACTCCGGATTCATCAATCTTGAGAAGGACCCGACGATCGCACGGGCCGGCATGCCGGACACTGTTGTCGAGCGCCTGACGCGCCGCGATCAGAAGAGCCTCGACGGCCAGAGCGCTCGGCACAACAGCGCGCGGAAGGCGGACGATCCGCAGCTCGGCACCCGCGGCATCCGCCATCGCGCGAAGCTTCTCCACCCAGTCGCTCGCCCCTCGGTCCGCGCCGACCACGGCTGTGGCTCGCTGGGCCTGGGCTCGCACGGCGTCCGCCTGCTCGGGCGCGGCGTCCGCGGCACCGCGAAGCGCCGCGAGCACCTCATCGTGCACGAAGGCTGCGACCCGCGCACGCGCCGCGAGGCGACCGTGGGCCGCACCCTGCTCGGCACGAACGGCTTCGGCGCGGGAAGACGCGGCGTCGAGTTCGCGGCTCGCCCTTAGAGCGTGGACAGCGATCACACACAGGGTCGCGGCGGTTGTCAGGGCCTGCGCGTCGTTTGCGAGGCCGATGAGCGAGTAGCCGCCGAGAATCGCCCGAAATGACGCCACGATGACGATCCACGCGACGATCAACGACCAACCGAGCCGAGCACCGCCGACGACGACCGCGGCCACGACGATGCCGCCGAACGACGTCAACGCCCAGGGCAGGGTGCCACTCGATGCAGTTCCGCCGAGTGCACCGCTGGCGGGCGCAAACAGCACAAGGGCTGCGAAGAACAGAATGACCCCGACCGCTGCGCCGCGCCTCAGCGCGCGAGCACGGAGCCAGGGTGCGGCGGCGCCCACCGCCACGAGCGCCGCGAAGGCCGCCGCGAGCAGGATGCTGAACCAACCCGGCACCGGCACACGGCCGCGCGCGTCCGCGACGGCGAGCGTCACGATGACCGACACGGCCACAGAGACGGCCACGCCGATGAGTAGAAGGCGAAGCGTCGATACTTCGGCGGGGTGCGACACAGCATCGTTGTGCACCACGGAGGGCGGATCAGCCACTGCGCGGAGCCGGCAGGAACCCGTCTTCGAGGCTGCGTTGGTAAAGCTCGACCTTCGTCGCTGCGGGGCGACCGAGCTGGTGGTAGATCGTCCGGATGCGACGCAGGTGGTCGTTCACGGTGTTTTCGCTCACGAAGAGCGCGGCCCCGACTTCCTTCGCACCCATGCCTACGGCGTACAGTCCGAGCACCTCGCGCTCGCGAGCGGTGAGCGGGGCGGCGTGCAACAGCGGGTCAGTGTCGAGCGCGGATGCCCATTCCGTCGTGGGCACGTACTCGTCCCTCGCCGCAGCGAGGAGCGCGTCGGCGATCACGCGAGGCGGAGCGGACTTGCGCACGATACCGAGGGCATCGGTCCGAGACGCCTCACGGACGAGGTAGGGGTTTTCGGCGGCCGTCAGGATCAGGACCGACGCTCCCCACTGTGCGGCGGCGTCGACGTTTTCGGCGGGCGTGGTGTCATCGCCCAGACTCAGGTCCAGCACGACGAGGTCTGCGTCTCGCCCACGCCGGACCATCGCGGCCATAGACATCTCGTGCCGGGCGAACACCAGCCCCGGGGTGTCGTCGATGATTCCGCGCACCGCCATCGCCACGAGCTCGTGGTCGTCGACGATCGCGACCCGCGTCTGGTCCGCCATCAGCTCCACTTTCGTCGCACCGTACGTCCTCGAACCATATCCACATCCGCCGCAGGGTGCCGTCGGCCACTCGGGCGAGGCAGACTAGGACGATGAGCCGCGCAGGACAGCCAGCCGAAGCATCCGATCTGATCGACGTCGATGCGTTGATCGCCGCCTATTACGACCTGAAGCCGGATGTCTCCGTCCCGGAACAACGCGTCGCGTTCGGCACGAGCGGCCACCGAGGCTCATCGTTGTCGACGAGCTTCAACGAAGACCACATCCTCGCCACGACCCAGGCGATCGTCGACTACCGCACGTCTCAAGGCATCGCGGGCCCCCTCTTCCTCGGCCGCGACACGCACGGGCTCTCGCTGCCCGCCGAGCGGACGGCGATCGAGGTTCTCGTCGCAAACGGCGTCGATGTGCGGGTCGATTCGCGCGACTCCTGGGTGCCGACGCCGGCCCTCAGCCACGCGATCCTCGCCTACAACCGCGCGCTTGCGGCGGATGACGCGGGTCGGTCGGACGGCATCGTCGTCACGCCGAGCCACAACCCGCCGCGCGACGGCGGCTTCAAGTACAACCCGCCGCACGGCGGTCCGGCAGACACCGACGCGACGTCCTGGATCGCGGACCGCGCCAACGCGCTGATCACGGCCGGCCTCGAAGGGGTCGCGCGCGTCCGCCACGCCGACATCGACATCGACGGGCTCGGACGCTACGACTTCCGTGACGCCTACGTACGGGACCTCGCGAACATCATCGACATCGATGCGATCAAGAACGCGGGCGTCCGCATCGGCGCCGACCCCCTCGGCGGGGCGTCGGTGGAGTATTGGGCTCTGATCGCCGAGGTCTACGGGATCGACCTCACGGTCGTGAACCCCGATGTCGACCCGACGTGGAAATTCATGACCCTCGACTGGGACGAGAAGATCCGCATGGATCCCTCCTCACCGAACGCGATGGCATCGCTCGTCGCCCGCCGCCACGAGTACGACATCCTGACCGGCAACGATGCGGATGCCGACCGCCACGGAATCGTCACGCCCGACGCCGGCCTGATGAACCCCAACCATTACCTCGCCGTCGCGATCGACTACCTCTTCTCGCACCGACCCGGCTGGTCGGCCGAAGCGGCCGTCGGCAAGACCCTCGTGTCATCGATGATCATCGACCGGGTCACCGAATCGCTCGGTCGTCGCCTGCTCGAAGTGCCGGTCGGCTTCAAGTGGTTCGTGCCCGGGCTGCTCGACGGCTCGGTCGCCTTCGGTGGCGAGGAGTCCGCCGGCGCCTCGTTCCTGCGGACGGATGGCTCAGTGTGGACGACCGACAAGGACGGGATCCTGCTCGCCCTGCTCGCCGCCGAGATCCTCGCCGTCACCGGCAAGACCCCGTCGGCGCGGTATGCCGAACTCGAAGCCGAATTCGGCGCATCCGCCTACCAGCGGGTGGACGCGCCCGCGACGCCCGCGCAGAAGGCGACGCTCGCGAAGCTGTTCCCCGACGACGTCTCGGCGACCGAACTCGCGGGAGAGCCGATCACGGCGAAGCTCTCGCACGCTCCCGGCAACGGTGCGGCGATCGGCGGGCTGAAGGTGCAGACGGAGCACGCGTGGTTCGCCGCACGCCCGTCCGGCACGGAAGACGTCTACAAGCTCTACGCGGAGTCACTCCGAGGGCCCGGGCACCTCGCAGAGGTGCAAGAAGAGGCCCGCGCGGTCGTCGCGGCAGCCCTCGGCGACTGACGTCCAGCGCTCGAGCTCGACGTACTGAGTCAGGTGTCGTCCGCGAGCCGGGGGCCGAGTTCCCGCGCGAGGTGGGCCCCCGAGGCGCGGAGCCAGACGGCAGGATCCTTGATCGCGCTTTCGAGAGAACCCGCCAGGTCGGCGAGAGAGACGGATGCCGCAAACGACGATGTATCGGCGTCCGGGTCGATACGGCCCGCGACGAGGGCCGTGCGGCCGTGCGCGAGTGAGGCTACGTAAGCCGGGACCTTGCCCGCCGCGGACTGCGGGTCGTACGACCCTTCGCCCGTGATCACGAGCTGAGCGGACGCGACCCGGTCGGCCAAGCCCGTGAGCGCCGCGATCTCGGGCGCCCCGGCGACCAGCTCAGCGCCCCACGCACCCAACGCCCAACCCGTGCCTCCGGCGGCACCCGCACCCGGGGTTGCGGGGTCGAAGCTCGGCACCAGGCTCGCCAACCGCGCGAGCGCCACGTCGGCGCGGACGACGCCCTCCGCATCCAAGCCCTTCTGCGGCCCGAACACCGACGCCGCCCCCTGGGGACCGAGCAGGGGGTTCGTCACGTCGGTGAGCACCCGGACGCCGCCCGGCGGAAGTTCGGCGAGCCCTTCGAGGTCGACCGCGACGAGGTGCTCCAACCCCGCGACGCCGTCGCCGATCGAGGCACCCGCAGAGTCCGTGAAGCGGGCTCCCAGGGCCCGCAGCACACCGACCCCGCCGTCCGTCGACGCACTGGAGCCGATCGCGAGCACGAGACGTGAGATCCCGGCCGCGAGCGCGTCCGCTATCGCGACGCCGAACCCGCGCGTGGACGCCGTCCACGGAGAGAGCCGGCCGCCGAGGAGCTCGATGCCCGCGGTCTGCGCGAGCTCGACGACGCCCACACCGCCCGCAGCACCGTCTCCCGCACCGTCCGGTGCAGGCAGTTGCAGCCACATGGCCTCGATAGGGGTTCCATCGTGGCCATGCACCGTGACCGGCACACGCACCGCGCGGGCGACGGCCGCCGCCAGGGCGTCGAGCGTCCCCTCGCCACCATCGGCCATCGGCGCCAACACGATCTCGTCGCCCGGGCGTACCGAGCGCCAACCGTCGGCCAGGGCGTTCGCAGCATCCGTCGCGGTCAGCGTGCCCTTGAAGCTGTCGGGCGCCATCACGATCCGGGGCATCTGCCCATTCTCTCGCGGCGGTCACTTGCGACGCTGTTGGAACTCACGCGCGTGCGCTGATCGCTCCCGTACTGGCGCGCACGACGAGGGGCGCGGCCACGACCTCGCGCGAGCCCGGCTCGGCATCGCCCAGGACGGCAGCCACGGCACGGCGTCCGAGCTCATCGAAGGGCTGGTGGACGGTCGTGAGCGCGGGGCTGTAGTTCGCGGCGTCGTCGACGTCATCGAACCCGACCACGCTGAGCCGCTCGGGCACCCGGATGCCGCGTTCGGTCGCCGCGCGCAGCACCCCCAGCGCCATCTGATCGTTGGCGACGACGACAGCGGTCGCCGTGCCGACATCCATGAGCGATCCCCCCGCCTCGAATCCCGATGCCGAGGTCCACTGCGCCCGCACCAGAGGGCCGGGGGCGCACCCCGCGGCCGTGAGCGTTTCGCGCCAGCCACGCTCGCGCTCGGCGGCGGCATACGAAGAGTCGGGCCCGGCGATGTGCGCAATCGTGCGGTGGCCGAGTTCGAGGAGGTGACGTGTCGCCGCGGCGGAACCGTCGGCGTGCGCCGTCTCGATTCCGGCGTAGCGCGGGTCGGGCGGCGAATCGACGACGACGAGGCGCAACTCGTCGGGCAACGCTACGTCCCGGAGCAGGGCGGATGCCTCGTTCACCACGATCGCACCGTCTACCCCCTGCTCGCGCAGCCGCTCGAACGCCTCGGCGGGTCCGTCCGTGCCGATCCGGGCGATGACGACCGAGTATCCGCGGACGGATGCTTCGTCGACGACCGACTGCAGCATGAGCGAGTTGCCGACCGTGGCGAGGGTGGAAACCACGGCACCGATGATGCCGGTCCGACCCGTTCGCAAGGCGCGGGCGGCGCGGTGGACGCGATACCCGGATCGGGCCAGCGCCGCCTCGACGCGGTGGCGCGTCTCGGGGTCGACGCGCGGGCTCGCGTTCACGACCCGCGACACCGTTTGAGCCGAGACCCCGGCGAGAGCCGCGACATCGGCCATCGACGGTCGCTGCGAATTCGCCATTGTGCCTCCGATGTTGACGATATCAGCCCTGGAATATAGCGTGTTATCGTGAACATGCTCCCTGACGACGCCCTGCCCCTCTCGGGCGGGATCGTCCGCCGCGCCACCCTCCTCGCGGACGGCCGCGAACTCTTCTACTACGACGACCCGGGCACCACGCTCGGCTCCGAGCGCGCCATCGATTCCCGCGCCCTCGGCGAGCGCCCCGCCACGGCGACCATGCGCCGCGATGCGTTGACCGGCGATTGGATCTCGGTCGCCGCCGCGCGACAGAACCGGGCCTTCCTGCCACCCGCGCACCTCGATCCGCTTTCGCCGCAAACCCCCACCAATCCCTCCGAGATCCCGTCCCTGTACGACGTCGCGGTCTTCGAGAACAAGTCGCCGTCGTTCGGACCCGGACTCGCCGAACCCACCGACACGGCCCCCCGCGCCGACGATCCCCCACACGGTCTGGCAGACCTCGTCGCCCCCGGACTCGGCCGCACCCGCTCGTCCGTCGGTCGCTGCGAGGTGGTGTGCTTCAGCCCCGAACACGAGGGATCCTTCGGCACGCAGACGACGACGCGCGCCCGCACCGTGATCGAGACGTGGGCAGATCGCACCGCGGCGCTCTCGGCACTTCCCGGCATCCAGCAGGTCTTCCCGTTCGAGAACCGCGGCGAAGAGATCGGCGTGACGCTGCACCACCCTCACGGTCAGATTTACGCGTACCCCTACATCACCCCCCGCACATCGACCCTGCTCGCATCCATCGATCGCGAGGGGCCCGATCTGTTCGAGCGGATCATCGCGTTCGAGACCGCGGGACCCCGTGTCGTCCTCGAATCGGACCGCTGGATCGCGTATGTGCCGTTCGCGGCACGCTGGCCCGTCGAGATCCATCTCGCACCGAAACGGCACGTACCCGACTTCGCCGCCACGAGCCCGGAAGAGCGCGACGAGTTGGCGGATGTCTATCTGCGCCTCTTGCGCGGTGTGGACCGCCTCTACGAAACCCCGACTCCGTACATTGCGGCCTGGCACCAGGCGCCCGTTCACACCGGGCGCGACACCGTGCGTCTGCACCTGCAGCTCACCTCCCCGCGGCGCGCGGCGGACAAATTGAAGTACCTCGCGGGTTCCGAGGCGGCGATGGGCGCATGGATCGGTGACATCGCCCCCGAGGACGCCGCCGCCCGCATCCGAGAGGCAATCGAGCGATGATCCCCACACCTGCGAGCGACTCCGGCGTCTGGTCGGCCCCGGGGCGCGCCAACCTGATCGGCGAGCACACGGACTACAACGAGGGCTTCGTCCTGCCGTTCGCCATCGAGTACCGCACCCGCGCAAAAGCGTCCCGCCGCGATGACGGCATCATCCGCGTGACGTCGACGTTCGATCCGACGCCGGTCGAGGCGGCACTCGACGACCTGCCGTCGCTCTTCGACCACCCGGACCACGGCATCCCGGAGTGGGCCGCTTATCCGCTCGGGGTCGCCTGGGCCGCGCTCCGGGCGACCGGCATCGATGCGCGCGAACTCCCGGGCCTCGACCTCGCATTCTCGTCAGACGTGCCGATCGGGGCGGGCCTGTCGTCGTCGGCCGCGATCGAGGGTGCGACCGCGAGTGCGCTGAATGATCTCTGGGCCCTGGGCCTCTCTCCGCTCGAGCTCGCGAAGATCGGCCGGACGGCCGAGAACGATGCGGTCGGCGCCCCCACGGGCATCATGGACCAGGTCGCCTCGATGCTCGGGCGCGCCGACGCCGCAACGTTCCTGGATTGCCGGACGCTCGCGACCGAGAGCATCGACCTCGGGTTCGACGCGGCGGGTCTCCGGTTGCTCGTCATCGACACAGGGGTCAAGCACTCGCACGCGACCGGCGGCTACGGCGAGCGGCGCGCGTCGTGCGAGCTGGGCGCGGCCTCGATGGGTGTGCCCGCGCTGCGCGATCTGACGCTCGACGACCTCCCTCGGGCCCAGGCGCTGCTCGACGACGTCACATTCCGGCGCGTCCGTCACATCGTCACCGAGAACTATCGCGTGCTCGACACCGTGCGGGCCCTGCGCGAAAGCGGACCCCACGCGATCGGCGACCTGCTCGTCGCCTCGCACGCCTCGATGCGCGACGACTTCGAAATCTCGACACCCGAACTCGATACCGCGGTCGATGCCGCACTCGCGGCCGGTGCGGTCGGCGCGCGGATGACGGGCGGCGGGTTCGGCGGCGCCGCGATCGCCCTCGTGGCCGACGACCTCGTCGGTGCGGTGACGGATGCCGCGACCTCCGCTTTCGCGGAGCGCGGCTACGCCGCACCGCACATCTTCACGGTGACACCCTCTCGTGGGGCCGGTCGCGACGCCTGACCTTCGGCATCCGCTCCGCCCGACCGGCGCGCCGGTCGCCCCGCCACATCCCGCGAAACACCCCGTGTGCCGCGAAAAACCCCGTGTCGTGGGGTGTTTCGGCGCACGCGGGGTGTTTCGGCGACTGTGGCTGACCCCCGCGGGTCAGGCCTGAGCGATCATCCGCTCGATCTCGTCCCGCGTCGCGGGCACATTGGGGAAGGCGGCGAGCCGACCGATCGGGAACGATCCGAGAACCTGAAGCGCTCCCTCGGACTCCGCTCCCGGCCCGAACGCGGCGGCGACGAGCGCACGCATCCGCTCACCCAGCACGGGGTGCGCCAGAAGCTCGGTGATGGATGAGTTGAGCGAGGCCGGGAGAACGAGTTCGTCCCCCGCGACCTCGGCCGAAGCAACCGAACGGATGTCGCGACTCGAGGCACCGACGTGCACCTCGTACTCGCCCCCCTCGACGACCCAGCGGTCCACGCGCACATCCCAGTACGCCAGGTCATCGCGCCGCACGATCAGCTCGACCTCACGCGTCTCGCCCGCCTCGAGTGCGACGCTCTGGAAGGCCTTGAGCTCGCGCGGCGCCCGCTGCACGGCCGATCCCGGCAGTGCCGTATAGACCTGAACCAGCTCGCGCCCCGCCCGCTCACCCGTGTTGGTCACGGCGATACGCACAGCCATGTCGCCGTCGGAGCGAACGGATGCGTGGGCGTCGCCGTAGGCGAACGTCGTGTACGACAGGCCGTGCCCGAAGGGGAACGTCACGTCGAGGCCGCGCTCGTCGTACCAGCGGTACCCGACGAACAAGCCCTCGCCGTAGCGCACGTGACCGTGCTCGCCCGGGAAGTTGCCGTACGAGGGGTTGTGCTCGAGCCGCACCGGGATGGTCTCGGCGAGGCGCCCCGACGGGTTCACCGCGCCGTAGAGCACGTCCGCCGTGGCCGAGCCGCCGGCCTGACCGAGCAGCCATCCTTCGATGATCGCGGGAACCCGGTCGGCGAAGGGCAACGCCACGACCCCGCCGTTCGACAGAACGACGACCGTGCGCGGGTTCGCCACCAGGACGGCGTCGAGCAGTGCGAGCTGATCCGCCGGCAGATCGATGTGCTCGCGGTCGAAGCCCTCCGACTCAGCAGACGCGGGAAGACCGAGAAAGACGACGGCGACCTCCGACGCGGATGCCGCGGCAACAGCCTCGGCGCGGAGCACGTCGGCATCACCCGAACCATCGAGGGCGAAGCCCGCCGCGTACGTCACGGCGCCCTCAGCCGCGTATTCGGCGAAGCCATCCCGGGCACTGTCGAGCCGGGTGGGGTTGATGAGCGATGACCCGGCGCCCTGGAAGCGCGGCGTCTCGGCGAAGGCACCGATGACAGCGACCTTCTGCTCGGCGGCGAGCGGCAGCACGCGGTCATCGTTCTTCAGCAGCACGATCGCCCGTCCGGCGACCTCGCGGGCCAACGCATGATGCGCATCGATGTCGAGGTGACCGTCGATAGCGGGCCGCCGACCGGCCTTCTGCACCAGGTCGAGCACGCGGCGCGTAACGATATCGAGCGCGGCCTCGTCGAGCGATCCGTCCCGCACGGCCGCGACGAGTTGCGCGTCGGTTGCTCCGCCGCTCGAGGGCATCTCGAGATCGAGTCCCGCGATGACTCCGGCGACGCGATCGTTGACGGCACCCCAGTCCGAGACCACGAGCCCCTCGAATCCCCACTCGTCGCGGAGGACGCTCGTCAGCAGCCACGGGTCCTCGGACGCATAGACCCCGTTGATGCGGTTGTACGAGCACATCACCGTCCACGGCTGTGCGCCCTCGATGGCGATCTGGAACCCGCGGAGGTAGATCTCGCGCAGCGGGCGCGGGTCGACATCGCTCGAGACGCGCAGACGGTCGGTCTCTTGGTTGTTCGCGGCGAAGTGCTTGAGCGACGCCCCGACCCCGCGCGTCTGGATGCCGCGGACGAGCGCGCCACCCATCACACCCGAGACGATCGGGTCTTCGGACATGTACTCGAAGTTGCGGCCGCAGAGCGGCGAGCGCTTGATATTGATGCCGGGGCCGAGAATGACGGCGACATTCTCGATGGCGGATTCGACACCCAACGCTTCGCCGACCCGTACCGCGAGCTCGGGATCGAAGGTCGCGCTGAGCCCGACGGCGGGCGGGAAGCAGGTCGCGGGCACGCTGTTCGCGAGGCCGACATGATCGTTGCCGTCGGCCTGTTTGCGCAGGCCGTGCGGCCCGTCGGTCATCATGATGCTGGGTACGCCGGCACGATCGATGGCCGTGGTGGTCCAGAAATCCGCCCCGCTCGTGAGCGACGCCTTCTCTTCGAGAGTCAGGTCGGCGACGGATGGCTGGGTGACGGAATCGGACATGTTCACTCCCTCGTGGATGGCGTGCGAACTTCATGCGTCATCAAAAGCGTATGCCGCTCGGTTTTTATTGGCAAGAGGCATCCGGTCTACGCTCTACCCATGAATCGACGAGGCTCCTACGCGAAGGGCGTTGCCAAACGCGAAGAGATCCTCACGACAGCGCTCGACGTGATCGCTCGCGAAGGCCTGCGCCGCACGTCGGTTCGAGAGCTGGCGGACGCCGCTGGCCTGAGTCAAGCGGGACTGCTGCACTACTTCGACAGCAAGGAAGAGCTGTACACCGCGATCCTCCGCAAGCGCGACGAGGTCGACCACGCGGCGCATGCGCCCCGGCCGGAGAGCGAGGGGGCACCCGGTGATGCTGCCGAAGCAGTGCTGGCATCCTTCCTCGAGATCGTTCGGCACAACGCGGATGTACCGGGCCTGGTGCAGCTGTTCGCGCACATCTCGGTCGACGCAGCAGCGCCCGAGCATCCGGCGCACGAGTTCTTCCTCGACCGTCAGCGCTACCTCGGGGAGCTCCTGATCCCGGCGATCACGACTCTCCAGGCCGAGGGGCGGATCGTCGATACCATCCCGGCTGCCACCCTCGCGACGGTCGTGCACGCTCTCGCCGACGGTCTGCAGACGCACTGGCTGCTCGATCCGAACCTCGACATGGCGGGAACGATCGACGCCCTCCTCGGCGCCCTCGACCCCCGACAGGAGACCACGCGATGAGCCCGGCCGCCCCCGAAGCACGCACGCTGCAGGGAGCCGTGCGTGGCATTCGTCACAGCACGGCCGGCGGCACCGGCGAGGCCTACCTCGGTATCCCGTTCGCCGAACCGCCCGTCGGCGACCTGCGCTTCGCCGCCCCCGCAGCTCCCCGCCCCTGGGCCGGGGTGCGTGATGCATCCGCCTACGGCCCCACTCCCCTGCGGCACGACTTCGCCGACACGACCCTGATTCCCGAACCGCCCGTCCCGGGCGATGCCACCTTGAACGTCAACGTCTTCACCCCGGCAGCCGATCCCGGCTCGCGCCTGCCGGTGTGGGTCTGGATTCACGGCGGCGGGTACACGACCGGTTCGCCTGCCAGCCCCTGGTTCGACGGTGCGGCATTCGCCCGCGACGGGGTCGTGACGGTCACGCTCTCGTACCGGCTCGGTTTCGACGGCTTCGGATGGATCGACGGAGCACCGCAGAACCGCGCCGTGCGCGACTGGCTCGCGGCCCTGGAGTGGATACGTGCGAACATCGGCTTCTTCGGCGGCGACCCCGACCGTGTCACGATCGCCGGGCAGTCGGCGGGTGGCGGTGCCGTCCTGACGTTGCTCGGGATGCCGTCGGCACAACATTTGTTCCACCAGGTCTGGTGCTCCTCCCCCGCCCTCGGCGACATCGCGGTGGATCGTGCTCGCGCGATCGGTGCTCGCCTCGCCGAGCACCTCGGTGTTGCGCCCGACCGAGAGGGCTTCGCCACGGTCGACCCCGAGGTGATCGTCGACGCCCAGGAACGCGCCACGCAAGAGCCGGACGCGAAGGGGCTCGCCGTCGCCCGCGGCCTGCTGCGCGACGGTGTCGGCTTCGGCCCGGTCGTCGACGGCGACCTGATTCCCCGACCGACGCTCGAATCCCTCCGCACGGGAGTCGGCGCCGATAAGCCACTCGTCATCGGCGCGAACGACGACGAGTTCACCATGATCACGATGGGTTCGAAGATCTTGCGGTTCGTCCCGGCGCGCCTCGCCCTGCGAGCTCTCGGCGCGAGCCGGCGGGTTGCCTCGGGCTACCTGAAAGGCAATCGTGCGGTTCGCAAACGGGGGGCCGGGCGGCTGGTGGGCCGGTACGTGACCGACCACACGTTCCGCGCGGGCGTGGCGCGCGTCGCCGACGCCCGAGCCATCGCAGCGGGGAGCACGGATGCGCCGACCGCCCGCACCTGGCTGTACCGACTCTCGTGGGTCTCGCCGACCCACGGCATCGCCCTGCACTGCCTCGATGTGCCCTTCCTCTTCGACGTACTGGATGCACCGCGGGTGAGCGCCATCGCCGGGGACGCTCCCCCGCGCGCACTCGCCGATTCGATCCACGGAGCCGCGGTGGAATTCATGCGCGACGGGGAACCCGGGTGGGCAGCAACATCCAACGGCAGACGCGGCGCCGCGCGGGTGTTCGACGTCGGAAGCTCATCTCCCGACGTCGTCTCGGACGCCTACGCCTCGGTGATCGCGCTCGGCTGACGCCGGATCTCGGCCCCCGGCATCCGTCTCGCCATCACCTCGATGGCGTCGGGGTTGTGATCGATCAGCACCGCACGCCGCCCCAGCCCACCGGCGACCGCGCCCGTCGTGCCGCTGCCCGCGAAGGGATCGAGCACGGCATCCCCCACCCGCGTCGATGCCGAGATGATGCGCCGCAGGATCCCCTCGGGCTTCTGCGTCGGATAGCCGGTCTTCTCGCGACCGGTGGTGGGCACGATCGTGTGCCACCAGACATCCGTCGGAAGCTTCCCACGCGCCACCTTCTCGGGGGTGACGAGTCCCGGCGCCATGTACGGCTCGCGGTCGACGGCGTCGGAATCGAAGACGTAGTTCGACGGATCCTTGACGTAGACGAGGATCGTGTCGTGCTTGGTCGGCCATCGGCTGCGCGATTTCGCCCCGTAGTCGTACGCCCAGATGATCTCGTTCAAGAAGCAGTCCCGCCCGAAGAGCGCATCGAGCGCGACCTTGGCGTAGTGCGACTCGCGGTAGTCGAGGTGGAGGTACAGCGTGCCGTCCGCCGCCAGAAGACGCCAGGCCTCGGCGAGGCGCGGCGCCAGGAAGTCCCAGTAGTCGGTGAAGCGATCGTCGTACGAGCGAAGAAGCCCGACGACCCGCTCGTAGTCGCGGCCGTGAAAACCGCGGAAGACCGGGGCGGTGCTTGCCACACCGCCTCCCTCGATGGGCTGCGGCCCAGCGGGGTTCTCGGTCACGAGGGGACGGGACGTGTGAACCGCTCGGCCCTGTACCCGACCCGTGTTGAACGGCGGGTCGAGATAGACGAGTGCGTACGAGGCATCCGGCATCGCTGCCATCGCCGCGAGGTTGTCGCCCTCGACGACGACGACGGATGCTCCGGGCTCCGCGTCGACGACGACCGCGTCCGGCGCCGCGTCGGTCACGGCACCCGGCGCAGCCAGGCGTCGGTCGCGAACTTGGACTCGACGAGTTCCTCAGCCTCGGTATATTCCTCGGCCGTGATATGCCCGGGCTCGGCACCGTAGAGGCGCGTGAAAGTTTCGATGAAACGCTCGATCACGACGTCGCGGGCGAGCCCGGTCTGCCGACGAAGCGGGTCGACCCGCTTCGCGGCAGATACCGTACCCTTGTCGCTCAACTTCTCGCGACCGATGCGCAGCACCTCGGTCATCATCTGGCCGTCGATGTCGTAGCTGAGCGTCGCGTGGTGCAGCACCCCGCCATTCGCGAGACGTTTCTGGGCCGCCCCGCCGATCTTGCCCGTGGGGCTCGCGATGTCGTTCAGCGGCTGGTAGGTCGCCTCGATGCCGAGCGAGCGAAGCGCCTGCAGCACCCAGTCGTCGAGGAACGCATACGAGTCGGCGAACGTCATGCCCGAGACGAGAGCCGCCGGAACGTAGAGGGAGTACGTGATGATCTGGCCCGCGGCCATCATCATCGCCCCGCCGCCCGAGATCCGACGGACGACGTCGAAGCCGTGCCGGGCTGCTCCTTCGGGGTCGACCTCATTGCGCAACGACTGGAACGATCCGATCACGACCGCGGATTCGTCCCATTCCCAGATGCGCAGGGTCGGTCGCCGCCGCCCGTCGCCGACACGCGCCGTGAGCACCTCATCGAGCGCGAGGTTCATGCGCGGTGAAACGGCCGGCTCGTGCACGACCTCCCAGTCGAAGTCGCTCCAACCGGGAGCCGTCACGAGCGCCCGCCGCACCGCCGTGCCGACGGACTCGGGCGTGAAGCCGAGCATCTGCGTCTCGGGCGGGAGAGCCGCGCGCACCGCCTTTGCGATCGTCGTGACATCCGCCGTATCGGGTAGCCCTCGCACGGCAGCGTCGATCGCTTCGAGGGCCGTGTCCGGCTCGAGGAAGAAGTCACCGGCCAGGTGGAAGTCCGAGATCAGGCCATCGCGCACCTCGAGGTCGACGACGACGAGCTTGCCGCCCGGAACCTTGTATTCGCCGTGCATGGCTCCAGACTAGGCGCGAACGGGAAAGCGCTTCTCGAGCCAGGCCAGCAGGTCGGCTCGGACATCGGCCTGTTGCACCTCGTTGAACACCTCGTGCCGGGCACCGGGGTAGATGAGCGTCGTGATGTCGTCGAGGCCGCTGCGGTCACGATAGGCACGTGCCAGGCGATGAGCGGATGCGGCGCCGCCCACCGTGTCCTCACGTCCCACCATGATCAGCACGGGCAGGTCAGCCGTCCGACGTTCGCGAAGCCCTCGCGCGGGGCGACCGAACAGGCGGGCGGCATCGATCGGGCCGAACAGCGCCAGCAGCGGTCGGTCCGTCGTCAGAGGGTCCTCTCCGAACGCGGCACCGACCGCGGGATCCGACGACAGCCACTCGCGCCCCGTCGCATCCGGTCCCTTCCAGGGTGCGTTGAGCGCACCGGCGTTGAGCGACCCCGGCCACCGCAGGGCGGTGCCCGTGAGCACAACGGCGTCGTATGCCTCGGGGTCGTCGTTCACGAGGATCTGGGCGAGGAAGGAGCCCCACGAGTGGCCCAGCAGCACGAGGGGAAGATCGGGGTTCTCGGCGCGGATCAGCTCGGTGAACTGCCTGAGCGCTGCGACGGTCGCGGGCATTCCCCCGCGCCCGAGCCGACCGAGCCGAGCGGGGTCCCCGTGCTGACGAATCCCCGTGCGGCCGTGGCCGCGGTGATCGTCGGCGTACACGATGTACCCGTTGGCGGTGAGCTGAGCGATCAGGGTGCCGTATCGACCCGCATGTTCGCCCACTCCGTGGAGCAGTTGGACGACGGCGCGCGGGGCGGTGGTCGCGGGATGGACGTCATAGACGATCGCGACGCCGTGCGCGTCGATGAACTCCGGCATGCGCCCGACTCTACCGGGGGCCCTCGCCGGCCACTCGAGCCGTTCCTCGATATCGTTAGCATGGGTAATGAGCTAGGCTAACTATTGAAATGGCCACCACCGATTCCGCCGCCCCCCGTGACGACCTCACCACGACGTCGCCCGGCCTCTACGAAGAGGCCTCCGCGCTACGCATGTCCGTGATGCGCTTCTCGCGCCGCCTCCGGGCGGAGCGCGCGGTCGACACGATGAGCGACGGACAGATCGCTGTGCTCGGCTGGTTGCGCATGAAGGGTCCGCACACGTTGGGCGAACTCGCTGAGCGCGAACGGGTGTCCGCCCCATCCATGAATCGCACGGTCAACTGCCTGGAAGAGTGGGGATACGTCACACGCACGCCCGACGAGGACGACCGCCGCAAGGTCAATATCGCCCTCAGCGATGCCGGGCACGATGTCATCACCGAAACCGCGCGTCTGCGTGACGCCTGGCTCGAGGCGACCCTCTCGGAATTCACGCCCGCCGAACGGGAGACACTCGCGCAGGCCGCAGCGCTGCTGGCACGGATATCCGAACGATGAGCGCGATGTTCCGATCTTTTTCGATCTTCAACTACCGGGTCTGGTTCATCGGCGCACTCGTCTCCAATGTCGGGGCGTGGATGCAGTCGACTGCCCAGAACTGGGTCGTCCTGACACAGTTGACCGACAACGACGCCACCGCCGTCGGCATCACGATGGCTCTGCAGTTCGGACCACCCCTGCTGCTCGTGAGCGTGACGGGATGGGTGGCCGACCGGTTCGAGCGGAGGCGGCTGCTCATGCTCACCCAGAGCATCCTGTTGCTGCTCGCCATCGCGCTGGGAGTCTTACTCCTCGTCGGCGCCATGACCCTGCCCCTGATGTACGCCTTCGCGCTCGCGCTCGGCGTCGTCATGGCCTTCGACAATCCCGCACGTCAAACGTTCGTGACCGACCTGGTCTCGCGCGAGAACACCTCGAACGCCGTCGCCCTGAACGCGGCCTCGTTCAATGGCGCCCGCCTGATCGGCCCCGCCGTGGCCGGACTGATGATCGTCGCGGTCGGCACGGGATGGGTGTTCCTCGTCAACGCGGTCACCTTCCTCGCGACCGTGATCGCCCTCCTGCTGATCCGCCAGGGCGAACTCGTGCCCCGCGCCGTATCGCGCGCCGGATCGCGAATCGCCGACGGCTTCCGCTACGTGCGCGGCCGGCCCGATCTGATCGTCGTGTTCGTGATGGTCTTCCTCGTGGGCGCGTTCGGCATGAACTTCCCGATCTTCGCGTCCACCATGGCGCTCGAGTTCGGTCAGGGAGCCGACGGCTTCGGTCTTCTCTCGTCGATCCTCGCGATCGGTTCTGTGGCCGGCGCGCTGCTCGCCGCCCGGCGCGACCGGGCACGCCTCCGGGTCATCGTGCTGGCGACCATCGGATTCGCCCTGGCATCCGCGACATCCGTCCTGATGCCCACGTACTGGACGTACGCCGCGACCCAGATCCTGGTGGGCCTGTCGATCGTGACGATGCTGACGACGGCCAATGGCTACGTGCAGACGACGACCGAACCGAGCCTGCGCGGGCGCGTCATGGCCCTCTACCTCGCGGTCATCATGGGCGGCACACCCATCGGCGCACCGATCGTCGGCTGGGTCGCGGCCGAACTCGGCCCGCGCGCGGCCATCCTCGTCGGCTCCGCCGCAGGTCTGACGGCGTTCATCATCGGGGTGACCTGGCTGCTGGCCTCGGGCCGTCTGCACCGCCACCGCACGCGCCGGTTCGGCCTGTCGCTCGACCACACGCGTCCCATTTCGGTCGTCACGGACGCGAACCCGACCCGGGCCTGACCCGCCGACGCGCGAATTGCATCTTATGGTCGAAATTCGGCTCGGATAACGACCACAGGACGCAAGTCGGAGGCCCGAGGCCTTGGATCAGGCTTCGCGGGTGATCGTGACGCGCACGAACAGCTGGCTCTTGAACGGTCCCGCGTACACACCGCGCAGCGGCGGTACGTCGTTGTAGTCGCGGCCACGCCCGACGAGCACGTGACGGTCGCCGATCTCGATGTTGTTGGTGGGGTCGAACCCCTGCCACTCGCCGGCGAACCACTCCACCCAGGCGTGAGATTCGCCCGTGACGGCGACACCGACCGCAGCGTCGGGCTTCGGGTGCAGGTATCCCGACACGTACCGCGCGGGGATCCCGACGGAGCGCAGCGCCCCGAGAGCGATGTGCGCCATGTCCTGACAGACGCCCTTGCGGGCCTCCCACGCCTCGGCGCCCGTCGAGTGCACCCCGGTCACGCCGGACATGTACTCCACCGCGTCGCCGATCGCGACGACGATGTCGTGTGCCGCTCGGCCCGGGTCATCGTGCTGGGAGGCGATGGTCCGAGCGATCTCGGCGACATCCGGATGGGGCATCGTGCGGTTCGTCTGGGTCAGCTGCTCGACCGTTTCGATCGATCGAGCCGCCTCGACCGCGAGCCGCTCCCACGTGATGCCACTGTGCTCGATGGGCCGCGGGCGGACCTCGACGAGGCTGCGAGCGGTGATCTGCAGGTCGGCATGGGGCGAGAGCACGTCGAAGGCGCTCACCCGGGTGCCGAAGTAGTCGACGTAGGTGTTGACGGATGTCGAGGGCTCGATATCGAGCGACGAGCTCAGCACGAACTGGCTATCCGTGGTGCCGGGAAGCATCCGAGCCTCGTTGTACGACGCCGAGACATCCCCCTTGTATGAGAAGCCGGTCGCGTGCTCGATCCTCAGGCGCTTCACGAGATCTCTCCGATCCAGCTCGGCTCCGCCTGCGTCGGGAAGAACCGGGCGCGGATCGCCTCGGACGCCTCCCGTGTGACGCGCTGCACCCGATCCATGTGCCGCGGCAGTTCTCCGAGGATCTCGCCGATGGGCCGGTATTCGAGGTCGTTACGGATCTGCCCGAGCGCCCGCAGCACCGTGTTGGAGTGGCCGACGCGATCTTCGCGGGGGTCGATGGCGCTCATGCAGTCCTCGGCACGCTGGATGGAGTAGATGATCGACCGCGGGAACAGGCGGTCGAGCAGAAGGAATTCGGCGGCGTTCTTCGCACTCGGCATGCCGCGGTACGTCCGCAGATACGCCTCGTAGGCGCCGCACGATCGCAGGATCGTCGTCCACGACGGACCGGACGCCTCGGTCAGAGACCGCGTCGCGAGCAGACGTGCCGTCATGTCGGCGCGCTCGATGCTCCGCCCGAGCGTGAAGAACTGCCACGACTCGTCTCGGCTGGTCGACGAGTCGACGATACCGGTCGCGAGGGCCGCGCGCTCGCGCACCCACTGGAAGAACTCGTGCACCTTGTCGGTCTGCAGGCGGCGAGGCATCCGGGCGCTCGTGGTGTTCAGAACCTCCCAGAGCTCGGTCGAGACGATCTCGCGGGCACGACGGGCGTTCTCCCGAGCCGCGGTGAGCGAATAGGCGATGCTCGCGGGGTTCATGCGGTCGACGGCGAGTCGCGAAAGCACGTCTTCGCGGCGGACGCTCTCGGCGGCTGCCGGCGCCGTCGAACCCATGACCGTGAGCATGGCGCGGCAGGCCGTCTCTTCGTCGATCCAGGGGTCTTCGAGCAGGAGCTGCAGGTGGACGTCGAGGATGCGCGCGGTTCCGTCACTGCGCTCGATGTAGCGGCCGATCCAGAACAGGCTCTCGGCGATGCGGCTCAGCATGAGCCGTCCTTTCCGGTCACTGAGCAGCGCCCGCAGGGCGCGTGTCGAAGTGCGGCGATGCGGCTCAGCATGGCGCTTCCTCCCCGCTCTGCTGCTGCTGTTCCTGCTGTTCGGAGCGGTTGCGCGGGCGATCCTGCGGCGAATGCGTGACCTCGGACTGCTCCTCGTCGCCGTCCTCGGCGTAGATGATCGAGATCGACTCGGTGATGGTGGATGCCTGGTCGGCGACCAGTCCGGCCATGCCGTGTCCCTGGCCATATTCGATGTGGGTCGGGGCGGAGCCGCCGACGATCCAGGTGTCCTTCGATCCGCCGCCCTGGCTCGAGTTGACGACGAGTTCACCCTCGGGCAGCGCCACGCGGGTCAGCCCGCCGGGCAGCACCCAGATGTCGTCGCCGTCGTTGACCGCGAAGGGCCGCAGGTCGGCGTGACGCGGACGCATCCCGTCCTCGACCAGCGTGGGGATGGTCGACAGCATCATCACGGGCTGCGCGATCCAGCCGCGGGGGTCGGCGATGAGGCGCTTGCGGAGCTGATCGAGTTCGGCGCGCGAGGCATCCGGCCCCACGACCAAGCCCTTGCCGCCCGACCCGTCCACGGGCTTCACAACCAGCTCGGGCAGTCGATCGAGCACCTCTTCGAGCGCGCCCGGGTCTTCGAGGCGCCACGTGTCGACGATCGGCAGGATCGGCTCTTCCGAGAGGTAATAGCGGATCAGGTCGGGTGTGTAGGTGTAGAGCAGCTTGTCGTCGGCGACGCCGTTGCCGACGGCGTTCGCGATCGTGACGTTGCCGAGCCGCGCGGCGAGCATGAGGCCGGGGGAGCCGAGCATCGAGTCGGCCCGGAACTGCAGGGGGTCGAGGAAGTCGTCGTCGACGCGGCGGTAGATGACATCGACCCGACGCGGACCCCGGGTCGTCCGCATGAAGACCTTGCCGCCGGCGCACAGCAAGTCTCGGCCTTCGACGAGCTCCACACCCATCAGCCGGGCGAGCAGCGTGTGCTCGAAGTACGCCGAGTTGTAGACGCCGGGGGTGAGGACGACGACGTTCGGCTCGTCGATTCCGGGCGGGGCGGATGCCCGGAGCGCAGCGAGCAGCTTGTTCGGGTAGTCGCCGACCGGTCGGACCCGCATCGAGACGAACAGCTCCGGCAGCGTCTGTGCCATGACCCGGCGGTTCGAGATGACGTAGCTGACACCGCTCGGTACACGGACGTTGTCTTCGAGCACACGCATCTGGCCGTGCTCGTCGCGGATCAGATCGATTCCCGAGACCTGGATGCGTACGCCGTTGGCGGCATGGATGTCGTGGGCCTGGCGATAGAAGTACTGTGACGAGGCGATCAGCTGAGCCGGGATGACCCCGTCGCGGACGCAGTTCTGCCGACCGTAGGCGTCGTCCAGGAACGCCTCGAGAGCACGGACGCGCTGCTTGATTCCCGCTTCGACATGCGACCACTCGTCGAAGTCGATGATGCGCGGAACGGCATCCAGGGGGAACGGTCGCTCCTCGCCCGCGAAGTCGAACGTCACGCCCTGCGCCAGATACGAGCTCGCGAGGGAGTCGGTGCGTCCGCGCAGCTCTTCCTGAGTCATCCGCGCGAGAGCCTGATAGAGCTCGCGGTACGCCTGGCGAGACTCTGCGAGGGCTCCCGGATGCTCCGGCCCGCCGAACATCTCGTCGTAGGCGGGAAGGCCTCCGGCTGTCTTCCGCGGCGCAAGAGTCGAGCCGTAGCCGTCGAAAAGGTCACCCATGCCCTGAGCCTAGTCCGGGCCGTGTTGCCGCGATGTTTCAGTCCCGGCGCGGCCCGCACAGGTCGGCGATGCCTCATAGCGAATGCACTGCTCAGCCCCGCCCGCCGCGGAGTGGGCGCACGTAGGCTCTGACCATGACGCAGAGCGAGCGGCAACCGGGCCGTGTTTCGGCGGGTTGGGCCGGCATCGCCGCCGTCGCATTCGGGGCAGGTCTCGGCGAGTTGGCAGCGGCGATCACCTCCCCCACGGCCAGCCCAACGGCGAGCATCGGCTCCCTCATGATCGACCTCGCCCCACCGTGGGCCAAGGATCTGGCGATCGCTCTCTTCGGCACCCTCGACAAGATCGCGCTGCTCACCGGCATCGCTGTGGTCCTCGCGCTCGTCGCCGCCGCGGCGGGTCTGATCGACACGCGACGACCGCCCTGGGGCCGCGTCATCGTTCTGGCTCTCGGCGCGTTCGGTGTCCTGGCCGCCATGACCCGGGCGAACGCGACGGGGATCTCGTGGCTGCCCTCGGTGATCTCGGCCGCGGCGGCCGCGATCGCGCTCGGCATGATCGTCCGGCGGCTCCCGTGGCGGACCCCGGCGAGTACGGCGGGCACGGATGCGCCGAGCACTCCTGTGCGGGACGGTGCCGATCCGGACCGACGCCGGTTCCTTGTCTGGAGCGTCGGGGCCGCGGTGATCGGAGGCTTTGCTGCCGTCGGTTCCACCGTGGTGCGCTCGGGCAGCCGTGCCTCGACGGCCGTTCGTGACGCCATCCGTCTTCCGACTCCGGCGACCACGGCGGCACCGGTGCCGACGAGCGCCGAGCTGAACATCGAGGGCCTCACCCCCGTCATCACGCCGAACGACCAGTTCTACCGCATCGACACCGCGCTGATCGTGCCACAGGTCGACCCTGCCGAGTGGTCGCTGCGCATCCACGGGATGGTCGAAGAAGAGGTGACGATCGGCTGGGACGAGCTGCTCGCGCTTCCCCTGGAAGAGAGCGTCACGACGCTGACCTGTGTCTCGAACGAGGTGGGCGGAGACCTGATCGGAAACGCCCTGTGGCTTGGCTATCCGATCCGCCTCCTGCTTGAGCGCGCACGCCCACAGGCCGGTGCCGACATGGTGCTCTCGCGCTCCGTCGACGGTTTCACGGCGAGCAGCCCGATCGAGGCACTGACCGACGACCGCAACGCGATTCTCGCGGTCGGGATGAACGGCAACCCCCTGCCCGCCGAGCACGGTTTCCCCGTGCGGATGGTCGTCCCGGGCCTCTACGGCTACGTCTCGGCGACGAAGTGGGTCGTTGAGATGGAGGTCACAACCTTCGCCGACGCGACCGCGTACTGGACCGACCGCGGGTGGTCCGAACTCGGCCCCATCAAGCTGCAGTCGCGCATCGATGTCCCCCGCAGTGGCTCGGTACTCGCGGCCGGTGACACGGTTATCGCCGGGGTCGCGTGGCAGCAGCACGTCGGTATCGCGGGTGTCGAGGTCCAGATCGATGGCGGCGACTGGCAGGACGCGACGCTTGCCACCGCGATCTCGGACGACACGTGGGTGCAGTGGAGTCTGCCGTGGGCAGCGACATCCGGAGAACACACGATCCGCTGCCGCGCGACGAACGTCGACGGCGAAACGCAGACGAGCGACGTGCAGGGCGTCGTGCCCGATGGCGCGACGGGCTGGGACGAGCTGAGCATCAACGTGAGCTGAGTCTCGAAGCGACGGGGCTCAGCCCGCGAGAACGACCCGCAGCTGCTCGACCGCCCAGTCGAGCTCGGTCGCCCGGACAACGAGCGGCGGGGCGATCCGGATGGTCTGTCCGTGCGTGTCCTTCACGAGCACCCCGCGCGCAAGCAAGCGTTCGGCGACCTCGCGGCCCGTGCCGAACGCCGGATCGATGTCGACACCGGCCCACAGTCCCGCCCGGCGCACGGAGGTCACGCCGGAGCCGACCAGCTCGGCGAGCTTCACCCCGAGGTGTTCACCCAGCGCGAGGGCACGCTCCTGAAACTCACCCGACGCGAGCATCTCGACGACCCGCAGACCGACCGCGGCGGCCAGCGGGTTACCGCCGAACGTCGACCCGTGCTCGCCGGGCCGGATGACTCCCAGCACGTCGGCGTTCGCGACGACAGCAGAAAGCGGCAGGATGCCGCCACCGAGCGCCTTGCCGAGCAGGTACACGTCGGGTACAACGCCCTCACGATCGCACGCGAACGTCGTGCCGACACGGCCGAGGCCGGACTGGATCTCGTCCGCGATCATGAGCACCCCGTGGCGCTCCGTGATCTCACGCACGGCGCGCAGGTAGCCCTCCGGCGGCACGATCACGCCCGCCTCACCCTGGATCGGCTCGATCAGCACGGCCGCGGTGCTCTCGTCGATCGCGGCCTCGATCGCGGCCGCGTCGCCGAACGGAACGTGCACGAAGCCGGGCGCGAACGGCCCGAAGTCATCGCGCGCCTGCGGGTCGTCGCTGAAGCCGACGATCGTGGTGGTGCGGCCGTGGAAGTTGCCGTCCGCGACGATGATGGTTGCCGCATCCGGGGTGATGCCCTTGACCCGATACCCCCAGGCCCGCGCGACCTTGATGCCGGTCTCGACGGCCTCGGCACCCGTGTTCATCGGCAGCACCATGTCTTTGCCCGCGAGCTCGGCGAGCGCCGCGGCAAAGGGACCGAGCCGGTCGTTGTGGTACGCCCGACTGGTCAGCGTCAGGCGATCGAGCTGCTCGTGCGCGGCCTCGAGGATCGCCGGATGTCCGTGGCCGAAGTTGAGCGCCGAGTAGGCCGAAAGCAGGTCGAGGTAGCGTTTGCCCTCGACATCCGTCACCCACGCCCCCTCGCCCCGCGCGATGACGACCGGCAGCGGGTGGTAGTTGTGGGCGAGGCGTTCGTCTTCGAGCGCGACGACGCGGATGCTGGCGGTGTCGAGATTCGTCATGATGCGCGGCCCCTCTGCTTGTCTGCAGCGCGAAGTTCCAGCGTGCAGCACTTGATCCCGCCGCCGCCGAGCAGCAGTTCGGACAGGTCGATCAGGATCGGGTTGTAACCCCGCTCGCGCAGTTGGGCCTCGAAGCCCGTCGCGCGGGGCGAGATCAGCACGTTCAGTCCGTCACTCGCCGAGTTCAGGCCGAAGACATCACCGTCCGCCTCCGAGACGCGGATGGCGTCAGGGTACCGCTCGGCGAGAATCGCCTGGCTCGCGGAGTCGAACGCCTGGGGCAGGTAGGCGATGGTGGCGTGGTCGGGTCCTCCACGCTCGGCACCCTGCACGGGGTCGAGCACGGCGATCGCGGTGTCGAGGTGATAGAACCGGGGGTCGGTGAGCGTCAGGCTCACAACCTCGCGCCCGAAGACGTCGCCCACCTCGCGGTGACTGTCGCCCGTCGAGCGAAAACCCGTTCCGGCGAGGATCGTCTCACCGACGAGCAGGAAGTCGCCCTCGCCCTCGTTGACCTCGACGGCCTCGGCGAGCTCGAACCCGTTCGCGGCGAACCAGGCGTTGAAATGCGCGGCTTCGGGTGCCCGCTCGACGAAGTGGAACTTCGGCCCGTACACGACGCCGTCGATCAGGAATCCGCCGTTGGCCGTGTAGACCATGTCGGGCAGCCCCGGCACGGGATCGATCAGCTCGACCTCGTGGCCGAGCGCGATGTACGTGTCGTAGAGGGTCTGCCACTGCCGCAGCGCCGTCTCGGTGTTGGTCGGGCGGCTGGGCTCCATCCACGGATTGATGCTGTAACTGACCGTGAAGTGGTCGGGCCGACACATCAGGTATCGGCGGTGCTGCGCGGTGCGGACGATGCGCGGGGCCTGCGTGTGGGCGGCTTCCGCTGCGGGGGAAAGGGGGTGCGTCGACATCTCTGCTCCTTGTAGAGGTGCGGCGGACGCTGTCCTGAGGTTCGGCGGCCCTTCGACTCGGGTTCCCGGGGAACGGCGAGGAAAGGTCGGCACGAACACGCCACGGGCATTCTCTCACCCCGGGCGTTCCGCGCGCGATCACCACCCCCAGCGTCCATGTCCCACTTCCGCTCGGTATGGCGGGCGGAATCACCGCAAAGTGGGACATCCCTGAAGCTGATGTCCCACTTTCTCCCGCTATAGCGGGCCGAAAGCGAGGAAAAGTGGGACATGACTCCCGTCGCGCGACCGCTCACCCGGCCATGACGACGACCTTGCCGACCGTGTGCCCCGCGTCGACGTGCGCGAGCGTCGGCCAGGGCATACGTCCGCTCGATCACCGGACGCAACCGACCCTCGACGACCAGCGCGAGAAGCTGACGGGTGATGTCAGGCTTGGCGGTCGCCGCGAGAGGCTTGAGTCGCGGGCCTGGCGTGAGCGAGAGCAGCCCGGCGCGGAGCATCCGTCCGAGGGGTCCGAGAACCCGGCCACCCTCGCCCGACACCAGGATGACGCTGCCCCCGGGAGTGACAAGGCGGCGAAGGGCACGCAGCGGGGCGCGGCCCACGATGTCGATGACGGCGTCGAAGGATGCCGCGGGCAACTCGGCCGGTGAAGCCCCGGCGTCGACCCGCACGTAGTCGAACGTGCGCGCGGCCCCGAGATCGGCGACGAGTCGCTCGTTACGGGCCCCGCAGATCGCCCACACCTCGGCGCCCCGGAGTGCGGCAAGCTGAACCGTATAGGTGCCGACTCCCCCGCTCGCCCCGACCACCAGCACGCGGCGGCCAGCCCCCACCCGACCGCCCGCGAGGTCGAGGGCCTGCCAGGCCGTCCCTGCAGAGACGGGCAGCGCGGCAGCCGCGACCGCATCGATCGCCGCCGGTCGAGCCACGACGCGACCGGCCGGCGCGATCGCGTACTCGGCAAGCCCGCCGCCCGGCAGCTCGCCGACGACCTCATCGCCGACAGCGGGAGCGTCCACCCCCGGCCCGATCGCAGCGACCGTGCCCGCGACATCCATCCCGCGCGTCGCGATCTTCGGTCCGCGCAGCCCGAAGAAGGCCCGGACCAGCAGCGGCTCGCCGCGCATGATGTGGACGTCGCCCGCGTGTAGGGCCGTGGCCCGAACGCGCACGAGAACCTCGCCCGCGCCCGGCTCGGGCACCGGGACGCGCGCCGACTGCACGGTCTCGGGGCCGCCGTAGGCCGGCTGACGCCAAGCCGTCATCGTTTCAGGGACCGATGGATCCGTCATGATCTTTCCTTCGCAGAGGGGTCGGCGGGGTACTGGAAGATGTCGTCGAGTCCGACCGCGAAGACGCGCGCGATCTGGAATGCGAGTTCGAGGCTCGGTGAGTACTTGCCCTGTTCGATCGCGATGAGGGTCTGTCGCGTCACCCCGATCTGTGCGGCGAGTTCGGCCTGGGTGAGACCTGCCCCCTCGCGGATGATCCGGATCGAGTTCGTCACCCGCGTGGGTTTCACCATCAGACGAGCCCCCGCCGATAGGCGATGATGCTCGCGATTCCCCCGACGAAAGCCGAGAGGGCGAATCCTGCGAACATCGTGTTCGCGATCCAGAACCAATCCACCCGGAGCGCGCTCTGCACGATCACGCCGAGTCCTGCGACCACCATGAACGCCTGTCCGACGCGGCCGCCCATGTGGGCGATGTCTCGATCGCGTTGATCGGATTTTCCGACGCCGTCGCGATCGCGCATGCCGGCGAGGACCCCCCACAGGATGCTGATCACGATGGAGGCGACGATGCTCCCGAGGATCGTCCACAGCATGATCGGCCACCACACGACGTCGGTCAGCGGACCGTCGCCGGCCTGCTGCAGCACCAGCAATACGTAGACCCCCACGCCGATCACGCTGACGATGAGCCCGACCCAAGTGTTGCGTTCTTCGTAGACCACGATCCGCTCCGATGTTTAGAATTGTTGACATCGTCACGGTACTGTGACCGCGCATCGCATGTCAAGTTTTCTTGACATGCGCCGAGAGCGAGACGGAAACCGACCCGAAATCCTGCCAGGCTATGAAGATGCCGCGCCGTACCGCCGACGAAACTCGGGCCCTCATCCTCGAGGCAGCCATCCAGTTGCTGCTCGAACGAGGGGTCACCGCGGGCGTGCAGCACGTCCGACTGCAAGAGGTGCTGCGCTCCGTCGGCCTCACCACAGGCGCGGCGTACCGGATCTGGACCGATCAAGACGACTTTCACCGCGATCTCGCCGTCGCTATGGTCGGCGTGCGGTTCGCCCCGCCGGTCACGAGCGCGACGATCGCCATCAAGGACATCGTGGCCGCAAACGGGCCACTTGAAGAGGTCGTGCGCGCGGCGGCGCTCGACCAGGTCACCTATTCGTCCAAGTTCCACCTCGAGCCCGAATCCCGCGACTCCCACGCATTCATCACGGCCCTCGCCCTCCGAACCGCGGCGGGCGCCTGGCCCGAGCTCCGTGCGGCGAGCGCCGTTCGCCATCGCGAATCGATCGACGCGTTCGCCGAGTTCTACGGCGCGCTGCTTCGCCACTACGGACGACGGATGCGTGAGCCCCTGACGATCGTCGACTTCACGGAGGCGATGGCGGCGCTCGGCGAGGGCTTCGCCATTCGCGCCGCGGAGGGCTTGAACCATCCGACATACGACATCCCCGAGGGGGCGGACGTACCGAGCGGCGAGTGGACACTGTTCGGCATCAGCATCCTCGGCATGATCGAGGGCTTCACCGTTCCGCTCGAGGATCCCGCCGACGGATCCGCTCGAGCCTGAGAGCGTCCCCCGGCCGCCCGACTCAGATTGCGGGCGGCCGGGGTCGCTGATCACTCAGCGAGAGAGACCCGCCGTCGAGCCCGAATCCGGACGGCGTTACTCATCCCCCCACAGCAATAGTTGTGGGTGATCGGAGCAAGGTCTAGAAAGATAAATTCTTTATCTTTTCGCGATCCCCGCGCTGAGAAGCCTTAGATGACGGCTTCACTCCACGGGTCGGGCGTTCCGAAGCGATGGGCCGTGATCGAGATCGACTGCTCACGCAAGAACGGCAGCAACTCGATCCGGGCCGCGGTCGTCACTTCGTCGGCATACACGGCCAGGTCCGGGTAGCCGCCCGTGGCTTCCGCGAGGGCCGCGGTGAGGGACGCGACCGCCCCCGGCGATCCGACCAGACGCGCGCGCGGCTCCGGGGCGACAGCCACGTCGTCCGCGCCCGCCGAAAGCAGAGACGCCGCCACGACCTCGGCCGCGCGCTTCGCCATCCGCTCGATCCACTGCTCGTCGGTTTCGACGCGCACCTCCACATCCAGCTCGGACAGGACACGACGAACGGCCGGCGGTAGCGCGACTGGGACGCTCAGCGAGAAGCGTGACCGAGCACGAACACCGGCCAGCACCACGCGCAGCACGGCACGCCAGTCGGCGTCGCCCGCCGCGCGTACGGCGACGGGGACGGGGCGGTATCGGAAGAGGTTGCGCTCGACGCCGAGGCGCGAGACATCGCGCACCTGCCCGAACTCGCGATCCCACGAGATGGCATCCGACAGGGCTGCGCGGCGCACCCACTCGAAGGCCTCGTAGTCGAGCGTGGCCTGAGCCGCCTCGATGATCGCGGTCAGGCGCGAGTCGAGCCCGCGCAGGTGCAGCGACGTCGAGCGCGCACCGCCCGCCGACGGACGCCACGACCCGAGGCCCACCAGATAGTTCGGTCCGCCGGCCTTCGTTCCGGCGCCGACCGACGAGCGCTTCCAGCCACCGAACGGTTGGCGCCGCACGATCGCGCCCGTGATGCCGCGGTTGACGTACAGGTTGCCGGCTTCGACACTCTCGAGCCACCGCTGCAGGTCGGCCGGGTCCTGCGTGTAGAGCCCGGCCGTCAGCCCGTAGTCGACGGCATTCTGCAGCTCGATCGCCTGCTCGAGCGACCCGGCGCGCATGATTCCGAGGACGGGGCCGAAGAACTCCTCACGGTGAAAGCGCGACCCCGCTTCCACACCGGTACGGATGCCGGGGGTCCAGAGCCGCCGTTCGGCATCGAGCGGCCGTGGCTGCACGAGCCAGCGCTCGCCGTCGTCGAGTGTCGTCAGTGCCCAGTCGAGCTTGCCCGTCGGGGGCTCGATCAGGGGTCCGACATCGGAGCGCGGGTCCTCCGGCATCCCGATCCGCAGCGACGCAGTCGCATCGACGAGCTGGCGGGCGAACCGACGGGACCGCGCGACCGGGCCGACGAGAATCGCGAGGCTCGCGGCCGAGCACTTCTGTCCGGCATGACCGAATGCGCTCCGCACCAGGTCGCGTGCCGCGAGATCCAGATCCGCGGTCGACGTGATGATCATCGCGTTCTTGCCGCTCGTCTCCGCGAGCAGGGGCAGATCGGGGCGCCACGAACGGAAGAGCGCCGCCGTTTCCCACGAACCCGTCAAGATGACCCGATCGACGCCGTCGTGCGTGACGAGCTGCCGCCCGAGTTCGCCCTCCTCGATATCGACGAGGGCGAGCACGTCACGGGGAACCCCGGCGTCCCAGAGGGCGTCGGCGAGCACAGCGGCGCAGCGCCGCGCCTGGGGCGCCGGCTTGAACACCACGGCGGATCCGGCGGCGAGCGCCGCAAGCACACCACCGGCGGGGATCGCGAGCGGAAAATTCCAGGGCGGTGCGACCAGGGTCAACCGCGCGGGCACGAAGACGGCGCCGCTGACGGCGTCGAGTTCGCGGGCGGATGCGGCGTAATAGCGGGCGAAATCGACGGCTTCGCTGACCTCGACGTCCGCCTCCGCGAACACCTTCCCCGTCTCGGAGGCGGCGACCTCGATCAGGTCCCCGCGACGGGCTTCGAGAACGGATGCGGCGCGCTGCAGAATCGCGGCGCGCTCAGCGGCAGACCGTGCGCCCCAGGCGCCGCCCGCGTCGCGCGTCCGAGCGACGAGATCGTCGAGCCGCGGTTCGGAGTCGACCCGGGCGGCGAGGATCGTGCGGATTCCTGCCTCGGAGCCGGGTACGCGGGCCAGGATGTCAGCCGCCCACAGGCGCGTCTCGAGGAGGGACGGGTCGGAGTCTCGGGCGTTCGAGAACCGCGCATTCGAGATTCCGAGAGCCGCCGCATCCGCGTCCTTCTCACGCGGCGCGTAGACGGCGGTCTCGATGAGGTCGTCGCTGAACCGGAAGGGCGAAGGCGCGAGGGCGTCGAACTCGCCGAGCGTGCCCGCGTTCGCCCCCTCGGCGATGCCGAGCACGACCTGCGTGAGCCCTGCTTCGGGTTCCGCGGGCGCGGGGCGACGAATGGCCGGCAGAGTTTCGTCCAGGTCCACATCACCGGGAACGGAGGGTTCACGGGTGACAAGGTCGGCCCGCGGACGACGGCGCGGACCGGTCGGCAGGGAGGCCTCGGATGCACGCGCGATGGACGATCCGAAGCGCGCTCGTTCGCGCTGCCACAGGGCCGGGTCGTGGTGGAGGTCGAAAGCGGCGGAGAGGAAGTTCTCGCTCGACGCGCTCTCTTCCAGGCGACGGACGAGGTAGCTGATCGCGACGTCGAACTCGTCGGGGCGGACGACGGGAACGTAGAGCAGCACCCGCCCCACTTCGCGCTCGACCGCCTTGACCTGTGCCTGCGCCATCCCCAGCAGCATTTCGACGTCGACGTCGTCCCGCACACCGCGCTCGCCGGCGAGCAGCCAGGCGTAGGCGATGTCGAACAGGTTGTGCCCGGCGATTCCCAGCCGCACGGCGGCCGTCGCCTCGGGGCGGAGAGCCTCGTCGAGGCAGCGCAGGTAGTTGGCGTCGGTGTCGAGCTTGCTGTCGTAGGTGGCCAGCGTCCAGCCGTGCATCACGGCATCCACCCGCTCCATGGCGAGGTTTGCGCCTTTGACCAGGCGCACCTTGATGCGCGCACCCCCCGCCGCGACGCGGACACGGGCCCACGCCGTCAACTCGCGCAGGGCAGGAAGGGCATCCGGCAGGTAGGCCTGCAGCACGATGCCCGCCTCGAGCGAGGTCAGGCGCGGGTCCTCCAGCAGGCGCGTGAACACCGCGATCGTCAGGTCGAGGTCGCGGTACTCCTCCATGTCGAGATTGATGAAGGTGCCATCCTGTGCCGCACTGAGGTAGAGCGGCAGCAGGCGCTCCACGACCCGCTCGACGGTGTCGTCGAACGCCCACATCGATACGGAGGAGACGATCGCCGAGACCTTGACCGAGACGTAGTCGACGTCCGGGCGGAGGATCAACTCGTGAATGCCATCGAGCCGCCGCCGCGCCTCGGCCTCACCCAGAACCGCCTCGCCCAGCAGGTTGAGGTTCAGACGCGACCCGTCGGCGCGTAGCCGCTCGATCGCGGGACCCAGCTTCGCCGGGCGCGCGTCGACGACGAGGTGGCCCACCATCTCGCGCAGCACGCGCCGCGCGATCGGCACGACCGGGCTCGGCAGGGCGGGCGCGACCTGACCGCCGAGGCGCACGGCGGCGCGGAGGTACCAGGGCAAGAACTCGGGCACGAGCGGGGCGACTCGGTGCAGGTGGGATGCCGCGGCCACCAGGCTTTCGGGGCGCATGACGCCGTCCACGAACCCCACGGTGAAGGGCAACCCATTGCGGTCACCGAGGATCCCGGCCAGGCGGCGCGCCGCCGGGTCGACAGCACCCTCGGCGGACTCCGCGACCCACTTCTCGGCCAGGCGCACGGCCTCTGATTCGCGCGCATCCGTCCGCTCGGACGAGGCGTCATTCGGCTCGAGCTCAGGCATTTCCTCAGCCTATGTCCGTGCCCTCGGCCGGGCCCGGCTCACCTCGGCGCGTCGATCTGCGAGAGGGGTCAGGACCAGTCGCTTGGCGCCGCAGACCGAGGCGAGGGCAGGGTGGATGCCGCGGCCCACTCGTGCACCCAGTCCGGCACCTCGGGCAATCCCTCGGGACGCCCGACCGCCGCGAACAGCTCCTCGTGACCGAGCGAACCGCCCGAGCGCTTCAGCATCCGGGCACGGATGATGGCACGCGCGTAGATCTCGCCATCCACGACGGCACGATGCTCGAGGTAGATCGCCCGGTCGTCGTGACCGATAAGGCGAGACTCGAGCGTGAAGCGCTGCCAGAGCCCGAGCGACTTGCGAAAGGTGATCGTCTCGCTCGAGACCACCGCGTACCAGCCGTGCTTGCGCATCGCATCGGCGAGGCCCGTGCGCACGAGCAGGTCCCAGCGCCCGAGGTCGAACAGCGAGAGATACCGGCCGTTGTTCATGTGCCGCAGCACGTCGATGTCCGTGGGAAGCGTTCGCAGCCGGATGCGTCCCACCGCAGTCGGCGCGAGCAGCCCGTCGCGCCGCAACCGACGCCGCGCGGCCAGCATCACGAGAAGGGTGCGCCAGATCACATTCACGAAGCGTGACGCTACCGACGGCCGGGCCCGCCGTCGAATCCGTCAAGATTCGTTGTGGGCTCCCGACATCCGATGTCCCGCGTGTCGTCCGCCGAACGCAGGGGATTCCACCGCGGCGATATATAGGGTCGCACCATGGCGCGTACTTCCCTGAGCTCGAGCTCGTACATCACCCTGCAGATCGTCCTCATCATCGCGGGGCTGCTCTTGACCTACTTCGCGATCAGCGAGTTCATGAGCGGTGATGCCGGCGTGAGCGCGTGGATCAACATCATCCTCTGGCCGGTGCTGATCGTCGCCGCGATCGTGAACATCGTCGTCAACCGGTCCCGCGCCAAGAACTGAGACGCATCGCGGGCGCACCCCGATTTCCCCCGCACGAGAGGCTGACGTAGAGTCTCGCCATGGAAGCCGAGCTCCAGACCGATGTCGTTGTCCGCCCTGTTCGAGACGTAGACGCCGAGGCGTTGGGTCGGGTCCACGCCACCTGCTGGCACGAGACCTACGACCACCTCATCAGCCGCGCTGCGCTCGAGAGCGTATCCGCCCGGCGCATGGCCGAGTTGTGGACCCACTGGATGAACCAGGGCCCCGACTACATCCAGTACGCCGCCCTCGTGAATGGCGAGATCGTGGGCTTCGCCGGCGCCGGTCCCGCCCGGGACGATGACGCCCCGCGGTCGCGCGAGCTCTACTTCATCTACCTGCTCGCCGCCTGGCACGGCACGGGCATCGGTCAGCGACTGTTCGACGCCGTCGTCCCAGCCGACGAGAAGATCTACCTCTGGGTCGCGGACGACAACCCGCGGGCCCACGGTTTCTACCACCGCAACGGGTTCACGCTCGACGGCGCCTCACAAGAGGAGCCGTTCCTCGGCGAGACGATCACCGAAGTCCGCTTCGTCCGCTGACCTTTCTCCGCTGAGTTCAGCCCGCGCTGCGCAGGATGACCTGACCGGCTGACAGCTCCACCGCGACCCGGTTCGACGCCGAGGCCGACGTGTCGAGTCGATTGTCGAGCTGGCCGGCAGACACGTTGGATGTGACGTCGTAGTCACCCTCCGGGAGCGCCAGGTCGAGGGATCCGGCACTCACGTTCACCTCGACGAGTTGCGGCTGCGAACCGTCGAATCGACCGTCGAGCTGGCCCGCGCTGACCGTGAGGTCGGCGGACTGCACACCCGACAGGTCGAGCTCGGCGCGGCCCGCGCTGATGTCCGCGCTCACCTCACGCGCCTCGCCCGAAACGTTCACCTCTCCGGCACCGAGTTCGACCTCGAGTTCGCCGAAGCGACCGGATGCTTCGAGATCACCGGCCGCGACGGAGAATTGCGCATCGAGTACGGCGTTTTCGAGCTCGCGCGGCAGCGTTAGCGTGGCCCGCACGTCGCCCCCGAAGAGCCAGGCGCCACCGAAGGACCAGTCGGGCGCCGACACGATGAGCTCATCCTCGTCGCGCTCGAGAGTCCACCCACCGCCGGCCCATCCGCCGGTCACATCGAGCGTCGCGTCGTCCACGTCGGCGAAGTCGATGCGGAATGATCCGGCCGCGACGTCGACATCGAGCTCGTCGATGCCGGTGGCGTCGACGACCTGAGTTTCGGTGCGCACCGACGCCGACGCGATCGTCGAGATCACGGTGGTTCCGATGAGCGCGAGGGCGATGACGCCGCCGAGCGATGCGGTGAGGATCGCGACGACCCTAGCTGACTGCGAGGCCGGCTGCGAGGCAGGGTTGGGGCTGTTCTCGGGCACGGGTCCCGGGCCGTCCTCCGGGCCGGTGGGTGGCGCGGGAGGGACGGGCGGGGCCGGGGGTGTGAGCTGGTCGGTCATCGGAGTGCTCCTGTCTGGGGGGCGTCGCCGTGGTGGGTGTCGCCGTGGTTCGCGGGGGTGCCGTGTTCGAGGTGAGCGAGTGCTGCGAGCACGCGCCTGTTGCCGGAGTCGTCCTGCTCCAGATCGAGCTTCTGGAAGACCGCCGTGATGTGCTTTTCGACGCTGCCCTCGCTGACGTGCAGCGCGCGGGCGATGGCCTGGTTGGAGTTGCCCTCGGCGATGAGCGAGAGGACGGAGCGTTCGCGTTCGGTGAGCCGGCGCATCCGCTCGTCCCGACGTCGGCGACCGAGCAGCTGGGCGACGACCTCGGGGTCGAAGACCGTGGCTCCGGCGCCGATGCGGGCGACCGTCTCGAGGAACTCGGTGACATCGGCCACCCGGTCCTTCAGCAGGTACCCGAGTGCGCCACCCTGACCGGCGATCAGCTCGGTCGCGTAGCGCTCCTCGACGTACTGCGAGAGCACGAGCACGGGCAGGTCGGGGTGTGCTGCGCGCAGGCGCAGAGCGGCACGGATGCCCTCGTCGGTAAAGGTCGGGGGCAGTCGGACGTCCAGGATGCACAGCTCCGGCGCATCCGTCGCCACCGTCTCGTCGAGTTCGGACGCGTCGGGGAGGGCCGCGACGATCTCGTGACCGGCGTCTTCGAGCAGGCGCACGAGTCCTTCGCGCAGCAGGACCGAGTCCTCACAGATCAGGATGCGCACGGCACACTCACCTCTACGGTCGTCGGTCCGCCGACCGGGCTGTCGAGGCGGAACGAGCCGCCCGCCCCGATCACGCGCTGCGAGATCCCATCGATCCCGCCGCCGGGGGTGACGTGTGCGCCGCCGATGCCGTTGTCTTCGACGCGGGCCCACAGCATCCCACCCTCGCGTTCTCGGACGAGAACGCGTACCTCGCTCGCCCGAGAATGCTTGGCGGCGTTGGTGAGCGATTCGGCGATGACGAAGTAGGCGGCGGCCTCGGCCGGCTTGCTGCACCGTGCGGTCAGGCGCACATCGAGCACGACGGGAATATGCGAGCGCGAGGCGAGCGCCGAGAGGGCGGCGTCGAGTCCGCGGTCATCCAGGACGGATGCGTGGATGCCCCGGGCAAGCTGGCGAAGTTCGGTGATCGCGGCTTTGGTCGAGGTGTGCGCCTCGGCGATGAGCGCCTTGGCGGCGGCCGGGTCGTTGTCGACCTTCTGCTGCGCGAGGCCCAGCGTCATGCCGACCGAGACGAGTCGGGGCTGAACGCCGTCGTGCAGATCGCGTTCGATGCGCGTCCGCTCGACCTCGGCGGAGCGCACGGCACCGGCGCGCTGCACGTTCGAGGTGCGCGCCGCCTCGGCGAGCTGCGCCTCGCGGGAGGGAACCAGGATGGCGCGGGCGATGACACCCTGCAGGATGGCCAGTCCGATGACCGCCGCGAGCGAGAAGATCGCCGCGATGACGCCCGCGGGCACGGCCCACGCGGTCGCGACGTCGAGCCCCGTGTTGCCGAGGGGAACCGTACCGGCATCGGCGAAGAGCGGCGCGAAGGCGAGAACGATGCCGGACGTCAGAAGGCCCAGGAACCCGAGCACGATCAGACCCAGCACCGACGCGATCGCGGAGTTCGCAACCCCGCGCCACATCCCGGGATCGACGAACTGGAGCCAGATCGTGTGCAAGAATCCGCCGAACCCGGACTTGGGGCTGCGCCGGGCGCGACGCGCCGGAAGACCGAAGCCGTAGAGGCCGTCGATGCGCGCCGTCTCGAGCCATCCGATCGCGAAGAGCGAATAGACGAACGCGAGCAAGAAGATCAGGCCGATGCCGACCACCAGCACGAGGCTCAGGCCGACGCTCAGCAGGGTGATCAGGATCGTGAAGACGATCGGACCAACGAGACCGAGGGCTGTGAGGTGGAGGGCCGAGAGCGAGATGCGCCCCGGGGAGGCGAGGGGCGACCGTGTGCGTGCGGCGGGTGCCGGGGCGGTCAGGACTGTGCTGGACACAACCGAAGAGGACATAGGACCACGGTAGGCCTGGGCCCTGTCGGCGCGCGCCCGAGGCATCCGGAAACTCCACGGGGGATAACCCCCGCACGCCCAGGAGCCTCAGCGGGTCTTGACCTTGCCGAACAGGCGCGCGATGGGCACGATCACAATGGGTCGCGCGGCGATCCAGGCCGCGACGATCACGGCCGTCGAGGCGGAGAAGATCCAGAAGCCCGCCCACCCGAGGCCGTCATTGCCGGCGTACATGTGGTTGAGGTTGCGGAGCGCCCCGGTCGCGAACACGAGGGTGACGTGCACGATGATGAACACGACGAAGTACAGCATCACCGGGAAGTGCAGGGCCCGCGCCCACTCGATCGGGAAAGCCCGGTCCAGTCGGGCGGCATTCTTCGGCCAGACCCCCGACATCCGGACTCCCGTGACCGCGGCAAGCGGTGCCGCAACGAACACCGTCGTGAAGTACGCCAACTGCTGCAGGCTGTTGTAGTTCGCCCAGCCGCTCTCAGTCGGCCAGTTCAGTGACACGTACTGCAGACCCGCCGACACAGCGTTCGGAAACACCTCGAGGCTCGTCGGCACCAGCCGCACCCAGTGCCCGGTCACGAACAGCAGCAGCACGAAGATCACACCGTTCGCGAACCAGAGCAGGTCGAGCGCGTTGTGAAACCACAGGTTCAGGCTGATGCGACGCTTTTTGTTCGAACGCGGTGACCAGAACGCATCAGGCCGCTTCTCGGTGCGGACCTGCCAGCCGGTGCGGATGATCAGCACCATCAGGAAGACGTTGAAAAAGTGCTGCCACTGCACCCAGGCGGGAAAGCCGGGGGCGACGGCGACGGCCGATGCGTAGGTGCCGGGGTAGGTGACGAGGAATGCGCGTACCTCGTCGAGGCTGACGAACCAGCGGGCGAGGGCGATGACCATGCCGGTCGCGAAGACAATCCCCAGGCCGCCACCTGCCACAGCGAGCAGCCACTGACCACGCGTGAGACCCCGGATGCGCCGAGGCGCCGGTTTCGGGGCGTCCCGATTCGACGCCGCGACCCCCGGCCAAGCCGTGCGGGTGAACGGCAGCGGCGTCTTCATGGGGCCCACTCCTTCCGCTCGAGTCTATTCGGCGGGCCCCTGCCCTTCGGTTCGCTCCTCGAAGCCGGGAGGAGGCTCTCAGCCGGCCTCGGCCGGCCGCTCGGCCACCGCCTGTTCCGCCTCGGTCGGCTCGTACCCCTCGATGTGTCGCTCGTCGGGCCCGTTGTAGGCCGACAGTGGGCGGATGAGCGCGTTCGACGCCGTCTGCTCCATGATGTGCGCCGTCCATCCGGTCACGCGCGCCGCGACGAACAGCGGCGTGAACGTCAGGGTGTCGAACCCGATGAGGTGGTACGCGGGGCCGGAGGGGTAGTCGAGGTTCGGGTAGATGCCCTTGCGCGAGACGAATTCACTCTCGAGCACGTCGTAGAGCGAGCCCAGATCGGCCGCGTCGTAGTGCTCGATCAGCGTGTCGAGAGCCGTCTTCATCGTCGGCACACGCGAGTCACCCTTCTTGTACACGCGGTGACCGAAGCCCATGATCTTCTTCTTGTTCGCAAGGGCGTCATCGAGCCACGGGACGACGTTCGAGGCCGAGCCGATCTCGTCGAAGATGTGCATGACGGCCTCGTTCGCGCCGCCGTGCAGGGCACCCTTGAGCGCCCCGATCGCCCCGACGACCGCCGAGTACAGGTCGGCCTTCGTGCTCGTGATGACGCGCGCCGTGAACGTCGAGGCATTGAAGGAATGCTCGGCGTACAGGATCATCGACACGTTGAACGCCTGCGCGACGACCTCGTCGGGCTCCTCGCCGAAGGACATCCAGAGGAAGTTGCGCGAGTAGTCCAGGTCCGCCCGCGGCGGGATCGCGTCCTGCCCGCGGCGACGGCGCTGGTCGTAGGCGACCATTGCCGGGATCTTCGCGAACAGCAACTTCGCCTTGGTGAGGTCTGCCGCGGGCGAGTTGTCCGAGACATCCGCTGCCGCCGCTCCGAGCACCGACACGGCCGAGCGCACGACATCCATCGGGTGCGCGTCGAGCGGCAGCAGATCGATCGCCTGCTTGACGTTGTCATCGAGGGAGCGCTGCGCGCGCTCGGATGCCTCGAACTCGGCCAACTGCGCCGCATCCGGCAACTCACCGTGCCACAGCAGGTAGGCGACCGCCTCGAACGGCTGGGTCGCCGCCAACTCCTGCACGGGATACCCGCGGTACAGCAACGAGTTCGTCTCGGGATTGACCTTGCTGACGGCGGTGTAATCGACCGTGACTCCCGCTAGGCCCTTCTTGATCTCGATGTCGGTCATTGGCTTGCCTCCTTCCGTTGTTTCGGTCGTTGAGCGAACGCAGTGAGTCGAAACGTGTTTCGTCTCGTCGCTGCGCTCCTCGCTCAACGACCGGGGTCTCTTTACTTCGTGATGGTGAAGTTGAAGACGCTGGTGTCGAAGCGGTTGTACTGCTCGTAGTCGATCAGGTCGTAAAGGTCGGCGCGGTGCTGCATCTCATCCAGCTTGCCCGTGAGATGCCCCTCGGTGTCGAGCGTGTCGAGCGCTCGCCCGGCCGCACCCATCGCGATCCGCAGCAGAGAGACCGGCCAGATCACGATGTTCACCCCGACGTCACGCAAGTGGTCGGTCGTGAAGAGTTCGCTCTTGCCGAACTCGGTCATGTTGGCCAGGATCGGCACGTGGACCGCGGCCCGCATCGCGGCGAACTCCTCGAGCGTGCGCATCGCCTCGGGGAAGATCGCGTCGGCACCGGCATCTACGAGCGCCTTGGCACGGTCGGTCGCGGCATCCATCCCCTCCACAGCGCGGATGTCGGTGCGCGCCATTACGAGGAAGTTCGGGTCACGGCGGCCGTCCACGGCGGCACGGATGCGTTTGATCGCCGTGTTCTCGTCGACCACGGCCTTGCCGTCGAGGTGCCCGCAACGCTTCGGGTTGATCTGGTCTTCTATGTGCGCGCCCGCGATTCCGGCGTCCTCGAGCGTCTGGATCGTCCGGGCGACGTTCATGGGCTCACCGAAGCCGGTGTCGGCATCGATGATTGCGGGCAGCTCGGTCATGCGGGCGATCTGCTGCCCGCGGCCGGCAACCTCGGTGAGCGTCGTCAGGCCGATGTCGGGCAGGCCGAGGTCTGCGGCCAGGACCGCTCCCGAGATGTAGACGCCCTCGAATCCCTTACGCTCGATCAGGCGGGCACTCAGCGGGTTGAAGGCGCCGGGGAACCGCAGCAGCTCGCCCGTGGCGAGGCGCTCGCGGAACAGGCGGCGCTTCTCGGCCGGCGGGGTCGCGGAGTACAGCATCAGAACAGCCCCCGCGGCGCCGGGGCACCCTCGAGCACCCCGGGCTTCGCGACGATCGTGAGCTTGCCCACCTCGTCGGCGGTCAGCTCGGGCAGCCGTTCGGCGAGCGCGAGGAAGCGCTCGATCTCGGCCGGCTCGAGCACGGGCTCGGCCAGCAGACGGAACTTGCGGACGTAGTCGGCCCGCGCGAACGGCCGGGCACCCAGCGGATGCGCGTCCGCCACGGCAATCTCGTCGATCACGGTCGAGCCATCCGTCAGGCGGATCTCGACGCGCCCGCCGAAGGCTTTCTCGTTCGGGTCCTCCGAGTGGTATCGGCGGGTCCACTCGGCGTCCTCGGCCGTCGTGACCTTGTTCCACAGCTCGACGGTGTCGGCACGCGCCGCACGCGCCGGCAGGTACGAGTCGACATGGTGCCACGCCCCGTCCTGCAGGGCGACCGTGAAGATGTACGGGATCGAATGGTCGAGGGTCTCGCGCGACGCCGTCGGGTCGTACTTCTGCGGGTCGTTCGCGCCCGAGCCGATCACGTAGTGCGTGTGGTGACTCGTGTGAAGGATGACCGACTCGATGTTCGCGGGATCGCGTAGCGCAGGGTTCTCTGTGCCGAGCTTGCGCGCGAGGTCGATCCACGCCTGCGCCTGATACTCGGCCGAATGCTCCTTCGTGTACGAATCGAGGATGCCGCGCTTGGACTCACCCGGAGCGGGGAGCGGAACGTCGTACGACGCATCCTTGCCATCGAGCAGCCACGCGATCACGCCATCCTCGCCCTCGTAGATCGGGGACGGGCTCGTTTCGCCACGCAGCGCGCGATCGACAGCCTCGACGGCCATCTTGCCCGCGAAGGCAGGGGCGTGTGCCTTCCACGTCGAGATCTCGCCCTTGCGGCTCTGCCGCGTGGCCGTGGTCGTGTGCAACGCCTGGCTGACGGCCTGGTAGATCGTTTCTGCGTCGAGCCCGAGCAGAGTGCCGATGCCCGCGGCGGCCGACGGACCGAGGTGAGCGACGTGGTCGATCTTGTGCTTGTGGAGCGAGATCGCGCGCACGAGGTCGATCTGGATCTCATACCCCGTCGCGAGCCCGCGCACGAGCGCGGCGCCATCCGCGCCGACGTGCTGCGCGACCGCGAGGATCGGCGGAATGTTGTCGCCCGGATGCGAGTACTCGGCCGCGAGGAACGTGTCGTGGTAGTCGAGCTCGCGGACCGCCACGCCGTTCGCCCAGGCCGCCCATTCAGGGCTCGTTCGGCGCTCGGTCGCGCATCCGAAGATCGTGCCGCCGCGACCGTTCGCCGAGACGGCGTGGTCGAGGGCCTGCTGGCGTGCGGCGCTCACCGGGGCGCGGGTCAGCGAGGCCGCGGCGACGGCGGCGTTGTCGATCACCCGGTTGATGATCATGTCGGAGACCCCGGGCTCGACCGCAACGGGGTCGGTTGCGACCTCGGCGATCTTCCACGCGAGCTGGTCTTCGCGCGCCAGGTTCTCGTCACTGCGGTGGACGCGCACGTGGTGGAGCTGGGTCATGAGGTGCCTTCCGGAAGCGTGGCGGGGGTGTTCGAGCGTTCGGTGATGCTGGAGAGCGCGCTCTCGAGCGCGTTGTGAAGGTGCACGTGCGTCGCGTGGGCGGCGAGGTCCGCGTCCCCCGCCGCAATCGCCGAGGCAATGAGTCGATGCTCGGCGACGGATGCGGCCAGGCGATCGGGGTTGTCGCGCGCCAGGCGCCGCACACGGACGAGGTGCGTGCGGACGTTCCTCAGGGCGGCGGTCAAGAAGTCGTTCGCGACCGAGCTGTCGAGTTGGCGCTCGAACCGGCCGATCAACGCGTAATAGTCCTCGACGCTTTCGGATGCCGTGAGATCGGCCTCGCCGAAGGCGCGGGCCAAGTCTGCGAAGGCCGCGGCGTCACCCCGCTCAGCCGCGAGACGCGCGGCGGCTTCTTCCAGCGCGCGTCGCACCTCGAAGAGACCACGGATGTCCGCGTTGTCGATCGCCGCGACGACCGTCACGCGCGGCGATTGCTGAACCACCAGTCCGTCCGCGGCGAGCCGGCCGAGCGCCTCGCGCAGAGGGGTACGACTGACCCCCAGCCGTGTGGCCTGTTCGACCTCGGCCAGAACGGCGCCGGATGCGAGGTCGCCGTCCTGGATCTCGCGGAGGAGAGTCGCGTACGCCCGGTCGCTGGCTCGCACGGCACACTCCTTCCCTCGACGTAGACGACTTATTGTATACACAAGTAGCCCTACGTGACCGAGAAGCCCCAAACCCGACCACCCAGGTATACATAAGCCTGTTCCGACTTCCCGCGCAAGCATTCATGGACGCACAACGAGGCGCCGTTCCTTCCGGATCCGTAAGTTTCGTTGATCTTTCAGCGATATCGGCCACCGATACCCCGCGAAGTTTCCTAGGTTCGACTCGAAGGGCGCAACCGCGCTCCGAGAGAGAGCACCCGTGGTGAGTACCGGCGTGAGCGCAACGCAGCCCGATCGCACGGCCTTCTTCGTGTCCGACAGCACGGGGATCACGGCCGAGACCCTCGGCAACGCGCTGCTCGCCAACTTTCCGGGCGTCACGTTCTCGCGACGCACCCTCCCCTTCATCGACTCCGTGCCCGCAGCACAGGCCGTGGTGCGCGAGATCGAGGCCGCGGGAGCGACGGGAGCCGAGCCCATCGTCTTCAGCACGGTCAAGGGACACGAAGTCGGGGCGAGCATCCGGGTAGCGCGGGCAACCCACATCGATCTGCTGAGCGGGCACCTCACCGAGCTGGAAGGCGCGCTCGGCACGACGGCATCCGAGCAGCTCGGCCAGTTCCACACGGTCGGCGACACCGAGCGCTACTTCGCCCGGATGCGGGCGGTCGAATACGCGATCGAGCACGACGACGGCCAGAGTTTTCGCGCGCTCGACCAGGCAGACGTCGTGATCGTCGCGCCGTCGCGCTGCGGCAAGACACCGACGACCATGTATCTCGCCCTGCAGTACGGCTTACTGGTCGCGAACTACCCCCTCACCGACGATGACTACCCGACCGAGGGACTGCCCCGCGAGCTCGAGCGCTATCGGGGGCGGTGCTTCGGCCTGACCACGACGCCGCTCCGCCTCAGCCAGGTGCGCCACGAGCGGCGGGCGAACTCGACCTACGCCAGCCTCGCCCAATGCACGCTCGAGATCCGCCGCGCCGAAGACCTCTACCGGCGTGCGCACATCCCGTTCGTGAACTCCTCGACCAAGAGCGTCGAAGAGATGTCGGCCGTCATCATGCAATCCCTGCGCCTCCGCCCCTGACTTTCCTCACCGACCGTCCCGCCTCGCGCGCTCACCCCCTTCGAAAGGTTCTCCCATGACGAACATCCTCTGGTTCGATCAGGTCGGCATGGCCGACGTCGCCCGAGTCGGCGGCAAGAACGCGTCGCTCGGCGAGATGGTCTCGCACCTGTCCGCGCTCGGTGTCAAGGTTCCGGGTGGGTTCGCGACCACCGCCGACGCGTACCGCTCGTTCCTCACCGCGGACGACCTCGAGGGCCGCATCCGCCGACGGATCGACGTCGTCGATGTCGAGGACGTCGCGGGGCTCGCGGCGGCGGGGTCGGAGATCAGGTCGTGGATCGAAAAGCAGACGCTGCCCGCAGATCTCGAGCGAGACATCCGCTCCGCCTACGAACGCCTCACGGCCGACACCGGCGAGGACGTCACGTGGGCGGTGCGCTCGAGCGCCACCGCCGAGGATCTGCCCGATGCATCTTTCGCGGGTCAGCAAGAGACGTTCCTCAACATCTCGGGCATCGACAACGTGCTGGGCGCCATCCGCTCCGTCTTCGCGTCGCTCTACAACGACCGGGCGATCGCCTACCGCGCGCACCACGGATACGAGCACCACGACGTCGCCCTCTCGGCCGGCGTGCAGCGGATGGTGCGCTCGGACCTCGGCGCCGCGGGTGTCATGTTCACCGTCGACACCGAGTCCGGGTTCGACGGCGCGGTCTTCGTGACGAGCTCGTACGGACTCGGCGAGGCTGTCGTGCAGGGCGCGGTCAATCCTGACGAGTTCTACGTGTCCAAGGTCGCGCTGGCGGCGGGCCGCCCGGCGATCCTCAAGCGCTCCGTCGGCGAGAAAGCCATCGCGATGCGCTACACCGATGACCGTCACGCCGGCGCGAGCACGGCGTTCGTCGACGTGCCGCAGGCCGACCGCATCCGCTTCTCTCTCAGCGACGACGACATCACCGAGCTCGCCCGCCACGCCCTCGTGATCGAGCAGCACTACGGCCGCCCGATGGATATCGAGTGGGCGAAGGACGGCATCGACGGCGGGCTGTACATCGTGCAGGCTCGTCCCGAGACGGTCGTGTCGCGGACGGATGTCGGAGTCATCCGTCGCTTCGTGCTGAACGACTCGGGTGAGGTCGCGGTCGCCGGCCGCGCCATCGGCCAGCGGATCGGCGCCGGTCCCGTGCGGGTGCTGCGCGACGTCGCGCAGATGAACGAGTTCCAGACCGGCGACGTGCTGGTCGCCGACATGACAGACCCCGACTGGGAGCCGATCATGAAGCGCGCGAGCGCGATCGTGACCAATCGCGGCGGGCGCACCTGCCACGCGGCGATCATCGCGCGCGAGCTCGGCATCCCGGCGGTCGTCGGCACGGGGGACGCGACGCGGTTGCTCGTCGACGGTGACGAAGTCACGGTCTCGTGCGCGGAAGGCGACACGGGGTTCGTGTACCGCGGGCTGCTCGACTTCGAAGAGCAGCTGACGCATCTGGATCAAATGCCGAAGGCTCCGGTGAAGATCATGATGAACGTCGGCACGCCCGACCAGGCCTTCTCGTTCTCGCGGCTGCCGAACGACGGTGTCGGGCTCGCGCGGCTGGAGTTCGTCATCAACCGGCAGATCGGCATCCATCCCCGAGCCCTGCTCGAGTTCGACACCCTTCCGGCGGATCTGAAAGAGCAGATCGGCACCGCAACAGCGGCGTATGCGACGCCGCGCGACTACTTCGTGCAGCGTGTGGCGGAGGGCATCTCGATGATCGCCGCGGCGTTCTGGCCGGAGCCGGTGATCGTGCGCCTGAGCGACTTCAAGTCCAACGAATACGCCAACCTGCTGGGCGGCGACCGCTACGAGCCGCACGAGGAGAACCCGATGCTCGGGTACCGCGGCGCCTCGCGGTACATCTCGCCCGACTTCCGTCCCTGCTTCGACATGGAGTGCGAGGCGCTCCGGCACGTGCGCGACGAGATGGGCTTCACGAACGTGCAGATCATGGTGCCGTTCGTCCGCACCGTCGGCGAGGGGCATGCGGTCGTCGAGCTGCTGGCCGAGAACGGTCTGCGCCGTGGAGAGAACGACCTCAAGGTCATCATGATGTGCGAGCTGCCCTCGAACGCCCTGCTCGCGGATGAGTTCCTCGACTACTTCGACGGCTTCTCGATCGGCTCCAACGACATGACGCAGCTCACCCTCGGGCTCGACCGCGACAGTTCGCTCGTCGCGGCGACCTTCGACGAACGCGACCCGGCGGTGCGGAAGATGCTGTCGATGGCGATCACGGCTTGCCTGGCGCGGGGCAAGTACGTCGGGATCTGCGGCCAGGGCCCGTCGGACCATCCGGATCTCGCCGAATGGCTCGTGGAACAGGGAATCGAGTCGATCTCGCTCAACCCGGACACTGTTGTCGAAACCTGGATCCGACTGGCCGCGGCGGCAACCCCGGCGGCCTGAGTATCTGAGTGCCTGAGCGCCGGTAGCCTTGCCCGAGTGACTGAACACTCTCGCTACATCGTCGCGACCGACGGCGCGTGCAAGGGCAACCCCGGCCCCGCGGGTTGGGCATGGGTTGGCGAGGACGGGCACTGGGCGTCCGGCTCCATCCGCGAGGGCACCAACAACATCGGCGAACTGCTCGGGCTGCTGAAGGCGATCGAGGATCACCCGAACGTGGCCGAACTCGTCGTGCAGGCGGACTCGAAGTACGCGATCGACACGTACACGAAGTGGATGGACGGGCACAAACGCCGGGGCTGGAAGACCTCGACCGGCGCGCCCACGAAGAACGTCGAGATTCTCGAGCAGTTGATCGCGGCTCGCGACGCCCGCCGTGCGGCCGGGATGCCGGATGTCGTGCTCGAGCACGTCCGCGGACACTCGGGTCACGTGCTCAACGCGTGGGCTGACGAACGCGCGGTGCGGTCGTCCGAGCACGCCGCGAAGGGTGTCGAGAGCGCGTGGTCGTCTCTCGGCGGGCTGCACCCGGTGCTCGATGTGTCGCTAGCCCCGAAGAACGGCCGCTGACCCCCGCTTCCCGCGGCGCCTCGCCCGCGAGTGCACGACTTACGCGCGAGTCCGCCGGTTGGCGCCGAGACCGCCGCTTAGTCACCGCAAACAACGGGCAGGCTCGGCAGCAACCGGCAAACTCGGCGGGATGACGCGCGGTTCAGGCTGCCCCGGTCGTTGAGCGAGGCCAACGACCGAGACGAAACGACAACCCGCGCCACCCGCGTTTCGACTCGCTACGCTCGCTCAACGACCAAGGCCGCCATCGCCCGGTCGTTGAGCGAATTCGCTAGCTCGGGCGCGACGTCGGCGAGACCTCAAGGGTCTTGGCCGGGTCCATCTCTGCCACCGGGGCGAGGGCTGCGTCGATCGCGGCCATCGTGTCGGCATCGAGGACGACTCCGGACGCCTTGACCGAGTCCTCGAGCTGCTCGGGGCGCGAGGCCCCCACGAGCGCCGCCGCAACGTTCGGGTTCTGCAGAACCCAGGCGATCGCGAGCTGCGGCATCGTGAGCCCGGCCTGCTCGGCCACCGGCTTGAGCTTCTGTACAGCGGTCAGCACGTCGTCGTCGAGGAACCGCTTGATGAAGCCCGCGCCGCTCTTCTCGTCCGTTGCGCGCGAACCCGCGGGCACGTCCTGACCCGGCAGATACTTGCCGCTCAGCACGCCTTGGGCCATTGGCGACCAGACGATCTGAGACATCCCGAGCTCTTCCGATGTCGGGATGACGTCGGCCTCGATAACGCGCCAGAGCGCCGAGTACTGCGGCTGGTTCGAGACGAGCTGGAACTTCAGCTCCTTCGCGAGGGCATGACCCGCGCGCAGCTGGTCCGCCGTCCACTCCGAAACGCCGATGTAGAGCGCCTTGCCCTGACGCACGATGTCAGCGAAGGCCTGCATCGTCTCTTCGAGCGGCGTCTCGTAGTCGAAGCGGTGCGCCTGGTACAGATCGACGTAGTCGACACCGAGGCGGTCGAGCGACCCGTCGATCGAGTCCATGATGTGCTTGCGGCTGAGTCCCGAGTCGTTCGGGCCCATGGGGCCGGTCGGCCAGTAAACCTTCGTGAAGATCTCGAGCGACGCGCGGCGCTGCCCCTTAAGCGCCTCACCGAGCACCTCTTCCGCAGCCGTGTTGGCGTACGCATCCGCCGTGTCGAACGTCGTGATGCCGAGATCCAGTGCTTTGTGAACCGTGGCGATGGCGGCGGCGTTCTCGACCTGGGACGCGTGCGTCACCCAGTTTCCGTACGTGATTTCCGAGACCTTGAAGCCGGAGTTGCCGAGGTAGCGATAATTGACCATTCGTCTACGCTAGCCCCGCACACGACACCCCGAGGCGGACATGTCCATCCCCCACGAGACCGGCCTGGTTCCCGCGCGGGTGCGACACCTCGCGGGCGATGCCGAGGGGCGAGCCGTATGGCTCAACGAGCGCGGCGGAACGACGTATCGCGCGGGCGATGTGCACATCAAATTCGGACCCCTGAACGCCGAAGAGTCGATGGCAGACGAGGCCGAGCGCCTCACATGGGCCGGGCGTTTCATCCGCGTCCCTGAGGTCGTGGCGCACGGTATCGATGAGGACTTCGAATGGCTTGTCACTCGCACGATCGCGGCTCAGAGCGCGGTGGCGCCCGGGTGGATCGCTCGCCCGGCGATCGCGGCACATGCGGTCGGCGCCGGGCTCCGGATGCTCCACGACAGCCTCCCCGTCGCGGAGTGCCCGTGGCGCTGGGACGTAGAACAGCGGAGAGCGGATGCCGCGGGCCGAGGCATCCGGCTTGATCCGGGATTCGAACAGGCCCCCGCGGTCGACCGTCTGGTCGTATGCCACGGCGACGCATGCGTTCCCAACACCCTGCTCGCGGACACGGGGGACCCGACCGCGCACGTCGACCTCGGACGCCTCGGCGTCGGCGACCGCTGGGCGGACATCGCGGTCGCGGCAATGTCGACGGAGTGGAACTTCGGTCCGGGGTGGGAGTGGGCCGTGCTCGAGGGTTACGGAATCAAACCCGACGCGGCCCGCATGGACTTCTACCGCGATCTGTGGAACGCGACGTGAGCGAGAGTAACTACGCGTGGCAGTCCTACGAGCTGCCCCAGAGTTCCAATTGCTCCCATCCGGCCGGGAACCCCATGTTCCTCTCTCGCGAAACGAGGAGCATGCCGTCCGGAGCGTGAAGCGTGATATCCAGCTTCTTCGCCTGCGTCTTGAACGTCATGCGCCAGTTCGTGCCGGCTGTATGAGAGCGAAGCATGAAGGCAAGCACCGCTGCGTAGATGTAGACACGTTGCTGCGGCTTAGGCGAGGTTGTGAAGTCTTCGCCCACAACGTGATCGAGCAGATCACCCTTCGTCTCGTGGACCCTCAGCGACAAAGACCGTTTGAAGGCCCGATTGAACAATCTGGAGCCATGTGCACAGGTGTTGCGGAGATCCACCATCATGCGCAGCACCGCCCCGAAAGGGCGCGGGTGCTCGAACCCGAAGGACCGGGCAACCTCTCGGGCATCCTCAGTCTTCATCAGCTCGAAGAGGAATGGCAGCTTCCCGAAGCTCAGAGCTTCCGTGAGCGCCCAGATCGGTACCGGCTGCTCCGGATACTTGAGCAAGTGATGCGCGATGAAGTCTTCGTCTTCCGCCGCGGCTGTGATGGCGTCGTCGCACGTCTTCATCCAGGCTTCGAACTTCGTACCATTTTTCGCGGGCCGACTGCACATTCTCTCGTCGAGGCAGTCGACGCGGGTGTGTGCCGAGATGTCGCGCGCCGCCAGCGTATGGGCGATCGCCGCGCGGACGCGTACTTCGAAATCCAGCAGTCCCTCGAGGCAGACGCGCGCGAGTTTGAAGTCGAAAGCCTCGAGCTGAACGACGTGACCGAAACTGGCTCCGACCACGTACCGGTCGGACCGGAATTGCCGAAGCTTCGGATTGATCTGCTCAGGAGGCAGGAGCTCGCGCAGAACGTATCGGTACGCTCCAGAGAGGAAATAACCGACGCGAGTCAGGAACTGCAGTGCCGCTTGTGGGTCCGGAACCTCGAGTCCACGCTCGACGAGCTGGTTCAGCAGCTCGTCGCGTTCCTTGAAATCTTTGGTGTACTCCACAACTCAACCTATACCGCACAATGAAAATCGCCCCCTTGAGCCGAAGCTCAGAGGGGGGCGATGTCTGATGTTGCAAACGTAGCACAGCGCGTCGACAGGGAGCTGGAAAGCGACCGACAACCGCACAAAGCTCAACCTCGCTACGAAGGCTAGATGAAGGGCGGCAGCCTACGGAGTAGCGGCCGCCGCGGCCTCGTCTTCGACGGTCGCGACGAGCTGACCGCAGGCCCCGTCGATCTCTTTGCCGCGGGTGTCGCGCAGCGTCGTCGGGATGCCCGCATCGTTCAGCCGGCGGACGAACTCGTTCTGAACCGACTTCTCGGACGCGGTCCAGATCGACCCCGGCGTCGGGTTCAACGGAATCGGGTTGACGTGCACCCAGCCGCGCCCGCGGGCGTTGAGCTTGTCGGCGAGCAGATCGGCGCGCCACGCGTGGTCGTTCATGTCCTTGATCAGGGCGTACTCGATCGACACACGGCGACCGGTCTTCTCGAAGTAATTGCGCGCGGCGTCGAGGGCCTCGTCGACCTTCCATCGCGAGTTGACCGGGATCAACTCGTTGCGCAGCACATCGTCGGGCGCGTGCAGCGACAGGGCGAACGTCACGGGGATGTCTTCCTCGGCGAGCTTCAGGATCGCCGGGACAAGCCCAACCGTCGAGACCGTGATGCCGCGGGCACTCATGCCCAGCCCCTCGGGCTGCTGCGCGACCATCACGCGAACGGCCTGCATGACCCGTGCATAGTTGGCGAGCGGCTCGCCCATCCCCATGAAGACGATGTTGCTGACCCGCTCCATGCTGTGATCGTCGGAGCGTTTCCCGCCGAGCTCACCCGCCGCGATCAGCGCATTGGCGCGGACGATCTGCTCGACGATCTCGGCCGCCGACATGTTGCGCGTCAGCCCCGCCTGACCCGTCGCGCAGAAGGGGCAGTTCATCCCGCATCCCGCCTGCGACGAGACGCACAGGGTGATGCGGCCCGGGTAGCGCATGAGCACCGACTCGACCAGGGCGCCGTCGTGCAGCTTCCACAGGAACTTGATCGTGTCGCCACCGTCGGTCTGCAGGCGTCGCACCTCGGTCAACAGCGGCGGCAGGAAGCCTGCGACGAGCCCCTCGCGACCGGCAGAGGGCAGGTCCGTCATCAACGCCGGGTCGGACGTGTAGTGCCGGAAGTAGTGCGCCGCGATCTGCTTGGCGCGGAAGCCCGGGAGCCCGAGTTCTTTCGCGCGCTCGGCGCGGGCTTCGGGCGTGAGGTCGGCGAGGTGCACGGGAGGTTTGCCCCGCTTGGGGCTCGCGAACTGCAGCAGGGGTTTGCCCGAGGCATCCTTCTGCTGCTGCCACCCCTCGGTCGCCGGGCGCACCTGGCGCACGGGACCCGGCCCCGTCGGGCGGACGGGAGAGTCGGGGGGAAGGGCAGTCATGCTTCCAGGCTACGGGACCGCTACCGTGGAAAAGGTGGAAGAAGACGTCACGGTCCGACCGATACGCCCCGAGGACGCGGGCGAAGTCCTCACTCTGCAGCGCGCGGCCTTCGTGCAGGAGGCGCTGATCTACGGCACTCCGAACATGCCGCCCCTCACCCAGACGCTGGCCGAGGTCGAGGCGGAGTTGGTCGAGAACGACGGATGCGTGGCGCACCTCGGCCCCCGCATGGTCGGTGCCGTCCGCGCACGACGCGACGGCGAGGTGTTCCTGATCGGTCGACTCGCGATCGCCCCAGACATGCAGGGTCGGGGCATCGGCTCGCGCCTGCTCGCGGCGGTCGAGGCCGCGGGGAGCGCGGCGGGGGCCGTCGAGGCGGAACTTTTCACGGGTTCACTCAGCGAGGCGAACCTCCGCCTCTACGAACGCGAGGGGTACGTCGAGAGCGAGCGAGTCGACGGCGACGACGGCATCCAGCAGGTGTTCCTGCGCAAGCGGCTGCGCTGAGCCTTTTCACCCCGTGCCGGACACCTCGCCGAGGTGGCGCGCGAGCGCCTCGAGCGCCGGGCGCTGACCCTTCACGAGCAGGGCGGCGGCGGCATCCGCATTCGTCCACCGCACATCGTCGACCTCGGGAAACTCGACGGTGCGGCCCGACCGCGGCGGCCACTCGAGCTCGAAAGTGCCGTAGGTGAAGGTCGCAGGGGCGAAGCCCAAGCCGTCCCCGACGAAGACGACGACGCGCTTACCCGAGGCGTAGGGGAACGTGCCGAGTTCGGAATATGCGACGTCGGGCGCATCCACGCCGAGCTCTTCCACGAACTCGCGGCGGGCTGCATCGAGCGCCGACTCGACATCGGGGTCGAACTCCCCCTTGGGAATCGACCACGCACCCTCGGTCTTGCGAGCCCAGTACGGCCCGCCCATGTGGGCGATGAGGACCTCGAAGCCGTCGGCGTCCGACGTGATCCGATACAGCAGGATCCCGGCGCTCATGACGGGCATGCGCGGCTCCGTTCCTCAGTCGCTCGATCGTCGGTCGCTCGGTCGTTCAGTCGAGGAAGATGTCGGGGAACAGCCGGTCATCCGGTGTACCCGGCACCGCTGCGTACCCCGAGAAGTCGGTGACGCCGCTCTCTTCCAGCACGTCCTCTACGATCAGCGAACGGCCCGTGTTCTCGCGCGACGGCGCCGTGAGCACAAGATACGCGGCGTCGGCATAGATCTCGGGCGTACGGCTCGCCGCCATGACCCGGTCTCCGCCGAGCAGGTTCTGCACCGCCGCGGTCGCGATCGTCGTGCGCGGCCAGAGCGTGTTCGCCGCGATCCCGTCGGGCGCGAACTCGGCGGCGAGGCCCAGCGTCACCATCGTCATCCCGAACTTCGACAGCGTGTAGCCCGTGTGGGCGCCGAGCCAGCGCGGCGACGGGTTGAGCGGGGGCGACAACGACAGGATGTGCGGGTTGCCACTCTCGCGCAGCAGGGGCACTGCCGCACGCGAGAGCATGAACGTGCCCCGGACGTTGACGTCTTGCATCAGGTCGTACTTCTTCGGCGAGAGGTCGAGCGAGCCCGACAGGTCGATCGCGCTGGCGTTGTTGACGACGATGTCGATCCCGCCGAACTCGCCCGTCGTCTTCAACACGGCCTCGGTGATGTCGTCGTCGTTTCGCACATCTCCGACGATCGGAAGGGCCTGTCCCCCGGCCTCGCGAATGCGCTCGGCGGCGGAGTGCACGGTCCCCTCGAGGTGCGGATGCGAGGTGTCGGTCTTGGCGAGAAGCGCGATGTTCGCGCCATCCGCTGCTGCGCGCAGCGCGATCGCGAGTCCGATGCCCCGGCTGCCGCCGGACATCAGGATGGTTTTGCCGGCCAGGCTCTGTTCGGTCACGGGGTCTCCTTCGGGGCGGCTGGACGAGCATCGGGGTGTGCGGGGGGACGGACGGATGCCGCGGCGAACGCGGCCACGCGAGCGCGCGCATCGGGGGTGTCGAAGGCGGCGCCGATCGTGCGTGCTTCGTCGTCGAGATTGTCGGCGAACGACCGTCGCGCACCCGCACGCACGAGTCGCTTGGCCTGGCCGAAGGCGGCGGTTGCCCCGGTGAGCCAGAACCGGGCGATCTCTTCGCCTCGGGCGGCGGGGTCGGCGGCGACCTCGGTCACGAGCCCCCAGTCGAGCGCCGTCGCGGCGTCGATCGTGAGGTCATCGAGCAGCATCCGGAGCGCGCGCGTCTGGCCGATCGCGGCGGGCAGCAGGGTCGACACGGAGAGGTCGGGGGTGAGGCCGATGTTGGCGTACTTGCTGACGAAGCGCGCGCGCTCGCCGGCGATGATGTAATCCGCCGCCAGCATGAGGCCCAGACCGCCGCCCGCGACGGCGCCGTGCACGACAGCGACGACGGGCTTGTCCGACTCGACGAACGCGCGGATGCCCTCGTGGATGGTGTGCGCGGCCGCGGTCACGTCGGCGCCGCTGGCGCCCGAGGTCGCCATCTCTACGACGTCACCCCCGGCGCAGAAAGCCGGGCCCGCGGCATCCAGAATCACGGCACCAACCGTGGCGTCGGCGGCGATCTCACGCGCGAGATCGCGCCAGCGAGTTCCCATCTCGAACCCCATCGCGTTGAGAGACGCGGGACGGTTGAAGGTCAAGCGCGCAAGCGCACCGTCGCGGGTGTAGACGATCGAGTCGCTCATGCGCGGGTCTCCTTGCCGAGGTGTTCGCAATTCATTCAATTCGAGCGGGGCACCGGGCGGAACCCCGGAAAGCGGGGCACGAGAGCTCGAGCCTCATGCGGCGGGACTGAATTGTGGACGCACGCGCGGCAAGACTCACTTGGGTGCCATCCGGATCGCGCCGTCGAGGCGGATGGTCTCGCCGTTCAAGTACCCGTTTTCGGCGATGTGCGCGACGAGTGCCGCGAACTCTTCGGGCCTACCCAGCCGAGCCGGGAACGGCACCTGACCGCCGAGAGAATCCTGCGCGGCCTGGGGCAGGGCCTGCAGGAGCGGCGTCTCCATAATGCCGGGGGCGATCGTCACGACGCGGATGCCGTAGCGGGCCAGCTCGCGCGCGATCGGCAGCGTCATCGCGTGCACACCGCCCTTGCTGGCCGCGTAAGCCGGCTGGCCGATCTGCCCATCGAACGCGGCCACGCTCGCGGTGGTGACGATCACGCCACGCTCACCCGAGGCATCCGAGTCCGTCTCGGTCGGTTCGTTGGCGACCATCGCCGCCGCGGCCTGGGAGATGACGTTGTAGGTGCCCACCAGGTTGATCCGCACGACGCGTTCGAAGTCCTCGAGCGGCGTTGGGCTGCCCTCGCGATCCAGCACCTTGCCGGGGGTCGCGATGCCCGCGCATGCGACGACGACGCGCAGAGGAGCGAGAGCGGATGCCTCGGCCACAGCCGCGCGAACCTCGGGCACGCTCGTCACATCGGCCGGCGCGAACACCCCGCCGAGTTCAGCGGCGATCTCGGCGCCGCGCGATGTCGGCAGATCCAGGATCGTGACGAGGGCACCGCCCGCGGCGAGGCGTCGCGCGGTGGCAAGTCCCAATCCGCTCGCCCCGCCCGTGACGAGGGCTCCGGCTCTCTCGATCTGCATGCGCTCTCCTTCGAACCGCTGGCATCCAGTTCCAGCCTACGCGACACGCGGTCCCCCCACCCTCGCGCGAGACTTCAGCTATGTCACCAATGAGGGCGCGGTACGTGACAGAGGTGAAGTCTCGCGCGCAAGCGGGCGGGCAGACGCGCGAGGTCAGGCGGGCGGGGTCAGGTGGGCGGGGTCAGGTGGGGCCGAGGATGAAGTTCCAGCTGCCCGTCGCCACAGCGATCGAGATCGCGGTGGCCGAGATCGCGGCTCCCGCCGCCAGCAGCACCCATTCTGGGGCCCCCCAGCGCGACGGCCGAGCCCAGGTGCGTGGCACGGGCCGACCGTCCGCATCGACGATGTGCCCGCCGAACCCTCGCGCTTCCATGGCTGTCGCGAGCTTCGACCCCCGCCGGATCGAAAGCACGAACAGGGCGAATGCCATCCCGAGCGTGCGTCGCACCCGCCCGACATCCGCGACGCCGCGGGCCCGGCGCGCGAGGGCGAGCGCCCGCCAGTCGTCGCCCAACAGCCCGAGCAGCCGCATCCCGGCGAGCGCCCCGAGCACGAACCGCGCGGGCAGGCGCACGAGCTGCGCGAGACCGTCGGCGAGATCCGTCGGGTCGACCGTGACGAAGAGCACCACTCCGGGCAGCGCGATCGCCAGAACACGGAAGAATGTCGCGAGCGCCAGCTCGAGAGATCCGTCGCTGACTCTCACGAACAGCCACTCAAAATGGACGGCGCCGGATGGTGCGCCGTACAGGGCGATCGTGACCGCCGTCAGCGGTGCGGCGATCCAGACGGGAAGCGTGCGCACCCAGAACTCGCGCCATCGCAGACCCGAAAGGGCGAACAGGACGAGCTCGAGCGTCAGCGCGGTCGCCGCCGAGACCGCATCGATCGTCAGCACGAGCGGCACCGCGATCAGCAGGGCGGCCGCGAGCTTGGCGACCGGATTGATGCTGGCGATCGGGCCACTCCGGATGCCGACGGTCGCACTCATGCCGAGGCCCCGAGCTCGAAGCGTCGGGCGTGCAGGGCGTCGAGCACCGCGGCGTCGTGCGTGACGACGACGACGGCCGTGCCATCGTCTCTCAGCTCGGCGATGATCGCGACGAGTTCGGCCCAGGTCACGGCATCCTGACCGAACGTCGGCTCATCGAGCACGATCACGCGGGGGCGTGTCGCGAGGGTGGCAGCGACCGTGAGCCGCCGCTTCTCGCCGCCCGACAACGTGTACGGGTTCGCCTCGGCGAGCCGGTCGAGCCTGAGCCGGACGAGCAGGTCATCGACGCGAGCCGCGATCTCGTCTTCCGGCAGCCCGAGGGAGCGCGGTCCGATTTCGAGCTCTCCGCGCACGGTCGTCGCCAGCAGTTGGTGCTCGGGGTCCTGGAACACCGTGCCGATCCGGGTCAACAGCGCCCGCGACGACCACTTCAGGGGATCGCGCTGCGGGCCCTCCGCCAGGGCGCCGGATGCCTGGACGCGGCCGCCGAGCCCCGGCAGGAGCCCCGCAAGTGTCAGTGCAACGGTCGACTTGCCGGCCCCGTTCGGCCCGGTGATGCCGAGGACCTCACCCGCACGCACGTCGAGGCGCACCGGTCCCGCGACCCGCACACCCTTGACCCGACCGGCCGTCAGGTCGCGGGCCTCGAGAACGACCGGACCGGGCGCGAGCACGGGCGGCGCGGGATGCCGCGGAGGGATGCCCGGAACCCAGACGCCACCCACGGCCAAGCGGGGCCCGAGTGCACCGAGAACGTCCGCGGGGGCGCCGTCGGCGAGCACACCGACATGGGCACCATCGTGTTCGGCACCGCCTGTCTCGCCCCCGCCCGTCTCGCCGAGCACGATCACCCGGTCCACCAGCGGCAACCACACATCGATCCGATGCTCAACGACGATGAGCGTCGCACCGGTCCGCTCGGCCACACGCTCGACCGCGTCGCGCACCTCGCGAACACCCTCGGGGTCGAGGTTGGCGGTCGGCTCGTCGAGCAAAATGAGCCCCGGGCGCATCGCAAGCACGCCCGCAAGCGCGAGGCGCTGCTTCTGCCCACCCGAGAGGGCTGAGGTCGACCGATCGAGCGGCACGTCCAGCCCCACCGCATCAAGCGACTCACGCACCCGGCGCCAGATCTCATCACGAGGGATGCCGAGGTTCTCGGCACCGAACGCCACGTCGTCCCCGACCCGCGCCAGGATCGCCTGACTGTCGGGGTCTTGCAGGACGAGCCCAGCCCGACCCCCGGCGCGAGCGGCGGGCGAACCATCGATCGTGAGCTCGCCGCGCGACTCGCCCTCGTCGTCGCCCCCGAGCACCCCGGCGAGCGCGTGCAACAGGGTCGACTTGCCCGCCCCGGATGCGCCGAGCAACAGGACGCGCTCGCCCGGTTCGATGCGGAACGAGGCATCCGCCACGGCCCAGTCAAGACGCGAGGCGAAGCGCCAGCCCCAGCCCCGCGCCTCGACCGAGGCGGGTCGGATCAGCGCCCGAGGCGTGATCGAAGGATCCGTCACGTCAGACGCGCCGCGTGACCTCGCGTCCGGAGGCGAAACGGCTGAGCGCACCCGTCGCCGCCAGGCCCCGCGCAATGAACCACGCACCAGCACCCGCGATCACTGCGCCCGAGACGGTCGTGGCGGCGATGTAGACGAGGGTGAAGGTCGTGTCGGCACCCGCGTACCAGAGGATGCGGTCGTTGATTCCGCAGGCGAGTCCCGCACCGGCACCCGCGAGGATCGCAACGGGCAGGCGCCAGACGGCGTACGCGAAGAGGAGGAAGACGATCTCGGCGCCGAGACCTTGCACGAGCCCCGACACGATCGTCAGCGGACCCCACTGGTTACCGACGAGCGCCGAGATCACGGCCGCGAGCAGCTCGGTGTACAGCGCAGCACCGGGCTTGCGGATGATCAGGGCGCCCAGCACGCCCGCGATGAGCCAGGGACCGGCGAGCAGACCCTGCAGACCGGGAAGCAGCGGCGACAGGATCGAACTCGGGCCCTCGTATCCGATGTTCCAAACGAGAAAGATCGCGGCACATGCGACGCCGATGACGCTGGCGACGACGATGTCGACGACCCTCCAGCGCCAGGTGATGGCGGCGAATCCGCGGCGCCCGGTGGACGCGGGGGCAGATGTGGACGTGGACGTACTCATTAGTGCTCCTTCCTGCGCTGGCATGACCCAGATCAGGTTCGACGGTCGAAGCGTGGTCGCTTCCTCTCAGCCCGGCACACCGGACTCCCGTGGTTGACGGGATGAGTATAGCTGTCGCGGTACCGTAGGCGAATGACTTCGAACGACCCGCCGCACGAGCCCGTGCTCACTCGGCGGGCGTTGCGTCGGCAAGAAACAGGCGCGACGGACGTGACCGTGGAACCCGCTGTCGAACACGCTGTCGAACCCACCGCGGCACCCACCGTCGTCGCAGAGCCAGCCATCACCGATCCACCCGCGACCGAGGTTCCCGCGACCACGCGAGCGCTCGCCTGGGTGCGCGAGGACGGCACGGCGACCGTGGCCCAGCCCGAGATCGCCCCGGATGCGGAACTCATCGAACGGTGGCCGCGTCGCTCCCCGCTCCGCCCGGGTGTGCTCGTGCCGCTCGGCAGCGTCGTGGGTCTGGTTCTCGTCTACGTGGTCGCCATGCTCGTCTGGCCGCTCTATGCGGTCGCCCCCCGCGTCGATGCGGTCGCCGCGCAAACAGCGGCGGCTCCAGCGGCGAGCCCCGGCTGGCCGGCCACGGGGTCGGCTTCTCTGGGCGTGGAGGGACTCGGCACGACCGCCGCGAGTTCGGACGAGGCCGTTCCGATGGCGAGCATCACGAAGGTCATCACGGCACTCGTCGTTCTGGACGCCCTCCCGCTCGCGGTCGGCGAGACGGGGCCCGAGTACACCTTCACGCGCGCCGACCGCACGGCCTACCAGAACACGCTCGCCGCCGATGAGTCCGCGCTCGACGTTCCCGTCGGTGGAACGCTGACGCAGTACCAGCTCCTCGAGGGCATGCTGATCGGCTCCGCCGGCAACTATGCCGACAAGCTCGTGGACGGCCTCTACCCCTCAGACGCGGTCTACGCCCGAGCGGCCATGCAGTGGCTCACCCAGCACGGGCTGGCGGGCATCACCGTCGTCGACTCGTCGGGCATCAGCCCCCGCAACACGGCCACACCGGCCGCGCTCGTCGCCCTCGCCCGCCGGGCTCTCGCGAATCCCGTCATCGCCGAGATCGTCGCCAAGCCCTCGGTGGAGCTTCCCGGCGCCGGTCTGGTCGAGAACACCAACGCCCTCCTGGGCGAGCCGGGCATCGTGGGCGTCAAGACGGGTCTGCTCTTCGATGACTACAACCTCTTGGCCGCGCGCGACATCACGATCGGCGACACGACCGTGCGGGCGTACGCCTCGGTGCTCGGGCAACCCGACAGCGAGACACGTTTCGCGGCCGCGCGCGATCTGCTGAACGGTCTCCACGCGCAACTCGCCCCGACGATCGCGCTGCCCGCGGGTTCCATCGTCGGCACGGTATCGACGTTGTGGGCCGATCCTGTCGACATCGTGACGGCCACGGACGGATCGGTCATCCTTTGGAACGGATCCCCCTCCTCTGCCGCCTCGGACCTCTCCCTTGGTGACGACTGGGCGGACGGCGCGTCCGTGGGGACCGTGACCATCAGCGGACCGATCGGCGAGGCCCAGGTCGAGGCGCTTCTCGCGGCAGAGGTCGAAGGACCGAGCCCGTGGTGGCGTCTGACGCATCCGCTCCAACTCTTCGGCATCGCCGACTGATCCGCGGGCGAGCGGCGACAGTCAGACGAAACGCACGCTCTGCTGCAGTCGGGTGCGGACGTCGAAGACCTGGTTGCCGCCCATGTCCCGCGCGCCCGGGATGCCACGGCGCAGCACCGTCGCGAGCGCGGCCCGACCGCACACCACGACCGGCAGCCCCCGCACGCGGCCGGCGTCCAGGATCGCCTGCGGCAGATCGTCGTCGGGCAGCACGACGATCGCGCCACTGAAGCGCACCCCGGCGGCGCGCGAGACCACACGCATCCGTGCGATCAGGTCGCCGATCGGTGATCCTTCGACGTCATCGCCCTGCAGTTCACCGCGTCGGAGCGTCACGGGTCCACCGAAGTCCTCCGACAACACCCCGTAGAGCCCGCTCGGGCCGAGGACGATGTGGTCGAGCTTCGCGTCGGGGTCATCGCCCCGACGGCCGGAAGCCGCGACATCGTGCCAGACCGTGAAGCCCATTCCGAGGTCGGCAACGATACGTGCGGTCGCCTCTTCGGCGAGCGCGTCCGCCAGCAGGCGGCGGATCTCGTGCGGGGCCGATCGCACCAGGGCCGGGGCATAGGGATCCTCGAGAGGGATACCGCGGCCGACCCACTCGCGCATCAGCGTGAGGTAGCGCTCGCGCCGCCAGCCGCCCGGGTGACCGTGTGCCCGCGCGCGGGGTCGGGTGTCGGCGCTCGGGCGCGCCGGACGCCAACCGGACGGATCCGCGCCGGCGCCTGCATCGGCATCGCCATCCGCGCTGAACGTCGCGAACCCGTGGCCGCGGTCGTAGGCCTGACGGGCCTCCGGTGTGCCGATCAGTTCCCAAGCGCGCTGCACCCGCCCGAACGAGGCCGCGTCGCCTCCGGTGTCGGGATGCGTCGCACGAAGGCGCTGACGATAGGCCTTGCGCAGCTGCTCGTCGTCGACATCCGGTTCGACGCCGAGCACACCGTAGGCAGAGGTAGAGAGGGGACTGTCGAACACCGCACTGCCTCCTCCGCCGCCACGTGGGCGGACTCCAGGCTAATGCCCGCTGGCTGGGAGGGGCCGCTCAGCGTCGCTGACGACGCCGTGAATACGCCGCGGCCTGCCTGCTCGAGAGCGCGAGCAGCACGAGGATGTCGAGGCTCAGTGTCACCAGAGTTGTTTCGATCCGGATGTCTTGGCCACCGACCCACCACGTCGTGAACGCCGCCGAGATCGACACGACGGCGTACAGCATGACGAGCACGCGCGCCCAGTTGTGTCCCCGGTAGATCAGCACCGCCAGAACGCCCTCGAGCAGCGTGGCGATCCCGCCGACCGCCAGGATCAGCACGAGCCCGATGGACTTGAGATCCTCCGGCAGCTCCACGTCATCGCCCAGCTCGACCTCGATGCTGTGCGCGACGTCGCCCCAGTTGAAGGCCAGGGCGGTGAGCCACAGAAAGCCCGCGATGACGCGCAGCATCACCAAGCCGGCACCCGCACTGATCGCCGCCGGGCGAGGCATGTCCGGGTCGTAGCCCACGGGGCGCACGAGGTCGCCGGGCGATTCGAATGCCGGGCGCTTCTCGGGGGTCTTCGTCATGGGACACTCCCCTCGGCAGCAAGAAGAGTCTGCGCGACCGGCACCGGCACGCCCGAGACATCCACGATCGGCAGATCACCGTCGGTACGGATGGTGTCGCCACCGCCGTTTCGTGCGTGATAGCCGCTCGAGAAGTCCTTGATCACGTCCATCCGGATCGTGGGCTCGGCCGCGACGAGCGTCTGGATGATGTGGTCGCGCTCGATGTCGGTGTCGGCGTCGATGCGGTGCGTGACCTGCAGCGTGAACAGCGAGAGCCCCACGGCCGTGTCGAAGGTACCCGCGGCGAGCCACTCGACCCGCCTGCCGCCCGGCAGCAGCCATCCGTCCGGGCATTTCCAGAACCGGACGTGGTGGCGCTGCGTGGGGCTGCCGTCGACCTCCTGCTGGTAGGCGAAATCCTGCTGCCGGCTGAACAGGAACAGGGGGCTCACGGGTGCCTCGTCGTAGCTCCGTTTGGTGAGCGTGGACGTGATGATCCGCCACGACGACGCGAGGGTCACCGGGTCGGCGCGTCGCCATCCCGCGGCCTGGAGCGCAGCCTCGATCTCTTCCGCCGTGCCGCGGAAGGCCAGGTTGACCGGATCGCCCAGCAACCCGTCGCTCGTACGCGTGCGGCCGATGAAATAGTCGGGAACGTAGATCGTCGTGAGGATGCGATGCAGCCGCGGCAGTACGAGATAGGCGAGCACGACCCAGAACACGATCGCGAACGGGATGCCCCACCATCCGACGCGGAATGTCTCCGTGAACCCGAGGTAGGCGAGCCAGATGGCCGCCAGCCCCGCGAAGACGAAGAAGAACCAGTCCAGCGCCACACCCACCGAGTAGCGGCGTCTGCGGTGCGGGGGTTCCGACCGTTCCATAGGGTCACTCTAGGGATACCGCGCCCGAGCGTCAGCCCTCAGGCACCCTCAGCCCCAGAGCGGCACGTTCGGGCGGAACGCAAACGCCTGCTCGGCGAGGTCGTCCGGCAGCTCGGCCAGCGACTCCGGTCGCCAGCGCGGCGCACCGTCTTTGTCGATCAGACGCGCGCGAACACCCTCCGGCAGGTCCGGTTGGGTGTGGGCGAACCACATGGCCAGCCCGTACTCGCGCTCGAGGGTGGTGCGCAGGTTCGGGTCGGTGCGGGCCGCGTGAACGGAGGCCAGCGTCACGGTCAGCGCGGTCGGAGACAGCGTTTCGAGCAGGTCGGCCGTATCGGATGCCTCGGGCTCGGGCCGCTCGCGGAGGCCCGCGACGATCGACGCCACGTCGGGGGCCGCGAATACCGAGTCGATCCACGGCCGACGGCGGGCCAGCTCCGACGGCTCGGGTGACTCGTCGAACAGCATCGCGACCTCGGTGGCACCGCCCGGGTCGGCCCGCGATTCGAGGGCTTCGCGCACGGCGTCCAACCGCTCGGATGGTACGAGCAGGTCGGCGAATCCGGCGTAGATCGCGTCGGCAGCCGTCATCGTCCCGCCCGTCAGGGCGAGATACTCCCCCAGCCGTCCGGGGGCACGGGCGAGCAGCCAGGTGCCCCCGACATCCGGCGTGAATCCGATCCGCGTCTCGGGCATCGCGAGCGCCGAGCGCTCGGTCACGATCCGCACGGCGGCGTGACCGGCGAGGCCGATGCCGCCGCCCATCGTGACGCCATCCGCGAGCGCCACAATCGGCTTCGGGTACTCGGCGATGGCGGCGTTCAGCGCGTATTCCTCGCGAAAGAATGTGCCGGCGCCCTCGGCATTGCCGGACATGATGCTCTCGGCCAGCCCCCGCACGTCGCCGCCGGCGCACAGCCCCCGATCACCCGCGCCCTCGAGCAGGATGCGTTCGACGTCGTGTTCGTCACGCCACGCCTCGAGCGCTTCGCGCAGGCCGCGTACCATCCCCAGGTCGAGCGCATTGAGCGCTTCGGGCCGCTCCAGCACGAGCCGCCCGACACCCCGGGTGAAGCGAGCCGAGACGCGCGAGGACTCGAGGGGCTGCGTTCTCATGTCCCGACCGTACCGCCGGTTCCCCTGCGTGGATCCCGTCTCACGCCCGGAAATCGGTCAAGATGAGGGGTACGGCGTCCGAGAGAGAGGTACGGCATGCCCCAAGGCGAGGTTCTGGAGTTCACCGGAGTCACAAAACAATTCGGTGCGGTTGCGGCTGTCCAGGACTTTTCGGCGCGCGTCGAACCGGGGGTCGTGACCGGATTCCTCGGTCCCAACGGCGCCGGAAAGACCACAACGCTGCGCATCCTGCTCGGGCTCGTCCGTGCGACGAGCGGTCGCGCGACAATCGGCGGTACGGCCTACGCCGACCTGTCCTCACCGTTGCGCTCCGTCGGCGCCGCCCTCGAGGCGGCCAGCTTCCACCCGGGGCGCTCCGCCGCCAACCACCTGAAGGTCTACGCGCAGGCCGCGCGACTGCCGCGCACGCGCGTCGACGAGGTGCTCACGACCGTCGGTCTCGCGGATGTCGCGGGTCGACGCGTCGGCGGATACTCGCTCGGGATGCGTCAACGGTTGGGGCTCGCATTTGCGCTGCTCGGCGATCCCGGAGTGCTCGTGCTGGACGAGCCGACAAACGGCCTGGATCCCGAGGGGATCATCTGGATGCGCGGACTGCTCCGCGAACTCGCCCGCCAGGGGCGCACCGTGCTGGTGTCGTCGCACCTGCTCACCGAGGTGCAGCAGACCGCGGACCGGCTGCTGATCATCTCGAACGGATCCCTCGTCTTCCAGGGGTCCGTCGAAGACCTCGCCGAGCCCGCCGAACAGGCCGTCGTGGTGGACTCGCCCGACCGCCAGGCCCTGGCTGAGGCTCTCACCGGCGCCGGCATCGCCTTCGAGAACCTGCGGACCGGGGTTTCGGTCCGTGGCGGCGATCCCGCCGACATCGGCGCCATCGCCCTTGCCGCAGGCGTCGCCCTCTCGGGGCTCCAGAAGAAGGGGCCCTCGCTCGAAGAGGTCTTCCTGGAGCTGGTGAACGGATCTCGCGTGCACCCGAGCGCCGCGGCATCGCACACATCCGCTGCTGCAGCCGCTCCCCTGCTCGCGGAGCCGGGCGCCCCAGACGAGGTCGCGGAAGAAGCGGCGCCCGAAGTGGTCGCCGAAGAAGCGACACCCGACGAATCCGTCCCCGACGAGCCCGTAGCTGCTAGCGAAGCCGTAGCGACCGAAACCTCGGACGAGGAGCCCGCCGACGTGGCGCCGACAACCGCTGACTCGGATGAGGACGAGGACGAGGACCAGGACCAGGCCCTGCCGACCTTCGCCCCGGTGTCGTCGTTCGCCGTCGCCGCGACGGGCGTCATCGAGGTCGTGCCCCGAGCATCCGACGATGACGATCCGGACCGGAGTGACGGACGCCCCCACACCGCCACGCACGACGACACAGCCGCGCACGAAGACACAGCCGCGCACGACGAACCCCGCGAGAATGACGACAACGAGGAGCGATCATGAGCCTTGTCGCCGCAACCCGCTCCGAGACAACAAAGGTCTTCTCGACCGTCGGATGGTGGATCCTCGCCATCGTCCTCGTCCTCTACGTCGGCAGCACGGCCGCCGGCCTGGCCTTCGTGTTCGCGGCGTCGGCATCCGGGGACCTGACCGGCGGCGCCGGCACGCCGACCCTTTCCGCCGACGGCCTGGCTCCTGTGCTGTACAGCATCGGCGGATCGATCGGATACGTCTTCCCGCTCCTCATCGGCACGCTCATGGTGACGACGGAGTTCCGCCACCAGACGCTCACGCCGACCCTGCTCGCCACCCCGAAGCGCGGCATGGTGCTGTGGGCGAAGCTCACGGCGGGCGTCATCATCGGGGCCATGTACGGCCTGATCTCGGTGGTCTCTGCCGCTCTCCCGGCAGCGGGGGTTCTGGCCGGCTTCGGGCTGGAGACCGAACTGGGCTCGGGCGACACCTGGGCACTATTCGCCCGCACCCTGCTCGCGCTCATGCTGTGGACACTCGTCGGCATCGGCGTCGGCACGCTGGTACGCAACCAGGTCGTCGCGATCGTCGTCGTCCTCGCGTTCACGCAGTTCGTGGAGCCGATCCTGAGGTTGGCGGGAGGGTTCGTCGACTGGCTCGCCGAGGTCACCCGTTTTCTGCCCGGCGCGGCGAGTGACGCCCTGATCGGGGCCAGCATCTACAACGTGATGGGCGCCGGCGCGAGCGAAGGCCTGGAGTGGTGGCACGGCGGCATCGTCTTGCTCGCCTACGCGCTCCTCCTGCTGCTGATCGGGCACATCGCCAGCTGGACGCGCGACGTCACCTGACGCACGTCCGACGCGACGCCTCGCGACGCCTGAGTTTCAGCCGTCGGATTCGGCGTCGGGCTCCGTGTCGGGGCCCGTTACGTCGCCCTTGTCCTGGTCACCATCGAGGCGAAGAGCTCGGACGAGCTCGAGGCCGTGGCGCGTCGTGACGAGCAGGCGCTCGTAGTCCTCATGACCCTCGAGGTCGATGACGACACTGGGCCGCCGACCCCGGATGACGGCGAAGTCCCGTCCCGAGCCGGTCTTCCACGTACCGATTGCCATGACACTCGGCACCGTCGCGGCGGGGCTCGGAACACCCCGCAGCCAGATCCACGCGTCGTCGGTGAGCATGACCTTGGCGATCTGTTCGCGAAGGACCTGAATATTCCCCCGCCGGAATCCCACGGCCCGCTCGACGGGAGACAGCACGACCTCGAGTCGTTCCGAGTCGAGGAGCAGCGTCACCATGTCTCTAGTCTGTCAGCGGGAGCGACCGCTCGACGGTCGCTTTGCTCACAGTGCAGCAACGATCACGGCGCGCCGGATGCGGTCAGCGGGCCGGGGCGACGGCGATCGCGGCGGCGCGGGCGGCCGTGGGCAGCGCGTCCACAATGCGCCCGAGGGCCGCGTCATCATGCGCAGCGGTGAGGAACCAGGCCTCGTAGACGCTGGGCGGCAGGGCCACACCGGCGTCGAGCATGGCGTGGAAGAAGTCCGGGTATCGCCAGGCATCCTGAGCGTGCACCGTGTCGTCGTCGTGGGGTGCCAGCGGGGTGAACGCGACACCGAACAGACTCCCGGCGCGTGGGACGGAGTGCGCGACGCCCGCGTCGCTCAGGGCAGCGGTCAGCGCATCGGCGACGACGGATGCCGCGGCATCCACCCGCGCGTAGACCTCGGGCGTCGCTGCGCGCAGCGTCGCGAGCCCCGCCGCGACCGACAGCGGGTTACCCGACAGAGTGCCCGCCTGATACACCGGACCGGTGGGGGCGAGCATCTGCATGACATCGGCGCGACCCCCGAGAGCGGCGAGCGGCATACCGCCGCCGACGACCTTGCCGAAGGTGAAGAGATCGGGCGTATAGGTCTCGCCCGCGTCCTGCTGCAGACCCCAGTATCCGGCGGGGTGGACGCGGAACCCGGTCAGCACCTCGTCGATGATGACGAGCGCGCCATGGGCGTGAACGATGGTGCTGAGCTCGGCGTTGTAACCGGGCAGAGGCGCGACGACGCCCATGTTGGCGGCCGCGGCCTCGACGATGACGGCGGCGATGCGGTCGCCGTGTACCGCGAAGACCTCACGCACGGCGTCGAGGTCGTTGTACGGAATGACGAGCGTCTGCGCGGCGATCGGGGCCGGGACGCCCGCCGAGCCCGGCAGACCCAGGGTTGCGAGGCCCGATCCGGCGGATGCCAGCAGCCCGTCGGAATGACCGTGGTAGTGCCCGGCGAACTTGACCAGCAGATCGCGGCCGGTGGCTCCGCGGGCGAGACGGATGGCCGTCATCGTCGCCTCGGTGCCCGTCGAGACCAGACGCACGCGCTCCACCGGGCGGTGCTCGCCGACACTCACGCGCGCCGCGATGAGCTCTGCCAGCTCGACCTCGGCCTCGGTCGGCGCACCGAACGAGAGGCCGCGGCCCGCGGCATCCCGCACCGCCTCCACAACCTCGGGAGCGGCGTGGCCGAGCAGCGCCGGGCCCCACGACGCGACGAGATCGACGTACTCGCGACCGGTCGCGTCGGTGATGTAGGCCCCGCGCGCCGATGCCATGAATCGCGGCGCTCCGCCCACCGAACCGTAGGCCCGAACCGGCGAGTTGACGCCGCCGGGAATCACCGAGCGGGCGCGGTCGAACAGACGGGCATTGCGATCATCCATGATTCAATTCTCGCCGTTCACGTCAGGTCCGCGCTCATATGATGTCGTCGCGCAGCCAACCGGCAGCTTCGATGGCAGCGTAGGTCAGGATCGCTCCCGCGCCGGCGCGCCGGATTGCGAGCAGCGCCTCCATCGTTGCGCCGCGGCCGTCGATCCACCCGTTGGCTGCCGCCGCCGCGATCATGGCGTACTCGCCCGAGACCTGGTAGGCCCAGACGGGAACATCCACCGCGGCGCGAACCGAAGCGAGCACGTCGAGGTAGGGCAGCGCGGGCTTGACCATCACGATGTCGGCGCCCTCTTCGACATCGATGATCGCCTCGCGCACGCCCTCGCGCGCATTGCCGGGGTCCAGCTGGTAGGTGCGGCGGTCGCCCTTCAGCTGCGAGTCCACGGCCTCGCGGAACGGGCCGTAGAACGAGCCCGCATACTTCGCGGCGTAGGCGAGCAGCGTCGTGTCCGAGAATCCCGCCGCGTCCAGTCCGGCGCGGACGGCCGCGACCTGGCCGTCCATCATGCCCGACAGACCCAGCATCTCTGAGCCCGCACGCGCCTGCGCCAGCGCCATGGAGACGTAGCGTTCGAGCGTGGCATCGTTGTCGACGCCACCCTGGGCGTCGAGCACACCGCAGTGACCGTGGTCGGTGAACTCGTCGAGGCAGAGGTCGGTCTGCACAACGATCGCGTCGCCCACCTCTTCCACAACGGCGCGTGTGGCGACGTTGAGGATGCCGTTGTCATCGTCGGCGCCCGAGCCCACCGCATCGCGGGTCTCGGGAACCCCGAACAGCATGATGCCGCCGATACCCGCCGAGGCCGCGCCGACCGTGGCCGCGCGCAACGAATCGAGGTTGTGCTGGACGACCCCCGGCATGGACTCGATCGCCCGGGGCTCATCGATGCCTTCGCGCACGAAGACCGGCAGGATCAGTTGCTCCGGGGCGAGGTGCGTCTCGCGGACGAGGCGTCGCATCGCGGGCGACTGGCGGGTGCGGCGGGGACGACGTTCGGGAAAGCTCACGGCGAGAACTCGTCGGCGGCGTGCGGCAGGGCGAGCCGCGAGACCGCGTCGATCAGGGCGGAGACGGTCTGCTGTTCCGCCACGACGTCGACGTCGAGCCCCGCGCGACGCGCGTCCTTCGCCGTGCGCGGACCGATCGCGGCGATGACGGTGCCCGCGGGGATCTCCGGAAACTGCAGGTGGACCTGCTCGGCCACCGATCCACTCGTCACGAGAATCGCGTTGATGCGGCCATTGGCGACATCGTGCGCGATGCGCTCGGTCACGGGAACACCGATCGTCCGATACGCCACGACGCTGCGGACGTGGTGCCCCGCCTCGCTCAGACGGCGAGTCAGCACGGGCTTCGCGATCTCGCTGCGGAGCGTCAGGATGCGCCGCGGTTCCGGCTCGAGGGCGATCAGCTGGTCGGCCATCCCCGCGGCCGAGTTGTCCTGCGTCGGAACGAGGTCGACCCGATAACCCACGGCCTGCAGGGCGGCTGCAGTCGTCTCGCCGACGGCAGCGACACGCGTCGTCACGGGGATGCTCACGCGGTGGGCGTACAGGACGTCGACGGTGGTGGCACTGGTGACCGTGAGCCAGTCGAACTGGCCCGCGATCAGATCTTCGAGAGCCGCATCGAGGGATGCCTGGTCGCTGGTCGGAGCGAAGTTGATCAGTGGCGCCACGACGGGAGTCGCCCCCTGCGATCGCAAGCTCGCGGCGACACCATCGCCCCAGGGTCCCCCGCGAGGGACGAGGACGCGCCACCCGGTGAGGGGCTTCACCGCTTTCGCGGGACGCTCGGCTGCTGAATTCATGTGGAAAACTCTCGTGACACCAAGTCGGCTGCCCCACCATCAAGGAGTCGACGTGCGATCGCAGACCCGATCAGCGCTGCTCGCACGGTCGGGTCCGCGCTGTCGGCGGCGTTCGCGCCATCGCCGCCGCCCGTTTTTCGAATATACCCCTTAGCCAGGGGCTCAGCGTGATCGAGCCCGACCCTGTGCGAACCGTCGACCGCGTACACGACGGCACGTACACGCACGTTCTCGTCGGTGACGCTCGCGTGAACACCGACCGGAGCGTGGCACCCCGCCTCGATGCCCGCCAGGATCGAGCGCTCGATCGTCACCGCGAACCGTGTGGCGGGGTCTTCGAGCGGAGCGATGGCCGCGAGGATGTCTGGCGAAGCATCCGCTCGCACCTCGATCGCCAGGGCGCCCTGCCCCGCTGCCGTCGGCCATTCCGCCAGCCCGAGAGGCTCGAGCAGGAGGCCTTCGGCCGAGCCGCTGCCCCACACGGCCTCGCCGCTGTCCGACGCGATGAGTCCGAGTCGCGTCAGCCCGGCTGCGGCCAGCACGACGCCGTCGAGCTCTTCGTCGCGCACGCGAGCAAGGCGCGAATCCACGTTTCCGCGAAGCTCCGCGACGCGCACGCGCGGCGCCCGGCGGCGCAACTGCGCCTGACGGCGGGGGGAGCCGGTACCGATCGTCGCCGCGACGTTCTCTCCCGTGCCGAAGTCAGCGAGCAGGGTGCCACGGGTGACCGAGACGTCGCGCGGGTCGGCGCGGCGCGGTGTCGCCGCGATCCGCAGACCCGGCGCCTCGGCTGTCGGAAGGTCTTTCAGCGAATGGACGAGCAGATCGCACTCACCGGCGAGGAGCGCCTCACGCAGTCGCGTCGCGAAGACGCCCGTGCCGCCGAGCTGCGCCAGCGGGGCACGCGTGACATCTCCCTCGGAAACGATCGGCACGAGTTCGACCGGCACCCCGGTCGCCGCGGTGATCGCTTCGGCGACATGTCCGGACTGCGCAAGAGCGAGGGCGCTGCGCCGGGTCCCCAGTCTGAGCGTTCCGGCGGTCACGCTGAAGCCGTCACTGCAGAACGCGTCACTGCAGAACCTCGGGCACCTCGCTGAGCAGCAAGCGACGACCCGTGTAGAAGGGCACCTCTTCACGAACGTGCATGCGCGCCTCGGTCGAGCGGAGGTCACGCATCAGGTCCACGAGCTCAACGACATCGTCCGCCTCGAGCGGCAGCAGCCATTCGTAATCACCGAGCGCGAACGACGCGACGGTGTTCGCCAGCACTCCGGTGAACGCCGCACCCTGGCGGCCGTGCTCGGCCAGCATCCGCCGCCGGTCGGCCTCGGGCAGCAGGTACCACTCGTAGCTCCGGACGAACGGGTACAGGCAGAGCCAGCCCTTCGGCTCGATACCACGCAGGAATCCGGGCACGTGCGCGCGATTGAACTCCGCGTCACGGTGGACACCCATCGCGTTCCAGCTCGGAAGGAGGTTGCGGAGCAGCTCCGTGCGTCGGAGGCGCCGCAGATCCCGCTGCAGATCTTCCGCGTTGTCGCCGTGCAGCCAGACCATCAGGTCGGCGTCGGCACGCATCCCGCTCACGTCGTAGAAGCCGCGCACCGTAACGCCGCCCTCTTCGATGAGCGCGACGATGTCTTCGAGCTCGGTCTCGTCGACCGCGACGACGGGCCGATCGGGATCGCGTCGCCAGACAGCCCACAGCGTAAAGCCCGAGGGATGCTCGGTTGCTGTGTCGTCGGCGGGCGTGGACGAGTGCGCGTGACTCACGGTCATACTCCCCAGTCTCACCCAGCGCTTCGGATCGGCCAAACCTGGCCGATCAGCCCTGTACCGATCAGCGTCGCGGCGCCGTATACAGGCGCACGCCCTCCCAAACGGCCAGCCCGACGACCGCGGCCACGCCGACAGCGACGGCGGCCGCCTGCAGGGGGCGGGTTTTCGCGAAAGCTCGTGCGCGGTGCACAGCCTTGTCCGTCACGCGCGCCGCGCGCTTGGGGAGGTTCGCCTTCTCCTCGATTGCCGCGAGCGCAGCCTTCAGCTCGGCCCGCGCCTGGGCGACGGGGTCGCCGAGCTGCGGCACGAGGGTCCGCGGCATCGGCACGAGAAGGCTGTCGGGACGCGGCGAGCTATGGGGACGAGGCTGGCGCGCCATGTCCGAACCTGTGGGGTCAGAACTCATCGCGTACCTCCCGGACGATGTCGAAATCCTCTTTCACGGCGCCGATGGGACTCTGGCGCCGTGAAGCTCGCTTGAATCGGGCGATGCCGAGCAGCACCAGAATCGCGACCACGACGAGCAGGCCCGCACCGATCACCAGCGCCGACAGCCACACCGGCCACACCGTCGCCAGCCCCGCGATGGCCGCGGTGCCGAAGACGGGAATCGTCCAGAACAGAACGGCGAGGGCGACGACGAGCCATCCCGCGCCGATCCCGTAGTCCTTGGCAGTCTTGGCAAGCCACGACTTCGCCTGGTCGACCTCGGCGATGACCAGGTTGCGGACGAGTTCGGGAACGTCACCGACGAGCGTCAACAGAGAGTCGTCGGCGCGGTCTCGCATACCTCGGGGGGATGCCACGATCAGCTCTTTTTGGCGCCGTCGGTGGACGCGTCGTCGATCTTCTTCTCGATGTTCGAGACGGACCGCTCGGCGGCCTTGGCCACGTCTTCCGAGCCGTCCTTGCCGGCCTTGATCGCCGCGTCGAGTCGCTGACCCGGCGTGGCGTCCTTGCCCTGCACCGCGCGGGTCACCTTGACGGCGCCGTTCCACACTGCGCCGGGGATCGCCATCGCGGTGGAAGTCGTGAAGTCCTTGGCGCGGTCGACCTGCTTCTGCACGGGGTCGAGGTTCCACACCTTGAGGGCTTGTTCCTTGATCTGTTCGTACCGCTCACGTCCCGCGCGGGTTCCGAGGACGTACCCCGCCGCCAAGCCGATCACGAGTCCCACTTTGCCCTTCATAGGGATCTCCTCACACTCGTGCTACGTCGTTTAGATCTTCGGTCCGAGTCTTTAGGTTAGTCCCGTATGCCAATTTCGGCATCCGGGTTGACATCATGGCCGTCGGTCCCACAAAAGGGCGGTGCGCACGCGTTCGCTCTCGGTCAGCGCGTCGGGGACGACCTGCGCCAGCCCCGTTCCCGAAACCCACGCGCCGACGACCCCGAGCCCCGGCACCGCGGCGATGTGCTGGCGGGCCGCCGCTGTCTGCGCCTCACGACCGATGACCGACGCCGGCTGGCTCTGCGTATAGCGCTCGCGGTGCGCGCCGACCAGCTGACTCGAGTCCAGCGGAACGCCGAGAAGAGCGGATGCCTCGGTCAGCGCAAGCGCGGCGGTCTCATCGTCCGTCAGCCCGGCGGTCGCGGCGGGTTCACCCTGGCTGCCGAACGACACGCGGACCACGTGGCGGTGCGGTGCGAGCGCCCGGGCGGCTTCGGCGAGCCAGGCCCACTTCGCGGTCGCGTGGGTAAGGGCCTTGGCGGTGTACGAACCGGGCACGGTGAGTACGCCCGAGCCGCGGGGCGCTGCGTCCAGCGCCGATGTGTCGAGAACGAGCGAGACGACCTCGATCTCGGGCGCGACGCCCGGGTCTGCCGATGCGTCGAGGCCGGTGTCGTCCGATGCGTCATTCGCCGGGGCGTCGAGGTCCGGAACGGACGGACGCAACAGGGCCCGCGCCATCCGTTCCTCCGTCGCGACGATCACGGCGTCCGCCGCGAGGGTGCCCGTTTCGTCGCCGAGGGTGCCCGTTTCCGGCGCCAGGGTGTCCGTTCCGCCGCCGAGGGTGCCCTCGATCTCGACCTGCCACCCGTCCGGGGTCCGCGTCAGCGCCGCAGCGGGCGTGTCCGTCCGTACGGTCACACCCAGCTCATCGAGGCGGGCGAGCAGGGCATCGACAATGCGCTGCATCCCTCCGCGGATTCCCTCGACCGCTCCCCCGGGCGCCTTGGTCGCACGCTCGGCGCTGAGGACCGAAACAGCACCGCTCAGCGATCCCGTGCGGGTGAGCGCGGCATTCAGGCCGGGCGCCGCGAGATCAACGTCGATATCGGCCGGGCGGGCCGAGTACACGCCCTGCACGACCGGGGCGACGAGTCGGTCGAGCACACGCGATCCCATCCGCGTCGACACCAGGGCACCGAGGCTGTGGGTGTGGCCGATCGTCAGGACCGGGCGCAGACGATCCAGATATGCCCGCCAGGCGCCGCTCCAGCCGATGATGCGGCGAACGTCCGGGTCGAACGGGTTCGCCGGGATGCCGAGCACTCCGCCCGCCGGGAGGGGTGCGGCGCCACCCGGCACACCGGGAATCCCGCCCAGCCACGCACGACCGCCGCTCGGCGCGACGACCTCAGACCCGAGACCCAGCTCGTCGATCAGACGACGCACGTGCCCGCCGCGCGTGGCGTAGCTCTCCGCCCCCACATCGAGCGTCAGCCCGCCGACGTCCGCCGTGCGAATCGCCCCACCGACGCGCGACGACGCCTCGAGGACCGTGACATCCATCCCGATCCGCGCGCACTCCCAGGCCGCGACGAGGCCCGCGATCCCGCCGCCGATGACGACGACCCGCGTATCGCGGGCCCGTTCGATCAGTTCGGCCGAGAACGGCGCCGAAGAGTCTGGGCTCACACGTTCTCCTCGTGGACGAGGCGCACGATGCGGGTGAGCACATCGGGGTCGGTGTCGGGGGTGACGCCATGGCCCAGGTTGAGGACGTGGGCGCGAGCCGCGCGTCCACGCTCGAGCACGTCGCGGACATGGGCCTCGAGCACGGGCCACGGCGCCTGCAGCAGCGCCGGGTCGATGTTGCCCTGCACGGTGACGTCGGGGCTGAGCACGCGAGCGGCGTCGTCGAGGGTCGTGCGCCAGTCGACGCCGACCGCGTCGGCCAGGCCGTCGAGGCGCATGTCGTCGAGGATCGGGCCGGTGCCGACGCCGAAGTGGATGATCGGAACGCGGCCGGCGACGGCGGACACGGCCGTGCGCGAGTGGGGAGCGGCGAACGCGCGGTAGTCGGCACGCGAGAGCGAACCCGCCCACGAGTCGAAGAGCTGGACGGCGGATGCTCCGGCGCGGACCTGCACGTCGAGGAACACCCCGGCGACCCGGCCGAGCCAGTCGGCGAGTGCGTGCCACGAGGCGGGGTCCGCGTGCATCATGGCGCGCGCCCGCAGGTGCTCCTTCGACGGGCCGCCCTCGACGAGGTACGCGGCCAGCGTGAAGGGCGCGCCCGCGAAACCGATCAGCGGCGTCGAACCCAGCTCTTCCGTGACCCGTCCGATGGCTTCGATGACGGATCCGGATGCCTCGGCCACCTCGGCCGGATCGATCGCCGTCAGGCGGGCGACATCCGCGGCGCTTCGCACCGGGTTCGCGAAGACCGGGCCGCGACCCGGTTCGATCTCGACCTCCACACCAGCGAGACGCAGGGGTACAACGATGTCGCTGAAGAAGATCGCGGCGTCGACGTGGTGGCGCCGGACCGGCTGGAGGGTGATCTCAGAGGCCAGTTCGGGGTCAAGGCACGCATCCAGCATCCGTGTTCCGACGCGCAGTTCGCGGTACTCCGGCAGCGACCGTCCCGCCTGACGCATGAACCAGACCGGCGCGCGGTCGGGTCGGTCGCCCCGGAGGGCGCGCAGCAGCGGGGCGTCGGAAAGTTGCATGGCTCCATCCTCCCCCGCACCCCGGGGTTCGGGCGAACTCCGGGCGCGCGGGCAGTGGGGGTGCACACGGAAGGTAAGCTGGATAGGTGCTGCTGTGTATCTCGGCGAGTCACAAGACCGCCGCATTCGATCTACTCGAGCGGCTCAGCGTACACACGACCGATATCGCTCCCCTCATCGCGGAGCACGACTCGTGCGTCCGCGGAGCCGTCGTGCTGGCGACGTGCAACCGCTTCGAGGCGTACGTCGACATGGACGAGCCCGTCACCGCGGCCGGTCCCGTCGGCGTAGAAGCCGTTCTGCTCGCCGCCGAGGCAGCCACGGGCGTCAGCGCTTCCGAGTTCGAGGGTTCGTACCGCGTGGTCACGGGTCCGGATGTCGCAGAGCACCTTTTCGCCGTTGCGTCGGGGCTCGAATCGGTCGTCGTCGGTGAGGGCGAGATCGCGGGTCAGGTGCGCCGAGCGCTGACCGACGCGCGCCGCCAGGGCACCACCTCGGGTGAGCTCGAGCGTCTTTTCCAGCGCGCGAGCGAGGCACAGCGCGGCGTGAAGAACGCCACCGCGATCGGTCGGGCCGGTCGCTCGCTCGTCCGCCTCTCGCTCGAGCTGGCCGACAGCCGCGTTGCGGACTGGACCGAGCTCGATGTCCTCCTCGTCGGCACCGGAGCGTACGCCGCTGCCACCCTGGCCGCGCTCCGCGACCACGGCGCCGAGCGCATCACGGTCTTCTCCCCTTCCGGTCGCGCACAGGTCTTCGCCGCCAAACACGGCATCGCATCCATCGACGACGCGGGCTATGCGCGCGCCGCGGCATCCGCCGACCTCGTCATCACCTGCACGAGCGTGGACCACCACGTCCTCGATGCGGCGCTGCTGCAGCGCGGGCGCGCAGAACTCTCGGGCGAGCTGCGTCGCATCACCCCGGCCGGAGCTGCGGAGTGCCCCGTGCCCCACGCGGCAGGCGCGCGACGCCTCGTGATCGATCTCGGGCTTCCGCGCAACGTCGACCCCGATGTCGTGACCGTCCCGGGCGTCGACCTGCTCGACCTTGAGACCGTGCGGCTGCACGCCCCGCTCGAAGAGCTACAGGCGACCGCCGAGGCACGCGAGATCGTGCGGGATGCCGCCCAGAAGTTCGCGCTCGCAGGACGCCGCCAGAGCCTCGCGCCCGCTGTCGTGGCGCTGCGCGAACACGCGTTCGCGGTGCTGGAAGACGAGATCGCGCGCGTGCGGGCACGCGGAGACGAAGACGGTCGTACCGAACAGGCGATGCGCCACCTGGTCGGCCGGCTGCTGCACGTGCCCACGACCCGCGCCCAGGACCTCGCGGCCCGAGGACGCGCGGACGATTACGTCGCGGCTCTCGGCACCCTATTCGGCATCGACGTCGGCGCGCAGGATTCCACGGCGCAGGATGCTGCAGCGCTGCGAGACTCCGCTGCCGTCGCCGACGGCGCCGCCTGACCCGTGACCGACACCCCGCCCGGGGCGCCCGGGTCGCTGGCGCGCGATGTCTACCGGGTCACAGGTGAAGACCGGCAGCTCAGCCCCGTGGCGCGCGGTGTGCGGTGGGTCGGCACCCTGGTCGCCGGGTTGGTCGATGTCGGTGACGCTCCGGCGTTGAGCGACATCGTCATCGTCCGGATCGCAGACGGCGGTGAGGCTCGACGCATCCGGGAGTCCTCGGTCGTCGATTTCGAGAAGACGATGCGGGCCATCGCCGCCGACCTGGAAATCCTGAGCCCCGAGGCGTTCGCCGAGGCCTGGCTTCCGGCCTGATTGCCTCGGCCGCCGCAGCACTCGCCCCAAGTGGGGCAGGTTAGGCGCTGTGGGGCAGGTTCCCCCCTGCCCCACAGCACGCAATCTGCCCCACTTCGCCGCATCGGGCCGTTCGCACGCCGATGTGGGGTGCGAAACTGATCGCATGACGCTGCACATCACGGGCGACGCCGCCGCCGACCGCCTTCTGAGCGATGATCCCCTGGCCCTGCTGATCGGGATGCTGCTGGACCAGCAGGTCGCGATGGAGACGGCCTTCGCCGGGCCGCTCAAGATCCAGGAGCGGGTCGGGTCCGTCGACGCCGCGACCCTGGCACACTACGACCCCGACCAGCTCGCCGAGGAGTTCAAGAAGACTCCGGCCGTGCACCGATACCCCGGGTCGATGGCCGGTCGGGTGCAGTCGCTCTGCACCGCGATCGAGGACGACTGGGGCGGAGATGCCTCTGCCCTCTGGACCCGCGATGCCCCCGACGGGCGCGAGGTCCTGAAGCGCCTCAGGGCGCTCCCCGGATTCGGTGAGCAGAAGGCGAAGATCTTTCTCGCGCTGCTCGGCAAGCAGTACGGGTACACGGGGGACGGATGGCGCGAGGCATCCGCTCCCTACGGTGAGGACGGTTCGTTCCGCAGCGTCGCCGACATCGTCAGCCCCGAGTCGCTGCTGAAAGTGCGAGAGCACAAGCAGGCGATGAAGGCCGCGGCGAAGAAGGCCTGACGCGCGCCCGACGCCGGACGCGGGGTGCACCTCGTCCCGTTGCTCGCCGAGACCGCCCGTTAGCGCCGAGGCCGCGGCCTATTCACCGCGAACAACCAGCAGCCTCGGCAACAACTGGCCGTCTCGGCGAGGGATGGGGGCCCGGACGCCGAGGCCCCCAGCTCGTCATTGGGTTCCCGCGAACGCACGACTTGGGCGCGAGTGCACGACTTGCGCACCGCACGTAGGCCGTGCACTCGCGCCGAAGTCGTTCACTCGGCGAAGAGGGCTTGCGCAGGGGCGCGAGGCTGCCGGTTAGTGCCGAGCGGGCCCCTTGTTCACCGCGGATAACAGGCGGGCTCGACAACAACCGGCGCGCTCGGCGAAGAGGCGGGACGGCGCATCGGGTGAGCCACGGGTTCAGGCGCCCTTCAGGCGCTCCGCGAGATAGGCGTGTACCTCATCGAGCGGCACGCGCTCCTGGGCCATCGTGTCGCGGTCGCGCACGGTGACGGCGCGGTCTTCGAGCGAGTCGAAGTCGACCGTGATGCAGAACGGCGTGCCGATCTCGTCCTGGCGGCGGTAGCGGCGACCGATCGCGCCGGCGTCGTCGAAGTCGATGTTCCAGTCGCCCCGCAGGTCGGCGGCGAGCTCGCGAGCGATGGGCGAGAGCTGCTCGTTGCGCGACAGCGGCAGAACCGCGACCTTGATCGGAGCGAGGCGCGGGTCAAGGCCCAGCACCGTGCGGGTGTCGGTTCCGCCCTTGGCGTTCGGCACCTGCTCTTCGCGGTAGGAGTCGACGAGGAACGCCATCATCGCGCGCGTCAGGCCGAACGACGGCTCGATCACGTAAGGCGTGTAACGCTCGCCCGTCGCCTGGTCGAAGTACGACAGGCTCTGCCCGGATGCCTCGCTGTGGCTCGTGAGGTCGTAGTCGGTGCGGTTGGCCACGCCCATCAGCTCGCCCCATTGCTTGCCCGGGAAGCCGAACGCGTACTCGACATCGATCGTGCCGGCGGAGTAGTGCGCCCGGTCGTCCTTGGGCACGTCATAGCGGCGCATGTTGGCGGGGTCGATGCCCAGATCGATGAACCAGTCCCAGCACGCCTCGACCCAGTGCTCGAACCACTCCTGCGCCTCGGCCGGGGGCGTGAAGAACTCGATCTCCATCTGCTCGAACTCGCGGGTGCGGAAGATGAAGTTGCCGGGCGTGATCTCGTTGCGGAACGACTTGCCGACCTGCCCGATACCGAACGGCGGCTTCTTGCGCGATGCCGTGAGCACGTTGGTGAAGTTCACGAAGATGCCCTGCGCTGTCTCCGGGCGCAGGTACGCCAGCCCCGATTCGTCGTCGACAACACCCAGATACGCCTTGATCAGGCCCGAGAAGGCCTTCGGCTCGGTGTACTGACCCTTCGTGCCGCAGTTCGGGCACGGCACATCCGCCAGCCCGTTCTCGGCCGCACGACCCTTGCGGGCCTCGAAATCCTCGATCAGGTTGTCGGCGCGAAAGCGCTTGTGGCAGTGCAGGCACTCCACGAGCGGGTCGGTGAACGTCGCGACGTGACCGGATGCCTCCCACACACGCTTGGGCAGGATGATCGACGAGTCGAGCCCGACCATGTCGCCCCGGCCGCGCACGAACGTCTGCCACCACTGGCGGCGGATGTTCTCTTTGAGCTCGGTTCCGAGGGGCCCGTAGTCCCAGGCCGAACGCGAGCCGCCGTAGATCTCACCGGCCTGGAAGACGAACCCGCGGTGGCGGGCGAGGGCGATGACCTTATCGAGGCGGGACTGTTCGGCCATGGTGGCTCCAATGGTCGGGGTGGTGACGGGGCAGGTGGGCGCACGAAGCGCGAGATCACGGGCGCGGCGGGGCTGTCATCACTGGAGCGGCAGAGCCGCGGCATCCTTCCCCGATCTTAGTCCGGGGCGCTCTGTCAGGCCGCCGGTTCGCCCGCCCACACGTCGACGGGCGGGAATAGCATCGGAGCATGAGCGAGCGCGTGTTCGATGTCGTGGTGATCGGTGCGGGGCCCGTCGGCGAGAACGTCGCCGATCGAGCCGTGCAGGGCGGGCTCACCGCCGCAATCGTCGAGGGCGAGTTGGTCGGGGGAGAGTGCTCGTACTGGGCGTGTATGCCGACGAAGGCTCTGCTGCGGCCGGGTGCCGCGTTGCGGGCGGCGCGGAGCGTCCCGGGTGCACGTGAGGCGTTCGGCGCACCCCTCGACGCCGAGGCGGCGCTGCACTTCCGCGACAAGGCGACGTCGGGATGGGATGACGCGGGCCAGGTGTCCTGGCTCGATAGCGCGGGCATTACCCTCGTCCGCGGACACGGGCGCATCGCCGGTGTCCGCCGCGTCGAGGTGACGACCCCGGATGGCTCGGTCGAGATCCTCCTCGCACGCCACGCGGTCGCGGTCTGCACGGGCACGTCCGCGGTCATCCCCGACATCCCGGGACTCGCGGATGCGTCGCCCTGGACCAACCGGGAAGCCGCGGCCGTGCAGGCCGTACCGAAGCGCCTCGTCATCGTCGGGGGCGGGGTCGTCGCCTCCGAGTTCGCCACGGCGTTCTCGAGCCTCGGCTCGCATGTCACCATGCTCGTCCGCGGCGATGCGCTGCTCGCGGCGAACGAACCTTTTGCCGGCGAACTCGTGCTCGACGCACTGCGCGAAGAAGGCGTCGACGTTCGCACCGGGACTTCCGCGACGCGCATCGAACGGACGGCGGATGGCTCGCTCACCATCTCGCTCGGCGACTCGCCCGACGCGGAGGAGTTGCAGGCCGACGAGATCCTGATCGCCACGGGCCGACGCCCTCGGACAGACGACATCGGGCTCGACTCGGTCGGCCTGGAGGCCGGCCGCTCGCTGGCGACCGACGACACCCTGCGCGTATTAGGTGCGAACGGGACGCCCGTCGGCGCCGAGGACGACGCGCCAGGCTGGCTCTACGCGGTGGGCGACGTCAATGGCCGGGTGCTGCTGACGCACCAGGGCAAGTACCAAGCGCGTGCCGCGGGTGACGTCATCGCGGCCCGTGCCCTGGGAAAACCCGTCGACGACGCCCCCTGGGGCCGCCACGTCGCCACCGCGGATCACGCCGCCGTGCCACAGGTCGTCTTCACCGAGCCCGAGGTCGCCGCGGTCGGCATCACCACCGCTCAGGCCGAGCGCGAGGGCCGAGGGGTGAAAGTCGTCGACTACGACCTGCACAACATCGCCGGCGCCTCGGTCACCGCGCAGGGATACACGGGTCGCGCGCGCCTGATCGTCGACCCCTCGACCCGCACGGTGGTGGGCGCGACCTTCGTCGGGGCGGGAGTTGCAGATCTGCTGCATTCGGCGACCATCGCGGTCGTGGGCGAGGTTCCGATCGAGCGCCTGTGGCACGCGGTGCCCTCGTACCCGACGCTCAGCGAGGTGTGGCTGCGCCTGCTCGAGGCCCTCGGCCGCGACACGGCCTAACCGCCGAAACCACACCAGTCGGCGACCCAGGCGAGGACCTCACCCTTGACCTCGGCCGGCGCCGCAACCTCGACAACACCGACCACGCCACCCACCTCGACGGTCACATCGAAGATCGTGCCGCGCTTGTCTTCCATCACGGCGTGCGGATCGCAGCGCAGCGGCACGAGGGGCACTCGAACCTGCTGGGGCGAGCCCGAACCGCCGATCTCGGCGTCCACGACGAACGGCGCCGCGCCCGCCGCGTCGAACATGAGCAGCGGGGTCGTCTCGACGGTCTCGACGAGCGCCGAGCCCCCACCGCCCGAGGGGGCAATCTCGAGCGTCAGGTGCGCCGGGGCCGGGGCATCCGACGGCTCGAATCCGGACCACGACATCACCGCGACATCCGCGAGACGCTCGCGCAGGCACTCTTTCTGGTGCAGCAGCGGGATGAAAGCAAGCGGGTCGGGGATGGATGCCTCGGCGATCGAGGCCCGTCCGTTCACCTCGTACTCCAGCTCGATCGTCGCCGCATCGGCCTCAGCGTCCGCGTCGCACACGACAGGCGGCAGGGCGATCCGGATGTCGAGGGTGCGCCCAGAAGCGACCTGCGCGCGCTTGTCGCGCACGATGGGCGCCTCGAACCGCGGGTCGACGATCTCGAGCCCCGTGATCACCAGATCGTCCTCGCCCGCGTTCACCAACCGGACCTGGGCGGCGCGATCGATGACATCCGAGCGCAGCTGAATCAGCTCGACGCTGACTCCCGGCGGCAGGGCCCCCGGCCGCGGATCGGACGGAGCGCAGGCCGTCAGCGCGAGCCCAGTCGCCAGCACGGCGACGAGCAAAGCACCCAGACGAGCACCCTTCGACACGCTCAGGGAGCGGGAGGGCACAACCCTCATTTCGAGCCGTTGGTCGCCACGTGCTCGGCGAACAGACCGGGCCACGCCATGATCCCGTAGGGCGTCCGCGCGATGACGATCCGGCTCTCGGGGATCAGCTCGTGGAGCTTGTTCGCCGTCTTGACCGGATGCGTCCGATCACCGGTCCACGCGAGGATCAGCGTCGGCACGTCGATGCGCGCGATGTCCCGCCGGTCGGGCAGATCGGTCGAGGCCGCCCCGCGCATGATCGTCGGGAGCAGCTTCTCGCTGATCGAGGGCCGCGTCTCGGGCATGTCGGCAAGAGCCGGCGGGACGGGCGCCGTGCTGCCCGCCTCGACGAACGCGCTGATGCCGTGCTGCTCGACGAGGTCGGCGTTCTGCAGATACGTTGCGGCCTGGGCGCGGCGACTGCCCCACGCGGTCGGCGGCACCACGAGCGTCAGGCTCGCGAACCGCTTGGGTTTGCGCACGGCGGCGTGCAGCAGCGTGCCCGTGCCCATCGAGGGCCCGATTCCGTGCACCTTCTCGCCCGGCGCGACGTGATCGAGCAGTGTCAACAGGTCGCGCGCCAGTCGATCCCAGCGGTAGCTCGACGGATTCTTCTTGCCCGTCGACCCGCCGTGCCCGCGCGCGTCATACCTCAGCACGCGGTGGTCGCGGAGTGCGCGGCCGAGATCCAGCCCCAACTGGGCGTCACGCACGCGGCTCGACGTCAAACCGTGCAGTTGAACCACGAGGGGGCCGCTGTCGCCCGTGATGTCGTAGTCGAGCGTGGCACCCCCGACGTCGAGTGTGGGCACGAAACCTCCGGTTGCAGGCGGGAGTCACAGGCGCGAGATATTCGCCCCCTAGACTACGGCGCCATGCGCCTGACGAATGTCGCCCAGATGTCCCTGCCCCGGGGCACCCTGCAGAGCTTCGCGACGCGCGCGAGCGAGCGACCCGGCAAGCGGCTGCCGATCTCGTTCGACCAGCGTCGGCACGTCGGCGAGGGCACCCGCCCGGGCTCGTGGATGGCGGTCGCCTTCCGCCTCCCGGTCGGGGCAACGCTCGACGATGTGGCGGCGGCGTGGATGGCGGTTATCGCCCGACACGGGACCCTCCGAAGCGCCTTCTCGTATAACGACGCGGGCGAGCTCGCGCTGCACGAGGTCGACATCGAGGGCGGCGAGTGGCTGCGGCATCCGGTCGGCGACGACGAACTCACCCGCGATGCGCTGCGCGATGTGTTCGATGCCGCGTGTTCGCCGTTCGAGCGACCCTCGCACCGGGTGTGCGTCGTGATTCCCGACGCCCCCGACCCGCTCGACCCCCGTCCCACGGCGGTGATCGGCTCGGACCACGCCCACGTCGACATGTGGTCGCTGCTCGTGCTCGTGCGCGACATGGTGACCCGCCTGTCGGGCCATCCGGGCGCCGAACCCGTGCCCGCGGCATCCTTCGCCGAACATTCCGACGTCCTCGAACGGATGCCTCCGGCTCCGGCAGATGTCCGACAGCGCTGGAGCGACATCCTGGCAATCGAGGACGGCGCCATGCCCGCCTTCCCCCTTCCCCTCGGCGATCTCTCGTGCCCGCGCCGCGAGGTGGTCGAGGTGCGCGACGTCCTCTCCGCCGAAGAAACCCGAGTTTTCGAGGCACGGGCAACCGACCGGGGCGTCCGCATGACCGCGCTTGCGCTCTCGGTTCTCGCCGAGACGACGGCACGCGTGAGCGGCGCCCCGCTCCGCGCCGTTTTTCCGGTGCACAGCCGAAACGAGCCGCGCTGGCATGACTCGGTCGGCTGGTTCATCACCAACTCCGTCATCCAGTTCGCCGCGACCGACCCCATCGCATCCGCCGCCGCCGTCAAAGACGCGCTCGCGCTCGGCTCGTATCCGCTCGCACCCATATTCGCGCCGTACGGCGGTATGCCTGCGGGGCCCGGCATGTTCGCGATCTCCTGGCTCGACACCCGGCGCCTGCCTCCCGTCGAGGGGGCACTGGGGATCCAGTACGTCTCTGCCGTCATCGAGACGGACGGCGTCATGATCTGGTTCATCGTCAACGACGACGGCCTGCATCTGCGCTGCCGCTACCCCGATACTCCCGAGGCGCGCGCGAACGTGGGCGGGTGGCTCGACATGATCGAAGCGGGTCTGCGCGACGTTGTATGAGCGCACAGGCGCGGTTCTGTGACCACGATGCGCGCGCCCAATCCCTCTCAGTGGGCACTGGCGCCCCGCACCCCGCCGACCCGCCGATAGCCTGAGTCGGTGGGTTCACGTGAAGCAGGCGACAGAAATCGCCTGACACGTATCCCCCCGCAGGGCGCCATCGTCGCCGTTCTGGCCCTCGCCGGGCTCTGCGCGTCGTTCATGTACACGCTCGTCGTGCCCATCCAGGCCAAGCTCCCCGAGTTGCTCGACGCGTCCCGCGAGGACACCGCGTGGGTCGTCACCGCGACGTTGCTGACCGCGGCGGTGATCACCCCGATCGCCGGACGCCTGGGCGACATGTACGGCAAACGGCGGATCATCATCGCGCTCCTGGCGTGCCTGATCCTCGGCTCGGTGATCGCGGGCCTGTCAAGCAACATCGTCGGGGTCATCATCGGGCGCGCGCTGCAGGGCGCCGTGACGGGAGTCGTGCCGCTCGGCATCTCGATCCTGCGCGATGTCGTCCACCGCGACCGGCTCGGCACATCCGTCGCCCTGATCAGCGCGACCATGGGCGTCGGCGGAGCACTCGGGCTGCCGCTCAGCGCCCTCGTGACCGAGCGGACCGACTGGCACGTGCTCTTCTGGGTCGCCGCCGCGCTCGGCGCGATCGTGTTGGTGCTGGTCGTCTGGATCGTTCCGGTGAGCGTGCTGCGCACCCCCGGCCGCTTCGACTACATCGGGGCCCTCGGACTCGCCGTCGGCCTCACCGGCATCCTGCTCGCCATCTCGCGGGGGAGCGAGTGGGGCTGGACGAGTGCCCCGACTCTCGGGTGCGGGCTCGGCGGTATCGTCGTGCTGCTCGTGTGGGGCTGGTACCAGCTGCGCGCCGCCGAGCCACTCCTGGATCTGCGAGTGGCCGCCCGTCGCCCCGTCTTGTTGACCAACCTCGCCTCGATCGGCATGGGCTTCGCACTCTTCGGATCGAACATCATCTTTCCGCAGCTGCTCGAACTGCCCGTCGGATCGGGCGCCGGCCTGGGGCTCTCGCTGATCGGCGCCGCCCTCGTGGTCATGCCCGCGGGTCTCGTGATGATGTTGATCTCGCCCCTCGCCGGGCGACTGGAGCGGACGATCGGGCCGCGCGCCCTGCTGACCGGTGGCGCCATCGCACTCGTCATCGCCTACGCGTTCGTGTATTTCTTCTCGAGCGAGGTCTGGCACATCCTGTTCGCCAACATTCTCGTCGGGGTGGGCATCGGACTCGGATTCGCCGGGATGCCGATGCTGATCATGCGCGCCGTGCCCGCGAACGAGACCGGCGCATCGAACGGCCTGAACGCCCTTTTCCGTTCGGTGGGAACGAGCACAGCGGCCGCGGTGCTCGGCGCCGTGCTCGCGGCGATGTCCCAGCCGTACGAGGGCGTCGCGGTTCCCACGGCCGCGGCGTTCCAGACGAGTTTCCTGCTCGCCGGCGGCGCCGCGGTGATCGCGCTCGTGCTGTCGCTCCTGATCCCCCGCCACGGGCCGCCCGTCGACCACGCGTCCATCCCCGACGGACGCTGACCTCCGCGCTCATCGCCAGCGAGCGCGGCGATCGACCCGCCGGGGACGAGGGCTACTAATCTGGCGCCCATGACCGACGAACACGGCTCCGGGTCGACGCAGACCGGCGAAGCATCCGTCACCCGTCAGACGGGCAGCCGCGACACCCGATTCTTCGGACAGCCCTGGGAACTCGCGCACATCTTCGGCGTCGAGATGTGGGAGCGCTTCAGCTTCTACGGCATGCAGGGAATCCTGCTGATCTACCTGTACTACTCGGTCGCCGAGGGCGGCCTGGCCATCCCGCAGCCGATCGCCGCCGGGATCGTCGGGGCCTATGGCGGCGCGGTGTACCTCTCCACGATCCTCGGCGCATGGATCGCGGACCGCCTGCTCGGCTCGGAGCGCGTGCTGTTCTACAGCGCAATCGTCATCATGGCCGGGCACATCGCGCTCGCCCTGCTGCCCGGTGTCACCGGTGTCGCGGTGGGCCTCGTGCTGGTCGCCGTCGGGTCGGGCGGGCTGAAGGCGAACGCGACCTCCGTCGTCGGCACGCTCTACGCGGCCGACGACCCCCGCCGGGATTCGGGCTTCTCGCTCTTCTACCTCGGCATCAACCTCGGCGCGTTCCTCGGTCCGCTGCTCACCGGACTGCTGCAGACCACCCTCGGTTTCCACTGGGGCTTCGGTCTCGCGGCCGTGGGCATGGCGTTCGGCCTGATCCAGTATTCCTTCGGCCGTAAGCAGCTGCCCGACGAGGCGCGACGGGTGCCGAACCCCCTCCCCCGCGCGCGTCGGGCGCTCGTGATCGGCGCGGCACTCGCCGGGATCGCCCTCGTCGCCGTCGCCGTGCTGGTCGGAGTGGTGCGGGTCGACAACCTGTCGCTCGTCGTCATCGTCGTGACGCTCGTCGCGACGATCGCCTACTTCGTCGTCATCATGTCCAGCAAGCGCATCACGGCCACCGAGCGTTCGCGGGTCGTGGGGTTCATCCCCCTGTGGATCACGAGCGTGGCTTTCTGGTCGCTGTACCAGCAGCAGTTCACCATCCTGACGATCTACTCGGACGAGAAGCTCAATCGCAACCTGTTCGGTTGGGAGATGCCGGTCTCGTGGGTCCAGTCGATCAACCCCGTCTTCATCATCATCCTGTCGGGCGTCTTCTCGGCCCTCTGGTTGAAGCTCGGACGCCGCCAGCCCTCCACTCCGGTCAAGTTCGCCCTCGGCGTCGCGATCATGGGCGTCGCCTTCCTGCTCTTCCTGCCCTTCTCGGGCGGGGGCGCGAACTCCACACCGCTGCTCGCGATCGTCGGCATCCTGTTCGTGTTCACCGTCGCCGAGCTGCTGCTCTCGCCGATCGGGCTCTCGGTCAGCACGAAACTCGCGCCCGAGATGTTCCACACGCAGATGGTGGCGCTGTTCTTCCTGTCGGTCGCGCTCGGTACCGCGATCTCGGGATGGCTCACGCAGTTCTTCGACGTGAACAACGAGGCGCCCTACTTCGCCATCCTGGGTGCGATCGCCATCGTGGTCGGGCTCGGGATGGTCCTGGCGGTCCGGCCCGTGCTGAAGCTGATGAAGGGCGTGCGCTGACCCGCCCGCGCGCGCGTCAGACGAGGCGTAGCTCGGCGTCGATCGCCGCACCCGTGCGCAGCAGCGCGGGAACGTAGCGCTCGATCTGGTGCTCCGCACTGTCGCGGGTCGTGCTCGACGAGACGTTGATAGCCGCGGTCACCGCGCCGTCCCGATCGTGCAGGGGCACGGCGATCGAGCGGAGCCCCGACTCGAGCTCACCGTCGACGAACGCCCAGCCCTGCTCGCGCACGCGCACGAGCTCGTACCTGATGGACCCGCGGTCGGCCAACGTGTGATCCGTGAAGGCCCGCAGATCGGACGCCTCGAGCACAGCGTCCACCGCGGCATCCGGCAATCCGGCGAGGAGAGCCCGGCCGATGCTCGTCGCGTAGGCCGGGAAGCGCGTGCCGATCGTGATGCGGACGCTCATGATCCGCCGCGTCGGTACTCGGGCGACGTAGACGATGTCGGTGCCGTCCAGAACGCCCGCCGAGACGCTCTCGTCGACCTCACGCGAGAGCCGCTCGAGGTGCGGCTGCACGACCTCGGGAAGCGACAGCGCCGAGAGGTAGCTGAAGCCGAGCTCCAGCACGCGCGGCGTCAGGGCGAACGACCGACCGTCACTGCGGACGTAGCCGAGCGTCTCGAGCGTGAGCAGAAACCTCCGGGCCGCGGCGCGGGTGAGCTCGGCACGACGGGCGACTTCACTGAGCGAGAGTTCCGGGTGCTCCGCATCGAACGCGCGGATCACCCCGAGCCCGCGAGCGAACGACTGCACGAACGTGCCGGATGCCGAGGCATCCGCTTCGCCCTCGTCCATGCGTCTACCGCTCGAGGACGACGGCGAGGCCCTGACCGACGCCGATGCAGATCGCCGCGACCGCGACTCCACCTCCGCGCCGCTTCAGCTCGTGCGCCGCGTGGCCGATGATGCGGCCGCCCGATGCGCCGAGGGGGTGGCCGATCGCGATCGCGCCCCCGTGGATGTTGAGCTTGTCGGGGTCGAGCTCGGGCCAGAGCTTCAGGCACGCGAGAGACTGCGAGGCGAATGCCTCATTGAGCTCCACGAAGTCGACGTCCGCCCAGGTGCGACCAGCACGGGCGAGCGCGCGGTTCGCCGCCTCGACGGGCGCGATACCGAACACGTCGGGGTCATTGCCGAACACGCCGCGCCCGGTGATGCGCGCGAGCGGGTCGATGTCGAGTGCGCCCTCGGAACCGAGCAGAACGGCAGAAGCTCCGTCGTTGATCGAGGATGCGTTGCCGGCCGTCACCGAACCGTTCTTCGCGAAGAGCGGGCGCAAGCCGGCCAGCTTTTCGAGCGATGTGTCGGCGCGGATGCCCTCGTCGCGGGCGAGCTCGGCGCCGGGCACCTGAACGATCTCACCGGCGTAGGCGCCGGCGTCCCAGGCCGCGGCTGCCAGCTGGTGACTGCGGAGCGTGAACGCATCCTGTGCTTCGCGCGAGATGTCGTAGAGCTCGGCGAGCTTCTCGGCCGAAGCGCCGTTGCTGATCGTCCAGTCTTCGCGGAGCGCCGGGTTGGTCATACGCCACCCGATCGAGGTGTTCCACATCGTCTGGTTGCCAACGGCCGGCCACGGCTTCGGCGACTTCTCGACGACGAAGGGCGCGCGGCTCATCGACTCGACTCCGCCGGCGAGGATGATCTCGGCGTCCCCCGACTCGATGGCGCGAGATCCCTGAATCACGGCCTCGACGGCCGAACCGCACAGGCGGTTGACCGTCACGCCGGAAACACTGGACGGGAACCCCGCGAGCAGCGCGCCGAAACGAGCAACGTTGCGGTTGTCCTCCCCCGCCTGGTTGGCGTCGCCGAAGATCACATCGTCGATGCGGGCAGGATCAAGGCCCGTCCGCTCGGCGGCGGCCTTCATGACCACGGCGGCGAGATCATCGGGACGGATGCCGGACAGGGCCCCGCCGGCCCGGCCGAACGGGGTGCGGACGGCGTCGTACACATACGTGGCGGTCATGCTGATTCTCCTTGCGTTTCGTCTCGCTCGCTCAACGAACGAGGTTGAGGCCGGTCAGCTCGGCGAGGGACTCGAGGGTGTTATCACCGAACGCCTCGCGGACGGCGAAGCCGTCGGGCGTGACGTCGAAGATGGCGTGATCGGTGTAGACGCGGCTCACGCACCCCACGCCGGTCAGCGGGTACGTGCACGCCTCGACGAGCTTGGAGTCGCCCTGCTTGGTCAGCAGGTCGGTCATCACGTAGACGTCCTTGGCCCCGATCGCCAGGTCCATCGCGCCACCGACCGCGGGAATCGCCCCGGGCGCGCCCGTCGACCAGTTGGCGAGGTCGCCGTTCTGGCTGACCTGGAAGGCCCCGAGGACGCACACGTCGAGGTGCCCGCCGCGCATCATGCCGAACGAATCGGCGTGATGGAAGTAGGCGGCACCCGCGAGCGCCGTGACGGGCTGCTTGCCGGCGTTGATCAGGTCGGGATCGATGCGCCCCGGCTCCGGTGCGGGACCCATGCCGAGCAATCCGTTCTCGGTGTGCAGGATGATCTCGAGGTCATCGGGCAGGAAGTTGGCGACCAGCGTCGGAGCACCGATACCGAGGTTCACATAGGCACCCTCGGGGATGTCGTCGGCGATGCGCTTCGCGAGCTCGTCGCGGGTGATGCGGGTGCTCATGCGGCATCCTCCTTCTCTTCGAGCGGTTGACCTTCGATGTCGACCCCTCCGACGAACTCACCGTCTCGGACCCATCGGCGCTCGCCGACGGCCACGACGCGATCAGTGAAGATGCCGGGCGTGACAACGGTCTCGGGATCGAGGGTGCCGAGCGGCACGACCTCGTCGACCTGCGCGACGGTCGTTGTCGCGGCGGCCGCCATGATCGGTCCGAAGTTGCGAGCGGTTTCGCGGTAGACCAGGTTTCCCCAGCGATCCGCGCGCAACGCGCTGATCAGCGCGAAGTCCGCCTTGATGGGGTATTCGAGCACGTAGCGGCGTCCGTCGATCTCGCGCTCTTCCTTGCCTGCGGCGAGCTCGGTGCCAACGCCCGTCGGCGAGAAGAATGCGCCAATGCCCGCGCCGGCCGCACGAATCCGCTCGGCGAGGTTGCCCTGCGGCACGAGTTCGAGCTCGATCTCTCCGGCACGATAGAGGCCGTCGAAGACCCACGAGTCGCTCTGCCTCGGGAACGAGCAGATGATCTTCCGTACCTGCTTGTTGGCCAACAGCGCCGCGAGCCCCGTGTCACCGTTGCCGGCATTGTTGTTGACGATCGTCAGGTTCTTGGCGCCGTGGTCGATCAGCGCGTCGATCAGCTCGACCGGCTGCCCCGCGCGTCCGAAGCCGCCGATCATGATCGTCGCGCCATCCGGGATGTCTCCGACCGCCTCTGCGACGGTCGGTACGGTCTTGTCGATCATGCCGCCTCCTTGCACATGTTCGCTGTGCGAACGCACGTTCGCTATACGTCCACTCTACTGCTGCTCCGCCGTCCGCGCCATCCCTCCCTGAACCGCTCCGCTGTCGCACATCGATGCTCGCGGGGTCGATAAAGGTCGATCTGCGACAGCGGAGTAGCGCGAATGGGACGCGAGGAACGGATGCCGCGGGAACCGCGACCCGGGCGGGTCAGACCTCGGCGAAGACCTCGCCGGCGATGCGGAACGCGGTGTTCGCCGCCGGGACACCGGCGTAGATGGCCGACTGCAGGATGACCTCGCGGATCTCGTCGACCGTCAGCCCATTCCGGAGAGCGGCGCGCAGGTGCATCGCGAGCTCTTCGTGATGTCCGAGCGCGATGAGCGACGTGAGCACCGCGATCGAGCGCTCACGCCGCTGCAGTCCCGGACGCGACCAGACATCCCCCCAGGCGACCCGGGTGATGAAGTCCTGGAAGTCCGCCGTCAGGTCTGTCGTGTTCGCGATCGAACGGTCGACGTGCTCGTCCGACAGAACAGCACGACGTACGACCATGCCCTGGTCGTAGCGCTCTTCGTCACTCAGGCCCTCGCCCGCGGGTCTGGTCATCGGCTCGTCCCTTCGAAGAAATCCTGCAGCAGCCGGGCGGTCGCCTCGGGCTGTTCGGCGGGGGGCAGATGCGCGGCCCCATCGATGCGGACAGCGCGACCGTCGCGGACGCCCTCCGCGATCTCCAGCGCCTTCGCCTCGGGCGCGACGGCATCGTGCTCGCCCCACGCCGCAAGCACGGGCGAGCCGACCTCGGCGAGCCGCCCCCGCACGTCGTACGCGGCGAGCGCCTCGCAGCAACGGGCGTAGCTGTCGTCGTCAGCATCCTGAAGGGCATGCAGCAGCCGGCCCGTCAGCTCGGGGCGCCGCGCGATAGAGTCCGGGGCGAACCAACGCTGCGCGGAACCGACGATCAGACTCGACGTCGACTGGGTGCGCGCCTGCGCGGCACGCTCGTGCCAGGCGGCAGGGTCGCCGAGCTGTGCACCCGACGCGACGATCGCGGCGCGGTCCACGAGCTCGGGATGCCGAAGACACAGCTCGAGGCCGACGGCACCACCGAGCGACACCCCCGCATACAGAGCCCGGCCGCCCCGTTCCCGGATGTGCTCGGCCACCGCGTCGGCCAGCTCGCCGACAGTGAACGGCTCGTCGGCAACGGGCGACGCTCCGTGCCCCGGCAGATCCCACGCGACGACGCGGTAGTCGGCGGCCAGCGCGGGCACGACGTCCTCCCAGAGGATCGTCGAGGTGCCGAGCGACGGTCCGAGCACAACAAGCGGCGCGCTTTCCGGGCCGGCCGGTGCGGTCACCGCAATACGCGGAACGGTCATGAGAGAACCTCCGGTGTTTCGCCATGGGGGCCACGCTCGCGCAACGCGCCATCGAGGTACGCCTCGGCGAGGCCGAGGTATCGGCCGGGGTCGACGAGCGCGTCGACGTCGAGGTCGGCCGCTTCGGGCAGCGCCCGCACGAGGTCGGCGAGGTCTGCTCCCCCGGATGCTTCGGCCACCAGGTGATCGAAACGCTCGCGCCCGATGAGGGGCACGAGCACAAGCGAGAGGCGCTCGCTGACGATGAGCGCGCCGGTCTGGGCGAGGTTGCGGGCGACCGCCGCACTGTCGACGGACAGTCCTGCCACGACACGAGCCGAGGTCGCCGCGGCCCCGAGCGCCAGCCGCAGCAGTTCGCGCAGCGTCGGCCATTCGGCGTGCCACGAGCCATCCGGACGCTCGTCCGCCGCGAGCGCTGCGGCCAGATGCAGCGTCGCGCCGAGCTGAGGTGCACGCAGCGCGGCCGAGCGAATCAGCACGGAGCCCGAGGGGTTGCGCTTCTGCGGCATCGCGGACGATCCACCGGCCGCACCCTCGGCGAGTTCACCGATCTCGGTGCGCGACAGGGTGGCGATGTCGGTGGCGATCTTGCCGACCGCATCGATCGCCTGCACGAGCGCGTCGCCCAGTTCGGTGACGGGCCACCTGTTGGTGTGCCACGGAGCATCCGGCACCGCGAGGCCCAGCGCTCCCGCGAAAGGCGAGGCCAGCCGAGCCGCCGCATCCGCTCCGGCGATCTCGACGATCGCCGCGAGCGTGCCGCCGGCGCCACCGAGCTGAGCGGGCAGGTGCGTCACCGCCGCCTCGAGCCGGTCGGTTGCCCGGCGCACGCCGCGCAACCACACGGCGGCGCGCAAACCCACGGTGGTCGGCACGGCATGTTGCGTGAGCGTGCGCGCAGCCCCGACATCTTCGGCATGCGTGCGAGCGAACGTCGCGAGCTCGACCTCGACCCTCCGCAGGTGCGCAAGAATCGCGCGACCCGCGCGGTACGACACGAGCATCAGAGCCGAATCCAGGATGTCTTGGCTTGTCGCGCCGCGATGCACCCAGCGCCGGGCAGACTCGGGCACCCGCGCCTTGAGCTCGGCCACCAGCGGGATGACCGGGTTGCCGCCCGAAACCGATGCCGCCGCCAGGACGACAGCATCGACCCGGTGCCCGAGGCATCCGCGTCCATTGCCCTGCCAACCGAGTGCCGTCGAGATGTCGTCGACGACCGCCGCCGGAGCGACACCCAGCGACCCATACGCCCGGGCGAGGGCGACCTCGACCGCCACAAGTGCGTCGAGAACCGCCTGATCCGCGACAAGGGCGTCGTGTCCGACACTCACGGGCGAGAGCAACCCCACATCGAACGCGGGCGACGACTCGCGCGCGCCGGATCGATCGGGGGTTGCATCAGAAGGCAAGGAAGACGGTCTCCTTCTCGCCCTGCAGCCGGATGTCGTGCCGCAGGTAGCCGTCGGGCGTGCGCGTTGCCACGAGCGTAGCGCGCTCGCCCGCCGAGAGGTCGGCCAGCAACGGGTCGGCGGCCAGGAGCGCCTCGTCCTCGGGGAGGTAGATGCGCGTGTGCAGCTTGTTCGGCAGCCCGCGCGCGAACACGACGACGGCGAAGAACGGCGCCTTGCCGTCGACCACGCCGGGGTTGCGGGTCCAGAACTCGTAATGCCCGTCGTCGGTCGTCGCCGCGCGGCCGAAGCCCGTGAAGGAGTGGTCATCGCGTCGGCGTGCGCCCCGCTCGCGCGAGACGGTGCCGTCGCTGTCGGCTCCCCAGATCTCGACGATCGCGTCGGGGATCGGTGCGCCCGACCCGTCATAAACCGTGCCACCGAGCACGATGGCCCCCGGCGAGTGCGGGAACGCGACTTCGTGCATCTTCGGGTAGTTGAGGCCGAAGGCGAAGAACGGCCCGATGGTCTGGCCGGGGGTGGGCTCCAGGCGCGTTTCGGTGGTCATCAGTGCTCTCCCTCGGGCTCGAACCAGGTCGCGGACGGGCCGTCGACGACGATGTCCCACGTATAACCCATCGAGAACTCGGGTACCGTGAGGTCGTGGTCGTAGACGCCGACGAGGCGATCGCGGGCCTTCTGATCGCGGATGGTGTTGTAGATCGGGTCGAGCGCGAAGAGCGGATCGCCCGGGAAGTACATCTGCGTGATGATCCGCTGCGTGAATCCCGTGCCGAACAGCGAGAAGTGGATGTGGGCCGGACGCCACGCATTGACGTGGTTCTTCCACGGGTACGGCCCCGGCTTGATGGTGGTGAAGAAGTACTCGCCCGCATCGTTCGTGATGGTGCGTCCAGCTCCCGTGAAGTTCGGGTCGAGAGGGGCTGGATGCTGGTCGCGCTGGTGGATGTATCGCCCGGCCGAGTTCGCCTGCCAGATCTCGACGAGCTGGTTCGCGAGGGGGCGACCCCAGCTGTCGAGCACGCGGCCCGACACCGTGATGCGCTCACCCAGGGGCTCGCCCGTGTGCTGCAGCGTCAGGTCGGTCTCGATCGCCGCGACGTCGCGCTGGCCGAACGCCGGCGACCACAGCTCGATCGTCTCGGGGTCGACCAGGCGCGGGTTCTTGGTGGGGTGGCGCAGCACGCTCGAGCGGTACGGCGCGAAGTCGTACAGCGTCGTGGGTGCGGGCGCCTCGCCACGCGCCTCGCGCGCGGCGTGCTCGGCGTGGATCTCGGCGATCTCGGCGTTGATCTCGCGCTGCGAGGGCATGTCCGGCGAGGCGAGCAACGACTCGGGTGCCGCGGCCTGCGGGGATGTGTCTGTCATGGTGTCTCCTTCGACAAAGACCTATCGAAAGGGTGACAGGCGCACCCCCCGCGTCCGGGTCCGATTCTCACTGAGTGGGATGCTCGTCGCGCAGGATTCTCGTCAGATCCGCCGCGGCCTGCGTCACGAGCGCCGCCAGCCGCCGCTCGTCAGCCCGTTCCATGCGGACCACCATCCCGATGGCCGCCGGGGGGAGTCCCGCGACCTTGCCGAGCGGCGCCGCGACCGAGATGTTGCCCAGCGTCATCTCTTCACGCGTGGTTGCGTATCCCCGCCGACGCGCAATCGCCAGTTCGGTGCGCAGCACCTCTTCCGTCGTGATCGAGTGCGTCGTCTCGCGGACGAGCGGCGTCGAGAAGTACTCCGCAAGCCAGTCCTCGTCGCGCGTGGCCAGCAACGCCTTGCCGACCCCGGTGGTGTGGAGCGGGTGCCGCCCGCCCATGCGACTGAGCGTGGGAATGGACGTCTGGCCCGTCACCCGACCCACGTAGAGCGCCGTCGCATGCTCGGGGGTCGGCGCATCCAGAACCGCGAGGTGGACGTTCTCGGCCGTCGCCTCATAGAGCCGCACCATGAGCGGAAGAGCGGTCTCACGCAGGCGCACCGAGAGCGGCGACAGTTCGCCGAGCTCCCAGAGGCGCACCCCGATCGTGTAGCGATGACCCGGGGCACGAGCGAGCAGGCCGAGCGCCGTCAAGCGCGTCAGCAAGCGATGCAGGGTGGAGGTCGCGAGGCCCGTTCGTTCGGCGATGACCGCCGCCGAGAGGGCCGGCTCGTCATCCGAGAAGCACTGCAGCACGTCGAGGGCACGCTCGAGAACGCCGTCGGCGCCCTCATCCCTCCGCATCGTGTCGTCGCTGCGCATCGTCGCTCCCCCTCCGTCACCGAGGCTATCTTGGGCGGATGGCGAACTCGCCGACGGGCGACACGATGGCGGAGCGGATCGTGCGCGTGCTCGATACCTTCAGCGGCGACCGCACGGTCCAGACCGCGGCGCAGATCGGCCGCCGTTCGGGGTTGCCGTCGTCCACGGCGCATCGCATTGTCGACGAGCTGGTGCGCGCCGGTCTGCTCGAGCGCGACGACGAGCACCGTGTCCGCCTCGGCATGCGGCTGTGGGAGCTCGCGCTGCGCGGATCGAGCGCGCTGCGATTGCGCCAAGCGGCGCTTCCGTTCATGACGACGGTGCAGGCACGCGTGCGCGAGCACACTCAACTCGCGGTGCTCGAACAGGACGAGGCTCTGTTCGTCGAGCGCCTCTCGCACCCCGAGGCCGGTGCCAACATCACGCGCATCGCCGGGCGACTGCCCCTGCACGCCTCGTCGTCCGGCCTCGTGCTGCTGGCCTACGGACCCGAGGACCTGCGCCGGCGGGTTCTCGGCGGTCCGCTCGTGGCCGTCTCGACCGAGACCATCACGGATCGGACCGTGCTCGCGCGTGTGCTCGACGACATCCGGCGCGTGGGCTACGTCGTCGCGCCCGGGTCGATCGAGAGCGTCTCGACGGGCATCGCGGTGCCGATCCGGGATGCCGGGGGCGCGGTCATCGCGGCCCTGTCGATGGTTCTCCCCCGTGATGCCCCGACGGCCGGACCGCTCGACGAGCTCCGCCGCGCCTCGGCCGGCATCTCCGCGGCCCTGTCCGCCGAGCCGCGCTGAGACCTCACCCCCGACCCGCTCCCCCGGCAGTAGATGCGACGTGCGGCGCCTCGAGATCGCAACAAGTGCCAGGGGAGCGTGTCCGGAAAGCCAGCGGTGCCCATTCAATGGGAAGGCACGTGCGCGATGGTCAGGGGGGCGGGATGCTGAGGGGAACACCACGTCGAAGGAGACGCCACCATGACCGAGACCGTCCGCACGCGGGTCGCGATCGTCGGAGCGGGACCCGCGGGTCTGCTCCTCTCCCACCTCCTCGCTGCGGCGGGCATCGAGTCGGTCGTGATCGACCAGCGCACGCGCGACGAGATCGAGAGCACGATCCGTGCCGGCATCCTCGAGCACGGCACCGTCGACGTGCTCACCTCGTCGGGCGCCTCAGACCGCGTTCTGACCGTCGGGCACCGCCACGACGGCATCGAACTGCGCTTCGGGGGCCAGGGGCACCGCATCGACTTCCCCAGCCTGACCGGCCGAAGCGTCTGGCTCTACCCCCAGCACGAAGTGCTGAAGGATCTGATCGCGGCTCGCCTGGCGGGCGGCCAGGACCTGCGTTTCGGCGTCACGGCGCTCCGCGTCGAGGGTGCCAATACCGATCGCCCGCGAGTGTTCGCCGAGGATGCCGAGGGCAAGGCCTTCGAGATCGACGCCGAGTTCGTGGTCGGCGCCGACGGCTCCCGCAGCGTCGCTCGCGCGGCCGTCACGGGCTCGTCGACCGGCGGATACTTCCGCGAGTACCCCTTCGCCTGGTTCGGCATCCTCTGCGAGGCGCCGCCGAGCTCGGAAGAACTCATCTACAGCAACTCCGCCGAAGGATTCGCGCTGATCAGCCAGCGCAGCGCCACCGTGCAGCGCATGTACTTCCAGTGCGACCCCGAAGCCGATCCCGAAGCACTGAGCGAAGAGGAGATCTGGGAACAACTGCAGATCCGCGTGCCCGGCACGACCCTGCAGCAGGGACCGATCTTCCAACGCGACGTCCTGCGCTTCCGGAGTTTTGTGGCACATGAACTGCGCGCGGGCCGCGTCGCCCTCGTGGGCGATGCCGCCCACACGGTGCCGCCGACGGGCGCAAAGGGCATGAACCTGGCCGTCGCCGACGTGCTGCTTCTCGAACGTGCCCTCCGGGCGCTGCTGCTCGAGAACGACGAACGCTTGATCGACGGCTACGCCGAAACGGCACTGCAGCGCATCTGGAAGGCGCAGCACTTCTCGTGGTGGATGACGAGCATGCTGCACGTCGCACCGGATGCCTCGGACTTCGATCGTCTGCGTCAGGTCGGCGAGCTGCGGAGCGTCGTGGAATCCGAGGCCGGACGAACGTACCTGGCCGAGGCGTACACGGGGTGGCCACTCGCTTCCGCCGGCCACTAAGCGAGGGCCCACCGGTCGTTGAGCGAGGAGCGCAGCGACGAGACGAAACGAAACGCCAGCAACTCAACGATCGGGAGCGGACACCCGGATGCCGCCACAGTTCGGCTAGAGTCCGGTGATCATGGGCTCCGACGACGAATCACGCACGGATGCGTCGTGGATGACGAGCTCGACGGCATCCGCCTCCGCGGGTCCGGACACGACGGGGATGCGAAGCGTCAGTTCACGCGGCGCGGGAGCGGCTCTGCTCGTTGCCGTCTGCCTGGTCGCTGCGAACATGCGCCTGAGCATCACGGCCGTCGGGCCCCTGCTCGATCAGATCGGCACGGACACCGGACTCTCGGTCGGCACGCTCGGCCTGATCGCGGCCGTACCGCTCGTCGCGTGGGCGGCGGTGTCCCCGTTCGCCCTCGCGCTCAGCCTTCGGTTCGGGATGTCCCGGGTCGTGCTGGGCTCGCTGCTCGTGTTGCTCGCCGGCACGATCGTGCGCTCGCTGCCCGGTCCGACCGTCAGCCTGTGGATCGGGACCGTGCTGATCGGCCTCGCCCTCGCGATCGCCAACGTGCTGATGCCCGCGGTGATCAAGCGGGACTTCTCGACGCGCGTGCCGGTCGTGATGGCGGCGTACACCGGATTGCTCGGGGGCGTCGGTGCCATTTCGTCGGGAGTCGCCGTACCCCTGTCGTTCCTCGGCGACGAACAGTCCGGATGGCGCATCGCACTGCTGGTCACGGGTGCCGGCCTGCTGATTCCCGCCATCGGGGTCTGGGCGTGGGCCACGCGCGGCCACCACGCGGTGCATCTCGCCCGCCCCGTCACAGCACGCTCCCGCACCGGAATCTGGCGCGATGCTCTGGCCTGGCAGGTCGCGGCGTATATGGGCTTTCAGGCGGCGACCTTCTACATGATGCTGACCTGGTTGGCCGCGATCTCGACGTCGATCGGGCGATCCGAGGTCGTCGCCGGATTCGACGTGATGATCTACCAGCTCACGACCATCATCGGCTCGATCATCGTGCCGCTCCTGCTCCGCGGGCCCGCCGAGCGATACGTACCTGCGGCGATTCCGATCGTCGGGATCGCGGGGATCGCCGGCCTGATGCTCGCGCCGGAGGGCATCGTCGTGTGGGTCCTGATCGCGGGGCTGTCGTCGGGCGCTTCACTCAGCATGGCCCTGACCCTGATGGCCCAGCGCGCTCGCACGTCGGACGCATCCGCCGCCCTCTCGGGTATGGCGCAGTCCGTCGGCTATCTGATCGCCGCCGCGGGGCCCGTGCTGTTCGGCTGGCTGCACGCGGGGCTCGGCGGCTGGAACTTCTCGCTTGCGCTCCTCATACTCGTGCTCGTCGCACAGTCGGTGACGGGCGTCTTCGCCGGACGGCCCAGATTCGTCCTCGAGCACCGTCAGCCGCTGGGCTGACCAGACCAACCGTCAGGCGACGCGTTCGCCGCACATGCCGCACACCCCGGTCGGCGGCACTTCCACGAAACACGTGGGGCACACCGGCGCGACTCGTTCGGGCACGGTGGGGCGCCGGGGTGCGGCGGCTCTCACGGCGCGCGCAGCGGTGCGGCGCAGGCGGACGACTTCCTCCGACTCGACGGGGGCCGGCGGTGGCGGCAGATGCGCCGCGCAGTGAAACCGGACGACGCCCGCATGGCTCTTCGGGTTCCGCCGCCTGACCGCCCAGAGCGCGTCGCGCTCGTGCGGAGCCGAGTCGATCCCGCACTCCGAGCACCGCGTCGGATCGCCGGGCACGACGTCCGCGACGAGCACGGGAACGTCGAAGGGGAGTTCTTCGCGCCAGTCCGACGAGCCGGTGATCTTCACCCCTCCACGGTACGCGCACGGCGGCACTATGGATCACCCTCCGTGACGGGAAGCCCACCGCAAGGCGTCAGTCGGGGAAGGCGACGAGCTGCAGCAGGCTCGCCAGCCGCTCGCGCTCGCTTGGCGAGAGACGTGCGAAGACCTGCTCTTCGGCGCGCCGGGCCTGCACCCGGGCCTGCTCGTACAGCGCTCTCCCCGCGGCGGTCGTGACGACCACGTTCGTCCGCCGGTCGGCCGGATCGGCTTCTCGGGCAACGAGCCCGCGCGTTTGCAGGTCGTCGACGAGTGCCACGACCTGGCTGGGATCGAGCCGCAGAAAATCGGCCAGATCACGCTGAGAGGGACGTGAGCCGTCGGCGGCCAGGGCGAGAACCGAGTAGGAGCGAGCACGCAACCCGATCGTTGCGAGCGCGACGTTGCCCGCCGCGAGCGAGTAGGCGTTCGCACGGGCGAGCAGAAAGCTCAGGTCATCCCCGAGGGCAGCGCTGAGCCTTCCCTTCCGGGTCACGGCGGGCTGCTCGGCGCTCATGGGAGCGATCCTAGCAAAGGTGGTCGCATTCAATAATTGACAATCTCAACTGTCGGGTCTCTAATGGACGCAGAGATACGAAGGAGTCATCCATGTCGCTGGAAGGCAAAGTAGCCATTGTGACCGGATCGGGGCGCGGCCTCGGACTGGCCTACGCCACCGAACTCGCCCGACAGGGCGCATCCGTCGTCGTCAACGATGTCGATGAGCAGATCGCCGCCGACGCGGTCGCGGCCATCGAAGCGGCAGGCGGAACAGCCGTCGCCGTCGTGGCACCCGTCGGTCCGACCGAGACCGCCAAGCGCCTCGTCGACACGGCGATCGAGAAATTCGGGCGTCTCGACATCCTGGTCACCAACGCGGGCGTCCTGCGCGACACCGTGCTCTGGAAGATGAGTGACGACGACTTCGACACCGTCATCGGCGTCCACCTGCGGGGCACGTTCACCTGCGTTCGCGAGGCCGCGATCCGCATGCGCGAGCAGGCCGAGGGCGGTCGCATCATCTGCATCGGATCGCCCACCGGACAGCGCGGTACCTTCGGCCAGACGAACTACGCGGCTGCCAAGGCCGGCATCGTCGGCATGGTCCGCACCTGGGCCCTCGAGCTGAAGCGCGCGGGCATCACGGCGAACGCCGTCGTTCCCGTCGCCGCGACCGGCATGACGGCAACCGTCCCGTACTTCGCCGCGGCCGTCGAGGCCGATCGCGCCGGTGAGCCGATGCCCCCCTTCTTCCGTCACGATCTCGGCTTCGGCACTTCCGACGATGTCGCGGGTCTGATCTCTTATCTCGCCTCGGATGCCTCGACCGACATCACCGGTCAGGTCATCGGCATCGGCGGCGACCGTGTGCAGATCTGGTCGCACCCCGAGGCCGTCGCGACGGCGTACCACGACGGTGGCTGGTCGGCGGACGATCTCGCCGCCGAGTTCCCCGCGTTGATCGCCGAGCACGGCCAGAGCGTCGGCGAGACCTTCCCGCCCCTTCCCGACGAGTTCCAGCGGCCCGCGCAGCCCTGACCCCAAGACGCCGCAGCGCCGCTCCGCGCACAGCCCGCCACACAGGGCCCGCCGCATCCGGACACGTCACATCCGCCCAGCCGAATCGAGCACCACCGCACATGACCCGCTACGAACCCGCACTCGACATCGAGGCGATCCAGGCGATAGACATGCACGTGCACATCGAGATCGGCGAGCACGGTCACGGCTCGCTGCCCCCCGACCTCGCCGAAGCCGCCGCGAAGTACTTCAGCGCCGAGATCGGTCGCCCCGACCTCGACTCGGTCGCGAGCTACTACCGCGAGCGGAACATGGCGGCCGTCGTGTTCTCGGTCGACTCCGAGACGGCCCTGGATCATCCCCCGATCCTCAGCGAAGAGGTCGCCGACGGCGCCGCTCGCAACAACGATGTGCTCATCCCTTTCGGCTCCGTCGACCCGAACAAGGGCGCGGCCGCGGTCGACCGGGTGCGGTACCTCGTGGAGGAGTACGGGGTGCGAGGGTTCAAGTTCCACCCCACGGTGCAGGGGTTCGACCCGAGCGACACCGCGTGGTTCCCGCTCTACGGCGCGCTGCAGGATGCCGGTGTCGTTGCGCTGTTCCACACGGGGCAGACCGGGATCGGCGCGGGCATGCCCGGGGGTCGCGGATTCCGGCTCGCCCTGTCGAACCCGATGCTGCTCGACACGGTCGCGGCCGAGTTCCCCGAACTGCAGATCATCATGGCGCACCCCTCCGTCCCCTGGCAGGACGAGGCTCTTTCGGTAGCCACGCACAAACACAACACGTGGATCGATCTGTCGGGTTGGAGCCCGAAGTACTTCCCCGCCGAGCTCGTCCGCGCCGCGAACTCCTATTTGAAGAACCGCGTCCTCTTCGGCTCCGACTTCCCGCTGCTGACGCCGGATCGGTGGATGCGCGATGTCGAACAGACCGCGCTCAAGCCCGAGGTCATGCCCGGCATCATGAAGGAGAACGCGGTGCGCCTTCTGGGGCTCGGCTGATGAGTCTCGTCACCCTCCGCAGCACCGAGCCGTTCGGCTTCGACCCGCTCGGGCTCGCCGAATCCCACCTGAGCGAGGCCGCGCGTGGCACGCTCGCCCGGCTCGGCGACGTGCTCGACCGTGAGGTCCGACCGCTTCTCGCGAACGCGTGGGAGACCGCAACGATGCCCGCGGCGATCCTGGATGCGCTCATCCCGCTCGACCTCATGCATCCCGAGGGCGTCGAACCCGAAGAGGCCGGCTCGTCCCTGTTCTCCGGATTCCGTAACTTCGTGCTCGCACGCACGGATGTCTCGGTCGCGACGCTCTACAACGCCCAGTCGGGGCTCTTCCGCTCGACCGTCGCGCTCGGCGGGTCGCCGCAACAGGTCGCCGCGCTCGACGCCCGGATCGCCTCGTTCGACGTTCGCGGGACGTTCGCGCTGACCGAGCCCGGCCACGGTTCCGACATCGCGGGCGGACTCGCGACAGCGGCCCGGCGCGACGGCGAGGACTGGGTCATCGACGGCGCCAAACGTTGGATCGGAGGCGCGGGCGACGCCGATCTGCTCGCGGTCTTCGCACGCGACGTCGCTGACGGACACGTCAAGGCCTTCCTCGTCCCCCGCGATGCGCCGGGGGTCACCCTGACCCGCATCGAGGGCAAGGTGTCACTCCGCCCGATGCAGAACTACACGATCACGTTCGACGGCGTGCGGGTCGCCGAGTCGTCGCGGCTGCAGCGGGTCGACTCGTGGCGCGACGTCGCGCGGATCCTCCGGGTGATGCGTTCGGACGTCTCCTGGATCGCGGCCGGACTGCAGGCCGGTGCCCTCGAGGCCGCCGTCCGCTATGTCCGCGAACGCGAGCAGTTCGGGCGTCCCATCGGCGGCTTCCAACTCGTCCAGGAGAAGCTCGCGCGGATGCTGGGAAACCTGACGGCCTCGCTGACTCTCGTCACCCGCCTCTCGGTCCGGCAGGACGAGGGCGAGTTCGTCGACGAGAACTCGGCCCTCGCCAAGATGCAGACGGCGCTGTTCGCCCGCGAGACGGTCGCGCTCGCGCGCGAGGTGCTCGGGGGGAACGGCATCCTTCTCGAGCACGACGCCGCTCGGTTCTTCGCTGACGCCGAGGCCGTCTATTCGTACGAGGGCACGCACGAGATCAACGCCCTCATCGTCGGTCGCGCCCTCACGGGCGAGGCCGCATTCACCTGATCCGCGGTCTATCCGCCATCGCGAAAGAGAGAACACCATGACCACGACCGTCGCCTTCGCCGACCTGCAGACCCTCGTCGGGCAGAACCTCGGGTACTCCGACTGGTTCGACGTCACGCAGGAGCGCATCAACACGTTCGCCGACGCCACCGATGACCACCAGTGGATCCACGTCGACCCCGAGCGCGCCAAAGAAGGTCCCTTCGGTGCACCTATCGCCCACGGATTCCTCACCCTGGCCCTGTTCATCCCGCTCTGGGTCGACCTTCTCGACGTGCAGGGAGCCACGACGAAGGTCAACTACGGACTCGACAAGGTCCGCTTCGTCTCACCGGTTCCCGCGGGTTCGCGCATCCGCCTGACCGCTACCGTGGCCGAGGTCAGCGAGGCCGGCGGCGGCATCCAGATGACGGTCGACGCCACCATCGAGATCGAGGGTGGCACCAAGCCCGCTGTCGTGGCACGCAGCCTGCAGCGCTTCTACGCCTGATCCCTCCGTCGTTCAACGATGCACAACCACGGACTGGGCGCGTGGATGTCCACGCGCCGCCTGAAGAGCCCCGACACGGTGGCGCTGGTTCACGGTGAGGGCGAACGCCTCACCTATCGGGATCTCGCGGACGACGCGGATCGCGTGTCCGCACTGCTCTGGCACCGCGGCATCCGCAAGGGCGACACCGTGGCGTACCTGGGCGAGAACAGCCCGGACTTCATGCGGGTGCTCTTCGGTGCCGCTCAGCTCGGTGCGATCTTCGTGCCGCTCAACACGCGGCTCGCCGCGCCCGAGTTCGCATACATGCTGACCGACTCGGCCGCCCGGGTGCTCATCCACGATCCCGAGTTCGCCGAGCGCGTCGCACCGGGCGTCGAGGCAGCGAACGTGGTGCACGTGATCATGACCGGCGAGGGCGAGGCCGCGTCACCGGGTCTGAGCACCCTGTTGCATCACGCATCGGGTGGGCATGCCGACACGGCGGTGACGCTTGATGACCCCGCCGCGATCATCTATACCTCGGGCACGACGGGCAAACCGAAGGGAGCCGTCCTCTCGCACGGCAACCTCACCTGGGTATCGCTCAACTGCATCGTCGACTACGACGTCGTCTCGTCCGACGTGAACCTGCTCATCTCGCCGCTCTTCCACGTCGCGTCGCTCGGCATGGGTGCCCTCCCCGTGCTCATGAAGGGCGGGACAATCGTCCTGGAGAAGGGCTTCGACGCGGGTCGCGTTCTCCGTCTCATTGCGGAGCACGGCGTGACGATGCTGAGCGGTGTACCCACGACCTACCAACTGCTGGCCGATCACCCGGATTGGGATGCCACCGACCTCTCGACGCTCGCCAAGCTCACGTGCGGCGGTTCCGCGGTGCCGACCCGCATCCTGAACGCGTACGAACAACGCGGTCTGTCGTTCTCGCAGGGGTATGGCATGACCGAGACCTCGCCCGGTGCGACCTCGCTGTCGCCCGCGATGACGCGCGAGAATCAGGGCAGCGTCGGCCTGCCCCACTTCTTCACCGACGTCCGGATCGCGGATGAGAACGGCGCGATGGTGCCGCGTGGCACGGTCGGCGAGATCGAGATCTCCGGCCCCAACGTCTTCCTCGGTTACCACGGCAATCCCGAGGCGACCGCCGAGGCGTTCACGAGCGACGGATGGTTCCGCTCGGGCGATCTGGGATACCTCGACGCCGACGGTTACCTCTACATCGCCGACCGTCTGAAGGACATGATCATCTCGGGGGGCGAGAACATCTATCCGGCCGAGGTCGAGAACCTGATCAGCGACCTGCCCGGGGTGTCGGGCGTCGCCGTGATCGGCGTGCCCGACGAACGCTGGGGCGAGGTGCCATGGGCGGTCGTCACGATGCGTGACGGAGCCGAACTCGACGTCGCATTCGTGCGCGAGAGCCTCGACGGGAAGATCGCGCGCTACAAGATCCCGAAGAACGTCGTCGTCGTCGACGAGCTGCCCCGCACCGCCTCCGGCAAGGTGCGAAAGCCCGACCTCAGGCAGCGCTTCGGCGGCTGAACGCACGCTCGTCCCGACTGCCGGCGCTCAACCGGTCAGCTCGGACGGCGAGAGGGAACGACCGATCATGGCCTCGAACTCGCGTTGCGCCGCCGGCGCCAGCTCGGCGCGACGCGCCCGATACGCCCGGACCGTGCGCTCGGCGGGCCACGCGGGACCCATGAACTCTGCGGGCAGTCGGGGATCGGTGCGCAGCAGCACGATCCAGTCGGTCACGAGACAGACGAGAGCGGGAAGCGCCGCCCCCGCACCATCACGCGCCCCGGGCTCGGACCACGTCTCGAGGAACCGCTCGTGCTCGGCACGAATCGCAGCGATGTCCCAGGCCTCTCGGACGGACTGCGAAACCGGGTACGCCGGCAAGTCCTCCGCCCGGAATGCCGTCACGGCGTTCGCGGGCAAAACGTCGCGCAACGGTTCGAGGGCGGCCACCAAGTCGACCTCTCCGGGTGCGAGCCAGAGGCCGTCCCGGAGCGGGGCGAAGCCCTCCCAGGCCAGGGTCGCACGCAGCCGATATCGATCCGAGCGCTGACCCTCGGGCAACGAGAAGGTCACGAGCGTCCACCCGGTGCCCTGCGGGTCGAACGGTCTCGTCGCGTGCACGCGCTCCGCCGCTTCCCGCAGCACCTCACGCGTGTCCTCGAGCAGACAGAACGCGATCTCGCGGCCGACCTTGACGCGCTCGAGCAGACCGCGGCGTGCCATGCGATCCAACGTGGCCCGGGTCGCGGGTGGCGCAACGGCCGCCCCCTCGAGCACATCGAGGAGCACGCTCGCCCGAACCGGCTCGTCGACGCGGTCGAGCACGAACTCGCCGAGAAGCGACAACAGCAGTTGCTTGGGTTGGCGAGCGCGCACCCTTTCCTCCCCGCGACCGTTCCGTCCGCTCACGCGGTCGGACGGATCGCCTCCCCGCGCTTGGCGCGCTGGATCTGCTCGTAGACATGCGTGCGCAGTTCCGTGAACCGCGGCAGCGCACGCGTCGTGATCTGGTCCCGCTCGGGCGCCAGGTCGATCGCGAGATCCTCCTGAACCCAGGTGGGCGACTTCGAGAGTACGACGACGCGCTCGCCCAGATAGACAGACTCGTCGATGTCGTGCGTGACGAACAGGATCGACATGCCCCGCTCGAGGTGGAGCTGGCGTACGAGGTCTTCGAGGTCCGCGCGCGTCTGGGCATCGACGGCCGCGAACGGTTCGTCCATGATGAGGACCTCCGGCTGGTACGCCACAGCACGCGCGATCGCGACGCGCTGCTGCATGCCGCCCGACAGCTGCCAGGGGTAGCTCTTCGACGCGTGAGCGAGCCCGACCGCCTGGAGAGCGTCGTCGACGAGCTGAGTGCGCTCTGTCTTGGACAGCTTCTTGTGCTTGAGGGGCAGCTCGACGTTGCCGCGGACGGTGAGCCACGGGTACAGGCTCCGCCCGTACTCCTGGAAGACCAGAGCCATGTTGGGCGGTGGCCCCGTGACCTTCTTGCCGTCGAGTGTCACGGTTCCCGCCGTCGGCCCCAGCAGGCCCGCGATGCACTTCAGCAGCGTGGTCTTGCCGCATCCGGACGGGCCGACGATGACGACGAGCTCACCGCGCCTCATCGAGAAACTGATGTCGCCGATCGCCTCGACGTTGCCGGTGGACGATTCGTAGACCTTCTTGAGGTTCGTGACCTCGAGGAGCGTTTCAGGCACGCTCCACCTCCTTGATTCCGTGGTACCAGCGCAGGACGCGGCGTTCGACGATGGTGAAGATGACAGAGAGCAGAACACCGATCAGGCCGAGCAGCACGATGCCGCTCCACATCTCGGCGATCAGGTAGTTCGTCTGGAAGAACTTGATCTGGTAGCCGAGACCAGCCGATGCGTAGAACAGCTCCGAGATGACCATCATGATCAGCGCGACCGACAGGGTCTGACGCACGCCCGCCATGATGCGGGGGCTCGCGGCCGGCAGAACAAGATTGAACAGGCGCTCCGAACGTGTGAGCGCGAACGAGCGGGCCGTCTCGGTCATGACCGCGTCGGTGGAGCGCACTCCCTCGATCGTGTTCAACAGGACGGGCCACAGCGAGCCGGCGACGATCACCACGACCTGCATCGTCGGGTTCGTACCCAGCAGCGCCGCGATGACGGGAATCAGGACGGGCGGCGGAATGGCGCGGAAGAACTCGAGCATCGGTTCGAGCAGCTCGCGCAGCCAGCGCGTGAGGCCGATGATCGTGCCTGCGGCGATGCCGATGGCGACCGCGAGCACGATCGCAATCGCCAGTCGCGCCACACTCGGTACGACGTCGGTGAAGAAGGCGGGGCCCACCCAGGTGTCGACGAAAGCCTCGTAGATCGTGAAGGGGCTCGGGAAGAACTGCGCCGGAGCGAGTGTGCCCCAGATGCCCCAGACGACGAGCAGCAGGATCGGGAGCCCGATCGCGTAGAGCGTGCTCTCGCCGAGCTTGGCCCACACGCGGGACTTCTGTCGCGGGGTGCGTACGGTGCTGGTGTACAGAGTCACAGGACATCGTCCCCTCGTACGGACTGATGCCACGACAGCGTGCGTCGCTCGATGGCCCGGAAGACGAGGTTGATGATCAGGCCGAGAACGCCCGTCACGACGACGATCGCGTAAACCGTCGTGTAGTTGCCGATTCCGGCGGCGACCGCGAGCTCACGGCCGAGCCCCGGGTTGCCGATCGTCATCTCGGCCGTGATCGCCAGGATCAGCGCGACCGCGGCCGCGAGACGCAGTCCGGTCATCAGGTAGGGCAGAGCGGTCGGCAGCACGAGATTCCGGATGCGCGAGGCCCGCGGCAGGCCGAAGCTGCGCGCCGTGTCGCGCGCGACGGTGTCGATGTCCGCGACCCCGTAGAGCACCTGGACGAAGATCTGCCAAAAGGCGGCGTAGACGATGATGATCAGCGCCGCCTGGATCTGCAGCCCGTAGGTCAGGATCGCAAGCGGGATGAGCGCGACCGACGGGATCGGTCGTAGGAACTCCACCACGGTGTGCGTCGCCCGTCGGAGGAACGGCACCATGCCGACGATCGCGCCGAGCGCCGTACCGGCGACGGTCGCGATGGCGAGACCGATGGCCCACGCCGTCATGGTGCGGCCGACGTTGCGCCAGAACTCGAGGTCGGACATCTCGAGCCCGAGTTGGCCGAACGTGTCGGTCGCCGAGGGCAGCTGTTCGGGGTTGACCCAGCCGAGCGTCGACGCCAGCTGCCAGGTCGTGAGAAATCCCACCACCCCGAGCGCTCCGAGGGCGACCTTGCGAGCCGAACGCAGATTACGTCCGCGCCGAAGACGCGCACTCGTTTCGGGATGCGGCGCCGAGCCGGCGTCTGCCGGCGCGTCGATGACGGTCACGTGCGCTCCTGATGCTTGCGGGGCTGGGGATGCGGGGCGAGGGGGATGCCGCCGGAATCGACGCATCCCCCTCGAACCGTTACTGCTGCTGCAGCAGTCGCTCGAAGTCGGGCAGCGCGTCGATGTACTCGTACTCGACGGCGAGATCGCCGAGCGTCTCGATGCTCTCCGTGTCGAGCTCCCAGGTGAACGTCGGCAGCACGATGCCGGCCGCTGCCTCTGCCGGGATGTCGAGCCCCGTGGCGATGGCTTCGCGCACGGCGTCCTCGTTGTCGGCCGCGTAGGCGAGGGCCTCGGCCATCGCCTCCGAGTAAGACGCCACGAGCTCGGGGTCCTCGTCGAGCATCTTCTGCGTGGTGATGTTGGTCAGCACGGTCAGACCCGGGATCACGGCCTGATAGGGCGACACGACCGACACGCCACCTGCGCCGAGGACGATGCCCCGGAACGGGTCGGGAACCCACGCGGCGTCGATCGTGCCGGCGTCCAGTTGCGCCTTGGCCTCGGGGAACGCGACCTCGACGAACTCGATGGTCGACGAGTCTCCGCCGTCCGCGTCGACTGCCGCGCGAATGGTGAGGTCGCCCGCGGCGCCGAGGGAGTTCACCGACACCTTCTTGCCGGAGAGGTCCTTCGGGCTCGCGATGCCCGAATCGCCGAGGGCGACGACCGCGTTCACGTCCTCGCCGTCGGCGAGGCTGTTGGCGTAGTCGCCGATGATCGCGATGCCGAGGTCTTGCAGGTCGGCACGGATGGGGCCGAACGGCTGCCCGATCGCGAACTGGATGTCTTCGCTCAGCAGGGCGGGGATCGCCTGGGCGCCACCCTGCGCGGGCACGACCTCGACGTCCAGGCCGTGCTCTTCGAAGATGCCGGCGTCGATGGCCGCCCAGAGGGCGCCCGTCTCGGCGATGGGGAGCGCGGCGACGCGGATCTGGCGAAGTTCGCCATCACCCGATTCGCTCGGCGCGGTGGACGGGCTGGCGCCCGAATCGGTGCATCCGCTGAGCGCGATGGCAGCCGTGGCTGCGATGGCGATCGCGGCAAGACTCTTCTTCACTGATAAGCCTCTCGTCGTCGGTCAAGGGTCGCCGCCGCAGCTTCGGAAGACTCGCCCAGGCATCACTGCTCGAACGGGGGACACAACACTGTGGTGACTCAGTCATCGTGAGTCACCACAGTGCCAATGTCAAGGTTTTCGTGACGCCCGTCACGTAATTGTTGAATAAGCTCCGGAAAGAGCCCGCGACCCCGCAGCGCGAGGGTGCCCGTTCCGCAGCGCGAGGGTGCCCGTTCCGCAGCGCGAGGGTGCCACACGAGCGCCAGAACGGGCACCCTCGTGGTCAGAACGGGCACCCTCGCGGCAAACAACGGGCACCCTCGCGGTGAGGTCAGAGCGGGTACTGCCCGGGCTCCCGGCGCATCGTGATCCAGCGCGTCTCGGTGAACGCGTCGATGCTCGCCTGAGCGCCACCGTGGCGTGAGCCCGTGCCCGACGCACCGGTACCGCCGAAGGGGGCGTTCGCCTCGTCATTGACGGTCTGGTCGTTGATGTGCACGATGCCCGTCGGGATCCGCTGCGCCATCGCGAGTCCCCCGAGCACGTCCTTCGTGACGATGCCGAGCGACAGGCCGTACTCGGTGTCGGATGCGAGCGCCACCGCCTCGTCGTCGGTGGAGTACGAGACGACGGATGCCACGGGCCCGAAGACCTCGTCGCAGTACGCCGCGGCGTCCTTCGGCGTGTTGGCGAGCACGGTCGGACGGTAGAAGAGGTCTTCGTACGTTCCGCCCGCTCGCAGTTCGGCGCCCTGGGCCACCGCATCCTGCACGAGTGTGTGCACACGATCGCGCTGGACCTCGTCGATGAGGGGCCCGAGGTGCACCGGGCCCGCTGCCGGGTCTCCGACGTGCATGGAGTCCGCCTTCTCGGCGAGCGCGGTGACGTACTGCTCGTAGAGCGATTCGTGCACGATGTGCCGGCCGACCGTCATGCAGATCTGGCCCTGGTGCAGGAACGATCCCCACGTGGCGAGGTTCACCGCCTGCGCCACATCCGCGTCCTCCCGAATGATGAAGGCCGAGTTGCCGCCGAGCTCGAGGTGGGCGCGCTTCAGGTGGCGACCCGCGAGCTCACCGACGATCCGTCCGGCGCGGGTGGATCCCGTGAAGGCGATGACGCGCACGCGCGGGTCGGCGACCATCGCCTCGCCTACGTCGGCACCGCCCGGGACGAGCTGGAGCAGTCCCTTCGGCAGTCCCGCCTCTTCGAAGATGCGCACCATCGAGACCCCGCCGGTCACGACGGTGCGCGGGTCGGGCTTGAGGATGACGGCGTTGCCGAGCGCGAGGGCCGGCGCGACGGCACGGATGCCGAGGATCAGGGGCACGTTGAACGGCGAGATGACGCCCACGACACCGACGGGCATCTGCTGCGCGAACGACAGGCGCGGCTCTTCGCTCGAGAGCACCGACCCGAGCGGCGCGGAGGGGAGAGCGGATGCCTCGTAGCATTCGGCCGCGGTGACGTGCAGCGCGAACCCAGCGAGCGGGGGGATGGCTCCGACTTCGCGGGTGTTCCACCCGCCGATCTCTTCGGCGTACTGCTCCCAGAGCTGCCCGGCGCGGCGCAGAACGGCGGCGCGTGCGGGGTGCGGGGTCGCCGCCCATTCCTTCTGCGCCCGCGCAGCGCCTTCGGCGGCGCGGGTGACGTCACCGGGCCCGGCGATACCGACCGTCGCGAGGGTCGCGCCGGTGGCGGGTTCGAGAGAGGCGGCTGTTCCGCCTTCACCGTCCACCCATTCGCCATCGATGAAGATCTTGCCGCCGAACACCGTCTCGTCGATGAGGGTGCCGGTCGAGGTGATCGTGCTGGACATGTCGTTCTCCTCCGTGGGTGCGCCCGGCGTCGTCCGAGCCTTCGTCGATCTATTCGTGAGAGAGCCGAGCGAGTCGCGCCGCGCGGCGCCCCTCGGTACTGAGTGCGAAGCCGCGGCGGATGACCCGCATGGCGTCTTGCGCGAGCCCCACACCGTCGAGGTACGGTGCCCGCCAGATCGCGAGCATGTCGCTCGCCCCGGGCGAGAGTACCTCGCGTGAGAACGCTTCAACACCCAGGCGGCCTGTGTATCCGCTATCGAAAGCGTGGCGGACGAGCTCGGGTACATCGACCGCGCCGCGGGAGAGCCCGCCGCGCCCGGATTGGCCGAGCTCGAGGTAGCCGAGCCGCGGAAGCGCCAGCGTGATCGCTTCGGCGAGGTCCCCCTCTTCGACCGCCATGTGGAAGGTGTCGAGATGGATGCCGAGGTGTTCGGAACCGCTCGCCTCGACGTACCGCATCGCCTGGGCGGCGGTGTTGATCGCCGACGTCTCGTAGCGATTGAGCACCTCGAACGTCATCGTGATGCCGCGCTCGTGCGCGTAGTCGGCGACCCGGCCCACCTCGACCGCGGAGCGCGAGAGCGCGGACTCAGGCGTGGGGCCCGTCGGCGACCCGAACAGCCCGTATGGGACACCGTTCATCTGATCGCCGCCGAGCGCGGCGGTCAGCTCAACGGCAGCGCGCAGGGCTGCGGCGCCCGCGGCACGTTCGTCGGCGTCGTCGGACGAGACATCCGCTCCGGGCAGCTGTCCCGCGATCGTGATCGGAGCGATGCCGCGCGCCGCGAAGACGCGCGCGAGGCCGGCGACATCGATCGATTCGGGATCGAGGGGTGGCAGGACCACCCGGCGGTAGCCGGCCTCGACGAGCGCGTCGAGTGCCGCGGGCAACAGGTCCGACGCCACATCCGCGAGCACCACGTTGAGGTGGCAGGCGACGTCGAGGTCAGGGGGCGCGGATTCTGCGTCGAGGCTCATGGTCCGGGCCTCAGAAGGTCGGCAGGTTGAGCCGCTGCTTGAAGACCGAGTACCCGTCGTCCACGCTCACGACGGTGCCGTTGATGACATTCGCCTCGTCGGACGCCAGGAATGCCACGACGTTCGCGATCTCTTCGGGCTCGGTCATCTTGTTGCGCAGCTGCTCGGCGGCGAACGTCGCCTTCAGCTCGTCGCTGAACTGGTTGATGATGGCCGTGCCCACGCGGCCCGGGGTGATCGCGACGGCACGCACGCCGAACTCGGCCAGTTCATACGCGGCCGAGCGCGTGAACGAGATGACGGCGGCCTTTGCGGCGCTGTAGGTGAACGAGAGCTCGGCGGCCTGCTCGCCATAGATCGACGAGGTGCTGATGATCACGCCACCCGTGCCCTGGTCGCGGAACTGCCGACCGGCGGCCAGGATGCCGTAGTAGACGCCGTCCTGGTCGACACGGATCATGGGTGCGTAGTCGACGGCGGGGTCATGGTCGAGAAGAGGCTTGCCGCCCGCGATGCCGGCGTTGTTGAAGATCACATCGAGCTTGCCGAAGACCTCGACCGCGCGGGCGACGGCGGCCTCGACCTCGGCGAAGACCGAGACATCGACTCCGACGGCGGCGACACTGCCCTCGAAACCCTCACTCGCGATCTCTTGCGCGGCGGCCTGCGCCTGCGCCTGGTTGATGTCGGCGATCATGACATTCGCGCCCTCACGGACGAACTTCCGAACCGTGGCGAGACCGATGCCGCTGGCGCCACCGGTGATGAGCGCGACTTTTCCGTCGAGACGCATGGGTATTCCTCTTCTTCGAGTGTATGGATTCGCAGATCCGGTCATCGTTGGATCGGCGGAAGTGAATGGTGCGGGGGCGGATGCCGGAGCACCCGCCCCCGCGGGCACAGCGGTCGAGCGTTAGAGCTGGTCGGACGGGGTGGTGTCGGCCGCGTTGTCGACCGTGACGAGCGTGACGTCGACGGCGACGAAGTTCTCGGCGGGCATCGTGCCATCCTCCTGGTAGGCCAGGACGTCCTCCATCAACATGTCGAGCACGACGGGCCAGGGCTGATCGATCGTGGCGAGCATGTTGCCGCCGGCCTCGATTGCCGCGAGCGTCTCGGCCAGAGCGTCGACACCCGTGACGGGTGCATCGGATCCCGACTCGGACAGGCCCTGAGCAGCACCGAGCGCCGCGTCGTCCCAGCCGGCCCAGACGGCGTCCAGGCCGTCGGGGTTGGCGGAGAGGTAGTCCGTGACGAAGTTGAGCGCCTCGGTACGACCCGTCGCCGGGTTCGTCACCTGCTGCGGTTCACCGCCGACAACCGTGGCACCCGCGGCTTCGAACGCCTCGACCGCGAAGCCCGAGCGCTGGCGGATGCCGGCGTGCGGGTCGTGGCCGATGACCATCACCGTCTTGCCTTCCAGACCGCCGATGTCCTCGCCGATTGCATCGACGGTGATGTCGACGATCTGCTGCTGGTTCGTCGTGATGTTGGTGGCGAAGGCGTCGGTCGGCTCAGTTCCGGCGTCCATCGAGAAGATGGGGATGCCGGCATCCTGGGCCGCGGTCACGATCGACCCGATCGACGAGACGTCGGTGTACCCGTCGAGGATGACGTCGGCGCCCTGACCGATGGCGCTCTCGACAGCCGGGTTCATCTTCTGGAAGTCGAAGTCGCCCTGGATCATCGTGAGATCCCAGCCGAGCTCTTCGGCCTTGGCCGTGACGGCCTTGACCCACCAGGCGCCGACCGGCGTCTGGTTGCCCGAGGTGAACGCGATGACCTTGAAGGGGTCGTCCTCGCCACCGCCGCCGGTGTTGTCGCCGGAGCCTCCGCCCGAGCAGCCGGTGAGAGCGAGGACTGCAGCGGCTGCGAAAGCAGCCACCACCTTGAATTGTGTACGCACGTATCTACTCCTTTGTGTGATTGCGCTGGTTGTGAGGGATTGATGGCCCCGCGAAAAACGGGTCGCGAGGCCCGTGGGAGCGTTGCTATCGCTCCCGCGTCTTGAGGCCGGACAGGACGACGGCGAGGATGATGATGAGTCCGGTCACCACCTGCTGCACATAGGCGTTCACGCCGAGGATGTTCAGGCCGTTGCTCATGACGCCGATGATGCCGACGCCGATCATCGTGCCGCCGAGGTTGGCGGCACCTGACCGGATCACGGTCATGCCGAGGAAGACCGCCGCGACCGAGAACAGCGTGTTGTCGCCGCCCTGCTCCGCTGCGGCACTTCCGAGGCGAGCGGCCAGCAGAATTCCGCCGATCGCCGACACGAAGCCGGCCATCGTGAACGCGAGCAGGCGCGCCCACCGCACGTTGACACCCGAGAGCCGCGCGACCTCGACGTTGCCGCCGATGGCGTGCAGGCGGCGTCCGAGTGTCGTGAACCGCAGCAGCGCCCAGATGATGATCGAGATCGCCACCGCGAAGTAGACGGGAAGGGGCACGTTCAGGAAGCGTCCCTGCCCGAGCGCGTTGAACTCTGCCGGCATCCCGAACACCGTCGTTCCCCCGGTGACGAGGTACGCGAGGCCGATCACCGAGGTCATTGTGGCAAGCGTCGCTACGAACGCCGAAAGATTGAGATATGCGATGAGCACTCCGTTGACCAACCCGACGAGGATCCCCACCGCCAGGCCCGCCCCGATCGCCACGGGCATGGAGTTCTCGTCGAGAAGCATCACCGAGGTGACCGCACCGGCAAGACTCGATGTCGCGCCGACCGACAGGTCGAAGTCACCGAGCACCATGACGATCGTCTGCGCCCCGGCGATGATCGCCAGGATCGAGATCTGGTACAGGATGTTTCGGATGTTCACGAACGACAGGAACGTCTCGGGCCGCATCGCGAAGAAGAAGATGATCAACAGGATGAGGGCGACGACCGTGCCGCTCTGGATGAGGACCCTGCCGGCCGTGCGCGACTGCTGGGCCATGATCGTCCCGGTCCGCGTCGGCTCCTTCTGAACTGTCATGATGTGGACCTTCCGTATGCGTAAGAGAGGAGGAGTTCGTCGTCGGCGCCTTCGGCGGGCACGTCGCCCGCGATCGAGCCTTCGTGCATGATCAGGATTCGATCGCACATCCCGATGAGTTCTGGTAGCTCGGAGCTGACCGCGATCACCGTCGTGCCGGTGGCGGCGAGTTCGCGGATGAGGCGGTAGATCTCGGCCTTGGTGCCGACATCGATACCGCGGGTGGGCTCATCCATGAGCAGAACCTGCGGTTTGCGCGCGAGCATCTTGGCGAGAACCACTTTCTGCTGGTTCCCGCCGGACAGTTCGCCGACCGGCTGGCGGGCGCTCCGCGCCTTGATCTGCAGGTCTGCCATGCCGCGCTTGGCGATCTCAGCGATTCGCCCCCGCGACACCCAGCCGAGTCGACTCACCGATGAGATGTTGGCGAGCGCGATGTTGTCCTGGATCGACGAGCCCAAAAGCACACCCTGGCTGCGGCGTTCCTCCGGCACGAGCGCGACGCCGGCGGCGAGGACTCGTCCGACGCCCGCACGGCGCGGAATGACCTGTCCACCCACGGTGATCGTGCCCGCCTTCGAGGCCTGCGCGCCCGCGAGGATCCGCAGCAATTCGCTCCGTCCGGAGCCTGCCAGCCCTCCGATTCCCAGTACCTCGCCTTTATGCGCGGTGAAGGAGACATCCGTGACGCGCCGGCCGTCCAGCCCCTCGACAACGAGAGTGACCTCGGTCGAGGTCTTCCCCCGCTCGGGATAGAGCGAGTCGGCGTTCCGGCCGACCATGGTCGAGATGACCTCTCCGATGGTGGTGTCCGCGACATTCTTCGTCGTGATCGTCTCGCCGTTACGCATGATCGTGAGACGGTCGCACAGCTCGAAGACCTCTTCGAGGCGGTGCGAGACGTAGACGATCGCGACGCCCTCGTCGCGAAGCGAGCGCAGGACCGTGAATACCTCGCGGATCTCGGTATCGGTGAGCGACGCCGTCGGCTAGTCGAGGATGAGCACGCGCGCGTCCGTCGCGAGCGCACGAGCCACGGCGACCATCGTCTGCTGCACCGGCGAGAGGTCACCGGCGAGCTTACGCATCGAGATCTTCTGGTTCAGTCGGTCGAGCTGCTCTCGCGCCTGACGACGCAGAGCGCGCCCGTTGACGATGCCGGCGCGGCTCGGCAGCTGCTCCCCCAGAAGGACGTTCTCCGCGACCGAGGTCGTCGGAACGATCGAAAGCTCCTGATAGAGCGCGACGATGCCGGCCTTGTGGGCGGCCCGCACGTTGGCGAAGACGACATCTTCACCTTCTCGTCTGATCTGACCGGAGTCCGGGGCGTACAGACCCGTGACCACCTTGATGAGCGTGGACTTACCGGCGCCGTTCTCACCGAGGAGCGCGTGGATCTCGCCCGGCTGGACCGAGAAGCTCACGCCCTTCAGGGCATGCACGCCGTCGAAGCTCTTGGCGATGTCGATCGCCTCGAGAGCGGGCAGCACGTCGGTCGCGACCGCCGCGTCCCCGACCGACGTCATGACGCACTCCCGGCGGCGTCGAGATCGTTGCAGCGGATGACGACCTTGGGATGTGCGCCGCTCATGTGCGCCTCGAACGCGGCGGGTGCATCATCGAGGTCGAAAACCGCGGCGGTGAGCTCGTCGACATCGAGGTGCGGCAGGACCTGCAGCGCCCGTGGGAACGCGTACGGCGACACGAAGATACCCGTGAGCGTCAGTTCTTTCAGGTACAGGTAGTCCGACAGGTTGAGTGGCATCGCGAACTCGGCCGGATACATCGCGCCGTAGATCACCGTGTCGCCCTTGGCCGCAATGTCGAGCAAACCCTGCACAGCGCGCGGCGACCCCGAAGCATCGATCACGATGTCGTATCCTCGGCCGGAGGTGATGGCGTCGGCGCGCTCGAACTGGTTCTCACCGACCGGGTCGATGACGTGCTCGGCGCCGTGGCGGAGGGCCATGTCGCGACGACCTTCGATCGGCTCGATCATCGTGAGCGACGTGGCACCGTACATCTTCATGACCTGGAGCGTGAGCTGACCGATCGGTCCGCCGCCGCAGATCGCCACGCGATCACCGACGCGGATCCGCGTCTTGTCCGCGATCCGCACGGCGACCGAGGTCGGCTCGAGAATGCACCCCTGCAGCAGCGACACATCGTCGGGCAGCCGGTACACCTGCGACTCGTGCCACGTCACGCTCTCGGCCATGCCGGGTCGGTTGTACTCCTGGATGTTCTCGCAGAACTGCTGGCGCCCCTCCTGGCACGGCCGGCAGGTGCCGCAGAACCGCAGGAAGTTTCCCGCGACCCGGTCGCCCACGCGCAGCCCGTTGCGATGCGCGCGCTCGCCCAGTTCTTCAATGACGCCCGAGATCTCATGGCCGAGGCCGATCGGAACATCGGTGCCGAAGAATCCCTCGGCGAGGTGCGGGTCAGACCCGCAGATGGCGGCGTACGCGACGCGGATGCGGACGTCCTCGGGTCCGAGCGGCTGCTCGGGAAAATCCACGACGCCGATGCGGCCGCGGGCATCCGCGTCAGGATCCCGAAGGCTGCCGATCTTGGTGACGGCTACTGTTCTCATGACTCTCCGTTGAGTGGATTCGAGGATGTCCGTCAGCGCTTCGCGGCGATGACGCGTCGGATCGCTGCGATCGTCGCCTCGAGGCCATACCCGTGCTTATCGCGCAGCTGCTCGTCCTCGCCGAAGCCGGCGTAGACCTGGGGGATGCCCAGGCGTTCGAAGGCCGTCAGGTGAACACCGTTGTCGGTGACGACGTCGGCGATGCGGGTGGCGAGCCCACCGTACGCGAGGTGGTCCTCGAGCACGATGAACCGGCCGTCGGTCTCGGCGGCCGACCGGATGATGAGCTCTTCATCGATCGGCTTCAGCGTCCACATGTCGACGACGCGGATGGAGCGGCCGTCCTTGGCCAGTTCGTCCGCGGCGTCCAGGGCCTGGGCGACGGTTGTGCCGTGCGTGAAAATCGTCGCGTCGGTGCCTTCGCGGGCGATGATGCCCTTGCCGATGCGGATGTCCTGCGTGCCGGGTTCGTAGAGGACCTTGTCCTTCTTGCCGACGGCGAGGCGGATGTAGAGCGGTCCCGTCATCGTCATGGACTGACGCAACACCTCGCCCACCATCAGCGGGTCACCGATCGAGGTGACCGTCATGTTGGTGAGCGCACCCATGAGGGTGAGGTCCTCGACGGCGTAGTGCGTCGAGCCGCCGTTGCCAACGAGACCGCCGTGCGTGCCGATGATCTTCACGGGCAGGTTCGGGTAGCAGACGTCGGTGCGGATCTGCTCGAGCGCGCGCATGGAGAGGAACGGGAGCATGCCCGAGACCACGGGGATGTTGCCGTCGTAAGCGAGGCCCGCGCTGATGCCGACGCACGCCTGCTCGGCGAGGCCCACGTCGAGGAAGCGCTCGGGGAACTTGTCGCGGAACTCCACGAGGGTGGCCCCGATGTCGGGGGTCAGGACCCAGAGGTTCGGGTATTCGTCGCCGAGTTCGGCGAGCGTGGTGCCGATGACGGAGCGAGCACCGAGGAACTCGCCGAATGTGAACGTAACGGGCATCAGACGGACTCCTTAACGCGGCTGGCGGAGAGCGCGGCCATGGCGCGCTCGAGGTCGGCGGCGCCGAGCGATCCCGCGTGCCACGCGAGGTTGCGCTCCATGAAGTCGACGCCCTTGCCCTTGACCGTCTCGCAGATGACAACGGTGGGCTTCTTGCTATCGGTTGCGGGAAGACTGTCGATCGCGCCGACGAGCGCCCCCATGTCGTGACCGTCGATGTGGATGACGTTCCATCCGAACGCGGCCCACTTCTCGGGGTAGGGCTCGAGCGTGACGCGCTCCTCGTCGAAGCTCGTCATGAGCTGTCGGTTGCGGTCGATGAAGGCGACGAGGTTGCCGAGCTTGTTCGAGCTGGCGGCGAGCGCCGCCTCCCAGACGGAGCCTTCGCCGGTCTCGCCGTCACCCATCAGGGTCACGACGCGATGGCTCTCGCCACGGCCGCGGGCGCTGAGCGCCATCCCGACCGCGAGCGGCAGGCCGTGACCGAGCGAACCCGTCGACGCCTCCACTCCCGGAAGCTGAACCTTGCAGGGGTGCATACCGTAGGCGCTGTCGAGCTGTCCGTACGTGTCGACGATTCCGTCGTACGAGAAGAAGCCGCGGATCGCCATCGCGATGTACATCGCCACGGCCGCGTGCCCCTTGCTGAGCACGAAGCGGTCGCGGGACGGGTTGGTGAGATCGGTCGGATCGACCGTCAACCCGTACTCGAACAGCGCGGTGAAGATGTCCGCTGACGACAGGTCCCCGCCGATGTGCACCGCACCCTCGTACGTGCCGCACAGGTGCAGCAACTTCTGGCGAAGCTCGAATGCGAGATCCTCCAGCTGCGCCACATCGCGGCGTTCGCCCACGGGAACAAGGCTCTCTCGAACCATCCTCTGCCTCCTCTTTGATGACATGGATGTCGATGCGTGCAGCACATCTGCGTCGCCATCGACCGTGTCAGCCGGGCCCGAGGGGGGCTGACCTGGGAGACGTTAGCACGAACTCATTTACAGGTAAACAAGAATGGAGGTAAACTTCAGGAAGGTCGAAGACGACTTCATGAAACCTGAGACCGACACCCGAAACCCGTGCCATCATGGCGCAGGTGAAGGCAGCACGCTTTTGTTCGACAAACACACAGAGAGGTGGGTGGTCGGCTTGTCCGACACGTTGAGTACTGAAGCCCCCGTCCGTACAGGACTGTTCATCGGTGGCCAGGAACGGCAGACAGCGGAGACGATCTCGGTCGCCGACCCGGCGAAGCCCGGAGTCGTCGTGGGCGAGGCTGCCGCAGCTTCCGCCGCCGATGTCGCCGATGCCGTTGCGGCCGCGAAGGCGGCGTACCCGGCCTGGTCGGCCCTGTCGACCGCCGAGCGCGCGCGCCAGATGGCCGACGCCATCGCCGGGATCGCGGACGATCGCGACACCGATGCCGCAATCCTGTCGCAGGAGAACGGCAAGATCCGTATGGAGTCCTGGGTCGACGCCCTGGTGTTCGAGATCCGCTGGAATCTCGCGCTCATGATCGCCGACGAGGTCGACGCCGGCAAGACGCTCCCCGTCGTTCCCGGTATCCCGGTCACGACCGAGGTGTCGTACCAGTCGCTCGGGGTCGTGACCATCATCGTGCCGTTCAACTGGCCGATCGCGATCCTCGCGGCCTCCCTCCCGCACGCTCTCCTCGCGGGAAACACCGTGATCGTCAAGCCACCGCCCTCGGCGCCGCTGGCGACGACCCGGGTCGTGCAGCGGGTGGCTGAGAAGCTTCCCGCGGGTGTGCTGAACGTCGTGACGGGCAAGGACGAGAACATGGGTGCTCTCATCCAGAACCCGGACATCGCGAAGGTCTGCTTCACAGGGTCCGTCAACGGTGGCAAGCGGATCATGGAGATGGCGGCGAAGTCGCTGACCCGCGTGACGCTCGAGCTCGGTGGCAACGACGCGGCGATCTTCGCCGAGGACGCCATCATCGACGACGTGCACCTCGACCGGCTGTACGCGGCGATCTTCGACTCCACGGGCCAGATCTGCATGAATGCCAAGCGCATCTACGTGCACCGCTCCCGGATGCAGGAGGTGGTGGACGGTCTGTCGGCACGACTCGAGAAGGCCGTCATCGGCTACGGGCTCGACGAGGGCACCACGATGGGTCCGCTCCACTCCCCGGTGCAGAAGGCGTTCGTCGAGGAGATCATCGAAGAGGCCAAGGACTCCGGCGCGACCGTGCTCGAATTCGGGGAGCTGCCCGGCGGCGACCTCGCCGGCGGTAACTTCCTGCGCCCCGCGATCGTGGTCGACCCCGACCCGGAACTGCGGGTCGTGACGCAGGAGCAGTTCGGCCCGGTCATCCCGATCATCCCGTTCGACACCGAAGAGGAGGCCGTCCACGTCGCCAACGACACCTGGGGCGGACTCTGCGGCAGCGTCTGGACGGCCGACCCGGCCACCGCGACGCGTATCGGCAACCAGCTGGTTTGCGGATACGTCTTCGTCAACGATCACGGAGCAACGCGGCTCGACCTGCGCGCCCCGTTCGGCGGCATGAAGCAGTCGGGCATCGGGCGCGAACAGGGTATCGAGGGCATTCGGGCGTTCCAGGACACCCGGTCGATCGGGGTCATCGACCCCGAGGCTCTCGCACAGATGGCGCACTGAGCGATCGTTTCGGCGCGGCATCCGGATTCTCAGGAAATCGGATGCCGCGCCGACGCGTATCTCCCGAGTAGTGCTGCTCTCCGCACCGATGACACGAAAGGACAGCGATGACGGACGTGCCGCAGACCGGTGCTGGGCGAGAGTCCGGACTGATCACTGATCCATTGCCGAACTCCATCGACCCCGATCACTTCACCCCGCGCTTGCTTGCGTTGCTCTCCAACGCGCTCGTCTGGCGGGAGTCCCACGAGCTTCGTCGACGCTTCGGGCTCGGCACGAACGACTGGCGCGTCATCTCGTCACTCGGGCTGCGACCCGGGATGGCGGCTACGGACGTCGCAGAATTCACCTCGATGAACAAGGCGGTCGTCTCGAAGAGCGTCGGTGTGCTCACCGACCGCCGACTGATCGAACTCTCGGACGGTCCCCGCGGGTCGCGGCCGATGTTCCTGACGCGTGCCGGTGCCGAGATGCACGATCTCATGATGCCCGTCTCGCTGCGCGGGCAGGAGATCGTCCTCTCCCACCTCGAGCCCGCACAGATCACGCAACTCAACGATCTCTTGCTCGCGATGCTGAAAGAAACCCGCGCGCTCATGACCCTCGAGAGTGAGGCCGGCGTCGCATCGGCCGCACGGAACGAACGCGCCTGAGCCGACGCATCCGATTTCCCTCTGGACATTCCCTATGTAGATAGGTAATGTCGCAGACAGGAAGCGCGAAGACGCGTTCCGTACTGAGAGCGGAAAGGACCTCGATCAGTGTCACGTTCTACTCAGCCGGTCAATAAGGCCGCAGCTTTGGAATTGGTCAGCAACTACTCCCTCGAGATGACCGGCAAGGATGTCCCGGGCCTCATCGAGGCGAAGGATTCCATCCCCGCCGGCACGAAGATCAACGTCACGTTCCTCGGCAACGAGGACCTCGAGATGCGGGTCACCGCCTCGAAGGCCGTCCGCGACATGGGCTTCATCCCGGTCCCGCACATCTCGGCCCGCCGCCTGTCGTCGCAGGACCAGCTGGAGGAGTTCCTTGGCCGCCTGCAGGAAGTCGGCGCGACCGACAGCGTCTTCGCCGTCGGCGGCGACCCGGCCGAGCCCGAGGGCCCGTACCCCGACTCGCTGTCGGTCATCCAGACCGGCCTCCTGCAGAAGTACGGCGTCAAGGAAGTTTCGATCGCCGGCTACCCCGAGGGCCACCCCGACATCGCGAAGGACGTGCTCTGGCGTCACCTCGAGGACAAGTCGGCCGCCCTCAAGGAACAGGGCCTCGACGCGACGATCCTCACCCAGTTCGCTTTCGACACCGACCCGGTGATCGACTGGGTCCAGGGAGTTCGTGGGCGCGGCATCGAATCCACGATCCGCATCGGCACGCCCGGCCCCGCCGGCATCAAGCGCCTGATCAACTTCGCCCGCCGCTTCGGCGTGGGTGCGAACGCGATGATCGTGAAGAAGTACGGCTTCTCGCTCACCAACCTGATGGGCACCGCCGGCCCCGACAAGTTCGTCACGGACCTGTCGGCGCTGCTCGCTGCCGACCCCGCCTCGGGCGAGGTGAAACTGCACTTCTACACCTTCGGTGGGCTCAAGGCCACGGCAGACTGGGCACACCAGTACGTCGACGGAATGAGCTGAGGACACTGTGAGCACGCACATCGCAGCACGGATGGATCAGGCCTGCCTGGTCCTTCACGGGCCGGATCAGCCGGGGATCGTCTCGGCCGTATCGGCCCTGATCACCCGCAACGAGGGAAACATCGTCTCGTTGGATCAGTACTCGGACGACGCGAACGGCGGTGCGTTCTTCCAGCGCGTCGTCTTCCACCGCCCCAACCTGACCGCGGCCTTCGATGACATCTCGGCCGACCTGACCGAGACGATCACGCCGCTCGGGCTCGAGTGGAACCTCACCGACCGGTCGGTCCCGAAGCGGATGGCGATCCTGGCCTCGACCTCGGATCACTGCCTGCTGGAGCTGCTGTGGCGCCACCGTCGCGGCGAGCTGAACGTGACGATCCCCATGGTGATCTCCAATCACACCAACACGGCGGACGACGTGCGCTCGTTCGGCATCCCGTTCTTCCACGTCCCCTCGCAGGGACCGGACAAGTCGGCCGCCGAGGCCGAGATCGTGCGGCTGCTCGCCGGCAACGTCGACTTCGTGGTGCTGGCGCGGTACATGCAGATCCTGTCGGACGACTTCATCACGAACGTCGGCGTGCCCGTGATCAACATCCACCACTCGTTCCTGCCCGCCTTCATCGGCGCGGGGCCCTACAAGAAGGCCAAGGAACGCGGGGTCAAGTTGATCGGCGCGACGAGCCACTACGTGACGAAGGACCTCGATGAGGGCCCGATCATCGAGCAGGATGTCGCCCGCGTGACGCACGCCCACACGGCTGCGGACCTGCAGGCACGCGGCGCCTACGTCGAGCGCGCCGTGCTCTCGCGCGCCGTCGAATGGCACGCCGACGACCGCGTCATCCGGCACGGCAACCACACCATCGTTTTCTAATCCAACCGTTTACTAACCACCCCGCGGGCATCCGTCCGCAATCCCGAGAGAGAGGTCCAACGTGGCACCGAAGAATCTGCAGGAAGTCATCGACGCGGCGGGAAGCCCCGTCGAACTCCTGCGCAACTCGCAGATCGGCTCGTACATCTACCCGGTCGTTCCGGCCGACTTCCAGAACTGGATCAAGGAGCAGAAGGCCTGGCGCGACACCGCCGTGCTCTACGACCAGTCGCACCACATGGACAACGTGTTCCTCAAGGGATCCGACGCCATCAAGCTGATCTCGGACACCGCGATCAACTCCGTCGCGAACTTCGCGGTCAACAAGGCCAAGCAGTACGTTCCGACCACGGCCTCGGGTCACGTCATCGGTGACGGCATCCTCTTCCGCGAGGCCGAGGACGAGTACGTGTACGTCGGCCGCGCGCCCGCGTCGAACTGGTTGATGTTCCACGGCGAGACCGGCGGATATCAGAACCTCGAGGTCGTCGTCGACCGTCGTTCGCCCTCGCGTCCCTACGGCGACGCGGTGGCCCGCAAGTACTACCGCTTCCAGATCCAGGGCCCGAACGCCTGGGCCGTCATCGAGAAGCTCAACGGCGGACCGCTCGAGAAGCTCGGCTTCTTCAACATGTCCGAGATGAAGATCGGCAACATGAACGTCCGCACGCTCCGCCACGGTATGGCCGGAGCACCCGGACTCGAGATCTGGGGCCCGTACGCCGAGCACCACCAGATCCGCGACCTGATCGTCGAGGCCGGCCAGGAGTTCGGTCTGCTCCCCGTCGGATCGCGCGCCTACCCCTCGAACACGCTCGAGTCGGGCTGGATCCCCTCGCCGCTCCCCGCCATCTACACCGGCGCCGAAGAGCAGGCCTACCGCGAGTGGCTGCCCGCCGACAGCTACGAGGCGACCGGAACGCTTGCCGGTTCGTTCGTGTCGGACAACATCGAGGACTACTACCTCACGCCGTGGGAGCTCGGTTACGGTTCGTTCGTGAAGTTCGACCACGACTTCATCGGTCGCGACGCGCTCGAGAAGATGGACCAGGCCGGCCAGCGCAAGAAGGTCACGCTGGCGTGGGACGCCGAGGACCTCGGCAAGGTCTGGACGTCGCTGCTGAACGTCGACGGCCCGAACTACAAGTTCTTCGACCTGCCGCTGGCCAACTACGGCTCGGCGAACTACGACTCGGTCGTGGACGCGGATGGCACGGTCGTCGGTTACTCGATGTTCACCGGGTACTCCTCGAACGAGCGTCGCGGCCTCTCGCTCGCGACGATCGACCCGTCGGTTCCCGAGGGTACCGAACTCAAGGTCGTCTGGGGCGAGCCGAACGGTGGCACCAAGAAGGCCTCCGTCGAGCCGCACGAGCAAACCGAGGTTCGCGCCGTGGTCAGCCCGATTCCGTACTCCACCGTCGCCCGCGCCACCTACCAGGGTGGCTGGCGCACGGGCTACTCGGACTGAGTAGCTGATTGACCCGAGGGGGTCCGGGCGACAGCTCGGGCCCCCTCGCACCATTCCCACCCTGCGGGATTGCTAACCTCGGGTGACCGTCCAAGAGGAGGACAGATGAGCCTGCGTTACGCACTGCTCGCCCTCCTGCGCGTGGGCCCGCAATCCGGCTACGACCTGCAGAAGCAGTTCTCGCTCTCGGTCGGCCATGTCTGGCACGCGCCCGACTCCCAGATCTACCCCGAGCTGCGAAAGATGGAGTCCGAGGGACTCGTCGAGGGCGAAGATCAGCTTCGCGGCGAGCGCGGCACCCGCCGGCTCTACCATGTGACTCCCACGGGCGACGCGGCGTTCGTTGCGTGGATGGCTGCTCCCCTCGACTACCAGCGGGTCCGGGATCCCGCGCACTTGCGCGCCGCCTACCTCGAGGTCGCAGCGCCCGACGACGCCCGTGCCTTCTTGCGGGCGCATATCGTGCAGTGGGAGAGCGAGCTCGAGCAGTGGGAGGGGGAGCTCCGCCGCATCGACGCGCGCGACAACCCCATGCTGATGCGACGGCTCGCGGTCACCCCCGAAGCGGAGCGCGAGCGCACCGTGGCGTACAAGCGGTTCGCCTACGAGGGCCTGGTCGAGCGCGCCAAGGGCGAGATCGAGTGGGCGCGTCGCGGCCTCGACCTGGTCGACGCGCTCGAAGCCTGACCGTCAGTACACGTACTCCATGAGGTCGACGCCGAGCGTCCGGAAGGCGTCGTGCGCGCGCAGGCGGTGCGCGATCGAGAGGTCGTCGAAGCAGACGATGAGCGCATAGGCAACGCCCGCACGGGGGCCGGCCAGCACTCCCGCCTCGGCGCGCACCCCGGCGTCCCGCCCCGTCTTGTTCACGAAGAGCAGCCCGTGGTCGTCCTCGTGCGCGAAAGGATCAAGACCGGTAGCGGATGCGACGAGGCTCAGGTCTTCGTTCAGGCTCAACCACTCCGAGACCTGCGCACTCACGGCCGCGTTGACGAGGCTGGTGTTGACCATGGCTGCGAAGAGTCCGGCCAGCTCACGTGCCGAACCCAGTGCGAAGTGCGGCGCGTGATCCGGACCGCGTCGATCGCGCAGGCGGTCGAGGAGCGCGACGCGTTCCAACCCGAGCGAATTGATCCGCGCGTGCACGCTCTCCATACCCACCCGGTCCAGCAGCAGGTTCACCGCGAGCGAATCGCCCGTCGCGGCAGCGAGCACCGCGAGATCGCAGAGCGGCAGCGCGGGAGCGCGCAGGTGCCGCCACACCCCGGCACCCTCCACCTGCTCGATGCGGGCACGCTCCACGATCTCAAGGGGATCGAGCGATCCGTCGTCGAAGCGAGCGGCAACCTCGATGAGGAGGGGCAGGATGCCGAGGCCACCGATCGGGCTCGTCAGGAAGTCATCCCCCGCCAGCACGATCTTGTCGGTATCGAGGTCTGCCACGTGCACCGAAACCCGGGCACCCGAGGCGGCGAGCGCGTCCAGCGCCTTCAGCGATGAAGCGAAGGAGCGGCGCCCGGCGGCGGCGCGGCGGTTCGTGCGATGTCCGCCACGGCGCGACCCAGGCCGGGACGATGCGTCCCGGAGCGGCTCAGGGGGCGTACCCACGAGTGGGCGTCCTTCCGATGCGGGTTATGAGAAGGGGGTCACCAGATCGTGACACGTTCCGCCGGCTCAAGCCAGAGTGCGTCGTCTGCGGTCACCTCGAAAGCGTCGTAGAACGCGTCGATGTTCCGGACGATCTGGTTACAGCGGAACTCATTGGGCGAGTGCGGGTCGATCGTCAGCAGACGGATGGTTTCGGCATCCCGTCCCTTCTGCTGCCAGACCTGCGCCCACGACAGGAGCAGGCGCTGGGTTCCCGTGTAACCCTCGATGACCGGCCCACCGGCTTCCGCGCGAGGCGCGGATTCGGTCCCTGAGCCTGTCGAAGGGCCGAGCGACAGTTCGTACGCCCTCAGCGCGATGCCGAGGCCGCCGAGGTCTCCGATGTTCTCACCGATCGTCAGCGCCCCGTTGACGTGGTGTTCGGGAAGGCCCAGGGGCGACAGCGCGTCGTACTGGGCGATCAGGCTCGAGGTGCGCTCTTCGAAAGCAGCGCGGTCGGCGTCCGTCCACCAGTCGTGCAAACGCCCATCGCCGTCGAAGCGGCTGCCCTGGTCGTCGAAGCCGTGCCCGATCTCGTGACCGATGACCGCGCCGATCCCCCCGTAGTTCGCGGCGGCGTCGCGGTCGGCGTCGAAGAACGGGTACTGCAGAATCGCCGCGGGGAACACGATCTCGTTCATCAGCGGGTTGTAGTACGCGTTGACCGTCTGCGGCGTCATGTGCCATTCGTCGCGGTCGATCGGGCCCCCGACCTTGGCGAGCTGGCGGTCATGCTCGGCGACATGAGCGCGACGGATGTTGCCGACGAGGTCGGTGGCGTCGATCTCGAGGGCGTCGTAGTCGCGCCACACATCGGGGTAGCCGATCTTCGGAGTGAACTTGTCGAGCTTGTCCAGCGCACGCTCGCGGGTCTCGGGACTCATCCATTCGAGATCCGTGATGCTCTGCCGGTAGGCCTCGATCAGGTTGGCGACGAGTTCGTCCATCGCCTCTTTCGCCGTCGGCGGGAAGTGACGTTCGACGTAGACCTTGCCGATGGCCTCGCCGAGGGCGGCCTGCGTCAGGCTCACCCCACGCTTCCAGCGCTCGCGGTTCACGGGAACACCGGTCATCTGCGTCCCGAAGAAGGCGAAGTTCTCGGCCACGAACTCGTCGGAGAGGAACGCGGCGGCGGCGTGGATGACCTTGTAGGCGAGCCAGGCGCGCCAGTCCTCGAGCCGTTCTTCGGTGAGGAGCGGTCCGAGACCCTCCACGAAGCTCGGCTGCGACACGACGACCTCGGCGAAGGCCTCTTCGTGACCCGGCGCGACGGCAGAGAGCCAGGGCGCGAGGTCGACACCGGCGAGTGTCGCGAAGTCTTCCCACGACATCAGGTTGTAGGTCGCGACCGCATCGCGGCTCTTGACGTTGTCCCAGTGGTGTGTGGAGAGCTCGGTCTCGAGCGCGAAGATGCGGTCCGCGGTGGCGGAGGCATCCGCAACACCGGCGAGCTCCAGCATCCGCTCGATGTGTGCGCGGTACGCGAGGCGCAGTTCGGCGAAGTTCGGCAGACGGTAGTAGCTCTCGTCGGGGAGGGTGATGCCGCCCTGCAGGAAGAACGGGACGTAGCGGTCCGGCGAGCCCGGGTCGGGCTCGACATACAGGCCGAGGAGTCCCCCGACGCCCTCGCGCTCGAGATCGCCGATGACGGTGAGCAGGCCGGTCATGTCCTCGATCGCGGCGACGCGCTCGAGCTGCGGGGCGATCGGGCTCGCGCCCAGCTCGGCGATCCGCTCGGTGTCCATGAAGCTCGTGAAGAGGTCGCCGATCTTGCGGGTCTCGGTACCGGGCTCGGCGAGCTGCGACTGCTCGATGATCTCGCGCACGTGCTCTTCGGCCTGCTCGGCAAGCGCGTGGAAGGACCCCCAGCGCGCTTTGTCTTCGGGGATCTCGGTTCTTTCGAGCCACCCGCCGTTGACGTGGCGGAAAAGGTCGTCCTGGGGGCGGATCTCGGAGCTCAGTTCATCGAGCGCGAGACCGGACCGGAGCGCGTCGTCCATACCACCAGAATAGGCCGCGACGACACCCGCGCGATCCCCTTGACCGGGCGCGCCGCGCCGGGGTAGGCCTCCTAGGCTCAAGGAGTGACTGATCCCGAGCGCAGCGACGAACGGCCGTCATCCGCCGGGCTGAACCGCGACATCCTGCGCCTCGCGGTTCCGGCGTTGGGGGCGCTGGTCGCCGAACCCGCGTTCCTCATCGTCGATGCGGCGATGATCGGGCATCTGGGAGTCGACCCCCTCGCGGGCCTGGGCATCGCCTCGGCCGTGCTGCAGACGATCGTCGGGCTGATGATCTTCCTCGCCTACTCCACGACCCCGGCCGTGGCCCGTCGATTCGGCGCGGGCGATCCGTCCCGCGCCGTGTCGGTCGGGATCGACGGCATGTGGTTGGCGCTGGGCGTCGGCGCCGTGCTGGCTCTTGGCGGATGGCTCGCCACACCTGCGCTCGTGGGCGTCTTCGGCCCGACACCCGAGGTGGCCGAGCAGGCGCGCATCTACCTGGGGCTCTCGATGGGCGGGTTGCCCGCCATGTTGATCGTGTTCGCCGCGACGGGACTGCTGCGCGGAATGCAGGACACCGTCACGCCGCTCTGGATCGCCGGCGTCGGATTCGCCGCGAACGCAGGGCTCAACTTTTTGCTGATCTACGGATTCGGCTGGGGCATCGCGGGCTCGGCGATCGGCACCGTGATCGCGCAGTGGGCGATGGTCGCGGCCTACATCGTCGTGATCGGACGGCTCGCGTCCCGGCACTCCGCGCGCCTCCGTCCGCAGCGCGAGGGCATCGGGGGTTCGGCGCGCTCGGGCGGGTGGCTGTTCCTGCGCACCGTGAGCCTGCGGGTCGCCCTGCTCTCGACCGTTGTCGTCGCGACCGCCATGGGCCCCGAGGAACTCGCGGGGTACCAGGTGGTGTTCACGATCTTCTCGGCCGCAGCCTTCGCCCTCGACGCGCTCGCGATCGCGGCGCAGGCGCTCGTGGGCAAGGGCCTGGGCGCGGGCGACGCGGCCGGTGTGCGCCGTGTGCTCGGCCGGACGGCGGCATGGGGCGTCTGGTTCGGCGTGATCGTGGGGGCGGTGATCGCGGTGTTCTCGGGTGCCATCGGTCTGGTATTCACCGGATCGCCCGTCCTGGCAGCGCTCATCCTGCCCGCCCTGCTCGTCCTGGCCATCGCGCAGCCGATCGCCGGCGTGGTGTTCGTGCTCGACGGCGTGCTGATCGGCGCCGGCGACGCCGCGTATCTCGCCCTCGCCGGTGTTGTGAACCTCGTCGTCTTCCTGCCTGCGCTGGTCATCGTCTCGGCGACCGGGGTCACGGGCGCGGGCGGGCTCGCCTGGCTCGCGGCATCGTTCTTCGGCGTCTACCTGTGCGCCCGCCTGCTGACGCTCGGCTGGCGCGTGCGCGGCACGGCCTGGCAGCGCGTGGGCGCGCACTAGACGCGCCGGTTAGGCGTAGCGGCGGGCCCAGTCGTACATCACGACGGCGGCCGCGGCGCTCGCGTTGAGCGAACGGGTCGAGCCGTACTGCGTGATCTCGACGACGGAGGATGCTGCGGCGAGCGCCTCGGGCGAGAGCCCGGGACCCTCCTGCCCGAAGATCAGGATGCACCGCTCGGGCAGGTCCGCACGGTCGAGCGCGACGGATCCCTCGACGTTGTCGATCGCGACGATCGGCAACGCGCGCTCCGCTGCCCAAGCCACAAAGGTCGCGACGTCCTCGTGGTGGATGACGTGCTGGTAGCGGTCGGTGACCATCGCCCCGCGGCGGTTCCAGCGCCGGCGGCCGATGATGTGCACGGCCTCGGCGAGGAACGCGTTGGCGGTGCGCACGATCGATCCGATGTTCATGTCGTGCTGCCAGTTCTCGATCGCGACATGGAACGGATGCCGGCGCTCGTCCAGGTCCGCGATGATCGCGTCCATCGACCAGTAGCGGTACTGATCGACGACGTTTCGCCGATCCCCGTCGGCGAGCAAGACCGGGTCGAACCGCGGGTCGTCGGGCCAGGCATCCGGTCCGCCCGGCCAGGGGCCGACGCCGACAGTGGTGTCCGCCTCGCGCTCCGGCTCCGCCTCGGGTTCGATCTCGGGCGCGGGTTCGTCGGTCACGGGGCCAGCGTATCCGGGCCGGTGTCTCGACCCCGGTCGTTGAGCGAGCGAAGCGAGACGAAACGCTTCCACGCACGAGACCGTCGTTTCGACTCGCGTTCGGCTCGCTCACCGACCGAAGCTCTTTTCGGCGTGCCGAAATATAGCTAAGGTTTCGGTGTGCCGAAAAATTCGCCAGCGCAACAGGGCGCAACGCACGAGGCGAGCAGTGCCGTCAGCACCCCGAAGGTCGCGTGGCTGATCGGTCCCGCCCTCGTCGCCGGGGTGGCCTACCTCGATCCGGGCAACGTCGCGAGCAACATGACGGCGGGCGCCCAGTACGGGTACCTGCTCGTCTGGGTCGTCGTGATCGGCAACGTCATGGCCTGGCTGATCCAGTACCTCTCGGCCAAGCTCGGCATCGTCACGGGCGAGAGCCTGCCCGAGGTGCTCGGTCGACGCCTACGCAACCGCTGGGCACGGCGCGCCTACTGGCTGCAGGCCGAACTCGTGGCGATGGCCACCGATGTGGCCGAGGTGATCGGCGGCGCCGTCGCCCTCAACCTGCTCTTCGGAATCCCCCTGCTGTGGGGCGGCGTGATCACCGGTGTCGTCTCGATCGGCCTGCTGCTCGTGCAGTCCAAGCGCGGTGCTCGTCCGTTCGAGAACGCGGTCATCGCGCTCATGGTCATCATCGCCGTCGGCTTCACCGCGGGCGTCTTCGTCGGGCCTCCCGACCCGGCCGGGATCGTCGCCGGTCTGGTGCCGCGCTTCGAGGATGCGGGTTCGGTGCTGCTCGCCGCGTCCATCCTCGGCGCGACGATCATGCCGCACGCGATCTACGCCCACTCGGCTCTTTCGCGCGACCGCTTCGCCCCGCCTCGCGCGGCCGGCGACACCGCAACCGCAGCCCCGACCCGTCACGCGGGCGATGAGCTCGCGGCTCTCCGCGGAGTCGGCACGGCTCGCCTGCTTCGGGCGACGCGGTGGGATGTCTCGATCGCCATGATCATCGCGGGCACCGTGAACCTCTGCATCCTGCTGCTCGCGGCGGCGAATCTCGCGGGCGTGCCCGGCACCGACAGCCTCGAGGGGGCATATGCGGCGCTCCGCGACGGACTCGGACCGCTCGTCGCAACCCTGTTCGCCGTGGGCCTGCTCGCCTCGGGCCTCGCCTCGACATCCGTCGGTGCGTACGCCGGCGCCGAGATCATGAGCGGCCTGCTGCGCGCGCGTGTGCCCCTGCTCGTCCGCCGCCTCGTCACCCTCATCCCGGCGCTGCTGATCCTCGGCGCCGGGTTCGATCCGACCTTCGCGCTCGTACTCAGCCAGGTCGTGCTGTCGTTCGGCATCCCGTTCGCCCTCATCCCCCTCGTGGTGCTGACCGCCCAGCAGCGCACCCTCGGCGAGTACCGCAACCGGCCGATCACGACGATCGGGGGCATTATCGCGAGCGTGTTCCTGGTCACCCTCAACGCGGTGCTGCTGTTCCTCGTGTTCACCGGCGCCTGACATCGCCGTCATCCTCGGACGGTACCCTGAGGCAATGGCACCCCCGAGCGCCGTGGTCGACGACTACCTCAAGGCGATCTACCACCACACCGAGTGGCAGGATCGCCAGATCACCCCGTCGCAGCTCGCGGGCGAACTGGGCCTCGCCCCCTCGAGCGTGACCGAGATGGTGCAGAAGCTCGCCGCGCAGGGGCTCGTCACCCACCGCCCGTACGGCCCTGTGACGCTGACCGAAGCCGGCCGCAAACGGGCGAGCGGGATCATCCGCAGGCACCGCCTGATCGAGACCTGGCTCGTGCGCGAGTTCGGGTACGGCTGGGACGAGGTGCACGACGAGGCCGAGGTCCTCGAGCACACCATCAGCGACCGGCTGCTCGAGGGGATCGACGAGCGACTCGGTCGCCCTCGCTTCGATCCGCACGGCGACGCGATTCCGGATGCCGAGGGTCGGGTCGAGCGCGTCAGGTTCGTGTTGCTCGCCCACGCCGCCCCGGGGCACGAGGGCCGCGTCCTGCGCGTCAGCGATCGCGACGCCCCGCTGCTGCGCCACCTCGAAGAGCGAGGTGTCGAAGTCGGAGCGACCGTGCGCGTGGTGTCGCGCGAGATCCTCGACGGCGACAGCGGGTCGATCGCGCTCCCGGAGGGCGCGGCCTCGGCCGTGTGGCTATCGGCCTGACCGACGGCGCCAGCGCCTACGCTCGGAAGACCCCCGATCGGATGGCCACTGCACCGCCGTGGCTTCTTCGCAGAAGGCCCACAGCCTCTCGCCGCGCGCGGGATCGGCCGTCAGGGCAGCCGGGCGCGCTGTTCGCGGCATGCCCCTGAGCCCGCCCTTCGGACCCCAGAACGTGCCACCCTCGGCATCCGGATCGATGAGGGCACGCACCGGCGCCCACGCCCCGCGCTCTTTGGACTGCGTCACAGCGGCCTGCAGGTTGTCGACGAAGCGTGCGCCACGCGTCGGCTCATTAACGCCCCGGATGCCGGGTGTGCGTCCGCTCACCGAATAACCGGGATGAGCGACCAGACTCCGCACCGCGAGGCCGTGGGCTCGGAGTCGGCGGTCGGCTTCGAATCCCAGCGCCTGGGCGATCACCTTCGACTGCACGTAGGCCCGCCACGGTGAGTAGTCCTGCTCCAGTTGCGGATCGACCGGGTCGTACGACCACATCGCTGTCGAGATACTGCCGAGCCAGACCATCCGCGCGGGCAGCTCGGCGCGCTCGAGCACGGGCAACAGCGCCCCGGCGAGCGCAAAGTGGCCGAGGACGTTGGTCGCCAGCACGAGCTCGTTGCCATCGCCCGTCACCTCGCGCGTGCGGGGCGGGTGCACGATGCCGGCGTTCAGCAGCACCCCATCGAGGCGAGCTCGGCCGCCGACGGATGCCGCGGCAGCACGCACGGATCCCAGGTTGCTGGTGTCGAGCAGCAGCGTCTCGACCGAGGCATCCGGCACCCGTCTGCCGATCGCCGCGCGGGCGGCGGCGAGGCGGTTGGGGTTTCGTCCCGACATGATGACGTGAGCTCCCGCGCGGGCGAGTTGCTCGCTCGCGAAATAGCCGAGCCCGGCATTCGACCCGGTCACGAGGAACGCTCGCCCCGTCTGTGCGGGGAGGGATGTCGGGTTCCACTGATCGCGTCGGGCGCTCATGTGTCGACAGTACGGCCAGACGCCGACGACGCGCCGTATGCCGGTCCTGCGGGCGGGCGCGAGCCGACTCATCGGCCTAGGCTGGCGGCATGGCCGCAGAACGCATCCTCACGCGCACGAGGGCCGACATCGAGTGTTGGCTCACCGACATGGACGGCGTGCTCGTGCACGACAACCGCCCGGTTCCGGGCGCGGCCGAACTGCTCGAACAGTGGCGCAACCAGGGCACGCCCTTTCTCGTGCTGACGAACAACCCGATCTTCACGCCACGAGACCTGAGCGCGCGCCTGCGCGCGTCCGGCCTGGACGTGCCCGAGGACCGCATCTGGACCTCGGCGCTCGCGACGGCGGACTTCCTCGCGTCGCAGCTGCCGGGCGGCACGGCGTTCGTCATCGGCGAGGCCGGCCTCACAACCGCACTGCACGAGGCCGGCTACATCATCACCGAGTCGCAGCCCGACTATGTCGTCGTCGGCGAGACCCGTCAGTACTCCTTCGAGGCCATCACCCAGGCCATCCGCTTCATCAATGCGGGCGCGCGGTTCATCGTCACGAACCCGGATGCTACCGGCCCGACGCCTTCGGGTGTCGTCCCCGCGACCGGCTCGTTTGCGGCCCTCATCACGAAGGCCACGGGCAAAGAACCGTACGTCGTCGGCAAACCCAATCCGATGATGTTCCGCTCGGCCATGAACAGGATCGGCGCTCACTCCGAGAACACCGGGATGATCGGCGACAGGATGGACACCGACATCGTCGCCGGTATCGAGGCGGGCCTGCACACCGTGCTCGTACTGACCGGCATCAGCGATACCGCCGAGATCGAACGCTACCCGTTCCGACCCGACGAGGTGCTCGACTCGGTCGCCGATCTCGTCGCGGAAGAGCCGTCCGAGACCGAGCTGCCCGAGGTCATCTGAGCCGACCCCGGGACGCACGGGACGCGGTCGCATGACCGCCCGCGATGTCCGGGAGTGACGGTATCGTCGCCGCGGTATCTTCTGAGCATGGGCGTATTGGACGACGGCGAGCGGGTGCGGGCAGCGAATGCCGCCACCTGGCGCACGTGGCTCGCCGAGAACCATGCGGACTCGAAGGGCGCGTGGTTGGTGCGGGGCCGCAAGGGCTTCGCCCACCTCCACATCCCGCACGAAGACGCGATCCGGCAAGCCCTGTGCTTCGGGTGGATCGACGGTCCGGTCCGCGTTTTCGACGACGAGACATCCGGGCTCTGGTTCGCCCCGCGGCGCGCGAGCAGCGGATGGGCGGGTACCAACAAGGCCCGCGTCGAGATCCTGGAGGCGGACGGCCAGCTCGAGGCAGCCGGCATCCGCGCCATCGAGATCGCCAAGACCAACGGGACGTGGACGATGCTCGACGGGCCGGAGGCACTCATCGAGCCGCCCGAGTTCGCCGCAGCACTCGACGCCGTTCCCGAGGCTCGCGCGGCGTGGGACGGCTTTCCACCATCCGTGCGGACCTACGGCCTCACCCAGATTGCGAGCGCCAAGCGCCCCGAAACGCGGACGGCACGGATCGCACGGATCGTGTCCGAGGCCGCCGCCGGACGCCGGCCGTAGATCAACCCGAGGGAGTACCCATGTCGCAACGTGATCTGATCTTCGCCGTGTCGACCCTCATCGTCGGCGGCACCCTCGTCGCGTTTGTCGTGGCCTGGTGGCGCAGTCGTGACAAGCGGAGTCGTGACAAGAGAGGTCCCGGCGACCGCGACTGACGCTTGGGCCAAAGCGGGGCAGGTTCCGCGCCGCGGGGCAGGGTAGAACGTGCCCCACAGCACCCACGGTGCCCCACATCTCGGGGCAGGGCGGTGCTCGGCGGGCGAAACCTATTGCGGGTCGAGCCCGAGGTCGGCGAGGCCGATCGCCGCGCGCCACTCCAGGCCCGCGGCCTCGACGGCGGCCTGTGCGCCCGTGGCCCGGTCGACGATAACGGCGACCGCCACGACCTCGGCACCCTCACGGCGCAGGGCCTCGACGGCCTTCAGCGCCGACTGCCCCGTGGTCGAGGTGTCTTCGACCACGACGACGCGTTTGCCCGAGACATCCGCTCCCTCGATCTGGCGACCGCGCCCGTGGTCCTTAGGTTCCTTGCGGACGACGAAAGCATCGAGCGGGCTCCCCGCGTGCACCGACTCGTGAAGGATCGCGTTCGCGATCGGGTCGGCGCCGAGGGTCAGGCCCCCGACCGATGCGACGTCGGGAATGTCCGCGATCAGGTCGAGCATGATGCGGCCGATCGCGGGGGCGGCACGGTGGTCGAGCGTGAGTTTGCGCATATCGACGTAGTAGTTCGCCTGCTTGCCGCTCGAGAGCGTGAAGTCGCCGTGGAACACCGCCTCGTCGGCGATGAGGGCGATGAGCCGCTGGCGGTCGGCTTCGATTTCGGGTGTCGACGCGGTCATGGGCTCGAGTCTAGGGCGCCGCGGGGCCCTCCTCGGATGTACCCGGCACCTCCTAGGCTGGAGCGATGCGGCTCGCCACCTGGAACGTCAACTCCATCCGCGCGCGCGTCGAGCGCACCGTCGACTTCGCGGTGCGCGAAGACATCGACGTGCTCGCGATGCAAGAGATCAAGTGCCGGCCCGACCAGTTCCCCTACGCGCAGTTCGAAGACGCCGGGTACTCCGTCGAAGCGCACGGGCTGAACCAGTGGAACGGCGTCGCGATCGCGAGCCGCCTGCCGATGACCGACATCGAACATTCCTTTCCCGGCATGCCCGGGTTCGCGAAGGGCCACGAGGGTCCGGATGCCCCGCTCGAGGCCCGCGCTATCGCGGCAACCGTCGGCGGGGTGAGGGTGTGGAGCCTCTACGTCCCGAACGGTCGATCGCTCGACGACCCCCACTACATCTACAAGCTGGACTGGCTCGGCGCGCTTGCGCAGTACACGCGCGACACGCTGGATCATGACCCGGACGCCGCGCTCGCGCTGGTCGGTGACTTCAACATCGCGCCGACCGATGCCGACAACGGCGACCCGACGGTCGTCCCCGGCGTCACGACCCACGTGTCTGAGCCCGAGCGCGTGGCCTTCCGCGACCTCGAGGCGGCCGGTCTCAGCGATGTCGTCCGGCCCCTGGTGCCCACCGGGTTCACCTACTGGGACTACAAGCAGCTGCGCTTCCCCCGCAACGAGGGTCTGCGCATCGACTTCATCCTCGGCTCGCACGCTGTAGCCGAGGCCGTCCGCGGCGCGGCCATCCACCGCAACGAGCGGAAGGGCGAGATCCCGAGCGACCACGTGCCCGTCGTCGTCGACCTCGAGCTGGACTCGGCAGAGGATTCGGACGACGTCCCCATGATCTTCGGATAGCGCGCAGTCTCCCCCGCGGGACGGATGTCTCGGCGAGCGCCGCAACGTACCGTGGAGGGATGAGCGAGTCCGATCGTCCGTTCGCCGAACGCACGCCGACATCGGCGGACCTACGGGCCGACGTCTTCCTCGCCGCCGCGATGCTCGTCGGCGGCGTGCTGAGCGCTTGGTTGACGTCGGTCGCGGGGTTCTACGGCGACGAGCAGGCGCCCCTCATGTGGGGCGTCGTGTATGCGGCCGCGGTGACCGCGCCGCTGGCCCTTCGCCGGCGCTTCCCCTCGCTCGTCGCGATCGTCGTGTGCGCCGCCTATTTCGTCGCCGTGAGCCTGCGCATCCCCGAGATCTACGTCGGCAACATTGCCATGTTCATCGCGATATACACGGTCGGGGCGTGGGTCGACGACCGGCGGCGGGCGATGCTCGTCAGGGTTGTGCTGATCGCCGGCATGTTCCTCTGGCTGCTGATCACGACGTTCCAGGATGCGACGGCGCCCACCGACGACGGTTTCTCACGGGTGGGCGCGTTCTCGCCCTACGTCGCGTTCATGCTGATCCAGTTCCTGATCAACGCGCTGTACTTCGGCGGCGCTTACTACTTCGGCGATCACGCGTATGCGGCCGCCCGCAAGCGGGCCGAGCTGCACGAACGCACCACACAGCTCGAACGCGAGCGCGAGGTGACCGCGCGGCAGGCGGTGGCGCTCGACCGGCTGCGCATCGCGCGCGAGCTGCACGACGTCGTCGCCCACCATGTCTCCGCGATGGGTGTCCAGGCGGGCGCGGCGCGCGCGGTGCTCGATGCGGATCCCGCCGCGACCCGGCAGGCGCTGTCGGGCATCGAAGCATCCGCTCGCGAAGCACTCGACGAACTGCGCCACCTGCTCGGGACCCTGCGCGCCCCCGAAGAGGCGGGCATCGAGGGCGCCGACAACGCCGCTTCGACCGTACGTCTCGCGGGACTGCCCGCTTTGGTCGAGCACGCCGTCGACGCCGGCCTGCCGACGACCCTGAGCGAACTCGGCGACCCATGGCCGGTGCCCGATGTCGTGCAGGTGAACCTGTACCGCATCGTGCAGGAGGCTCTGACGAACGCGCGGCGCCATGGCGGGCCCGACGCCCGCGCGGATGTGCGCCTGCGCTACAGCCCCGACGCGGTCGAGATCGAAGTCACGAACACCGGCCGCACCGGAGTGCCGAGCGGCGGGGGTCTCGGCCTGGTCGGCATGCGCGAGCGCGCGAGTGCCTCGGGCGGCACGATCGATGCCGGACCCCGCTCGCGCGGTGGGTACCTCGTGCGGGTCCGCGTGCCCCGTCAACCCGCAGCGGAACTCGCGTGAGCGACGAGGGTGTGGCGGAGCGGCCGATCCGGGTCCTGCTCGCCGACGACCACGCCGTCATGCGAACGGGATTCCGGATGATCCTCGAAGCGGCGGGCGGTATCACGGTCGTCGGCGAGGCCGAGAACGGCGCCGCCGCGGTGGCGCAGGCGCGCGCGGAGCGGCCCGACGTCATCTGCATGGACGTGCAAATGCCCGTTCTCGACGGCCTGGAGGCGACGCGGCGGATCGTGGCGGATCCCGACAGCTCGGCAGCCGTCCTCATCGTCACCACGTTCGATCGCGATGACTACCTGTTCCGGGCCCTCGCTGCGGGAGCGAGCGGATTTCTGCTGAAAAACGCGGGACCCGAAGACCTCGTCGCGGCGGTCCGCGTCGTGGCATCCGGTGACGCCCTGCTCGCGCCCGAAGTCACGCGGCGGGTCATCGCCCGGTTCGCGGGCGAACCCGAACACGCCACGACCGCCGGAGGTCAGCCGACCGCGCCCGGTGGTGTCACATCGGGCGGGGTCGCGCCGCCCTTCACCGAGCGCGAGGTCGACGTCCTCCGCCTGCTGGCGCAAGCCCTCAGCAATGCCGAGATCGCCGCCCGACTGGTGATCGGCGAGGCAACGGTCAAGACCCACGTTTCCAACGTTCTGCAGAAGCTCGGCGCCCGCGACCGTGTCGCGGCGGTCGTCTGGGCCCACCGCAACGGCTTCGCGTGATCCTGATCGTCTGATCGCTGACCCCTCCTCCCCCGCACGCCGGAGGACGAAGACCCCCCACCCGGGGGATGTCCCGCTGCCGCGCCCTCCGTAGCGTGGAATCACACCCACGGAAAGGATGACGGATGCTGCGACTGACCGGTATCACCAAGAGCTACGGGGGACGTCGTGTGCTCGACGACGTCTCATTCGATGTCCTCCCGGGCCGTCTGACGGGATTCGTCGGAGGCAACGGCGCGGGCAAGACGACGACCATGCGCATCATCCTGGGCGTCCTCGGCAAGGACGGTGGACAGGTCGACATCGACGGCGCGCCCGTGTCGTCGTCCGACCGGCGCCGGTTCGGCTACATGCCCGAGGAACGCGGCCTGTACCCGAAGATGAAGGTGCTCGAGCACATCGTCTACTTGGCGCGCCTGCACGGCTACTCGAAGGCAGACGCCACCCAGCGCGCTCAGAGCTTGCTCGAACAGCTCGGGCTCGGCGAGCGACTCGGCGACAACGTCGAAACGCTCTCCCTCGGCAACCAGCAGCGTGCGCAGATCGCCGCGGCGCTCGTGCACGACCCCGAGGTGCTGATCCTGGACGAGCCGTTCTCGGGTCTCGACCCCCTCGCCGTCGACGTCGTGGCGGGCGTTCTGCAGGCGCGCGCGGCGCAGGGCACCGCGGTGCTGTTCTCGTCCCACCAGCTCGATGTCGTCGAGCGGCTCTGCGACGACCTCGTCATCATCGCGAACGGGACGATCCGGGCGGCGGGAAGCCGCGACGCCCTCCGCGCCCAGCACTCCGCCCAGCGCTTTGAGCTCATCTCCGCCGCCGACGCCGGGTGGGTGCGGGAGGTTCCCGGGGTCACCGTGCTCGAGTTCGACGGAGGCTACGCGCTGTTCGACACCGATACCGAAGAGACCGCGCAGGCCGTTCTGCGCCGCGCCGTCGAACGCGGTGATGTGACGAGCTTCGCGCCCCAGCATCCGACCCTCGCCCAGATCTTTAAGGAGGTCATCCAGTGAGCACTCCCACGACATCCCCCGCCAGCCGACCCGCGCCGTCGACCGCACAGAGCGTCTATCTCGTCGCCGAGCGCGAGATCGGATCGAAGCTGCGCTCGAAGGCTTTCGTCATCTCGACGGCGATCCTGTTCCTGATCGCCCTCGCCGGCGTGATCTGGGGCGGCTTCACCGCACGCGACGCCTCGGGCATCCCCGTCGCCGTGACGCCCGACGCCTCGTCGCAGGTGCAGGGCATCGAGGGCCTCGACATCACCGACGCGCCCGATCGTGCCGCCGCAGAGACCCTCGTTCGCGACGGCGATGTGGACGCGGCGATCGTCGGCGACTCCTCGTCGTCCGTCGGCATCACGCTGATCGCGGAGTCGTCCGCGCCCACCACACTGCTCCTGCTGCTGGCGCAGACGCCCAACGTCGAGCTGCTCGACCCGGACGAGACCGGCGGCGCGCTCCGCTACCTGGTCGCGATCGGATTCGGGGCCGTCTTCCTGCTCGCGGCATCACTGTTCGGCGGGACGATCGCGCAGAGCGTCGTCGAAGAGAAGCAGACCCGCGTCGTCGAGATCCTCATCTCGGCCGTTCCCACCCGGGCGCTGCTCGCCGGCAAGGTGATCGGCAACACGATCCTCGCCATGGCCCAGATTCTGGGACTTGCAGCGATAGCGGTCATCGGCCTGACCGTGACCGATCAGACAGCGCTGTTGCAGGGTCTCGGCGGTCCCATCGCCTGGTTCGCGGTGTTCTTCTTCTTCGGCTTCATCCTGCTCGCGTCGTTGTTCGCCGCCGCGGCCGCGATGGTCTCGCGTCAGGAAGACATCGGATCGACGACGACGCCCCTCACCATGCTGATCATGGCGCCGTACTTCCTCGTGATCTTCTTCAACGACAACCCGCTCGTGGTCGGCATCATGTCGTACGTGCCGTTCTCGGCCCCGGTCGGTATGCCCCTGCGGCTGTTCCTCGGCGACGCGCAGTGGTGGGAGCCGCTGCTGTCACTCGCGATCCTGATGGCGACGTGCATCGCCGCCATCTTCATCGGCGCGAAGATCTACGAGAACTCGCTGCTGCGCATGGGCGGTCGGGTCAAGCTCGTCGAGGCGCTGCGCGGCTGACCCCGAGCTTCGGCCCGTCTTCGCGGCATCCGCGCCATCGATCGGTGGAGCGGATGCCGCGAACTGGCGCCGCTCGGGCCGTCTGCCGACGCGGGCCCGTCGGGCAGCACGAACCAGAAGCTGGCACCGCCCAGGTCCGAGTCCTCGATGCCGATCAGGCCACCGTGCGCCTCGACGATGCGGCGGCAGGTCGCAAGCCCCAACCCGATACCGGGTGTGGAGTGATCACCCCGCTCCATGGCGACGAACACACGCTCGCGGTCCTCGAGAGGGACCCCGGGGCCGTTGTCGTCCACGGTCACGCGCCATCCACCGGACACCCGCAGGGCGCGCACCTCGACGAACGGCTCGTGCCCCTCAGCCGCCGTGAACTTCACGGCGTTGGCGATGAGGTTCTGCAACAGTGCCCGCAGCAGGGTGGGGTCGCCCGTGACGCGGACCGGCGCGTCATAGACGATCCGGGCCCGCGTCTCGCGCAGCGAAGCATCCAGATCATCCGCGACGCTCCGGACGATTCTCTCCAGATCGATATCGGAGCGCGGGGCGATCGCGCCCCCGGTCCGGGCGTAGTCGAGCAGATCGACGATCATCGAGTCCATCCGCGAGACCGCCGATTCCGCGCGTTCGAGCGCGCGGACCGCGTGGGGTGCGTGGGCGATCTCCGGATCGTCGGCCGCGATCTCGATGAAGCCCGAGACCGCGTTGAGCGGGTTTCGCAGATCGTGGCTGACCTGCCCCGCGAAGTGGGCGAGTTCGGCGTTTGTGCGCAGAAGGATGCGCGCGGCGCGCCGCAACTCGAGAACCTCGACGACCTGGTGCGCGAGCAGCTCCAGGGCACGGCTCGCCGCGGGCGAAAGGTCGCCCACCTCATCGTCGAAGACGCACAGCGTCCCGATGGGCACCCCCGAGGGAGTCACGAGGGGACTGGACGCGTAGAACCGCACGTTCGCGACCACACCCGTGACGAAAGGGTTGGCGGCGAAGCGGGGGTCTGCGCGGGCGTCCGGCACGACCACGTGCCCGGGGTTCTCGAACACGACGGCGCACATCGAGTCATCTCGTGAACACACCGCCGGTGTGAAGCCCACCGCCGCGACCTGGTGCTGATAGCTCTCGTCGATGATGTTCACGACCGCCTGCGGCACCCCACACACCGTCGCCGCGACCTGAGCGATGCCCTCGAGATCCGGCGCCGCGGGCTGCCCGATCAGCTCGTAGCCGGCGATCGCAGCCCGACGCGTCAGCTCTTGCGGTGAAGCCATGCGAGCTCTCCTTGCGGAACGACAGGAGAGTTCAGGATACGCGTGTACCCGTCGTATCGATGGGCGACGTGACGGAGGAAGGATGCTTCAGCGCGGAGGCTGCGGCTCGCCCGTAGTGACCCACGAGCGCGTCGGCGGCACCGACCAATGCGAGATGTGACAGCGCCTGGGGGGTGTTGCCCGCGTGGCGGCGCCCACCGACGTCGTACTCCTCTGCGAGCAGACCGACGTCGTTCGCGAGGGAGCAGAGCCTGTCCATCAGGCGCGCGGCGTCCTCACCCCGTCCCGAGGCGGCGTACTGCTGGACGAGCCAGAACGAACAGGCGAGGAACGGATGCTCGTCGCCCTCCAGCCCGTCGACACCGCTCTCGGTGCGGTACCGGAGCAGCAGCCCGTCGGGCATGAGCGTCCGCTCCATCTCGGCAACGGTCGCGAGCATCCGCGGGTCGTCCGGCGCGCAATATCCGACCTGCGGAAGGATGAGCAGCGAGGCATCCACCTCGCGCGTGCCGTAGAACTGCACGAAGAAGCCGCCGTCGGGGTCGACACCGCGCTCGTCGATCTCGTCGCGCATGCGGTCCCGTAGCCGCTCCCAGTGCTCGGCGGGTCCGTCCAGACCCTCTTCGCGCACCGCGCGGATGCCGCGATCGAGCGCCGCCCAGATCATGACGCGCGAGTGGGTGAACATCCGCGGCTCGGCGCGGATCTCCCAGATGCCGTTGTCGAGCCGGTCCATGTTCGCCTCGACGTACGTCAACAGCGCACGCTGCATGGGCCAGGACGCCTCGGACTCGGGCAACCCCGCCCTGCGGGCCTCGTCGAGCGCGACCATGACCTCGCCGATCACATCGCCCTGGAACTGGTGCGCGGCACCGTTGCCGATGCGGACGGGTCCCGCGCCGTCATAGCCCGGCAGGCTGTCGAGCTCCCGCTCGAACAGGTCGCGTTCGCCGCCGAGTCCGTACATGATCTGCAGCTCGGCGGGGTCCCCTGCGATGGCTCGGATCAGCCATGCCCGCCAGCGATCGGCGACCCCGAGGAACCCGTGGCTGATGAAGGCCTCGAGGGTGAGCGCCGCGTCACGCAGCCAGACGTAGCGATAGTCCCAGTTGCGCGTTCCGCCGAACTCTTCGGGCAGCGAGGTCGTCGCGGCCGCCACGATCCCCCCGCTGTCGTGATGCGACAGTGCGCGCAGCACCAGCAGCGAGCGCACCACGGCGTCGTGATGCGGCCCGTCGTGCTCGATCCGGGCCGCCCAGCGCCGCCACCACTCGGTCGTCGCGGCGAGCGCACGATCGACATCGATAGCCGGAGGCGCGTCCTCATACGAGCGGAACCAGGAGAGCGTGAGATCCTCGTGCTCCCCCGCCTCCACCGACAGCGTTCCCGCGTGCGCGTGGTCGGTCGGCACCAAACGGGGACCACGCACGATGACCGCGTCGGGCCCGGCGACGGCGAGCAGCTCGGGGGCTTCGTCGGTGCCGACCTGACGCACCCACGGAACGGCCCGCGCGTAATCGAAGCGCAGCGTGAGGTGCTGCGTGAACTCCATCGCCCCACTCACCCCGATGACGCGACGTACGAGGGCCACCCCGGCGCCTCCGGTCGGCATCGTGTCCCCTCCGTGGGGCATGAACTCCCAGACGTCCGCCACACCGCTCGCGCCCTCCCAGCGCGTCACGAGCACGAACGTGTCGTCCTCGTAACGCCGAGTCGGGACCGCGGATTCATCCGTCGGTCGCAGGCTCCAGCATCCGTGCCGTCGATCACCCAAGAGAGCGCCGAAGACGGATGCCGAATCGTAGCGGGGAAGGCAGAGCCAATCGATGCTGCCCTCACGCGACACGAGAGCGGCCGTCCGGGTGTCACTGAGCACGGCGTAGTCCGCGATGGGAGAAGTCATCTTCCCGATGGTGTCAGCCGGGCCTGGGAGAAGCCCGCCGTGGGCCCTGTCGTGCCACTGCCGTGGCCCCTGTCGGGCTCCGCTCCGGAGGTCGCGGATAGGGTGGGCGCATGACGGTCGAGACCACGCTCCTGATCCTGGGCGCCTCGGGCGACCTGACCTCGCGCCTGCTGCTGCCGGCACTCGGCGAGCTGCTCACCCGCGAAAGTTGGCGGCGTGTACACCTGCGTGGCGCCGGTATGGACGACTGGAGCGACGACCACTGGCGTGATGTCGTCCGGGCCTCGTTCGCCGCCGGCGGCGCGCAGGTTGCGAACGACGTCATCGCCTCGACGAGCTACACGCGCGCGGACATCACGAACGCCGACGACCTGCGCGCCCTCGTCGCCTCGACCCCCGGCCGGCTCGCGCTGTACTTCGCGGTGCCCCCGGCAGTCGCGGCGCGGGCCTGCGAGGCACTCACCGACGTCGAGCTGCCCGAGGGCACCATCCTCGCCCTCGAAAAGCCGTTCGGCGTCGACGAAGAAAGTGCACGGGCCCTCAACGCCACCGTGCAGGGGCTCGTCCCCGAACAGCAGATCTTCCGCGTCGACCACTTCCTCGGAAGATCCACGGTGCTGAACCTTCTGGGTGTCCGTTTCGCGAACCGGGTGCTCGAGCCCGTCTGGTCGGCCGAGAACGTCGAATCCGTCGTCATCCGCTACGACGAATCGCTCGCGCTCGAGGGCCGGGCCGGCTACTACGACCACGCCGGTGCGCTGATGGACATGATCCAGAGCCACCTGTTGCAGGTGCTCGCATTCGTGGCGATGGAGCCACCCGCGACCCTCGACGAGGTCGACCTGCGGGACGCGACATCCGCGGCCCTGCGCGCCACAGCGCTGTGGGACGACGATCCGGCGCACGCCTCCCGCCGCGCGATCTACACGGCGGGTGCGATCGCGGGCCGGCCGGTGCCGTCGTACGTCGATGAGGACGGCGTCGATCCCTCCCGCCAGACCGAGACCCTCGCCGAGCTGACGTGCGAGGTCCGCAACGCCCGCTGGCAGGGCGTGCCGTTCACGCTGCGCTCGGGCAAGGCACTCGCCGCGCGCGACGCCGAGATCATCGTGCGATTCCGCCCGGTCCGCCACCTGCCCGCGGGCTTTACGGGCGACGCCGACGGGTCGGTGCTGCGCTTCACGCTCGGTCCCGACCGGATGTCGCTCGAACTCAACGTCAATGGAGCGGATGACCCGTTCCGGCTCGAGAAGACGGTGCTCACGGCCGACCTCGGCGACGGTGCCCTCAAGGCCTACGGCGAGGTCCTGTCGGGCATCCTCGACGGCGACGCCACGCTCTCGGTGCGGGCGGACGCCGCGGAACAGTGCTGGCGCATCGTGCAGCCCGCGATCGACGCGTGGCGTGCGGGCACCGTGCCACTCGACGAATACGCGGCCGGGTCGAGCGGACCCACGGGTTGGGCAAGCCTGGACTGAGGCGGCCCTGGCAGAGTCGGCCTGCAGCGCCGCCGCTACGGCTGCCGCTGCGCGTTCATAATTCAGCAAATCCGTGCGGTGGAGCCGGTCGTTGCCCCGGAATTCCGGGATTGGCCGGCGATGCCGCACCCGCCGGGACTGAATTGCGCACAGCGAAGGCGGGGGACCCGCGACGAATCCCTCCGCGCGGGCTCAGTCGACCTTGAGTACCGACAGGACGTTCCCCGCCGGGTCGCGGAACCACGCGATATCGGGTCCCATCCCGCGTGAGATGCCCTTCTCGTCCGTGCCGTAGTCGGGGTCGGTGTAGATCTTGGTGACCACGCCCCGCGCATTGAGGTCATCCACCGCGGCCTCGACGTCGTCGACGGGAAAGTTCAGGATCGTGAAGGACGCGGGCTCATGACCCTGCTTGCCGTAGATGAGGATGTGTGCGCCCGAGCTAAGCCGCAGGCGGAGGAAGCCCATCTCATCGTCCTCGACGCTCAGCCCGAGCTGTGCGCCGTAGAAGTGCCGCGCCGCGTCGATGTCGCCGACCGAAAAACCGCTGAAGGCGTGCTCACCCGTGAACATGTGTCCTCCTCGTACCCGTGCGCACCCGTCAGCGCACGTCCGCCTCCAGGCTCCTCCTCATCGACGTGACTGTCCAGACCCGGTCGCATCAGCAGACTCAGCTGTCAACCCCGGGCCCTCGGCATCCCGGGGCTGGTTACTCTGAGACATGCCCGCCCACATCCTCGGCATCGGCACGGCCGTTCCGACCCCCGTTCTGCCGCAAACTGCGGTACGCGACCTCTTTCTCGCCCAGCCCGGTGTCGAGAGATTGACGGCACGCCTGATCGGCGCGGCGTTCGATCAGTCGGCCATCGACACCCGGCACACGGTTCTGGCCGAGCTCGCCGAGCACTCCGCCGAACCGTCGGCATTCCTCGACGCCGATACCCGGCAGGTGCTCTCGCCGCTGACGGGAACGCGCAATGACGTGTATCGCCGCGAGGCTCCGCCGCTCTTCGAGCGGGCGGCGCGTGATGCTCTGGCGCGAGCGGATGTCGAGGCATCCGCGATCACGCACGTCGTGACGGCGTCGTGCACCGGCTTCTACGCCCCGGGCCCCGACTACCGACTCGTGCGAGACCTCGGGCTGCGCACCACGGTCGAGCGTGACCACCTGGGGTTCGTCGGCTGCGCCGCGGCGTTCCCGGCACTCCGCCAGGCGGCGCGCATCTGCGCCGCCGACCCGAACGCTGTCGTTCTGGTCGTGTGCGGTGAGATCTGCAGCATCCACCTGCGCGCATCGGCCGACCCCGAGCAGATCGTCGCGTCTGCGGTCTTCGCCGACGGCGCTGCCGCGGCCGTGGTGTCTGCACAGCCCTCACTCGACGCTCCGAGCCTCGAGCTCGAGGGTTTCGCAACGGCCCTGACGAGCGAGGGCGAAGACGATATGCGCTGGATCATCGGCGACGACGGGTTCGAGATGACGCTCACCGCAGAGGTTCCGCGCATCGTCGGGCGTGAGGTGCGCGATGCACTCGCCCCCATCCTCAGCCGCTCGGGGCACGTCGATCGCTGGCTCGTGCATCCCGGGGGCCGACGCATCCTGGACCGATTCGAGGCTGCGCTGGAGCTGCCCGCGGATGCTCTGGAGCTCTCGCGCGATGTTCTGCGCCGCTTCGGCAACATGTCGTCCGCAACGGTGCTGTTCATCATGGCGCGGATGCTCGAAGACCCGGCTCTCGCCGATGGATCGCGCGCGATCGGCGTCGCCTTCGGGCCCGGCCTGACCGTCGAGTCCGCGCTGCTCACCGCGCGCGTGCCCGCGGCGGCAGGGGTGGAGACGGCGGCGGCAGGGGTGGACGCGGTCGGCGCTGACGATCCGGTCGAGCTGGAACGCGAACCCGAGCCGGTCGCCGTGCGATGACGGCTCTGCGATGACGGCTCTGCGATGAGGGCGCTGCGATGACGGATGTGAGATGAGAGCTCAGACGGTGCGGAGCGGCCGAGCAACCCTCGCCACGCGCGCGGAGGATCTGCGTGAACTCATGGACGACCCGGACTGCGCCCCCGATCGGCTGCGCAGAACGCTGGAGCGCTTCACCCTCGTGAACCGGCTGATCGCCGCCTGGGGCACCGTTTATCGCGAGCGAGTGCGCCCAGCACTGGCCGCGGCACCGGGGCCGGCGCGGCTCCTCGACATCGGCTGCGGCGGAGGCGACGTGCTGCGCCGGCTTGTCGCGCGCGCGCGAGCGGACGGGTTCGACGTGAGCGGCATGGGAATCGATCCCGACGACCGGAGCGTGGCCGTCGCCCGCGCCGCCAACCCGGTGCGGGGCGTTGAATACCGGCTGACCGACAGCACGCGCCTCGCCGATTCGGGCGAGCGTTTCGACGTCGTGGTCTCGAGCCACGTCATGCATCACCTCACTCCGGCGGACCTACGAACGGTGCTCGAGGACTCGGGGCGTCTCGCCACCCGGCTGGCCCTGCACTCGGACATCGCCCGCTCGCGCCTCGCCTACGCGGCCTACGCCGTCGGCATCACGCCGCTCGCTCCGGGCAGCTTCCTCCGCACCGACGGCCTGCGCTCGATCAGGCGCAGCTGGACCCCCGCCGAACTGGCCGAGCTGATGCCGGACGGATGGCGAGTCGAGCGCCCCGCCCCGTTCCGCCTCATCGCCGTGCAGGACCTCACGACATGAGCGATGTGATCGTGGTCGGTGCCGGCCCGGTGGGCGTGATGGTCGCGGCCGAACTCGCGCGACTGGGGGTCACGGCCTCGATGATCGATGGTCGCGAGAATCCCTCGGCCGGGACGCGAGCGGTCGGGCTGCACGCCGCGGCGCTCAGCGTCCTCGAGGATTCGGGCGCGACGGAGCGGCTGCTCGCCGACGCGCGACGCGCACGGACCGGCGTTGCGACGGCGCAGGGGCGACGGCTCGGCAGCGTCCACTTCGATCGGCTGCGCTCGAGGCATCCGTACGTCGCCACACTCCCCCAGCACGCGACCGAGGCCGCGCTCGCCGCGACGGCGGACTTCTGGGGTGCGCCCGACGTGCGCCGCGGGGTGACGGCAACACGTGTTGCTCAGACGGGAGCGTCCGGGGTCGACGTGGAACTTCGCGACCGCGACGGCGCGACGGTGATCGAGCACACACCACTCGTCGTGATCGCCACCGGGTCTCGAGGCCGCGCGATCAGTCCTCTGACCGGTGCCGTACGCACGCGGAACTATCCCGACCGCTATCTGATGACGGATGCTTCGGACACGAGCGATGACGGCGACTCGGCGATCGTCCGGCTCGAGGCGGACGGGGTGCTCGAGTCGTTCCCGTTGCCCGGCGGGATGCGCCGGTACGTAGCATGGGTGGAATCGGGCGGGGTCGAGGCGGGAGATGCCGCCACCGACCGCCTCCGCTCCATCGTCGCGCGCCGGATGGGCACCGAGCGCGGCGCGGAGTCGATCACGTGGGCAACGTCCTTCGGGGTTCGCCGGGCGCTCGTGCCGGCGATGCGCGCGGGCCGGGTCTTCGCGATCGGAGACGCGGCACACGAGGTGAGTCCCATCGGTGGCCAAGGCATGAATCTCGGGCTGGTCGACGCCGCCACGCTCGCGCCCCTGCTCGCCCGGTGGGTCCGGGAGGGCGCCGCACCCGAGACCGAGCTCGCGCGGTGGGAGCGAAGTCGGCTGGCGGCCGCGGTCCTCTCGGGCCGCATCGCGGCGGCTAACACGGTACTCGGGCGTGCGTTGACGGGTGTGCCCGATCGCGTGCGTCGCACCGCGGTCCGCCTGGCCCTCGGGGGGAAGTGCGGAGACGTGCTGGCACGGGCGTACGCCATGGACTTCGATCCCGCGGCGCGGTCTTAGGTTCACGCCACCATTCTTCAGCCGGCCAATCCACCGCCCGAAAGGACGAGTTGCAGGGCCAGGATGAGCGCTGCCGACATCACCAGTCGGAACAGCAACCGACCCGGCGCGCGGTTGAGGGCGAGGACAATGGTGGCGATCGCCGCGGTGATCACGAGGGCCACGAACACCCAGGTCAGCACGCCGACACGGTCGATGTCTCCGTCCACAGATCCCCACACGACGGCAATGGCTCCGGCGACGATTCCCGCCGCCGCGAGGACCGCCGACCACCGCGCTCCGAGCCGGTGCGGAAACCCGCGGACACCGGTTGCTCGGTCGTCGTCCAGATCCGGCAACACATTCGTCAGGTGTACGGCCGCACCGAGCACCGCGCCCGCGAGCGTCGCCCACCACGCGGCGATCGCGGGCTCCGGCGCAGAAAGTGTCGCGAGCGAAGGCAGGAGGCCGAAACTCACGAGGAATGGAACGATCGAGATCGCGGTGGACTTCAGCCCCGCGTTGTACGCCCAAGCGGAGCCGAGAAAAACGGCGTGCGCCCCCAGCATCCCGAGTCCGAGCACCGCCGAAAGCCCGAGGGCGATGACGACGGTGGTGATCGCCGCGATCCAGGCCGCGCGGAGCGAGACATCCCCGCGGGCGATCGGCTTGTCGGTGCGCCCGACGCGGCGATCGCGGTCACTGTCGATCGCATCGTTCGAGAGCCCGATAGAGAGCTGCCCGAAGAAGACCGAGATCACGAGCACCGCGCCGCGCCAGGCATCCAGGCCCGCCGCTATGCCCAAACCGAGCGATAGAGCGGTGACGACGAGCGTCGGACCGGGATGGGTCGAGCGCCAGAGGGCGAAGACGGCGCGCATGCCCGCAACCCTATCCGCCGCTCGCACCGCCCCTCCCACCCCGATCTCGGCGAAACACCCATCGTGCGTCGAGACACCCCGTGTCGTGAGGTGTTTCGGCGCAAATGGGGTGTTTCGGTGAGCGGGAGGTACGCGGTCAGTCGTCGAGAAGCTCGGCCTCGATCACGTCGTCATCGGATGCATCGGGCGCCGTCGGCGCGGTCGGGCCTGCGCTCGTCAGCACGAGCGACGAACCATCCGCCGCGACATCCACCCGCACCGTGTCGCCGTCGCGTACCCCGCCCGCCAGGATCGCCATCGCAAGGCGGTCCTGAATCTCGGATTGGATGAGTCGGCGCAATGGTCGCGCACCGAACGCGGGGTCGTACCCGCGCTCGGCCAGCCAGGCCCGGGCATCCGGCGTCACCGCGAGGGTGAGCCGGCGCTCGTGCAGGCGCCGCTGCAGGGCGTCGACCGAGAGTTCGACGATCTGCGCGAGGTCGTCCTGCGTGAGGGCCTGGAAGATGACGATGTCGTCGAGACGGTTGATGAACTCGGGCTTGAAGGCCTGGCGCACGAGCCCCTGCACGGCGTCGCGCTTCTGCTCGATCGACAGGGTCGGGTCGATCAGGATCGGCGAGCCCAGGTTCGAGGTGAGGATCAGAATCACGTTCTTGAAGTCGACCGTGCGACCCTGACCATCCGTCAGCCGCCCGTCGTCCATGACCTGCAACAGCACGTCGAAGACCTCGGGATGCGCCTTCTCGACCTCATCCAGAAGCACCACGCTGTAGGGGCGTCGACGTACGGCCTCGGTCAACTGGCCGCCCTGCTCGTAGCCGATGTAGCCCGGAGGGGCGCCGACGAGGCGCGACACGGAGTGCTTCTCGCCGTACTCCGACATATCGATCCGCACCATGGCGTGCTCGTCGTCGAAGAGGAACGCGGCGAGCGCCTTGGCGAGCTCGGTCTTGCCGACACCCGTCGGGCCGAGGAAGAGAAAGGAGCCGGTCGGCCGGGCCGGGTCGCTGATACCCGCCCGCGAGCGGCGAACCGCGTCCGAGACCGCCTTGACCGCATCCTTCTGACCGATCAGGCGCTTGCCGAGCTCCGCCTCGAGGTGCAGCAGCTTCTCGGTCTCGCCCTGCAACAGGCGCCCCACGGGGATCCCCGTCCAGGCCGCGATGACCGATGCAATGTCCTCATCTGTGACCTGGTCGCCCACCATCCGCTCCTCGGTCGACTCGGCGCGCTCGGCCTCCATGAGTTGGCGCTCGAGCGCCGGGATATCGGCGTAGAGCAGCCGAGATGCGCGTTCGAGGTTGCCCTCGCGCTGTGCGCGCTCGGCCTCGACGCGCGCGGCGTCGAGCCGCGTCTTGAGGTCACCGACACGGTTGAGCGACGCGCGCTCGCGCTCCCAACGCCCCTGCAGTTCGCCGAGGCGCTCTTGCTGCGACGCCAGGTCGGTGCGGAGCTTGCCGAGGCGTTCCTTGGATGCCTCGTCCTTCTCCTTCTTCAGCGCCATCTCTTCGAGCTTCAGCCGATCGACGTGCCGACGCAGTTCGTCGATCTCGAGCGGCGCAGAGTCGATCTCCATGCGCAGGCGCGACGCGGCCTCATCGATCAGGTCGATCGCCTTGTCCGGCAGCTGACGACTCGGGATGTATCGGTTCGACAGGCTCGCGGCGGCGACGAGCGCCGCATCCGCGATCGCGACCTTGTGGTGCGCCTCATAGCGCTCCTTTAGTCCGCGCAGGATGGCGATGGTGTCTTCGACCGTCGGCTCGCCGACATAGACCTGCTGGAAGCGGCGCTCGAGCGCGGCATCCTTCTCGATGAATTCGCGATACTCGTTGAGCGTGGTGGCGCCGATCATGCGCAGCTCACCGCGGGCGAGCATCGGCTTGAGCATGTTGGAAGCCGCAACCGAACCCTCTCCCCCGCCCGCGCCCATCAGCACGTGCAGTTCGTCGATGAACGTGATGATGCGCCCATCTGACTCGGTGATTTCTTTCAGGACGCTCTTCAGGCGCTCTTCGAACTGGCCGCGGTACATCGCGCCGGCGACGAGCGCCGAGATGTCGAGGCTGACGAGCTCTTTGTCACGCAGCGAGTCGGCGACGTCACCCGCGACGATGCGCTGCGCGAGCCCCTCGACGACGGCGGTCTTGCCGACGCCGGGCTCGCCGATGAGGACGGGGTTGTTCTTGGTGCGACGCGTGAGCACCTGGCTGACGCGTCGGATCTCGGCGTCGCGGCCGATCACGGGATCGAGCTTGCCCTGACGGGCGCGGTCGGTGAGGTTGATGCCGAACTGCTCGAGAGGGCTTTGCTGCTCGTCCTGCCCCGGCTGTGGCGTGGCGTTCATGGTGTCTCCTCAATCCTGTGGCTCAGAAACTTGAGCCTGATGGACTCAAGTTTATCAGGGCTCCGTCAGGACAACAAGACACACCACCAGAAGTTCAGGTGGTGGACCCCGCGAGGACGGGCTCGGGCATCCCCGCGACATCGGTCGCGCAGCTGAACGTCGAGCGATACGCGGTCGGCGTCGTGCCGAGCACCCGCGCGAAGTTCTGCCGTAGGACAGCCGCCGAGCCGAACCCGCACTCGTATGCGACGCGGTCGAGAGCGAGGTCTGTCGTCTCGAGCAGGCGCTGAGCGTGGATGATGCGCTGCCGCGCGAGCCAGGCCGCGGGAGTCGTGCCGAGGTCGGCCTTGAACCGACGCGCGAACGTGCGCGGCGACATGTGCGCGCGTGCCGCGAGGTCCTCGACACTCAGATCGTGCCTCAGGTTCTCGAGCATCCAGTCCGTCACCGGCGACAGTGAGAGGGACGCTGCCTCGGGCAACGGCTGCGCGATGAACTGCGCCTGCCCGCCGTCGCGCTGCGGGGGCACGACCATGCGCCGGGCGATGATGTTCGTCAGCTCGGCTCCGAGCTCGATCCGCAAGAGGTGCAGGCAGGCATCGAGGCCCGCCGCGGTACCGGCGCTCGTGATGATCCGACCATCCTGCACGTAGAGCACGTCCGGATCGACGTCGATCGCGGGGTACATCGCCGCCATCGTGTCTGCGTAGCGCCAGTGGGTCGTGGCCCGGCCACCGTTCAGCACACCGGCCGCCGCGAGGACGAACGATCCGCTGCACACACTGAGCAGCCACGCGTCCCGGTCAGCGGCGCGACGGACGACGTCCAGGACGCGCGGATCGACGGCGCCCCACGTTCGCCGGGGAACGGGGCACACGATGACAAGATCAGCCTCGTCTGCGAACGACAGGTCGGCCACGACATTGATCGAGAATCCGATGCTGGATGCGACCGCCCCCGGGTCAGGAGTGACGACCCGAAAGTCGAAGTTCGGCACCCCGTCGTCGGAGCGATCGAGACCGAAGGCTTCGCAGGCGACACCGAACTCGAAGGGAGCGAACCCGTCCTGGACGATCACGGCGACGGTCTTCATGGCACTCCTGGGGGCTCACTCACGCTGGCAGGATTCATACGATACACGTCTTTCCTGCCACTCGTGGCGAAATAACAATCCCCGTAGCTTTTCTGCCATGGTCCTTTTCATCCTTTTCGCCGCACTGTCCGTCGTCGGTTTCACCGCCACCGTGGTGGCCGTTCTGCGCGATGGCTATCGCGCGACACCCATCGATTGTTCGCGTCTGCCGTGACGGGCATCGCCGCGCGGACTCAGAGCGCGGGGGTTGCCGAGTAGGCGTCGATGATGCGGGCGACGTGCAGCACCGGGTCGAACTCGCGCGCAGCCTCGGCCGCGCGAGCGGATGCCTCGAGCACCGGGCGCGGGTCGCGCACCAGCGTCGTCAGCAGTTGCGCGATAGCGCGAACGTCGGGGCCTGACGCACGGATGCCCGATAGCTCCGTACCCTCCGTCAACGCGGGGTCGACGTAGAAGATCCCCCGCCGAGCCTCGAGGGCCTCGACGATGGTGACCGGCTGATTGTCGAACCCGAACGACGTCAGGGCGATGAGATGGGCCGCACGCATCCGCTCCTGCACCGCCTCGCGTGGCAGGCGCCCGAGGAATCGCACCGGAGCGTCATCGACGCGTTGCTCCGCGGCGGCCCGCAACGGACCCTCGCCCACGATCTCGACTTCGAAGCTGCCGGGATTCACCACGGCGGCGGTCTGCACCACGGCGTCGATCCATTCGATCAGGCGCTTTTCGGCAACTAATCGGCCGACCCAGAGGATGCGCAGCGGCGGGCCGACCTCGGTCAGCGGCTCGCCGACGGGTCCGGGCGTAACGGCGTTCGGCACGACCCGCACCGTCCGCACTCCCGCGTCACGAAGTCTTTCGGCCTGGTGGGCGGAGGGTGAGACGACGACGTCCACCCGCAGGGCGAGCGAGAGTGTCAGGTTGCGCAGCGCCGAATCGACGGGGGCCGGAGCGAGTTCCGCGCGCGTTGTGGGAAATCCGCGGAGCCACCGCCCGAAAGCACGGACCGTGGCGCCGAGCACCCGGCCGAATCCCTGAGGCATATCCGCGCGCCAGAAGAACGTGTGCACGGTCTGGACGGTGCGGATGCCTCGAGCCCGCGCGACCGAGACGGCACCAGCCGAGAGCCCGAATTCGGAGTGGACATGCACGACGTCGATGTCGCGTTCCGCGAACTCATCCGCCAACCGGGTCCGCAGGCGTTGGGTGTTGCGGATCACCGGGAGCTGGACACCCGGCAGCGTCACCCAGGCTCGCACGGCGATCACGTCACCACCCTCGTCCTGCCAGCGGCGCAGGGCTCCCCCGTCCGCGCGGCGCGAGGCGGGGGCGACGACGACGACCTCGTGTCCGCGATCGCGCAGAAGACGCGCTTCGTCCAGGAACGCGCTCTGCGCACCGCCCAGGTAGTCGAGCGAGTAGTCGCACACCAACGCCACCCGGCGTGCTGCAACGCTCACCGGGTCGCCTCAGTCCTCGACCGGCTGGCCCCGGTACAGCGACTCGAACGTGCGCAGCGTCCGGTCGATGTCGTGGATGCGCACACCCTCGAGCGAGGCCTCCTGCATCCGGCGCCGCTCGTCGGGTGCGGCCGTCAGCACCGTGGTGAGCTTCGCAGCCAGATCGGCGGCCGACGCGGGGTCGAAGAGGTAACCGTTCTCGCCGTCATGCACCAGGTGCGGCAGCGCCATCGCGTCGGCCGCGACGACGGGCAGGCCCGAGGCCATCGCCTCCATCGTGGCGATCGACTGCAACTCTGCCACCGAGGGCATCGCGAAGACACTGGCGCGCGAGTACAGCGCCCGTAGCTCCTCTTCCTCAACACGACCGTGGAACGTCACGCGGTCGGCGAGTCCGAGCCGTTCGGCGAGCTGTTCGAGGTGCTTGCGCTGGTCGCCGCCGCCGACGATGTCGACCTGTACATCGAGCGCGGGGTCGAGGGTGACGATCGCCTCGAGGAGCAGGTCGATCTGCTTCTCGCGCGTCAGCCGGCCGACGAACAGCACGCGATTGCGATCGCGCGGGGTCAGGTCGGGGCGATAGTTCGACGCGGCAATACCGCAACTGATCGGCACAACGCCCGTGATGTTGATCGCGGCTTCGAGAAAGTTCGCGGCGTTGCGGGTAGGCGTCGTCACCGCGGACGTCATCTGGAACGTGCGGTTGGCGTCCGCCCACGCCCACTTCACCAGCAGGGCGTCCATCCACGCCGGCAGAGTCGTGTGATCGAGGATGTTCTCGGGCATGACGTGGTTCGTCGCAACGACCGGGATGCCCCGCTTGGCGGCCTCGCGCGTCAGGCCCCGCCCGATCACGATGTGGGACTGGATGTGGACCACATCCGGCTTCACGGCGTCGAGCACCTGTCGGGCGTAGTGCTTGGTGCGCCACGGCCAGACGAATCGCAGCCAGTCGTGCGGGGGCCAACGCACCGACGGCAGACGATGCACCGTCATCGGTTCACCCTCGATGATCTCGATTCCGGGCGCCTTGCGGCGATACGCCTGATTCGGTGCCACCACGTGCACGTCGTGGCCGCGCTGCACGAGGCCCGCAGCGAGTCGCTCACTGAAACGGGCGGCCCCGTTGACGTCGGGGAAGAAGGTGTCGCAGCCCATCACGATGGTCAGCGGGCGTGCGGAAGCGTTCGCATCCCCGGCGGGCGCCGCTGAGGCTGACTCGCGAGGGACGCCGTGGGTCTCGGGGGAGCTCACGGGATGCTGGGTGCCAATCTGTGCGGCGGAACGGGGTCGCACGGTCGGGTGCTGCGCGCCGCCCACTCTACCCGAGCGCCCTCTGACCGCCCGGGCCCACGCGCCGGGCGGATGATCGTGCGGATGCCCAGGCATCCGTCCTACTGTGGGGGCATGGCGAGACTGCAGGCCGATGCCGATCCGAACCGCTGGGTGGCGGTGACGGGATCCCTCGGCTGGCGGGGTCGGCGCCACCGCAAGGCCGCGATCGGAATGCTGTTGTCGCAGGCCAACCGGGCGATGGGTGCGACGGAGCGGCCCTCTTCCGGGTTCGCCGCGTGGGCGATGAGCCAGGCCGCTCCCCTGCTCATGCGACGCGCCGAGGGCCGCGTACTCGCGTGGGTGTGGAAGTCCGATCCCGAACTCGTCGTCATGTTGGCGCAGGTTCAGGAGGCGACGGCGCAACTGCGCACGGCCCGCGCCATGATGCCGATGGAGTACGACGACACCGAATCGTTCCGCGGCACCTACCTCGGGATCGGCGAGAGGCTCGTCATGGACCTGCCGCCCGACGAGCGCACACCACCCTTTGCGACATACACGTGGGACACCGGGACGCACTTCGTGACGGTCAACGCCGTGTGCAGCGATCGCACGCGATTCGGAACGGTGCTGCCCGCGATCGACGAGGTGGCCCGAAGCATCCGACTCGTCGACGACATGACGGTGGGCGAGGGCGCGCAGACGCTCCGGATCGACCCCGCCTGATCCCGCGCCGGCGTCTTGCTCGAGGCGGATCGAGGCGGAGCCGCCCCCACCCCCTCGAACCGATGGCACGCTGAGAACATGGCGATCATGCCGATGTTTCCGCTCGAGTCGGTGCTCATGCCGGGCATGCCCCTTCCCCTGCGCATCTTCGAGCCGCGGTATCTGGCGATGTTCGCCGACATCATGACCGGAGACGCGGAGTTCGGCGTGGTGCTCATCGAGCGCGGAACCGAGGTCGGCGGCGGCGACCAGCGCTTCCCCATCGGCACGGTCGCGCACGTTCGGGCGTGCTACGCGTTGGAGAGTTCGACAATGGCCGTCGCCGGCGGCGGCCGCCGCATCGAGGTCGTGCGCTGGCTGGATCACGACACGTACCCGCTGGCGGAGGTGCGGGATCTGCCGGCGCTGGAGTGGACGCCGGATCTCGCCGACAGACACCGGCAGACCGAGCGCTGCGTCCGGAGACTGCTCGCGACGGCCTCCGAATACGTCGATGTGCCGTGGTCCGTCGATGAAGAGCTGGCCGACGATCCCGTGACCGCAGCCTGGCAGCTCGCAGGGATCGCCCCGATCCAGACCATCGACCGATACGCGCTGCTCGGATCGACGTCGCTGACCCAGCTCTTCGACCGGATCGAGGGCTTCTGTGCCGAGGCGGAGGAGCTGATCCGCCTGACCGCGTCGCCGTTCGAACTCGACGATTGAGCATCCGCCGGCCGCACGCTCTCTGACGGCATGATGGGCTCATGAGCGCTGCCGATTCTTCAGCCGGTCCCCCGTGGACCCCGCCCCCCTCGCGCGAGAGCTACGCTCAGGCTGGTCGATCCGCACGTTCACGCATTCCCCGCGCCGCGCTCTCGACGCTCACGACGACGGGTCGCGACCCGCTCGGCATTCTGGCCGAGCAGAATGAACCCCGCGTTCCCGAACTCGTGCCCATACGCCGGGAACGGATGGCCGCGAGCCCCTTCGCGTTCTACCGGGGCGCGGCGGCGGTCATGGCTGCGGACCTCGCGCGAGACCCGCACTCGGGCATCCTGGTCGGCTCGTCGGGCGATGCGCACGTCGCCAACTTCGGCTTCTACGCAAGCCCCCTTCGCACCCTCGTCTTCGACCTGAACGACTTCGACGAGGCCGCCTGGGCTCCCTGGGAGTGGGACGTCAAGCGGCTGGTTGCGAGCGTCATCATCGCGGGGCAGGACACGGGCCGCGATGAAGCGGTGGTGAGGGAGACTGCCCTCGCCACGGTCAAGAGATACGCCAAATCGCTCTCCTCCGGGCGTCGTCACAGCCCCCTGCACCGCTACTACGAGCACTTCGACGCTCAGGCGGGACTCGAGGCCATGGACGCGGCGTCGGCCAACGCCTTGCGCGCCGCCATTCGGGACGCGCAGAAGCGCACCTCGGAGCGCGCCGCTCGCCGACTGACCGAGGTGATCGATGGGCGCGTGACGTTCGTCGAGCAGGCCCCGACGATGACGCACGTCTCGGACGAGATCGAGGAGGGACTGCACCGGTTCATCGCCGACTACCTCGCCTCCGCAAACGTCGATGTGCGCATGGTCGTGCAGCAGTACGTCGCGTCCGACATGGCCCGCCGCGTCGTGGGCGTCGGCAGCGTCGGCACGCGGTGCTTCCTGACGGCGTTCCAGGACGGAGACGGCAATCTCCTGCTGTTGCAGGCGAAGCAGGCGGGGCAGAGCGTCCTGGCCCAGTACGGCGGCATCCGCCAGCCGACAAGTCTGACCCAGCACATCGACCTCAACGGAGAGGGCGCGCGCGTCGTGGCCATGCAACGCATCCTGCAGGCGGTGTCGGACCCGTTCCTCGGTCATCTGCGCGCGAACGGCAACGACTACTACGTGCGCCAGTTCCACGACATGAAGGGCGGCATCGACATCGAGACGCTCGAGGATCGACCGTTCCGTCGCTACGCGCAGGCGTGCGCGATCGTGCTCGCCCGCGCGCACGGCCAGTCGCCGGCCGCACCCGAAGTGGCCGGCTACATCGGCGGGGGCCGCGCCGTCGCCGAGGCGATCGTCGACTGGTCGTACGCCTACGCCGAGCTATCCCGCCAGGATCACGCGGCCTTCGCCGCCCAGTCCTGAGCCGCATACAGCGCGCGAAACTTCAGCTATGTCTGAAAAAGCACGGCAAAACGAGACAAAGCTGAAGTTTCGCGCTCAGTCTTCGGGATGCCCCGGGCGCCAGAGCACGATGTCGGTCGCGCGACGCACGCGCTTGCCGTGGCGGAGCGTGATGACCGCACCCGCCGTGCCGGCCGCGAAAACACGCGCGCCGGGGCGATTCTGCACCTCAGCCCGAACACGCGACTCGAGCTCGCGCACCTGACGTCTAAGCGTCCGCACGTCTTCTTCGAGCTCGAGGATGCGCGCGATCGCCGGAAGGCTCATGCCCTCGGACGACAGGCGCGCGACCTCTCGCAGCTGCTCGACGTGACGCGTCGAGTACCGCCGCGAACCGCCCTGCGTGCGGGCGGGGACGACGAGTCCCAGCCGGTCGTACTGGCGCAGGGTCTGAGGATGCATCGCCGAGAGTTCGGCAGCGACCGCGATCGCGAAGATCGGAGCATCCTCGTCGATCTCTTCGCCGCGCATCCCATTCATCATGAGCGCCCTAACCCCGCGCCCTGGCCATCAGGTCGGCACGCGGGTTCTCTTTCGGCTCCAGCTCGTGGAACCGCTCGAGCGCCTCACGGGCCGCATCGTCCAGATGAGCGGGAACGGCCACCTGGACCTCGGCGAGCAGATCACCGGTGCCCTTCTGGGTCTGCACGCCGCGTCCCTTGACGCGCAGCACGCGACCCGAGGGCGTGCCGGGGGCGACCCGCAGCTTGACGGGATCGCCACCGAGCGTCGGAACCTCGATCGTGGCGCCGAGCGCCGCCTCTGTGAACGTCACGGGCACGGTTACCCGCAGGTTCAGGCCGTCGCGCGTGAAGACGGGGTGCGGCCTGACCGTGACCTGCACGACGATGTCGCCCGTCTCCCCGCCATCGGGCGAGGGTCGCCCGCGTCCGCGCAGACGGATCTTCTGCCCGTCCGCGACACCCGCGGGGATCTTGACCTTGAACGGGCTGCCGTCCTCACCCTGCAGGGTGATGGTCTCGCCCTTGGTCGCCGTGACGAAGTCGACCGTCGTGCGCGCCGTCATATCTGCGCCGCGCGTCGGTCCGCCGTAGCCACGGAAACCACCGGATGTCTGACCGAACCGGCCGGATCCGAAGGACCCGCCCGCGCCCTGCTGGTTGAACATCGAAAAAATGTCGTCGAAATCCGGGGCCTGCTGCCCGCCGCGACCCTGGCCGAACCGGCTGAAGACGTCTTCGAAGCCCTGACTTTGGCCGCCACCCGCGGTGAAGCGAGCACCCGAACCCATGGCGCGGATCTGGTCGTACTCTTCTCGCTGCCCGGCGTCCGAGAGCACCGAGTACGCCTCGCTGATCTCTTTGAACTTCGCCTCGGCCTTCGCATCGCCCTGGTTGGAATCGGGGTGATACGTGCGCGCAAGCTTGCGGTAGGCCTTCTTCAAGTCGGCCGGCGTGACGTCTTTCGAGACGCCGAGCACACCGTAGAAGTCCCTGTCGAACCAGTCCTGGCTAGCCATCGCCGCTCCGTCTACTCTGCCGGCACGGCGACGACGACCTTGGCGGGCCGCAGTTCCACCGAGCCGAGCCGGTAACCGACCTCGACGACCTCGAGCACCGTCGGCACCTCCGTGCCCGCGATGGGCTGCTGGAAGATCGCCTCGTGCACCTGGGGGTCGAAAGCCTCGCCGGCAGAACCGAACGAGGTCACGCCGAGCCGCTCAGCCACCGTACGGATCTTCTCGCCGATCGCCGAGAACGGTGTGCCCTCTTGCAGGTCGCCGTGCTTCGCGGCGCGGTCGAGATCATCGAGCACCGGCAGAAGGCCCTTGGCGGCCTCGCCCTTCGCCCGTTCGATCTCGCGCTCGCGCTGCTCTTCCGTGCGGCGGCGGTAGTTGGCGTACTCCGCCTGCAGCCGCTTGAGGTCGCCCAACAGGGCCGACTCGAGATCGGCGAGCACGGCTTCTTGAGCTGCAGCATCCGCGTTCTGCGGCGCACCCAGGATGTCGTCGAGCGTCAGCTCGTCGGCCTGGGCGTTCGAGCCATCCTGCGACGTACCGTCCTGCGACACCCCATCCTGCGACACGGGGCCGGAGGACTGCTCCTCCGGCCCCTGCGTGCCATCAGGACCGGCGCCCTGCCCCTCGGGGCGTTCGTCGTCCTTGTTTGCCATGTCCTACTGCTTCTTCTCGTCTTCGTCGTCCACGACCTCGGCGTCAATGACGTCCTCTTCCGGGTTCGGCGTCTCGCCGTTGCCCGGGTCGGTCGCGTCAGGGTCGGTCCCTGAGCCCGTCGAATCGCCCGCCGCCTGCGACGAGGCGTAGATGGCTTCGCCGAGCTTGCCCTGGCTCGCGTTGAGCGTGTCGAACGCGGACTTCACGGCCTCGTCGTCATCGCCGGCGAGGGCCGTCTTCAGCGCATCGACGTCGGCCTGCACCGACGACTTGACGTCCTCGGGCAGCTTGTCGGCGTTGTCCTGGATGAGCTTCTCGATGGAGTACGAGAGCGTCTCGGCCTGGTTGCGGACCTCGGCGAACTCGCGGCGCTTCTTGTCCTCCGCGGCGTGCTCCTCGGCCTCGCGCACCATGCGCTCGATGTCCTCCTTGGGTAGCGACGAGCCACCCGTGATGGTCATCGACTGCTCCTTGCCGGTGCCCTTGTCCTTGGCGGACACGTGCACGATTCCGTTGGCGTCCAGGTCGAAGGTGACCTCGACCTGCGGGATGCCACGGGGCGCGGGAGCGATTCCGGTGAGCTCGAACGTTCCGAGCGGCTTGTTGTCGCGCGTGAACTCACGCTCGCCCTGGAAGACCTGGATCGCCACGGACGGCTGGTTGTCGTCGGCCGTGGTGAAGGTCTCGCTGCGCTTGGTCGGGATGGCCGTGTTGCGCTCGATGAGCTTCGTCATGATGCCACCCTTGGTCTCGATACCGAGGCTCAGGGGGGTCACGTCGATGAGCAGAACGTCCTTGCGCTCACCCTTCAGCACACCGGCCTGCAGGGCGGCGCCGACGGCGACGACCTCGTCCGGGTTGACGCCCTTGTTGGCTTCCTTGCCGGCCTCCCGCTTGACGAGCTCGGCAACGGCGGGCATACGGGTCGAGCCACCGACGAGCACGACGTGGTCGATGTCCGCAACCTTGATGCCGGCCTCGCGGATGACGTCCTCGAACGGCTTCTTGGTGCGGTCAAGCAGGTCCTTCGTCAGGTCCTCGAACTTGGCGCGCGTCAGCGTCTCGGAGAGCGACACGGGGCCGTTCTCGGTGAGCGACAGGTAGGGCAGGTTGATGCTCGTCGAGCTGGAGCTCGAGAGCTCCTTCTTCGCCTGCTCCGCGGCTTCCTTGAGACGCTGCAGAGCGATCTTGTCGCCCGCGACATCCACGCCCGTGGTGTCCTTGAACTGCTTGATCAGGTAGTCGACGACGCGCTGGTCCCAGTCGTCGCCACCGAGACGGTTGTCGCCGGCGGTCGAGCGCACCTGGATCGTGGAGAACCCGTCGTCCTTGCCCACCTCGAGCAGCGAGACGTCGAACGTTCCGCCACCGAGGTCGAAGACGAGGATGAGCTCGTCTTCCTTGCCGCGGTCGAGGCCATAGGCCAGGGCGGCCGCGGTGGGCTCGTTGATGATGCGGAGGACGTTGAGGCCCGCGATCTCGCCGGCTTCCTTCGTCGCCTGACGCTCGGCGTCGTTGAAGTACGCGGGAACGGTGATGACGGCGTCGGTGACGCTGTCGCCCAGGTACTCCTCGGCGTCGCGCTTGAGCTTGCCGAGGATGCGCGCCGAGATCTCCTGCGCGGTGTACTTCTTGCCGTCGACGTCGAACGTCCAGTCGGTGCCCATGTGGCGCTTGACGGACGAGATCGTGCGGTCGACGTTGGTCACGGCCTGGCGCTTGGCGGTCTCGCCGACGAGCACCTCGCCGTCCTTCGTGAATGCGACGACCGAGGGGGTCGTGCGGAAGCCCTCGGCGTTCGCGATGACCTTGGGCTCGCCGCCCTCGAGGACGCTGACGACCGAGTTGGTCGTGCCGAGGTCGATTCCAACTGCACGTGGCATGTGTGTCTCTCTCTTCTTCGTGTGAGGCCGGACGGATGCCGCGGCCTGAAGTCTGTGGGCTCGAGGTCGTCCGGTTCGGGGTGAATCGGACGGGTTGAGCCGTTATGACTCAAGGGTATCCCCCACTCGAGAGAACGTCAAATGAACTTGATATGAACTGGCTCAACTTTGAGGAGCGAGAGGGATGCTGACGGATGCATCCGCCGCTGAGCGACGCCGGGTATAGCCTGAGCGCGCCGCACCGTCGCGGCCCGGGTCACCCGCCGTTCACCGAAGGGCCATAACTTGCCGCACATGAGCGACCCCGACCGTCCGAACGCTGAGGCCCACACGCCCGAGAACCTTGCCCGGGTGGCACCCGCGACATCCACCGACACCCTGGCCGCCCTCGGCGCTGCCGGCGACACACCCGCGAGCACCAGCCGCAAGCGCGTCATCGCCTGGGGTCTCTGGGACTGGGGCTCGGCATCGTTCAACGCGGTCGTCACGACCTTCGTCTTCGCCGTCTACCTCACGAGCTCGAGCTTCGGCCCGGAGGGCACCGTCGAAGCCCAGCTCGGATGGGCCCTCGCGGCCGCGGGCCTGTTGATCGCGCTTCTCGCCCCCGTCACCGGGCAACGGTCGGACACCTCGGGTCGCCGCAAGCTCTGGCTCGCGGTCAACACCTACATCGTCGTCGGCATCACCCTCGCGCTGTTCTTCGTGCAGCCCGACCCCTCGTTCCTGTGGCTCGGCCTGCTGCTCTTGGCCGCGGGCAACGTCTTCTTCGAATTCGCGGGCGTGAACTACAACGCCATGCTCACGCAGGTCTCGACGCCGCGCTCGATCGGACGCGTCAGCGGCTTCGGCTGGGGCATGGGGTATGTCGGCGGCATCGTCCTGCTCCTGATCGTCTACTTCGGTTTCATCCAGGGGCTCTTCGGGCTCCCCAGCGATAACGGCCTGGACGTGCGACTCTCGATGATCGTCGCCGCGGTGTGGTTCGGGCTCTTCGCCCTCCCCGTCCTCTTCGCCGTGCCCGAGTACAAGGGCGCAGGGACGCGCCGCGAGAAGGTCGGCTTCTTCGCTTCCTACGCGCGCCTCGGGCGTGACATCGCCCACCTCTGGCGCGACAGCCGCCAGACGGTCTGGTTCCTGCTCGCCAGCGCGGTGTTCCGGGACGGGCTGGCCGGTGTCTTCACATTCGGTGGGGTGCTCGCGGCATCCGTCTTCGGGTTCTCTGCGGGCGAGGTCATCATCTTCGCCATCGCCGCGAACATCGTCGCCGGAATATCGACGATCGCCGTCGGGTCGCTCGATGACCGCATCGGAGCGAAGCCCGTCATCGTCATCGCCCTGATCGGGCTCATCGTCTCGGGGTCTCTTGTCTTCTTCCTCCACGACGGCGGGCAGATCGTGTTCTGGACGGCCGGCCTCGCACTGACCCTCTTCGTCGGGCCCGCGCAGTCCGCCTCGCGCACCTTCCTCGCCCGCTCGATCCCGCCGGGGCGCGAGGGCGAGGTCTTCGGCCTGTACGCCACGACGGGACGCGCGGTCTCGTTCCTCGCGCCGACGATGTTCGCGATCTTCGTGGGCATTTCGGGCGAGGCCTATTTCGGCATCCTGGGCATCGTGTTGGTCCTGCTGATCGGTCTTCTGCTTCTGCTGCCGGTCAAGGCCGGGCAGCGCATCGCCGACCGCGCCTGACCTGGGACCTTCACCCCGCTGCGTCGCGAACGGTCAACGGATGCCTGATGTTCAGCCCTGCGGCCACCCGTCCGCGAGCTTGTTCAGCAGCCGGGCGAGATCTGCGCGCTCCTGTTCCGTGAACGATGACAGAGCGCGGTCGACGGCTTCGCGCCGGTCGCCGCGGAAGCCGCGCACCAGGGCCGAACCGGCATCCGTCAGCGCCACCCGCGTTCGACGCGCGTCGTCGGGGTCGGCCTCACGACGCACGACACCGAGCTCGACCCCCTGCTGCACCAGCCGCGACGCGCGAGGCTGATCAACACCGATCGCGTCGGCGATCTCACCGACCGACAGCGGACCGGATGCCTGGGCCAGGGTCTCGAGCAGCCGCATTCGCGCGGGTCCGCCCAGGCGCGGCGGTACCCATGGGGGTGAGCCCGCGTGCGGATGCCCACCCCGGTGGGGTCCGCCGCGCATCCATCCCGGACCGCCGCGCATGCCGGGGCCGTGCTGCGAGCCTTCCTCGGCCCAGGGAGGTCTCGGCATGCGGCGCCCGCGCAAACGCGCGAGAGCCGCGGCGATCGCGTCAGCGTCGTCCCCGCCGTGCGGTGCATCGTCTCGAGGTGAGGATCCGTCGTGAGGCATCCCCTTAATTTACATGCGAGTTGACATCGATCCCCTTACATGTCACAGTACATATGCATGCATGATGACATGCACCGAGTCCGGCTGTTCATCCGGACACCCTGAAAGGACTTTCCATGACTGACACACAGAACAATCACGACGGCGACTCGCACGAGCGCCCCGGCCTTCCCCTCGGCTACTGGCTGCGCGCCGTCGATACGATGATCGGTCGCGAGTTCGCGACGGCTCTCGCCCACGAGGACGTAGACCGACGCGATTGGATGCTGCTGAACGCGGTGTCCGGCGACGGCGACGTGCCCGGCTGGCTTGCATCCCGTCTGCACGGACGCGGAGGCAAGCGCCTGCGTGCTCTCGCAGACCGGGGCTGGGTCGCTCGCACCGAGGATTCTTGGACACTCACCGACGAGGGGCGCGCCGCGAAGGCGCGACTCTCCGGGATCGTCGACGGCATCCGCGAGCGGGTCTCGGGCGCCGTGAGCCCCGAGGACTACGCGACCATGACCGCCTCACTCGAAGCCATCGCCCGCGAGCTGGGCGGGGACGCGAGTGAACGGATGCCTCGATTCGGCCGCCACGCACGCCCTGGTTTCGGGCCTGGCCGCGGGTTCGGTCCGGGGTTCCGGCCGGGATTCGCGCCGGGATTCGGCGCTGGATCTGCGCCTGGGTTCGGCCCTGGATTCGGACATCGACGAGGTCACCACGGTTCACCCGAGCACGACGGCCCCCACGGTCGGGGCGAGCACCGGCACGGACACCGCGGCGAGCGCCACGCGGAGCGCGCTTTCGAGCGCGGCTTCGACGCGGGCTTCCGGGCCGCGAAGGAGCGCGCCGAGGCATCCTGATCCGCACTAACTCCTCACCGACAGGACGCAACATGCCGTCGCTCAACGCGACCACACGGCATGTTGCGTCCTCTCGCGCGTCAAGATCGCTCGGGCGTCAGCCTCCGGCGGCGCCCGAGTCGGTCACGCCGACATCGGTGCGGTGGAAGTTCTGGAACGAACGGGATGCCGTGGGCCCCCGCTGCCCCTGATACCGGTTGCCGTAGGGGCCGGAGCCGTAGGGGTTCTCGGTCGGCGACGACAGGCGGAAGAAGCAGAGCTGCCCGATCTTCATGCCCGGCCACAGCTTGATCGGCAGGGTCGCGACGTTGGAGAGCTCGAGCGTGACGTGACCGGAGAATCCGGGGTCGATGAACCCGGCGGTCGAGTGCGTGAGCAGACCCAGGCGGCCGAGCGAAGACTTGCCCTCGAGTCGGGCGGCAACGTCGTCGGGGAGCGAGATGAGCTCGAAGGTGCTGCCCAGCACGAACTCGCCCGGGTGCAGGATGAACGGCTCGTCGGGCGCCGTCTCGATCAGGTGCGTCAGCTCGGGCTGATCCTCGGCCGGGTCGATGAAGGGGTACTTGTGGTTGTCGAACAGCCGGAAGTACCGGTCGAGCCGCACATCGACGCTGGATGGCTGGACCATCTGCGGGTCGTAGGGCTCGAGACCGATCCGCCGCGCGTCGAGTTCGAGCTTGATATCGCGATCCGAGAGCAGCACGGGCTCAGCCTACCGAGCCGATCGTGTTCGCAATTCAGTCCCCGCGAACCGGCCCGCGTGACATTTTCCCGAGATCACGCGGATTCTGGGCTCACCGGCATCCGGCTCGAGTCGTCGAGACTGAATTGCGAACAGCGCGAGGGCCGCATCGGCCGTTTGCTAGGCTGGCCGGGCGCCGCGAGGCGTTCCGGGGCTGTAGTTCAATGGCAGAACTTCTGCTTCCCAAGCAGATAGCGCGGGTTCGATTCCCGTCAGCCCCTCCATCGCTCCGACGTTCGGCCGCAGGCCGAGCGGCGGGGCGATCGTCGTGTGGTTGGGGATCGAACCGACGGTGGGCCCACGCCGCCAGAGGCTCCGCGCGTCGCGCAGCGACGTGTGGAGAGGCGGTGGGGACGATTCCCGTCAGCCCCTCCAAAGTCCCGACGTGTGGCCGCAGGCCGCGCGGCGGGACTTTCGCGTGGGTGCCGCAGGAACCGACCCGCGACGGTGGATCCGCTCGCCCGAGGCTCAGAGCTTGACGAAGCCGCGCGTACGGTGCCCCACCGCGATGGACTCGCCACTCACCGTTCCCGACAGCGGGGACAGCAGGAACGTGACCAGCCGCGCCGTGTCCGCGGGCGTCGACTGGCCGCTCGAACCGACGGGCACATCCGCCGAAGGGTCCTCCGTGACGATCCCGGGATTCACCACGTTCACGGTCACGCCCGTTCCCGTCATCTCATCCGCGAGGTGTTTCGCGGCAATGATGAGCGCCGCGTTGCGGATCGAACCCGCCATGTTGCCGGTAACGAAAGCATTCTGGCCGCTGATTCCGACGATGCGCCCGTAGCCGCTCGCCCGCATTGGCCCCAGGGCCGAGTTCGCGACGCGGAGAAATGTCAGAGCCTTCCCATCGACAGCTTCGCCCACCTGTGCCGGCTCCGAGTTCTTGGAGGGATCCAGGGTTCGCGCGCTCGGGGCAGCGGCCACGACGACGCCATCCAAGCGCCCGTGAGATTCGAGCATCCGCGAGATCCCTGCGGACACGGATGCGTCGTCGGCGGCGTCCATCACGAGGCCCGTGGCGCTCGTTCGCGACGCCGGCACGGCCACGGCTCCCTCCGCCGCCAGCTGAGCGACGACGGCGCGACCGACGAGGCCATGACCGCCGACGACAAGGATGACTCGGTCTCGAAGTTGCAGATCCATCCGGCAACGGTAACGCGCTCGCCCAAGACCCGGGGCATACGCGTGCCAGGCTAAGGGCATGAGGAGCCACCACGTCAGCCGAGTCATCCCCGTGCCTGCCGATGTCGTCTACGCATACGCGTCGGACGTCGAGAACCTGCCGGCATGGGCTGCCGGTCTGGCGCAGTCGAACGTCACCCGCGACGGCGACGACCTCGTGGTCGAGTCACCGATGGGACAGGTGCGCGTCCGCTTCGTGGAGCAGAACACATTCGGCGTGCTCGATCACGACGTGAGCCTGCCCTCGGGAACGGTCGTCACCAACCCCCTGCGCGTCGTGGCCCACCCGGACGGTTGCGAGGTGATCTTCACCGTCCGTCAGATCGAGCTCACCGACGACGAGTTCGCCCGGGACATCCGAATGGTCGAGGCAGACCTCGAGCGTCTTGCCGCACAGGTGGAGAGCCCGTCGCGCTGAAGACCTCAGCCGAGCGACGCGTACTCGACGAGCGCCCGCAGCGGCGGTTGCGCCGACGGATGCCTCACCGCATCGGCCCCGACGGCGCAGGCGGCGACGAGCGCGGCCTCGTCATCCCAGCCGGCATGCAGCGCCAGCGTCAGTGCGGCGCAGAACGCGTCGCCCGCGCCGACCGAGCTGACGGCCTCGACGCGCGGCGAGGGGACCCGCGCCACCTCGATTCCGTCTCGACGGAGGGCGGCGCCTTCCGCACCGTAGGTGACCGCGACGACGCGAGCCCGTGCAACCTCCGGCAGCAGGGCGAATTCGGTCTCATTGACGATGATCAGGTCCGCCCGCTCGACCACCGCGGCGGGCAAGGGCGTTGCGGGGGCCGCGTTCACGGCGAAGAACCCGGGCACGGATACCGCAAGATCGGTCACGATCTCCATCGGAATCTCCAGCTGGACGAGCACCGCCTCCGCGGCGTCGAACGAGACACCGAGCAACGAGACATCCGCGTTCGCGCCCTGACAGACGGCGATCTGGTTCTCGCCCTCCGCGTCGACCGTGATGAGCGCGGTGCCGGTCGGTTCATCGCCGAGCCACACGCCGCTGACGTCGACGCCCGCGTTCGCAAGGCCCTCGAGCATCCAGCGTCCGTCGGTGTCGTCGCCGACGCATCCGATCATCCGCACCGGCGCGCCGAGTCGCGCGGCCGCCGCGGCCTGATTCGCCCCCTTGCCACCGGGCTCACGGGCAAGCGTTCCGCCGAGGACGGTCTCGCCCGGCCCCGGCAGGCGCGCGACGCTGGCTGTCAGGTCGACATTGATGCTGCCGACGACGGCGAGGGGCGCGAGAGCGGAAAGTGCCATACCCGCCATTCCATCACCCTCCGGGTATCGGGCCCCACGTTTTGCCCATGCCACCCTCGCCGGGGTATAACCCAGTGAGCCCTCGGCCCCGCTAGGAGAACATCATCGCCGCCACGCCCCGCCCCCTCTACCTCGACTGTGACACGGGCGTCGACGACGCCGTCGCCCTCGGCTACCTGCTCGCCTCCCCCGCCGTCCGGCTCGTCGGCATCGGCACCGTGAGCGGCAACCTGGCCTCGGCGCCCGCCGCGCGCAACACGCTCGACCTGCTGGCTCTGGCAGGCCAGCCCGACGTGCCCGTCGCGATCGGCGCCCACGACCACCTCAGTCACGGCTTCGGCGGCGGCGCGCCCCACGTGCACGGCGCGAACGGGATCGGGGATGTCGAGCTGCCGCGCAGCACCCGCGAACCGCGAGACGGACACGCGGTCGACCTGCTGCTCGATCTCTCGCACGAGTTTGCGGGCGAGCTCGAGATCGTCGCGATCGGCCCACTGACGAACCTCGCGCTGGCCCTGCGGGCCGACCCGACCCTGACCGAACGCATCCGTTCCGTCACGATCATGGGCGGCGCGGGGGTCGCGGCGGGCAACATCACCCCGGTCGCCGAGGCCAACATCGGCAACGATCCCGAGGCCGCGGCCGACGTGTTCGCCGCGGACTGGGACGTCACCCTCGTGCCCCTCGACGTGACGATGGAACACACCCTCGAAGAGGCCGACCGCGAGACCCTGCTCGCTGCGAACGCGCCCTTCCCCCGCGCCCTCGGCCAGATCCTCGATCACTACTTCGATTTCTACGAACCCACCTACGGACGACGGATGTGTGCCCTGCACGACCCGCTCGCTGCCGCACTCGCCGTGGGCGATGTCACCGCCACCCGTGCACCGCTCGTGCCGATCACTGTCGACACCAGCGCCGGCCCGGGCCGTGGACAGACGATCGCCGACCTGCGCAATCAGCGCCTGGGTGATCTGCACCACGACGGGCACCGCACCCGTTTCGTGCGCGAGATCGACCGCCCCCTCGGTCCTCACCTGGTTGAGGTCCTGACGGGGATGACCTCACCGAGCTGAGCGGCGCCCGCCCGAGCCTCAGCCGACGGGCTGAGCCGCCGCATCCGCCGCCCGCCCGCTCGCGCGGACAGCGCCGATGCTGGCGATGATCACGAGCGCGATGCCCGCCAGTTCGAGTGCCGTGAGCATCTGCCCGAGCAGGATCCAGCCCGCGAGCGTCGCAATGGCGGGGGCGAGACTCATCAGGATCGCGAACCCGGATGCGGGCAGCCGACGCAACGCGGTCAGCTCCAGTGCATAGGGAATGGCCGATGAGAGCACCGCGACGGCGGCGCCCAAGCCGAGCGTCACGGGGTTCAGGAGCGCCGCACCCGCGTCCGCGATGCCGAACGGAAGCACGACGACCGCGCCGATTCCCATCGCGATGGCCAGCCCGTCTAGCTGCGAGAACTCGCGTCCGACTCGCGCCGACGACAGGATGTATCCGGCCCAGCATGCCGCCGCGGCGAGCGCGAACAACACACCGAGCAGGTCGAGGTCGTCCCATCCGCCGCCCGCCAGGAGTGCGACACCCGCGAGCGCCACAACCGCCCAGAGCCAGGCCGACAGCCGGCGCGCGACGATGACCGACAAGGCGAGCGGGCCCAGCACCTCGATGGTCACGGTCACGCCGAGCGGCAGGCGCTCGAGGGCCAGGTAGAAGAATCCGTTCATCAACGCGAGCACGAGCCCGAAGGCGACGACGGCGCGCCACGCACCAGAACTCCGCCCGCGGAGGGACGGGCGGGCGATCGCGAACAGCAGAATCGCCGAGAACACCAGCCGCAGCATGACCATTCCGAGGGGTCCGGCCGCGGGAAACAGCAGGACGGCGAGCGAAGCGCCCAGCTCTTGGCACGCCAGGCCTCCGACGACGAGCGCCACGGCGCCGGGGCGGCCGAGGGGCGCCCGCGTCACCGGCAGATGTTCGTCTGGTTGATCGAGTCGTGGTACTGCTGCGCGGTCCAGGGCAGCCCGAACTCGGGTGCCGTCGCACCGGACGCGGCCGGCGCCTTCGAAGCGATCGCGGCCAGTTCGAAGGCGAGATCACCGATCACCTGGGCCGAGGCGGTCGAGTTGTTGAGTACGACGACGACGGTCATTCCGGTCTCGGGATCCGCGAACGCGGCCGTGAGGTAGCCGGGCAATCCGCCGTATTGGCCGACGAGCGATCCCGCCTGAAGTGCTCCACCCGTCGTCGTGAACCACGCCGGGGCTCCGGCGTAGACGGGCAACGGAGCGGACCAGCGGCCCTCGGCGGACTCCGGCGCGAGCGCGCCGACCGCCGTGGCCTGCACGTAACGGCCGAGGTCGGTCACCGTCGAAACGACCCCCGAGTCCGTGAAGCCGACGGACGACGACAGGGTCGAGACATCCAGCGGCGCATCACACGCAAGTGATCCGTCCGCGTTCGAGAGGATGCGATAACCGTGCAGCGGATCGGTGCCCGGAAGGGCCGGCCGCGTACCCGGCAGCGTCGTGTTGTCGAGGCCAAGGGGGGTGAAGATGTAGCGGTCATACAGCTCGGCGGCATCCTGCCCGGACGCCCGCTCGAGCGCCATACCGAGCAGCACGTAGCCGGAGTCAGAGTCGCGGTACTCGGTACCGACCGCGGATCGCGGCTGGCCGACACCGAACGACGCGATCTCGAGCGGATGCCACACCCGCTCCGGGTTCGTGATCCACGACGCACCGACGACAGGCTCATACGCCCCGATGCCGCCCGTACCGTTGCACAGATCGAGCAGCGTCACGGCCTCGAGGGAGGGTACGCCCTGAACGTAGTCGACGACGGAATCGTTGAGAGCGACGAGCTCGTCATCGACCATCGCGTAGAGCACGTCGCACGTCATCATGCGGGTCACATCACCCGCGCGGAAAGTCATGTCGGACGTGAGCACGGATCCCGTCGCATCCGTACCGATCGCCGAGACCCAACTGCCGCTCCACGGCGACCACACCCCGGCGATCGCGCCCGTGGACGCGGTGGCCGCCATCGCGCTGCGGACGGCCTCGTCCAGCTGAGTGACGACGTCATCCGCCAGGGCAGCCTCTGCCTGAGCGGGCAGGTCGACGTCCTGGGGGCCATCGGCGGCACAACCCGCAAGGCCCAGAGTCGCCGCCAACAGCGCCGCTGTTGTACCGAGGGTACGCCGGCGCGTCCATCGTGCGGCCATGCTCACCTCCGGCGTCGTCCCCAGAAGTTTATGGGTTCGATGTCACGGTTCCATCACGCCCGGCCGTCCTAAGCTGTGCAGATGCCGCATGCTTTCGACGACGCCACCGTTTCGGCGGTGCTGCACCACATGAACAGCGATCACAACGACGACAACCTTCTGATCGCGCGCGCCTTCGGTCACCCGGCAGCGGTGGGCGCCGTCATGACCGGGTTCGACGGCGATGGTGCCGAGTGGAGTGTCACGGATGCCGCGGGCACGTCTTCGGCGTTGCGTGTACCGTGGCCCGGCGCCCCGATCAGCGAACGTCCCGAGGTGCGTCGCGAGGTCGTCGCCCTCTACGACGCGGCCTGCGCTGAGCTCGGAATCGAACCTCGGCCCCACGCGTAAAATTTACTTAGGGCATCCTAAATTCGCCCGCTATGCTGTCTGCATGTCGAACGTCGTTCCGTTCTCCACCCTGCTCCGTCAGCGCTCGAGCGGCGCCCACTCCGCGAGCGAGGGCGAGGGTTTCATGTCCGGCCTGCTCAAGGGCGAGGGCACCCGCGACGACTACATCTCGCTCGTCGCGCAGCACTACTTCATCTACCGGGCCCTCGAGGCGGCCGCGGATCGGATGTCGAGCGATCCCGTCGCGGCTCCCTTCATCACCGAGCGACTGACCCGGTTGCCGGCGCTCGAGGCGGACCTGGAGTTCCTGATCGGACCCGACTGGGCAGACAGCATCCGTCCGCTCCCCACCACCGAGCGCTACGTCGCTCGCATCGAAGAGGTCGGGGCGACCTGGCCGGGCGGTTTCATCGCGCACCACTACACGCGCTACCTCGGCGACCTCTCCGGCGGCATCTTCATCGGACGCGTCATGCAGCGCCGTTTCGGGTTCGAAACGAACGGCGTCGGGTTCTACGTCTTCGACGACATCGCGGACCCCCGCGCGTTCAAGGACGTCTACCGCGAGCAGCTGGACGCCGTTCCGTGGGACGACGAAGAGCGTGAGCGCGTCGTCGACGAGGTGCTGCGGGCGTACCAGTTCAACACCGATCTGTTCCAGGACCTCGAGCGCGCGCGCACCGAAGCATCCGTCGCCTGAGGCATCCGTCGCCTGAGACGTCGTCCGCCTGGCGGGGCCCCCGCCGGACCTCAGCCGCGGACGGAGCGCATGAAGCGTTCGACGTCCGGATCGACGCGGATATCGCTCGGTCGAAGCGGACGCGAGAGGTAAAGGCCCTCGAGCGATGTGAGCCGACTGAGCGCGACGTACGTCTGCCCCGGCGCGAACGCCCCCTGACCCAGGTCGATCACGGCACGGTCGTACGTCTTGCCCTGAGATTTGTGGATCGTCACGGCCCACGCCAGTCGCAATGGAAACTGGTGGAACTCGGCGACGATCTCGCGCGAGATGCGCTTGGTCAGCGGCGAGTAGTTGTAGCGGTACTTCTCCCACACCGCGGGCTCGACATCGTGTTCGCGACCATCCACCTCGACCCGTACCGTTCCGCCCGTGATGCGCGTCACCGTGCCGATCGTGCCATTCACCCAGCGAGGCGCCTCGCCGAACGAGGCGATGTCATTGCGCAGGAACATGACCTGTGCACCCACTTTGATCTGTAATTCGACGTCCGCAGGGTACGCACCCTCGCCCCGACCGAAGTCCCCCGTGATCTCGGCCATAGCGGTCTGCGATCGTCCCGGCAGAGCCTCGAGGTGCTTGCGATTGATCGCCGAAACGCGATCGTTGCGCGTTGCGAGCGTGATGGTGGGGGCCTCGGATGCCTCCGGCGCGGGGGGCGTTCGAGCGCCCATGCCGTTCAGCACGCCCGCGATGTCTGCCGTGACGCGTCCGTAACGCACCGCGTTGAGCATCGCCTTGAACGCCGCGTCGGACTGGCGATGGATGTCGACGAGTTCGTGCACGTTCAGCTCGGAGCCGTAGCGCCCGAGGTCCCCGAAGCCGGCGAGCGCGGTCCCGCCGCCATTACCGCTGCCGCCACCCGCGTCCGCACCGGCCCACACCTGCGCGTCGAAGAACCAGAACGAGCGGTAGTGGTCGCGAATGTAGGCGAGTTCGTCCCCCCGCGGAGGGACGGGGGCGAGCTGATATGGGTCACCGAACATGACGACCTGGACCCCGCCGAACGGCTCGGCGCGGCGTGCCCGAGCCTGGCGCAGGGAACGGTCGATGCCATCCATCACATCCGCGTTGACCATCGAGATCTCATCGATCACGAGGGTGTCGATCGCGCCCAGGATCTTGCGCGTCGCCTCCGGTTGTTCGAGCTCTTGATCGGCGATCAACCCGATGGGAAGGCGAAAAAGCGAGTGGATCGTCTGACCCTCGACGTTGAGCGCCGCCACACCTGTCGGGGCGCAGACCGCGATCTGCTTCGCCGTGTTCGCCGCGAAATGCTGCAGCAGCGTCGATTTGCCGGTTCCCGCCCGACCGGTGACGAAGATGTGGTCGTTGGTGTCTTCGATGCGCCGGAACAACGCGTCCTGTTCTGAGGACAGCAGCGGCGTGGTCACTGCAACATGCTATTCGCGCCACGGCGCTCACCCGCCCGGGCCTGCCGGGTCCGTGAAGACCGCCGCCTAAACTGGCCAGGTGGACGAGGGGGCTGTAAACACGCGCGCGCACGACGCGGCGACCGTCCGCGCGCCAAGTGCGGTGGACACGGGCTCGCGGCGCGGCGCGCAGCGTGCACCCCGGCGCTCCAGCCTCTCCCGGGATCTCACGATCCTCGCGATCGTCGGGGTTCTGTTGATCTCCGCCCTCGGCGCGGGCTGGGCGACCCTGTACCAGCAGTTCTGGGGCCCGAGCGCCTTCGTCGAGCGCTACGTGGGGTTGATCGCGGCGGGCCGCGCCGCCGACGCCCTCGAAATCCCCGGGGTCGCGGTCGATGCAACACATCTCGCCGACGCGGGCCTGCCCGAGACGGCGTCGGACGCCCTCCTGCGGCGGGATGCTCTCAGCGCACTGAGCGATATCCGCGCCGTCGGCGAGCGTATCGTCGACGGCGCTGTCGAGGTGACGATCGGCTTCCGCGCCGGCGGCAACGAGGGCGCCTCGACATTCACCGTCGAGCAGGACGGATGGAGGGGCATCCTCCCCTCGTGGCGATTCACCGAGAGCCCACTCGCGGTGATCGACGTCACCGTTCGTGGGTCCATGGCGTTCGAGGTCAACGGATTCACGCTCGACAAAAGGCAGGTCTCGCCCCTCGGTGTGGACGCGCCCCCGCTCGACCCCGTCGCGCTCCTGGTGTTCTCACCCGGGCTCTACCGGGTCTCGGTCGACACCGCGATCGCCGAAACGACCGGCGCCGATGTGCTGGCGGATGAACCGCTTGCACGTGTTCCGCTCGAACTGCAGGCCGAGCCGACGGCAGAGTTCGTGAGCGTCGTGCAAGAACGCGTCGACTCGTTCCTCGACGACTGCGCGACGCAACAGGTGCTGCAGCCCACTGCATGCCCCTTCGGCTTCGTCGTGCAGAACCGCATCGCGAACCTACCCACGTGGTCGATCGTCGACTACCCGACCGTCACGCTCGTGCCGGACGGCGCCGGCTGGGCCATGCAGCCGGCGGAAGCCGTGGCCCACATCAGCGTCGACATCCGCTCGCTGTTCGACGGCTCGGTGCGAACGGTGGAAGAGGACGTCACCTTCGGTCTCGACGCCGAGATCACCGTCTTGCCCGACGGTTCGGCTTCTATTCTCGTGGGGTCGCCGGAGGGCTAGTGACCTTCGCGCCGCGGGTGGAATCCCCTCGCGCATCCTGGTCGGCGAGTGCGGCGAGACGCGCGTTGTAGGCGTCCAGTTCGTCGTCGCCGACCCGATCGACGTGGCGGTCGCGTCGGCGCTGTGCACGGTCGTCGTTGCGGCTCCATTGGATCGCAACGGCGATCGCGAGGATCAGGGTCGGGATCTCGCCGACCGACCAGGCGACGCCCCCGCCGATGTATTGATCCTCGAGCGGTGGCACGCCCCAGGTGCGCCCCATCGACCCGAACCAGTCGGCCAGCATCAGACCCGACTGGGACATGATCGAGATTCCGAAGAACGCGTGCATCGCCATGATGCCGATCAGCAGAATCAGCCGGAACGGGTACGGCAGGCGGTACGGCACCGGATCGATCCCGATCAGCGACTGCACGAACAGGTACCCCGTGATGACGAAGTGGGCGATCATCCAGAGGTGCCCGAGATGGTCGTTCAGCGCCCAGCGGAAGATGTCGGTGTAGTAGAACACCCAGAGCGAGCCGATGAAGAGCGCCGCCGCGACCAGGGGATTCGTGAGCACCCGCGCCACGGGTGTGTGCACCGTCCACAGGATCCACTCCCGGCCACCGCGCGTTCCGTCATCCCTCTTGCGGATCGCTCGCGCCGCGAGCGTGACCGGTGCCCCCGGAACGAGCAGAAGGGGGATCGCCATGGTCAGCAGCATGTGCCCGACCATGTGGATGCTGAAGAGGTAGTTCTCGTAGGCGGCGACGGGTCCGCAGACGACCCAGAACAGCAGCAGGATGCCCGCGCACCAGCTGATCGTGCGGTAGAGCGGCCACGCGTCACCGCGCCGGTGCAGCCGAACCGCCCCGGCCAGGTAGAAGAAGAGTGCGAAGCCGCAGACCAGAACCCACAGCAGGTCGATGTCCCACACGGTGAACCACTGGGTCAGGCCGAGTTCGGGCGGAAGGGGTGATCCGGTCAGGGTCTCGGCCGGGGTCGGGTCGGTGGTCGGGATGTCTCCGATCGGGGGTGCCGTTCGCGCGAGCGCCGCCGCGGCACCGCTCGCGATTCCCATGAACGCCAGCTCGAGAGCGATCAGGCTCCAGAAGGTCCGCGCGGCGGCACCCTCGCCCATCCGTGCGATGAGGCGGCGTCGATACAGAGCGCCGAGCAGACCGATGGCCAACAACGCCGCGACCTTGACGACGATGATGACCCCATAGGCCGAAAGCAGGGCCTCCCACGAGCCGAGCCCGAGGGCCGCACGCGCGTAACCCGACAGGGCTACGACGACGAAGGCGACGAGCGCGATCGTCGAGTACCGCGGAAGCACCTGCGCCATCCGCTGCGGCGTGGATGACGCCCGTAGCACGACCAACAGCACGAGACCGCCCAACCAGACGGCGGCACCGACGATGTGGAGCGCCAGCGTCGTGACGGCCGCGGTGTGGTTGGCGGCGGCACCGTCGTGGCTCGTGGTCGCCATCGGCACGATGGCAGCGAGACCCAGGATGCCGACCAACAGAGTGGAGGTCCATGAGCGCACCGCGAAGGCGAGCACCGTCATGACCGCACCGGCCAACGTGGTGATGAGCCACGCGCGGCCGAGATCCAGGTCGAGCAAGAACCGCCCGAGAGCCTGCCCGAACGCGGCATCCGCGCTCGGTGTCGCGTTGAAGGTGTTCAGGAAGGTCAGAAAACCGGTCGTCCCCGCCGCGATGGTGAAGACGGCGGCGCCGACGGACGCGAGGTCGAGGGCCGTGTCGAACTCGGTGTCACCGGCGCGAAGCGCGAAGAGGGCGAGCACGAGCGACCCGGCCATCGCGGCGGCACCGAGGTTGACACCCAGATTCGCGATCGGAAGACCCCAGCGCACGACGGGACCGGGGTCCCCCACGAGGAGAGCGTCCGCTCCCCCGCCGTAGGCGAGCGCCACGACGGCGGCGGCAAAGGCGGTGACCGCGAGGATCACAGGCCCGGCTACGCGCAGGGTTCGGGGGCTCACCCATCCAGCCTAGGCGGACGGTGTGCACGCCCGGCCGTCGGGCACAGACAGAGGGAGGATGCCGCGGGTGCGGCATCCTCCCTCACAGAACCTCTGACTACTTCGCTGCAGCCTTGAGCTTCGAGCCCGCGGTGACCTTGACGCGCTTGCCAGCGGCGATCTTGATCTCGGCGCCCGTCTGCGGGTTGCGGCCGGTGCGAGCGGCCGTGTCGACCTGCTCGAACGCGAGCCAGCCCGGGATCGAGACCTTGGTGCCCTTGGCAACGGCCTCGGCGACGGTCGTGAACAGACCGTCGACGACGCGCGAAACCGTGGCCTGGCTCTCACCGGTGGCGCTGGCGATGCTCGCGACGAGCTCGGTCTTGGTGATGGACTTGTCAGCCATGGGGTTACCCTCCAGCGGCGGCCGAAGCGCCGCCTCATGTAAACGTGACCGGACCGTTCAGCCCGGCTGGTCGATCGACCGCGTCGAATCTACCCCGCGAATCGCCGTCCGCCGCGTATTTCCGCGGCTTTCCGCGGGTTTCTGACCAACTTCGGGGTATTTTCGGTGCTCGTGTGACGAATGTGACTGCTGAGGCCCCGTCCGCGGGCGCTTGCGCGGCGTCCTGGAGCCGCTCCGCTGTCGCACATCGACCTTCATCCGCGCGCTGAACATCGATGTGTGACAGCGGAGCACCCCCGAGGGCGGACGGCGCGGGGGTACGCAAAAGGGCGGGGACTCCGAAGAATCCCCGCCCTTTCGGAACGAATGCTGCTGGCTACCAGCTCGACTTGGTCACACCGGGCAGCTCGCCACGGTGGGCCATGTCGCGGAAACGCACACGCGAGATGCCGAACTTCGTCAGCACACCACGGGGGCGGCCGTCGATGACGTCGCGCGAACGCACGCGCACGGGCGAGGCGTTGCGGGGCAGCTTCTGCAGACCCAGGCGGGCCTCTTCGCGCTGCTCGTCGGTGGAGGTCGGGTCGACCAGGGCCTTCTTCAGCTCGGCGCGACGCGAGGCGTAGCGCTCGACGATCACCTTGCGCTGCTCGTTGCGAGCAATCTTGCTCTTCTTCGCCATGTTTAGCGCTCCTCGCGGAATTCGACGTGCTTGCGCACAACGGGGTCGTACTTCTTCAGCACGATGCGGTCGGGGTTGTTGCGGCGGTTCTTGCGCGTCACGTAGGTGTATCCCGTGCCGGCGGTCGAACGCAGCTTGATGATCGGACGTACGTCCTGAGACTTCTTCGCCATTAGAGCTTCACACCCTTCGCGATGAGGTCCTTGACGACGGACTCAATGCCCCGCGCGTCGATGACCTTGATGCCCTTGGCCGAAACGTTGAGCTTGATGTTGCGGCCCAGCGACGGAACAAAGTACGTCTTCTTCTGCACGTTCGGGTCGAAGCGGCGCTTCGTCCGGCGGTGCGAGTGGCTGATCGAGTGACCGAAGCCGGGAACGGCTCCTGTCACCTGGCACACTGCTGCCATAGTGATTTCTCCTTCAATACCGTGAGACCGGACGGCCTCACCCAAGATCCCTTGTCTGCGCCCACGCCCGAAGGAACCGTTTCCGGCTCGAAGGGGATGAATGGGCACGAACTGCGCACGGGAAAGCGCGCAGACAAACATTGATCCTAGCACGGCGTGTCTGCGCGCCCAGCCCGCCGACCGCGGTAGGCGTCAGCTCTCGACGGCGCCGCGCCCGGGACGGAACACCGAAACGGTCGGATCGCCGGTGATCCAGAACCGCCACGGGAACGCGCTCGTTCCCGCGACGCCCGCGACGCCGACACGGGGGCCGCGCGATACGTCGCGCACCGGCGCGCGCGCCAGGTCGAGGCGGGCGACGGCTCCAGCGCGCTCGGGCGGCCAGGGCGCCACCCCGGCGATCGCGTCGATTCCGTCGTGGATCGGATGCCTGAGGCCCAGCGCCTGACCGAGGCGCCCGGGTCCGCGGGCGAGGTCCCTCGGCGCCCGGGCGGCAGGCCGGCGCACCGTCGCGACATCCGTTCCCTCGATGACCTCGCCCGCGCGCAACAGCAACCCGCCCGCAACGCCCGCGGGCCCGGTGACGACGTTCACGCACGAGTGGATGCCATGACTGAGGTAGACGTAGAGGTGACCGGGTTCGCCCCACATCGTCGCGTTCCGCGGGGTTTCGCCCATACGCGCATGCGAACCGGGGTCACTCACCTCTCCGGTTCCGAGGCCGTGATAGGCCTCGATCTCGGTGATGCGGACGCAGACGCGCTGCCCGTCGACCAGCGTGGTGAGCCGGGCGCCGAGCAGCCGGGGCGCCACGACGAGGGCCGTATCGAGCAGATCCTCACGCGTCGCCGGGCGGTAGTCGGTCATCCGATAGTGACGCATCATCCGATAGTGACCGCGCACCACGAGATATCCGTGCCGTCGATGACCGTGACCTCTTCCCCCGTTCGCGCGTCGACGATGTGCGTCTCGAGCCGCGACGGAAGCGGGCGTGAGTACGTGTCGTAGGGGTTGTTCGCGAGATCGGGCGAGACGATCACGGCGACGTGGCTCCCGCTCGGCGAGGCGCACGTCTGCATGACAGCGTCGCCTCCGTCCTCCAGCCCGAACACGGGCTCGAACGTTCCGGCCTCATCGACCAGACCGACGGCCTGTGACTCCGGGTAGCCATCCTCACCCATCTGCGTGAAGGTCCGCAGGGTCTTGCCCTGCACGGTCGGCACGACGGGTCCGGGGATCCCCAGCGCGTCGAGCTCGGCCGATTGCGGCAGGGGCGTTTCGCTGAGGTCGGTCAGATCGATCAGCACCGTGCCGTCGGACTGCTCCGCGATCACACGGCCACTCCCCCGCTCGATGCCCGATAGCCCGAGGGCACCGCCCAACAGAACCGGTTCCGCGTCCGGCCGAGAGGTGTCGACGAGGCGCAGCTGCCCGTCGAAGGTCAGCACCACGAGCGACGAGGTCTGCGGCACGAACAGGAAGTCCACGACCCGCGGATCCGTGCCCACCTCGATGCGCTGCGGCTCGGCGTCGGGGTCGTCGAGCCGCGAGACGTACAGGGCAGACTCGATTCCGGAGGTCGCCGAGATGTCCAGGTCGGTGTACGTATACCCCACCAGCCCGTCGTGGTCGGCCATCTGCAGACCGGCGATCGTGCCCTCGCCGGGAACGGCGAGGGGCGCGGGGTCGGAGCCGTCGAGAGCCATCCCGGTGAGGGCTGCCGCGCCCGAACCATCCGACGTCTCGACGACCAGGCCGTCGCGGGAAGCCCGGTAGTCCTCGATCTGCGGGTGGGTGAAGACAGGGACGGCCTGATCGCCGGTGAGGTTCGTGAGGAACACCGCATCGTCGTTACCATCGCGCCGCTGCAGCACGTAGATCGGCGGCGTGCCCGTCTCGAAGTCGTGCGAGATGGTCGCCGTGGGGCCACCCGAGGCGCTTTCGACACCCGCGACCGACACCGTGTACTCGGTCTCGGCATCGAGTGGATACGTGAACTGGACGGCGACGTTGCGGCCGGATGCCTCGATCGTGAACGGGGCGGCCGGTTCGATCGTGACCTGCGAGGCCTCGATCGGAGCCAAGGGCTGATTGGTCGTGAACACGATTCGCTGCCCGGCCGCCTCCGCCACGGAGAGCGCGTCGATCGCGACCGTGCTGACGCGAGGCCCCTGCGTGAGACTGTAAGCCGCACCGCCCGCGCCGGCCACGACGAGCGCGGCGATCACGACCGCAAGCGAACGCGTGAACGAGGAGCGTGCGCGGCGGTGTTCACGATCTCGACGAGCGGCACCCCGGGTCTGATCCCGCGGGGCGCGGGAAGAACGAGGGGCGTCAGTACTCATACGGATCCCCGGGCTCATCGATCGCGGTCACGCTCGCCGGCTGCAGCACGAGCGCTCCCCCCTCGTCGCGCACGAACTCCCCCTCGACCTCGACCCATTGCCCGGGCGAGAGGTTCTCGCCGCCCGCGAGCTCCGCGACCGGAACGTTGGCGGCCTGGGCGTCGATCACGCAGTGCACGATGACCAGGCGGGTCAGGGCGAACCCGTCACTGTCGCCGTCGGGGCCGACGAAGCCCGTGAGTGTCGCCTTCTCACCGACGAACCGCGCCGGATCGGTCGTCGTGGACAACAGCGATGCCCATTCGCCGATGCCGAAGCCGGAGGTGTCGTCGGATGTCGCGAGCGCGAGCGTCGCCGAGGTGGAGAGCACGGGCGGTGCGCCGCTCGAGCGGGCGAGCGCGAGCTCAGCGGAGAGGGATGCCGGGGGCATGACGACGGCGAGCGCGACGAGACCGGAGGCCAGCACCGCACCCACGCCCGTCGCGACGAGCCCCACGGGTCGCGCGCCGGCACCCTGGGTTCCAGAACGGGCACTCTCGGCGTCAAAACCGGCACTCTCGCGCGTTGAACGGGCACTCTCGGCGCCAAAACCGGCACTCTCGCGCGTTGAACGGGCACTCTCGGTCCCTGAGCTCGTCGAAGGGACCACAGGAGCATCGTCGTGCTCGTGCTCGTGCTCGTGCTCGTGCTCCCGCGAGATCGGCACCGCGCATGACCAGACCGCGGCCACCACGCAGACGATCGACATCGACACGGCCCACCATGCGGCATCCGGGTTGATGTATAGCCCGATGCGTCCGGTCGCCCAGAGGCCGATCGTCACGACGGCGAGCGCGGTCGCCAGCCCGACGCCGAGCCAGCGGGTGCCGAGTGCCATGCCCTTACGCAAGGAGGTTCACCCCCACCGCGATCACGAAGGCCGCCGCGATCACGACGGCGACGATGCCCGCGAGCGTGCGGGTCGTAAAGGTCGTGCGCATCAGCGCGAGCATTTTGACGTCGACGAGCGGCCCGACCAGCAAGAACGCGACGATCGATCCCGGGGTGAAGGTCGACGCGAACGACAGCGCGAAGAAGGCATCGACGTTGGAGCAGATCGCGACTGTCAGCCCGAGGGCGATCATCGCGAAGATCGACAACACGGGGTCCGACCCGATGGCGACCAGCACATCGCGCGGCACGAGGACCTGCACGGCACCAGCGATGGCCGAGCCGAGCACGAGGGCCGGCATCACGGCGCGGAGTTCGCGCACGAACAGCTCGAGGCTGCGGCGGGTGCGGGAGCCGTCGAGGTGTTCGTCGTGTGCGCACTCGGCGCGGAAGCGCGCGGTGAGCAACGCCTGCGGGTCCGGGTGGCGGCTGTAGATCCATCCGATCAGGTTCGCGATCAGGTATCCGCCCACGAGACGGGCGACGAGGATCCCGCCGTCCCAGCCGAATGCCTGGTGCGTGGTCAGGATGACGATCGGGTTCACGATCGGTGCCGCGATGAGGAACGTCAGGGTCTCGGGAACGGAGAATCCGCGGATCAGCAGGCCACGCGCAAGAGGAACATTCCCGCATTCGCATACGGGCAGCAGCATGCCGAGCAGAGACAGGACGGCACGGCGAGCCCACGCGCGGCGAGGCATCCATCGCTCGATCAAACCCGGGGGCACCCACACCTGCACGACGACCGACAGCAGCACCCCCAGGATGATGAACGGCAGCGACTCGATCAGCACGGATAGGGCGAGCGTGAAGCCGTCCTGGGCGCGGCTCGGCAGAGTACTCGGGAAAAGCTGCGGCGCCCACGCGTCGATCGCGAACAGCACCGCGATCGTGGCCAGGCCGATCGCGGCCCCGATCAAGGCAGCACGCCGCGGCCGCGCCGCCGGTCGACCGACGGTCGGGACCCCCGCGAGGTGGGTGTACCCGTGACCGCGCGTCTCGCTACTGCGCGTCACGCTCGCTCGCACGCACCGCCGTGCAGGCCGCGCACAGACCGAAGATGTCGACGATGTGCGCCGCCTCGGTGAATCCGTTCTGTGCGGCCGTGCGATGCGCCCACTCTTCGACGTCGCTGCCCTCGATCTCGACCGTCAGGCCGCACGAACGACAGATCAGGTGATGGTGATGACCGGGCGATTGGCAGGCGCGGTAGAGACTCTCGCCCTCGGGGCTCTGCAGGCTGTCGGCATCGCCCTCGGCCGCCAGGTCGGCGAGCGCACGGTAGACCGTCGCGAGGCCGATGCCCGTGCCCTCGTCGCGCAGCAGTGCGTGCAGCGACTGCGCGCTGACGAAGCCCGGGGATTCGTCCAGGGCGTCGCGCACGCGTTCGCGCTGCCAGGTGTTGCGCTTGGCCATGCGAGAAGTCTAGGCGCGTGCCGGCTTGGAGGTTCCCGAACGCGGGGCCCGGGTGACCCTCTCGCGGCGACGCCCGACGAGTCGACAGACGACGTAGATCGCGAACGAGATCGTCGTGATGTACGGACTCACGGGGAGGGTCCCGGCGATCGCGAGAAGGATGCCGCCGACCGCCGAGACGAACCCGAATGTCGCGGCCAGCAGAGGAACCGACAGCGGACCCGAGGCGATGCGCATGGCCGCGGCGGCGGGGGTCACCAGCAGGGCCATGACCAACAGGGCACCGATGATGTGCACGCTGACCGCGACGATCAGCCCGAGCAGCAGCATGAAGATCAGCGAGACGGCGGTCGTGGGCACCCCGCGTGCGGCTGCCGACTGCGGGTCGAGCGAGTCGAAGCGCAGCGGCCGCCAGATGAGCACGATTCCGGCGAGGACCACCAGGCTGATGCCGATCAACAGGCTCAGCTGCCCCGACTGCACGGAGACGATCTGACCCGTCAGCAGGCTGAAACGGTTCGCACTCCGACCGCTGTAGAGCGAGAGGAACAGGATGCCGAGTCCCAGCCCGAAGGGCATCAGCACCCCGATGATCGAGTTGCGGTCGCGGGCGCGGGCGCCCAGCCATCCGATCAATCCCGCCGCGATGAGGGATCCGAAGATCGACCCCAGCACGACGTCGGCACCGATCAGCAGTGCGGCGGCGGCGCCGGCGAAGGAGAGTTCGCTGATGCCGTGCACGGCGAAAGCCATGTCGCGCTGCATGATGAAAACGCCGACCAGCCCACCGACGAGCCCCAGCGCCGCGCCCGCGATGACCGAGTTCGACACGAGCGCGAGGATGTCGCCATAGTCCGCGAGGCCGCCGAACATCGCCTCCCACACATCCGTCCAGTTCACGACTCGTCCTCGTGGTCATGGTGGTGATGGTGGGAGTCGCCGGCATCCGGCGCGCCGACGACCACGACCCGATCCCCCGCGCGGAGGACATAGACCTCGGTGCCGTACAGCTCTGACAGGACGCGCGAGTCCATAACCTCTTCGGGGGTTCCGAGGGTGAATCGCCCGCCGGCCAGGTAGAGGATCCGATCGACGTGACGAAGCACCGGGTTGATGTCGTGGGTGACGAAGAGCACCGCCGCGCCCGTCTCGCGCCGATGCCGGTCGATCAGCGACGTGACCGCCTGCTGATTCGCCAGATCGAGGCTCGTCAGCGGTTCGTCGCAGAGCAACAACTGGGGCTCGTCGGCGAGCGCTTGGCCCGCGCGCAGTCGCTGCTGCTCGCCTCCGGAGAGATCCCCGACGGGACGGTCGGCGAACCCGCTCGCACCGACCGCTTGGATCAGCTGGTCAACGCGTTCCCGGTCGGCTTTGCGCGGGATCGGGAGCCCGAACCGATGGCCGTTGACGCCGAGCGCAACAAGGTCTCTGCCGCGCAACGCTGCGTCTCGGGCAAGCGGACGCTGCTGCGGGATGTATCCGATCCGCCGATTTCCCGGCCGCCGCACGCGCTCGCCCAGGGCGGTGATCGTCCCGTCACTCAGACGATCGAGTCCGAGAATGGCGCGCAGAAGTGTTGTCTTGCCCGAGCCGCTCGGTCCCAGGACGGCGATGAACTCCCCCGCCTGAACGCTCAGGTCCAGGCCCGACCACAGCTCTCGGTCACCCCTGCGGAGCGCCGCGTTCTCGATGAGAAGAGGAGGTGCGGCACTCACCCCGCGAGCGCGCCCGACAGGGCTTCGATGTTCTGCTGCATCCACGAGATGTAAGTCTGGCCCTCCGGAAGCGTTTCGGAGAACTCCAGCACGGGGATGTTCTGGCCCTCGGCAGCTTCGAGCACCTGAGTGGTCTCCGCTCCGCCGGTCTGCGAGTTCGCGATCACGACGCGCACGGTGCCCGACTCGATCAGGTCGAGCGATTCGAGAAGAGTCGCGGGCGGGACATCCTGGCCCTCTTCGACGGCCTCGCTGAAGGCCTCGGGCGTCACGTTCACGAGCCCGGCGGCGGCGATCAGATAGACCGGGACCGGCTCCGTGACGAAGACATCGGCGCCGGCGTCGGATGCCTCGATCTCGCCGAGCGACGCCTCGAGACCCTCGATCTGCTCGACGAACGCGGCGGCGTTGGTCTCGAACGTCTCGCTGTTCGCGGGGTCGAGTTCGCTCAGCTCTTCGGCGATCGCCTCGGCGACGTGCTCGATGGTGTGCGGGTCGTACCAGACGTGCTCGTTGAAACCTTCGATGTGGTCGTGCCCCGAGTGATCGTCCTCGGCGTGATCGTCCTCGGCGTGCTCCTCGTCCGAGTGCTCCTCTTCCGAGTGCTCGTCATCCGAATGCTCGTTCCCGGGCCAGTCGTGGGAGAACTCGGCGGCGGTGATGACGTGCGCCGAAGCGTCGCTGGATTCGACGAGCGACTCCATGAACGAGTCGTATCCCCCACCGTTCTCGATGATCAGGTCGGCGCGTGACACCGTGAGCTGGTGGCCCGCGGTCGCCTCGAACGAGTGCGGGTCCTGGCCGGTGGAGGTGATGATCGACGACACGTCGACCGCGTCACCCCCGATCTCCTCGGCAATCTGGCCATAGACGTTCGTGGACGCGACGACCTGGAGTCGGCCCGCTCCCGCGGACTCCTCTCCGCCGGGACTCGCACCCGCGCATCCGGCAAGGACGAGCGCCGAGGCGGCCGAGAGGGCGATGATCGGAAGGAGGCGACGTGTCGGGTTCACCCCGTCAGCGTAACCCTCATGATTATCATTCTCGAATCAGCTCGACTCTCGAATCAGCTCGGCTCTCGAATCAGCTCGACGAAGACGAGCACCTACCGGATGGCGGCGGCGTGCTCGGTCGCCGACATCACCTCGACGAGGGCCTGGGCCGTGATCTCATCCACCACCAGGTCCGTCACCGCCTGCGAACGGAGCGCGGCGAGCAGAGGCGCGGCCTTGTTGTCGCCCGCCGCGGCGCACACCCGCCGGGGCACGGCCTGCAGTTCTGCCGGCGTCGGACCGGTCGCTCGTCTGTTGAGATCGAGATCCTCGTACGTGCCGTCGGCGCGCAGAAAAACGGTGCAAACGTCGCCGACGACGCCATCCCGGGTGAGCGCACGTATATCGTCCTGCTCGAGGTAGCCCGCGGAGTACACGTGACTCGGGACCTCCCCCGTCAGGGCGCCCACGCCGAACAGCGCGATATCGGCGGTGCGCTGCAGATCCAGCACACGGGCCACCGATCGCTCGCGCCACATCGCCTGGCGCGTCTCGGCGTAATCGAAGAAGGCGGGGACGGGAAAGAGGTGCAGGCGCGCATCGAAGGCTTCGCCGAAGCGCACCATCATCTCGCCCGCGAACTCCACGCCGTACGTCCGGGTGTTCGCCGACCCGTTCAGCTGCACCACCGCACTCCCCCGCGTCGGCTTCTTCGCGAGATGCCGCGTGATAGCCGCCATCGTCGTGCCCCACGCCACACCCATCGTCATGCCCGAGTCGAACCAGCCTCCGATGAGTCGCGCGGATGTCAGGGCCACCTGCTCGAGGCGTTCGGGCGCGCTCGCCGAGGCCCCCAGGGGAACAACATGGGTTGTGATGCCGAACGCATCCTGAATCCGTCGCCCCACCTCCGGGGCTGCCGTGGGCGGCGAGCGCAGCGTGATCTCGACCAGTCCACGAGCTCGTGCTTCTTTCAGCAGGCGCGAGACGCTCGAGCGTGACAGGTGCAGCCGGGCCGCGATCGCCTCCATCTTGAGGTCTTGCAGGTAGTACATCGAGGCGGCCGCAAGCATCTGCTCCTGTTTCTCCATGGCGCCACCCTTCTTCAAACCCATGTTGCACATATGTGCAAGTACGACGCAAGAAGGTTCACCAGCCCTTCATGGCGCCGTACCGTTATTCGGACGCGCGGCACGTCACGTCACGTCCGCATGCAACCCCATCAACCAGGAGGGTGGTCCATCTGATGCGCGAGAACCGTATGGACGGCAACACTCGGCAGGCTGCGCTCCGCGCCATGAAAGATGGCTCAGCGCACAACGAGCTGGACGTGCTCGTCGTCGGCGGCGGCGTCACCGGCGCCGGAATCGCGCTCGACGCGGCCAGCCGGGGTTTGCGGACCGCGGTCATCGACGGACAGGACTGGGCGTCGGGAACCTCGAGCCGCTCCAGCAAACTCATGCACGGTGGGCTGCGGTACCTGCAGATGCTGGATTTCAAGCTCGTCCGCGAGGCCCTCACCGAGCGGAACCTCCTTCTCACGCGACTGGCACCGCATCTCGTCCGACCCGCGGCGTTCCTGTACCCCCTGAAGCGACCGATCTTTGATCGCCTGTTCGTCGGGGCCGGGATCGGTCTGTACGACGTGCTCGCATCGCTGCAGCGCGCTCCGCGCCCCCTCCCCTGGCATCGCCACCTCACCCGTTCCGCGGTGTCGCGCGCGTTCCCGAGCTTCCGCCGCGACGCGGCCGTCGGCGCCATCCAGTACTGGGATGCCACGGTCGACGACGCCCGCCTCGTCGTGACGCTCATGCGCACGGCGGTTGGCCACGGGGCACTCGCCGCTTCCCGCGTACAGGCCACGGCGCTGCTCAAGGACGAAGCGGGACGCGTCGTCGGCGCCACCCTGAAAGACCTCGAGACGGGCGAGAACTTCGACGTTCGCGCCAAGAACGTGATCAGCGCCACGGGCGTATGGACCGAGCACACGCAGTCCATGGCGACATCTAGCGGCCTCAAGGTGCTCGCTTCCAAGGGGATCCACATCGTCGTCCCGAAGGACCGCATTGCGGGAGACCCGGGCCTCATCCTCCAGACGTCATCCAGTGTGCTGTTCGTCATCCCCTGGTCCCGCTACTGGGTGATCGGCACGACCGACACTCCGTGGACGGAGGACCTGACGCATCCGGTGCCGACGTCCCGCGACGTGGACTATGTCCTCGCCGAGGCGAATAAGGTGCTCGCGGCCCCCCTGACCCGGGACGACATCATCGGCACGTGGGCGGGACTTCGACCTCTGTTGCAGCCGGGGACGAAGGCCGGGACGGCGTCTGCCAAGGTCTCGCGCGAGCACACGGTGGCCTCCCCCGTGCCCGGGCTCGTCTCGATCGCCGGCGGCAAGCTCACCACATACCGCGTGATGGCCGAGGATGCGGTCGACTTCGCCCTCGGCGACGGCGCGAAGTCCCGGCCCTCGCGCACGACCCGCGTCCCGCTCGCCGGCGCGGCCGACGCACCCCGGGCAGCTCATGCCGCCGCGCGTGTCGGCGCCGAATTCGGCCTCGGCACAGCGATGCAGGATCACCTCGCCCACCGCTACGGCACCGATGTCGAGATCATTGCTGACATCTGCCGTGAGGTTCCCGACGCGGCGACTCCGCTGGCTGACGCCCCGGCCTACCTTCGCGCCGAGATCATCTTCGCGATCCGCTACGAGGGCGCGCTGCATCTCGACGACCTCCTCGATCGCCGGACCCGGATCAGCTACGAGTACGACCACCTCGGTCTCGCGGCGATCGAAGAGGTCGCACAGGTTGCTCAGACCGAACTGCACTGGACCCACGAAACGGCCCGCCTCGAACTCGAGGCGTACCGCGCGTCGGTCGAAGCGTACGAGTCCGCCGTGCGCGAAGCCGATGATGCGGCCGCGTCACGGGCGCGGTCCCTCGCCGAGGATCTGCGCCCGCTTCCGATCGTGTGACGCGCGGATGTCTAGTCGAGCAGAAGTGCGGGCTCTTCGAGCACCGAAGCGATGTCGGCGATGAACCGAGACACCCCGTCGCCATCCACGACGCGGTGATCGAATGAGCCCGAGACCGTCGTCACCCAACGCGGTCGGACCTCGCCGTCGACGACCCACGGCTTCTGGCGGATGGCGCCGAGCGCGACGATTCCGACCTCGCCCGGGTTGATGATCGGGGTACCGGCATCGACGCCGAACACTCCGATGTTCGTGATCGTGACCGTGCCTCCGCGCTGATCTTCGGGCGTCGTCTTTCCCTCGCGCGCCGTCATCGTGAGCTTCTCAAGGGCACGTGCCAGTTCGCGCATATTCAGATCCTGCGCGTCCTTGATGTTCGGGACGAGCAGCCCTCGCGGCGTGGCGGCAGCAATGCCGAGATTGACGTAATGACGCACGCGGATCTGCGCACCCTCATCCGTGTCGACCCATGCCGCGTTGACCATAGGAGTGCGACGAACGGCCCAGATGACGGCACGAGCCATGATCAGGAGCGGGGAAACCTTGACGTCCGCGAAGTCAGGGGATGTCTTGAGGCGCTTGACGAGTTCCATCGTGCGCGATGCATCCACATCAACCCACACAGATACATGCGGCGCGGTGTATGCACTGCTCGTCATCGCCGTGGCTGTGGCCTTGCGCACGCCGCGTACCGGGATGGACTCCTCGCGGGAATCCGCCGAGGCTGCCTTCGGGCTGGTCTCCGCGGGCGCCGCCTCGGGTACCGGGATTGTCTCTTCGCGCACGGCCCCCCACTCGGGAGTCTCGATGTTGCGGAAGACGCTGGCCTGCGACGCGTGACGCACGACATCCTCGCGCGTCACCTCGCCCGCGTCTCCGCTGGCGGCCACATCGCTCAGGTTGACCCCGAGGTCGCGAGCCAGCTTGCGAATCGGCGGCTTCGCGACGACACCGATGGACGCGGCGACCGGACGTTCCGCCGTCTTGCGCCGGCGCGAGGTGACGGCGCCGCCCGTGCCATAGCCCACGAGTACGGCTCCGCCGGTCGCCTCTCCCACCTCGGTGGGCGCGGTGTTCGGCGGCGGTGCATCGGCTCCCGCCTCGCCGATCGTGATGATCGGCGCTCCGACGTTCACCGTCTCGCCTTCCCCCGCGAGCAGCTCACTCACGGTGCCGGCGAACGGCGAGGGCAGCTCGACAAGCGACTTCGCAGTCTCGATCTCGACGAGGACGTCGTTGACCTTCACCTCGTCACCCGGCGCGACCCGCCAGGTCACGATCTCGGCCTCGGTCAATCCCTCACCGACATCGGGGAGGAGGAACGTCTGCGTGCTCATGCGGGATCCTTTCCGCGGGAACCAGGGCTCAGTATGCCAGGGCCCGGTCGACGGCCTCGAGGACGCGGTCGGCGTCGGGGAGGTATGTGCCCTCGAGCTTCGCCGGGGGGAACGGCGCATCGAAGCCCGACACGCGCAGAACCGGCGCCTCGAGGGAGTAGAAGGCGCGCTCTGTGACGGTTGCGGCGATCTCGCTTCCGAGGCTCGTGAAGCCCGGCGCCTCCTGCGCATAGACCATGCGTCCCGTGGAACGCACCGAATCCAGGATGGGACCGTAGTCCACCGGCGAGAGCGAGCGCAGATCGATCACTTCGCAGCTGATGCCTTCGGCCTCGGCGAGAGCCGCGGCCTGCAGCAGGGTCGTGACCATGGCGCCGTGACCGACGAGGGTCACATCCGTTCCGCGACGCACGAGACGGCTCTCGTGCAGGCCGACCGGGGGAGAAGTCAGGTCGACCTCGCCCTTCTGCCAGTATTTGCTCTTCGGCTCGAGGAAGATGACGGGGTCATCGGAGAAGATCGCGTCCTGAATCATCCAGTAGGCGTCGTTCGGTGTCGACGGGCTGACGACCCGAAGTCCCGCGGTGTGCGTGAAGTACGCCTCCGGACTCTCTTGGTGGTGTTCGATCGCGCCGATGTGCCCGCCATAGGGGATGCGGATCACGACGGGCATGCTCAGTGCGCCCTGCATGCGGTTCGTGATCTTCGCGAGCTGTGACGTGATCTGATCAAAGGCCGGGTAGACGAATCCGTCGAACTGGATCTCGCACACCGGCCGGAATCCGCCCATGGCCAGGCCGATCGCGGTGCCGACGATTCCGGACTCGGCGAGCGGGGTGTCGATCACGCGGTTCGGGCCGAACTCCGCGTGGAGCCCCTCGGTGATGCGGAAGACGCCGCCCAGTGGCCCGATGTCCTCGCCCATCATGAGCACGCGGTCGCTGCGTTCCATCGCTTTGCGCAGCCCGGCGTTGAGGGCCTTGCTCAGCGGCATGTTCTGGGGCGCGTTCATACGTCCCCCTCCTCGAACGAGGCTTCGTACTCTTGCACCCAGGCGAGCTGCTCTTGCATCAGTGGATGCGGCTCGGTGTATACGTGCTCGAAGATCGACGCCACCGTCGGGAGCGGAAGGTTCGGTGTGCGGAGACGCGTGTCGTCGGCAAGCGCATGGGCTTGCTCTTCGACATCGGCGAAGAAGGTGTCGGATGCTCCGCGCCCCTCGAGATATGCCCGCATCCGCATGATGGGATCGCGTCCCGCCCAGGTGGATTCTTCGTCGCCCGTGCGGTACTTCGTCGGGTCGTCGCTCGTCGTGTGAGCACCCATCCGGTACGTCATCGCCTCGATCGCGCGAGGTCCGAGACCCGAGCGCGCCTCGTCCAGCGCGATGCGCGTGACGGCGTAGCTGGCGAGCACGTCGTTGCCGTCCACCTGGATGCTCGGCATTCCGTAGCCCGCGCCGCGGTTGACCAGCGGCGTCCGTGACTGCGTCGCAACGGGCACCGAGATAGCCCACCGGTTGTTCTGCAAGAAGAAGACCTCGGGCGTCGCGTAACTCGCGGCGAAGACCATCGCCTCGTGGACGTCGCCCTGGCTCGAAGCGCCGTCGCCGTAGTAGACGATGACGGCCTGATCGCGCTCGGGGTCGCCCGACCCGCTCAGCCCGTCGAGCCCGAAGCCCATCGCGACGCCCGTAGCGTGCAGAGTCTGCGAACCGAGCACCAGTGTGTAGATGTTCGTGTTGCCGTTGCGGGGATCCCTCGGGTTCCAGCCACCGTGCGAGTGCCCGCGCATGACGCGGATGATGTCGACCAGGTCGACCCCGCGGATCATGCACACGGCGTGCTCGCGGTACGAGGGGAAGACGTGATCCTGCGGTCGGGTCGCCCGGGCAGACCCGACCTGAGCGGCCTCCTGGCCGAAGCTCGGCGGCCAGAGGGCGAGCTGCCCCTGGCGTTGCAGGTTGGTCGCCTCGCGGTCGAAGGCGCGGATGACCACCATGTCGCGGTAGAAGCCCTGCAGCTCTTCCTCGGAGAGGGAATCGATCAAGGCCAGGTAGGGCTCGGCCGACTCGGTCGGGGAGAACGTTCCGTCTGCGGCGAGTACGCGCACGACGTCTGGTGCTTCGAGCGGATCCACCTGCCCTACGCTAACGTCCGCACCGGATGGTCTTCCGGGAGGTTCTGCACAATGGATGCCGCGACGCGTAGGACCTTCTCGACAGATTCTTCTTCGCCCACGGAGATACGGACTCCCTCGCCGACGAACGGCCGCACGATCAGACCGGCCTCTTCGAAGGCCTCGGCCGTCCGAGCCGTCTCCGGACCGGTCGCCAGCCAGACGAAGTTGCCCTGCGCTTCGGGCACACGCCAGCCGAGATCCCGCAGCCCACCGGCGAGGCGATCGCGCCGCTCCACGAGTTCCGCGACACGACCGCGCAGAATCGGTTCCGCCTCGAGGCTGGCCAGTGCCGCCGCCTCACCCTGGGCCGTGACCGACAGGGGGATAGCTGTGCTGCGCGCGGCGGAGAGGATCGACGCATCGCCGACCGCGTAGCCGATTCGCAGTCCCGCGAGGCCGTAGGCCTTGGAGAAGGTGCGGAGCACCACCACCTGCGGATGGTCGAGGTATCCGGTGGCACCCAGACCATTCACCGCGTCGGGGTCGGTGACGAACTCGGCGTAAGCCTCGTCGAGCAGCACCAGCAGGTCGTGGGGGAGCGCGGCCAGGAACGCGTCGAAATCGTCGCGGCGCACAGTCGGCCCCGTCGGGTTGTTCGGAGTGCAGACGATCACGACTCGGGTCCGCTCGGTGACCGCCGCCGCCATCGCCGGAAGATCGTGACGCCCGTCGGCCGTCAGCGGCACCGTGACGCTCGTCGCACCGGCGACCGTCACGAGATTGGGATAAGCCTCGAACGACCGCCAGGCATAGAGAACCTCGTCGCCGGGGCCTGCCGCCGCCGAAATCAGTTGCGCGAGGATAGCCACGCTTCCCGCGGCTGCGTGCACCCGATCCTCGTCGACCCCGAATCGCGTGGCGAGCGCGCCGCGCAGGCGTCCCGCTGTGGCGTCCGGGTAGCGGTTGATGCCGGATGCTGCGGCGACGGCCTCGAGCACCCCGGGAAGGGGCCCGAAGGGGTTCTCGTTGCTGGAGAGCTTGTGAGCCGAGCCATCCGCCTGCTTGCCCTGTCGATACGCAGGCAGGGCGGCTATCTCGGGGCGGAGTCGCACGGGTGCGGCGGGCGAGTCGGTCACCCGGTCGAGTCTACGAGGCGGGTGGGGGAGACGCGCGGATGCCCGCCGTGGGAGACTCGGGATCATGCGATTCATCGTCCGTGTCGTCATCAATGCGTTCGCGATCTGGGTCGTCACCCTGATCCCGGATCTGCAGGTGAGGGTCACCCCGTTCGCTCCGGGGGAGACGCTCCAGCTCGTGCTGACCCTGTTGCTGGTCGCCGCGATCTTCGCGCTCGTGAACACCGTCATCGGCACGGTGGTCAAGATCATCGCTTTCCCGCTCTACATCCTCACTCTCGGTCTCATTTCCCTGATCATCAACGGTTTTCTGCTCTGGCTGACGGCCTGGGTCACGTCGTGGTTCGGGTTTGGCCTGACCGTCGGCGACTTCTGGTGGGGCGTTCTGGCGGCCCTGATCATCGCCGTGATCAACGGGATCTTCGGCATCATCCTGCGCCCCCAGCGCCAGCGTCGCCGCGACTGACGCGTCGCGCGCTGTATTCGGTGACCTGCACGGACTCCGCCGTTCCCAGTCGGTTCCAGAGGGTGTCGATTCCCCGGGCACGCGGGTCCGCGGAGGCATCCAGCAATGCCCCCGTTTCGACGTAGGCAGTCAGAGCGTGTGCCGGCATCGTGATGTCGTGTAGTCCCGGGAGCGGGTCGGCCATGCGCTCGGCGACGAAGCCGCCCTGCGCGCCGCGCTCAGCGGTGGGCACCGAACCGGCGAGGGCGGCCACGGGATCGTCGGTGTGGCGGATCGTGACCGCGGTCACGTCGGCGGGAAGGGGATCCGTCGTCGGGGCGCCGAAGGTCACGAGCGTTCGGACGTCGTACTCGCCCTCACGTGCGAGCAGCTCCGCCGCCATCGCGCCCTGGGAGTGGGCAACGGCGTGCACGGGCTCGCCGGGGCTGACCCCGGCATCGGCCAGGGCAGCGCGAACGGCAGCACTCGCCGCGGCATCCTGACCCGAGTAGAGCGCGAGGTTGGAGCGCATGTCGAACGGCTCGGGTCCATCGAGCGCGACACTCTGGGTGCCCGTGACGTATACGACCCACTCGCGTCCGCCGCTCGGCATCGTGTAGCGCTCCACACGGACGCGCGCGCCTTCGGGGCCCGAGAGGCGCTTCCCGGCATCGGCGAAACCCGCGACCGGCGCTGCCACCATGCGGCGCAGGGGAGTGACGGTGACTTCCCGGCGCACTGCGGGCGACGGGGACGCGGATGCGGTGGGCGCTCGTACGGCGTTCACCCGGGTACTCCTGGCTCCCGCCGCGGCGAGCTGCAGGCCGGCGACGAGTGCGAACCCGAGCGGCGCTGCCCACGCTCCGCCGACCAGACCCGCGCCCAGGGCCGCCTGCATCCGAAGGGCGCCGCCGCTGTCGCCATCCCCGAACGCACCCGTTCGCAGCAGCATCTCGAACGCCGCGTCCGACCCCGAGACGCCCCACAGCCGCGTACCGAGCACACCCGCCCGGGCTTCGAGGGCCGTGCGCTCGGCGTCGCCGTGCTGCGAGAGGTACCACGCGGCATGGACCTCGATGAGCTCGTACAGGTCGGCCGACTGGTCGAGAGCGACTGAGAGGCGCTCGCAGTCCTCGGCCAGTCCTTCGACCCGTCGCGCCTCGCGCGCCAGCTCGTGCTGCACGTCGCGGGCCGCGCGCAGTCCCGGCACCGACGCGATGAATCCCGCGGCGAGGTCGAGAGGCGCGTCCATGCAGCGCAGCCGATTGGCCAGTGCACGCCCCGCGTTCGCGGCGCTCCGCAAACTGGACGTGTCGATCGCGGCGGCGCCGCTCGATCGGATGTCGAGGTCATCAGCCATGGGGCGCCGCCTCCGTCAGCGTCCAGACGCGATTGCGGAGAGCTCGAATGTCATCGACGAGCGCATCCAGCGCCGCGGAACTGGCCGATCCGTCGGCCGAGAGGGCACCGGCGCGCCGCCGGAAGTCTCGGGCGGCCGGACCCTCCCACGACACCCGCCCCTCGAGCGCGATCAGGGCCGCAGCGACCGACTCCGACTCCGCGGCAACGGCCCGGACGAGCGTCAGCGCCGCCGTCACGAGGTCGGCGAGCCACGCATCGGAGGCGTCGTACTCGCGATCGGGCGGCGGGGAGCGGGGAAAGGCGGCAGCGGGCACCGATTCAGGGTGGCCGTGCCGGGGCCTCACTCCGGTCCGCATCGCTCGAAATGGGGGATTATGGGCGTCCTCCGCCCGTGGGGAGGAGATGCAGAGAGTGCGCGGAGAGAGGCGGGCGGGCAGAATGGGCGGATGACGCGGAACCTGGACGCCTCAGCGCCCTTCCGCGTCGTGTTCGTCTGCACGGGCAACATCTGTCGCTCACCGATGGCCGAGGTCGTCTTCCGGCAGCTCGCGGATGCCTCGGGTCACGGCGCACGCGTCGCCTCGAGCAGCGCCGGCACGGGCGACTGGCACGTGGGCGAGCAGGGCGACGAGCGTACCCTCGCGGCCCTTCAGCGCCGCGGATACGACGGCAGCCGCCATCGGGCCCGACAGTTCACGGCCGATACGTTCGACGTCAACGACCTCGTGGTCGCGCTCGATCGCAGCCACGAACGGATCCTGCGGGGATGGGCACGCACGGAAGAGGATGCGGACAAGGTCGCCCTGCTGCTGGGGTTCCTCCCCAGCCCGACGACGCTCGATGTTCCGGACCCGTACTACGCCGCCACCGAAATGTTCGATGACGTGCTCGGTATGATCGAGGACGCGACCCGGTCGCTCTTCCGCCAGCTCGAACCCGCCCTTCGTCCGGGATCGCGCACCGCCGCCTTCCCGTTCGGAGCATCCCCGTGACGTCCCTTCCCCCGCAGCCCCTGAGCCCCCTCGACGGCCGTTACCGCGGCGTCGTCGCGCCCCTCGCGGAGTACCTCTCCGAGGCAGGGCTCAACCGCGCACGGGTCGAGGTCGAGGTCGAGTGGCTGCTGGCACTCACCGATCGGTCGCTCTTCGGAACAACGCCCCTGGCAGCCTCCGAGCGCGACGCGCTGCGTGAGCTCTACCGCTCGTTCGGCGCGGATGAGATCGCCTGGCTCGCCGAGCGCGAAGCGATCACCCGGCACGATGTGAAGGCCGTCGAGTACCTCGTGCGCGACCGCCTGGCCACGCTCGGCCTGGACCGCATCGCCGAGCTCACGCACTTCGCCGCCACGAGCGAAGACGTCAACTCACTCGCCTACGCGCTCACGGTTCAGCGCGCCGTCGAGCGTGTCTGGTTGCCGGCCCTCTCGGCGGTACGCAAGCGCCTCGACGAGCTCGCGGTCGAGCACCGCGCGGCGCCCATGCTCTCGCGCACGCACGGCCAGCCCGCGACGCCCACGACGATGGGCAAAGAGATCGCCGTTTTCGCGGCTCGCCTGGCGCGGGTCGAACGGGCGATCGAGGCATCCGAATACCTCGGCAAGTTCTCGGGCGCGACCGGCACGTGGGCCGCGCACCTCGCCGCCGGACCCGATGTCGACTGGCCGCTCGTTGCGCGCGAGTTCGTCGAATCGCTGGGAATCGGATTCAACCCGTTGACCACCCAGATCGAGTCGCACGACTGGCAGGTCGAGCTCTATGACCGCGCGCGTCACGCGGGAGGCATCCTGCACAACCTGGCGACGGATGTCTGGACGTACATCTCGCTCGGATACTTCACGCAGATCCCGATCGCGGGCGCCACGGGGTCATCGACCATGCCGCACAAGATCAACCCGATCCGGTTCGAGAACGCCGAGGCGAACCTCGAGATCGCGGGAGCGCTGTTCGCCTCGCTCTCGCAGACGCTCGTGACGAGCCGCCTGCAGCGCGACCTCACGGACTCGTCGACGCAGCGCAACATCGGCGTCGCCTTCGGCCACTCGCTGCTCGCGCTCGACAACCTGCGCCGCGGCCTCGACGAGATCGCGCTCGCGCAGGACCTGCTCTCGGCCGACCTCGACGCCAACTGGGAAGTGCTCGGTGAGGCGATTCAGACGGTCGTGCGGGCCGAGGTCGTCGCGGGTCGCTCGACGATCTCCGACCCCTACGCGCTACTGAAGGAACTGACCCGGGGTCGTCGCGTGAATTCCGCGGATCTGGCCGAGTTCGTGCGAGGGCTCGACATCGGCGAAGAAGCTCGGGCCCGACTGCTCGCCCTCACGCCTGCGACGTACACGGGCTTGGCGGCGGAGCTCATCGACCGCGAGGGCTGAGCGGTAGGATACTGCGAGTCACTTCGACGAGCTCAGTGACCGACGTCATTTCGACTCTGCCCTGCGGGCCTCGCTCAATGACCGGGCCCGGTCGCCCGTTGAGCGAGCGCAGCGAGACGACACCCGCGCACCGCGGACGAGTCAGGAACGCGGCGCGTCGTCCGGCTCGTCGTCGAGAAGCACGGCGCGGTCGATGGGCTTCTGTACCTGCGCCGGGTCGACCGCGAGCAGCAGTAGCGACAGCCCCAGGAGCACGACGATGAACGTGACGCCGCCGATGATGGCGGTCAGCGGCAGAGCGAGGACTCCCACGCTGGGCTGAAAGCCCCCGGTGGAAACGAAAGTCACCACCGCGGCGAAAACCGCGCAGACAAAGGCGACGCCGAGCAGCTGGACCGGGCGCATGAGCTCGCGCCGGGTGGGTCGATCGGTCATGCCCTCTCCTCCTCGCGCCGTGCCGGCGCAGTGCGGGCGTCCGGAGCGGCTGTGCCCGCGACATCCGCGTCGCGCGATCCGGCGTCGATGGCATCACGGCGCGGCGAGAAGCCTGCGATTCCGAGGAAGACCGCAACGATCGCCGCGTAGGCACCGAAGATCCCGACCGCGATGATGATCCCGGTCAGCGTGAACTCCGTGTCGACGTCGTCAATGCGGTAGCTCAGCGCGTACTGCGCGGGTACGAGCAGCAGGCCGAGGCCGAGCAACACGGTGAAGATGCCGACGACGAGCGAATCGCGCGCCTCTGCCCGCAGGGCGGGGGAGCGTCGCTCGCGTAGCGCCCCGATCGCCTCGATCAACCCCGTGACGAGCGCCCATGAGATCACCAGGGCGAAGAAGAAGGTCGTGGAACGCCAGACCAAGATCCCGGCGAGCATTCCCGCGACGACCGAAAGCGCACCGAGCGTGAGTGGCACGGCGCGGCGCCCAGCCGGATAGGTCAGCCAGGCCGACACCAGCTCGATCAGGCCCGTGACGATGGCGAAACCGCTGAAGACCGAGAGCCCGACCGCCGCGGAGTGGTCGGACGAAAACGTGACCATGATCGCGGCGACGGCGGCAATTCCGGCGCGCGCGAGCTGCACATGCCGCAGTGCGAAGCGCGGTGCAGCTGCGGATGGCGCGGGAGTGGCGGTGGACACGGTGGAACCTGGTTTCGAAACGGGGATACTCCCAGTCTAGATCGTCAGGCGGCGCGGGTCCCCGGCGCCCACACGGCCGTCTGCGGCGCGACCTGCAGCGCCGCCTGCAGTGCGATCACGGCAGGATCGAGTCGACGTACCCGCCGTCCACGCGGAGCGCCCCGCCGGTCGTCGCCGAGGCCAGGGGTGAAGCGAGGTACACGACCATGTTCGCGATCTCTTCGGGCTCGATCAGTCGCTGCAGCAACGACTGCGGGCGCGCAGTGCGCATGAACTCACGCTGGGCCTCGTCCCAGGGAAGGCTGCGGTCGACGAGTTCGTAGACGAACTCCTCGACGCCCCCCGTGTGGGTGGGACCGGCGATCACGGCGTTGACCGTCACGCCGGTGCCAGCCGCCGCCTTCGCGAATCCGCGCGAGACCGCGAGCAGGGCGGTCTTCGACATCCCGTACTGGATCATCTCTGCGGGGATGACGATCGCCGAATCGCTCGCGATGTTGAGCACACGACCCCACCCGCGGGCGATCATGCCGGGCAGCACCATGCGTGTGAGCCGGGCTGCCGACAGGACGTTCGTCTCGAAGTAGCGACGCCATTCGTCGTCTTCGATTTCGAGCGGGGGCGCCGCGCCAAAGATGCCCAGGTTGTTGACGAGAACATCCACGTCACCCGCGCCCGCGACGAGGGCCTCGGCGCCGGATGCTTCGGCCGCATCCGCCGCGATTCCCGTCACGGTCCCCTCGCCGTCTTCGGCGCGAAGCGCGGCAACGGCCCGTTCGACGCTGGCCTCGGAGCGCCCGTTGACGACGACGCTCGCTCCCGCGCGCCTCAATCCGCTGGCGATCGCGGCCCCGATACCCGAGGTCGACGCGGTCACCAGGGCGGTCTTGCCCGACAGATCGATACGCATGATGCCTCCGGTTCTCGGGCCCACCCTGTCATCCGCCGACGAGACGGCGGCAGAATGAACCCATGCCGATCCTCAACAAAGACATGACGCTGTGCATTTCTCTGGCCGCCCGTCCGTCCAACCTTGGCACCCGCTTCCACAACTTCCTCTATGACGAGCTCGGGCTGAACTTCGTCTACAAGGCCTTCACGACCGACGACATCGCGGGCGCGATCGGGGGAGTGCGGGCCTTCGGCATCCGCGGCTGCTCGGTGTCGATGCCGTTCAAAGAGGCCGTGATCCCGCTGGTCGACGCGATGGAGCCGTCCGCGGAAGCGATCGAGTCGGTCAACACGATCGTGAACGATGCGGGCACACTCACCGCGTCCAACACCGACTACGAAGCCGTCGAGGCCCTCCTGTCCGAGCATGACGTCGACCGGGCCCAGTCGGTGCTCGTGCGGGGGTCGGGCGGCATGGCCAAGGCCGTCGTCGCGGCGTTCCGCGGCGCGGGCTTCGATGACCTGACGGTGCTCGCGCGCAATGAGGCCGCCGGACGCGCGCTCGCCGACAAATACGGGTACCGCTGGGTCGCAACGGATCCCGCGCCCGGGCACGCGATGCTCGTCAATGTCACCCCGCTCGGCATGGAGGGAGCGGATGCCTCCGCCCAGTCGTTCTCGGACGACCATCTCGCGGCCGCCAGCACCGTCTTCGACGTCGTGGCATTCCCGTCCGAGACGCCGCTGATCCGCGCGGCACGCCAGCGGGACCTCGCGGTCATCTCGGGCGCCGAGGTCGTCGCTCTCCAGGCCGCCCGGCAGTTCGAGCGCTACACGGGCGTCGTCCCCACCCGCGACCAGGTCGAGCGCGCGGCCGCGTTCTCGCGACTACCGGCCTGAGCCTGAGATCTGCGCCGCCTGACCACCCGCTCGGCCGTCTGAGCGTCAGCCCTGCAGCCGCGCCATCCATCGCTCGGGCTGGACGAGCGCGGCGAAACCGAACTTCTCGTACAGACCGTGCGCGTCGGCCGTCGCAAGCAGAATGCGACGCAGCCCGAGGGGTTCGAGGGCCGCAACGACACCCGCGATCAGCCCGATGCCGACGCCTTCACCGCGCACCTCAGGATCGACGAACACATCACACAACCACGCGAACGTGACGCCGTCGGTCACGACCCGGGCATACGCGACCTGCGCTCCCGTCGCGGTATCGATCACCGCGAAGTTGCGGGATGCGTCGATGGCGGCGTCCTGAACATCGCGCGCACGCCCGAGCGCCCAGTAGGCCTGCTCGCTCAGCCAGTGGTGTACACGCTCGCGGTCGATGTCGTCGGGATCGTCCGAGAAGCGGAAGCGCGCGTCCATGAACCGAGGCTATGCCGACCTCCGTCTGGCGACGCACATCCCGACCTTTCGTCACCCGGAATACCCCGTTGACCGCCCATCCCGGGTGTGCGGAACTGATCGGGCGGCGACGGAGCCGACTGTCGCGATCAACGAGGAGACGGCGGATGACCGAACGCAGGATGACGCTCACGATGTTCATGGCCGCGTTCGGCTATGCGAACGACGCCTGGCGTCATCCACAGAGTCGAACCGCCGACATCGGCTCTCTCGCTCACGTCCGCGACATGGCCCAGGCCGCCGAGCGCGCCGGAATCGATCGGCTTCACCGAGAAGATCGGGATGATCGGCACAGCATCGACGACCTGGTCGGAACCGTTCACGGTGGCACGCCAATTCGGCAACCTCGATCAGCTCTCGGGCGGCCGAGCGGGATGGAACATCGTCACGTCGGTGAGTGGCAACCAGAACTTCGGCCGTGACGAGATGCCCGAGAAGTCTTCCCGCTACGAGCGTGCGATGGAGTTCGTCGACGTGGTCACAAAGCTCTGGGACAGCTGGGACCGCGACGCCATCATCGACGACAAGGTGGGCGGCCAGTGGATCGACAACGATCGCGTGCACGACATCGACCACGTCGGTGCGCACTTTCGCGTTCAGGGCCCGACCAATATCCCGCGTTCCCCCCAGGACCGGCCCGTGCTCGTTCAGGCCGGTCAGTCGCCGGCGGGAATCGAACTGGGATCCACGTACGCGGACATCATCTACGCCGTGCAGCCCGAGAAGGCAGGCGCGATCGCCTGGTACGCCGACTACAAAAAGCTCCTCGCGACGAAGGGGCGCGACCCGGAGCGGGTCAAAGTCCTGCCCGGCATCATCCCGATCGTCGGTCGGACAATGGCGGAGGCGGAAGAGATCGCCGCCGAGCTGGATGAGTGTGTCACCGATACGAACGGACGCGCGCTCGTCAGCGGGCTGCTCGACGTCGACGTGAGCGACCTCGATGTCGATGAGTTGATCCCTGCGGAGCGCCTCGGCGACAGCCCGCACCGGATGGAGCGGTGGCGGCTGTTCCGCGCGATGGCGTCTGAACTCACGCTGCGCGAATTGATGATCAAGATGTCGCGGTCTACCGGCCACCAATCGCTCGTGGGTACCCCGGCATCGGTCGCCGAGACCATGATCGACTGGTTCGAGGCACGCGCCTGTGACGGGTTCAACTTCGATCCGCCGAACGTCGGGGCCGGGATGTCGAACATGCTCGAACTTCTCGTGCCGGAGCTGCAGGAGCGCGGGTACTTCCCGAGCGAATACCGGGGCGACACATTCCGTGAGCGCTCCGGCCTGACCCTGTTCACGCCGCAGGAGGCCGACGCGCGCGCCGTGGTCATCGTCTGAATCGGGGCCGTCCGAACGGCTGTGTTGCCGAGTGTGACGACGCGAATCCGCGCCCGGGCGCTCTGCCGGTTACGGTTTTCAGCGCGCCGGTGTCCCAGGAACCCTGGGATTGGCATCGCGCACACCTCACAGCATCACAACACCCCCGCACCATCACGACACCCCCGCACCATCACAAAAAAGGACGACCATGAAGCTCATCCGTACCGCCCTGCTCGGCGCCGCCACCGCGGCACTGGTCCTGACGACGGCCGCGTGCAGCGGGGGAGCGACGACGTCCGAGTCCGGCGCCCCGGCGGCCGAGAAGACCGAACTCAAGATCGGCTTTAACCCCGGCCCCTACCAGCAGATGTTCGAAGAGGGCATCCTGCCGATCCTCGAGGACGAGGGCTACGGCGTCGAGTCCGTGGACTTCACCGATGGCATCGTCGTGAATGTCGCCGTGTCGACGGGCGAGATCGACGCGAACATCATGCAGCACCCCGTGTACATGGACTTCGTGAATGCCCAAGAGGGCATCGACAACGCCGCACTCGTGCAGATTCCGACGCCGCGCATGGCACTGTTCGGTGGCAAGTCGACGTCGATCGACGACGTTCAGGATGGCGCGACCGTCACGGTTCCGAACTCGCCCGCGAACCTCTACCGCGGCCTTCTGATCCTGCGCGACATCGGCTGGATCGACTTCGACGACGTCGACGACCCCAACACGGCCGACCTGTCGATCATCACGTCGAACCCCAAGAACCTCGACATCACCCCGATCGAGAACGCGCAGCAGGTGCCGGCGCTGCAGGACGTGGACTACGCCACAATCCAGGGCAACTTCATCGTGGCCGGTGGCCTGGAATACGACGACGCGCTTGCTCTCGAAGACCAGCCCATCGAGTTCTCGAATGTCGTGACCGTGCGTGCGGACGACCTCGAGTCGGACTGGGCGCTCGCCATCAAGGCTGCCTACGAGTCGCCCGAGTTCATCGAATACATCGAGTCGAACTCGCAGTACGACGGGTACAACCTGCCGGCCTGGTTCAGTTGAGCACTCCCACAGAGGGAAGGATCGTCTTCGAGGATGTCTCGAAGACCTTCACCGGAAGGGCCGCGGACACCGCGGCCCTTCGCGGCGTTTCACTCGACATCGCGCCGGGCACGATCTACGGCGTCATCGGATACAGCGGTGCGGGCAAGTCGACGCTGATCCGGCTGGTGAACGGCCTCGAGCATCCGACATCCGGTCGCGTCGTCGTCGACGGCATCGATGTCGGATCTCTCCAGGGATCACGCCTGCGCACGGCCCAGAAGCGCACCGGCATGATCTTCCAGCAGTTCAACCTGCTCGAGACGGTCAAGGTGCGCGACAACGTCGCCCTTCCCCTCCGTCTCGACGGCGTTGGCAAGGCCGCCGCCCGGGCCCGGGCCGAAGAGGTGCTCGAGTTCGTCGGGCTCGGCGACAAGGCCGACAACCACGCGGGCGAGCTTTCGGGCGGGCAGAAGCAGCGCGTCGGCATCGCGCGGGCGCTCGTGCGCAACCCCACGATCCTGCTGTCGGACGAGGCCACCAGCGCCCTCGACCCCACGACCACGGGTCAGATCATCGAGCTGCTGCGGAGCATCAACCGCGAGTACGGCACGACGATCCTCGTCGTCACGCACGAGATGGACGTCATCAAGGACCTCGCCGAAGAAGTCGCCGTGATGGCCGCGGGCGAGGTCGTCGAACAGGGCACCGTGCTCGAGACCTTCCTGCACCCGAAGGCCGACATCACCCGCGATTTCGTAACCACCGTCATCCCGCAGGGGATCCCGCAACGCGTCGTCGAACACCTGGGCGGCGACGGCCTCTGGCGTCTGCTGCTCGTGGACGACCAGGTCACGCAGCCCCTCGTCTCGGACCTGATCACCGGCATCGGCGTCTCGATCAACATGCTGCACGCCGACATGACCGAGATCCGCAATCACACGGTCGGGCAGATGATCCTGAAGGTCACGGGCTCGCCCGAGCAGGTCGCCGCGGCGCACGCGTTCCTCGAGGGCCGCGTGGCGCACGTCGAGGAGGTCGTGGGATGAACGACGACAAGTGGACGCTCATTACGCCCGAGATCTTCCTGACGGCGCTCGGCGAGACGCTGCAGATGCTCGGCGTCGCACTCGCCCTCGGCTCGGTGCTCGGCATCGCGATCGGCACGGTCCTGGCGCTGACGCGGCCCGGGGGCGTGCTGCCCAACCGTCCCGTCAACCTGATCCTCGGGATCGTCGTCAACCTCATCCGCTCGTTACCGTTCATCATCCTGTTGGTCGCGATCCTGCCGTTCACGCGCCTGCTCGTCGGCACGAGCATCGGCGTGTGGGCTGCGATCGTGCCCCTGACGGTGATGATCGCACCGTACATCGGTCGACTCGTCGAGAACTCGCTGCTCGAGGTCCCGCAGGGAGTGATCGAGGCCGCGCGTGCCATGGGTGCATCGCCGTTCCAGATCTTCTGGCGCTTCTTGCTGCCCGAGGCCCGCAGCTCTCTGATCCTGGCCTTGACCATTGCGAGCGTGGGACTCGTTGATGCCACGGCCATGGCCGGAACCGTCGGCGCCGGCGGAATTGGTGACCTGGCCCTGTCGTACGGCTACCAGCGCTATGACGGCTTCGCGATGGTCATCACCTGCGTGACCCTGATCATCCTGGTGCAGGGCCTGCAGACGATCGGCACGGGCGTGGCCCGGCGTTACCGGAGGCGGTAGGCCGTGAGCGAATTCACCCCCGCCGCCCGCGTCGCGGGCCTGCCGGTCAACTTCTGGGGAGGGATGGACCGCGAGATCGCGCGCCTCGCCGCCGAGCCCGGCCCGGCGGTGATCGATGTCTCGAAGGGCAACCCGGATCAGCCGACGCCCGAGCACATCGTCGCGGCGATGCAGCACGAGGTCGCCGATCCCCGCAACCACCGGTACCCGTCGTACGCCGGTCGCCCCAGCGTCCGCGAGGCGATCTCGCTCCGATACCGCGAGGATCACGGCGTCGGGGTCGACCCCGAGACCGAGGTCGCGATCTTCCACGGCTCGCACGAGGGCTTCATGGCGGCGGTCCTCGCGATCGCGGATCCGGGCACGAACGTCGTGCTGCCTGACCCCGGCTATCCGATCTACACCTCCGCGGCCGACCTGGCCGGGGCATCCGTTGTCCCTCTCCCTCTCGAACCACCGCGCTATCAGCCGGACTTCGACGCGCTCGCGGATGTCTCGGCGGCCAGCGTCCTGGTGCTGAACTACCCGAACAATCCGACCGGGGCCCTCGCCTCACGCGCCACCCTCGAGGCGGCCGTCGGTTTCGCGAAGCGCACGGGCGCCGCTTTCGTGCACGACTTCGCGTACTCATCGCTCGGATTCGACGGCAATCGCCCTCTGTCGGCGCTCGGCATCGACCGCGAATTCGACGTCACGGTCGAGGTGCAAACCCTGTCGAAGACGTACAGCATGGCCGGATGGCGCGTCGGGTTCGCCGCCGGCAATGCCTCGATCATCGCCGCTATGAAGCGGTACCAGTCCCATGCGTTCAGCACCATGTTCGGGGCCACGCAAGAGGCCGCCGCCGTCGCGCTCGAGGGTGATCAATCCGCCGCCGCAGACCTCGTCGCGCTGTATCAGCGCCGACGCGACGTCGTGGTCGATGGTCTGCGCGCAATCGGATGGGATGTCGCGGCGCCCGAGGGCACATTCTTCGTCTGGGTTCGCCTGCCCGGAGATCAGGACGCCGTCGACTTCGCCCGGCGGCTTCGGGACGAGGCGCGAGTCGCCGTCGCGCCCGGGGATGGCTTCGGCACCCGGGGACGCGGGCACATCCGCCTCGGACTCGTGCACGATGAGAACACGCTGCGAGAATTGATCGAGCGCCTCGCCGCGTTCGCAAGGAGGAACTAATGGCCGAGATCGAGAGCTTCACGCTGGACCACACCGCCGTGCTCGCCCCGTACGTGCGCCGCATCGGTGTTGAGCACGGACCGGGCGGGGGCACGATCACGAACTTCGACGTGCGTCTCGTGCAGCCCAATGCGGGCGAGATCCCCACCGCGGGTCTGCACACGCTCGAGCACATGCTCGCGGGACTCTTGCGCGACCGCATCGACGGCGTGATCGACATCTCGCCGTTCGGGTGCCGCACCGGTTTCCACCTGCTGATGTGGGGCGAACCCGAGATTCCGGATGTCGTGGCCGCTCTGACCGGCAGCTTGCGCTTCATCGCCGACGAAGCCGTCGAGGCCGACATCCCCGGTGTCTCGGCGATCGAGTGCGGCAACTTCCGCGACCACTCGCTGCACAGCGCCCGCGAGTGGGCGAAGGTCGTGCTCGATCAGGGCATCAGTCAGGACGCTTTCGCCCGCGTCGGCGTCTGAACGCACGGCAGGCGCGCAGTTACAGGATCTGGCCGATCGGCTCACGCTTCTCGGCCTGGAAGCGGTCTTCCGTCCGCCCGCGCGCCCAGTAACCCGAGAGCGAGACCTGGCCACGGTCGAGCCCACGGTCTTCGAACAACGCGCGGCGAAGGGCCTTCATCGATTCGCGCTCTCCGTGGGCGAAGACGTCGACCGAACCCTCGCGCCACGGCATGCCACGAACGCGGTCGGCGAGTGCTTCCGGGGCGTGGTCGGTGTTGACGACCCAGTGCACTTCCACACCCGCGGGCGCTTCGAGGGCGAGGGCGGTATCGTCCGAATCGACCTCGATATAGGCGACCCCGACGGCATCGGTGGGCAGCGCCTCGAGCGCGGCGGCGATGGCCGGCACGGCCGAGAGATCACCCAAGTACAGGTACCAGGATGCCTCGGGGTTGGGCGCGTAACCGCCGCCCGGGCCCATTAGCCGAAGCGTCGCACCCGGCTCCGCAGCAGCCGCCCACGGCCCCGCCAGGCCGTCGTCCCCGTGCACGACGAAGTCGATGTCGAGCGTCTGTGCCTCGTGGTCCACCCGACGCACCGTGTAGGTCCGCGTGACGATGAGCGAGTCAGCATCCGTGAACATGAGCTTGACGTACTTGTCGGTCTCGGGCCGATCCTCGAACTGCGTGAATCCTGTTCCCCCGAGCGTCACGCGCACCAGCTGCGGAGTGAGCCACGTGCTCGCCACGACAGTGAGGTCGATAGCGGGTCGCGGTGAACGGCTGGACGTGCGGGATGCGAGGGCCATCCCTCGACGCTACAGCTACCGCTCACGTGGACGGTGGGCCGTTTGCGGATGACGCCTGCACGTGCCGCGCGAGCGTCACTCTCTGAAACAATTCGCCGTATCCCGCCCGCAGCGAATTAGCGTCGTATGCATGAGTGCCACGCCCATTCCCGTTCTCGACCTCTCGCTGCTCGACCAGGGTCCGGCGGCGGCCGAGCAATTCCGTGACGAGCTGCGCCGCGCGACGCACGAGGTGGGCTTTTTCACCCTCGTGGGTCACGGCATCCCCGACGACCTGCAGGCGCGCCTGCTGTCGACATCCCGCGCGTTCTTCGCTCTGCCCGACGAGCAGAAGCTCGAGATCGAGAACCTGAAGTCCCCGTACTTCCGGGGCTACGCGCGGGTCGGCGGCGAGCTTACCCAGGGCAAGGTCGACTGGCGCGAGCAGATCGACATCGGCCCCGGCCGCGAGGCGCGCGAACTCGGACCCGACGACCCGGCGTACCTGCGGCTCGACGGCCCCAACCAGTGGCCGAGTGCACTCCCGGAACTCCGCCCCGTCATCGAGGAGTGGCGTGAGCGCCTCGAAGTCATCGGACTGCGGTTGCTCGCCGCGTGGGCCGAAGCGCTCGGCTCCGATCCTGCACAGCTCCTCGACATCTTCGCGGACGAGCCATCGATCCACATCAAGATCGCCCGATACCCCGGGGTTCCCGCGGACGCCAGCTCGCGCCAGGGAGTCGGTCGGCATAAGGACGCGGGAGTGCTCACGTTGTTGTGGATCGAACCGGACGCGGGCGGGCTGCAGGTCGAATACCAGGGCGAGTGGCACGACGTGCCGCCGCAGGACGGCGCACTGATCGTCAACATCGGTGAGCTGCTCGAATGGGCGACGGACGGCTACCTGCGCGCGACCGTGCACCGCGTCATCGCTCCCGCGGAGGGCTCCGAGCGCATCTCGGTTCCGTTCTTCTTCAACCCGCGACTCGACGCTGTCGTACCCCGGTTGAACATGGCGCCCGAATACAGCGCCGCCGCGCGCGGGATCGAGCAGGACCCCTCGAACGTCATCCACGGGTCGTACGGCGAGAACCAGCTGAAGTCCCGCTTGCGCGCCCACCCGGATGTCGCCGAGATCCACCACCCGGATCTGCTCGCCGACGCGCTCGCGGCTCAGGCGCGCTGATCCCGTTTCAGACCTGATCCCGCTTCAGTACTGCCACGTTTCCCGCTGATCCGGACGCGTCCGCTGCTCTGAAGCGCGGGGACGACTCCGTGGCATTACCGTCGCCTTCAACAGAAGGAGTCGGCGATGCCATCGACGTTCGATGTGGGGCGGCTGGTCGAGCCACCCACCGCAACCGCGGGTCACGCGCTCGAGGTCGCACGCGAGTGGTGCAGCCCAGCGCTCGTCAATCACTGCCTGCGGTCGTGGGTGTGGGCAAAGGCGCTGGGGGAGTCGCTCGGACTGTCCGTGGACGATGAACTGCTGTTCGTCGCGGCGATGCTGCACGACCTGGGCGTGACCGAACCGTTCGATGCGCACCTCATGCCGTTCGAATCATCCGGCGGTGCTGCCGCGTGGACGTTCGCGGCGGGTGCTGGTTGGCCGGCCTCGCGGCGGGAACGCGTCATGCAGGTGATCGAACGGCACATGTGGGTGAGTGTCGACGTCGACGAAGACCCCGAGGGCTTCCTGCTCGAGGCGGCCACGAGCCTCGACGTCGCGCATGCCGACCCGGAGAAGTGGGATGTGGTGCTTCGTCGAGAGGTGGCAGCGGCCCTGCCTCGCCTCGACTTCGGCCCGGAGTTTGCGGCGGCAATCGAGGCTCAGGCCTCTCGCAAGCCCTCATCCACGGCGGCACGGCTGAGCGCCTCGGGGCGGATCGCTCGCGGTCATGCTGCGTGGGCCGCTGAGCGCTCGTCGAGCTCGTGAGGGTCGGAGATCCGCTCAGGGTCGGAGTGTTGAGCACGGATCCTCCGACGCCGCCCGGATCTCCGACCCACGAACGCCGATCCGCTTAGCGTGGGCCAGCACGGCCGCGGAAGTGATCCATGGTCTTGTTGATGCCGAGAGTGTTCAGCACGGCGTCGAAGGCCGGGACCGGAAGCATCCGTACTCCCGGAATCAACCGGACGAGCCGCGGCAGGACGAGCTGGCGCTTTCCGCGCTCGATCGCGTTCAGGATGCGGGTCGCCACGTCTTGCTCGTCGAGGATCGGCAACAGCCACGGGAACCTCGTTGTGACGCCCGCGAACATGCCGGTGTTGATGTAATACGGGCAGACGACGAGCGTTCCGACGCGGCTGCGGTCGGCAGCGAGCTCGGCGCGCAGCGACTCGGTGAACCCGAACGCGGCGAACTTGCTGGCCGAGTAGTCCGTCTGCCGCGCGACACCGACGAGGCCCGCAGCGCTCGCTATCGTGACGACCGTGCCCCGGTCGCGGGCGACCATCCCGCCGAGAAAGGCACGCGTCATCCAGTAGAGGCTGAGGGTGTTGACCTCGAAGGTCCGCCGGATCGCGTCGGGGTCCGCGTCGAGCAGACGCTTGCCCGTCACGACGCCGGCGTTGTTGATCAGGATGTCGACGGCTCCGGTCTCTGCCGCCGCCCGGTCGACTTCTTCCCGATCGGTGATGTCGATCGTCGTCGCTTCGGCGCTGCCGCCCCGCGCACGGATCTCGTCACGGACCTGGCGTCCCCGCTCCTCCGAGACGTCCCAGATCGTGACGCGCGCACCGCGCTCGGCGGCACCGAGCGCCATCAGCCGCCCGATCCCGTTGCCGCCGCCGGTGATCAGCATGTGCGCGCCGGACAGCTGCACGGGACTGTGCTTCGCGGAAGGCATCAGTCCTCGTAGCCGATCAGCCAGGGAACCCCGAACTGATCGGTTACCTGCCCGTCGTGCGCACCCCAGGGTCGCTCCTGCAGCGGATCGCTCACCGCACCCCCCTCGGCGAGCGCGGCGAACCACGCCTCGAGCGTTGCCGAATCGGCCGTGCCGAGCAGCGCGAACATCAACCCGGCGGTGTCGAAGGATGCCTCGTCACCCGCCACGTCCGAGGCGAACACAGCGACGGGGCCGCTCAAGATACCGTGGGCCACAGCATCCGGGAGTCCCTGCTCATTGCCGAGGTCGGCATACGTGTGGATCTCGAGTTCGCCGCCGAAAACGTCGCGGTAGAACGTGAGCGCCTCACGCGCGCGCCCATCGAACTTCAGGTACGGCACCAATCCGGTCATCGTGTGAGCCTAGAACCCCCGCCGACGATCGGCCAGAGCGGCGGCCGAAGTGTTCACCGGGCGGCTATATCGTGAGGTCCATGGGCAAAGTCTTCGACGCGATCGATCCGAAACTCGCGGAGTGGATGGAGGCGCAGCCCCTCTGGTTCGTGTCGACGGCACCCCTGGCCGAGGACGGACACGTCAACGTCTCGCCCCGCGGACACGACACCTTCTCGGTGCTCGGACCGAACCGTATCGGTTGGGTCGACTACACGGGCAGCGGAGTCGAAACCATCGCGCACCTGCGCGAGAACGGCCGCATCTGCGTGATGTTCACGTCGTTCGACGGCCGGCCCAGGATCGTCCGACTGCACGGGACCGGCACCGTGCTGCTGCCCGGCGACGCGGGCTTCGACGAGGTCGCCTCCCGTCATGCCGAGAATCCGAGCACTCGAGCCGTCATCGCGGTCGATGTCACGCGCATCAGCGACTCGTGCGGCTGGGGAGTGCCCGTGATGGAGGTGCGCGACGAACGCGACCTGATCCGACTCCACGCCGAGAAGAAGGGTCCGGACGGGATGGCCGCGTACCGCGCCGAGAAGAACGCCGTCAGCATCGACGGACTGCCGGGGCTCTGACCATGCCCATCGTGGACAACGCCGTGTATGTGGCCGGTCGCCGGATGGACAATCCCGCCAGCCTCAACGAGACCTTCGAGTACATGCGCGCCTGCGGGGGGATGGCGTGGATCGGGCTCTTCCGACCGACTCAGGATGAGATCCGTCAGGTGGCGGAGGAATTCTCGCTCCACCCCCTGGCCGTCGAAGATGCGTTGACCGGGCATCAGCGCGCGAAGTTGGAGCGCTACGGCGACATCTTGTTCGCGGTACTACGACCCGCGCGCTACCTGGACGCGACCGAAACGGTCGAATTCGGCGAGCTGCATATCTTCGTCGGACCCGACTTCGTCGTGACGATCCGGCACGCCGAAGCCCCGGACCTCGCCCGGGTACGGCACCGGCTTGAATCGCAGCCGGATCTGCTCGCGCTTGGACCCGAGGCGGTGCTGTACGCGATCCTCGACGAGGTCGTCGATGAGTACAAGCCCGTGGTGCTCGGTGTCGAGAACGACATCGACGAGATCGAAGACACTCTTTTCGGCGGCGGAAGCGCGTCGCTGTCACAGCGCATCTACGAGCTCTCGCGCGAGGTCATCAGCTTCCAGCGCGCCACGCAGCCCCTGACCGAGATGCTCGACGCGCTGCTCAAGGGCGCCGACAAGTACAACGTCAACATCGAACTGCAGCGGTCGCTTCGGGACGTGCACGACCACACACTGTCGACGACTGATCGCCTGGCCACCTTCCGCTCCCTGCTCGACAACGCGCTGACCGTCAACTCGACCCTGGTGAGCGAGCGCCACACCGAGACCGCGCTCGTGCAGAACGAGCAGGTCAAGAAGATCTCCGGATGGGCGGCGATCCTGTTCGGTCCGACCCTCGTGGGCACGATCTACGGCATGAACTTCGACGACATGCCCGAGCTGCACTGGACCTACGGCTATCCGATGGCCCTCGGTCTCATGGCGGCGACGAGCATCACCCTCTACGTCGTGTTCCGGAAGAAGCGCTGGCTGTGACGGCAGACCCGACGAGCGGCCCGCTGTTCGCACCGCCTTGCGGGCCGGTTCGCGGCTGGCTGGACGGTCCCGTGACGCGGGCCACCGGCATTCCGTATGCATCCGCAGAGCGGTTCGCCGAGCCATCCGTCGTCCCTGATTGGAGCGAGCCGTTCGACGCGACGGACTGGTCGCCCGCGTGCCCGCAGCGCGCGATGCCGTTTCTGGACAGGGTGCTCGGCAGCACCCTCGACCAGCGGCGCCTCGACGAGGACTGCCAGCACCTGTCGGTCACGATGCCCGCGGGCACTGAACCGGGCGACGACCTGCCGGTCATGCTCTGGATTCATGGCGGCTCATACGTCTCGGGCGCGGGTGACCTGCCGATCATGGATCCGGCCGCGCTCGTCGCGGAACAGAACGTGATCGTCGTCACCGTCACCTATCGCCTCGGTCTTTTCGGTTTTCTCGGGGGAGTACCGGGGCGTCCCGCCAACCTCGGTCTGCTGGATCAGCTCGCCGCGTTCGCGTGGGTGCAGCGCAACATCTCGGCCTTCGGTGGCGACCCCCGCCGGGTCACGGCGTTCGGGCAATCCGCCGGAGGCGATGCGGTCGCCCACCTCATGGCGACGCCCGGAGCGGCCGGGCTCTTCACGCGCGCGATCATTCAGAGTGCGCCCCTCGGATTGGCGCGGGGCCGGTCCGAGATGTCGGCCGCGATGAACGACGTTTTCGGTGAGGCTCTTACGGGTGTCGCTCCGGATGCACCGGCCGCGGACATCCTGGCGATGCAACCCGCGGTCGACACGGCCGCCTCGCGCTTCGGCCTGAAGAGCGGCATGGCTTTCGGCACGCAGTACGGGCAGGAGCCGTTGCCCGCCGAGTCCGAGCTGGACGAAGCATGGGATGCCGCGGCGCCGAGCATCGACATCCTGATCGGACACACGGCCGAAGAGGCGGCGCTGTTTCTGCCCCGTCTGCAGAGTCTGCAGGGTGTTCTGCGAGTTCCCGTGCTCGGCAAACTCGTCGGACGCACCGTGGTGTCGCTCGTCACGCGCCTGGTGTATTCGCGGGACAGCCGGAAGTTCGCTCGCCGTCACGCCCGGGCAGGCGGCCGCGCGCATCACTACGTCATCAGTTGGTCGGCGCCGAAGAGCGGCTGGGGGTCTGCGCACACCGTCGATCTGCCTCTGCTGTTCGGGGACGCGGATGCCTGGCGCGCTGCGGCGCTCGTGACGGGCACGCCGTGGGCGGAAATCGATGCATCCGGCCGTCAGGTCCGTGCCGTGTGGGGGCGCTTCGCGCGGGGCGAGGACCTCGGCGACCGCGTGACGGTGCCCCGTGCTCTCGACGTCCGCCGCATTCGCTAACCCGCCTGCTCTGTGAGCGTGTCGACGGAGCGGCGGTGCCGTCCGCACGGCGCGAATATCAACACGCCGACCCGGCCTCGAGCGTCCGGCGTGTCGGGCGCTCGGTCGTGCGGACGGCACACGCTACCTGGGCGTTGTTACCGTCCGCGTCCGTGAATCCCATCGCCGGAGCCCGACGGCCCATCCCTCCCGCTCCGGTCCGAGCAGCGCGCGGGCGTCATCGAGCGACGCGAGCCGGAGGCGCCGGGCCAGCGTCACATGCGGGGTCCACGAGTCCGGATCTGTGTGCGGCGCATCCTCTCCCGGCGGCACTGCGGCGCGGACCGCGTTGTAGACGGCGAGGAGCGCTTCATCGAGCACGACCGTTCGGGCCAGAACGCCGCGATCGCCGTGTTCGAACACGATGGGCGTCCCGAGCATCACTCTCACGGGCAACAGCGCCGAGGCTGAGGCGAAGTCGACGAGCGGCAACGACTGGCGCACCAGCACGGTGATGTGGGGGCGGTTGCTGGGCGCAGTATGCGCGGCGAGGCTGGAATGCCCGGCTCGCGCCAGGTGCTCCCAGTCGGCGCGGACGGAGCCTTGCGTCTCGTCGTCGAGCAGAAGCTCGATGCTCACGACATCGCCCATCCCGGAAATCTACCCGGCCCGCAGCAGGCGCACGCCGTGATCCGCGAGGGCAACCAGGGTCGGAGCGGATGCCTCGTCCGCACCGTCGACGATGATCCCCGCGACCTCGTCGAGCGGGAGAACGCGGTACCGCGACACCGCGCCGATCTTCTCCGCGCTGCCCAACACATATGTCTCGCTCGCTCGTGCGGCGAGCGCGCGCTTCATCGCGGCCTCGTCCGCGTCGCCCGTCGTCAGCTCGGCCGTTTCGTGGACGCCCGTCACCCCGAGCAGGAATCGATCAGCACTGATCGCCTGCGCCGCCTCCACCGCTGCCGCGCCACTCGCGACCGCGGAGTGCTTGAACAAGCGCCCGCCCAGGATGATGACGTCGGCGGCGTGATCGAGCAGCGCGGCGGCGATCGTGGGGCTGTGCGTGATGATGGTGCACTCGAGGGTCCGACTCAACGCACGGACCGTGGCGAGTGCCGTCGTTCCTCCGTCGACGATGACGGTGCTGCCGGGCTCGATCAGGCTTGCGGCGAAACGGGCGACCCGCTGCTTGCTTTCTGTGGCAACACTCTGCCGGGCCGCGTAGTCGGCGACGGCGGGCGACGCCGGGAGCGCTCCGCCGTAGACGCGCGTTGCGAGGCCCGCGGCGTCGAGCTCGCGCAGATCGCGCCGGATGCTGTCTTCCGAGACGCCGAGTTCGGACGCCAGCTCTTTTGCGACGATCCGTCCGTCCGACCGCAATCGTGCGAGCAAGAGGTCTTTCCTGGATGCGGCGAGCATGCACACTCCTTAACGTTGTTGCACGTTGTTGTACTATCTTGCCACTATGACGAAGCCTTTGATGATTCTGATCGCCGGACCCTACGCAACCGGAACCGATGGCGACCCCGCACTCATGCGCCGCAACCTCGACCGGCTGGAGGAGGCGGCGTGGCCGCTGTTCCAGGCGGGCCACATTCCCATGATCGGGGAGTGGGTAGCCCTGCCGGTATTGACCAGCGCCGGGGCGAGCGGCCCCAGCGACCCGCTAGCCGCGGACGTGATGTATCCCGTCGCGCACCGGCTCCTGCAGCACTGCGACGCGGTGCTACGGCTGCCAGGGGAGTCCCGCGGTGCCGATCAGGATGTCGCGATCGCCCGCGAGCGCGGCCTGCCCGTTTATACGGCACTGACCGAGGTCCCCGGCGTGGCCGCTTAGTCACCGACCGCCCGGCCCACGAGCCATAGGGTGTGAAGCGTGCCAAAAATCGGGACGCGCAAGCGACTGCTGTCCAAGCAAGAGCTTGCCCTCGTCCTGGTTACCGCGGTGTGGGGCTCGACGTTCCTCATCGTCCACATCGCCGTGCAATACAGCGGCCCGTGGTTTTTCGTCGGCATGCGGTTCCTTGCGGCCGGCGTCATCAGTGCGGTCATCTTCGCGCGCGTCCTCCCGGGCATGCGCTGGAGAGAAATCGGCGCCGGTTCGGCGATCGGCGTGATGATATTCCTCGGCTACGGACTGCAGACCGTGGGCCTGCAGACCATCAACAGCAGCACGTCCGCCTTCATCACGGCCCTGTACGTCCCGCTGGTTCCGGTTCTGCAGTGGATCGTCTTCCGCAAACCCCCGCGGCTGCTGACCTGGATCGGCGTCGCCCTCGCGTTCACCGGGCTGATGCTGATCGCCGACCCGACGAGCGTCGGCTTCACGTTCGGCGAGGGCGAGATCATGACGCTCATCAGCACCCTCCCCATTGCAGCCGAGATCATCCTGATCAGCGTTTTTGCTCGCAAGGTCAACGTCGGGCGCGTGACGGTCGTGCAGCTCCTCGTCGCTGGGGTGTTGGCGATGCTGACCATGCCGGTCGTCGGCGAACAGCTGCCCGCGTTCTCCTGGGTGTGGGTCGTATCCGCACTCGCCCTGGGGGCGGCGAGCTGCATCATTCAGCTGACGATGAACTGGGCTCAGCGGTCCGTCTCACCGACCCGGGCAACGATCATCTACGCGGGCGAGCCCGTGTGGGCCGGAATCGTCGGCCGTATCGCCGGCGACCGCCTGCCGGCGATTGCGATCCTCGGTGCTGCGTTCATCGTCGCGGGCGCCGTGGTCAGCGAACTCAATCCCCGCAAAGAGGCCGAAGCCGAGCGGAATGAAGGGCAGGTCGGACCCGAGGGGCACGAGCAACGGTAAAATCGATGCGTACGCATCAACTGACGCGCCAACGGAAAGCTCAAGGGGCACTGCCATCGACCAACCCCGGACGCGAAAGCCCAGGGCATTGTCGAATGCCGCGCGGCTGATCCATATCTCGAGGCCCGTGCTGTGGATCAACACCATCGGCACCGGTGTCGTCGGCATGTGGCTGACCGGCCAATTGCTCGACCCGCAGGCGCTTCCGATCCTCATCTGGCTGACTCTGCCGTTCAATCTGCTGATCTACGGCGTCAACGACATCTACGACCAGGAAACCGATGCGCTGAACCCTCGCAAGGGGTCCATCGAGGGCGCTCGCATCGAGCCGCGAGAGGTCCGGCTGATCGCGTGGGCGGTCGCGGCGTCGAACCTGCCGTTCTTCGTCTACTTCGTCGTCGCCCTTCCCCCTCTCGCGGTCGCCCTGATCTTGCTCTACGCGGGCGTTTTCGTCTTCTACTCCGCGCCCCCGCTTCGATTCAAGACACGCCCGTTCCTGGACTCCCTGAGCAACGCTGCATACGCACTGCCTCTCTTGATCGTTCCGGTCGCGCTCGGCGTACCGCCGGTATGGCCCGCAGTGCTCGGGCTGCTCGCCTGGAGCGTGGCCAAGCACGCCTTCGACGCGGTTCAGGACATCGAGGAGGACCGCCAGTCGGGCATCATGACAACGGCGATCCGGCTCGGACCGCGCGGGACCGCCGTGTGGAGCGGTGCATGGTGGCTCGTGTCCACCGCGTTTTTCGCCGCGGTCAGTCTGCCCGTGGCCGCCGTCAACCTCGTGATCGCGGGCATCCTGATCGTCTGGCTGTTGCGTCGACCGTCCCCCGCGACCGGACGGCTGCTCTATCCGCTGTCGGTTGCATTTCCGTACATCGCCGGCTCGGTGGCGAGCGGGCTCATCCTTGCTGGCATCTTCTTCGGGGTCTACCCGTGACGCGGGCGTGCGGGGAAGGCGGGGTGCCGTCATGATGCGGATCGTGGTCATCGGCGGCGGGCTCGGCGGGCTCGCCGCATCCGCGTTGCTCGCGCAAGCGGGACACAAGGTCACCCTGCTGGAATCCGCTCCGACCGTGGGCGGCAAAAGTCGGCGTGTTGAGCTCGACGGCGAACGAGTCGACACCGGTCCGTCTCTGTTCACCTTCCCGGGCGTCTGGGACGAGTTGCTGCGCCGGCTGGATGCGGGGCGTCCTCCGATCGCGCACCTCGGCGCGCTCGATCTCGTACGACTGCCCGAGATCGGCCGGTACTACTACAACGGCGAGATCGTGCCGCTGCCTGTGCCGCCCACGCACCCGTGGTACCCGGCGTGGCAGAGGTTCAGTGATCTGCACGCCCCTCTCGCCGACGATGTCACCGCGCTGCTGCTCGCGGATCCCCTCGACCGGGCCTCTCTGCCCGCTCTGCGTCGGTTGCTCGCCGTCTACGGCACGCGGCTGAACACTCGCGCCTACCTCGAGAGCCTCAGGTGGTTGCCGGACGGCCTGCGCGAGATCATCGCCATCCACACGCTCAACGCCGGCGTCTCACCGGCGCGCACCCCCGCGCTCTACGCGAGCATGCCGGCGATCATGGCCGAGGCCGGCGCCTGGGTGCCCCGCGGGGGAATCTACGAGATCGTACTTGCCTTGAAGCGGCTCGCGGATGCCGCGGGCGTCGAGGTGCGCACCGGTGAAGCGGTGACGAGCCTGGAGCGCGGACGGGTCACGACCACCGTCGCCGAGTATCCGGCCGAGCTCGTCGTCAGCGCGCTCGACGCCGACCGCCTCAACGAGCTGCTGGGTCGGCCCGTCTCCCGAAGCGCCCGCACGCTCTCGTGCTCTGCCATCGCGATCTACGGCGTACTGCAAGAAGCCCTCCTTGAGGACGTCGCCGCGCACAGCGTCATCCTCCCGAGCAAACCGGCGGCGCTCCATCGCAGCCTCGCCGCGGGGGACGAGCCTGCCGACACGATGGCATTCGTCAATCACTACCGCGCCGGGGAGGTCTATCCGAACGAGCGGAGCACCCTCGGCATCCTGTTGACCAGTCCCGCGGACGGTGCAGAATACTCACTCGATCACCCGTTCGTACGTCGCGAGATCGAACGCATCTCGACCGCCATGGGCCTCGATGCGCCGCTGACCGACGGCATGGTCGGGACCACCGTGCTCGACCCGCAGTACTACGGCTCCTTCGGTGAACCGCACGGCGCTCTCTACGGTGCTGCGCGACCGCTGTGGATGAGCGGGCCGCTCCATCGGCCGGCTCACCACGACCTGCGGGCGCCGTGGCTCTGGCGGGTGGGGGCATCCGTTCATCCGGGCGGGGGGATACCGGCGGTGCTCGGAGGGGCGATGATCGCCGTCTCAAAGCTGCTCGCGAAGCATCCGGCCTGACTCGGGCGCGTGTCGGAGTGCGGCGGACCCGGCCACCGGGCTCCTGCGCGTCATAGGGTTGCGCGTATGCCCGAGACCCATCCCGACGGCTTCGTGCCGGGCGCGGCCGTGACGAAGTACACCGGCGTCTACAACGCCGACGGCGGTCTCGTCGGCGAGGCACGGTACGTGATCGGTCATCTCTTCGGCACCGCCGAGTGCGCACTCTGCGACATCACGCACTCGCCGGTGCGTCGGAAACCCGAGTGGAATCGCATGGTGACACGACTCGGGGTGCCCATCGTGGTTCTGCACCGCAACGAGCTCGACGAGCAACTCCGCGCCGCGGCGAGTGGGGTCGATTTACCCGTGGTCTTCGCGCATCGAACGGACGGGTCGATCGACGTGGCCCTCACCGCGGCCGAGCTGGCGGATCTCGCTGGTTCGGTCGACCGATTCGAGCGCGCGCTCATCGGCTCCTAGTCGGACCACTGACCGAGGTCTCGGCGGCGCAGCCCTACCGTTGCCTCTGCGCTACTCGAGCAGCTTGCCCGCCACCGACACCTCGCGCATCAGCTCGGCGATGTCGGCGGGGATCGGCGGGATCGCCTCTCGAGTGACCCCCGTGCGGGGCGACCACACGAGGTTGACGCGAAGCTCGGGGTCACTCTCGGGGAAGTCGCTGCGGTTGTGGCATCCGCGTGTCTCGCGACGCTCGAGAGCCGCTTCGAGGGTCGCGCGGGCGGCGAGCGCTGCCGACTTCAGATCGAACGCGTGCGCGAGGTCGTGGTAGCCGGCGATATCGGGATGAACCCCGATGTCGCCCATGCGCGCCTCGATCGCATCAAGCTCTGCGAGCCCGGCGAGCAGGCCCGCCTCGTCACGAACGACGCCGGCGTGCTCGGTCATCGTGTTGCGGATCGCGCGCTGGAGCGCCCGCACGTTCTCGGGACCGGATGCCGCCAGCAGCGCCGTGATCTCATCTCGGGCAACGGCGATGGCTTCGGCGGATCTCTTCTGCGCGGGCAGAGCCGCGGAGTACGCCGCCGCGGCTTGCCCGACGATACGTCCGAACACCAGCAACTCGATCAGCGAATTCCCGCCCAGTCGGTTCGCGCCATGCAACCCCGAAGACGCCTCGCCGATCGCGTAGAGTCCCGGAACATCGGTGCCGTGGTCCGACGAGCGCACCCACACACCCCCCATGGAGTAGTGGGCGGTGGGGGCGATCTCGATGGGATCCCGCGTGATGTCGAGCATCTGCAGCTCGAGCATCGTCTGGTACACGCGGGGAAGCCGCGTCATGATCGTTTCGCGGGGGAGGTGCGACACGTCGAGCCAGACTCCGCCGTTGGGCGTGCCGCGACCCTCTTTGATCTCGGTGTAGCAGGCCAGCGCCACGCGGTCGCGGGTCGAGAGTTCGAGGCGTTCCGGGTCGTAGTTCTGCATGAATCGCTCGCCGAGCCCGTTGCGCAAGATGCCGCCCTCGCCTCGCGCTGCCTCCGAGATGAGCGTCCCCGCCGCATTCTCGGGTTCGATGATGCCACTGGGATGAAACTGCACGAGTTCGGGATCGCGCAGGCGTCCGCCCGCCTCGACCGCGAGCCGGAACGAGTCGCCCGTGTTCTCGTCGCGACGCGACGAGGTGCGCCGCCAGATGCGGTTGTGTCCGCCGGCGGCGAGGATCACCGCGTCCGCGTGGATCAGGTAGCGCGTGCCGTCCTCGAGATCGAAGCCGTACGCACCGAACACCGCACCGTCCTCGTCAACGAGGATGCGCGTGACGTAGACCGTGTCCATGATGGGGATCCGAAGTTGGGTTGCGCGGTTGATGAGCGTGCGCTGAATTTCGAGTCCCGTGTAGTCGCCCGCGAACGCCGTGCGGCGATACGAGTGCGCGCCGAAAAACCGCTGCGAGATGCGGCCGTCCTCTTCGCGGGCGAACGGCATGCCGTACCGCTCGAGGTCTGCGATGCCGCGGGCGGCGCCGGAGGTGACGATGCGAACCGTCTCGGGATTGGCGAGCAGGTAGCTCTCGGTGAGCGTGTCTGCGGCGTGCTGCTGCCAGCTGTCGTCGGGATCCATCGTCGAGAGTGCCGCATTGATTCCTCCTGCGGCGAGAGAAGTGTGTGCGTCAGACTTCGGACGTTTGCCGAGCGCGAGAACGTCCACGCCCGCTTCGGCGAGCTCGATGGCGGCGCGAAGACCTGAACCCCCCGTGCCGATAACGAGGACGGACGTGGACAGGCGGCGCTCTGAATTGCTCATAGATCGAAACTAAAGAGAATCGAGCGATTCCTCCAATGCATCTATTTCACTCCAACGATAGCAATATCGTATGGTTATGAACCTCGATCAACTGAAGGGCTTCGTCGCCATCGCTCAGGTCGGCAACTTCACGCGTGCCGCCGATCAGTTGCACCTCGCGCAACCATCCCTCAGTCGACAGATCGCGGCGCTCGAGCACAGCCTCGGTGCTGAGCTCTTCCATCGATCGCGTACCGGCGCCTCGTTGACCGCCGCGGGCGAGTCGCTGCTGCCCCGCGCGCGACGGATGCTCGCCGATGCGGACTCCGTTCGCCGCGAGCTGGACGAACTCGCGGGACTCCGCCGGGGGCGCGTCCGCCTCGGAGCGACTCCGAGCCTGTGCATCAGCCTCGTCGCCGAGGGGGTGAATGCCTTCCGCGGCGCGCACCCCGACATAGACATCCACGTCAGCGAGCAGGGTTCCCGCCGGCTCCTCGAAGAGCTCGCGGCTGGTGAGTTGGACTTCGCCCTCATCACCGCATCGGATACCGCGACCGGCGACGGGTTCACGGTCGTTCCCCTCCTCATGGAGGAATTGGTCGTGATCGCCTCCACCGACCGTCCGCCGATCGTCGTCGGCGACAGCATCCGTCTCGAACAGCTGGCCCGGCTACCGCAGATCGTGTTCAGCTCGACGTACGACCTTCGGGCGACGACGGATGCCGCATTCCAGGCGGCGGGTATCGCGCCAAAAGTGATCATCGAAGGCGTCGAGATGGATGCGGTGTTGCGGTTCGTCGAGCGAGGAATCGGCGTCGCGATCGTCCCCGCGACAGTCCTTCTCGATCGTCCGCTCCTGCGAGCGACGCGTCTCGTCAATCCCACCCTCACCCGCACGATCAGCATCGCGCAGGTTGCGGGAATTGCCCCGAGCGCTGCAGCCGAAGCGATGCAACGCACCCTGGCTCAGACAGCGACGGCCCTCGCTGCGCGGCCGGACGTCAACATGCGGCGGGCGGATGCGGTTCCGACGTAAACGACGAGGGGCGGTTTTGCGCGCGCTTGTCGAAATCAAGCCGTCCCGATGGTCTACCACGTGACGCCACCCGGCGAACGAAAGGAACGACCATGACAACTCGACGGATCCAGATCGTCATCAAGGCGACACCGGAGCAGGTGTGGACGGCGCTCACCGACCCATCCATCACGCCCGCCTACTATTACGGGTTCGAAGCACACTACGACCTCAGCCCCGGAGCGCCCTACTCTTACGTCAGTGCGGGAGAGCGAGTCATCACCGGACGGGTGACGGACGTCGTCGAGCGAGAGAAGCTGAGCATGACCTTCGCGGGCACGTGGGCGCCGGATGTCGCCGAGCTGCCCGAGAGCTTCGTCACCTATGAGCTCGGCGAGACCGCCATGGGTGTCCCCGGCATCACGGCCCTCACACTGACTCACGGCGGGCTCCCCGAAACAGAATCCGCGCACAACATCGAGATGGGCTGGGTCCTCATCCTCTCGGGCCTCAAGACCCTTCTCGAGACCGGTTCACCGCTCGTCCCCGCCGCTCCCGACGGAAAGTGAAGGAAGACGCATGCAGTACGCCATCCTCGCGCAAGAATCGCCCGCTGATTTCGCCGCACGCACCGACCCCGCCCTCGCAGCCGACTACTGGGCATCCTGGGCCGGGTATGTCGCCGCGCTTCGAGAAAGCGGCATCATGAGCGCGGCAGCGGGCCTCCAACCACCCGAGACATCGACGACGATCCGGCTGCGCGGCGGGTCCATCGACGTGCAAGATGGCCCCTTCGCCGACGTCAAAGAACACTTGGGAGGGGTCTTTCTCATCGACGCCCCCGACCTGGACACGGCCCTGGAATGGGCCGCTCGATGCCCCGCCGCCGCTCTCGGGAGCGTCGAAGTCCGGCCCGTGATCCCGCCGATGGGATGATCCAGCACGCCGCCGACGAGGCGCTTGAGCGGGCCCACCGGGTCTCGTTCGGGCGTCTCGTCGGCTGGCTCTTCCGCGTGACCGGAGACCTGCAGCTGGCAGAGGACTCCGTCGCCACGGCCTTCGCAACGGCCCTGTCTACCTGGAGGACGTCCGGGGTACCCGATTCACCGGAGGCGTGGCTGCGCGTGGTGGCACGGAACCATGCGCGGAGCGTGTTGAAGCGCGACAACCGCATGATCGCCGTGCCTCCCGAGGACTTCGCAGAGCTCGCACAACCGACTGCCACCGGAGGCGTCGACGGGCACATCGACGACCGGCTGGCGCTGATGTTCGTCTGCGCCCACCCCGCGATCGACCGACGAATGCACGCACCGCTCATGCTGCAGGCTGTCCTCGGAGTGGATGCCGCCCGCATCGCGACGGTGTTCCTGGTGCCGGCCGCGACCATGGGCCAGCGGCTGAGCCGCGCCAAGACGAAGATTCGTCACGCCGGAACAAGGTTCCGGCGTCCCGAGACCGACGAGTCCGCCTCTCGCCTGAACTCCGTGCTCCAGGCGGTATATGCGGCCTACGGCCTCGCAGATCCGATCGCCGACCTCGCCGATGACCGCAATGCGGCTCTGCGAGAGGAATCGCTTCGACTAGCGCGCCTCTTGACCGAGCTGCTCCCGACGGAACCCGAGACCTGGGGCCTGAACGCACTCCTGCTGCACACCGAGAGTCGCCGGCCGGCGCGCGTGGTGAACGGACGATTCATTCCCCTCATGGACCAGGACACGACCCTGTGGACGCCAGCAATCCGGGACCGAGCCGACGACAGCCTGCGGCACGCGTCGGCGCTGGGCAGGAGCGGACGTTTCCAGCTCGAGGCCGCGATCAGCGCGATTCATTCGTCGCGCGCCCGGAACTCATCAACCGACTGGGAGAGCATCGCGCTCCTCTATCGCGGGCTGTTGCGCATCGCGCCGACGGTGGGAGCGACCGTCGGTGCGGCGAGTGCGCTCATCGAGATCGGCCAGACGCGAGAGGCATCCGAACTTCTGAGCGCGCTACCCCAGGAGTTCGTCCGCGACCATCAGCCGTATTGGGTGTGCCGCGCCCGGCTCGCGCGTGCCGTCGGCGACAGCTCGGGCGAGCGTACGGCGCTGGACAACGCGATCGGGCTCACCTCGGATCCTGTCGTCCGCGCGTACCTTCTGCGCCAACGACCGGGCTGAGTGAGGGCTTCGATCGCAGCGGAATCGGATAGGTTCCCGATCTGGCGTCCGATGCAGGAACCGCTCAGAGATGTCGGTGGCGCCCGCGGCAGTAGGCGGTGCCCGGTCGCGAAATGTCCGCAGACACGAGCAGGTCGTACCGACGCAAATGTCCATCTCTCGCCAGCCCGCGTTCCCAGTACCTCCGGCACTGCCCGTGCGCGGAGTTGGAGCCGTCACTCCTGCGTGGACGTCGTCAGCTCCATCATCCGCTGGGCATAGGTATCGCCGTCGATCTCACCGTCGCCGTACTGGCGCATCAGCTCGTCGATCTGGGCCTTTAGCTCTGCTCGGTCCATCACTCACTCCTCATTAATCGTTCGATGATGGACCTGATGCGAGGGCGACCGGGCAGAGAACTGCCTCCCCGACTGCCGTAGGTCTACTCATCAATCTCATCCTCATGCTCGCACCAGTGATCACCGTCGTGCCCGTCTGGAAGACGACAGAACACTCCGCCGAACTTGCGTCGTCCGTGTGGAAAGTACAGTGCGTTGCACCACTCGGTCGAATCAGTCACAAATACCCCAATCTCACGCATTGCCAGTGCTCGCGGGCGCCATCGCGCGAGGACGTCCACCTGTTCCGAGAAGTGCACCCTTCAGGCCGCGCGCAACTCACGAGCCAGCACGGCAAGGCCGCAGTCATCCTTTGTCCCGTTCCTGAGAACCCCACCCAGCAAGCGCCGAATCTGGAGTCTCGATACCGGAACGGAAAGCGCGCCGCCTGCGCCGAGCAAGTTGATGATCTTCCGACACGCGGTCGCGAGCTGCTGTGTCTTCTGGTTGTAGAGGCTGGTCTCAGCTCCGTCGCTCATTAATATGAAGCCCGATACGTCGGTCGCCGATCCTCGGAGCAGCCTCATCGACGCGACTGCGGCCTCGGAGGTCACGAAGGTGGTCTGGTTTGCTATCCCCACGTTGTCGGGTGCGGAGACGACCTTCAGTGCTCCGGCCTTCAAGTACCCAATGACGCCATCACCCACGTGCACAGCGATGAACCGATCGCCGCTCACTGCTACCGCGAGGAAGGTTGAGGCGAGATCCCGAACCTCGCATCTCTGCCGCCTTGCGGTCTTGTGGAGTTGTTGGCGTAGTTCGTCGATGATCTCGCGTTTGATCTGTGCGCCATCGTCTCGGGAGTCGAACTCGTGGAAGCGTTCCGCGAGCAACCTGCAGCCTTCGCGCACAACCGCGTGCGCTCCATGCTCAGACCGAGCGGCCGATCCAGCCCCATCCGCAAGGCACGCTACCTGGACGCCGGCGCGTGTGAGGTACGCCGTCCGGTCTTGGCACGGCGTGCCTTCAGCGGCATGGCCGCGCCCGCGAACCTGATGATGGAACTCACGGAACAATCTAGAGTTCCGCCCACCCAGCGAGGCCCTCAAGGTCGAGCTTCGGCGCCGCTGCTCCGGGACTCGACTGCGACACTCGGGACACCGATTTCGATAGCCACTCGAAGAACTCTTTGAAGCTCAGCCCCTGGAGACGCAGGGGAGGCTTGGTCGGGCTGAAGCGAGCCAGAACGTTCATGTCGGCGTTCGATCCGATCCCGATTGGAAATATCGTGAGCTTCTTGTTTCCGATCAGCTCTGTCACACGCTGCACTGCCCGCTCGAGCTCTGCCGCGCTGCCATTCGGCGCGCCGTCTGTCATGAGGACAAGCCAAGGCTGGTAATAGAGAACACCGTTGTCTGAGTAGACCCTCTTGCGCGCATCGAGGGTATCGAGCGCGAGGTTCACCCCTTCACCCATCGACGTGCCGCCGGTCGCCTGAATGGAACTGATCCGCTGGACTCGGTCCACACTGGCGAACTCCTGGATCAACTTCGAGCCCGAATTGAACTCGACGATCGCAACTTCCGCAGCGTCATGCGCATCGTCATCATCGTTGATGGCGTCGTAGAACTGGTTCACCCCGTCGACGAGTTCGAGAATGGGAGCGCCTGCCATTGAACCACTCGTGTCGATGCAAAGGACAACGGGCACTCTCGGGGTCGGGTTCTCAATCAGATCATCTGTCTCGATCTCAAGCTTCGCCATGGATGCTCCATTCTGGTTGTCGGCCGGTAGGGATTCAGTTGTCCGTGTACGGAGCGTCGGAGTACCCACTCCGCTGCAGACGACCCACGAGTCTGTCCAAGACTGCTTTCGCCGGGACCGTAAACGCGCGCCGTGTTCCCAACGCCGCGACGAGCCTCGGACTCAGAAGGTAATAGGTGCGAATGACCGCGCGCCCCGAAGCGGACGAAGCGAGTGCCGAGTCCCGCCACCGTCGGAGGACCCAGACGGGTCCGCAGTCGTATGAGCCGTAGACGGCGGTCGCAACGTAGCACCCTCCCGACTTCTTCTCATCGAGCGGCTCTGTGGAAGTGGAGCCCGAGGTCGCGATCGTTCCCTTCGTGGTCGACGCGGGCAACGCGACGCATTCGGGAGGATACGTGTATCCGTAACCCTGCTTGTGGGTTGTCGGGACCGACTTCCCGAGGCGCTGGTGCCACGCGACATTCCCACGGCTAATGAAGGGTTTGCCGCACCTCGTACAAAGTCGTTCGGGATCCAGTTCGGCGTCATGCTTCGCCTTCGCCGCCGCCGCTTCTTTCGCACGTGCAGCTCGCTCCACATCCATCCGGTGGCAATCCGCGCATCGGCCATACGTCAGAGAGGACTTCTTGAAGCGCCGGCCGCAATCCTTGCAGGCGACCGGCGCGCATCGCTCGCACAGCCCATCTGTGAGGTACCGCTTCGGCATGGGTCGTCCACAGTCACCGCACTCACCCTGATTGCAGTCGTAGCACCGACCATCGATCAGGGACGACTTCGGCTTCTCCTGGCCGCACTGCGAGCAGTGAGCGAAGTTGCGCTTTCGATTGCAGCCCCAGCACACTCCGTCTCTGAGGGAGGACTTCGGCTTGCCGCAGTCGATGCACCTGGGAAGTCTCGCGCGGCATTCGTTGCAGAGCTTTGGAGTCGCGTACGTGCCCGTCTCTGCGCTGTAAATACCGGCCATTGATTTGCCACATTCGGCGCAGTCGTAGATGGGGGTCGTTCGCGCCATCGCTTTGAAGCGACTCGGATAGACGTCACTCGACATCGGGTCGAAGTTCTCCGGACTTCGAAGCCAACGCTGGTAGTTGCGGAAAGCCTCAAGCCACTCGGCGGCGGTAGGTCGGGTGCCATACCGGCTGCCTTCGCGGTGGAAGGTGTTCCAGAACAGTCCCTTCACCGTCGGCTCGATATGGCTCCACATGTACTTCCAGTTGCCAGCGGGCTGATCCTGGTTGGAGTATTCCTTGTACTGGAAAGCGAAGTTGCCTTCCTTGATCAGTCTGATGATGTCGCCGTCTGATCCGGAGCGGGCATATGGGAACTGCCCAGTGATCAGGATCATGAAGGCCATGGTCGCAATGGCGAAATTCTCGTGCTCAAGCGTTCGTAGGAAGTCGGGGTAGCGCTGCCCAATCACTTCTGGAGCGCTGAACATGTCGGTTCCGACGGGGCAGGGAAAGCCCTCGATCTGCCACGAGTCAGCGTCGATGATCCAGATCTTCTTGTTGGCGTCGACCTGTAGGTTCTTCGGGTTGATGTCACCAAGAACGATGTTCATCGAATGGAGGTAGGCGACCTTCTCGAGAAATTCGATCGCCACGTCCACGAGATCCGCCTTGGTCCACGTTGGAAAATCTGCCCTGAATCGTCGGGGGTTGAAGAGGGCCTTGGAGAACTCCCGACCGGAGGCTCGTGGCATCGCGTAACCGACGAACTCCCCATGTGTGTTGTTGACGACTGCGTGTGGGAAGCAGATACCGTCTGCGGTTAGGCCCCGGGAGACCATGAGTTCGATCTTCGCTCGACGATGTGTGGTGATGTTTCCCGCGTCGAAGACCTTCACGACGGCGGTATCTGTTACCGCGTAGACGCTGCCTTCACCGCCCTCTCCAAGCTTCTCACCAAGGCGAAAGACCGTACTCTCCCCGGGTGCCGTGAGGACGACCTCATCACCTTCGCCGGGGACGTCCTTCACGGCGAGCACCTCGTCCGGGCCTACGAAGGTCGCGGTCGAGGAGAATGGGGCCAGGCTCGGTGCGCCTATTGCGCGCGGGCGATCCGCTCCAGTCGCTTGCGGCGCACTCGCCAAGTCGCTGACCCCGAAGAACTCCGCGAACTCGCCGAGCGCTAGCTCGAGGCTGGCGACTTCGAGGTGATCCTTCGCGTTCTCCCGACCGTCCGCGATGCGCTTCTGAATCCGGCGAAACTTCGCGAGTCCTCGCTCGTAGAGCTGCTGGGGCGGTGAGCACTCGATCATGCCTTCAGCTGTCAGCCGCCCCGCAACGATCCACTCGTCAAGCCGGACGCCCAGCGCGTTGACCCTCAATGAAAGGGTGATGTCGTTCGTGAGCAGCGCCATCGCGTACTTGCCTGCGTATGCCTCAAACAGATCAACGAACAGGTCGTCCGCGTAGGGATTCGAACCGTCGCCGAGGTTCGTCCGAACGAGACCTCGTTGAGTCGCGGCTTCGAGAAAGTTCAGTGCGTTCGCGGCCTTCTTGATCGCCTCGATCCGCCCTTCGTCTTCACCCGACGGATCCGCCTTACTCTGCTTGGTTAGCTCCGCCATCACTTTGGTAGGCACGACGATCGGGCTTCCTCCAGATCGAACCTTTTCGTCGATGCGCAGGAAAAGCTGCTGGAGTCCACCTTTTCGCGTGCGGTCGGTGTCCATAAAGACATTCGTGTCAATGAACAGCCTGGAATCTGGGCCCACCAAGTCTGCTGGATCGAACGTGAGCAGTTCTTCGGTAGTGCTACTCATTGAACTGAACACCGCTCTGGAAGGAAGGCCGCACGGCAACGGGCGCCTCGCCCCCAAAGGTGACGTTGCTGAGGAAACGAACCCTCAGCTCCGGGTCTCCCGTGTAGGTGCGGCTACGGATCACTTCGGCTTCGAACACGATCCGTGGGGTGTTCTGGTCAGACTCATCCGGCGCAACGTCGAACGTTACGGCCCGGACCGCGTCGTTGCCGTCCGTGCCCACCGGAGCGGAACTCTGCTCCATAGCAGTTTGGAGAATCGACTGGAGATCGTCAGGGACTCCCAAGAGCTGGGACAGGAACGACGCCGGCGAGTACGAAGCCGAGAACCTGGTCGGGTAGGACGAGCTTCCGGAACCACCCTGGCTCAATGATCCGCTCGACGAAGAGCGACTTATAGCTTGGCTCGCCCTCCCCATTGAGTAGTACTTGCCGTCATAGTTGCCGTGCGCCCTCAGCGCCGCGATCTGTCGGCCCGTGGCCGGACGCGACCAGCGCGCCGAACTTCCCTTGCCCATTTCCCACCCCAACCTGTCGGGCAGACCCCATGAAGCTTTACTGTAGCGGCGGTCCCGGACGCTAACATCGGCGCTACGAGAACGGTCGACGGCGCAGTAGCTCACCCCGCACTATGCGTAGGTAATCCGAGGCTCAACCGCGAGCACAGTCGTGCCGTGCTTCGAGCAGCGGAAGGCGCCGAGAACGGCCAACGAGTTGGGGCCCGAATCGGCTATGCGGTCGTGGCGTCCTCACCGTCGCTCACGTTGTCCGCCGCAACAGCGCGGCGGCCGCGATAATCGTCAAGATTGATGATGCCCACAGGCGTGTCGATGGTGGTCGTGGACGCATCGGCGGCGCCAACCGGGAAGGCAACTTCCTCGTTCGTGCTCGATTCGGCGGCCGTCTTGCGCGAACCTCGCCCAACCCGGCTGGCCACCCATCGGCCGAAGCGCTGCACGTCCTTCTTGCCACGCGCATCCCAGTACGCCTGAGCGATGGGCGCGACTACTTCGCGTAGGACCCACAGGATGCCATCCGCGGTTTGCTGTACGCGGCGATCGTATGCCGCCTGAGACTCCGCCTCCTCGCGCTGAGTCCGAGCCTTGCTCTCGCGATCGAGCCAAGCATCGAACTCGCGATCTTCATCGGCAGTGGCAGCGTTGTACGGGCGCGGGTTCTTGTACTGATTGATGAGCGTGCCGTCTGCGCGACGGGCCCCTCCGGATCCGAACTGATCGTCAGCGATATCCTCGCCGTCTCCATCCAGCGCATCGGCGTCCACGATGAACTGCCGAACTTTGGGTTCCTTCTCGTTCACCTTGCACACCCTCCCCGATGACACGATCCTAGGGCGGCGAATGGCCCCCGTCAGCCGAGAACCGTGGCAGCCGATTGGGTCATGAGAAGCGCGACCAGCGACCCGAGGCAGATGCAGAAGCTGATGAGCGCGATCTTGAAGTAGCGGAACTTTGTCACTGCGACTCGCGCAAGCGATGCTGCCTGCGCCCAGGCTTCTTGTCGAACTTGGTCGTCTGTCGCTACCACGGGCGCGAGTCCGCCGACGGATGCCTGCGCCAGGCTCGGCCAAGCGAACCTGTTGGGCGAGTTCGGATCCGAGGACATCCGTGGAATGAGCGCTCGGACGAGGCTAAACCCTGTGATTGACGCGGAGAGCAGAAAGGCGATGGCGAACACCGTCCAGATCCCGAACGCGAACGGAACGGCCATCACATCCGGCACCGACTCCAGCAGTCGAGGGACTGCGAAGGTCAGGCTGAGGCCAAAGGATCCTGCAAGGATCGTCGCCTTCGCGTCCGCGTTCTTGATCCAACCTCCCGTCTCCTGGATCGCGAGCTTGCTCTGCTCCCAGTCAGGCGGTGATGCAGACACCTGACGGCCCTTACGCCGCATCTACCTGAACTCCATCGATCGGCCAGCGACGACTCATGCGCCACTCGGTGTATGCGGCCAGCCAATGGGCACCCCATGCGACGGCGGTCGCGGCGTCATGCACCACCGGGTTCCACTCGCTGCGATCCGCCACGCAGAGGTTGCCGCTGAGGTAGAGGTGCGGGGATGGCACCCATCGTCCCGACGAGAACGCGCCGAGCTTCGGGCCGATTACCCGAAGCGCTGGGAGTCCCTGATCCGCACGCAACTCAACCTGGAGCGTGAATCGTCCGCGGCCGGTGTCGATCTGGCCGGTCCAGCGTGGTCCGTGACTCGCGTTCCCCTCGTTGTACTCGAACCCGGGAAACGAGCGATCCATCGCGTCGCGATGAAGCCTGACCTGCGCACTGTCGTCCCACCAGGCGTTCGGCGTATTGATCTGGCCAGCATCTGCACCGCCGTGAAAGGTGTGCTTCTGTACCGGGGTGACGGGGCCGAGACGGTCATGCACGGCGACGCCAGCATCTGAGACGTGAACGCCATCGAAGACGATCCGCCCGTCGACGGTGACGTATCGCGGGACTTCAACTCCGTGGTGGCTGAGAAGGGATGCGATTGACATGTTGGCCTCCTTAGCCGACGGTCACGGACGACACCGAGTTGCCGGCGAGCTCGTGGACTAGCGACTCCGAGTGCGCCAGGGTTCCCGTCCACCGGTAGTCGTAGAAGTGATAGCTCTTCGTGACGTGATCTCGTGTGTACGTCTTCGGCGGGTCGAGCTTCGTGAACTGGGTAGCGTCGGGAAACAAACCCGCCAGGTTCTCCCCGGTTACGATTTCCCACGACAGCGCCTTCTTCTCGCATTTCGAAGCGAAGTTTGCCGCGAACCCAACCGGGTTGATCTCGCTATGTCCGACCGAGCCGGTGCGCACGAAGGTGATCTGCCCGAAGTCCAAGCCGGCGCGCGCCTGAACGCGCGCCACACCCATCTGCTCGAGGCGCGGGTTCACGTTCTCCTTCACCGCGTTGAGCGCGAAGGCGCTGGCAGCCAGCGCGCACGACGCGCCGACCCGCGGATCACCCGGTCCGAAGCCCGCGAAGAGTCCGTCGCCGCGCAGGCCGAGCGGATATCCACCATGACGAAGAACGGTCTCGACGAAGCCGGCAAGCACTGCGTCTGCGAGATCGGCCACTTCGTCCTGCGGGTCCCAGAACGTGCGTCCCGTGAAGTCGCGGAGGTCGATGAACATCGCAGTCATGGAGGTCGTACGCTTCTGGCCAATCGCCAGATCTTCGAAGTCGGGGTGCCCCAGTGCGGTGCCGCTTCGCGTCTCCATCGCTTCGTGGGCGAAGACCTGCCCCTTCGAAAGGCGCCGCCGCTCCCCGAAGTGCTCCAGGACCGTGTCTCCGAAGGACCGTGCCGTGTACTGCATGTGAACCTCAGCGCTCTCACCCGCGTGTCGGTCACGCCGGTCTCATCAGTATACATGCAGACTTCACCCCAAGGGTGAATGTATGATTGCAACTGAGGATGTGGCTACGATGAAGATACACAACGGGCCGGGAACGAGTTGCGCATCGAGTTCACTGACGATCTGGTGCGCGCGTTCTGCGAGCGGCGCACAGATCACGCGTACCCATGGGACGTTGGCTTGCACCGCACGCTGATGATGCGCCTTCAGGGCCTAGCAGCCGCAGTGACGGCTGATGACATCCTGGCTCTAGCGTCGATGAACTTCGTGCCGGCCAGTGAGGATGGAGGCACCGTGCGGGTGACCGGCGGATACCGGCTTCAGATCGAGTTCTCACATGATGCCCCGCCGACAGTGTTCATCCGAGGGATAGCACCCGCGACGCCGATAGGAGATCGGAATGCATGAGTTTCGCGTTGAGGACATTGCTCACGCTGGCGAGCACCTTCTCGGCGAGCTGAACAGTCGCGGTTGGAGCCAGGCGGAGTTCGCAGGGATACTTGGGCGCCCCGTCCAGTTCGTGTCCGAGATCATCAACGGCAAGAAGGAGATCACGAGGGAATCAGCAGCGCAGATCGGTGCCGCGTTTGGAACGTCGCCCGAATACTGGTTGCAGTTGCAGGACGGCTATTACCTTGCACAGCAACGCTCGGACTCTGAGTCGGCTGCGCGTCTCGAGTCCGTGCGCAGGAGGGCCAGCCTTCGCGCAAACTTCCCGATCTCGCTCCTCGCGCAGCGCGGGCTGGTCCACCCGACCGACCCCCAGCGCCAGGAACAAGACATCCTGCGGTTGTACAAGATCTCATCCCTCGACGAGCGCCCGGAGTTCGCGCTTGCCGCTCGGCGGTCAAACGCGACTGAGCCCATGACTCAGTTGCAGGAGGCTTGGTTTGTCAGTGTTCGCGATAAGGCAGAGAGGCAATCCGCTGGGGTCTACAGCGAGACCTCGTTTCGCGAACTGGCATCTAACTTGCCGCAGCGAATCAAGTCCCCCCGAGACTTTGAAAGTCTGCCCATCCAGTTCGCCGGCGCGGGAGTGAAGCTCGTTCATATCGACACGTTCCCGACGAGCAAGTTGGACGGATGCGCGTTCGTTGTTGATGGGGCCCCTGTCATCGGACTCACCGGGCGCGGCAAACGGCTAGACAAGGTCTTCTTTACGCTTCTGCATGAGGCGGCGCACGTCCTACTCGGGCACGTGGGATCGGCGCCGATCGTTGATGAGACGGACGCCGATAACGGGCCTGAGACCAACGTCGAGGACGCCGCCAACTCCCTTGCTGCCCGCTGGTCATTTGGAGACGGTCTTCCCGCTGCGCCAGCGCGGATTGGTGAAGCCTGGGTTGACTCTGTCGCGGACAGCCTTGACGTTCACCCATTGATGGTCATCGGCCACCTTCAGCACAAGGGATTGCTGAATTGGCGAACGTCGCTGGTTCGAGGGGCCCCGACCGTCACGGATGCACTGCGAGCTTGGAACTAGCTGCACCAGGACGGACATGGTGACGACGATGATTGTCCATGCCATACCGAATAGGCCATACCGACGGTCGTTCGCGGGAACGCTGGATCAGTGGCGAAGCGGACCAGACCCGAGGATGCGGCCTGGAGCGACTATGTCGGCTCCAGACAGCGATACGCGAAGCTCGAGGGGTCCTCGCCGACCTGGACGACACACCTCCATCCAACATGGACTTGATGTTCTACATGCAGGCGTACGACGTGCTCCATCTGCATCTCGAAGAGCTGCTCGCGGCGTTGCCCGAACGGATCGACAATCGGTCTCCTGATTTTCTGAAGTAGCGCTCTAGCCGTAGTGGTCAGCCCCGCGAGGATGTGAACCACCCGTGATTCACAAAGGCTGTGAATTGGGTTCACTTGCGTGGCGATCAGATCTGCGTTACAGTGAATCAACCCGGAGGTGGGAATCGGATTCACAAACAGATTGGCAGCTATAATGTACACACGAAAGCCGGCGTTCGGTCGTCGCATTGTCCTTATCGACATCGAGAACATCGTGGGAGGTGGAGTATTAATGCCCGAACAGGTTCAGGCAGCACAGGCGGCAATCGCGGCGGCGGTCGTCCCGCGCAACGACGACCAAGTGGTGATTGCATGCGGCCGGTTCAGTATTGACGTCGTCGGCTTTGAGTGGCGGGGACCCCGCCGCCTCGTGTTTCGTGCTGGCATGAACGGCGCAGACCTCGAGCTCCTCGACATTCTGGAGACCGAAAGGGTCGGAGACCGGTTCGCTGAGATCGTGCTCGTCTCGGGCGATGGCATCTTTGCGGAGGTCGTCTCGCGCTTGGGGCTTCACGCCGACGTCTCGGTCGCATCGCGCACTGAATCCTGCTCTCGGAGACTTCGCATGGCCGCGAAGCGCGTGCTCGACATCGACTACGACCCGAACGCAATCATGGAGGCAGCATGACCCCGCAACCCGTCGGGGGTCTCCTCGCGCCGAGCGACATTGCAGACCTCGCTGGTGTCTCCCGCGCAGCAGTGAGCAACTGGCGCAAGCGCATGACTGACTTTCCCCAGCCTGCAGGTGGCACAGCGAACAAGCCACTCTTCAGCGCATCCGAGGTTGAGAGCTGGCTCGCGGCTCATCCGGACAAGAGGCGGGTCGAGTCGATCGTGAATTCAGCCGCGAAGCAATGGGAAGCGCAACTGTGGGGCGTCGCTAACCTTTTCCGCGGGCACACATCAGTTCACGCCATGGGCGAGATCTTTGTCCAGACGGCGGTCGACCTCGTGAAGGAGCGGCCCTCCTATGTGGGGAGCGGCATCCAGCAAGCATCAGTCGACCAGCTGCGAGAAGTGCTCGCCGACATCCCGCGCGCTGAGCTCGCAGACGTGATCGATCGCGTCCTCGAGCGGACGTCCCGATCTTTGGGAAGGTCCGCAGGCGAAACCGGGTTCGTCGGCTCGCGCACCAGTTCTCTTCTGGCCTCGCTTGCGTCAGGCCTTCGCGGTGGCACGCTCTACGACCCCGCATGCGGCATTGGCGTCGCTTTGTTGGAGGCCGTCGAGATGGGCGCCCGCCCAAACCGCATCGTGGGCGACGAAATCAATACTGCGGCAGCTGAGATCGCGCGAGGCCGAGCGATTCTGCGTGGTGTCAACTTTGATCTCCGGATCGCTGACGTTCTCCACCACGACCCGGACCCGGAGCTTCGAGCCGACGTCGTGATTGCCGAACCTCCCTTCGGCCTGCGCATCGATCCAACGACGACGATGATCGACCCACGGCTGCGATTCGGGATTCCTCCACGCTCAAGCGGTGACGCCTTCTGGCTTCAGCACGTCGTGGCGCATCTCGCCGACGACGGCGTCGGCTACGTGCTGACCTCCCCCGGCATGCTCTTCCGCCGCGGCGCCGAAGCTGAAATCAGGCGCAATCTCCTTCTCGGCGGGTGGGTCCATGCGGTCGTCGGCCTACCTGGAAAGATGCTGCCCCACACTTCGATCCCTCTGGCGCTTTGGGTGCTTGGCAAGACACGTGCGGTGACGAGAACCGAGGTGTTGCTGATCGATGCGTCGTCCGTCGATGCGCCGGAGAACGAGGTGGCGGACTGGTTGAGTGGCGACGAAGCCCTCGCGAAGGTCCCCCACATGCGAGTTTCGGTCGAAGAGCTCACTGCTGGCGACGCAGACCTCAGCCCTGGCCGATGGATGCTGTCCGAAGAAGTCGACGAAGTCGAAGTCGAGCGAGAGTTCGAACACACCCGTCAGGACATGCGCCGCGCGTCCGCAGCGCTCAGCGAAATCTCGCGGGCTGTGGCGGCTCCCGCGCTGTCTGGTACGCCGCCGGTCCTCACGGTGGCCGAACTTGTTGAAGCCGGCGCGATCGAAACGGCGTCCGCACGGCCGCTGAGAGAAGCGGATGCAGCCGAACTCGACGGCCGTCATGTCGACGCGGCCGCAGTTCGAAGGCGCGAGCTGCCCTCCGTCAGCCACCTCAACCGCGTCCAAGCGCGCGAGCTCACTGCCCCTGGCGATGTACTGCTCACGGCCATGCACGACATCCAGGCAATGGTCGATGAAGAGGGCGGGCACCTCCCGGTGGGAAGCGTCTATCGCATCCGTGTCGCCGACCCCACGAAGCTCGATCCGCACTATCTGGCTGACGCACTTACTGGCGAGTGGAACCTGCGCCTCGCTTCCGGCGCCAGCATCCCCCGGATCCCGGTGCGCGAGATCGAGGTGCCGGTTCCGTCGCTTCAAGAGCAGCGCGCGATTCACGTCGCAGTGAGCGAGGCACGACGCGGCAGAGATCTGGCAATGGAAGCGGCGAAGGCCGCCGATAGCCTGGCGGGGACCATGCTCACGGCTGTGCGGCACGGAATCAGCTTGACCACGACCCCGACCGATGGACTTCCTAGATGACTGCACAGCTCACGCTTCCCGAGCTGGAGCAGTATCTTGCGAAGGCCGCTGACCTTCTCCGCGGCAGCATCGACCAGGCTGATTTCAAGGCCTACATTTTCCCGCTGATGTTCTTCAAGCGAATCAGTGACGTCTACCTCGAGGAGTTCGAGCAGGCGCTCGATGAATCGGGTGGCGATCATGAGTTCGCCGCGTTCACAGAGAATCACCGCTTCGCGATCCCTGATGGCAATCTGTGGTCCGACGTCCGCAAGAAGACCGAGAACATTGGCACCGCTTTGCAGACTGCGTTCCGCGAAATAGAGAAGGCGAACCCCGAGACGCTCTATGGCATCTTCGGCAACGCCAACTGGACGAATAAAGACAAGCTGCCTGACCGTAAGCTCGCCGACCTCATCGAGCTCTTCGCGACGAAGACGTTGGGCAACGCGAACGTTGCCCCCGATGTGTTCGGCAACGCGTACGAATACCTCATCAAGCGGTTCGCCGACCAATCGAACAAGAAAGCCGGCGAATACTACACCCCACGCTCGGTGGTCAGCCTGCTCGTGAACATCCTCAACCCGCAAGAGGGCGAGAGCGTTTACGACCCAGCGTGCGGGACGGGCGGCATGCTCATCGAGGTCATCGAGCACGTGAAGGCTACCGGCGGCAGACCAAAGACTCTCTGGGGGAAGCTTTACGGCCAGGAGAAGGTGCTCGCGACGTCGGCGATCGCACGCATGAATCTGCTGCTGCACGGCATCGAGGATTTCAAGGTCGTCCGTGAGGATACGCTTCGCAACCCCGCGTTCTACACGGGCAACCATCTCGCGCGATTCGACAACGTTCTCGCGAACCCACCGTTCTCACTCAAGGCCTGGGGCGATGTCGAGTGGGCCTCCGATCGGTGGGGTCGCAACCAGCTCGGCGGAGTGCCGCCGAAGGGCTACGCGGACTGGGCGTGGGTGCAGCACATGCTCACTTCGGCCGACCCAAAGACCGGCCGCGTCGCGGTTGTGCTCCCGCAGGGTGCCCTGTTCCGGCAAGGCGCGGAAGCACGCATCCGCACACACATCCTGAAGGCCAAGAAGGTGGAAGCCGTGATCGGCCTGGCGCCCAACCTGTTCTACGGCACCGGTCTCGCGGCCTGCGTCCTGATCCTGCGCCATCAGCGGCCGGCCGATCAACAAGACAAGGTGCTGTTCATCAACGGCGAGGACCTGATGAAGAAGGGTCGCAACCAGAACACCCTCGAAACCGAACACGCGACCAAGCTGTTTGACGCCTACCGCGGGTTCGCCGACCTCAAGGGCCGCGCGCACGTCGCCGATCTCGCCGACATCGAGAGAAACGCATTCAATCTCAACATTCCGCTGTACGTCGCTCCCACCGACACGGGAGAGCAGGCCACACTTGCCGACGCGCTGTCGAACCTCGAAGCCGCGCATGAGCGTGCGAAGGAAACTCGGGCAGCGTTGGAAGCAGAGCTTGCAAAGTGGGGGTTGAGCGCGTGACCGGCCAGATCAGCCAACGCGAGCTGGAGAATTATCTCTGGGGCGCTGCGGTCATCCTGCGCGGACTTATCGATGCCGGAGACTACAAGCAGTACATCTTTCCGCTCGTCTTTCTCAAACGCATTTCGGACGTCTACGACGAGGAACACGCAGCCGCAGTCCATACGTACAGCGACGAAGAGCTCGCCGACCTTCCTGAGAATCACCGCTTCGCGATTCCGAATGGATGCCGCTGGACTGACGTACGTACAGTGACCGAGAACATCGGCGCGACTGTTCTGCGGGCGATGCGCGCCATTGAGTCCGCCAACCCCGACACCCTGCCGGGCGTGTTCGGGGACGGCGACTGGGGCAACAAGAACCTGCTGCCAGACTCCACGCTGGCCGACCTCATTGAGCACTTGTCGACGCAAACACTGTCGATCGCGAACCTGCCCGAAGATGAACTCGGCAATGGCTACGAGTACCTCATCAAGAAGTTCGCGGACGACTCCGGTCACACCGCTCAGGAGTTCTACACGAACCGCACTCTCGTACGCCTGATGACCCTCATGCTCGAACCACAGCCGGGCGAATCAGTGTACGACCCGACCTGCGGCACTGGCGGCATGCTCATCTCCACCGCCGCCGAAGTGAAGCGGCAGGGCAAGGAGTGGCGCAACCTTCGGCTTTACGGCCAGGAGCTCAACCACGGAACCTCGGCCATCGCCCGAATGAACCTCTTCCTGCACGGCATCGCCGACGGACACATCGCACATGGCGACACCCTCGCTCGGCCCTCGTTCCTGGACAACAAGGGTGGGCTGCAGACCTTCGACGTGGTGCTCGCCAACCCGCCGTACTCGATCAAAGCCTGGAACAAGGATGCCTTCGCAAAGGACCCATACGGTCGCAACATGTGGGGCGTGCCACCACAAGGACGCGCCGACTACGCCTTCTTCCAGCACATTGCCAAGAGTCTCGATCCTAGGACTGGACGCGCGGCCATCCTTTTTCCGCATGGCGTTCTATTCCGTCGAGAAGAGGCCGCGCTGCGCGAAGCGCTGGTGAAGTCCGATCTTATCGAGTGCGTGCTCGGACTGGGTGCGGGGCTCTTCTATAACTCGCCGATGGAGGCTGTCGTCATCACACTCCGCGCCACCAAACCCGCCGAGCACCGCGGCAAGGTGCTGTTCATCAACGCCATCAACGAGGTCGCGCGCGAACAGGCGCAGTCGTTCTTGCGCGACTCGCACCAGACGAAGATCCTCGACGCATATCACGACTTTTCCGACGCGCCTCGGTTCGCCGCCGTCGCGACCCTCGGCCAGATCTCCGACAAGGGATACAGCCTCGCGATCCCGCTGTACGTCGCCAGCGCGAAGGCGGTTGACGCGAGCGAGCAGATCGGCAGCGTCGATGCACTCGCTGGCTGGCGTCAGATAGCGGATGCCTCGGAGGACGCGATCGTGGCCGCGATCGCCCTTCTTCGCTCGGAGGCGACCGAATGAGACTGAACCTCGACAAGTCCACCTGGAAGCGCGTCGCCTTCGGCGACGTTATCGACAGCATCACCGATCGCGTCGATGACCCATCCATGGCTGGCGTCGACCGCTACGTCGGTCTCGAGCACCTCGACCCCGGCGTCCTGACAGTTCAGCGTTGGGACAGGCCGGACAAGGTTGAAGCACAGAAGCTGCGGTTCAAACCCGAGGACGTCATCTTCGGCCGGCGGCGGGCCTATCAGAAGAAGGTCGCTCGTGCGGATTTCGAAGGCATCTGCTCGGCACACGCACTTGTCTTGCGCGCGCGCCCTGGTCTCATCGATCCCTCGTTCCTCCCTGTCTTCGTGGCCAGCGACTACTTCCTAGACCGAGCTATCGAGATCTCCGTGGGATCTCTTTCGCCTACAGTCAATTGGGGGCAGCTCAAGACCCAGGAGTTCGTCCTTCCACCATTCCCCGAGCAGAAGCCGATCGCTGACGTTATCTGGGCGATCGAGCGTCACAAGAATGCACTCGGGGCAGTAGACGTTGCTTTGACCGAGTCGCAAGCCCCGCTCATGGCCGTGGATGCCGAATCATTCGTCACGGTGGACGATGTGGTGACTATTGCGCGAAGTGGTGCGACCCCGTTGCGGGCCAACAAGAGCTTTTACGGCGGCGGAATTCCGTGGTTGAAATCCGGGGAGGTCATTGGTGACGACATCACTGCGACGGAAGAGTCCATCAGCGACGCTGGCCTTGCGCGTTCCGCAACCTGGCTAGCGCCATCCGGTTCGATTGTGGTCGCGATGTATGGGGACGGCAAGACTCGCGGGCAAGTAGGCCGCTTGGGGACGCCCATGTGTACGAACCAGGCTGTCTTGGCACTTGTGCCTGACGAGTCGATGGCGGATCCGGACTTCCTCTACTACTGGTTGCGGTCGAGGCAGGCTGAGCTTCGTAGCAAAGGTGCGGGCGCTGCCCAAAAGAATCTCTCGAAGGCTCTTGTTGTCACTGAGCCGTTCCCAAATCTGTCGCGCGAGAGCCAGAAGGCGGCGGCGCAGAAAGTCCTAGCGCTGAACACGGCACGAGACCAGGCCATTAGCGAAGCCACCGAGCTTTCGCGAGTACGCAGTGCTCTCATCGCGGAGATCTTCGGAGGCAACTGATGGCGCAGTTCAATGAGGCAAACTCCGTGCGCGACTTCGTTCGCGATCTGATCACGTCCCCGGACGTGCAGTTCTTGCCGGGCAGTCAGTTACCGCGGCTCCCCAGCGAGGTACTGCTCGAAGGACTCGTCATCGACGCGCTGACCCGCCTGAACCCTGAGATCGCGGCCGATCCGCGGAAGGCCGACGAGGTCATTCACGTGTTGCGCGCCATCCTGATCACGGCACGCAACAACCCGCATCCAGTCGTCGCAAACGAAGAGTTCATGGCGTGGCTGACAGGGCAGAAGTCCATGCCGTTCGGGCCGAACGGCGAGCACACAACAGTGCGCCTCATCGACTTCGATCACCCGAACGAAGATTCATCGAACCAATGGATCGTGTCGACCGAGGTGACGTTCCAGTTGGGGCGGCTGGGCAAGCGATTCGATCTAGTGCTGTGGTGCAACGGATTTCCGCTGGTCGTCGGCGAAGCGAAGACTCCTATACGCGCCGCCTACTCATGGATCGACGCTGCTGCGCAAATTCACGACGACTACGAAGCGAGCGTGCCGCAGTTCTTCGTGCCGAACGTGCTGGTGTTCGGGACCGAGGGCAAGGACTTCCGATACGGCTCCGTCGGGATGCCGGTAGAGCTTTGGGGCCCATGGCGCGACGAACAGACCGATCCAAGCGTGCCGGCGAAGGTCGGCCTCGAGATCGTGAAGGATGCGGTCGACGGAGTCCTGTCGCCAGCATCCGTTCTCGACTTCCTGCGGTTCTTCACAGTGTTCGCGACCGATGCGAAGCACCGCAAGATCAAGGTCATCGCTCGATTCCAGCAGTTCCAGGCTACGAACCTGATCGTGGAGCGGGTACTGCACGGGCGCATCAAGCAGGGGCTCATCTGGCACTTCCAAGGCTCCGGCAAATCGCTGCTGATGCTGTTCTCCGCGCTCAAGCTACGTGCCACGGCCGAGCTGACCAACCCAACAATTCTGATCGTCGTTGACCGCATCGACCTGGACACGCAGATCACCGGCACCTTCAACGCCTCGGACGTGCCCGGCCTGGTGTCAACCGATTCACGCAAGGAACTGCAAACGCTGCTCAGCCAGGGCGCGCGCAAGATCATCATCACGACGATCCACAAGTTCGGCGAGGTCGATGGTGTGCTCGACGACCGGCAGAACATCATCGCGATGGTCGACGAAGCCCACCGCTCGCAGGAGGGTGATTACGGACAACGGATGCGCGAGGCTTTGCCGAACGCCTTCCTGTTCGGCCTCACCGGCACACCGATCAACAAGCGGGACCACAACACGTTCATGTGGTTCAGATCGGCCGAAGACGAGGGCGGTTACCTGTCGCGATACTCGTTCCAGGACTCGATCCGCGACGGGGCGACTCTCCCGTTACACTTCGAGCCCCGGCTGAGCGAGATACACCTTGATCAGGAGAAGATCGACACCGCCTTCGAAGAGCTCGCCGCGGAGCGCAACCTCAGTGAAGGTGAGAAGATCACGCTGTCGAAAAAGGCGGCATCCATCGAGGTGCTGATCAAGGCGCCCGACCGCATCCGACAGATCGCCGACGACATCGTCACGCACTTCACTGCGAAGGTCGAGCCCGAAGGCTTCAAGGCTCAGCTGGTGGCGTACGACAAGGCATCCTGCGTCGCATACAAGGAAGCGCTCGACACGATGCTGCGGCCGGAGGCATCGACCATCGTGATGTCGAAGGCGCGCACTGATCCCGCGTCCTGGGCACAATGGACGCCCGATGCCGATGAGCTGGAGCAGATTGTCGCGCGGTTCAACGACCCGTCCGATCCGCTGAAGATCATCATCGTCACCGCCAAGCTACTCACAGGGTTCGATGCACCGATCCTGCAGACCCAGTATCTCGATAAGCCTCTCAAGGAGCACACGCTGCTCCAAGCAATAACCCGAACGAACCGTGTCTACCCGCCGAGCAAGACGCACGGCCTTATCGTCGACTACCTTGGCATTTTTGATGACGTCGCCAAGTCGCTCGCCTTCGACGATGCCGCCGTGCAACAGGTCATCTCGAACATCGAAGAGCTCAAGGATCAGCTCGCGCCGGCCATGGCTGCCGCGCTCGTCTTCTTCCCCGGAGTCGACCGCTCGATCGGCGGCTACGAAGGGCTGATACAGGCGCAGGCCGCAATCGCCGTCGACACGGTGAAGGACGCGTTCGGGCTCGCCTACAGTGTCGTGTCGCAATTGTGGGAGGCGCTCAGTCCTGACCCGATGCTGAGAGACTTCCGCGACGACTACAAGTGGCTCACCGACGTTTACGAGTCAGTTCGGCCGGCGGACATCACCGGGCGGCTGGTGTGGCATGCGTTGGGCGCGAAGACCATCGAGCTGATCAACGAGAGCATCCACGTCGAAATCCCGCAGGGCGACGAGACGATCGTTCTCGACGCGCAGACGATCGAAGACCTGATGAACGGCAAGCGCAAGGACGTGCCGACCGACGAGATTGAGAAGCAGATTACAGCGCGTATCGCCCGTCACCTCAACAACCCCGTCTTCATCGAACTCGGTCAGCGCCTTAACGCGCTGCGCGAGAAGTACGCCGACATCCAGCAGTCGAGCCTCGACTTCCTGCGCGACTTGCTCGAGCTCGCGAAGGACACGGTCGCTGCGGAGAAGGCGGAGAACGAGATCCCGCGCGAAGAGAAGGGCAAGGCGGCGCTCACTGAGTTGTTCGAAGCGCTAAAGGGCGACGAGACACCGATCATCGTGTCGAACGTCGTCGACCGCATCGACGAGGTTGTTCGAGCGGTGCGGTTCGACGGGTGGCAGTCGACCCTCGAAGGCGACCGCGAGGTGCGAAAGGCCTTGCGACAGACGCTGTACGTCCAGTTCAAGATCCGTGAGAACGATGTCTTTGAGAAGGCCCTGGGGTATGTCCAGGAGTACTACTGAGCAAGAAGAGAAGCCAATGACTAAGTTGGTGCATCCCAGCCGCTACACCGGCGGAGCATACACATGGGACGGGTTCAAGTCGGCTGTCCGTCGCGCGGACCGCGACAGCCTGCTTATGGAGGCAGCAGCGGTGACTGCCATTTTCGCCAATGGCGAGGATCCCACCGAATGGAAACGATTGGGCGTGACCCCGTGGACCGTCGCTGACGTAGCTCGCACCTCGCTCGCATGGGGAGGGCCCGGGCGGACACGGGCAGAGCGGCAGACGCTCTTCCGGTTGTGCAACATGAATGCTCTGTTGATCGATGAGGAGAGCGGCTCTTCGGTCCGTTCGGACAACGAAGCTAACGGAGTGATCCCTGACGAGTCCCCCGAGGAGATCGAGGCATCTCGCGAGCGGCTCGGCCGCATTCTTGCTCGGATCTATTTCGAGCAATTCCCCGGTCAAAGATCCATCCTCGCCGAGGTCGCCCGGTCGATCTTGCTTTTCGGCTCCGCGTCTGAGATCCCTAGCGGGTATGCCCCGAAGCTGATGACCCCGGGCTGGTTCGAGCGGCTAACGGGGGGCCTCACGCTCGATGACTACGTCGAGTCGGTCTTCCTGTTCTCGGTCATCGCGCAACAGCAAAGTGGCCGCGTCTCGCTCGATGACTTGGACTCCCCTGCGCTTCTGGAGCTCGCGGACGTGTTTTCGCTAGACGCCGCGCGACGAGTTTTTGCCGATCATCTTGTGACGAGAGTTGCCGAGTTCAAGGCAACGAACCGCGTTTGGCAGGATCCACTACCTTCCGCGGAGAAGAAGTTCGCTTTCAATCCGCTCACGAACCGACCGATCGTAGAGGGCATCGCGTCTGGGGCTGTCGCGCCCTGGGTGCAGGCAATCATCACCAAAGCGCTTCCTCCGTCGATCTACTTTCTGCCCCCAACCGATCTTCGCAAATCCTTTGCCGACGACCTCGGCCCCGTCTTCCAGCACTACACCGGTCGGCAGCTCGAACTCATCGACGGGGCGAAGCAGGTCCTTCCGGAAGAGCGCTACAAGCTGGGAAAGCAGGAGATCGACTCGTGCGACTGGTTCCTGGACCTCCCTGATGTGCTCGTGCTCATTGAGTGCAAGGCCCGGCAGCCAATCGAGTCACTCCGTGTTGGCGGGGCTGACTGGCTCCGGTCGATCGAGGACAGCATCGGCAAAGGCATCCGTCAACTCAACCGCTCGCACACGCACATCAAGGCGATCAGCTCGGTGCGAACGGAGATCGACACCACCAAACCGCGAGTGGGCATCGTGGTCACTCTGGAGCCGTTCTATCTCAATCAGAACTGGCTGATTCGTGAGCGGCTAGATCAGGCCGAGTTCCCCCTCGGCGTGCTTTCGATCGGCGAGCTCGAGACGCTCGTCCTCCTAAGCGCGAACGAGCTCGGTCAGGCTTTGCTCACGTGCGCAGGTGCCGCTGAAGACAACGTAATGCTACTCAACCCCGCACTAGACGAAACGCACGGGCGGGAGAACGCGTTGCTCGTGAGTACATGGGAGTCAATCGGTCTGTTCACACGCATCAATCGGGCCGCCGAGCGGCTTGGCATGGACCCTGAGTAGCCCCGAGTCAAACCCTCGCACAAGTCTTCAGTCGACCGACATCCCACAGGGAGTCGTCGACGCGTCGAAATGTCCATATGGACATCGCGTGGACATTTCATCTGCGAAATGGACATTTCAAAAAAATCCCTACTGTAGGAAACGCTCAGAGATGTCCGCCCGTGTGCGACGGGTCCAAGGCAGGACGAGACGAAATGTCCACGTTCGGCGACAGCCAGTGGCACGCGACTTGTCCATCTCGAGGTTCGCTCGGAGGCCGTACCGGGCTCGGTAGGTTTCACATATGGCGAAGAACCGGAAGATCGAGCAGCAGATCGCTGTCTTTGGAGAGAGCGGCAGCGGCAAGACCGTCCTGGTCTCATCGTTCTATGGGGCGACACAGCAACAGGCGTATAAGGCCGAGCACCCGTACGAAGTGGTCGCGGACAAGCAGTCCCAGGGTCGCTCGTTGTACCAGGCGTACCTCGGCATGCGCGGATCTGCGACGGTTCCACTCACCACGCGCTTCGACTCGGAAACCTATGCCTTCACGATTAGGGCAAAGGACTCTCCGCAGGGAGACGACGAGAAGCGGCGCCCCTTCGATGCAGTGCAGATCGCCTGGCATGACTACCCCGGCGAATGGTTCGCCCAGGATCTCGAGGGACCCGAAGCGGATGCGCGTGTAGCCACATTTCGGCGGCTCCTTCGTTCGGATGTCGCGCTGCTCCTCGTGGATGGACAACGGCTCCTCGACAACGCTGGTGAGGAGGAGCGATACCTGAAATCGCTCCTCGCCAACGTGAGCAACGGTCTCCGCCTGATGCGAGACGATCTGCTCGAGGGAGGCAAGAAGTTCGTCGAGTTCCCCAGAATCTGGGTGCTCGCCCTCTCGAAGTGCGACCTGCTCCCGGACATGGGCGTGATCGATTTTCGCGACCTCGTTATCGGCAAGGCCACCCATGAACTCAACGAGCTCGAGAGCACGCTTGCGAGCTTGATCGAGGCACCCGAAGCACTGTCAGTGGGCGAGGACTTCATCTTGCTCTCGTCCGCAAAGTTCGAGCCCGGCAAGATCGAAGTCACGGAGCGTGTGGGGCTCGACCTGATCCTTCCGCTCGCGGCCATGCTGCCGTTTGAGCGTCACGTCAAGTGGGCGAAGGGGATGACGGATCGGGGCAAGGTCTACGAGCATCTTGTGGCGGGAGGGGTTTCGATGGCAGCCGCGCTCGGAGGACTGGGCGCTCTGGCAACGAAGCTTGCGGGTAAGGACAACAAGCTTCTGACCTCCCTGGGCCTCATCCTGACTCACTTCGGCTCCGCGATTGAGGATCTGGCAAAGATGGGCGGCGACAAGCTCACAGCGGCCAACCGAGATGCGGTTTCCAAGCACGAGAACCTGCGGAGCACCCTCACTGGTTTCCAACTGAAACTCGATGAAGCCGAAGCCGACGAGGTCTTTCTCCGGAGCAGTAGGTGACGTTCATCTGGGCGACGCGCGGCAGGACCTGGGGATTTCGGTTCCTGCTCGACGCCGGCCTCGAGGATCCGCGGACAGAGTACCTCCGCCGTTTCGCCGGTGTCGAGAATGCAATGACCGCGTATGGAAGGGACGGCGACGTCGTCGTCGCCCGCTTCCCCGATCCTCTGGGTAGGCGCGACTCCGCCGGACGCATCATCCCTCACGAGTTCATCGTGTTCTCACCAACCTCCGACGCGATCTCATCGGTAGAAGACGCGGTGCGAGAGCTCTGGCCTGAAGTGGAGAAGACCTTCAGCCACATCTGGGACGGGCCGGACCCCTCTAGAACCATCTGACGACGTGGCCGTCCGGGGATTCATCTTCGACTGGACAGCTCGACCATGAACCGCCAGTGTCCGCATACCTAGCCCCCGGGATTCTGCTCGATCAGCCGGAGGAGCAACTCGGGAGGAGTGCTCTTGTTGACTAGCAACGCCTCTCGAGCCTCTGCTCCGCCGTGCGCCGCGACGTAACTCAGCGCCTCCAATGACGCGTGCTCGTTTGCGGCAACGGCGGCGACCACTTTCGGATTGCGGCTGGATGCCGCGGCCATGATCCGCTGTTGATCCGTCCCCTCCGCGAACCCAATCAACATCGACTCCGGAAAGTTTGGATGTTTGATCGCCAGGTCGATCATCTCTTGATCCTTGGTCCCGCCGTACGCGACCTGTCGAAGAAAGAGTTCAGGTGCATGCGGGTTGCGGATCAGCGCCTTTCGGACCGCTTCGTCATCGCCGCGGTCATCGCCGAAACGGAGCCGTGATGCAACAGCATCCACGACAGCTGCATCGTTCGATCCTGCAAGGCGGACGAGTAGGTCCCCCTTCGCGTAGTAGTCCTTCGCGACAAGCAGGGTCGTCGCGACATCTCCCTTGCTTGCCAGCTGTTCGAGGATGGCGATCGGGAGTTCCCCGTAGCGCGCGGCCAGGGTCCGCCAAGTCTCAGGACCGCCCGTCTTGATCATGTGCTGGAGCGCGGCTGTTGAGATTTCGAGGCCACCGAACACGTGATCTAGTTCGCTGATCGACGTAAGCACGGCCGCTCGGACTGACGGGTGCTCATCGAATGCCATGCGGCTACGAGCGGGCTCGGACAGCGCGACCCAGAACGCGCCTGTGTTCGAAGCGACCGCGGTGCGCACTTCCGGATCAACATCTTGGGCGAGCGACTCAAACCCATCGCGATATGCGACCTCACGAGGTTCTCGCGTATATCCGGAACGCTCGTGCTCGCGAATCGCCGCGTCTGGATGGGAGGAGCCTGCGGCGGCAATGCGAACAAGACGTTCGGTGTCCGCCGCGAGGCGCGCGAATGCAGCAGCCGGCGTCGAACGATTCGCGGCGACTGCCCGGCGGACCGCATCCGCCGGATCGTTGGCGAGCTCGTCGAGGATCTCAGGCGACGCGTCTGGATTGGTAGCAAATCCGATCCGGTCCGCTTGACTACCCTCCCGCAGCCAACTCCGGCGCGAGATCTCGCGCCGAACCTTGCGCGCCATGTCGGCTTTCGCAGCGGCCGTTGCGCTGCCATCCCAGATTGTCCATGTGATGGTGTGACCATCGTCACGTTCGCTGCGCGTCGTAGTCCGACGGGCTACCCATTCGCCGTCGCTGAGAAACTCGAGAGTCCCGACCCCGGAGCCACTGTTATCAACGATGTCGCTCAAAATGCGTTCACGCGACCCCTCAAGATCGCGAGGTACCCGATCAGGGTCACCCTTCATCCAAAGCTCGCGATGGGCGCGGCGAGCCACAGCCTCCAGCACATCCGGAGATGCTTTGTCGTTCCTGGCGACAGCGGCCCACACACGAGCCTCCTCTGCGAGACGTCGCTCATCGCGGGGAGAGGACGACCGCGCAACTACCCCCGCGACCGAGTTGACAAGCACTGTCAGAGCTTCATCGGGCGTGTTCGAGTTTGCCCCAGCCGATATGAGAGGTTCGAGCGAAAAAGTGTCACGCTCGGTGCTGTATGCGGGTCTCGCAGGTCGCCCAGCTCTACGAGCGAGCTGGTCGTTCACAATCTTCGTGAGCACTGGTCCTGTGGCTGATGCGTTGGCCGCCACAGCTGCGACGACGTCAGCCACATCATCCACCGCGAGCCGCATCAACAGCTCTGGCGGCATGGACACGTTGCCTGCGACGGCCTTTCGCACGGTGTTGTCTGGGTCAGCGACGAGGTTGACGAGACTGGAGACGGGCATCCCCTGAATACTCGCCGCTGCCGCTCGAATGTTTGGTGCAGAATCGAGGGCGAGTATCTTCAGCACGTCCGAAGGTGCGGCCGATCTCGACGCAACCGCAAATCGGACACTTGCACTTGTGTGCTCCGCAAGGCGCCGCAACACGTCAGCCGGCGTAGACGCCTCCTTGGCGTAGTCACGAAGGAGATCCTCTCCAGCCGTATCGAGTATGGCCAGAACGAGCTCAGGCATCAGCTCGGGTGGTGTTCGCGGGTTGCGCGCGATGGCCTCTAGAAGCACCGGGTCTTCTTTTTGCGCGAGGCGCCGAATCTCGGCGCTGTCCTTCGCCAGTCGCGCTCGGGCCACACCCGCGACCCCTTCCGCAGAATCGTTCGCGAGCTGCTCGAGGACGGCCTCCTTAGTACCGGGTGCAATCGCGACGGCTCGTCGAACCGCTTGGTCCTTGTCCTTCGCGAGAAGCTCGAAGGTCGCCGAGCTTACGTACCCACTGCTGCGCACTTGGGAGATCCGCTTCGCGATCGGTTCCACAGGAGTCGTGGCCACGACGATCGCACGCAGATCCTCCTGCTCGTAGAGATACGCTCGCGTCGATGTTGGTGTTGCGGGATTCTCTGCAAGGGCCCGGGCAATCGCCCGCATTTTCGCTTTCTCCCGGTCGTGCCAACTGAACAGGCCAGACAAGGTCTCCGCCGAGGCTCGCGCGTTCCTCGCCACCGCCAGCTTGATCTCTTGCGGCGCATCGTGCCAGGTGAGGCGGGAGAGAGTCGCTGCCGGTGTCGAAGGATTACCAGCCGCAGCAACCTTCTCCGCGAGAGTGGCTCCCCGGCTGCTAAGTATGTTTCCGAGAGCAGCTGCAGGCGTGCTCGGGTTGCCAAGCGCGGCGGCTCGAACGTGCTCATCCCGGCTATTCGCGAGACGCTCCAGCGTGGCTTCAGGGGTGGAGGGGTTACCAGCGACCGTGGCGACAATGCCGAGTACGCTGTCGCCCGCCAGAGCAGCCAGAGCACTCGGGGGGGTGCTGGCGTTGCACGCAACGAGCGCGCGAAGCTCCGGGTTCCCGCTTCGCGCGAGCCTTGCCAGCCGCGCCGGCCGAGTCTGCGGGTCTTGTGCCGCGGAACGGCCGAACATCACGGCATCCGACTCGTCGACACCCGAGACGTATGGCATCGCGTTCCCGGTTGGAACCACGACGGGCAAGGCGTTCCGGGCATCGACGCTCCTCGGGCAGCGGGCAACGTGGATCAACACTATCGACAACATTCGACATGGCGTTCCGTGCCACCCGAACCTGCTGACGCAGTCACTTCATTGAGTAGCGTGGATCGTCATGGGTGGTGTTCAACGACTCCTCGACGAAATCGAATCGCGCGGATGGTCAGACGTCGGGAAGACAGTCTGCTCGGCATGCTTGACCGATTACGCGCTCAGCGCGGCGGTCCGTGAATCCGGCGGACGGGCGCCTTGTGACTACTGTCACAACTCACCCAGTCACCCCGAGGCAAGCGCGTCCGTCAACGTCGTGCTCGACCTCATCGTCGACGGCTTCCGGTACGAGTACGAGGATCCGGTAGAGCAGGTGGTCTACTCCTCCGCAGACGGTGGATACCAGATGGGCCTGCTGGATCCGTGGGACCTCCTGGGGAATCACGAGGTTACGGAAGATGGGCGCCTGTTTGAAGACCTAGCCACTGCGATCCAGCAAGACGCATGGGTCCAACGAGACCCCTACGCGGCCTCACCGACAGACGCCCTGCGGTGGGGATGGGAGGCGTTTCGCCAATATGTGAAGCATCGACGGCGATACACGTTCCTTGTCCGCGACACCACATCCATGTACGGCGCAGGCGAGATCACGATGGATGCGATCCCAGCGGCACTTGCCGACGCAGTGGAGACCGCGGGCCAGATACGGACACTCGACGCGGGAACGAAGTGGTGGCGTGTGCGTGTACACGCGTCTGGGGAGCACCATCGTTCGGCGACAGCGCTCGGATCGCCACCTGACCAATGGGCGAAGGACAACCGCATGACAGCCAAGGGCATGGGAGCGTTCTACGGTGCGACCACCGCCGTCGGCGCCCAAGCGGAAGTCGCTGGGTACGCGGGGCCGAAGGACGAAGGGACGATCGGGGCGTTCAAGCTGCTGCGCGACATCACGGTGGTGGATCTGACGATGGTCGACGAGGTGCCCTCACTCTTTGATCCCGATCGACGACATGAACGGGCACCGATTGCCTTCATGCGCGACTTCGTTGAGGATGTCGCTCGCGTCGCTGATCCGAGTGATCGCCAGAACCTGGACTACGTCCCGACACAGATCGTGGCGGAGTACCTGCGATACGAGCTGCGCGGTCCCGCAGGTCCCGTGGACGGCATACTGTGGCGCTCATCTAAAGATCCGGCGGTCACAAACTGCGTGGTTTTCGCGGCGAACGAACGGATGACTGACGCCGGTCATGCCAACGCCGACTCCCTCCTCGAACTTGACCCAGCCACAGTCCGAGTGATTGCGGCACCGCTTTGAGCGCCAGTTCAGCGAGAGTCTGCCATACCGATTAGGCCATACCGACGCCCGTTCGCGGGAACGCTGGATCGGTGGCGAAGCGGACCAGACCCGAGGATGCGGCCTGGAGCGACTACGCCGGGCAGCTCGCCACGAACCTTCAGCGACTTCGACACGAGCGCGGGCTCAGTCAAGAGGACGTCGCGTACCGCTCGGGGTTAACGCGCTACACGTACCAGAAGTACGAGAAGGGCGAGTCGAAGCCGGGGACGCCGGCGAATCCGACGATCCGCACCCTTCTCGCGATGTCGCAGACCCTGGGCGTCGCGCTCACGGACATCCTTCCGCCAGAAGCTCCCGACCTTCGGCTCCGCTGACGCCGAACGCCTCGGCCAGCTCGCGCCGCACCTCGACCCCCAGTTCCGTCAGGGTGAGCGGCTGTCCCCGCTGGGCTCGCGTGATCAGCGCACCACCCGCATCCGACCCAATGCGCTTCATCTGATTCGCCAGGATGCTGAGGGTCACGCCGATCTCGCGAGCGGCTGCCGTCATGGTGTCGTGCCGGGCAACGATGAGGAACCGCTCTGCTCGCTGCGTGGCATCCTGACCGACGAGGATCGTGCGCAAGAGCGGCGAGTCTCCGGCGCGCGGGTCGACGCGGATCGCAGTCGCTCGGCTCGCGCTCCCGCGGGCACGACGCGGGATACCGGCGGCCTCGAGGTGGCGATTGATCGTGGTCATCGTCACCCCCACCTCGGCCGCGATCTCGGGGATCGTGTGGCGCTCGACGATGTACCGCTCCCGTAGCCACTCCGGGTCGATCACGGTGCTTCTGCGACCGCGGCGCGTCTCCACTTCCTCGGCCGCGAGCACGCGACCGACAGTCTGACGGGCGACACCGTGGTCGAACGCGATCTCGCTGACCGAGCGCCCGGCGGAGTATGCAGCGACCGCACGCACCGAGTTCACCGCAGCCCGGGCGGGGCGGGCTTGCGGCCATCGTCCTTCGTTCGGGCTGGCGACCTCGTCTGAGACCCCGACAACCCCCAGCTCCGGCACCCACGAGACGGGCTCGTCGACGCCTTGCAGCCTCAGGAAGTCAGCGCCAACCGCGTCGAGTGCCGCCGCGACGGCAGCTGGCATGCCGGCTCGAAGGTCCCGTACCGCCGCGAAAGGAGGGAACCCGGGCTCGTCGGCGAACGGAGCCCGCGCCAGCCTGTTCCCGCTGAGCAGCACGTAGAGGTGTGCTCGAGCGACCTGCCAACGGCGAACCCCACCCGGCAGCACGTTCCTGCTTCGGCAGATCTCGCGCCACTCGTCGCGAGGCAGGATGCCGGAGTAGTCGATCGCCCGGCGGCGTGCAAAGTCGATCGGCGTCGGCGTCTCGTCGAGGAACGCAGCGATCCGCGCGATCGCGCGGATCGTGTCGGCCTCGGGCGCATTGCGGCCAAAGGAGCGCATGACGTGGCTGACCTGACGTCCCTTGGCCTCCTGATCGAGGAGCTTGATCGCTGAACCGTGAGTGAGTCGCGTCCCAACGAAGACCACCGCCGCCGCCAAAGCGCCGCCGGCGATCTCCGCGTCGAGCCGCCGTGGTGCGAGCCGAGCGGTCCATTCGGGCCAGAGAACCGCTGGGAGCTTCGCAGCGCGAACTTCCGGGTTGGTCACCCACACCTTCACGGCCTGAAGGGTCGCTGTGGGGCGTCTCGTTCGGCCGAGCGCACGACTCACGTGGTCTCGCAGGGGTGGGGAGTAGTGGTCGAGTGCCGTATGGATGCTCACGCGTCCGCGCAGCAGGTCGGTGATTCGTTCGCCTGCCTGCAGCGCCTCGAAGGCGATGGTGTTTCCGAGCGCGACCTCTCGGGCGGTGCTTGGCCGCAGCTCCACCTTTCCGGTACGTCGGTGGGACGTGATCGGGCTCGCGTCGGCCTGGCCTTCCGGCATCCACTCGAATCGCTCTCCGTCGACGAGCGCCTGTCGTCCCGCGCGAGACAGCAACAGCATGTCGGACAGGACCTGGATCGTGCTCGGTCGACCGTCTGCGTAGATGCCGAACTCGCCGATGCCGGTGGCTACGACCCTCAAGATCAGTCGTTGCGCTTCGCGCGTCTCGGAGTGCGCCGCCACGAACTCCTCGCTCGAGGTCAGGTCCGCACCGCAACGCGCCCGCAACACGGTCGATTCGGTTGCTGGTCGGTTGTGGCAGCGTCCCGGCTCCGGAACAAGCGTGAGGGGATGTCCGATGAGCCGCGGAGGCTGGCCGCATCCCGGGCACGCGTCGACGAGGAGACGCTTGTGGCGGAGGCAGGCGAACCCGAACGGGAACTGCCAAGACAGGCGCCATCGACCTCCCGAGTCGGCGAGGCACTCCGGGCAGTACCGAGCAGCGACTCCAGTGGCCGGGCACGACGCGCTGATGCGCCCCTGAGGTGTGAGGCGGATGGCGTTCGCCGCGAACGTGGTGCGCGTCATCGCCCGATACTCATCGCCCGACCGCCCGGTCGTGAGTTCGAGGTTGCGGAGTTGCTGCGGTTCGAGCGCGGTGGACCACGCCCGTGAGGATTGCGCTCCCGCGGCAGGGATCCCTTTCCCACCGACCAGTCCTAGTGCTCGCGCCATCTCGCCGACAGTGGCCCCGTAGCTGTGGGCCATGAACTCGACCCACGAATCGAGAGGTTCATCTGGAAGTGGCATGGCGACGTGCGGCAGGCGACGAAGGCTCATGCGATGGCCCGCGACGTGCTCCGCTTGGCCGCCGCACGCTTCATCTCCTCGAGCTCTTTCGCGACAACCTCCCGAGCGTCTTCGGCTGCGACATCGATGTCGATCTCGTCGAGCACCTCTCGAGTCAGCTCTTCGATGCCGTCCCGCATCGCATGCACAGCCCCGAGGGTGATCAGCTTGAAGAGCGAGCCGATCATGCCGGTCGAGCGCTCGTAGAGATAGTCCGCCTGTTCGCGCAGCATCCGGGGCTTTGCGTTGGCAAGCACGAGGTGAGTCTCGATCGTGCCGAGGAGCGAGAGCCAGGCTTTTCGATGCTCATCAACGGGGTGCGCGAACGGGGGAAGGGCGAGCCTGGTCCAGCGTCGCGCGATCTGTGACATTGCCAGCTTCTTGGTGGTCTTGCTCTCGCTGAGCAGTCCCGTGTCGGTCATGTTGACGCCGGTGAACAGGAAGGTCGCGGGGTACTCGTTGGCGAGCCACTTCAGCTCGTTCGCCAGCGCCACTCCCTCGTCCGTGTGGATCTTCAGGAAGTGCACGTCGTCGACGATGATCAACCGCGTGCCGTGACGGCGGACCGATTCCGCCGCGAGAGTAGCAAGGTTGCGGTTTCGCAGATGCCGAGTCTCCGCCGCGTCGGCGGAGGGGTGGTTGTAGAAGTTCAGGATTGCCTCGTTGAGCGCACGCGTGGTCGTGTGGCCCTTGAATGCAACGTGGCAGACCGGGATGTGGAGCGTCTGCCCGTCGTCGAAGTCACGCCCGTGCCTCAAGATCTGCCGTCGATGAAAGGCTCGCCCGAACGCGTCCACGGCAGTGGTCTTGCCCAGGCCTGGGGGCGAGTCGATGACCGCCGCCCCCTTGACTCGTGAAGGCCCCTGCTGGTTTGCGTCGAGAAGGTCCCACAAACGCACGTTGAGCCGCTTGACCTGAGGAGTCGTGACGAGGAAGTTCGCGTGATACCGCTCGCGCTGGTAGTCATAGGCGACCCGATCATCCTCCCCGAGCCTCTTGATCTGCTTCGCAGACAGATGCTCGGGCTTCTCGAGCGCCGGCCCCTCAGCGAAGTGTCGCCACCCCTCCCAGCGGGAGAGGAGTTCGTCACGCTCGAGCGGAAGGATCACAGGTCCTCCAGGAGGTCAATGTCGTCGAGATCTTCTTCGATAAGCACCTCGGCGGTGAGCGCGAGTGGATCGTCATTCTCGCTCGCCAGTGCCGGCGCGAGCGGGAGCATGCCCAGCTCGTCGCTCAGGTCCGGTCCGGCCATCTGCTGCGCGATCTGCCTAGCGATGTGCGGGAAGAACGGGCTGTCCGGGCCGTCCGCGGTCTCGGCCAGTTGCGCGGCAAGTCGCGCGCTGATGCGCTTCTCCGCGGGCGTGCTCGCGCGGCCGGCACCCCACCGCTCCAGGAGTTCGCCGAGCGCCTCGGACACATTCACGCCGTTGCGCCGGTCGAGCGCGATGCCCTTGGCGTACTCGAGCGCGTCGAGGCTGAATGGCACCGGCACCTTCGGTGCGTGCTCCCAGCGCAAGACGTGCCACGTGTTGTCGTCGGGGTCGTTGAAGTAGATCTGCGAGAAGTCGTCAGGGTTCACCGAGAACTGCCACTTCCGCTTGCTCTTCGCCATCGCCCGCGACCGGTCGTAGTACTTCCCCACGATGTCGCCGTTGTAGCGGAGCGTGCCGACCTCGACGCCGTAGTGGTTGAACTTGCGCTTGACGACAGGGAGCATCTCGAGCAGCAGGTTGGGGTTCGACGGAACACGGATGCGGCCGGCCACCGCGATCCCCTGCTCGAACTTCTGCGCAGGGCTCATCTTGGCTGCGGGCAGCTGCGAGTCGACGAGTCCGCCGTGCGGGCGGAGGTGGTAGACCGTGGCGATCCATTCACGGATGATCTGCTCGAGCTGAGGGATCGTGTAGACCGCCTCGCTCTCCGGCGCCTCCCCTCGGGAGGCGATGTCCTTGCCCTTGTAGCCGGGCAGCTCCTGCAGCATCTCGTCAATCGTGCGGAACCAGCGTTCGACCCACGCCTTGTCGGTGCCGGTGTAGACATGTGCGGGCTGGATGGAGATCCCGAGCCGCTGGCACACGCTCGCGACATGGATCGACATGAACGGCTTGCCGTGATCGATGATGATCGTGTCCGGAAGGATGCCGGGACGGCGGAACCGCAGCGCCTTGAGGTTCTCGACGTCGATGACGATGTTCTCCGGCACGCCATGGAACGGCCAGGTTGCTCGGTCGCCCCACTCGGCCGGCATCTCGCGGGGTGAGAGAGCCTCCATCAGCACGCCCGCCACGTCGACCGCCTTGGTGGAGATGGGTGCAAGACGGAGGCCGAGGATGGATCTGTCATAGAGGTCGAGGGCGACGGTCAGCTCGGCGCGCATCCACTTGCCGGTAACGGGTGCGACGCCGAAGACGTTGAGGGGCGTCGTGTCGAGAACGACGTACTCACCGGGTCTCGTCGCGACCAATCGTCCGTACGGCACGGGCGGCCGCGTTTCGATGGATCGCTGGGCCCGCATGCTGGCGCCGAACGTGCCCTTCCCGCGGGTGAGCTCGGCGACCGCGTCACGAGCGCTGGATTCGGAAGGTATCCGCACCTCGACATCCGGGTACTCGCGCTTGACCCTCGCCAACACGATGGCGAGGGTGGTCGTGACACTGCGCTTCGCGCCGCGAACGTTCTCCTCAACGACACGTCGGCACATGTCGACCCAGCGCGGATCGAGCCCGGAGAGCGCCGGCGTCCAGGACGTCTTCCGGAAGTCGAGCAGCGCGAGATCTTCGCCCTCGTCGAACCGATCGTCCCAGCGCTTCAGCGTCTTCGGGCTGACGCCAAGCTCTGCGGCCTTGGCGCGACGCCGCTCGTGGATGGTCGTGAGCTTCGGGTTGTACTCCGGTCGCGGCTCGTGCGGTTGAGCAAGAGTCGGCATCCCCGACGCGAACCCGGTGCGCATCTCTCGGACGTGCGCCGCCTTCCGCCTTGCCTCGTCGCGTTGCTCTTCCGTCGCGTCCGCCCAGATCAGGGCGAGCGGTGTGAGTGCAACCTCCTCGGACGGTATCCCGAACGCATCCGTGGCGCCGCGCAGAAGTTCGACGAGTCGCACGCGTCGGGTCTTCTTCGCGCCGTCGACGAGGACAAGGGCGTCGCCGGCGATCTCGATGACAGTGCAGAGACTGCCGTCGAACGAGACGGTGCTTCCGATGCGGATGTCGAAGGTGTGGCTCATGGCGTCTCCAATGCGGTGTGGTTGGCAAGGGCGGATGTGAGGTCGCAGAGAATCGAGCGGCGCCAGAGCAGGTGGAGCACGACCGCTCGCGCATAGGGGATGTCATCCAAGGCGGCCCCGGCGCTCCGCATGGCCGCGCCAAATGTGGGCGCCTCGCTTATCGCCGCCTCGACCACCTCGACGTCGCGCCGGGGAAACTGCCAGAGGCGTCGATACCCCGCAAGGAACCGGACGTTGGAGAGCAGCGCTGGGTCGGGCTCGGTGGCGATCCGATATCCCCATCCGCGGGATTGGATAATGTCGCCCGCCCACCGGAGTGCACCCGCGATCTCCGGGTCTTCCAGCCGGCGCTTCGGCTTGACCTCGATCACCGTGAAGCGATGGTCATCGTGCTCGATCATGTAGTCGGGCACGTAGCTTCGCTCAACACCGTTTCGATCGGCGATCAACTCGAACGGCTGCGATGCGATCCGAACCGCCCGATGGTCGAAGTCCTCGAGGAGAAGCGCCGCGAGCTCGAGGCGACTCTCGTACCCGACGAAGCCTTCCGTGGTGGCGCACCAGTAGCGCCCTGGGTAATGCCGCTGTCCCCGATGCCAGCGGAACGTCCGCCGAGGCTCGGCCTCGAAGACGTGTCGAGCCTCGAGATCCGCGAGTTTGCCCCGCTCGAGGTCATTCCCGTCGAGTCGCAGCGTGTACTGCGGTGGCGATGTTGGCACGTCAACTCCTACGAGTCGCGAACAATGAGTCATAACTCTTGATTCGTTAACGTACGGAGGTCTCTTCTGTTCTTGAGGTTCGACACGCGGGTCGAGTTCTTCGCGTTGGAGCTCTCTCGCATGCCGATGGCTGCGAGCAGTGAATGTGACATTTACGCTGGGGAGGTCAGATACACAACACGCGCCACGCCGTCGGACCACGCCCCGCGATGCTCCTGCTGCGCTGAGCGCCTCATGCGAAAATGAGGCGGTGGAGACCGTGCCGAGCGAACAGAGCGAGGAGCTTTCGAAGCTTGCCTTCGGAAGCAACCACATGCTCGCGCTCATGGCCGAGATCGCACGGTCCCCTGACGGAAAGTTCTCCACGCCCTCCGTCGCAACAGCCACGGGGCTGTCGACCAGCACGATCCACGCCCTGCTGAAGCGCCTCAAGCAGTTGGGGCTTGTCCGGCGAACGGATGAGGTCACCGCCGAGCGGATCAGGATCTACCAGCGCGCGGTGCACCCGACATGGGACTACGCACTACGGCTTGAAGCAGAGGCAGACGCACGCGCAGCCGGAACTTTCACCATCCAGTGGGAAGCAACCACGGCGCGTCGCTAGTAGACGCTCACGAAGGTCGTATGCCTAATCGGTATGGCATCCTTCCTCTATGAGCGTTGCCGAGGACCACTACGAGGCATTCGCGACTGCGGCTGAGGACCCGTACCTCGGCGCCCTCCTTGGGACGATCGATGAGCCCGGCGGAACCTCGACTGCCAATCGCGCCGGCATGCTCACGGTGGCCTGGTGGGACGAACGTGGCAACGGACCGACGTGCGCCGAACTCATCGAGGCGGTCTTCGAGATCGACGATTGGGATGCCGCGATCGAGGATCCCGGACGGACACTCTTCGAACGCCACGAACAACGCGACCTGCTCCAGCGATGGCTCATCAGCTACTGGACCCGGCTCGGAACGATAGCGTTCGTCCCCGGATACGACGACATCGTCCGGCCAGGACGCGTCGACGTTGTGGCCGAGGCGAACCGAACCGAGTCCGAGTAGATTGGCCAGTTCGGATCGAGGGGCACGCGTGCGAGAAATCATCATCGGCGGGCGCTCCATCACGGTCTCCCACGTCAAGACCGAGACGACGGAGTATGGCGACATCCAGCGCTACCGCATCGATGTGTCTGGCTCGGATGCCGTCACCCACCTGTCGAGCCTGCGCTCGTCGCCAAACATCGATGCGCGTGTCATGGCGTCGGTTATCGACACCGAGCTGCTGCTCGGCTACGAGGGGAGCGCAGAGTCCGGCCTCCTGCGCGATCCTGGGATCCGCGCCTGGCGTGACCAACACCGCCCACTGATCGAACAGGCGCTGGACCGGCTCCGCGACGAGATGAAGGATCTTCCTCCTGAGCCGGTGAGCGACGTGGAACGGCTCCTCCTGCGCGCCTTCGACATAAACGCCAACGACGAGGTTCGAGGTGCTTGACTATCCGACGTTCGACTTCGATCAGGTCGACTTCGTCACCTCCGACACGCACTTCAGCCACGCCCGCATCAGCGAACTCGCCGGTCGGCCCTATTCCACCGTCGAGGAGATGAACGAGGATCTCGTCTGCCGATGGAACGACACGGTGTCGCCAGGCGCCGTCGTCCTTCACCTTGGCGACGTGGCGCTCGGCTCGATCGAGGAATCGATCGCGCTCACCGCGCGGCTCAACGGGCGCAGGCTGCTCGTACCCGGGAACCACGATCGCGTCTCACCCGCGACACAGTCGAAACGGGCGATAGAGCGATTCCTGCCCATGTACGAAGCGGCGGGCTGGGAGATCCTCCCAGAGGTCATCGAGGGCACCCGCCACGGGTACCGGATCATCGCCTCGCACTACCCCTACGCCGGCGACAGCCAGGAACAGGACCGCCACACGTCGCATCGCCCACGGTGGGACGACGGCATCCCGCTCATCCACGGGCACACGCACGCGCGGGACCATGGCCCGAATGGGCATCAGTTCCACGTCGGCGTCGACGCCCACGACTTCTCACCAGTCCCGTTCAGCGTCATCGACGCGTGGATCCAGAGGCTGCCCGGAATCGAGACGCGGCTGCAGACAGCGGTCCGCGAGGCTCGAGAGGTCCTCGCCGACCTGGACGGCACGCCCCCACTCAACATGGGCTTGATGTTCTTTATGCAGGCGTACGACGAACTTCACATGCACCTCGAAGAGCTGCTGGCGGCCGTTGACGAAGTCGGGCACCTCAATGGCGACGAGGGCGAGGGTTCCCGATAGGATCGGCCATACCCGGAAAAATCCGGCTCGATCCGCATGGGGGCGTGAATGTCAGAGCCGTGGCTCTCTGCCGACGACATCGCTGAGCACTTGGGCGTGACCAAAGACACGATCTACGCCTGGATCTCCGACAAGGGGATGCCGGCGCACAAGGTCGGGCGTCTGTGGAAGTTCCAGGCGAGCGAGGTCGACGACTGGGTACGCAGGGGGGACGCAGGATCTCCGGACTGACCCAGTCGGCCGCGATGTCGGCGGCACGACGTATCCTGATCGACTTGCCATTTTCCAGGGGAGGAACCACGTGCACGCACCCACAGTGACGCTCGCATCGCTGCGCGCCGGGCAACGCCTGCGCGGTGTCCTGCCCGGGCAGCCGGTGACACTCGTCGGCGTGACACCGCTGGACGACGCGCTCGTCGAGATCTTCTTCCGCGATGACTCGGGTCGGACCGGCGAACGCACCATCACCGAGCTCGATGCCGGCAAGCTCGAACTAGTCACGGAGCTGGGTAACGCACCCGCGTTCGACGGCGACCCTGACGAGTTCCGGCTTGCGGCCGAAGCGTTGCGCATCAAGTACGCCGCGCTCTACGACCCGATGGCGGCGGTGAACAGCTCGGACGTCGACCCGTTGCCGCATCAGATCCGCGCGGTGTACGAAGAGCTCCTCCCGCGGATCCCGCTGCGGTTCCTGCTCGCCGACGACCCCGGCGCCGGCAAGACGATCATGGCCGGCCTCTACCTCAAGGAGCTCATCCTCCGCGCCGACTGCGAACGAGCGCTGATCGTCGCCCCCGGCGGCCTCGTAGAGCAGTGGCGTGAAGAGCTGTCGCAGAAGTTCGACCTCTCGTTCGAGATCTTCAACCGCCAGATGATCGACGATGCACAAGGCCGCAACGTGTTCGCCGAGCACCCGTTCCTGATCGCACGGATGGACCAGCTCTCCCGCAGCGACGACCTGATCGAGCAGCTCTCCGACGTGACGTGGGACGCGGTCGTTGTCGACGAGGCGCACCGGATGTCTGCGCATTACTCCTCCTGGGCGGGTCAAGTCGACGAGACGAAGCGGTTCCGGCTCGGCCGACTGCTCGCCGAGACCGCGCACAACTTCCTCCTGATGACAGCGACACCGCACGCGGGGAAGGAAGAGGACTTTCAGCTGTTCATGTCGCTGCTGGATCGGGATCGGTTCGAGGGACAGTTCCGCGCCGGTGTTCATCGGACCGACACGCGTGGACTGATGCGCCGAATGGTGAAGGAAGAGCTCCTCACCTTCGAGGGCAAACCACTGTTCCCTGAACGCCGCGCCTACACGGTCGAGTACGAGCTCAGCGACGCAGAACGCGAACTGTACGAACTCGTCACCGGTTATGTCCGCACTGAGATGGGCCGCGCGGAACGCCTCGCGCAGGCCGGCGACAAGAAGCGCGGCAACAACGTGGGGTTCGCGCTCACCGTTCTGCAGCGACGCCTCGCCTCGAGCCCTGAAGCGATCCTCCGATCGCTTGAGCGGCGCCAGGTGAGACTTGAGACGCGTCTGCGCGAATGGCAGCGTGCGACCGACGAGGCACGGTACAGCACCTCGATGACGGCGACGATCGACGAGTGGTCGACGGGCCGCACGACTCTCGACTTCGAGGACGCGTCCAACTCGATCCCGAACTTCGACCCCGACTCGTTCGACGACCTCGACGAGGAGGTCGCCGAGGAAGAGCGCGCACAGTTCGAAGCGCGCGTCGACGAGGTCGTGGACCTCGCCACCGCCGCGGAGTCGATCGGAGAGCTCCGCGCGGAGATCACGATCCTCGAAGACCTCATCCGTGTCGCACGTCGAGTTCGGCTGCTCGACGACGACAAGAAGTGGGTGCAGCTGCGAGCGATCCTCGACGACCAGCTCCTCGTCCACGACGACTCCGGCGAGCCGCGCAAGATCATCATCTTCACCGAGCACAAGGACACGCTGGACTACCTGCGGCAGAAGATCACGACGCAGCTGGGACGCCCCGAGTCAGTCATCACCATTCACGGCGGCACCCGCCGTGAAGATCGCAAAGCGGCGCGCGAGCAGTTCACTTACGACCGCAATACCGTCGTGCTGTTGGCGACGGATGCCGCGGGTGAAGGCCTCAACCTGCAACGCGCGCATCTCATGGTCAACTACGACCTGCCGTGGAACCCGAACCGGATCGAGCAGCGCTTCGGGCGGATCCACCGCATCGGACAGCGCGAGGTCTGTCATCTGTGGAACATGGTCGCCAAGGACACTCGCGAAGGAGATGTCTTCACGCGGTTGCTGTCAAAGATCGACCAGATGTCGATCGCGTACAGCGGCAACCTCTTCAACGTTCTTGGCGACGCGGATGCCTTCCAGGAGAAGTCTCTCCGCGAGTTGCTGATCGAGGCGATCCGCTACGGTGACCAGCCTGAGCGGAAGGCTGAGCTGGACCGCGTCATCGACGCGAGCGTCGCTCACGGTCTCGACACGATGGTGGCCGAGCGCGCGTTGCACCCCGAGATGTACTCCTCGCTCAACCTCGAAGAGATCCGTGGACGCATGGAGAAAGCCCGCGAGCGGCGACTGCAGCCCGGCTACATCGCAGCCTTCTTCATTCCCGCCTTCGAACGACTGGGCGGCCGAATCCGGCGCCGCGAGAAGGGGCGCTACGAGATCACTCGCGTGCCCCAGCGTGTCATCGACACCGCCCGCAGGCTCAACAGGTGGGCGCCCGTGCCGGAGCGATATGAACGGGTCACGTTCGAGACCGTGCATGTTCGTCCCGAGGGTCAGACTCAGGCCGCGCTGCTCGCACCCGGCCACCCGTTGTTGCAGGCCGTCATCGAGCTCACCATTGAGGATCTCGGCCCGGTCCTCAAGCAGGGCACAGTGTTCGTCGACCGTCGTGAACAGCAGTGCGACCGAACCGCACTGCTCTACGCGGTCGAGCAGCGTATCCAGAACGCCACCCCCGACCCCGACACTGTCTCGCACCACTTCGACTACCCTGTCCTCGACACCGCAGGCGACGTAACGTTGGCAGCCGCGCCTCCGTACCTCGACTACGACGCACCAGACCCCGACGAGGCCGATGCAATCGCGACGGTCCTTGACGCCGAGTGGTCGAAGAGCGATCACGAACGATCCATCCGCGCGTGGGCATACCGCGACGGACTCGCCCCCCGCATGGAGGAGCTCAGCGCGCGGATCTCGGTAGACGTCGACCGCACCCGCGTGCAGGTCAAAGAGCGACTGCTCGCCGAGATCAACCACTGGGATCGCGAGCACAACCGCCTCGAAGCTCTCGAACGCGCCGGTACCATTGGCCGCATCCGCGCAGAAGCCGCGCTCCAACGAGCGCGACAGCTCGACGAACGACTCGAGAAGCGGCTCCGCGCGCTCGACGAAAGCACGCAGCTCGTCGCGTTGCCCGCGGTCGTCCGTGGATCAGCGATCGTTGTGCCGAGTCAGCGTCTCGCTCCGGGAGATGAGGATGCCGCCCCTCGGACATTTGCGCGCGAGACCGAGTTAGTCGAGCGACGTGCAGTCGAGGCAGTTTTCGCCGCGGAGCTCGCACTCGGCCGCAACCCTCTCGAGATGCCCCGGAACAACCCCGGCTACGACATCCAGTCGTACGACAACGAGGGACGCATCCACTACATCGAAGTGAAGGGGCGGGTCGAAGGATCCGACACCTTCACCATCACGACCAACGAAGTCACCTTTGCCCAGACTCAAGGCGATCGTCACCGACTCGCGCTCGTGCTCGTGTCGCCCGATGGCGAGGAGCACGACCGGCTTCGGTATGTCCTCGACGCATTCACGCACATCGAGCCGTCAGCAACAACTCGGTCGTACAACGAGGAATGGCGCGACTACTGGGATCGCGGAGGCCCACCGCGATGACGGGCCCGATCGAAACAGCCATCGACCTACGAGAGACGCAGCCGTGAACGCAACGCCCAAGAAGAAGCTCATCGAAACCTCTCTTCCGCTCGAAGCCATCAACGCGGCGGCGGAACATGAAAAGTCAGTCCCCAGGAAGGGTCATCCTTCCACAATGCACCTGTACTGGGCCCCACGCCCGCTCGCGGCAGCGCGTGCGGTGCTGTTTGCTCAGCTGGTCGACGATCCCTCATCGCGGCCCGATGAGTTCCCCTCAGTGGATGCCCAGGACGCGGAACGACGTCGACTCCACGGACTCCTTGAGGAGCTGTGCAAGTGGGAGAACTCCTCCAACGAGGAGCTGCTCGCGAAGGCGCGCGCGGAGATCGTTCGCAGCAATGGCGACACGCCCCTGACATTCCTAGACCCCTTTGCCGGCGGCGGAGCGATTCCCCTCGAGGCGCAGAGGCTCGGCCTGCAAGCATCGGCGTCCGATCTGAACCCAGTCGCTGTCCTCAAGAACAAGGGTCTAATCGAAATCCCCCCAGTCTTCGCGGATAGGGCGCCGGTCAACCCAGATGCAGAGTCACGCACGGTCCCATGGAGCCGAGCTGCCGGGCTCGCCGAGGATGTGCGCCGTTACGGCGAGTGGCTCCGGGAGGCGGCATGGGCTCGTATTGGCCACCTGTATCCCAAAGCGACGACTGCGGAAGGCACCGAGCACACGGTCGTCGGCTGGATCTGGGCTCGAACTGTCACAAACCCGAACCCCGCCAACCCGATAAGCGTTCCGCTAGCGCGGACGTGGTGGCTCAGCAAGAAGAAGGGTCGGGAAACCTATCTGACCCCCGAGGTGAGCGGGCGCGGTGTGAGCTTCAGGATCGAACACGGGCGCTCAGGCCCGGTTGGCGAGGATGGATCCGTCGGTCGGGACAAGGGCGGCGCTATCTCGATCGTCGATGGAACGCCTATGTCCTGGGACTATCTGCGCTCCGAAGCCACGGCAGGACGAATGGGCACACAGCTCATGGCGACGGTCGCCGAAGGCTCTCGGTCGCGGCTCTACCTTCCCGCAGACGACGTGCAAATCCGTGCCGCAGTCACTCCCCCACCACAGGATCTCCCGATTGGCGAGATCCCCGAGGGGGGACCTGCATCACGGAACGTTTCCCTTTATGGTTTCAGGCACTTCACCGACCTCTTCTCGTCCCGTCAGTTGGCCGCGTTGTCGACGTTCAGTGATCTCATCGGTGAGGTCCACGGGCGCGTGGTGGACGATGCGCGTAGCGCCGGGATGGAAGACGGAGAGGGAATCGCTCTTGGTGGGAACGGGGCGATTGCGTACGCAGACGCAGTCGCGACGTACCTCGCTTTCGCGGTGAGCAAGCTCGCGGATTGGTCGTCCACCTTGTGTAGCTGGATCACGCAGATCGAGGGCGTTCGGGACACCTTCTCGCGACAAGCTTTGCCCATGGTTTGGGACTACGTGGAAATCAACCCGTTCTCGAACTCAGTCGGCAACTTCAGTGCCCACGTCGAATGGGTGGCTGCTGGTGTTGATGCCATGCCCGCTGACCCCCGTAACCCTGGACGAGCCACCCAAGCCGACGCAGCCGCGCGTGACTATGCAGTGACTGTCGTTTCGACTGATCCTCCCTACTACGACAACATCGGATACTCGGATCTCTCCGATTTCTTTTACGTATGGCTCCGACGCTCGCTGCGCGACATACACCCGTCCCTCTTCGAGACTGTCTTGACACCGAAGGCGGACGAGTTGGTGGCGAACTCTGCACGACACGGCGGAAAGGCGGGCGCTGCGGAGTTCTTTGTTAGCGGCTTCAACAGCGTCTTTGCGCGCATGCGTGAGTCCGCGAACGGACTTGTCCCACTCACCGTCTACTACGCCTACAAGCAACAGGACGTGCGGGATACCGGCACAACATCTACGGGATGGCACACGATGCTCGGCGGGCTGATCGACGGTGGGTGGACGATCACCGCAACCTGGCCCCTGCGTAGCGAGCGCGCTGGCCGGATGCTGAGCTTCGGGACGAATGCCCTTGCTTCGTCGATCGTGCTGGCGTGCAGGCCCAGACCTGTCGACGCCCCCGCTACCACCAGACGAGCATTCGTCGCCGCTCTGAAGACAGAGCTGCCGGATGCGCTCCGCAAGATGATTCAGGGCGATGTTGCCCCGGTCGATCTTGCGCAGGCTGCTATCGGGCCCGGCATTGAGGTCTTCTCTCGCTACTCGCGGGTTCGCGAAGCCGATGGTTCCGACATGAGCGTGAAGGACGCGCTGCTACTCGTGAACGCCACGCTCGATGAGGTAATCGGTGAACAGGAGTCCGACTTCGATCCTGATACCCGATTCGCCGTCAAGTGGTACCGACAGTACGGCTGGACCGAAGAAAGCTCAGGCGTTGCGGACCAGCTCGCGCGATCTTCGGACACCTCCCTAGGCACACTTGAGCGTGGGGGCATATTCGAAGCAAGAGGTGGCAAAGCGCGGCTACTGTCTCCGACTCAGCTCGAGAACGCATGGGACGTTGCAGCGGATGAACGAGTAAGTGTGTGGGAGGCTACCGTCCGACTCGCCGCAGTGATGGCGAAGCATGGCGCCGACCAGGTCGCCGCCCTGCTCCCGTCGGTGCAGACACGGGTGAATCTCGACGCGGTGAAGGAACTGGGCTTCCTTCTGTTCCATGAGGCGGAGAAAAAGCGGGACACCAAGGACGCGATCCTCTTCAACGGGTTGGTGAGTGCGTGGGGTGACGTGAATGAACAGGCGCGGAAGCACGCCGGTTCGCCGCGCTCGGTTCAGCAGGCGTTCGACTTCGATGAGGACGGGGACTGAGTTCGATGGCGATGAACAACCGTGACCGCGTGGGCAAGGCCTTCGACCTGTTGTCGGAGGGACTGCTTGATTCCGTCGATGAAGTGATGACCGCCGCCTACAGCACATCGGACTGGCCGGCCGCGTGGGCACAAGAAGATGCTCAACGCCGTGGCGGACCGGCACGAACGCTGACAAAGCACGATGTCCAGGTGCAGCTGCGCGCCATCACAGAGCAGGGGTACCGATTCAAGGACATGCTGTCACGGGCACAGCAGGGCTTCGGCTCTGAGCTCCGCGAGACACGCAACCTGTGGGCGCACAACGAGCCGTTCAGCTCTGATGACGCGGCGCGCGCGCTCGACACGATCGAGCGACTGCTCCATGCCGTCGGCGCGGTCGACTCCGCCGAGGACGTCCGCAAGCTCCGCGTCGACCTGCAGCGCACGGTCTTCGAGGATCAGACGCGCAAGCAGGTCAAGCGGACGACGGTGACCCTCGACCCGGGTTCGGGTCTGCGTCCCTGGCGCGAGGTGATCCGCCCGCACGATGATGTGGCACGAGGCGAGTTCACAGCATCCGAATTCGCAGCCGACCTGCATCTGGTGCGAACCGGTCAGGCGACGAGCCCCGAGTATGGCGATCCGGTCGAGTTCTTCACCCGCACGTACCTCACGGAGGGTCTGCGAGACCTGCTGTCGCGCGCGCTCCGACGCGTGGGCGGCGGGGACGGCAACGCGAGCCCGGTCGTCAACCTGCAGACCAACTTCGGTGGCGGCAAGACGCACTCGATGCTCGCTCTCTACCACCTCTTCAGCGGCACGCCCGCGAAGGACTTCCCGCAGGAGCTGCAGGAACTCATTGCTGAGACCGGGAGCCCGGATCTTGCGGCGCTGGGCGTGAAGCGCGTCGCACTGGTCGGCACGTACTTGAAGGCGGGATCGCCGCTCATCAAGGACGACGGGACCGAGGTGCGCACGCTCTGGGGCGAGCTCGCCTGGCAGCTCGGCGGCCGCGAAGCGTACGACCTCATTGCTGAGGACGACCGCGCCGGGACGAACCCGGGCGAAGCATTGCGCACGCTGATCGCGAAGCACTCGCCGGCACTGATCCTGATCGATGAGTGGGTCGCGTACGCGCGGCAGCTAGTGACGGACAAGGAGCTTCCGTCTGGTTCGTTCGAGACGCAGTTCACGTTCGCGCAGTCGCTGACGGAAGTCGTCCGATCGGTGCCTGGCGCGATGCTCGTCGTCTCGATCCCGGCATCCGACACCGGCGAAGCGGGGAGCGGAAGCGACATCGAGATCGGTGGCGCCAACGGTCAGCTCGCCCTGGAACGACTGCAGAACGTGATCCGCCGGGTCGCTGACCAGTGGCGGCCGTCGAGCAAGGACGAGTCTTTCGAGATCGTGCGGCGCCGACTCTTCCAGGCGCCCAACGCTGAGGGCCTCACCACGATCTCTGCGGTAGCTCGAAGCTTCGTCACCTTGTATCGGAGCAATACGGCGCTGTTCCCTCGGGATGCCGCGGCTCCGAGCGACGACTACGAACAGCGCATCCGAGCTTCGTATCCGCTGCACCCTGAGCTGCTGGACCGCCTGTACGAGGACTGGTCCACGCTGGAGCGGTTCCAGCGCACTCGCGGCGTGCTCAAGCTCGTGTCGTCGATCGTGCACGAGCTGTGGGCGTCCAACGACACGTCCCCGCTGATCCTCCCCGGCAACGTGCCGCTGGAGGCGACGACAGTCAACACCGACCTCACCCAGTACCTCGAGGATCAGTGGAAGCCGATCATCGATTCCGACATCGACGGCCCAGGATCGATGGCGCAGCAGATCGACCTGGACCGCCCCAACCTGGGGCAGAGGTTCGTGACGCAGCGGATCGCGCGAACGATTTTCATGGGCGCCGCGCCCAGGATCAAGGCGTCGCGAAAGGGTCTCGACAAGCAGTACGTCTGGCTCGGAACCGCAGCACCCGGTGACACCCTTGGCAACTTCGGCAGTGCGATCGAGCTGCTTGCCCAGCGCTCGACGTACTTCTACGAAGAGCAGGGCCACTACTGGTTCGATACCCAGCCATCGGTGACAAAGACCGCTAACGACTATGCCGAGCGGCTCCGTGAAGACGTCGAGACGGTGTGGAACGAGATCACCGATCGCCTCCGCGGCGAGGAACGCGCGCGCGGTGTGTTCGATCGTGTACACGTCGCCCCAGCATCCAGCGCCGACGTCCCCGACCTCGAGGATGCGCGACTGGTGATTGTTCACCCGCGCCACTCACGGCGGAAGTCGGACGGCGCCGACTCGTCCGCCCACCAGTGGGTGCGCGACGCGATCGAGACCAAGGGCGCCAGCCAGCGCGTGCATCGCAACACCCTCGTCTTCCTCATCGCCGACAAGAGCGAGCTGGAGAGCCTGGAGGCCGCCGCGCGCAGCTACCTCGCGTGGAAGCGTGTGCAGGCGACCAGCGAGAGCCTCAACTTGTCGGTGCAGCAGCGCAAGCAAACTGACGACTGGGTCACGCGTCTCGACCGGACGGTGTCAGACCGGATCCGCGACACCTTCGTGTGGGCGGTCTACCCTGAACAGTTCGACGCCACCAAGCCGTTCGAGCTGATCACGGACAAGGTGCCTGACTCGAGCGGCCGCTCTCTCGCGGAGCGTGTCGCCGCGAAGCTGTCCCGCGACGATCAGCTCGTCACCGAACTCGGTGCACCGATTCTTGGCGCGACTCTACATCAGGAGCTCGGACAGTTGTGGCGCGACAAGGGCGAGATCAGCGTGGGCGAGCTGTGGGGCTATTTCACCCGGTACGTCTACCTGCCGCGCCTCGTCGGACGGGAGACCCTCGATTCCGCGATCGAACGCTCGCTGAACTCCGTCCTCGTCGACGGCGAGAAGTTCGCGATCGCGGCGGCGAAGGACACCGAGTCCGGACGCTATCGCGGGCTGATCGTGCCGCCAGCGCACAACACCGCGATGCAGGTGACCGACAGCACGCTCCTGGTGGACTGGAACACGGCCGACGAGCAGGCGTCCGCCGATCGCATCGCCGCGGCTCGTGAGGCTGCTGCGCGCGCGGCTGAGGAGAGTGCCGCGGAGGTTGGCCCGATCGACATCGTCCTTGTCGATGAAGAAGCGGATGAGTCGTCGACGACGGGCGAAGACATCGTTGCACCGCGGCGCCCGAGCCGCTACTTCGGCTCTGTGAAGGTCGACCCGGATCGGTACTCGAGGGACATCGGAAACGTGACCCGCGAGATCATCGATCGACTCGCGGGCGCCGGCGCGAAGCTCGAGATCACGATCGACATCCAGGCGAGCAAGAGCGACGGCTTCGGCGAAGGCGAGGTGCGCACGATCTCCGAGAACGCGCGCGTGCTCAAGTTCGACCCGAGCTCCGGCTTCGAGAGCGCGTAGCCGTGGAGTGCGTGGACGCGATCAGAGAGAGTTTGCTAAGCCCTAAAGGAGGACATTCATGACCAGCCTGCTCAGACTCAAGACACGACACAAGACGTTCGTGTCCTATCACCATGCGGACGAAGCTGAAGTGGCGGCCTTCATCGACTACTTCGACCACGACCACGACGTGCTCATCTCGCGGGGAATCGGCGCATCGATGGCTGGAGACGTCATCAACAGCACCGACGCCGACTACATCAAGCGTCGTATCCGCGAACTCTACCTACGCGATAGCAGCGTGACGCTCGTCTTGGTCGGCGCCCAAACCTGGGGGCGTCGTTTCGTCGATTGGGAGATCGCCGCCTCCCTTCGCAACACCGTGACGAGTTCACGCAACGGTCTCGTCGCGATCACTCTGCCCTCCATGTCGGAGACCCCGGGGCGGCAGCCTCCCGCGCGCGTGAGCGACAACATTGATGGCGAGAACGGCTACGCGCGATGGATGAAGTACCCTACATCCGCTGCAAGCCTTGCAAGAATGATCGATGACGCGTTCAATCGTCGAACCTCTCACGCTGACAAGGTCAACAACACGCGAGCACTGCGGATGCGGAACGCGTGACGCCATGATTCACCTCGTTGACTCCGATCTGCCACCCTTCTTTGCCTCAGCTGATGAGGCTTCGAACTCCGCGCAGAAGGCCACGCTATGGAGTAGCCGCCTTCGTCTCGGGGGCACGGTCATCGCTGCGCTTGGGGCGTCGTACTCGCTCTTCGTCGGGAAGGTCGACGTGTGGGCCGCGGTGGCGCTACTCGGGTTCGCTCTCGCGCTGGGGTCAGAGATCTACATCACACTTGTTCGACCCGAGAGAGACTGGTACCAAGCTCGGGCCGGCGCTGAGTCCGTGAAGACGCTCAGCTGGCGCTACGCCGTCGGCGCCGATCCATTCTTCCTATCGCTTGAACCGAGCGAGGCGAGGACCCTCTTCAGGTCTCGCGTGAGCCAGGTCGCCCACCAAGTGGCGCAGGCAGTGTCTGTGCCAACGGGTGACGGTAGTTCGCCGACCGTCGCGATGGACGCGCTGAGGGCGTCCGATCTTGACACTCGTCGCTCGGTGTACTTGCGCGACAGAACGGAGGCACAACGCGATTGGTACACGCGCAAGGCGAAGGCGAACCGCCGAGCGGCAGCTTGGTGGCGAACGCTTCTACTGTGCGCCGAAGCTATCGCGGTAGCACTCGCGGCTGGACGTCTTTTCGGCGGCTGGACGTTCGATCTCGCCGGGATCCTCGCGGCAGCGATAGGTGCGGGTGCGGCCTGGCTGGCACTCAAGCAACACGTCACACTTCGCGCGGCATATGCACTGACCGCTGCCGAGCTTGAGAAGCAGAGGACATCGTTGCTCGCCGCCGATGCGAGCGAATGGCCAGGGTCCGTTGCCGACGCGGAGGAGGCAATCAGCCGAGAGCACACCATGTGGCTGGCTTCCCGTGGTGAGGTTAACGAGAAGATTGGCTGATCGTCCCCAATAGCTCTTGGTGCTGAAGCCCAGAGCACAAATTCCTCCCAGTTGCAGCCTCTCTCCGCGAGTTGGTGTCAACTCAGTCCGTTGCCCGGTACATCGGCTCCGTGTCGACGTAGTCGGTCGAATGCTGATGATTGGGCAGCACGACCAGTCGCGGCTTCGACGAATCGTGCGAACTGGTGTAGTCGGGGTAGCAGTCGGGCCACCCGTGCTCTTCGACCTCGAGCGCCGTGCAGTCCCATTCGACTCCAACCGGGAAGTAGCGCAGGTACATCGACATCGAGGTCGTGCAAGAGTCCTCGAGGTCGAGGTCCAGGCAGATCGTCATGTCCGTCGTCCCGTCGACCTCCGTCGACGGGTCGGTGTACCTGAGTTGGGTGTTCGGCCACTCGTCGAGCAGGCTCGCGACGCTGAAGCAGCTCCCGGGATCGGAGGCCGGGCACCAGTCGCCCGCGAGCTCGTCCGGCCAGCCCGCAGGTAGCGCCGCGTCCGCGGAAGCGCTCGGCGAAGGAGCGGTCTCCATGGCATTGGGCGTCGTGGAAGGCCGAGGGGCGTCGCTGGAGCCACCGATCGCTATTCCGTCGCAGATCGCGATCCGATTCACTTCGCACAGGATGCCGCGGAGGCGATCGACGTCGACAGGGATGGTCAGTGGCGCGTCGGTAAGGGCGGATCCGGCCGTGTCGGACTTCTCCCACAGCTGGAGCACCATGTTCCCGTCCGAGACCCTGATCGGTAGGCCACTGTTGCGGAGGTAGTCGGTGTCCCCGAGGTCGTCGGAGAGGATCACGTGACCGGTGCTCGGGTCGACGATGGAGAGTGCGCTCTGCGTGGAGGTGAAGTTCGTGAGCACGAGCAGGTCGTCTGGGCTGAACTGCGCAGTGCCTGCAGAAGCGAGGGCCGTGCGCGGCTGCCACTGGCCATCGGCCCATTCCTGGACGGTCTTTGTTGCTCCGTTGTCCGTGACGACGAAGCGACCGTCCTGCGACCAGACGGCGGAGTTGAGGGCGTCCGAGGTCGAGAGGGTGCGTGTGTCCGGCTGCTTGTCGCCGGTCCACGTGATCTGGGTCACGATCGTGGGATCATCGTCGTCCTGGGGGCGCGCGATCGTCTCGATGACGCCCCCGTCGGCGCGCACCTCGTATCGTTCGAGCTGTAGGCGCTGACCTGCGAAAGTCGACTCTGTCCGTTCCTCGCCCGTCACGCAGTCGACGACCGTGGTCGGCTCGTCGCCGGCCCCGTCGTACTGCTTGCTCACGAGTACCGCGCCGCGCGCTGAGCTGGCGCTCTCTGCATAGCCGTCGGCGGGAATCCAGGCGAACTCCTGCCAGGTCGAGTCGTCTTTCGCGGCGCAGGCAGCCAGGCCTCTCACTCCGTCCGCGGTCACAAGCTGGGGTTCGGAGGCAGCGTCGAGCGCGACAAGCTGCGTCGCGTCCGGCGACACGGCCTGCCATCCGTCGGGGTTATCGAACGAGATCTCGGCGGCTGAGCTGTCAGCTTGGGTGAAGTCGAATCCGCCCTCCGTCTGCCGGATGGTGTTCTCGCCGCTGCTTCCGATGGTGTGGGGGTTCAGCGATGTGTAATTGATGTGGTGCTCCATCGACCACGCGCGAGACTGCGAATAGGAGCGGAAGATCGCCACCGGTGTCTCTCCACGAAGAACCGCGACCTCGCCCTGCTCACTGACGTGCACCCGCGCATTGGCGCTGACGCCCGGCAGCAGCACCTGGTCGTCCGCGGGGTCGGTGCTGAGGATCGCGACCGCTGGCGTCGACTCCAAGACCGCGCAGCCTGCTGAGAACGTCGTCGAGTCGGGCACCAAGCGGTATGTGCCGTTGGCACGAACGAGGAGCTTGCCGCCATTGGCATAGGCGGGCTCTTCGAACCCGGTGGGCGACGCCTGGAGCAGGACGTCACTGCCGCATGTCGCAGCGATCGGATTCATTCCCTGCGAACCCGCGCTCTGCAGGCTTACGCCAACGTTGACGACCGCCCAATCGTCGGTGCGGGAGGTATCGGACGACTCGTCGCCGACCGCGGCCCTGCCCCACCCCTGCTCGAGGGGGTACGACGGGTTGAGGTCGACGACGAATACGGACGATCCGAAAACCGCTACGTACTTCGCATCGTCGAGCCGACGCAGCGTCGGGAGGTACTGGTTCCACTGCCTGCTGGATGCGCCAGTGTTCCGGCTGCGGTCATCGCCCAGGGTGTACTCCTTGCCCGATCCGGGGAGCGAGATCACGCTGCCGTGGTCGAGCGCCACCACCTGCCCGGTGAACAGCCCGTCGGCGTCGACCAAGGGCGCTGCACCCCAGACGGTGTTGTCGAGCGAAACGGAGGTCGCGGTGAATCCTGAGTCGTCTCGACGAACAAGCAGCCACTCGTGCTCGTCGGTCTTGCCGAAGAACTCACCCTTGTAGTCGCTGTCGGTGATGTCAATATCTGTCGGCACCGCGGCGCCGCTGATCGGAGTGATCGTGCCGGCAGCCGTATCGATGATCTGTGCGCCCGTGGGGTCAAGAACTAGGACGTGACCGGCGCCAGTGGCGACGGCCTCGAAGGACAGCGACCGGCTCGGACTGTCGAAAGTTGCCAACGTGGTTGCGTAGCCCGAGGCTCGCACGAGGTCAAGTCGCTGCTTGCCAGTTGTGGCGTTGCCGTTGATCGTGGAGACGAGAAGCCCGTCACGGACTGCGACCGGCTCGGCGCAGGACGAGTATGTCTCCGGCATCCCCTGCGCGCCGTCGGGCAACCCCCCGGCATCGGGCTGCGCGTCCAGATCGGTGAAGGACACCGTACCGTCGTCGACCTGAATGAGGTGCGTCCCCGTCCGGTAGGAGCAGAGGACCCCAACGGCGTCCGAGAGTAGTCGCACCCAGGCGATTTGATGCGGCAGTGACGTGGAGGCGATCACTTCGGCTGTCTCCACCTCGCGGAGCTCGAGCTGGGTCTCGTCGCGGTCCGTGCTCGAGCGGGTAATAGTGCCGACGATGCTGCCGTCGGGCGTGAAAATCGCGCTGTCCGCGCTGGACCCCTCGGGAACGTCGAAACTGTGGATCAGGTTCGCGGAACTTCCAGCGACAGCGAGCATGGCCGCGCGAACTGGCAGCGACTCCGAGTACTCAGACGCCCGGAGCGCGTACTGCGCAGCCTGGACGGGGTCTGTCTGGCTCGCGAGGATGGCCTGTGCCGCGTTCGCCTGACCGAGCGCCTCCCGGGTGGCCGCCTCGGCCTGGTTGCGGCTGATCAGCGCCCAGACCCCGGCCGCCAAGGCTAACAGGAAAAACACGCTCATCGTCGCCGCGACGACCATGATCGTCCGCTGTCGGCGTCGTGCCCGGTCGGCTTCTTCTAGGAGCAGGGACTCGATCGGCCGTTCGCGGACGGCAGCGAACACGGGAGCCAGCGCGGTCCGTTCGGCACCCTTCGCCGCTGAGGCAAGATCGATGAACTTCTGCTCGCGGCTGAACAAGCCGTGTAGCGCCGACGGGACCAAATCGGGGTGTGCCCAGTCTGCACTTGTCTCGTTCCATGACAGGTCGATGTCATCTACGCGGACCATGAACAGGCGATCGGGCGAACCTCCGTGAGAGAGCCAGTAGCGAACCTCGAGCTCAACCCACCGAGACCCGACAGTGTCCCGCGCAATCAGAACGATCAACGCGCGGCTGCGCTGGAGCCCTGTTTCAATCTCAGTGGTGAGGTCGCCCACTCGCAGCGAGGATTCGTCGAGGTATACACGGAAGGGCTCGTCACCCTTCTTGGGCTGGGCGAATCGCTCCAACGCGGCCTTGACGCGGCGGGCCTGAGCCTTTGACGTCGACCTATGTGAGATGAAGGCGTCATAGGAGTCCAGTACCACGTGGAAACACTATCGGCGGAGCTTATCGCGCGTCTCAACCTCGTCCCCCACACTTGCGACCGTTGTGTGCTCGCCCCGCTCGGCCGCACCGGGAGTCACGCCGAGCGGTGGGCCTGACACCGATCGGGATCGAGGTCGGTAGCGCCAACCGGCGCTGCCAGGTGACCATGACTGACGCCATGTTGACACTCAACCAAATGGTGGTGCGAGCGAACTCGGTGCTCCGAAATGTCCAGATGGACACACCGTGGACATTTCATCTGCGAAATGGACAACTTCAAAAAAAACCTACAACATCGGCTCAGCCACCGGGCGCCATGTCGGTGAAGCGCGAGTAGTGACCCTGGAAGGCGACCGTCACCGTGCGGGTCGGACCATTACGGTTCTTCGCCACGATCAGGTCGGCCTCGCCCGCACGGGGGCTATCGGCCTCGTAGGCCGATTCGCGGTGGAGCAGGATGACCATGTCGGCGTCCTGCTCGAGCGATCCGGATTCACGGAGGTCCGAGAGGGCGGGCTTCTTGTCCTGCCGCTGCTCGGGGCCACGGTTCAGCTGCGAGAGCGCGATGACGGGCACCCGGAGCTCCTTGGCGAGCAGCTTGAGCGCACGCGAGAACTCACTGACCTCTTGCTGACGGCTCTCGACGCGCTTACCGCTCGTCATGAGCTGGAGGTAGTCGATGACCACCATCTTCAGGTCCGCCCGCTGCTTCAGGCGACGACACTTGGCCCGGATCTCGACGAGCGTCATGTTCGGGCTGTCGTCGATGTAGAGCGGGGCGTCGTTGATGCGGCCACGGGTCGCCGCGATGGTCGTCCAGTCGCGCGAGTCGAGCGTGCCCTTGCGCATCGTGTGCAGCGGGACGGCACCCTCGGCGCTCATCAGGCGCATCGCAATCTCACTCCGACCCATTTCGAGCGAGAAGAAGATGGTCGGCAGGTTGTGCCCGATCGCGGCGGCCCGGGCGAAGTCGAGCGCGAGCGTGGACTTACCGAGGGCGGGCCGCGCGGCGATGATGATCAGCTGGCCCGGATGCAGGCCGTTCGTCAGGTCGTCCATGTCGGCGAAGCCAGTAGGAACGCCCATCATCTGACCGTCACGCCCGCGAGCAGCCTCGATCTCTTCGACGGCCGCATCGACGGCGACCGTCAGCGGAACGTAGTCCTCGGTGTTCTCGTTGCCGTTGACCGAGTAGATCTCAGCCTGGGCGTTGTTCACCAGGTCGAGCGCCTCGCCCTGACCCGAATAGCCCATCTGCACGATGCGCGTTCCGGCTTCGACCAAGCGGCGCAGCAGGGCGCGTTCGGCGACGATCGACGCGTAGTACCCGGCGTTGGCCGCCGTCGGCACGATCGACGTGAGCGTGTGCAGGTAGTCCGCGCCGCCGGCGCGCTGCAGCTCTCCCGTTTTGATGAGCTCGTCGGTGACAGCGACCACGTCGGTGGGCTCGCCGTGCGAATAGAGCGAGAGGATGGCGTCGAAGATCAGCTCGTGCTTGGGCACGTAGAAATCGGGTCCACGGAGCGTCTCGATGACGTCGGCGACAGCATCCTTCGACAGCAGCATGCCACCGAGAGCGGACTGTTCGGCGAGGGTGTCGTGCGGGGGAGTCCTTTCGGGGCCGCGGGGGGCTCCGCCCATGCGGTCCTCCGAGATGTCAGCTATCGACACCGCGCTCCCTTCCGCCGAAACCGGCCCTCCACTCGCTTCACGCAAGGGGAAATATGTCCGGCCCGTCTCGGGGCGCGGAGTACGTCATGCAGCCCTGACGAGCGCATCTCTTTCGGAAAACGCCGAGCGGGTGTGTCTGATCGCCGGGTCCCCCGACAGCAGATCAGACACCTCCGACACTCGCCCGGAACGTCCTGTTCCAGCCTCCCCCGAAGTGCGCTCCCTCACGGTATGGGGCCGCAGATTCGCCCGCAACACGCCCTGTGGATAACTTTGTGGAAACTCGGTCAGACACGCCGCTATGCCTGTGTATGGAACCTGTGGACAACTAGATGAGAAGCATCTCATCTTGGCATTTTTTTATCACGTGAGCTGGGATTCACAATCCCACAGCCTGTGGAAACAGGATGTGTTTGAAGCACTGCTTGAAGGTTCGTCATTGAGGGTCGGGGTGTGCACAACCTCGGGACGTTTTGCGATACAGGGGTTTACGAATGCCGGCGTCCGGCGTAATCTCGCTGCCTACAACGCATTGGCGCGCAAACCAGATTGTCCAACCGGGGGGTGAGGACATGAACGTTGACGTTGAACCACGACAGAGTCGATGGTCACGCCTGCTCCTGCTCGCGGGCGGAGTCGGTCTCGCGTGGTGCGCCTTCACGACTTTCGGTCACTCCGCCAGTGCTTCAGCCACGGAAGACGATTCGAGCGGTCTGCTCGGCGCCGTCAGTTCGACCGTGCAACAGACGACATCCGCCGTCACGAACGTGATCGACACCGTCGAACCCGTCGTCGTCGACGTCATTCACACCGTCGTCCCACCGGCACCGGCGCCCGCCCCCGCATCGCAGGCACCCGCGGCCGCCGCCCCAGCACCCGGGGCCGCCCCCGCGCCGACTGTCATGCCGCTCGTCACACCTCTCGTCCAGGGGGTCGCGAATGTCGCGACCACGGCCGTGTCGGGTGTGACCGGCGCCACGACATCCGCTCTCCACGGCACCGCCGACACGGTCGACGCGCTCACGGGCGTTGTGGCTGACACGACCACCGGCATCGTCTCAAACGTCTCGATCGGAGAGGCCCTCGATCCGCTGCTCGCGGCGATCGATGGGCTCCCGCTGCTCGGCGCCGTGACCACGGGCACGGGCCTGACGGACACCGTGGGTTCGACCGTGTCCGTGGTCGACCACCTGCTCACGGTGGTCAGCGGCACAGCCACCACGATCGTCGGCAACCCGGCGCAATCGGGCACCGGGGGAATCCTGCCCCTTCCCGACACCCTGCTTCCCGGCGATGAAACCCAACCGATACCGGTGGTGCAACCGGTGGCCTCCGCTGCGCCACTCACGGCGCAACAGGCGCTGGTGTTCGGTGGGTTCTTCGCCGGCGCCCTCATCGTCGGATCGGCCGTGCCGATCGTGTCGGCATCGTCGACCGGCTCGGGGCGCTGGGGATGGCCTCACGCACCGTCTGCGCCCTCAGGGTCGCCCGGGCTGCTCTCGGCCGGGGTATCGGCCGCAGCGACGCTGTGGGCCGCTCTCGTCGAGTTCTCGTGGCGTGTGCACCCGCACGGTGGCGCCATCCGCTCTCTCTCGGACGACGCCCTTCCGGGCGCGCCCGTCTTCGCAACCGACGTCTCTCCTGACTGACGGGGATCGCGTCGCGCACTCGTGCGCGACAGACGATCCGGTGCGCCACTCGGTGCGCTGACACCCATCCAGTCAGGAGAATCATCATGCGTAGGACAATCAAGCGAGCGCTCCTCGGGGCGCTCATCGGAGGCGGACTCGCCTTCGCCGGGGCGACCGTCGCCCAAGCTGCGGAGACATCCGGAGAAGACGGCACGGCATCCGGCACCCAGGCACTCGTGGGCGTCACCCTGCCGGTGACGATCGGCGGCAACGGCATCTCTGTTCTGGGCGACTCGTCCAGCTCGGGAGCCGCGACGCCCGCGGCAGCCCCGGCGCCCGCCACGCCGACTGTCACCACCGGGGGCACGGACGGCATCGCATCGGGCACCCAGGGCGTCGTGAGCGTCGCCGTTCCGATCACCGTGGGCGGCAACGCCGTCTCGGTACTCGGAGACAGCGAGTCGACGGATGCCTCGGCACCCGCTCCAGCTCCGGCTCCGGCCCCGGCCCCGGCAGCCGAGCCTGCTCCCGCACCCGTCACGTCCGGTGAGGACGCGGTCTTGGGCGGCACGCAGGCGATCGCGCCCGTCCAGGTTCCGGTCACGGTGAGCGGCAACGCCATCTCGGTCCTCGGCGACAGCCAGTCGACCGACGCCGGCACCACCACCGGAACTTCGGGAACCGGCACGGAGTCGGGTGCAAGCACCAACGGGAACGACGGCGTCGCCGGCGGCACCCAGGTGCAGGCTCCCGTTCAGGCGCCGATCACCGTCGGCGGCAACGCCATCTCGGTTCTCGGCGACAGCCAGTCGACCGACGCGGGAACCACGAACGGTACCTCGGGCACCGGAACCGGAACGGACGCGATCACCACGGGCGACGACGGCATCGCCGGCGGCACCCAGGTCATCGCACCCATCGGGGCACCCGTCACCGCGGGCGGCAACGCCATCTCGGTCCTCGGCGACAGCCAGTCGACCGACGCCGGCACCACGAACGGTAACTCGAGCACCGGAACCGGAACGGACGCAAGCACCACGGGCGACAACGGCATCGCCGGCGGCACCCAGGTGATCGCGCCCATCGGCGCACCCGTCACCGCGGGCGGCAATGCCATCTCCGTCATCGGTGACAGCGAGTCGACCGGATCCATGGTCGCCACCCCGGCGGCGGGAGGAACCGACGGCCCGACCACAGGCGGCACCGAGGGAACCCTCGGCGGCAGCCAGATCGTCGCCCCGATCGACCTGCCCCTGGCGCTCGGCGGTAACGCGATCTCGGTCGTGGGTGACAGCACCACCACGGGCCCGACCGGTCCGGTCGTTCCGACGGACCCGACCAACCCCACGGACCCCACCGATCCCGGCACCCCGGGTACGGAAGAGCCCGGCGATGGAACGTCCAGCACGGGCGTCACGGTCGGCTTCACCGCGGGCATCGGTGCGGCCCCCGCGGCCCTGTCGGTCTCGGCGCTGGCTCTGACGGGTTCCACGACAAGCGGTCTGTGGATCGCCCTGCTCGCGCTCATCACGGGCGCGGCGCTCGCGGGTACTGCGGCGCTCCGCCGCCGCACCGCGCGGGTCTGACCGTGTGGGCGTGTGACCGGGGGGTACGCGCCCACACAAAAGACGGATGCCGCGGAGCCGACCCGAAAGGGCTGGTTCCGCGGCATCCGTTCCCGCGCGTTGCGGTACTACTTGGCAGCAACCACCTGGAGGGTGATCACGGCGGTGAGGTCATCGCGCAGGCGAACGGTCGCCTCGTGCTCGCCCACCGACTTGATCGCCGAGGTGATCTGGATCTTGCGCTTGTCGAGGTCACCGAGACCGGCGGCCTTGACGGCATCCGCGATGTCACCGGTCTTGACCGAACCGAACAGGCGCCCTTCGACACCCGCCTTGACGGCCAGGCGCACCTTGGCGCCCTCGAGGGCGTCCTTCAGGGCGACGGCGGACTCGTGGTCGTGAATCGCGCGCGATTCGCGGGCGGCGCGAATGGACGCGACCTGCTTTTCGCCACCGCGGCTCCACGCCACGGCGAATCCCTGGGGGATGAGGAAATTGCGGGCGTACCCGGCCTTGACATCGACGATGTCGCCGGCGCTACCGAGCCCGGCGACCTCGTTCGTGAGAATCAGCTTCGACATGGTGCTCCTTAACGACCCGCGCCGGCGTAAGGCAGGAGCGCCATTTCGCGCGCGTTCTTGATCGCCGTGGCGATCAGACGCTGCTCCTGCACCGAGACACCGGTGATACGACGGGCGCGGATCTTCCCACGCTCCGAGATGAACTTGCGAAGCGTGGGGACATCCTTGTAATCGATGATGCCAACGCGAATCGCCTTTGCGGGGGCGGTGACTTTCCCGCCCTTACGCGGCTTGCGGCGGTCGCCGCTCGACTTTCCAGCCATAAGTGGTCTTCCTTGGTTGTGGTGGGATGCCTGGGCCACAGGCATCCGAAATGCTTAGAAGGGGGTGTCGTCGCCGTATGCGCCGGGAGCGCTCCAGGCTTCGCCACCGGCGTTGCCGCCAGCAGACGAGGAGGCGGAGGGCGTAGCCCAGGGCTCCTCGGCGACCTGCTGACGACCCTGACCGCCACCGGCACCGCCGCCGCTTGCGGCACGCGTGACCTGAGCGGTCGCGTAACGCAGCGAGGGGCCGATCTCGTCGACCTCGAGTTCGATCGAGGTGCGCTTCTCGCCCTCGCGCGTCTCGTACGAACGCTGCTTGAGGCGACCGGTCGCGATGACCCGCATGCCCTTGGTCAGCGACCCCGCGACGTGCTCGGCGAACTCGCGCCAGACCGATGCGCGGAGGAACAGCGCTTCGCCGTCCTTCCACTCGTTGGCGGCACGGTCGAAGTTGCGCGGCGTCGACGCGATCGTGAAGTTCGCGACGGGGAGCCCGTTCTGCGTGTACCGCAGTTCGGGATCGGCCGTGAGGTTACCCACGACGGTGATGATCGTCTCGCCGGCCATCGCGGTTACGCGTCCTTCTTGGCCTTGGCGGGCGCGGCAGCCTTGCGGGCGGCCTTCTCTTCGGCGCGCTTCTTCTCGGCCTCGACCTGAGCGAAGCCCTCTTCCGCACGCAGCACCTTGGTGCGCATGACGGCTTCGGACAGCTTCAGCTGACGGTCGAGCTCCTGAGTGGCGGCGCTGGTGGCCGTGAAGTTGACGACGGCGTAGATGCCCTCGTTCTTCTTCTGGATCTCGTACGCGAGACGGCGGCGGCCCCAGATGTCGACGTTGTCGATCGAGCCACCATCGTTCGTGATGACCTTCAGGAACTTGTCGAGGCTCGGGGCGACCGTGCGCTCGTCGATCTCGGGATCGAGGATGACCATGAGTTCGTACTGGTGCGTCACTAACCCACCTCCTTCGGACTAGAACGGCTGCCGAGCATCTCTCGACAGCAGGAGGGTGTGTGCATGTCGTCACGGTTTCGCGGACGGGCCGCGGCCGGACAACCTTCGTAGTCTAGCGGATGTCGAGGATCCACCCAACCGCGCGTGCTCCGGTGGGTAGCGTGGCCTCATGGACTGGATAGCGGACACTTCGCCGGGCGACTGGCTGCGCGACCGGCTCGACGCGACGTGGACGGGTGCCTCGAGCATGCACACCGTCGTACCTCGTGGCTTCCCGGCGTACGCGCGGATCTTCCATCCCGCCTCCCGCTCCCGGCCGGTCGGGCAGCCGTGGCCGCCCCTTCCCTACGACGATCACGCCCGAGCGTGGGCGGCATTCGGCCGCTCGCAACCCCAGATCGACACCGAGAACGTCACTTGGGCGCAGACCGCGGCGACGTTCGGAACCCAGATGCATCCCGAGGCGCAGTGGAACCGCATCGTCGGCGCGCACGACCTCGAGCAGGGGTGGCAGCAGGTTCGCGGTCCCGAGGGTTGGCAGTACGACGCCCCGGGCGATGGACGGATGGACGTCGCACAGCTGGCCACGCTCGCGCGGCTGCTCGCCGCGGCGACCACAACCCCCCACCACGGCTATGCCGGCGTGTGGGAGGGCTACGGCGGTCTCGTCGGATTCATGGGCGAGACGCCGTCGCGCGCGGTCCTGACTTTTTCGGCGGATCCGACCGTGGACGACGCCGCATCGCTGCAGGACAGGCATCGGGCCATGCTCGAGGCGAGCACGCGCGACCCCTTCAACAACGTGTTCCGCAAACCCACGTGGCAGCCGGGCATCCTCTCGGATGAAATCTCCCGCGGCCCGCGTCTCGAGCTGCCGCAGCGCGCCTACGTGCTGTTCGCCGCGGGGGTGACGGCGTTCACGGATGCTTCATGGCCCGACCTCGCGCCCTGGGTAGGTCCCGACGAGGCGCATGCCTGGGCGCAGTCGCCGAACGTCCTGTGGCCCGCCGACCGCTCCTGGGCCGTCGTCAGCGAGATCGACTTCGACTCCACCGTCATCGCGGGGTCCGCCGAGCTGATCGCGGCGATCTTCGCTTCGCCCGGTCTCGAGGCACTTCCCCTTCGCGAGGGTGCCGACCTCACGTGGGACGGCGATTCGTGGAACGGCAACGAGGTGAACCGGTGAGTGGTGCCGGTCCCGCGACATCCGTTCCCTTCGACGCGCGTCCGCTGATCGAGCCTGCCCGCGCCGCTGACATCCGCGCTTTCACGACACGCCTACGTGCCGAGGGCCGTTTGGGGTCACCATTTTCGGGGACCCAGGGGGTGCAGCTCGTTCTGCTGATCGTGGTGGGCGGGGTTTTCGCCCTGGTGTTCCTGAGCATCTTCGGCACCATCGCCGGCGCGATGGTGACCAGCGGTTCGGTCGGGTGGCTGTTCGTCCTCCCTGTTCTGCTCATCCTGGCCGCCATCGGCGCGATCGTGTGGCTCGCCATCCGTCTCTATGCCGGGGGGCGCGAGCGCTGGTACCGACTCGCTCGCTTCGCCGAGGCGAACGCGATGTCCTACGTGCCGAGCCTGGCCGATCCCGGACTGCCCGGGATGATCTTCAGCCAGGGCCACTCCCGCGCGGCACGCGATCTCGTGCGGGGCGACAGCCCGCGCTTCGTCGAATTCGCGAACTATCGCTACGTGACGGGGTCGGGGAAGAACCAGTCGACGCACAAGTGGGGTTACGTCGCCATCAAACTCGACGTGCCGCTGCCGCACATTCTGCTCGATGCCGTCGGCAACAACGGTTTGTTCGGATCGAACCTGCCGACGTCCTTCGATCGCGATCAGCGGCTGGGTCTGGAGGGCGACTTCGACAGGTACTTCTCGCTGTTCTGCCCGCGCGGGTACGAGCGCGACGCGCTCTACCTGTTCACACCGGACATCATGGCCCGGTTCATCGACAACGCCGCCGAGCTCGACGTCGAGATCGTCGACGACTGGCTGTTCCTCTACGCAAAGCGCGACCTGTCGACCCTCGACCCCGCGACGTGGGCGTGGTTGTTCGCGACGGTCGGTGCGCTCTTGGAGAAGTTCGCGCAATGGTCGCGGTGGCGCGACGATCGACTGGCAGCGGATGCCTCGGCCCGCGCGGCCGGTGCCGTTGGAGCGGGGTTCGTTGCGGGCGGCGTTGCCGATCCGTTCGCCGCAGCGCCGGACCTCCGGCCACCTCCCGGTGTCGCACCCGAGGGCCGACGCTTGAAGCGAAGGGTTTCGGTGCTCGGCATCATCGCGGTCGTCGTGTTCGTGGCGGTCTGGGTGGTCACGATCTTCTTCTGACCGACGGTCGAACCTCGAGAGTTACTCGGCGAGCCGCCAGTCGTCGAAGCTGAAACCCGGCGAGACGATGCAGGTCACCAGCACCTCCGCATCGCCGGCGAGGCGTGACGTCTGCCAGACGCCAGCGGGAACGATGCCCTGTGCGACGTGTCCGCCAGCGTGGTCGGGTCCCAACACGATGGACTCGCCCTCGCCCGGCCCATCACCCGCGCCGCCGAGCCGCAGTTCGAGCGTGCCCGGCCCGTGCCAGAGCCAGATCTCGTCGCTCGCGACGACGTGCCAGGCGCTTTCTTCGCCGGGCGTCAGCAGGTAGTGGATGCAGGTCGCCGCCGGTCGCTCGCCGCCCGGGGTCTCGACCGCCACACCGGACGCCCACGTGCGCCGGAACCATCCGCCCTCCGGGTGCGGCGCGAGGTCGAACCGTCGCGCAGTCTCGGGGCGCTGGTCGGGGTTCCCACTCTCGCTCATCGCTGCACTCCTGCTCTGTCCCGGAATACGCCGACTCCGGATGCTTCGAGCGCGGCGTGTCTAGCGCAGATCGAAGTATTGCAGCTCCGGCTCGGTGAGCATCCGCGACCGGATCAGGAACCGCATCCCGGTCGGACCTTCGACGCTGAACCCGGCGCCCCGGCCGGGCACGATGTCGATCGTGAGGTGCGTGTACTTCCAGTACTCGAACTGCGACTCCGACATGTAGATCTCGACGGGGTCATCAAGCCCGACGTCGATCGCGCCGAGCAGCACGTCTGAGGGCCCGGTGATGAACATGCCGACGGGGTAGCACATGGGTGCGCTACCGTCGCAGCATCCGCCGGACTGATGGAACATCAGCGGCCCATGCTGCAGGGTCAACTGCCGCACCATGGTGGCCGCGGCATCCGTCACCGCCACGCGTTCGTTCGTCTCGGTACTCACGCCCTCGCTCCCTTCACCCTGTCACCGGCGCCATGTCCCACATCCTTCGTATCGTGTCCCACTTCCACTCGGAATGAAGCGTCCATAGCGAGTGAAAGTGGGACACAGAAGGGAGGAGGTGACTTAGAAGAAGCCCATCGGGCCTTCGGCGTACGACACCAGCAGGTTCTTCGTCTGCTGGTAGTGGTCGAGCATCTTCAGGTGGTTCTCGCGGCCGATGCCGGATTGCTTGTACCCGCCGAACGCCGCGTGCGCGGGGTACTGGTGGTACGTGTTCGTCCAGACGCGACCAGCCTCGATCGCCCGGCCCGCCCGGTACGCGATGTCACCCGAGCGGCTCCACACCCCGGCGCCCAGACCGTAGAGGGTGTCGTTGGCGATGTCGATTGCGCCGTCGAAGTCGTCGAACGACGTGACCGAGACGACCGGTCCGAAGATCTCTTCCTGGAAGATCCGCATGTCGTTCGTGCCCTCGAACACCGTCGGCTGCACGTAGAAGCCGTCGGTCAGATCCCCGCCGAGGTCGACGCGCTCGCCACCCGTGAGCAGCTTCGCGCCACCGGCCTTGCCGATGTCGATGTAGCTCAGGATCTTCTCAAGCTGGTCATTGGATGCCTGGGCCCCGAGCATCGTCGCCGGGTCCAACGGGTTTCCCTGCACGATCTTGCCGACGCGCTCGAGTCCGTCGCTCAGGAACCCGTCGTAGATCGACCGCTGGATCAAAGCGCGGGAGGGACACGTGCAGACCTCGCCGCCGTTCAGGGCGAAGAAGGTGAAGCCCTCGAGTGCCTTGTCGTAATAGTCGTCCTTCTGGCGGGCGACGTCTTCGAAGAATACGTTTGCGCTCTTGCCCCCGAGCTCGAGGGTCACCGGGATCAGGTTCTGCGACGCGTACTGCATGATCAGGCGCCCGGTCGTGGTCTCGCCCGTGAACGCGACCTTGCGGATGCGCTTGTGCTGAGCGAGCGGAGCGCCGGCCTCGATGCCGAACCCGTTGACGATGTTGACGACACCGGCGGGAAGCAGGTCTCCGATGATGTCGAACAGGAACAGGATCGACGCCGGTGTCTGCTCCGCGGGCTTCAGCACGACGCAGTTGCCGGCCGCGAGCGCGGGGGCGAGCTTCCACGTCGCCATCAGGATCGGGAAGTTCCACGGGATGATCTGCGCGACCACGCCGAGCGGCTCGTTGAAGTGGTACGCGACGGTGTCTTCGTCGATCTGACTGAGCGATCCTTCCTGAGCGCGCAGCACGCCGGCGAAGTAGCGGAAGTGATCGACGACCAGCGGGATGTCGGCGACCAGGGTTTCACGCACGGGCTTGCCGTTGTCCCATGTTTCGGCCACGGCGATCATCTCGAGGTTCTGCTCGATGCGATCCGCGATCTTGTTGAGGATGTTCGCGCGCTCGGCGGGCGTCGTCTTCTTCCAGGACTCGAACGCCTGCCACGCGACATCCACCGCGCGATCGATGTCTTCGACCGTGCCGCGGCCGACCTCGCAGAACGGCTTGCCGTTGACCGGGCTCAGGTTCTCGAAGTACTGGCCTTTCACGGGCTCGACGAACTCGCCCCCGATGTAGTGGCCATAGCGGCTGCGATATTCGGCGAGCGCCCCGCGCTGACCGGGGGCTGCGTAGACGCTCGAGACGCCCTCTTCGACGATGGTCATGTCTGTCTCCTTCGACGTGTCATGAGTGAACGGCATGCGCTGCCGCGATCTGCGTCGACGGTAGGCCGCGCAACGTTGCATCCCGTTGCGCCCCTGCGTTTCGTCTCCTCGCCGCGCTCGTCGCTCAGCGAGCGACCCCCACGCCCGGTCGTTGAGCGAGCCGCAGGCGAGACGAAACGACGAAGCGCTCCGTTTCGTCTCCTCGCTGCGCTCGTCGCTCAACGACCGAGGCCGCTCAGTCCTCGAGCCGCGCGATCCGCGCGACGAGCCCCGCCCGCCGGGGGGAGCGCGCCGGCAGCAGACTCAGGCACAGCCGCAGCACCTCGACGTCTTCGGTAGCGTCCTCGGTATCGGCATAGGCCAGCAGAACGTCGACGGATGCCTCGGCGATCAGGGCCTCGCGCAGCGCCTGGCGAACGCTCTCCCGCACCCTCTCCACCCCGGGCGCGACGGAGTCGGGCAGCACCGCGCCCCGATATGCGGCGAGCGCGACCCGATGCGCGCCGCGGTCGAGCAGCGACAGCACGTGTTGGGCATCCGTCTCGAGCTCGGGTCCGAGCCGGTACGGCCGGGATGCGGGGACCAGATGAGGAGCCGTGCGCTCCAGCGCCTTCCGCAGGCGCACCATCTCTGGCCGCAGAGTCTCGGCCGACGCGCTTTCGCCGTAGACCAGCTCGGCGAGGCCGTCTGCCGACAGGCCCTGCCGATGCGTCGCGAGCATCAGCAGGATTTCGGCGTGCCGAGCGCTGAGCTCCGTCATCCGATCCGATCCTTCGCCCGCGATCTCGAGCAGCGCCCGGTCCCGTCCGAGGACCCGCAGCGTCGAGCGCGCGACCTCGGGGCGCGGGGCCCGGCGTAGGGGCCGACGCGATTCGGCAACGCGCGGGGGAGTGGCCGCCCGAGCACGCAGCCGCGCAACGAGCAGCTCACCCTCGACCGCGCGCGCCGTTGCATCGACCAGAAGCTGCGCCTGCGGAGTCACCGCACTCGAGCCGCCCGTGACATCGATGACGCCCAGGATGCGCCGGGTTTCGGGATCGTGCACGGGCGCCGCCGTGCAACTCCACGGCTGAACGAGGCGGTTGTAGTGCTCGGCGCCGCGGATCTGGACGGATCGATCCAGTGCCAGGGCCGTCCCCGGCGCGGCAGTGCCGACCGCCGACTCGGACCAGTTCGTACCCGCGACGAATCCCATCTCTCCCGTCAGCGCGCGCACGTTCCGATCACCCTCGACCCACAACAGACGCCCGGCGGCATCACCCACGGCAACGGCAACTCCCGATTCGGCTGCATCGCCGGGCAACAGAAGCGCGCGGATCATCTCGAGCACATCCGCGAGTGGATGCGTCCGGCGGTACTCCTCGAGCTCGGTCGGTGAGAGCGCGACCGAAGGGAGCGCTTCGGCGCCCACGAGGCCGGCGAGGGAGCGCCGCCAGGACTCGCGCACGAGAGGGCGAACGTCGAGCAGGCGCTGGTCGCCGGAGTTCCCGTGCACCAACTCGTCGTGAGCACGCTCGATCAGCAGGCGCGACGTCTCGGGCGAGACCTCGCGCCGAGACGACCACGGCGACGACATGCGGACCCCATCTGCGTTGACGGTCCGCACAGGCTACCGCGCACGTCGGGGCGTGCCTAGGCCGTCGGCTGCTCCGCGAGGTTGCCCGAAGCCCATCGACCCAGCTGATCGAGGATCGGCAACAACCGTTCACCGCTGTCGCTCAACGCGTATGCAACGGCTGTGGGTGGACCGGGGGTGACCGTGCGGACGACGAGTCCCGCCTCAGCCAGTCCCGCGAGACGCTCCGACAGAACGGCGTCGCTGATCCCCGGCACCGCACGCCGCAGGGCTCCGAATGTCGAGGCGCCACTTCCCAGGGCCGAAACGATCATCCCGTTCCACCGCTTACCCAGCACCGAGAACGCGAGGGTCACGGCTGCATCGCAGACATGAAGCTCGTGTTCGGAATCCGTCATGGATTCATCGTACGGGTGCTACAGTCTCCGGAGTCGCTATGTTTTTATGAGTAACTTCGAAATCCAGATTGGACATCACATGACCACCCTGTTCCGCCTCGACGCCAGCATCCTCCCCACCACCTCTTCGAGCCGCGAACTCGCCGACCTCGTGGAGAAAGAGTGGCTCTCAACGCACCCGACGTCCACCGTCGTCCGTCGCGACCTGTCCGTGGAGCCGATTCCGGCGACCGCGTGGGCAGACGCTGTCACCTCGAACTTCACTCCCGAGGCAGAACGCACCGACGGCCAGCGCGCAGCACGCGCCCTCTCGACCCAGCTCGCCGACGAACTCGTCGACGCCGACGCACTTCTCTTCGCCGTCCCGCTCTACAACTACGGGGTGTCGCAGCACTTCAAGACGTGGTTCGACCTGGCGTACACCGATCCCCGCATCGACCCGCAGGGCACCGCGCTGCACGGCAAGCCCGCGACCCTCGTGACGGTCCTCGGCGGCAACTATGCACCGGGCACGCCGAAAGAGGGCTGGGACCATTCCACGTCGTGGCTGCGTCGTGTCCTCGCGGATGTCTGGGGCCTGGATCTTCGGGTCGTCGAGCGTCCCTTCACGCTCGTGGGCGTGAACCCGGCCCTCGATGCGTTCGCCGAGGTTGCCGCCGATCTGAAGCAGACGGCCGAGACCCACGCCGTGCGGTCCGGACGCGAGATCGCGGAACTCACCGGATCCGCCTCGAGCTGAGTGAGTAGCGCTCACCCTGTGGGGCAGGTTGGATGCTGTGGGGCACGGCAGAATGTGCCCCACAGCACGTAACCTGCCCCACTTCCCGTCCAACTCACCGAGTGAGATCGATCGGGTGGATCGATACAGGACGATAGGCGAGCGAGCCCTACGCACGCCTCAGGACCGAGCGGCCCACCACGCGCGCAGTCGCGCCTCGGCCTCGGCCTCGCCGAGGATCCCCTCGTCGAGGCGCAGGTCGAGGAGGAAGCGGTACGCGTCGCCCACCTCGCGTCCCGGAGAAATCCCGAGGACCTCTTGAATGCGGTTGCCGTCGAGCTCGGGGCGGATCGACTGCAACTCTTCTTCGGCCTCGAGCACAGCGATCCGCCGCTCCAGATCGTCGTACGCCGTGCGCAGCCGCGTCGCCTTGCGCTTGTTGCGGGTCGTGACATCGGCGCGGGTGAGGATGTGCAGGCGCTCGAGCTGATCACCGGCATCGCGAACGTAGCGCCGCACGGCCGAGTCGGTCCAGGCGCCCTCCGAATACCCGAAGAAGCGCAGATGCTGATCCACCAAGTGGCTGACGGCGGTGATCGTGTCCGAATCGAACCGCAGAGCTTGCAGCCGCTTGCGTGCCAGACGCGCCCCGACCGCATCGTGATGGTGGAACGTCACCCCGCCGGCCGTCTCGAGCTTGCGCGTCGCGGGCTTTCCGATGTCGTGCAGCAGAGCGGCAAGTCGGAGCGCGACATCCGGATCCGCACCCGGGTGTCGCTCACCCTCGAGGTCGATCGCCTGCTTCAGCACGGTCAGCGAGTGCTCGTATACGTCCTTGTGGTGGTGATGTTCGTCCACCTCGAGCCGCAGCGCCGGCAGCTCGGGAAGGAAAACGCCCGCGAGTCCCGTTTCGACGAGAAGACGGATGCCTCGCACCGGATCCCTCGTCTGCAGCATCCGCACGAGTTCGGCCTGAATACGCTCCGGGCTGACGATCGACAGGCTGTCGCGCATCGTGGTGATCGCATCGATCGCGTCGTCGGCGACGATGAAGCCGAGCTGAGCCGCGAAACGGGCAGCGCGAAGCATCCGGAGCGGATCGTCACCGAAGCTGACGGCCGGGGCGACGGGAGTTCGTAGCACCTGGTCGAGAAGATCCTCGACGCCCGACGTCGGATCGACCAGCTGGGGGCCGGGAACTCGGAGGGCCATCGCGTTGACCGTAAAGTCCCGGCGCAGCAGGTCGTCCTCGAGTCTGTCCCCGAACTCGACGACCGGCTTGCGGGTCTCTCCGTCGTACTCGTCGGCGCGGTACGTGGTGATCTCGACCTGCTCGCCACGCACGCGGGCGCCGATCGTGCCGAACGCGCGGCCGATGTCCCACTGCGCCGTGCTGATCGGCTTGACGATGCGCAGGATGTCATCCGGTCGCGCATTCGTCGTGAAGTCGAGGTCGTGCGTGGGTCGATCGAGCAACGCATCGCGCACCGGCCCGCCCACGATCGCGAGCTCGAACCCGGCGCGCTCGAATGCGACGGACAACTCGGCCACAACGGGCGACGCCGCAAGACTCGCGAGTCGGCCGAGGCCCTCGGCCATACTCACCATGTCAACCAGCCTACCGAGGCGGGTCGGACACCTACGCGGACGGCGATGCCTCGCCCCCCGCGAAGGTCAAGAACCCGTCATCGAGCAGGCCTCGAACACGGGGGAGGAGATCCGAGAGGAGTGCGTCGGGGTCCACCTCGAGCAACTCCGCGATCGCCGCGATCAAACGTCCCACGGGCAGGTCACCATCGCTCGCACCCACGAGCGCGGCCAGAGCCGGGTCGACCGCGAGGGTGCGGCCGAAGCCTCCGCCCTGACGCAGCTCGATCACGCTCGGATCCTCCGCCCCGGGCAGGTAGTGGCGCGCTTCGGTGACATCCCCGGCAACCAGCAGTACCGCTTCCGCGAGCTCGGCATCGCTCAGCCGAGCCTGGCGGTCGTGTGCGCGCAGGCTCTCGGCAAGATGCATTCCCAGAGCGGCATTCGGCCCAATCGCACCCTCGACCCGTTCGAATCGTAAGAGGGCAGGGCTACCTTCGGTCCTCCGGCGCAGCAGGATGTATCCGAAGCCGACCTCGCGCACGCCACGCGCCTCGAAGTCGTCCAACCACGCCGCGAGCATCGTTTCGAACTCGTCCGTGCCGGGGACGGTGCCGCCATCGCGGATCCAGAGCTCGGCGTACGCGATCGGATCCATCCGGTCTCGTTCGATCACCCAGGCATCCAGGGGCACAGGAGATGCCGCGATCCAGTCGCGCACGCGATGCAGTCCGTCCTCTCCGTCGACGTACTCCCAGTTACCGAGCAGCTGCGCGATACCTCCGGGTACGAGGTGGACTCCGGCCCCCATGACGATGTGACAGACGAGCGCATCGCCCGTCAGGCCACCATCGCGGTACTCGTAGGCGGGAACGTCTGCGCCCCGCGGCGTGATCACGAAAGGAGGATTCGACACGATTCGGTCGAAGACCTCACCCTGTACCGGGTCGAAGAGACTGCCCCGCAGGGTGCGGATACCGTCCACGGCGTTGAGCTGTGCGTTCAGGCGGGTGAACCGCAGGGCGGCCTCCGAGATGTCCGTTGCCGTGACATCGGGACTGTCGCGGCGCGCGCGCAACGACTGAATGCCGCAACCGGAACCTAGGTCGAGCACGCGAGCGGCGGATGTCGGGAGCTGCAGCCCCGCGAGCGTCAGGGAAGCCCCTCCCACGCCGAGGACGTGGTCCTCCGGGAGAGGTCCCGGGCGCACGGACTCGTCGATATCGCTCGCTATCCACCATTCGCCCGCACCGTGCTCATCGACGTATGCCTGCGGCCGTATCATCACCGACGGCGTGACCGACCCCGAACTCATTCGGACGAGGCCGAGCCTCTCGGCACCGTCGATAGTGACGTTCGTTAGGGCCGCGCTCGCCTCGGATTCACGGACCGGGCTCCCCAGGAAGAAGAGCCGCGCAAGAATGGCGACCGCAGAGTCCGTCGCGGCTGCCTCTCGTCGAGCCGGAAGCGCGCGGCCGCGCCCGATCGCTTCGTCCGCCGCGACACCCCAGAGCGCACGCAATCGCGCACCGGTGTAGCCGGCCGCGGCCAGGTCGTCGGCGAGCGAGCGCGCCAGAGCCGGATCGGGTTCGGGGATCATCCCCCCATTCAATCGTGCCTCGTGAAGAACTACGCCGCCGATGGTCACTGAACCCCGCTGCCGCACGGCGATGCACCGGTGACGCGAAGGCGTGCGCCGTAGAATCGGGCCGAATGTGCGAACTCTCGCACTCGATGACAACCCCGGACACACCGTGAAGCACCTCTTCTTCGGCTCCGGCGTGCGGCGCGGCTCCGCGCCCGGAGGGCTCGGCGTGCGGCGAGACACGATCCACAGCCGTCTCGGCGCCGGAACCATGAGCACAGCCAGGCGCAGAGTCGTCGAGCGCCTACGCGGCACGGCCGCCCTCCTCGCGGTCACCACCACCCTCGTTCTCGCCGGCGCCACGGGAGCTGTCGCATCGCCCAGTCCGACACCGACGCCCACACCGGCCGAGCCGACCCTCGTTCTCGCACCGCTCGCCCACGGTGTCGTGGCGGCCGGCGCAGCGCTGACGTCCACGATCGAGGTTTCCAATCCGACCTCGACGGATCTCGCGCCGACATCGCTCACGGTCGAGCTCAGTGACAGCCCGCTCACCACGAGCCCCGAGCTGGACGAGTGGATCGACAACGGTGAACTCGCGACCGAGGCATCCGTGATCGATCGCCCCGCCGTGCCCGCGATCGTCGCGGGCGACAGCGAGATCGTCGTGTCCACGGTTGCCGTCGAGGCATTGGCAGGACGAACTCCCGGTGTATATGCGCTGTCGGCTACCTACGGTGGAGACGTCGTCTCGCGAAGTGCCATCGTGCTGCAGGGCGACACCCCGACGGCCGCCGCAATCGGCGTGATCGTGGCGGTGACGGCCGGCCCACAGACGGACGGACTGCTCTCCGCGGAAGACCTCACGACACTCACGGGCACAGATGGTCGCCTCACCGACATCCTGGCCGGCGTCGCCGGCACCTCAGCGATCCTTGCTGTCGACCCCGCCTTGCTCGCATCGATCCGCGTTATGGGGGATTCTGCGCCCGCCAGCGCTCTCGCGTGGCTGGATCGGCTCGCAGCCCTCCCGAATGAGCGCTTCGCCCTGCAGTTCGGCGACGCGGATGTCTCGGTCCAGGCCGATGCGGGACTCACCACCCTGCTCGAGCCCACGAGCCTGGACTACGCCATGTCCGAGGATGACTTCGTGAATGCGACGCCGACCCCGAGTCCGAACCCCTCGGCAACTGCGGACGCCCAGACCGACGAGGGCGGTGACACAGACACAGACACCGTTCCGTTGCCCGACCTCGACGAACTTCGCGCCGTACCCGGGGCACGGGCCGCCATGTATTGGCCCGCGCAGGGCCGCGCCGACGCGAATGCCGTGAACGTGCTGGCACAACAGCCCTCGGCAACGGGCTCTCCGGCGACCACCCTGCTCAGCTCTGCAGAAACCGAGCGGTCCGAGGCCCGCGCCGCCGCTTCGTCCGCCGAGGGTGCACCCCTGCTCGTGTACGAAGCCGGTTCATCGAGCGCGATACGAGCAACCGCCGCCGCAACGGAGGGCAGCGCCCAGGCCGCGTCCGCCCTCATATCCGCACAGATTGCGCTCGAGGCGTCGAGCCCGAGCGGTCCCCTGTTGGTCACGACAGAGCGGATGGCTGAGGTCAGCGCCATATCGCTCCGCGCCGCGATCGACACGGTCTTCAGCTACCCCGGTGTCGTTCCCACGACTCTCAGCGCCCTCTTGAGCGCGGAGCCCGCCGGTGCGCAGAGCGCCGCGCAGCCCGACGAGGAGGCCGCGACGCGTCTGGACACGCTGCTGGCGGGTGAGACGAGCATCGCCGAGTTTTCGTCGATCATCGACGACCCGTCGCTGCTGACCGCGCCCGAACGCTCCGACCTCTTGCAGCTGATCGGCGCCGGCTGGCGCGACGAGCCGAACGCGTGGCAGGCCGCGCTCACCGCACACGCCGAGGCGACAACGACCACGCTGACGTCGGTCGCGATTCAGGAGCCGAGCACGGTGCAACTGGTCAGCCCCGAAGCGGTGCTGCCGTTCTTCGTGCGAAACGATCTGCCGTTCGCCGCCAATGTCGTCCTCGTCTCGACTCCCGACAATCTGCGCCTCGATGTCGAACGGACGCTCACGGTTCGAGCCGAGCCCGGTGTCAACACGCGGGTCGAGGTTCCCGTCCGCGCGCGGGTGGGCAGCGGCGAGGTGACGATCGAACTGCGGCTCCTGAGCCCCACTTTCGAGCAGGTCGGGCCCGTCCAGCGCGCTCAGGTGACCGTGCGCGCCGAGTGGGAGCGCATTGGCATCATCGGACTGGGCGCCATCATCGTCCTGCTGCTGGGTGCGGGTTTCATCCGGACCATTCGCCGACGTCGCCGCACACGCGCCGCCGAGGGTGTGGACGGGCCGACGATCGACCAGGGCACGACCGAAGAGAACACGGCACGCGAGCCGGAGCCTGATCGACCCGTGGACCGCCGCGATGAGTAGTCTCGGGCGCGCCAGCGCGATCCTCGGGGCGGGCACCCTCGTCTCGCGTCTGACCGGGGTCGTGCGCTCGATCGTTCTCGTGGCCGCCCTCGGCTCAGTCGGCAGTGGTGCCGCCGACGCCTTCACCATCGCGAATCAGCTCCCGAACAACATCTATGCCATCATCTCCACCGGCATCCTCACCGGGGTGCTCGTTCCCCAGATCGTGCGCGCGGCCAAGCACGCGGATGGTGGGGGAGCTTTTGTCTCCAAGCTGCTGACGCTCGGCACCGTCGTCCTCGTGGTTGTGACGGGCCTCGCCACCCTGGCGGCCCCGTTGCTGATGCAGCTCTACGCGAGGTTCACCGACGAACAGTTGGCTCTCGCCATCGCCCTCGCGTACTGGTGCATCCCACAGCTCTTCTTCTACGGTCTTTACGCCCTGGTCGGCGAGACACTGAATGCCCGCCGCGTGTTCGGTCCGTACACGTGGGCGCCGATCGTCAACAACATCGTCTCGATCGCCGGTTTCGTCACGTTCATCGTGCTGTTCGGGCCTGAGCGCAACGACGTCCTGACATGGACGCCCGACATGATCACGCTCTTGGGAGGCACCGCGACTCTCGGAATCGCCGTACAGGCGGGCGTTCTGCTGCTGTTCTGGCGACGTTCGGGCCTGCGCTTCCGCCCAGACTTCGCCTGGCGCGGTATGGGCCTGCGAACGATGGGCACCCTCGCGTGGTGGACGTTCTGGATGGTCGTGGTGGGGCAGGTCGCGGGCCTCATCCAGACCCGCGTGGTCAGCGCGGCCTCCGACGTCGCTGCTTCCGCAGCGACCATGGCATTCGCGTGGTTCATCTTCATCCTCCCGTACTCGGTGATCGCCGTATCGATCGGGACCCCGTACTTCACACAGCTCAGCGAGCATGCCGCGGCCGGACGAGACGACGACGTTCGTGCCGACCTCGGCACCAGCATCCGAACGATCAGCTTCTTCCTTGTGGGCGCCCTCGCCGCGGTCGTGGCGGCAGCAGTTCCCGTATCGCGCATATTCAGCAACAGTGCCTCGGATGCCGTGGCCACCGCTTTGGTGCTCGGTGCTTATCTCGTGGGTCTGGTTCCGCTGTCGATCCTGTACGTCGTGCAGCGGACCTTCTATGCGTATGGCGACACGTTCCGCCCGTTCGTCTTCACGCTCGTGCAGGCCGTTCTCGTCGTCGTGACCGCACTGCTCGCCGGCGCCATTCTGCCGCTGGAATATCTCGCCGCGGGAATCGCGCTGGGCCAGTCTCTCGCCGGCATCGTTCAGCTCGTGATCGCCGTCTTTCTGCTCCGCGGCCGGCTCGGCCGGCTCGGCCTTCGTGCACCCGCGCTGGCTCTGGGACGATTCTTTGTCGCCGGGGTGCCGGCGGCCGCCATCGGTTGGGTTCTTTTCCTGCTTCTCGGGGGCTTTGATGGGTGGACGGCCTCGTCCATCTATCTTGGCGTCGGCGGCGCCGCGCTCGTCGGCGGGGTGACGCTGGCGGTGTACATCGCGATCCTGGCGGTCATGCGTGCGCCCGAGCTCGCGGTGGTTGCGCCTCTCCTCCGCCGGTTGCGTCGGCGTTGAGCTAACGAGTACGGCGATCACGCCGCGTTCCAGCACGTGGAATTCACCGAGGGCTGGAATGCTGCCGGTCTACCATGGGTTGAAGCCCAGAGACAAGCAAAAGGGAGAAACACAGTGCGTCACGTGATCATCATCGGATCGGGTCCTGCGGGCTTCACCGCGGCTACCTATGCGGCACGCGCAAACCTCTCACCCCTCGTTGTGGCGAGTTCGGTCGAGGTCGGCGGAGAGCTGATGAATACGACCGAGGTCGAGAACTTCCCGGGCTTTCCCGAGGCTATCCAGGGCCCCGAACTGATGGCCAAGATGCAGGAGCAGGCCGAAAAGTTCGGCGCCGAGATCCTGTACGACGATGTCGTCGAGCTCTCGGTCGACGGACCCGTCAAGCGTGTGAAGCTTGGCAGCGGCGCAGAGCACGAGGCCGCCGCCATCATCTACGCCACCGGTTCTGCGTATCGCAAGCTCGGGCTGCCGGGTGAAGAGCGACTCTCCGGGCACGGCGTCTCCTGGTGCGCCACGTGCGACGGCTTCTTCTTCCGCGACCGCGTCATCGCCGTCGTCGGTGGCGGGGACTCCGCCATGGAAGAGGCCACCTTCCTGACACGCTTCGCCTCCAAGGTGTACGTCATCCACCGGAAGGACAGCCTGCGGGCGTCGAAGATCATGCAGGAGCGCGCCTTCGCGAACCCCAAGATCGAGTTCATCTGGAACGCCGAGGTCGCGGATATCCTCGGTGACGAGGCAGTTTCCGGCGTCGTGCTGCGCGACACAACGGATGGCACCACCCGCGAACTGCCCCTCGAGGGTTTGTTCGTCGCGATCGGCAACGACCCGCGCACACACCTCGTTCACGACAAGCTCGAGCTCACCTCCGAGGGAACGATCTGGGTCGATGGACGGTCGTCACGCACCTCCGTGCCCGGTGTTTTCGCGGCCGGTGACGTCATCGACCCGACCTACCGACAGGCAGCAACAGCCGCGGGCTCGGGAACTGTCGCCGCGCTCGACGCGGAGCACTACCTGGCTGCGCTCGACGATGCGGGAGCACCCGAAGAAGATGTCGCGCAGATCGATGGGCTGCCCGAGGCAGACCCCGTCAGCGTCGGCTGAGTCGAGCCGCGGAACATTCGAGGGCGTCTCGACGTTCCTGTACCTGAGACTTCCGAAAGAAGGAGAAGAGTATGACCGCCAAAGCCACGACCTCCAGCACGTGGGAGCAGGACGTTCTCAATGCCGAGGGCCCCGTACTAGTCGATTTCTGGGCCGAGTGGTGTGGTCCGTGTCGCATGGTCGCCCCCGTTCTGGATGAGATCCAGTCCGAGCACCCCGACAAGATCACCATCCTCAAGCTGAACGTCGACGAGAACCCCGATCTCGCCATGAAGTACCAGATCACGTCGATTCCGGCGATGAAGGTCTTCCAGGGTGGCGAGGTCAAGACAACGATCATCGGTGCCAAGCCGAAGTTCGCGCTCGAGAAGGATCTCGCCGCGTTCATCGGCTGATATCTGCTTCAGCAGCTACAAGAAACGCCCCGGCTCTCAGAGTCGGGGCGTTTCTTGTAGCTATGACAGCAGTGCTGATCTCATCAGTCCGATCCGAAGCCATCGACACCCATTTCACCCAGGATTCTGTTGAGATCCTGAATGGTCGAGAAATCGATCTTGACCTGGCCTTTACGTGCGGTCAATGAGATCTGGACGCGGGTATTGAGCCGGTCTCCCAGGCGACCGGCGACCTCGTCCAGATGGCCACGGCGGGCACCGGCCTGAGGCTTCGTGGCCCGCTGGGGAGCGTCCGGGCGCCCCTTGACGATGGCCTCCGCGGCGCGAACCGAGAGGTCTTCGTTCACGATCTTGTCAGCGAGGCGCTGGATGGCCTCGTCATCGGGGAGGCCCAGGAGCGCACGAGCGTGTCCCGGGCTGAGAACGCCCGCGGCCACCCGCTGTTGCACCGGCACCGGCAGGCGAAGGAGCCGGATCGTGTTGCTGATCTGGGGACGCGAGCGGCCGATGCGGGTCGCGAGTTCTTCTTGCGTAATGCCGAAGTCCTCGAGGAGCTGCTGGTAGGCGGAAGCCTCTTCCAGGGCGTTCAGCTGTGAACGGTGCAGGTTCTCGAGCAGTGCGTCGCGCAGCAGGTTCTCGTCGGCGGTGTCTCGGACGATCGCGGGGATGCTCACCAGGCCCGCCTCGCGAGCCGCACGGGTTCGTCGCTCGCCCATGATGAGCTCGTACGTGCCATCCTCGGCGCGGGGCCGAACCACAACAGGCTGCAGCACGCCGAACTCGCGCACACTATGGACGAGTTCTGCCAGGTCATCTGCGTCGAAGTGCCTACGAGGCTGCCGCGGGTTGGGGACGATTTCTTGCGGGTTGATGTGCGCCAGGCGCGCGCCCGGCACTGCCACGAGTTCTGCGAACCGCTGCTCCTCGACGACCTCTTCTTCTGCGGGGAGCGCTTCGACAGCCTCCAGGCGACGAGCTCCGGGGAAGAATACGTCGACCGGGCGACTCTCAGCCTCACTGGTCGGGATGAGCGCACCGATTCCGCGGCCCAGTCCCGTTCTCTTCGTGGACATCAGAGCGTGCCTTCCTTGTTGGTGTTCTCAGCGCCGGACGCCGCGGGAACATGCTTGCTGATCTCGATCGCGGCCTCACGGTAGGCGACGGCACCCGCCGACTGCCCGTCGTACGCGATGACGGTCTGTCCGAAGCTCGGGGCCTCCGAAACACGTACCGACCGGGGTATCACCGTCTGGAGCACCTCGCCGGGGAAGTGGGCGCGGACCTCATCGGCAACCTGCTGCGCGAGGCGGGTACGCCCGTCATACATGGTGAGCAGAATGGTGGACACCTGAAGCCCCGGGTTGAGGTGTCGCTGGATCATGCCGACGCTTCCGAGAAGCTGTGTAAGCCCCTCCAACGCGTAGTACTCGCACTGGATCGGGATGAACACCTCGTCCGCTGCGGTGAATGCGTTGATGGTCAGCAGCCCCAGCGACGGGGGGCAGTCGATCAGCACGTAATGGATCGGAAGAGCACTCGTTGCGAGGTAGTCCTGAAGTGCGCCGCGAAGTCGGTGCTCGCGGGCAACCTGAGACACGAGTTCAATCTCGGCACCCGCAAGATGAAGCGTGCTGGGCGCGCACAAAAGATTGGGAGACTCGGGGCTGACCTGCACGATGTCTGCGAGGGGAAACTCATCGATGAGTACGTCGTAGACACTCGGCGTATCTGCGTCATGGGGGATACCCAGGGCGGTTGACGCGTTTCCCTGCGGATCAAGGTCGATCACCAGGACTCGTGCACCCAGGGAGGCGAGCGCGGCCGCAACATTGACCGTGCTGGTCGTCTTACCGACCCCGCCCTTCTGATTGGAAACGGTCAGGACGCGTGTCTTGTTCGGTAGTTCGATCGCGACTCCCTCCAAAGCTCTACGCCGTGCGCTGAGGTCTGCAATCTCTCGTGCCAGCGGGGTGTCATCTATCAGTTGTGCGGATGATCGGACATCCGAACGTCGGGCATGTTCCACGTGAAACGCTCCACTCGCGGCAGGGGGACGACCTCTACTCTAGGTGCGCACTTCAGCCGGAAATCACATCCGTGCATCATGAGACTTCCCTCATGAACGTCGTCCCTGGTCGCACGGCGTTTCACGTGAAACGCGGCGTGTCGATGTTTTTTCCGCAGGTGCACTTGTCTCTGTTTGTCGAGCAAGCGCAGCGGGACGAAACCCCGCCGCCCGGATCCTCAGATTCGCTTTCGAACCGCGCTCCGCGTTCGCGACAAGCGACAAGCGACGAGCGACGAGCGACGAGCGACGAGCGACGAGCGACGAGCGACGAGCGACGAGCGGATCATGCTGGCTCTGACAGCAAGCCGGTCTGCTGTTTCACGTGAAACGCAGACCTCCATCCGATATCCGCGCCGCTGGTTGAGTGAGCGAAGCGAGAAGGAGCGCACCGCCACATGCTCGGCTTCGTTTCCGACTCGCGCTTCACGATCACCCAACCAACGAGACTCGGCCCGCTCCGACGTCCGGCACCAACGGTCGGCGTTCTGTTTCACGTGAACGCAGGCCCCATTCGACGGCCTCGCCGCGCGTTGAGCAAGCGGAGCGAAGCGAGACGAAACAACGCCGTCAGATACGGGCGGTTCGCGTTTCGACTCGCTTCGCGCTCGCAACGACCTAGGCCGGGAATGGCTGCACCGTTTCACGTGAAACGCGGGCGCCTTTCGACAGCAGGGCCGTCCGTTGAGCGAGCGAAGCGAGACGAAACACATCTGCACAGATCTTCGGGTTCGGGTTTCGACTCGGGCCACACCCTCGCTCAGTGAGCGACTCCGTAGGTTCAGCGAGCGAAACGAAACGCACACAGACAGAGCCCCGAGCAGTCGTCTCGACTCGCCTTAGGTCCCGGTTACACGTGGAACATCGCGCGAACCTACCGCGTCGCGGAACCCACGGTCCCACGGAACAGCGTGGTTGGCTGATCCAGAACGCCGTCGCCCCACGACTCAACCCTCGCCTCGCTAATCCGAAAGCGTCGAATCTGCTTATCCGCTGCATCGATCTCAGCCTGAACCGATGCGCCCTTCATGAGAATGAGCTGCCCACCCGGCGCAACCAGGGGAGCGGTGAGAGGGATCAGGGTGCGGAGGGCGGAAACGGCACGCGCGGTCACCGCGTCGAAGCCGGCCTTCGCCGGGTAGTCCTCCGCGCGTGCGCGCACGACCTCGACGTTATCGAGACCCAGCAGACCCACCTGCTCGTCAAGCCAGGCAACGCGACGCTCCATGGGCTCGATCAAAATCCATGAGACATCAGGGCGAGCGATTGCCAGAACGATGCCCGGAAGTCCCGCGCCTGAGCCGATATCCGCAACACGACTCTGTGCGTCGAACGCACCCGCGACAATCGCGCTGTTCAGAATGTGTCGCGACCACAGCCGCGGAGGTTCCAGCGGACCGATCAACCCCCGCTGCTCACCGTGTTCTGCGAGCTGCTTCGCAAACACCCGCGCGAGATCGATGCGATCACCGAAGACATCCTCGGCGGCCTGCGGCTCCGCTTCTACGTCGATCACCGTTTCACGTGAAACGGCTCAGGACCGGCGAATGACAGTGTGCCGATCGGCACCCTCGCCATACGATTCCGACACAAACCCGCGATCGGCGACGATGTCATGGATGAGCTTGCGCTCATAACTCGACATCGGGGGAAGCGAAGCCTGCCCGGCGCCCTCTTCGAGGCGCTCAATGGCACGGTTCACCAGCTGCTCGAGTTCGCCTTGGCGTGTGTCGCGCGAACCTCCGACATCCAGGATCAGACGGGAGAAGCGACCCGTCTTGTTCTGCACGGCCAAGCGAGTCAGTTCCTGAAGGGAACGTACGGTCTCGGGGTCCGACAGAACGGAGAGCGTAGTGCCGCCCGCCGGTGCCTCGACAGAAACGTAGGCGCGACCCGCACGAACATCGAGTTCGATGTCGCCATCGATGTCAGCGATGTCGAGCAGCTCTTCAATGTAGTCCGCTGCGACATCGCCCTCCTGCTCGAGGTGCGCGAGTGAGGCAGTCTCGTCGGGAGCGGATTCCTGAGGGATCTGTGCGTCAGATGTAGTCGTCATGTCGTGAGCTCCTCGCGCCGTCAGCGGCGCTTCTTGGGGTTCTGCTTGGCGTTCTTCGTCGAAGATCCCGCCTGTCCTGCTGCCGGGGGCGGCGTCAGCGACGAGGGCTCGTCCGATGCATTCGCCTTCTCGGACGCCGATCCTGTGGATGCGCCACCCACGGTCGCACCGGCCGGAGCCGAGGTTCCGTTGACAGGGGACGATGCCGGGGGAGCGGATGCCGTGCCCGGCGTGCCTGGACGCGTCTGCTTCTTCGCGCGCTGCTTACCCACAGGCTGCTGTCGCTTGGGGGCGACGGCCTTCTTCTTCTCGGCCTCGGCCAGAAGACGCGCCTGCTCTTCGACGTAGCGCTCCATCGAGACGATCTTGCCCTCGGAGTTGATGGCCTTACCCTTGCGCGCGAGACGCTCCTCGCGGGCCTTCGCGGCATCCGATCCCGGGGTCGGCATTTCGCGGATGACGATGAACTGCTGGACCATCGTCCACACGTTGCTGACGAACCAGTAGATGACGACACCCAGCGGAAAGAAGACACCCGAGAAGATGAAGGCCAGCGGGAGGATGTAGAGCATGATCTTCTGCATCTGATACGCCTGGCCCGTCTTGGCCTCGGGCGACAGGTTCTTCGAGATGATCTGCAGCTGCGTGAAAAACTGCGACGCGATCATGAGGATCACGAGAACAACCAGGATCCCGACGGTTGCTTCCCAACCATCCGGTCGTGTCTCCCACGCACCGGCGAGAGTGTCATGCAGGGAAGCGACGCCGAACAGCTTGGCGTCGAAGAACTGCTGTGTCAGGTCTGCGGAGAGAACACCGACGCCACCAACCCCCTGGTCGACGTGCGAACCAATCGACGACAGCACGGAGTACAGCGAGAAGAAGATCGGCATCTGTACCAGGAGCGGTAGACAGCTCGAGACCGGGGTCGTGCCGTGTTTCTTATACAGCGCCATGGTCTCGCGACTCATGGCCTCACGGGAGAGCTGATCGCGCTTGCCCTTGTACTTCTCCTGAACTTTTCGCAGTTCAGGGGCGATTTCCATCATCTTTCTCTGGCTCTTGATCTGCCTCACGAAGAGGGGGATCAAGGCAGCACGAACGACGATCACCAGCCCGACGATCGACAGAACCCAGGTGATGCCATCCGCAGCGCCGAACCCCAGCGAGGTCCACACCCAATGCCATGCGACGAGGATCAGCTCGACCACCCATTTGAGTGGCCAGAGGACGATTCCGATGAGATCCGGCACGGATCAGTCCTTTCTTCGGGGCGACGGAACGACGAACCCGTGAAGGGTCAGCTCATCCCGGAAGTCAGTGCGCGGGCGGACATCATCGATGCCACCCTGCGCCCACGGATGGCATCGAGCCAATCGTGTTGCAGCCATCACGGACCCACGAACGACGCCGTACTGCTGGATGGCACCGACCGCGTAGGCCGAGCACGTGGGGTAGTACTTGCAGACATCCCCGTAGATCGGAGAAATAGTTGCGCGATACGCGATCAGTGCAGCAATCGCGGCATTGCGGGGGACCAGGCAGGTGGCGCGCCAGCCGCGTGCCACATCAAAGTGGCCGTCACCGGTCATCGCCGTGGGGAGGGGGGCGCTCATGCCCGACCTCGTCGTAGACACCGCAGTACTTCGGCTCGCAACGTCGCGAAATCAGCACCCGCCGCGGGGTTCAAAGCACGGATCACGACATCCCGACCCGGATCGAGCTCAGGGAGAGCTTCGTGACAGACGGCCTTCAGTCGACGTCGCACCGTGTTGCGCACGACCGCGTTGCCGACTGCCTTGGAAACGATGAAACCGAAGCGCACGTCGTCATCCGATCGCGCCATGACATGCGTCACCGTGTGCGCCCCGGCGCAGCGAGTGCCCCGACGGACGACGGATCGATAGTCGACACCGAGGGTGAGGCGATTCGCTCGGGAGAGCACCGGGATGGGTCAGGCCGAGACGGTGGTGCGACCCTTGGTGCGACGCGCCGAAAGGATGGCGCGTCCCGCGCGGGTGCGCATCCGAGCGCGGAAGCCATGCTTCTTGGCGCGACGACGGTTGTTGGGCTGGAAAGTACGCTTGGTCATAAGAGTCACTCCGGGAGACGAGTCGCCGGGACGTGGCGACCGGAGACGATGCTAGGCGGAAGAAGGATGCCGCGAGGGCATAAGTCAACCTGGTAAGAATACGTCCTTCGAGAGTAGGTCACAAACCGAGCGTGAGCGCGAGGCATTATCCCCACCTCGAGAACTCCGGCGTGGCACCGACACGCCGCCAGGTCCTACAGTGGATTTTGCTCCGCCGCACCGCCTGGCTAGCGTGGGCGCGACAGTTATCCACAGGTCCGAAGATGGCGCTACCGCCCCCGGACAAGGTTGCTGACAGATAGCCGCGAATCCCCGGGGGACCCATGTCACAGCACGATGTTCCAGACATCTCGATCTGGGCGGCCGTGCTCGACTCCCTCACGGAGGACGACCGGATCACTCCACAGCTCTATGGATTCTTGAGCCTGGCCGTCCCTCAGGGGGTCATGGCCGGGACGCTGTATCTCGACGTTCCCAATGATCTGACGGCCGCACAGTTCAACAAGCGGATGCGTCCCTCCATCCTCGAGGCACTCTCACGCATCGATCATGCATCCGGCGCCGTGACATTCCGGGTCGTCGTCAACCCCGATCTCGCCGAGGCCCACGTCGTTTCCCGCTCGAGCCCCGCCGTTCAGACGGCTCAGGACGCGCCGGCGCCGGCGCCGGTTCAATCAGGGTTGCGTTCCTACGTCGACGCGCCGCCCGAGACTCCCGCTTCGGCCTCGCGTAACGACACCCGCCTGAACCCCAAGTACACGTTCGACAACTTCGTCATCGGCCAATCCAACCGTTTCGCCCATGCCGCGGCCGTCGCCGTCGCCGAAGCTCCGGCCAAGGCCTACAACCCGCTCTTCATCTATGGAGAATCGGGCCTCGGTAAGACGCACCTCCTCCACGCGATCGGCGACTACGCCCTCAATCTCTATACGGGCATTCGTGTTCGCTACGTCTCGAGCGAAGAGTTCACGAACGACTTCATCAACTCGATCGCCAACAACCGCGGATCCGCGTTCCAGGCGCGATACCGCGACGTCGACATCCTGCTGATCGACGACATCCAGTTCTTGCAGGGCCGAGCCGAGACCCAGGAAGCCTTCTTCCACACCTTCAACACGCTCCACGACCACGACAAACAGGTCGTCATCACGAGCGACCTACCGCCCAAGCACCTCACCGGGTTCGAAGACCGTATGCGCAGCCGCTTCGAGTGGGGCCTCATCACCGACGTTCAGGCGCCAGACCTCGAAACGCGTGAGGCCATCCTGCGGAAGAAGGCTCAAAGCGAGCGACTGCAGGTACCCGATGATGTCCTCGAGTACATCGCCACCAAGGTGTCGAGCAACATCCGAGAACTCGAGGGTGCGCTCATCCGGGTTTCGGCATTCGCCAACCTGAACCGCTCATCCCTCGATGTGCAGCTGGCTCAGACCGTTTTGCGCGACATCGTCGATCAGGATGATGCGAACGTCGTCTCGCCGACAGACATCATCACGGCGACCGCGCAGTACTTCAAGCTATCTGTCGACGACCTGTACGGCTCGAGCCGCTCGCAAGCCGTTGCCACCGCACGGCAGATCGCGATGTATCTGTGCCGCGAGCGGACGAGCCTTTCCCTGCCCAAGATCGGTCAGCTTTTTGGCAACCGCGACCACACAACCGTCATGTACGCATACAAGAAGATCAGTGACCTGATGAAGGAACGTCGCTCGCTGTACAACCAGGTCACCGAGATCACGACGATCATCGGCCGCGCGGGCCGCTGATCCACGGATGTGACCGACGGATGCCTCGTCGGTCACGCTTCGCGCTGCCGTATATGCCGCGATACGCGCTTGACACGCGTCGATCCGAACCGCCAAGATTCCGATTTCACAGTGTGGATAACCTGTGGATAAGCCTCACGGAATACGTCCAGACTGTGCACTCTTGGGGTTCTCCTGTGGAGAGTGCGCGAAACTCCACGAGGCACCGCTCCCGCGTAAACCCGGGCATTCGCAGCTCGTCCACAAGTCACACGCGTGTAGTTCCATACTCCCGACAGGCAAGTCAGGAGTTATCCACATGATCCACAGGCGTTAACACCATTAACTACTTCTTCTTCTGAGAGATCGATTCCCCTCACCTTTACGGCGCAGGCTGTGGAACGAGCAACGACTCACGACAACGATGGCCCGGCACTAGCATGGGTAAGCCCAGACCTGGGACGACAAAACATCCACAGGACAACCCTCCACAGGACAAAGGAGTGACCGTGAAGTTCCACGTGAATCGCGATGTCTTCAGCGACGCGGTCTCTTTCGTTGTGAAGCTGCTCCCGCAGCGGAACCCGCAGCCGATCCTGGCGGGTGTTCTGATCGAGGCGGGTCCTGACGGACTCTCCCTCTCCGCATTCGACTACGAGGCCTCCGCCCGTACCGTCATCGAAGCGACTGTCGACAGCCCTGGCACGATCCTCGTTCACGGTCGCTTGTTGTCCGAGATCGCCAACCGCCTTCCGAATGCGCCGATCCAGGTCGTCGTCGACGATGACGGCGGAATTGTTCTGAGCTGTGGTTCCGCACGGTTCACGCTCCCCGGGATGCCCGTCCAGGAGTACCCCGCAATTCCCGAGGTCACGGCCGAGCCGGGTCTTGTGCCCGCCGAGGATTTTGCGACCGCCATCGCTCAGGTCGCGTTCGCCGCCTCGCGCGATGACGTGACTCCTGTGCTGACGGGTGTACAACTCGAGGTTTCGGGAACGACACTGAGCCTCGTCGCGACCGACCGCTACCGCGTGGCACTGCGTGAGATCCCGTGGGATGGTGCCGCTGCGCGGGAGGGCGAGGCATCCGCACTCGTCCCGGCCCGCACCCTGCAGGAAGTGGGCAAGACATTTGCGCACGGGGGGGACATCCGCATCGCCTTCTCGGGGTCGGGCGACCGCGAGATCATCGCGTTCTCGTCGGGCGACCGCACCGTCACCTCGCTCTTGATCAAGGGCAACTTCCCGCCCGTCCGTCGGCTTTTCCCGGACCAGAATGCTCACCACGCCGTGGTCAACACGGGCGAACTCATGGAAGCCGTTCGGCGCATGCAGATCGTGCTCGATCGTTCCGCTCCCCTCCGCTTCACGTTCTCGTCCGAGGGCGTGACGATGGATGCCTCCGGAGGAGATCAGGCGCGTGCCTCTGAGTCCGTCGACGCACACCTCGACGGTGAAGACGTCGTTCTCGGCCTGAATCCGCAGTACCTGCTCGAGGCCCTGACCGCCGTGCGCAGCGAATTCGTCCGCATCACGTTCACGTCGTCCGACAACGCCAACAAGCTGAGCCCGGTGCTCATCACGAGCCAGACGTCGGTCGACAAGGCGGGCGCCGACACCTTCAAGTACCTCCTGCAACCGAATCTGCTGCTGCGCTGACGTGATCGTCGAGCACGTCAGCCTGGTTGATTTTCGTAACTACGCGACCGCGGATGTCGCGTTGGTCGCTGGACCCAATTTGTTCGTCGGCCGTAACGGACAGGGCAAGACGAACCTCGCCGAGGCGATCGCCTATGTCGCCACGCTCGGTTCGCACCGGGTTTCGGGGGACCAGGCACTCGTCAGAGCGGGCGCTGAGTCCGCGATCTTGCGGATTCGTGTCGCCCACGCCGAGCGAAGCGTCCAGCTCGAGGCGCAGCTGAACCGGACCGGACGCAATCGTGCGCGGGTGAACGGCGTCGATGTTCGCCCGGCCGAGCTGCCGCGCTACGCGCAGGTGGTCGTCTTCGCTCCCGAAGACTTGGGTATCGTCCGCGGTGATCCGTCCGCCCGACGCCGCTTCGCGGACCAGCTGCTCGTGCAGCGTTCGCCGCGGATGGCCGGGGTCCTTGCGGACTATGACCGGGTCCTGCGTCAGCGCGGGGCACTCCTGAAGTCCGCGCGGGCGCGTGGAATCCGGGGGGATACGCTGTCGACACTGGACGTGTGGGACGACAAACTCGTCGCGCTCGGGTCGGAGATCATCGACGCGCGTCAGGTGCTCGCGAGCGAACTCGCGGCACCGATCGAGGCCGCTTACGCCGCGATTGCCGGCGAGGACCACCACCCGGAGCTCGAATGGGTTCTGTCGGTCCGTGGCGCGGACCCGGAAGATGGCGACGAAGCGGGAAGCACGACGCCGATCGGGGCAACGGCGGAACTCTTCCGCGAGGCGTTGGCGCACAAGCGCACGGCGGAGCTGGAACGTGGGCTCACCCTCGTCGGTCCGCATCGCGACGACCTCCGTTTGAGTATTCGGGGTCTGCCGGTCAAGGGCTACGCCTCGCACGGTGAATCGTGGTCGGTCGCACTCGCCCTGCGGCTCGCTTCGGCGCAACTGTTGCGCGCCGAGTCGCGCAGTGGCGATCCTGTACTGATTCTCGATGACGTTTTCGCTGAGCTGGATGCCCAGCGGCGCGCGCGACTGTCCGAACTCACGGCCCAGTTCGAACAGGTCATCGTGACCGCAGCCGTGTGGGAGGACGTCCCCGAGGCACTTCGGCTTCGAACGGTCCGTATCGAGAACGGGCGCATCGTTCCCGATCCCTCCGGTCCGCCCGACGAGGCATCCGGTGTCTGACGAGGACTCTCCCGCGGCGGGGGAGGACACGGTCGATGCCCCTCCCCTGACGGTCGCGACGTACTTGCGATTGCGGGGGATCGCGGCACCGAGATCACGCAAGCGCCGCAGGATTCGGGATGCCGAGGGCGAGAACGTTCCGTTCGCGCCGGGACGCGATCCCCATGGTCTCGGGGATGTCATGGCCGATCTGACGCGGGAGGCCGGCTGGAATACGCATCTGGCGAGCGAGGACGTACTGCGACGCTGGGCGGATGTCGCGGGATCGCAGACCGCGGAACATGCCCGCCCGGTCTCGCTCGAGGGCGGAATCATGACGGTTCAGTGTGATTCGACGGCGTGGGCGCGGCAGCTCTCGAGTCTGCGCGCCGAGATCCTGACGCGGATCATCCGCGAGCACCCGGATGCGGGCATCACGGCGGTGCGCTTTGTAGGGCCGGACGTTCCCTCGTGGAAATGGGGCCCCAGGACTATTCCAGGGCGCGGTCCACGCGATACCTACGGCTGAATGAGCATTTGGGGTGCCGTAAGCGATTTCATCCCCGCAGAGAGGCGTGTGATGCGAAATATCGGTCCTCGCTCCGATAGACTGAAAGAGACGACTTTCCCTATTTGGAGCGCCTCTTCTCTATGACTTCTGACTCATTCGATAGCGCTCAATCCGGCAGCAAGACCGCGCCCGAACCTCACGCGTACGGCGCGGACGAGATTCAGGTTCTCGAGGGGCTCGAGGCGGTACGCAAGCGCCCCGGTATGTACATCGGCTCGACGGGTCCCCGAGGGCTGCATCACCTGGTGTACGAGATCGTCGACAACTCTGTGGACGAAGCACTAGCCGGCTACTGCGACACGATCGATGTCACGATCCTGCCCGACGGCGCGGTACGTGTGATCGACAACGGGCGAGGCATCCCCGTCGACATCCACCGCACCGAGGGAAAGTCGACCGTCGAGGTCGTGCTGACCGTTCTGCACGCGGGTGGCAAGTTCGGCGGCGGCGGGTACGCGGTGTCCGGTGGTCTGCACGGTGTCGGATCGTCCGTCGTCAATGCGCTCTCGTCGCGCCTCGAGGTCGAGGTTCGACGTCAGGGATATGTCTGGCGCCAGTCTTACGGCGGCGGCGGTGTACCCAAAGCGCCCCTCGAGCGAGCTGAAGAGAGCTCCGAAACCGGGACGACGATCACGTTCTGGCCGGACGAGACAATCTTCGAGACGGTCGACTTCGACTACGACACACTCCGCACCCGGTTCCAGCAGATGGCCTTCCTGAACAAGGGCCTGCGGATCGACCTGCACGACGAACGGCCCGAGAAGGCGTACGACGAAGAGGTCGAGGGTCAGCTGGTCTTGCAGCAGCCGACCGATAGCTTCCTCTACGAGCGCGGCCTCGTCGACTATGTCGAATATCTCAACAAGGTGCGTAAGGCCGAAGCGGTCAACGACGTCATCATCGACTTCGAGTCCGAGGCTCCGGACAAGAAGATCGCCATGGAGATGGCGATGCAGTGGACGACGAGCTACACCGAGAACGTGTTCACCTACGCGAACACCATCAACACGCACGAGGGTGGCACGCACGAAGAGGGTTTCCGCGCCGCTCTGACGACCCTCGTCAACAAGTACGCGCGTGCGAACAACCTTCTCAAGGAGAAGGACGAGAATCTGTCGGGCGATGACGTCCGCGAAGGCCTGACGGCGGTCATCTCGGTCAAGCTCTCCGAGCCACAGTTCGAGGGTCAGACGAAGACCAAGCTCGGTAACACCGAAGCCAAGGCCTTCGTGCAGAAAGTCGTCGGCGATCAGCTTGGCGATTGGTTCGATCGCAACCCGACGCAGGCCAAGAACATCATTCGCAAGGCGATCGACGCGGCGACCGCCCGGCTCGCTGCGCGCAAGGCCCGCGAGACGGCACGACGCAAGAGCGTGTTCGAGTCGGCGTCGATGCCCGACAAGCTCAAGGACTGCACCAGCAAGGATCCCTCGATCAGCGAGATCTTCCTGGTGGAGGGTGACTCGGCCGGCGGTTCCGCGGTGCAGGGACGCGACCCCCACACGCAGGCGATCCTCGCGCTCCGCGGAAAGATCCTGAACGTCGAGCGCGCGCGCATCGACCGTGCTCTCGGCAACAACGAGATCCAGGCGATGATCCAGGCCTTCGGCACCGGCATCGGCGAAGACTTCGACATCGCCAAGTCGCGATACCACAAGGTCGTGCTGATGGCTGATGCCGACGTCGACGGCCAACACATCACGACCCTTCTCCTGACCCTCCTGTTCCGCTACATGCGCGGGCTCATCGAGGCGGGATATGTGTATCTCGCGCAGCCACCGCTGTACCGCCTGAAGTGGTCGAACTCGGCACACGAGTACGTCTATAGCGACCGCGAGCGCGACGCGCTGCTGACCGCGGGCCTCGCCGAGGGCAAGCGAATCCCGAAGGACAACGCGATCCAGCGCTACAAGGGTCTCGGTGAAATGAACGACAAAGAGCTCTGGGAGACCACGATGGACCCCCAGACCCGCACGCTCTTGCAGGTGACGATCGAGGATGCCGCGGCCGCCGACGAGATCTTCTCGACCCTGATGGGCGAGGACGTCGAATCCCGACGCACATTCATTCAGCGGAACGCCAAGGATGTCCGGTTCCTCGATATCTAGATCCGCCATCTAGGTCCGACATCCGGATCCCGCCGAACCTGACGCAGACGAAGAAAAGACGATATGACTGACGAAGACCGCCCCGACGCAACGCCGGTTCACGATCACGGCCGGATCGACCAGGTCGACCTGCAGTCCGAGATGCAGCGTAGCTATCTCGACTACGCGATGGCCGTTATCGTCGGCCGCGCGCTGCCGGACGTTCGTGACGGTCTGAAGCCGGTCCACCGCCGCGTGATCTATGGCATGTACGACGGCGGCTTCCGTCCTGACAAGGGCTTCTCGAAGTGTGCACGTGTTGTCGGCGAGGTCATGGGTCAGTACCACCCGCACGGTGACTCGCCGATCTACGACGCCCTCGTGCGTCTCGTGCAGCCGTGGTCGCTGCGCTACCCGCTCGCCGATGGTCAGGGCAACTTCGGGTCTCCCGGCAACATGGGGGCGGCCGCGCCCCGCTACACCGAGACCAAGATGGCGACGCTCGCGCTCGAGATGGTGCGCGACATCGAAGAAGAGACCGTCGACTTCCAGGACAACTACGACGGTCGCACGCAAGAGCCGACGGTTCTGCCCGCCCGCTTCCCGAACCTGCTGGTGAACGGTTCGGTCGGTATCGCGGTCGGCATGGCGACCAACATTCCGCCGCACAACCTCCGTGAGGTCGCTGAGGGCGTGCTGTGGTCGCTCGAGAACCCGGATGCTTCGCGCGAAGAGCTCCTCGAAGCCCTGATTCAGCGGGTGCACGGTCCGGACTTCCCGACCGGTGCGCAGATCCTGGGTGTTCGCGGGATCCACGAGGCATACCGGACGGGACGCGGCTCGATCACGATGCGCGCCGTCGTTTCGGTGGAAGAGATCCAGGGCCGCACGTGCCTGGTCATCACCGAACTGCCGTACCAGGTCAACCCCGACAACCTCGCGATCAAGATCCGCGACCTCGCCCGCGACGGCAAGATTTCGGGCATCGCCGACATTCGCGATGAGACCTCGGGTCGTACGGGTCAGCGTCTCGTGATCGTGCTCAAGCGCGATGCGGTCGCGAAGGTCGTGCTGAACAACCTGTACAAGCACACGCAGCTGCAGGAGAACTTCGGCGCGAACATGCTCGCGATCGTCGACGGTGTGCCCCGCACGCTCTCGCTCGACGCTTTCGTGTCGCTGTGGATCACGCACCAGATCGAGGTCATCGTTCGGCGGACGACCTATCGCCTGCGTAAGGCCGAAGAGCGTATGCACATCCTGCGCGCCTACCTGAAGGCGCTCGACGCCCTCGACGAGGTCATCGCGCTCATCCGTCGTTCGCCGTCGGCCGACGAGGCGCGCGTGGGCCTTCAGAAACTCCTCGACATCGACGATCTGCAGGCTCGTGCGATCCTCGAACTGCAGCTGCGGCGCCTCGCGGCCCTCGAGCGTCAGGCGATCATCGATGAGGCCGAGAAGATCACGGCGCAGATCGTCGACTTCCAGGACATCCTCGCCAGCCCCGTGCGTCAGCGCACCATCGTCCGCGATGAGCTGACCGAGATCGTGGCCAAGCACGGCGACGACCGCCGCACCGAGATCCTGATGGGCTTCGACGGCGACATGTCGATGGAAGACCTGATCCCCGAAGAAGAGATGGTCGTCACCGTCACGCGTGACGGCTACATCAAGCGCACCCGCAGTGACAACTACCGGGCCCAGCATCGCGGCGGCAAGGGCGTCAAGGGTGCGCAGTTGCGCGCAGACGATGTCGTCGAGCACTTCTTCGTCACCACGACCCACCACTGGCTGCTGTTCTTCACGAACCGAGGCCGCGTGTACCGCGCCAAGGCGTACGAGCTGCCCGAGGCCGGACGCGACGCCAAGGGTCAGCACGTGGCCAACCTGTTGGCGCTGCAGCCGGGCGAAGAGATCGCGCAGGTGCTCGACATCCGCGATTACAGTGTCGCGACCCACCTGGTGCTGGCCACGCGCGGCGGCCTCGTGAAGAAGACGCGTCTGACCGAGTACGACACCAACCGCCAGGGTGGCATCATCGCGATCAGCCTGCGCGAGGGTGACGAACTCGAGAGCGCGTTGTTGGTCGAGGCGGACGACGACATCCTGCTCATCTCGCGTCACGGCATGTCACTCCGCTTCACAGCGGACGACGATGCGCTGCGTCCCATGGGTCGCTCGACCGCCGGGGTCAAGGGCATGTCGTTCCGCGGAGACGACAGTCTGTTGTCGGCGAGCGTCGCCCCCCAGAACGGCGGCGCTGCCGGTCACTACGTCTTCGTCGTGACCGACGGAGGCTACGCCAAGCGCACCGCGGTGGCCGAATATCGCGGTCAATCACGAGGCGGACTCGGCATCAAGGTGGCCAAGTTGAGCGACGATCGGGGTGTGCTCGCGGGCGGTTTGATCGTGGGTGAGGACGACGAGGTCTTGGTGGTTCTTGCCAGCGGCAAGGTGGTACGCTCCTCCGTGGCCGAGGTGCCCGCCAAGGGTCGCAACACGATGGGTGTCGTGTTCGCCCGTCCCGGCGACGACGACCGGATCATCGCGATCGCCCGTAACGGGGAGAGGAGCGTCGACGTGGAGCAGCCGGTCGAATCCATCCCCACCGACATCGCGGAGTCGACACCCGTTACGCCCACGGAAGAGAGTTCTGACGCATGAGCACCGTTGCCGACAAGCTGGCCAAGAAGTCGAGCCGACAGGGGAGCTCCAAGCAGGTCCGCCTGCGACTCGTCTACATCGACTTCTGGTCGGCTGTGAAACTGTCGTTCCTTGCTGCTGTCGCGATCGCCATCGTGACCGTGGTGTCGTTCTTCCTGATCTTCATGGTCGTGCAGACGACGGGCCTGATCGGACAATTCGACGAATTCTTCCAGAGCTTCTCCGAGAACGGAGTCCGCATCTCCGATCTCGTGGGCCTACCGCAGGTCATGGCCTTCGCCGCCGTGGTCGCGATCCTCAACCTGATCGTCGTCACGGTGCTCGGTGCTGTGGTCGCGGGTATCTACAACCTCGCGGTGAAGATCACCGGCGGCCTGCTCGTCGGATTCACCTCGAACTAATCGCGGCGGATCACACCACCCCGCTGGTTCCCAGCAGGGAACCGATCAGCCACGTCACGGCCAGCGCGAGCGTTCCTCCGACGACCAGTCGGAGGACTGCGCGGCCGCGGCTCGCACCACCGAGGATGGCGGAGACCCATCCGGTGATCGCCAGTGCAATCAGCACCGCCACGAACGTGACGGGCACGCGCCAAGCGGGCGGGGGAAGCAGGATCGCGAGCAGAGGAAGCAGTGCGCCGACCGTAAAGGCGACAGCAGACGACAGTGCGGCCTGCCACGGACTGACGAGGTCGTCCTGGTCGATGTGTAGCTCTACCTCGAGGTGTGCGGCGAGGGCGTTGTGCTGGGTGAGTTCTTCGGCGACCTGTCGCGCCGTCGCCTCAGAGAGCCCGCGGTCTCGATACAACCCCGCGAGCTCTTCCAGCTCTTCGTCGGGCATATCGCGCAACTCGGCCGTCTCTTTCGCAATCAGCGCTCGCTCGCTGTCGCGCTGACTGCTCACCGAGACGTACTCGCCGAGTGCCATCGAAATCGCCCCACCCACGAGCCCCGCGATTCCGGCAATGAGGAGGGCCGACGAGTCCGTGGTTGCGCCGGCAACGCCGACCACAAGAGCGGCGACAGAAACGATGCCGTCGTTGGCTCCGAGCACGCCCGCGCGGAGCCAATTGAGGCGCTGACCGATACCGCCCGTGTGTGCCTCGCCGACGTGACCGGCTACCTCATCTGTCATGGGCTCAGTCAATCGCTTCGGCATGCAAACGACAACGCCACCCGCGATTCGCGCCGAGCGCGCAGGTCGGGTAAAGTCTTGGAGGTTGCGGGGCTATAGCTCAGGCGGTTAGAGCGCTTCACTGATAATGAAGAGGTCCCAGGTTCAAGTCCTGGTAGCCCCACCAATCCGTCCCCGCGGGGCCTTAGCTCAGTTGGTAGAGCGCCTGCTTTGCAAGCAGGATGTCAGGAGTTCGATTCTCCTAGGCTCCACAGTTTTTCTGGTCGACAGCGACTGAGGATGGTGTCGTGACCATGGACATCCGCGTCGCGGCCTACGGCGTCGTTCTCGACTCTTCCGGTCGCGTGCTCTTGGCTCATTGGAACGAGGGTCGTCGCGCCGCGTGGACTTTGCCGGGCGGGGGCCTCGAAGAGGGTGAAGATCCGACTTATGCCGCGCGCCGCGAGATCCGCGAAGAGACGGGCTACCGCGTAGCGGTCGGTGACCTCTTGGGTATCCACTCCCGCGTGATCCCGGCCTCCCGCAGGATCCCGTTGGGACCGCCGGATCCGCTCCACGCTTTGCGAATCGTTTACCGGGCCCGGGTCACGGGTGGTCGATTGCGCAATGAGGTGGGCGGATCGACCGATCGGGCGGACTGGTTCACGCTCGCGTCCATTCGCTCGCTGCATCGCGTCAAGCTGGTGGATATAGCGCTCGGCATGGCCGGACTGATCTGACTCGTCAGCCGTTCGGTTGCGAGATGTCGGCCACGGTTGCACCGAGCGCACGGAGCAGGGCGTCTGAGTCGGCGAAGAGGCTGTAGCCGTGAGCGCCGGCTCCGAGAGCCACGCGCCCCGAGATGTTCTCGTCGGCGTAGACGGGCCACGCTGTCGAACTCCCGAGGGGAACGATCGTGCCGCGTTCATATCCGGTCGCAGCGAGGGCTCGTTCCGGATCCGGCAGTTGCAGCTTGTTCACGCCCACGACGGCGCGCAACTTCGCCCACGCGATCTGCCGATCCCCGGGAATCAAAGCGAAGAGGTAGGTGTCGTCACTTCGTTTCACGACGAGAGTCTTGACGATGTTTCGTGGCTCAACGCCCAGCAAGCCGGCAGCCTCATGGATGCTGCCGGCTTCCGGACGCTCGCGGATCTCGATGTCGAGACCCAGATCGGATGCCGCCGACCGCACACGTGCGGTGGCGGCATCCGGATCACTCATCGGGGGAGCGAAGCGGGTCGTCCGCGACCCAAAGCTCGTCGTCGGCACGCAGTGTCTGCCACGCGGCGTACAGCACACCAGCAGCGGCGATCACTCCGAGGACGATCGCGATGACACTGCCCGTGCTCATGCCGGGCTTCTTGGGCTCCAGCACGGCGAGCTTCTTCGACAGGGCCTTGGTGGCCTTCTTGCTGTACGAATCCGCATTCTTACCGAACGTGCGGGCGTCAGGTAGCGAGAATCCGCGGCCACTCGCCAGGCGGGAACGGGTGTCGTTCGCGGCGTCCCATACGGAAAGCGCGCCCCCCACGACTCCGCCGACCGCCGGCACGACGCGGTGTTCGAGGACGTCACGACTGACCTTTGCGCTCTTGTGAACCACGGGCATGACGCGCTGTTCGTACGTCGCCTGGACGGCGGGGCCGACCTGCTCACGTGAGTAGTTTCCGAGCTGACGGCTCGCTTCACGGGCGATACCTGCGGCTTCTCCTACGAGCACCTGCTGCGTCTGCCACACTTTGTTGGCGGAATCCTGCAGCTTGCGGAGCTCTTTCTTGCGCTTACGACTCAGGCCCACGGCTGCCTCCTTGTTCGTCGGGGGCGACGATGCGCCCCTCCCCATCTTGCCACGGTGAGCCCGCGAGGCCAGAGTTCGCGGCAAACTCCTATGCCAGAATGGATCAATGCCGCATCACACCGCTGTCGCCACACTCCACACCAACCACGGCGACATTGTCGTCAACCTTTACGGTGACCACGCTCCCCGCACGGTTCGCAACTTCATCGGGCTCTCCGACGGAACCGGCGAGTGGACCGACCCCGCCACGGGCAAGCCCGGCGAAGGCGCCCTGTACACCGATGTGGTCTTCCACCGCATCATCCCCGGTTTCATGATCCAGGGCGGCGACCCGCTCGGACAGGGCACCGGAGGACCGGGGTACAACTTCGACGACGAAATCAGCCCCGAGCTCAACTTCAACGCGCCCTACGTGCTGGCCATGGCCAACGCGGGCCTGCGTCGCAACGCCATCACGGGCAAGGCCGAGGGCACGAACGGCTCGCAGTTCTTCATCACGACCGACCCGACCCCGTGGCTGCAGGGCAAGCACACGATCTTCGGTGAGGTCGCGGACGACGCTTCGCGCGCCGTGGTCGACGCCATCGGCGCCGTTCCCACCGCGGGCGGCGACCGGCCGATCGAGCCCGTCGTGCTGCAGTCGGTCGACATCGCTACGGTCTGACGCACTCGCGTGAGCGCTGACGGGGCACGTAATCCCGAGGACTTCTGCTACCGGCATCCCGATCGCCGGAGCTACGTGCTCTGTCAGCGGTGCCTGCGCACCATCTGCCCCGAGTGCCAGACACAGGGAGCGGTCGGGGTCATCTGCCCCGAGTGCATGAAAGCACAGCGGGCGGACACACCCCCGGCTGTCCGGCGCGCTCGCGCATCGGTCCGCGCAATGAGCGGTCGTCCCTTGGTGACCTATTGGATCATCGGGGTGACGGCCGCTCTGTTCGTACTCGACTACATCCCCGGGCTCGACCTGACGAGCGCGTTCTTGTTCAACAGCGCCTACCTCGATCCTTCGCTCGGGTTCTTCCAGCCGTGGCGAGTCTTCACCGACACGCTGGCTCACTCCGGGCTCTGGCACGTCGGTCTCAACATGCTGGCCGTCTGGATGATCGGACGAAGCCTTGAGCCGCTGCTCGGCCACATCCGATTCCTTCTCCTGTACCTCCTCTCGGGCCTCGCGGGTTCGGTCGCGGTCGCGCTGCTCGCGCCGCTGACGTCCGTGATCGGTGCATCGGGAGCGGTCTTCGGATTGCTCGGAGCGCTACTCGTGATCGGTCGGCACATCGGCGCCAACATCACCGGCATCCTGATCATCGTCGGCATCAACCTGGTGATCGGGTTCTTGCCGGGCTTCTCGATCTCGTGGCAGGCACATGTCGGCGGTCTCGCCGCGGGAGCGCTCGCGGGTCTGATCTTCGCGCGAACCCGTCGTGCCGATCAACGTGGGCTGCAATACGGTCTGCTCGCCGGGCTCGCCGCGGTGCTCCTCGCGCTCTGCGCGGTGCCCGCGCTCATCGGCTGAGAGCCGTTGTCCACAGGGTTCTGCACAGCTGTGGAGAATTACACGCGTGTAACTAGTTCTCTCAGCGCCAACGTGTCGTCATCAAAAAGCCGATGAGAGCGATGCCGAAGCCGATGGCCAGGTTCCACGCACCGATACCCGGAACGGGCAGTGTGCCGTTACTCAGGTAGAAGACGAGGACCCAGGCGAGGCCCAGGAGCATGAAGCCGACCATGACCGGCAGGAACCAAACGGGATTGGGGGCGTCGACGTCGCGACGGGGCGCGCCGGGGTCGACGTCGTCAGATCGGGACATGAGAGCCATTGTAGCGGGGCGGCCGTACACAGCACTAAGCCGCACACAGCACCGTGGCCTAGGATCGGCGGGTGGATATGCGCGAACCGGGGGGACAGCGAGCAGCTGCCGATCCGGCGAGCTCGGAGACGGTCGTACCCTCGGACGCGGCCACACGGCGGGGTCGTGCTCGGCGCGCTCGCAGGATCAGTGTCATCGGGGTCGCCGGCGAGTTGCTTCTGACAGCGGGCGTTGTCGTATTGCTGTTCGTCGGGTGGCAGATGTGGATCGGCGATCAGATCGCGGCGGCCCAGAACAGGGCGGATGCGCTGGCCCTCGCGGAAGAATGGCAGGACTCCCCGCCACCCATTGCGGACCCGAGCCCGTCTGCGTCAGTGGCGCCTGACGAGCCTGAAGAGCCCGCCGCACCCGTCGAACCCGTCATCGCGGCCGAGCCCGACGATGGCGAAGAGTTCGGCATCATGTACGTCCCGCGCTTCGGAGCGGACTTCGCTGCGCGCATCGGTGGCGGCGTCTCGCGTGCCCGCACCCTCGACACGATCGGAATCGGGCACTACCCGGGGACACAGATGCCCGGCGAGGTCGGCAACTTCGCCGTCGCCGCCCACCGCACCGGTTTCGGCGGGGCGCCGTTCTACGCGATAGACGAGCTGCGCGTCGGTGATTCGATCATCATCGAGACCCAGGACGGCTGGTACACGTACCACTTCCGCACGCTCGAGTACGTGCGGCCTTCAGCGGTGGACGTACTGGCCCCGGTGCCGCAAGACACGCTCACGGGTGCGGGTGGGCGCTACTTGACCATGACGAGCTGTTCACCCAAGCACACCATCGCCGAGCGCATCATCGCGTACTCGGTCTTCGAATCCTTCCAGCCTCGTGCGGACGGGCCTCCCGAGGGTGTACCCGGGGCGCCTGTCTCTGAATCGGCGGTGTCCTGATGTACGGCGCACTGTGGCGTGTACTGCCCGGTCCGTGGTGGATCCGGACGCTGATTCTGCTCGTGGCTGCTGCGGCGATCGTCTACGCGTTGTTCTTCTACGTCTTCCCCGTCGTCGCGGTATGGATCACGCCCGAAGAGGTCACGGTCCAGTGACGTTCCGCGTTCTGGTCGTCGACAACGACGACAGCTTCGTCTTCACGCTTGTCGACTATCTCGCCCAGCTCGGCGCGCGGGTGGAGGTCGTCCGGAGCCGGGACATCCCGGTTGGATCCGTACGAGACATCCTGGGCAAACACGATGCGGTTCTGCTCTCGCCGGGACCGGGATCACCGGGCGAGGCCGGCGCGTCCATCGAGATCGTCCGCGCCGCGGAAGAGATGCGGATGCCCCTGCTCGGTGTCTGTCTCGGGCACCAGGCCATCGCCGAGGCCTTCGGCGGCGTCGTGTCTACAGCCGCCGAGCTGATGCACGGCAAGACCTCGACCGTCGTGCACGACGGCAGCGGTCTGTTCGACGGCATCATGCAGCCGTTCACCGCGACGCGGTATCACTCGCTCGCCGTGCTGGAGGGTTCTCTTCCCTCCGAACTCCGCGTGACCGCGCGAACAGATGGCGGCGTCATCATGGCGCTCGAACATCGCGAAGCGCCGCTCCGCGGCGTTCAGTTCCATCCCGAGAGCGTGCTCACCGAGGGAGGGCACCGTCTGCTCGCGAACTGGCTCGCCGAGTCGGGCATGCCTGATGCTGTCGCCGCGGCGGACGGCAAGCATCCGCTCGTCGGCTCTGCGTAGCCGGCTCTTCGCTCTCAAGTCGCGGCCCGCTCCGCGGAGCGTGGTTACGGGGCGACGCCCGTGCAGACCGTCAGCGCGATCGTCGAACCGACCGCTGCTTCGCCCGGCGGAATCGACTGCTGCGTGACGATCTCGGGATCCGTCGCTACACAGCTCGGGTCTTCGATGCGGCTGACCGTAAGCTGGATGCTCGGCCCGGTGATGCTGTCCGTCGCCGCCTGCAGTGTGAATCCGACGTAGTTGATGATCGGCACCCGCCCGGTCGCGGTAACGAGGTTGACCGTCGACCCGACGATGACGCTCTCTTCCGCGACGGGCGATGACGAGATGACCGTGCCCTCGCCCTTGCCCGGCACGCTTCGCGACGTGATCTGCCCGACCGTGAGCCCGGCTGCTTCTATCGCGGCGCGGGCGTCTGCCTCGGACAAGCCCTCGAGGGGCGGGACAGGTGTCGTTTCCGCGCCCGTCGAGACGTACACGGTGACGTCCTGGCCCACGGTGACGCCGACGCCCGCCGCCGGGACGGTGCGCACGACCGAACCCTCGGAGACGGTGTCACTCGCCTCATCACGGCGGACCGCATTCAGGTCCGCTTCGGCGAGGGCGCTGTTCGCTGCCTCGTACGTCTGACCGACGACGGAGGGGACGACCCGGGCCGTAGAGGGAACCTCCGATTGCGGCTGGATCGTGACGATCCAGAAGAAGAGAGAGATGATCACCACCGCGAGCACGGCGACCCCGGTCCAGATCCAGGCCGCGGGAGGTCCGCTCTGCGTGCGGGCCATGGTGTCGTCGGTGCTCAACTGACGCAGCGAGCGTGCGGTCTCCGCCGCCTGGCGGGGGTTCGCGCCGTACAGCTCGGTGGTCAGTGCGCCGAGCTGACGCTTGCTGGGTGCGGCGCCGCCGACGGCCGCCGACAAAGCGCCGCGGAACTGCTCGGCAGACTGGTATCGCTGGAACGGATCCTTCGCGAGTGCACGCAGCACGACCGCGTCGAGCGCGCGTGAGACCTCGGGATTGAGTTCGGAGGGAGCATCCGGTGTCTCGCTCACGTGCTGGTAGGCCACCGCGACCGGGGACTCGCCCCGGAACGGAGCGCGACCGGTGAGGAGTTCGAACAGCACGACGCCCGTCGAGTACAGGTCGGCGCGTCCGTCGACGGCCTCACCCTTGGCCTGCTCGGGAGAGAAGTACGCGGCCGTACCGAGGATCGCGGTCGTGTCGGCGACGGTGGACGACGAATCCGAAACCGCGCGCGCGATGCCGAAGTCCATCACCTTGACCTGTCCTGCATCCGTGATCATCACGTTGCCAGGCTTGATGTCGCGGTGCACGACACCCGCGCGGTGCGAATACTCCAGCGCCTCGAGGATCCCGTCGACGTAGCGCACGGCGTCGGCCTCGGGGACCGGGCCGGCGTCGATGACATCCTTCAGAAGGGCGCCCTCGACGAGTTCCATCACGATGTACGGGACCGGATGCGTCGATCCGTCGCCGTCGCGCTCGGTTTCTTCTCCCGCGTCGAACACGCGCACGATCGTCGGGTTCGCCATCCGCGACGCCGCTTGGGCCTCCAGGCGGAATCGCGTGCGGAAGGCCGCATCGTCTGCCAGCTCGCGCTTGAGCATCTTGATCGCGATGGCGCGACCGAGTGTCAGGTCGTAGCCGCGGTAGACGGAAGCCATTCCCCCGCGCCCGACGAGCTCGTCGATGCGATATCGACCGGACAGCACGCGTGGCTCATTCGTCACGGGGTACTCCTCGTCGATGGGGAAGGGGGACTTCCTAGCCTAGGTGGCGGCTATGGATCGGATTGCGGCGACGCGACCTACGGGTTCGGTGCGCTCGGCGTGGGGGTCGACGCGGGGGCGATCGTCGCGGCCGCTTCGGCCGACTCCGGAGACGTGCGGTCGCCCCCGGGTCCGCCCGTGCACGTCACCGTGTACTTGACGATGAGCGACTGGCCGGCGTTCGCGCTGACTTCGATCGGTGCGGTCCGCTGGTTGGCGGCGATCACGATCGACGACTGCCCGTTCGAGAACAGGCCGTTCGAGGCCGTCAGGTTGTACGAGAGTACCGACCCGGTACCCGCGGCGCAGCTGTACCCCGACCACTGGACGTCGACGGTGTCATTTGCCGTGACGGTGGTGACGGGTGCTCCGCCGTCCTGGATCGTCGGGGCGCCAGGAGTGTTCATCGGGGTGATCGAGGCGTACCGCGTCAACTCGATGGTCGTGCCCTGGGCGACATTGGGGCCGGAGGGGTTCACGTCGTAAACGAGCCCCACTTCATCCTCCGTCGTCGCCGCGTTGCCGTCGACGCACGAGGAGTTCATGCCGGCGTCCGTCAGGATCTGACGCGCCGCCTCGCACTCCTGGCCGACGAGATCGAGCGCGTCGACATTCACCGTCGTGGGCGTCGGCGCGGGCTCGGTGCTCGAGGTGGACGGAGTCGGCGCGGTTGACGAGGGTGAGCCTGTCGGATCCGCGCCGCCGCCCTGGTTCGCCAGCAGCGCCCAAACGGCACCGCCCAGTACGAGCAGCAGCAGAACGATCAGGGCGACCAGGGGCCAGGTCCACGGGCTGCGCTTGCGTGGCGGGGCTTCGTCGACCGCCGTCGCCGTGGCTCCCGTGGCATCACCCGGCGTGAGAAGGCGCGTGGCGGCATCGAGGGGTGCCGCAGCGGTCAGCAGTTGAGTTGCCTCGTCCGTCGCGACGACACCCGTGGCGATCGCCGGGATCGCGGCGGCGGCCGCCGCGATGTCCCCGCGACGCAGGGCGGTGGCGGCGCGCGCGACGACGGCGGTCGAGCTCGGGCGGTCCTCCGGCTTCTTCGCGATCATGGCGAAGACCAGGTTCTGCACGGGGACCGCGACCGTGGGCGGAAGCGGAGGTGCCTGCTCGTTGATCTGCGCCATCGCGATCGCGACCTGCGACTCGCCCGTGAAGGGACGCTTGCCGGCCAGGCATTCATAGGCGACGATGCCGAGCGAGTAGATGTCGGTCGCCGCTGAGGCCGGGTGGCCCGAGGCCTGCTCGGGCGAGAGGTACTGCACGGTTCCCATGACCTGGCCCGTGGCCGTCAGGGGCACCTGGTCGGCGATGCGGGCGATACCGAAGTCGGTGATCTTCACGCGCCCATCGGGCGTGATCAGCAGGTTGCCCGGCTTGATGTCGCGGTGCACCAGGCCGGCCGCGTGGGCGGCCTGGAGAGCGGCGGATGTCTGAGCGACGATGTCGAGCGTCTTGTCGGTCGACAGGGTGCCGTCGCGCTCGAGGATCGTCGACAGAGCCTCGCCGGGAACGAGTTCCATGACGAGGAAGGCGCTGCCGTTCTCTTCGCCGTAGTCGAAGACGCTCGCGATGCCCTCGTGGTTGACGAGGGCCGCGTGCCGCGCCTCGGCGCGGAAGCGCTCGAGAAAGCCCGGGTCGCCCATGTACTCGTCTTTAAGGATCTTGATCGCGACGGTGCGGCCGATGACGTGGTCGGTGGCCTCCCAGACCTCGCCCATGCCACCGATGGCGATGCGCGAGATCAGCTCGTAGCGGCCGCCGAAGGACACTCCCTGTGTGGGTCTCATCGCTCCAGCACCGCCTCCATGACCGCCTTGCCGATCGGGGCCGCGAGCAGATTCGATCCGCCTTGCTGGCCCCGCCCTGCGCCGTTCTCCAGCACAACCGCGACCGCTACCTGCGGGTCATCCGCGGGCGCGAAGCCCGTGAACCAGAGGGTGTACGGAGCGGTCGCACCGTTCTCCGCCGTGCCGGTTTTTCCAGCCACCTCTACGCCGTCTATTCTTGCACCCGACGCCACGCCGTTCTGGACATTCGCCACCATCATCTGGGTCATGGTTGCTGCATCCTCTTCACTCAGGGCGGTTGCAAATTCGGTGTCATCGAAGGTCTGTTGCACCGACAGGTCGGGGCCGATCACGCGGTCGACCATGCGGGGGTTCATCACGACGCCGTCGTTTGCGATTCCGGCCGAGACCATCGCCATCTGCAGCGGGGTAGCGCGGACATCGCCCTGCCCGAAGCCCGTGAGAGCCGTTGGGGCATCCTCGAGCGCACGCGGGTAGGTCGACGCGGTTGATTCGAGCGGCATCGTGAACGACGAGTTGAAGCCGTACTTCTCGGCCTCTTCGCGGATCGCGTTGTCGCCCAGTTCTACCGCGAGCTGGGCCATCGGAATGTTGCACGAGAGGCGGAGGGCGTCGGCCAAGGTGACGGTCTCGCCCGGCCCGCAGGTGCCGCCGCCGGAGTTGTTGATGAAGTCGGATGATCCCGGTAGTTGCCATTGCGCGGGGTTTGCGAAGGTCGATTCGGGCGTGTAGCGACCAGAAGACAGTGCGGCCGAGGCAACGACGAGCTTGAACGTCGAGCCCGGCGGGTTGAGTGTCCCCGCGATGGCGCGGTTCGAGAGAGGACGCAGGGGGTCGAGGTCGAGCACGTCGAAGGCGTCATTGACCTCGGATGAGCTGTGCGCGGCGAGCAGGTTGGTGTCGAAACTCGGGGTCGTGACCATCGCGAGGATGCGGCCGGTGGACGGCTCGATCGCGATCACCGCACCCTCGTATCCCTGCAGGGCGTCCCAGGCGGCCTGCTGCGCGCGCGGCAGAAGACTGGTCGCGACATTTGAGCCCTGAGGCTTCTGGCCCGTGATGATTTGATCGAGGCGCTGCAGGAACTGCGACCCCGACGTGCCACTGAGCTCCTGGTTCATCGCGCTCTCGAGCCCGGTCCGGGAGTTCAGCAGCGGGTTGATGTACCCCGTGACGGGGGCCCACATCGCCGCATCGGTGTAGACCCGCTGGAACGAGTAGATGTCGTCCGAAGGCACCGAATACGCGATGGCCGCACCATCCGCGATGATCGCGCCGCGCTGGACCTGGTAGGCGTCGTACAGCGCACGCGTGTTCGCGGGATTCTCGGCGAGGGCGTCGACCTGGACGACCTGGATCCAGCTGGTCGCACCGAACAGCGCGAGGAACATCGCGAGGATGACGACCGATAGGCGGCGGAGTTCTTTGTTCATCCGATGACCACCCGGGGACGTGAGCGCACGGCGTCCGAGATGCGCAAGAAGAGAGCCACGATGAGCCAGTTCGCGACGAGCGATGAACCACCGGCGGCGAGGAACGGCGTCGTCAGCCCCGTCAGCGGGATCAGGCGGGTCACGCCGCCGACCATGATGAACACCTGGAGCGCGATCGTGAACGCGAGACCGGTCGCGAGGAGCTTCCCGAAGTCATCCTGGCCGGCGAGTCCGATCCGGATGCCGCGGCTGACGAAGAGCATGTACAGGCACAGGATCGCGAAAACACCGATGAGACCGAGCTCTTCGCCGAGGCTCGGGACGATGTAGTCGCTCTGCGACAGCGGCGTCAGGTAGGGGCGACCCTGCCCGAGGCCGGTGCCGATCAGGCCGCCCTGCGCGAGTCCGAAGATGCCCTCGACGAGCTGGAAGCTGCCCCCGGTGCGTTCGATGACCTCGGGATCGAAGGCGTGCCACCAGGCCGAGATGCGCGACCCGACGTACGTCATGACCTGCGAGGCGATGAACACACCGGCGAACGCGAGGCCCAGCCCGATCACGACCCAGCTGGTGCGGCCCGTCGCGGTGTAGAGCATCGCGATGAACATGCCGAAGATCAGTACGCCGGTGCCGAGGTCGCGCTGCAGCACGATGATCGCGAGCGAGACGACCCAGATGATCAGCAGCGGCCCGATCTCGCGTGCACGCGGCCAGGTCATGCCGAGAAAACGGTGGCCGGTTGAGGTGAGGCTCTCGCGCGTGCGGACGAGGTAACCGGCGAAGAAGATCGCCAGGGCGATCTTCGCCAACTCAGCGGGCTGGAAACTGAAGAAGCCACCGATCGAGACCCAGACTGCCGCGCCCGTGCCTTCCCGAGCCAAACCGGGGATTGCCGGCAGGAGCAGCAGAACGAGCCCCACGAATCCCGAGACGTAGGTGTATCGGAAAAGCACGCGGTAGTTGCGCAACAGGATGACCACGGCCACGGCACCGGCGACGGCGATGCCGGTCCAGGCGATCTGGCGGGTGGATGCACCATCCCAACCCTCGGCGTCGATGGCGATATCGATGCGGTAGATCATTGCGAGGCCGAGGCCCGTGAGGGTCGTTGCAATCGGTACGACGATCGGATCCGCGTTGGGTGCCCGGAACCGCAGCACGATGTGCAGCGTGAGTACCAAGACGGCGAGGGCACCGAAATAGTAGAGGATCGTCCACTCGATGCCACCGATCGCACCCAGCTGCACGAGCGCGACCGCGGATCCGCTCACCGCAAAGGCGAGCAGCAGCAGACCGAGCTCGCGGTTGCGCTGGGTCTGAGGCATCCGGAGCGTGCGGAGCGCCTTCATGACGGTCGTGTCGGCCTTGAGTTCGGCGGTATCGCCTTGTTGGGTCGAGGTCACGGGTTCACCCCCAATGGCTCGGTTGTGGCGCGCAGGCGTTCGACGATCTCACGGGCCTCGGTCAGCGTCCCCGCCGAAACGGTCGATTCGACCGCCTGTCGCGTGAATTCGTCCAGGTCGTCGAGATCGATCCCCGTCTCTTCGTAGACCTCGGACAGCGAGATCGGGCCGATGTCCTGCTGAATGCCCCGGTAGACGACGACCATCTCTTGATCGGCACCGACGAAGAATCGCGTCTGCGTCCACGAGTATGCGAGGAATGCGCCGACGACGAGCAGCGCGGCCACGACCACGGCGCCGACGATCCAGCCGATCCGGCGACGACGGGCACGGCGGCGGTCCTCTTCGATGAGTTCTTCGAGAAACTCGGCCGCCGGCTCGAAGTGCGTCGGTTCGTTCGCAGCCTGACGATTGGGGTGCAGCCAGCTGCTGCGACCCGGGCGCGCGGCGGGAACATCGAAGTCGAGCGGGGTCGACGCCGAGCCGACGATGGTCGGCGTTCCCACCACGACGGGATGAGATCCGCCCACGTCGACGATGACGATGGTGACGTTGTCGGGTGCGCCGGCGTCGAGGGCCTGCTTCAGCAACACGTCGGCGGTGCGCTGGGGTGTGAGCCCCTGCGCGAGGGCCTTCGCCGTATGGGGATCGTCGACGACGCCGGAGAGACCGTCCGAGCACAGCAGCCAACGGTCACCGGGCTGAGTCGCCATGATGAACGTGTCGACATCCGGGTGGGCGTCCATGTCGCCGAGCACGCGCATCAGCACGGAGCGCCGGGGGTGGAAACGCGCCTCTTCGACGGTGATGCGGCCCGAATCGACGAGGCGCTGGACGAAGGTGTGGTCGGTCGTGATCTGTGTGAGCTGATCGTCACGGAAGAGGTAGATGCGCGAGTCCCCGATGTGGGCGATGACCGCGTGGTCGTCGATCATCAAAAGCGCGCTCACCGTGGTGCCGAGCCCCGAGAGCTCGGGCCGCTGCTCGACCGTATCGATCAGAGCGGATGCCGTTTCGGTGATCGTGTCGCGGAGCACGCGCTCGGCTTCGGCCGTGCTCGCGAAGGGCCGATCGAGATCTTCGAGGTGCCGAATCGCGATGGATGATGCAACATCGCCGCCCGCGTGACCACCCATGCCGTCGGCGACGACATAGAGGTTGGACCCGGAATAACCCGAGTCCTGGTTGTTGGAGCGCACCTTGCCCGTGTGGGACAGGGCCGCCGCGGAGCCCTCGAAGACCATCAACTACTTCCGCAGCTCAAAGGTGGTTGCGCCGACCTTGATCGGCGCGCCGATCGTCACCGGGGTAGGGGCCTGCACGCGGGCGCCGTCGTGCCAGGTGCCGTTCGTCGAATCGAGGTCCTGAATCATCCACTGCTCGCCCCACAGCACCAGGCGCGCGTGATGGCTGGAGGTGTAATCGTCGCGGATCACCAGGCCCGATTCACTCGAGCGGCCGATCGTCAGCGGTTCGTTCGTCAGAGGGAGTTCGAGCCCGGCCTTCGGCCCCGACGTGATGACGATGCGCTGCACCGACTCGGTCGTCGCAGCGCCCCCCTTCTTCCCGGGGCGCGAGGGAGAGGGCGCTGCCGCTGGGGCGGGCGTAGATGGGGCGCGTGGCGCGGCGGGGGGAGGGACCTGCGCGGTGGCTGAAGCAGCTGCCCCCGCGGCGCCTGCTCCTGCGACGACGGCGGCTTCACCCGCGGGCTCAGGCATCCGTCGCACGCGAACGCCGAAGAGATCCGCGCGCATCGAATAGACGACCACGAAGACAAAGGCCCACAGCAGGAGGAGGAAGCCGATCCGCAGCAGGAGGAGTGTGAGCTCGCTCATCGCGCCCCGTTTCCGCCGAGCGCGTCGAAGGCTCGGGTTACATCGGCGGGCGGCGGTGGTGGCGGCTTGGGGGGTCGCGCCTGCGCGACGACGCGGAAGACGATGTCGGTGCGTCCGATCCGAATCGTCGAGTCCGGCTCGAGCGCGGCCTGCGTGACGCGTTGCCCGTTGAGGGAAGACCCGTTGGTCGATCCGAGGTCGCGGACCATGGCGCGCTCGCCGTCCCACAGGATCTCGACGTGCTTCCGGCTCGTGCCGGCGTCGGGGATCGTGATGTCAGCGTCGCTGCCGCGGCCGATCACCGTTCGGCTCGAGGTCAGGGGGTGACGTTTGCCATCGATGTCGACCACGGCACGCCACGAAACGCGGCCCTCTTCGGTCGTGGAGCTGACGCGCAACGTTCCCGCCGCGAGATTCGGGTCGACGCCGAGTCGGATGCTGACGGCACCCGCAAACGTGTAGCCCTGTGCCTTCGCGTGCTTCTGCACGAGAGTGTCGAGCTCGGTCAGCAACGTGTCGCCGAGCGCCGCCATCTTGGCGTGGTCGTCGGGCGAGAGCTCAACGATGAAGGTGTTGGGCGCGAGGATGCGGTCGCGGCTGACGACCGCGGCCTTCTTGTCGAGCTCGCCGCGCAGGGCGGAGGCGATCTCAACGGGTTGGATGCCGCTGCGGAAGGTGCGCGCGAACGCACCGTTTACGGCGCGCTCGAGACCCTTCTCAAAGCTGTCAAGTAGACCCACGGGGCTCCTCAGGCGGGGCGGATGGTAGGCCCATCGTAGTCAGCGAGGCTGGATAGGCCCCGACGATCGGGGAGTTGTGCGCGATAGGGCTGTCCGTCGCGGGAGGAGATCGGCGCGAGAGGAGGGCTCTACTGCGTTCATGGTCCTCCTCAGCCGCCGGAATCCTCGTCTCGCGCTGCCGTAGACCCGTGATATTCTCGCAAGGTTGAGTTTTGGGCGTTAGTCCCGAGATTCGCGCGAGTGGCGGAATAGGCAGACGCGCTGGCTTCAGGTGCCAGTGCCCGAAAGGGCGTGGGGGTTCAACTCCCCCCTCGCGCACCAGAGATGTCGAGAGGTTCGAGACATCCGGTGGCGCAGCTGGCCCAGAGTCCTTCGGGATTACTGGGCCAGAGTCGTATCAGGCGAGCGGATGCTGCTCGCGCACGATCCGCTCTGCCTCATCTGCGTCGCGCGCAAGGAATGCGTCGCGCAGGCGCACGAACGAATCGGCGCGCAGGATCGGATCATCGGGGTGCGGGGTCCACCCGACGAGTAGGCGCGCGACGGGCAGGTGGATCTCGCGGAGCGTCTGGATGAGCATCCGATTGCGCGATACATGCGTGATTCGCCGGAACAGCGCGACCATGAGCGTCGACAGCTCACGCGGATCGGCGTCGGCGGCCGCGACCGCGACCTGATCGAGGATCTCGCTGATCTCCGCGAGCTCCTCATCCGTCGCTCGCATCACGGCAAGACGGGCCGCGACTCCGCTGAGCTGACCGATGTACTCGATGGCTTCCGCGCGGCTGGAATCGTCGGGAATCGTCACCCGGGTATAGCGGTGGGCTGCAATCTCGAGCAGGCCCTGATTGGCGAGGCGTTGGATGGCCTCACGTACCGGGGTGCGGGAGATCCCGTACAGGTCGGCGATCTCGACATCGCGGATGCGCTCGCCGGGCGCCAGGCGCCCGTCGAGGATGGCGCGAGCGAGCAAGGCATATACGTCGTCGGCCAGCGCGGAACCGCTGGCCTCGAGGCGTTCAGCGGGTGCATCAAGGGGCATTTCGGGTGCCTTTTTCGGGTAAGGCACGGCGGAAACCCGCCGCTTGAATAATTCGAGTCATCTTACGCACGGGCGCAAGGTACCGGCAGTGAGGGTCGCCTTCCTCGCGAGGAGCGGGGCCCGCGAGAGGACCTCCGTGGTCACGTTCGGGCAACGTTTGTGTCTCCTTCTTCCGAAGGCATTGCGCGATGTTGCCCTGATCGGGGTAGCGTGGTACCACAACCCCGCGGATCTTCGGACTCGCGGACTATACCCGCGTGGCTCCGGCTAGCGCGGCTGAAGAGAATGGCAAGGCATGTCTAGCACGGGAACCGTCAAGTGGTTCAACGCCGAAAAGGGTTTCGGCTTCATCGCCCCCGATGAGGGTGGCGCCGACGTCTTCGCGCACTACACCGCTATCCAGGCGGGCGGCTACCGCTCGCTCGAGGAGAACCAGCGCGTGGAGTTCGAGACGGCTCAGGGCCCCAAGGGTCTGCAGGCCGAGAACATCCGCCCCGTCTAAGGGCGAATCACACAAGGACGCACTCCGGAGCTCACGCTCTGGGGTGCGTTCTGCTTTTCCGGCGTGGTCTCAGTCGTGGCGGAGCATGTCGACTCCGGCAGCGGCGAACTGGCGGAGGGTCGCGTCCGGCAGGAACGCGCGCGTGAGCCCCGCCGCGATCCGGGTCAGGTCTCCCTCGTCGCGGTACAGCAGGTAGATGGGCTCGTAGCGCGGATTGAACTTCGTCTTGAAGCGGTGCAACGACCGGAACCCGTAGACGGGCTCGAGCGCGCTCGAAAGCGAACCCAGCAACTGGGCGATCGCGCCCTCGTCCGGTGTCACCTCGTGCGCGAGAGGTGCGCCCGATAGCGAGAGCGTCAGCGCACCCTCCGCCGCGAAGTCCCGCGCGGACGATCCGATCAAGAACTCCATGACCGGCCCGAAGCCGCCCTCGCGGCGACGCATGAGGTCCAGGGTCCAGCCGTGCACAGCGCCGCCGGGTCCGTAGACCGGCAGCCACGACAGAAAGCCGTCGACGTCGCCATTCGGGGCGATCGCGAGCGCCAGACGCACGTCGGGATCCGCAGCCTCTTGCAGGGTGCCGAGCGTGAACCGCATTTCGGGCAGGCCCTTGTCGCCGACCCACGACTCCGAGATCGCGCGCAACTGCTGACGCACGCCCCAGGGCTCCTCGGCCAGCGTCGTGAGTCGGAATGTCATCCCGTCGCGCTCGCCCCTGTTGAGCGCCTGGCGCACATACGACCAGGCTTTGCCGGTGAACTCTAGCCCGGGCAGATCGACGATCGTGTCATCCGCGATGATCAGCGCGCGCCATCCGTCCGGCATCGCATCCCGGGTGACCTGGCTGCAACTGAAGAAGCACGGGATGAGTCCCTGGCCTTCGGTTGTACGGACATACGTGCTCACAGAATCGGGGACGGATGCCGGGGGCCCGAGCGGATCGGCGAGAGCGATCGCGACCCCGAGCCGCGGCTGGAAGGCGACCATGCCGTCGCCGGTGCGCAGGTAGCGAAGCCCCTCCCACGTTGCCATCCACGAGAGGTTGCCGCCGCCCTCCGCGCGGATCAGTGCGCGGACATTGTCGGTCGATACCGCGGATCCCTCACCGATGCGTCGGCGGCGGGTAGCGCGGAACGCCCGACGGGCCATGATGAGGTAGACGAAGAACAGCGCCCACAGCAGCGAGGTGGCGAGTGCGACATCCGGGTCGCCATAAACGTCGTAGACCTCGGCGGGGAAGAGCGCGAACAGGGTGATGATCGCGGCGGCGACCAGCAGGTTCACACCGGCCCACAGGACGGTGAGAATCCATGCCCACCGACGACCGAGACGGAGCCCGCGCGACACGAGCAGCACCACGACCGTGTCGATCGCCACGTCGAGCCACGGACCATCGAGCGGCGCGGTCGGCCCGAACGGCCCGTTCGTGGGCAGCAGCAGCGACAGGATCTGGATGACCGCGAGCGAGAGGATCACCGCGAACGCCAGCAGCCGCTGTTCGCGAACGGTGGTGCGCTGGATGCGGAACGAACGGTCGATCACGAGCACCAGCGTGATCGCGAAGGCGTGTTCGACATCGGCGAGTGAACCCAGCAGCAACAGGCTGATCGCCGCATACGCGAAGACGATGACCCAGCCGCGCTGGCGCCACGGCGCCGCGAGCAGACCGATGGAGGCGGCGATGCAGGCCATCGTTCCGCCGGACGCGCCGACATCGAGCTGCCCCGCGAGGGTTATCGCCCAGGGCCAGGGCAGGAGGCGGCCGAACATCAGGAACGCCGCCGCGGCGAAGATCGCGAAGAGCTGACCGAAACCGAAGTACAGCAGCGCGATGCGCGTACCCCGCTTCATCTCCAGGAAGCCGAGGCCGGCGAGGCTGAGAAGCGTGGGGATGTAGACGACGGGATGCGCGACGAAGAACGTGCCCGTGAAGGGTGTCCACCACCGACCCGCTTCGAGCGCGGGCAGACCGTACGCGACCGCCTCGAACCAGGGCTGTTCGGTGACCGGGCGCCAGAGACCCTGCCCGACGATGCCGACCACGACGATCAACACCAGCAGCGTCAGCGTCCCGGGCATGGCGCGGACGAGCCGCGCGAAGGTGCGTGCGGGGTGCGGATGTTTCGGGTCGCTCACGCTGTCAGGGTAGCGAGGGATGCCCGCCCCGGCGCCCTACGCGCCGGGAAGCAGGAGCGCGCGGAGGGCGTCCATGTCATCCGCGACGGCGGAGGCGCCCTCGGACTCGTGCGGCCAGCTGAAGCCCCAGCGCACGAAGATGACAGGCACGTCATGCACCGCGCCGCCCTCGACGTCGTGGTGTCGGTCGCCGATGAGCACGGGTCGGGACGTGTCGACTCCCGCGGCCTCGAGCCGGCGCAGGGCCTCGGCCACGATGTCGGACTTGGCACTCAGTGTCCGCTCATCGGGGGTTGCGCCCACGATGGTGGTGAAGTCGTCCGTCAGCCCGAAGAACTGCATCAGCTCTCGCACCTGGTTCTCGGGCTTGCTGCTCGCGGTCGCCTGGGGAACCCCATCGCGGTGCAGATCGTGGATCAGGTCGACGATGCCGGGGAAGGTCCGCGCCCCTGTCGTGTAGCCGTCGCGGGCCCCGAGCTCGCGATACCACGAGACCGCCGTCGTCGCCTCTTCGGGCGACATCCCGGCCTGGGCCTGGAAGGACTCGAACATGGGCGGACCGATCCAGTGCACCAGCTCGGCGCGCGTCGGCGCGGGTCGGCCGAAGTGCTCGAGCGTGATGGTCAGTCGGCGCAGGATGCCGTCCGAGGCATCCACGATCGTTCCGTCGACATCCCAGAGGATGCAGGACCAGGGGCAGATGTCGGGCATGAGATTCAGCCTACGGGGAGCCGCTGATCCGCCCGGACGGGTCAGAACAGGCGGGGGACCCCCGACTCGATGCCCTTCATGTCGTCGTAGTCCAGGGTGACGCAGCGGATGCCTCGGTCCGTCGCGAGGACGCGCGCCTGCGGCTTGATCTCTTGCGCGGCGAAAACGCCCGTCACCGGTGCCAGGTGAGGGTCGCGACCCAGCAGGGCGAGGTAGCGCGTGAGCTGCTCGACGCCGTCGATGTCTCCCCGACGCTTGACCTCAACCGCGATCGTTCCGCCGGCGGGGTCTCGCAGCAGCAGGTCGACCGGCCCGATCGCCGTCGGGAACTCCCGTCGAACGAGCGTGACGCCGTCACCGATGAGTTCGACCTGCTCGGCGAGCAGCCGCTGCAGGTCGGCCTCGACGCCATCCTTCTGCAGGCCAGGATCGGTGCCGAGCTCGTGGGACGTGTCGTGGATGATCTCGTAGATGTTGACCAGCAGGGCATCGCCCGACTTGGCGTGCGTGACACGCCACTGCTCGATGACGCCGGCTTCGCGGGCATCGTCGCCCGGCTGTTGCGATACCAGCGAGCACGGCGGACTCATCCAGTTGAGCGGCTTGTAGCTGCCGCCATCCGAGTGCACCAGCAGACTCCCGTCGCTCTTGTGAACGAGAAGACGGGTGGCGAGGGGTAGGTGCGCGCTGAGACGGCCGGAGTAATCGACGGAGCAGCGGGCGATGACGAGACGCACCCGTCCACGGTACCCGTCGGTGCCCCCGTGCCTTGCCACGAAGGTGCCCGGGGGGCGGGCTGAGAACCCGCCCCCCGGCGATGGCTACTGTGCGTCGATCGGCAGCAGGATGTCCTTGACCGACGGGTCGGTGCGGAGGAACTCCTGCACGGCCGGGTCTTGGAATGCCTGGACAAGTTTCTTGATGTTGTCGGTTTCGGCGTAGTCCGAGCCGATCGTGAGCTGTCCCGCGAACTCGTCGGGTGCGGCGGGGGCGTAGATCTGCTTGTCGATGTCGATCTGCGCCGCGAGGTAATACTCGGTGTAGCCCACTGCCGCGTCGAGATCGGGAAGCGCTCGCGACTGGGCAGCGAAGTCCAGCAAGACGAACGTGAGGTTCTTGGGGTTGGCAACGATGTCGTCCTGCGTGGCGTAAGCCTTGTCGACCGATGGATCGAGGGTGATCAGGCCCGCGCGTTCAAGGACCCAGAGACCCTGTGCCTCGTTGGCGGGGTCGGAGTAGAGCGAGATCTTTCCGCCATCCGGGATCTCGCTGATGTCGTCGTACTTGTCCGACCACACGCCGAAGCCCCATCGGAAGACGGGAACCGCGGCCGTCTCTCTGAAGTCCGGGTTGGCCTCGAGAACCTGGCTGAGCCAGAGCTTGTGCTGGTAGATCGTGCCGGCGACCTCGCCCTCGCTCACGGCGCGGTTGATGGTGTTGCTGTCGGCCAGACCGCGGAAGGCGATCGTGAGGCCGTACCGGGGAGCGACCTCTTTCGCGATGAACTCCACGAGCGCCTGCTCCGAGGCGTTGCCCTCGGCGGTGGCGATCTCGAGCGTTGCCCCAGCGATCTCGTTGGGGGACTGGGTCGGGTTGAGAAGCGGCACCACCACGGCGGCGCCGATCACGGCCACAACGGCCGCGCCGCCGACGATCCATGGCCAGCGCCGACGGGTTTTGACCGCGAACCCGTGGTCGTTGTCGTTCGGCGGTGTGGTGCGGGTGTCCTGTGTCGTTGTCATGGCAGATATCTCCTGGGGTGTTGTGCGAGTTTGGGGCTAGGGGGTGGGCTGAAGACGACTCGGCTGAAGAGAACGCCGCGTGCGGGCGTGGGGCGTCGTGAGGAAGACGAAGGTGTCGCCGAGCTTTTGCACGGCCGCGACGAGCAGAACGAGCACGATGATCGTGGCCAACATGACCCCGTTGTCGAAGCGCTGATAGCCGTAGGTCACCGCGACGTATCCGATTCCGCCCGCCCCGATGCTGCCCGCGATCGCGGAGTACTCGATCATCGCGATCGTGTTGATCGTGATGCCGCCGATGATGCTCGGAACGGCCTCGGACAGCTGCGCGGTGCGGATGATCTGGAGGGGGGATGCGCCGCTCGCCGTCGCGACGCGCGCCAGGTTGGTCGGGACGCCCCGCAGCGAGTTCTCGACGATGCGGGTGAAGAAGGCGATGCCAGCGATCGACATCGGGACGACCGCGGCGGCGATTCCGATGTTGGTGCCCGTGACGAATCGCGTGAACGGAACGATCGCGGCCATCAGAATCAGGAACGGCAGCGAGCGACCGATGCTGACGATTCCGCTCAGGACGGCGTGCAGCCGCGGCCGCGGGAAGAGGCCGTGTGGCGCGAGATTGTGCACGAGCGCGCCGAGCGGAATTCCGACGAGGACCACGATGGCCATGACGATCCCGACCATGATCAGTGTGTCGAGAAGCGCCGGGAAGATGAGGGCGGGAATGTCCGCGAGGGGGACGTTATCGATACGCCTCATGACGACACCGCCTCGGGGGCAACCGCCCCGGAGGGGACACCCGCGCGGACCGGTTCTTCCGGTCGAGCATCCAGGCCGAGGTCCTCCAGTGCTTGCCGCACACGCTCGCCGTCGGAGTGGGCGACACCGATCACCGCAGAACCCACGGTCGATTGATGAAGCACCTCGACGGATGCGCCGAGCAGCGACACGGGAACGCCCAGAGTCTCGCCGAGCCGCGACATCCAGTCCGTCGGGACGCGCGCCGAGCGATACGACACGACCCACGTCGATTCGGACTCTCCGGCGACCGCGTGTGTGCGGCGGGGTTGGAGCGCGCGCCCGAGTTCTGAGTCGGCGTCGTGCAGGAGTTCGACGAGGCGCCCGGATTCGACGATACGTCCGTGATCGAGACGCGCAACGGAGTCGGCGATGCTGCGAACAGTGTCCATCTCGTGCGTGATGAAGATGATCGCCAGGTCTAGGTCGTCGCGGAGCTCTTTGATGAGCTCGACCACGGACGCCGTCGCCTCGGGGTCCAACCCGCTCGTCGCCTCGTCCGAGATCAGCACACGGGGGCGGAGCGCGAGGGCACGTGCGATGCCGACCCGTTGGCGCTGGCCGCCCGACAGCTCGTGCGGGTAGCTGCCCGCTTTGGCGGCGAGACCGACGCGATCGAGCAGCTCGGCCACTCGGCGCTTCGACTCGACAGGGGTGACGCCCAGATACTCCAGAGGCAGCGCGACATTCTGGGCGGCGGTGCGACGGCTGAAAAGACCGTCGTGCTGGAAGATCGTGCCGATCCTGCGACGGGCGACGCGCAGTTGCTTGGCGTTCAGGTGGGAGAGATTGTCGCCATTGACGATCACGGCCCCCGAGGTCGGCGCCTCGAGCAGGGTCGCGCACTGGGCGAGGGTGCTCTTGCCCGCGCCGCTCGGGCCGACGACCGCGAAGATCTCGCCGGACGCGACGGCGAAGTCGAGGCGGTCGAGCACGGTCGCGGTCCCGAAGGTCTTGGTGAGCTGCTCGAGACGAATCATCGCGTCGCCGGCCCTGGTCGGTCGATAGGAGGCATGCCGCCGACCGTAAGGGCGCCACGCAACGTCGGGACAGCCGAAACGACGCCGTAGGTAACCATGTGACGCAGTGCGTAGCCGTGTGACGTTTTGTGTTGTCTGCGCTGGCGTGAGCTGCCGGCGTGCCCGACGATTGCCCGATGACTCGACAGATCCGTTTCAATGCCTTCGACATGAACTGTGTAGCCCACCAGTCCTCGGGCATGTGGCGCCATCCGGACGATCGCTCAGCGAACTACAAAGATCTGAGCTACTGGACGGAGCTTGCCCAGCTGCTCGAGAGCGGAAACTTCGACGGCATCTTCATCGCCGATGTCCTCGGCACCTACGACGTGTACGGCGGCACGAACGAAGCCGCGATCCGGCATGGTGCCCAGGTGCCCGTGGGCGACCCGGTTCTTCTCATCTCGGCCATGGCCGCGGTGACCGAGCATCTTGGATTCGGCGTCACGGCCGGCACCGCGTACGAGCACCCCTATCCATTCGCTCGCCGGATGTCGACGCTCGATCACCTGACGAAGGGTCGCGTCGGATGGAACGTCGTGACCGGTTACCTGCCATCCGCTGCTCGCAACATGGGCAACGACGATCAGCTCGAGCACGATGAGCGTTACGAGCACGCGGACGAGTACCTCGAGGTCCTCTACAAACTGTGGGAGGGGTCCTGGGAAGACGACGCGGTCATTCGCGACCGCGAGTCAGGTGTCTTCACCGACCCGCAGAAGGTCCACGAGATCGGCCACGAGGGCAAGTACTTCACCGTCCCGGGGATCCATATCTCCGAGCCGTCGCCGCAGCGCACGCCCGTGATCTACCAGGCCGGTGCCTCCTCACGCGGCATCGAGTTCGCCGCGGGCAATGCCGAGGCGATTTTCGTCGCCGCCCCCACCAAGGCCGTTCTGAAAAACACCGTAAGCAAGATCCGCGACGCCCTCGAGGCCGCTGGTCGCGATCGATACTCGGCTCGGATCTACACGCTGCTGACGATCATCACCGACGAGACTCCCGAAAAAGCACAGGCCAAGCACGAGGACTTCCTGCAGTACGCGAACCACGAGGGCGCCCTCGTCTTCATGTCCGGATGGATGGGCATCGACCTGTCGCAGTACGAGCTCGACGAGCCGGTGGGCAACGTCAAGAGCAACGCCATCCAGTCCGTCATCGCGAACTACCAGGAGTCGGCGGAGAATGGCGAGACATTCACCGTGCGGGATATCGCTCGCATCAGCGCCATCGGTGGGCTCGGCCCCACGCTCGTGGGGTCCGGCACAGAGATCGCGGATCAGCTTCAGGAGTGGGTCGCCGAAACGGATGTGGACGGGTTCAACCTCGCTTACGCGATCACGCCGGGCACCTTCGAGGACATCGTGACGTACGTGATCCCCGAGTTGCGCGCCCGCGGTGCGTACCCGACCTCCTACGTCGAGGGAACGCTGCGCCACAAGCTGCACGGCAACGGCGATCGCTTGCCCTCCGAGCACAAGGGTGCGGGCTATCGGGTGGGTGCTCTCGCGATCTCGTGAGAGTCGCTACAGCGTGGACGGGTCGTCGGATGCCGCCGGGCTTTCGTGGCGCCGACCCTCGCCGACGTGCGCTCCCGGAAGTGGGCGGGTGGCTCCGGACGCGAAGCCGGATGCAACGATGAGCGCGACCAGGATGTAGAGGGTGTTGAGTAGACCGATGTGCTCGCTGACGAACCCGAGCAGCGGCGGCCCACACAGGAACGCGATGTAGCCGATCGTCGCGGCGGCGCTGACGCGGGCCGCGGCCCGGGCGGGGTCGTCGGCCGCTGCCGACATCCCCAGCGGGAAGCCCAGCGAAACGCCCGCACCCCAGAGCGCCGCACCGACGAAGACGAGGGGGATCGACGGCGCAAGGATGAAGAGCAAGAGACCGACCGTTGCCGCGGCCGCGAGAACGCGCAGCGTCGCGACGCGCCCGAACCGATCGACCAGCGGCCCGCCCGCGATGCGCACGACGGTCATGCTCACCGAGAACACCGCGAGCCCCGCCGCACCAAGGGCTTGGTCGGCGCCGTGGCCCTCGACCACGGTCAGCGCGAGCCAGTCGTTCGCGCCGCCCTCGGCGAAGGCCATGCCGAGCATCACGATGCCGAGCGTGTAGGTGCGCGGTTCGCGCCACGCCGACAGGGACTCGTGCAGGCGTGCACGCCAGTCGCGGCGCGGTTCACCCGACGGCGTCGGGTCCATGGCCACGATCCGGGCGGGCACGTTGGCGATGCTGACGAATGCGATGACGAGGATCACCCCGGCCATGGCCGCGGTGTGGACCAGGACGTTCAATCCCCACGTCACGGCGAGCACACCGATGCCCGCGCCCAGCACGGTTCCGAAGCTGAAGAAGGCGTGGAAGAGCGGGAGGAGTGTCTTGCCGAGTTGCTTCTCGATCACGGCGCCGTCGACGTTCATCATGACGTCGAGCGATCCGTTGCCGAGGCCGAAGAGGGCGAGGCCGAGTACGACGGCCCCATAGGAGCCCAGGGCATCCGTGCCGATTCCGATGATCGCGACGCCGATCGCGATGACGATCATCGCGACGAACATGCCGCGGCGTGCCCCGAAACGCGCGAGCACGATCGAGCTGAGCGACAGCCCGACGATCGAGGCAATTCCCGCCATGAGCAGGACGAAGCCGATCTGGATGTTGTCGATCTGGAGGGCTTCTTTGATGGCCGGAACCCGCGACGCCCACGTGGCGATCGAGAGTCCGCTCGCCGTGAAGATGGCGAAGACCGCCGTGCGCCAGCGCAACAGGGCGCGGTGGTCGAGGGGTGCGGCGAGTTCGGACATGGGCAGAGTCTATCGAATCGATTCGACGCTGCCCGGCCCGTACGGGGTACCATCGGTGGACCAATCCCGAACCCGGAGGAGCGATGGCTGCCGGAAGGCCCACGATCGCCGATGTCGCGCGTGTTGCTCAGGTGTCGCCGTCGACCGCGTCCGTGGTCTTCAGCGGCAAAGCCTCGGTGACGGATGCGACCCGCGCCCGTGTTCTCGAGGCCGCGGCGTCGCTCGGGTACACGGGCCCGGACCCTCGAGCCGCGTCGCTCCGTCGCGGGAGTAGCGGCATCGTCGGCGTGGTCTTCGAAGAACACCTCGGCGCAGCCTTTCGTGATCCGATCAAGGCGGTCATGATGGACGGGCTCGCCGAGGGGGTCTCGCCGCTCGGAGCCGGGTTGCTGCTGCTTCGCGATGATGCCGGAATCTCTCCGGACGTCGATGGGTCGGGCGCGGGCGCCGCGCACCCCCGACAGTCGGCGCCGAGTCTGCGCTCTGCCCCCGTCGACGCCGTCGTGCTGGTCGGATGCAGCGGACGTCTCGCAGACTCGCTCGCGGCCGTTCGCGGCCGGGGAATCCCCGTCGTCGTCATCGAAGGTGATGCCGGCCCCGGTATTCCGCGCGTCGAGTTGGACAATCGTGAGGCCCAGCGCCACGCCGCGCGCCACCTGCGCTCGCTCGGTCACGAGAACGTCGTGCTGCTGACCCTGCCCTTCGACGCGCGACGCTGGCGGGGATGGGTCGCTCCGGATGACTCCCGCGTCCCCGTCGTGGATGTCACGCGCGAACGACTCGCCGGTGCCCGAGACGTCTTCCCCGCGGCTCGCGTCTACGCGGCGGGCGGCAGCCTGATCGACGAAGGGCTCGCGGCCGGCCGAAGCATCCTGTCCGACGCGCACAATCGTCCCACCGCTGTCATCGCGCAGAGCGACCTGCTCGCGGCGGGCGTCGTCCGCGCCGCGGAAGAACTCGGTCTGTCGGTGCCGGCAGATGTCAGCGTGACGGGATTCGACGGCATCACCGTCGACGGATTCGCCCCGTACGAACTCACCACGCTGGTGCAACCCGCGGCGGAGAAGGGACGTGCCGCGGGCACGATCGTCACGCGGATGATCGAGGGTTTGGATGCCGCGTCGATCAGTTTCACCTGCACGTTCCGGCAGGGCAACACGACGGGTCCTCCGCCGGGCTGAGGGATTCCCGAGGACTTGTTCGAGGTCCGCGCGTCGTAGCACCGTAAGATAGGACCACTGTCCATTCCCTGAGCCACCCCGGCCGACATGACCGAGGAGACGCCCGTGCTGCTGATCCTCGCTGCGTTCGCCGTCATCTCGTTGGCAATGCCGTGGCTCGTTCGGACCCTCGGATCGCGGGCGTTCTACATCGCCGCAGCGATGGCGGCGGTGGCGTTCGTCGAGGCGGTTCTGAGGACGCCCGACGTCATCGCGGATCGGACGCCCTTCGAGTCGTTCGAGTGGATTCCCGCGCTCGGCATTTCGCTGTCGATGCGCATGGACACGCTCGCGTGGGTCATGACCCTCGTTGTCACCGGCGTGGGCGCGCTCGTGCTGCTCTATTGCCGCTGGTATTTCCGCGACAAGCCGGAGGGCCTCGGACAGTTCGCGGCGGTGCTGCTCGCATTTGCCGGAACGATGTACGGCTTGGTGCTGACGGACGACATCGTCGTGCTGGTGATGTTCTGGGAGATCACGAGCATCCTGTCGTACCTGCTGATCGGGTACTACCACCGCCGGGCCTGGAGTCGCCGCGCCGCCCTCCAAGCCCTCCTGGTCACGACCCTCGGCGGACTCGTGATGTTGATCGGGGTCGTGCTGCTGGTCGTCGACACGGGTACGTCGAGCCTGTCCGGCATCCTCGAGATCGCGCCGAGCGGGCCGGTGGTCGATGCCGCGCTCGTGCTGCTCCTCGTCGGCGCACTCAGCAAGTCGGCGATCTTCCCCTTCCACTTCTGGCTGCCGGGCGCGATGGCCGCCCCGACCCCGGTGAGCGCGTATCTGCACGCCGCCGCGATGGTGAAGGCCGGGATCTACCTGCTTGCCCGCCTCTCGCCCGTGTTCGCGGATGCCCCGCCGTGGCGGCCGATCGTCATCTCGCTGGGCGTGCTGACGATGCTGATCGGAGGCATCCAGGCGTTGCGCGAACGTGACCTGAAGCGCATCCTCGCCTTCGGTACCGTGAGCCAGCTCGGGTTCCTCACCGTTGTCCTCGGCTTCGGAACGCGCGACGCGGCGCTCGCCGGCCTTGCGCTGCTGCTCGCGCACGCGCTGTTCAAGTCCAGCCTGTTCCTGATCGTCGGTGTCATCGACCGCCAGCTCTCCACGCGCGATATCTCGGAGTTGTCGGGCCTCGGCCGTCAGGCTCCCGTGATGGCGACCTTCGCGTTCATCGCGATCGGATCGATGGCCGGGGTGATTCCTACGCTCGGCTTCGTCGCGAAAGAGGGCGTGCTCACGGCCCTTCTCGATGAGGCTCAGGGCGGCTCGGCCTGGGGCCTCGTTGCTCTGATCGGCATCCTGATCGGATCCGTGTTCACGGTCGCCTACGGCATCCGATTCCTGTGGGGCGCGTTCTTCCGTAAGCGGGACGTGCCGGTGACCGAGTGGCCCGACCCGCCGATCGGCTTCCTCGCGGCTCCCATCGTCCTCTCGGGTCTGTCGATCGTCGGTGGTTTTGCCGCACCGTGGCTGGATGTCGCGCTGCAGGGTTACGCCGACACCGCGCCGGCTTCGACGCCCGGAGTCGCGGCCCCCGAGTACGCCTACCACCTGGCGCTCTGGCACGGGCTCGAGCCCGCTCTGTTCCTCTCGCTCGCGACGCTGGTCGGCGGTGCGCTGGTCTTCGCTCTCGCGCAGGCGACGCGGTGGGATACCCGTCGGAGACTCGTGCGATTCACGGCGTCGGATGTCTATTACGAGGTCGTTCGTCAGGTCGACCGCCTCTCGGTCGCCACGACGACCCTCACGCAGCGCGGTTCGCTCCCGATCTATGTCGGCACGATCTTCGTGGTGCTCGTCGCCGCCGAGACGACCGTGATGCTCGCCTCACCGACGTGGCGCGCGCAGCTCGATGCGTGGCAGTCGCCCATCCAGCTCGTCGCCGCGCCCCTCATGATCGCCGCGGGTATCGCCGCGGTGCTCGCCCGCAAGCGGTACACCGGTGTTGTGCTCGTGTCGGTGACGGGGCTCGGCATGGTGCTGCTGTTCGCCACGAGCGGGGCGCCCGACCTCGCCCTCACGCAGATCCTCATCGAGACCGTTACGCTCGTCGCCTTCGCCCTGGTGCTGCGCCGCCTCCCCGCGCAGATGGGCGATCACAACGCCTCCGTCGCCCGGGTTCCGCGAGCCATCCTGGCTATCGGTGTCGGCGTGACGATGGCCATGGTCGCCGCGATCGCGACCGGCGCGCGCATCGAGGCACCGATATCGGAATCGTGGCCGCCGCTCGCCTACGAGCTGGGACACGGGCGCAATGTCGTGAACGTGGCTCTGGTGGACATCCGTGGGTGGGACACGATGGGCGAGCTCTCGGTGCTCGTGCTCGCGGCAACGGGAGTCGCATCCCTCGTCTTCGTCACCGATCGCGCCGACAATCTGCAGCGGCTGACCTCGGGCGTGCCCACGATGCCCGCTCGCCGCCGGCGTCGTCCGCTGGTCGAGACGCTCGCCGGCCCGCGCCCGCAGTCCGCGGCTAACGCGGGCAGCCCGCAGACGTGGCTTGTCGGTGGCCAGCGGATGCGCCCCGAAAATCGCTCGATCATCCTCGAGGTCATCGTGCGCGTGCTGTTCCACACGATCATCGTCGTCTCGATCTACCTGCTCTTCGCCGGCCACAACCTGCCGGGTGGCGGGTTCGCGGGCGGGCTCGTCGCGGGCATGGCGCTCGTCATGCGCTACGTGGCCGGTGGACGGTACGAGCTGGGAGCGGCCGCCCCGACGGATGCGGGCCGCCTGCTCGGGGCGGGCATGGCGATCGCCGTCGCCTGCGCCGTCGTCCCCCTCTTCTTCGGTGCTCCGCCGCTCACGAGCGCGTTCATCGAGGCCGAGCTGCCCGTTTTGGGCCACGTCGAATTCGTCACGACGACGATCTTCGACATCGGCGTCTACCTCGTCGTGGTGGGCCTCGTGCTCGATGTGCTGCGCAGCCTCGGCGCCGAGGTCGATCGGCAGAGCCAGCCCGTTCGCGTGGGAGAGGTGGTCAGCTGATGAACGCCTCCCTGACCCTCATCATCGTGATGGGCGCGCTCTTCGCATGCGGCGTCTACGCCATGCTCGAGCGCAGTCTCACGCGCGTGTTGATCGGATTCCTCCTGCTCGGCAATGCGGCGAACCTGTTGCTGTTGATCGTCATGGGCCAGCCCGGCATCGCCCCGTTCTACGGTTCGGGCGAGACATCCGACATGTCCGATCCGCTGCCGCAAGCCCTCACGCTCACGGCGATCGTGATCACATTCGCCATCTCGGCGTTCATGCTCGCTCTGATCTATCGGTCGTGGCAGCTCGGACAGGCCGACACCGTCATGGACGACGAGGAAGACGTCGCCCTGCGTGAGCGCGGCGTCCAGTCCGAGGACGCGATGGATGACGAGGGCTCAGCGGATGCCGAGGCCCCGACCGACTTCGTCGGTGTCGAGACCGCGCCCATCACCGTGCTGCACAGCCGGGACTTCCCGGGTCTCGTGGACGATGCGCCGACCGACAAACCCGCGACTCGTCGCCGGCCGAACGGGGGTGAGGACTCGTGAGCTCGCTCGTGCCCTTGCTCGTCGCGCTGCCGCTCATCGGTGCCGCCCTCACCCTGATCTTCGGGCGCCGTCGCCGCTTCCAGGTCGCGATCTCGGTCGTCACCCTCGCCGCTGTTCTCGTCATCGCGGCGATTCTGCTGGTGGCTGTCGACCAAGGTGAGCCCATCGCGGTGTCGGTGGGCGGATGGCCGATCCCCCTCGGAATCGTGCTCTACGTCGACCCCCTCGCCGCGCTGCTCGTGCTCGTGTCGAGCATCGTCCTGATCGCGGTTCTGCTGTTCTCCATCGGCCAGGGTGCCGCGGACGGTGACGAAGAAACACCGGTCTCGATCTTCTATCCCTCGTACCTGATCCTCGCGGCCGGAATCTTCAACGCCTTCATCGCCGGCGACCTGTTCAACCTGTACGTCGGGTTCGAGATCCTGCTCGTTGCCTCGTATGTGCTCATCACCCTCGGCAGTACCGAGTCCCGCATCCGCACGGGTGTCGTCTACATCGTCGTCTCGCTCGTCTCGTCGATCCTGTTCCTTTCGGCGATCGCCGCGATCTATGCCTCTCTCGGCACCGTGAACATGGCGCAGATCGCCGCGCGCATGGGCGAGTTGCCGCAGGACGTCCAGCTCGTGCTCCATATGCTGCTGCTCGTCGCGTTCAGCATCAAGGCGGCGGTGTTCCCGCTCTCGTTCTGGCTACCTGACTCGTATCCGACCGCGCCTGCCCCCGTCACCGCGGTGTTCGCCGGGTTGCTGACGAAGGTCGGCGTCTACGCGATCATCCGCACCGAGACGCAGATCTTCCCGAACAACGACATCAACCTGCTTCTGATGGTGATCGCGCTCGCCACGATGATCGTCGGGGTGCTGGGTGCTGTCGCGCAGGCGGAGCTCAAACGCATCCTGTCGTTCACGCTCGTCAGCCACGTCGGATACATGATCTTCGGATTGGCGATCGGCACCGCGGCCGCGTACGGAGCGACGATCTACTACATCGTCCACCACATCATCGTGCAGACGACCCTGTTCCTCGCCGTGGGGCTGATCGAGCGCCGGGCGGGCAGCACGTCGATCTTGCGGGTCAAGGGTCTGATGCGGGCGGCACCGGTGATCGCCGTGCTCTACTTCATCCCCGCGGTCAACCTCGGCGGGTTGCCACCCTTCTCAGGATTCATCGGGAAGTTCGCCCTGTTCGACGCCGGTGCTCAGGTCGGTACGCCGGTCGTTATGGTGCTCATCGTCGGCGGAATCGTGACCTCGTTGCTGACCCTCTACGCGCTCATGCGCGCCTGGAACCTGTCGTTCTGGCGCGAGGAAGAGGATTCTTCCGAGACGGAGGCGCGCATCGCGTACCTCGGCCGGTCGACGGGCGCCGCGGTCGAGACCGAGCGACGCGTCATCCCCCGCATCATGACGGCTGCGACCGGAGGGATGGTTGCGGTCACTCTCGCCCTGACGATCTTCGCCGGCCCGCTGCTCGAGATCTGCATGCGCGCGGGAGAGCTGCTGACCCAGCCGGTCACGATCACTCAGATCGATGAGGAGGCGCCATGAGTCCCGACTCCCGTGCCTCGCACGCGCGTCACGTCTGGGCGCAGCTCCCGTTCTTCGGTTGGCTGATCGCCCTGTGGATGTTGCTCTGGGGTCAGTTCACGGTGTTGGCCTTCGTCACCGGCCTGATCGTCGCTCTCGTCGTCACGCGGATCTTCCGTTTGCCGCCCGTCGATCTGTCTGGCCGCTTGAATCCCTGGTTCGGGCTGGTCTTCGTCTCGACGTTCCTCGCGGCCCTCGTGCGCGGTTCTCTTCTCGTCGCGTGGCAGGTACTCGATCTGCGGCGTCAACCGGGTGTCGCGGTCATCGCCGTACCGCTCCGCACCGACGACGACCTGATCATGAGCCACACCGCCGTCACAGCATCGTTGATTCCGGGATCGATCATCATCGAGGCCGATCGCGACCGCAGAATCCTCTATCTGCACGTGATCGGTGTGCGGAACGAGGCCGAGGTCGAACACCAACGCCGTGCCGTGCTCGGCTGGGAGGCCCGGATCGTTCGGGCCGTCGGCTCGCGCGAGCAACTGCAGGTCATCCGGGATGCCGTGATTGACACGCCGAGACAGGGCGGGGCGACCGTATGAACGTGCTTGTTGTCGTCATCCTGGTCGTCTTCGCGATCGCGGCTCTGCTCGCGCTCATTCGCATCGTGATCGGGCCGTCGATCCTCGACCGCGTCGTCGCGAGTGACGTGCTGCTGACCGAGATCATGTGCATCCTCGGGGCCGACATGGTGATCAATCAGCACACCCGTTCGCTGCCCGTGCTGCTCATCATCGCGGCCGTCGGTGTGTTCGGATCGATCTCAGTCGCCCGCTTCGTCGCGAGGAGGGACAACCCCCGATGATCGCCCTCGACTGGTTTGCAATCGCCGACACCACGGCACTCGTGCTGGTGCTGATCGGTGCTCTGCTGTGCCTCACCGCATCCATCGGTCTGCTGCGGTTTCGGGATGTGCCGACGCGCCTGCACGCCGCCACCAAGCCGCAGGTGCTGGGTCTGCTGTTGATCTGCATCGCCATCGCGCTGTCGCTGCGAGCGTGGCCCGTCGCGGCGTTCGTCGCGCCGGTGTTCCTGATCCAGCTCGCCACGGCGCCCTTGTCGGCGCACATGGTGGGTCGGGCCGCCTATCGCAACGGCACGTTCGACGAGGGCGCACTCGTCGTCGACGAACTGCGTGAGTCTCGCGAGACGCCCCCCGCAGCCGGCGGCTAAATCCGCCGCCCCGGTCAGGCAGCCGGCGGCTAAATCCGCCGCCCCGGTCAGGCAGCCGGAGGCTGAACGTCAGTCGGTGCCGGAGTCGAAAGCGGCGGCTTCGGATGCCTCATCCACCGCATCCGCGAGACGCTCGCGGTCGGGGTCGAACGGAGCCGCGTGCTCGGTGATCTCGGCGGACTCGCCCGCCTTGAGGTTGCCGACGAGCGCGGCCGTTGCGCCACCGATCATTCCCATCGCCGCGTACTGCTCGAGACGCGTGCGCGAGTCGGCGATGTCGAGGTTGCGCATCGTGAGCTGGCCGATACGGTCGGTCGGACCGAAGGCGGCGTCGCCGACACGTTCCATCGACAGCTTCTCGGGTCCGTAGGACATCACGGGGCCGGTCGTGTCGAGGATCGTGTAGTCCTCGCCGCGGCGCAACCGCAGGGTGACAGTTCCGGTGATGGTCGAACCGACCCACTTCTGGATCGACTCGCGCAGCATGAGCGACTGCGGCTCGAGCCAGCGACCCTCGTACATCAGGCGGCCGAGGCGGCGACCCTGCTCGTGGTACGTCGCGAGGGTGTCCTCGTTGACGATCGCGTTGACGAGTCGCTCGTACGCGGTGAAGAGCAGGGCCATGCCGGGGGCTTCGTAGATTCCGCGGCTCTTGGCCTCGATGATCCGGTTCTCGATCTGATCGCTCATGCCGAGCCCGTGGCGTCCACCGATCGCGTTCGCCTCGCGGACGAGTTCGACCGGTTCACCGAACTCGCGGCCGTTGATGGCGACGGGACGGCCGGCCTCGAACGTGATCGTGACATCCTCCGTGGCGATCGCGACGGATTCGTCCCAGAACCGCACACCCATGATGGGCTCGACGGTCTCGAGCGAGACGTCGAGGTGCTCGAGGGTCTTGGCCTCGTGCGTCGCACCCCAGATGTTGGCGTCGGTCGAGTACGCCTTCTCGGCGGAGTCGCGGTACGGGAAGCCGTGTGCAACGAGCCACTCGCTCATTTCTTTGCGGCCGCCGAGCTCGGTGACGAAATCGGCGTCCAGCCACGGCTTGTATATGCGCAGACGGGGGTTTGCGAGCAGGCCGTAGCGGTAGAACCGCTCGATGTCGTTGCCCTTATAGGTCGAGCCGTCGCCCCAGATGTCGACGCCGTCTTCCTTCATGGCGCGGACGAGCAGCGTGCCCGTGACCGCGCGGCCGAGCGGCGTGGTGTTGAAGTAGGTGCGTCCGCCCGAGCGGATGTGGAACGCGCCACAGGCGAGAGCGCTGAAGCCCTCTTCGACGAGGGCGGCCTTCGCGTCGACGAGGCGTGAGACCTCGGCGCCGTACTCGAGGGCACGGCCCGGAATCGCCTCGACGTCGGGTTCGTCCGGCTGACCGAGGTCGCCGGTATAGGTGCAGGGGATCGCGCCCTTGTCGCGCATCCACGCGACGGCGACCGAGGTGTCCAAGCCACCGGAGAAAGCGATGCCGACGCGCTCGCCGACGGGCAGGGACTGAAGGACCTTCGACATCCTTCGAGTCTACTGAGCGGTGTGGTCGGCCTCAGACCCACGCGCCTGCGACGCACGCCAGCGCCCGACCGCTACCGCGAGCGCCCCGACGACGATGATCCCGACGGCGATCACGACGACGTAGACCGCTACGCCGGCGTATCCGGGCGGCTGCAGTGCGGGGTTGTTCGGGTTCAGGAAGGGGTAGGGGTACCAATAGGGCTCGCCGTTGCCGGGCGACGTGACGAGCGGCCCGCGCACGAGCGTGTAGATCACCCACACGATCGGATAGATCACGATGATCCAGACCGCACGCCACGGCAGCGCCCGTCGCCGGTGGGCGAGGAAGAGATCGAGCAGCAGCACGATCGGAATCACAACGTGCATGACCTCGTTCGACCACGCCACCGTCTCGCCCTGCGGCAGCTGGATGCCGCGCAGCAACAGGTTGTAGACGATGCCGGTGATCACCATGTAGGTGGTGACGCAGACCAGCAGGATGGCGAACCAGCGCGGCTCGACATCCGTACGTCGTCCCTGCGTCCAGAACAGCAACGCACCGATTGTCAGGGTCACGGCCGCCGCGACGTTGGACTGGATGGTGAAGAAGCTGAGGAAGTTGACGACGACCGTGCCGACGGGCTGGTCCGCCGCCTCGGCGTTCGAGACGGTGCGGACGAGCTGGGCGATGATCGCGGCGACACCCGCGACGGCGGTGAGAATGCGCACGACGGCCCAGAAGTGGGCCCAGGCGGGGGATCGAAGCATGCGATCACCCTAGCGACCAGAAGTCCCGGAACGACGACGCCGGTAGGATGGTGTCTCACCCGTCCTGACAAGAAAGCCGGGGGCCCACCATGCCAGGAATCGTGATCGTCGGCGTGCAGTGGGGCGACGAAGGCAAGGGCAAAGCCACGGACCTGCTGGGCGAGCGCACCGACTGGGTCGTGAAGTTCAATGGCGGCAACAACGCCGGCCACACCGTTGTCATCGGCGACGAGAAGTACGCGCTGCATCTGCTGCCCTCGGGCATCCTCTCGCCCGGCGTCATCCCGGTGATCGGCAACGGTGTCGTCGTCGATCTCGAGGTGCTCTTCGCCGAGCTCGGCGCGCTCGCCGCCCGCGGCGTCGACACGTCGAAGCTCCGGGTCAGCGCCAACGCGCACATCATCACGCAGTACCACCGCACGCTCGACAAGGTCACCGAGCGCTTCCTCGGCAAGCGCCAGATCGGCACCACGGGACGCGGAATCGGTCCGGCGTATGCCGACAAGATCAATCGCGTGGGCATCCGCGTGCAGGACATCTTCGACGAGAACATCCTGCGGCAGAAGGTCGAGGGAGCGCTCGATCAGAAGAACCACCTCCTGGTGAAGGTGTTCAACCGTCGCGCGATCTCGGTCGACGAGGTCGTCGAGGACATGCTGTCGTACGCCGACCGCCTGCGGCCCATGGTCGCCGACACCGGACTGCTGTTGAACGACGCGCTCGACGCGGGCGATGTCGTCGTCTTCGAGGGCGGCCAGGCCACGATGCTCGACGTCGACCACGGCACGTACCCGTTCGTCACGTCGTCGTCCGCCACCGCCGGCGGCGCCGCCACGGGCTCCGGCGTGGGCCCCAACCGACTCGATCGCATCGTCGGAATCGTCAAGGCATACACGACCCGCGTCGGCTCCGGACCCTTCACCACCGAGCTGTTCGGCGACGAGGGCGACTGGCTGCGCTCGCGCGGCTTCGAGTTCGGCACGACCACGGGTCGCCCGCGCCGCGTTGGCTGGTACGACGCCCCCATCACGCGATACGCGACGCGGATCAACGGCATCACCGACCTGGTGCTGACCAAGCTCGACATCCTCACCGGTCTCGAGCAGGTTCCCGTTTGTGTCGCGTACGACGTCGATGGCGAGCGATTCGACGAGGTTCCGGTCAACCAGTCGGACTTCCACCACGCGACGCCGATCCTCGAGTACTTCCCGGGTTGGTCGGAAGACATCTCGAAGGCGCGCACGTTCGAGGACCTTCCGGTTGCGGCGCAGGATTACGTGCTGGCGCTCGAGGGCATGAGCGGCACGCGCATCTCGGTGATCGGTGTCGGCCCCGCGCGCGACCAGGTCATCGTGCGACACGACCTCGTGGACTGACATGCGGTTCTGGGTCGGGGGGTACTCCTCCGACATGGAAGGCACTGCCGAGGGCATCGGCCTGCTGACCGCGGGCGAGGATGGCTCCCCCTTCGCATCCGGCCCGCTCTCGTTTCGCGGTGCGGTGCGTCCGGCGCTCGCGTCGCCGTCGTGGATCGCGGCCCACCCCCGCCTGGACGTCGTTTATGCGGCGCTCGAGGGTGAGGGGCGGGTGGCCGCGCTGGCGCGAACCGGGGACACGTCGTTCACCGGCCTCGGTCCGTCTGTCGAGGCGGGCGAGGCGGTGTGCCACATCGCGGTCAGCCCTGGGGGCGAGTACTTGCTCGCGAGCTGCTGGGGCGATGGCCGGGTGGTGCGGATCGCTCTCGATGGCAGCGGACGCCCGACCGGACGCGCGGTTGCGCAGGCGGCGCGCGATCCGTACGGCGTCGTGGGCGCTGACCCGCGCGATCTGCCTCGCGAGGATGTCGACGACGAACCCCAAGACCCGCGGGTGGCGGCGGAACGACGCGAGGAGCGGATGTCGGGGGTGCCGGCCGACCGGGATGCCGACCGGCGCCAGGCCGCGATCGGACTCGCCGACGCCGCGGCGGCCTTACGGGCGGCTGCCGGCGCCGAGTTCGCCCACCTGATCCCTGATCACGACCGACCGACCGAGCCCGATGTGCATGGTGGCACACTGCTGACCCGCGCGGTCGACGCGGATCAGCCCGCACGAACCTCCCGTGCGCACGCGGCGGCATTCCTCCCCGACGGTCGAGCACTCACGACCGACCTCGGTTTCGACCTGGTGCGGGTGTGGCGGACAGCCGCGGGTCGCTTGGTGGCCGATCACGACGTCACCCTGCCGCGCGGGTCGGGCCCGCGGCACCTGGTCGTGCACCCGAGCGGCTTCGCCTATGTGCTGACGGAGCACTCGGCCGAGGTGTTCGTGCTGGGCGCCGACCGGGCAGGACGGTGGAGCGTGCGCGGCAGCGTCCCGGCCGCGGCGCTCACGCTTCCGGATGACGCGGGTGCTGAACTCGCGGCATCCCATGATCGTGCGTTCTTGTATGCCGGGCTGCGGGGGAGCGACACGATCGCGGTGCTGCGGGTCGTGGGCGACGGCAGCAGCCTCGAGCCCGTTGCGCTCGCCGAGTCGGGGGTCACCTGGCCCCGGCATCACCTGGTCGTGCGAGACACGTTGCTCGTCGCGGGGCAGCGCTCGGACGATGTCGTGTCGCTCTCGCTCGACATCCGCACTGGTGTGCCCAGCAAGGTGCGGCAGCGGGCGAGCGTTCCGTCACCGACCCGCATCCTGCGCGTCCGCGACTGAGGCCCCGCGCCCGTCCGCCCCGCCAACCCGCCCGGGCCAGCCCGCCCCACACGCCGAAACACCCGATTTGCCCCGAAACACCCTGTGTCGCGGGGTGTTCCGGGGCAGAATGGGTGTTTCGCCGGGGTAGAGCGAGAGCGGCTAGAGCTTGGCGTCCTGGCGCGGCACCCACACCTGCTTGATGATCAGCAGGATCGACGCCGAGACCGGAATCGCGACCAGGGCACCGATCAGGCCGAGCAGCGTGCCGCCGACGAGCGCGCCGATCACCACGAGGGCGCCCGGGATCTCGATCGTGCGGTTCATGACGCGGGGCGTCAGTACGTAGGCCTCGATCTGGATATAGGCCAGGTAGAACCCGGCGAACAGCAGTGCTGTGAGCGGGTCGGAGAACAGGGCGATGACGCTCGCGATGATCCAGTACAGAACGGGACCGATCAGCGGGATCAGGGTGATCAGGAACGCAATCACGGCCATCAGCGCCGGGAAGGGCAGGCCGAGGATCAGATGCAGGATGAAGGCGAAGATGGCGTTGGCCGTCGCCAGCACGACCATGCCGATCAAGTAGCCGCCGATCGACCCGGTGATCTGCTCGGTGAGGTCGCGCAGGCCCGGGCGGTTGCGGGCAGGCGCCAGGCGGTAGAACGCGGCCTTGATCGCCGGCATCGACGCGATGAAGTAGAGGGTCAGCACGAGCGTGATGAACGCGCCCGAAATTCCCGAGACGATGCTGATCCCGACCTGAACGGCGCCGCCACCGATTGCGGCGATGTTGCCGGGGTCGGTGATGAACGACTCGAGGTTGTTCAGCAGGTCGGGCACGGCCGCGCCGAACTGGCCCTGCAGGTAGGCGAACCAGTCGGATTGCTCGGCGGTGCTGATCAGACCCGGGATGTCGCGCACGAACTGCGAGATCTGCTGCACGACCGTCGGGATCACGAGCCACAGGATGCCCACGAGCAGCAGCGCGATACCGAGGAACACGATCGCGATCGCCCAGCCGCGCTTGACCCCGCGACGCATCAGCCAGTCGACGACCGGCTCGAGACCGAGGGCTGCGAAAAGGGCGAGCACGATGTAGATGATGACGGTCGCCAGGTTGCTGACCGCCAGGCCGAGCAGAAGGGCCGCGAGGCCACCGAGCGTCAAGGTGAACCCGACCGTGAAGGGCTGGTCGATGCGTGCCCAGAACGATCGGATCCCCGACGCGGGCGTGTCGGATGCCGGGGGCACGGGATCGGTCGTGGCGTCGCTCATGGTCACACCATACTGGGCGGTGTCAGGGGATGGTGGGCGGTGTCGTCGGACGCCAGGATCGCCGCAGCGAACGACTGGTGGGGCCGGTAGCCTCATGGGGAAGGAGGGCCCCGTGACCCACGAAAGCGATCCGCGAAACGAGCTGCTGCGCCTGCGGGCCAGCATCGACAACATCGACGCCGCGCTCGTCTACATGCTGGCCGAACGCTTCCGCTGCACCAAGCAGGTCGGCGTGCTGAAGGCGACCCACGAGATGCCGGCCTCCGACCCCACGCGCGAGATCGAACAGGTGGCTCGTCTGCGGCGTCTCGCCCTCGACGCCGATCTCGACCCCGCCTTCGCCGAGAAGTGGTTCAACTTCGTCGTGGCCGAGGTCATCCATCACCACGAGCAGGCGGCTAACGGGCGCTGAGTCGGCCGCCTCGGTCTAGCATTCGTGTCATGTCCAGCGATCTGCCCATCGGCACCCTGATCGGTACGGCCGAACCGACGACCGCGAACGTTCTCGCGACCCGACTGAACCGACACACGTTCTGGTGCGGACAGAGCGGGTCGGGCAAGACCTACGCCCTGGGCGTCCTGCTCGAGCAGGTGCTGCTGCATACGCGCCTCCCGCTGGTGATCCTCGACCCCAACTCCGACTTCGTTCGCCTGGGCGATGTGCGCGAGGGTGCTCCCGCCGAACAGGCCGCCGAACTCTCGACCCGAGACATCCGGGTCTTCCGCCCCGGACACCCGGACCATCCGTTGCACGCGCGTTTTCTAGGCATGCCCTTGCGCTCGCGCGCCGCGCTCATGCAGATCGATCCGATGGCCGACTTCGATGAGTACAACGCGATGCTGCGCTTCGAGCCCGAGATGCCCTTGGTTGAGAACGGCGATCTCGTCGGTCATCTGCGTTCGGGCGAGGGCGCGATACGGCACCGACTCGCGACGCGACTCGAGAATCTCGGGGTCGCCGACTGGGACCTCTGGGCGTGGGGCAAGCGGGCCGTCACCGACGACATCGATGAGCGTCCGGATGCGACGGTGCTCGATCTCGGTGGGTTCTCGACGCAGGCGGAGTCACGGGCCGCGGCCCTTGCCGTGCTGGATCACCTGTGGGAGCACCGCGAGGAGCGCATCGGACGCCTTGTCGTGATCGATGAGGCTCACAACCTGTGCCCGCCAGACCCGACAACGCCGGTCGAGCGATTGCTCACCGAACGGATCGTCCAGATCGCCGCCGAGGGACGCAAGTACGGTATCTGGTTGCTTCTCTCGACGCAGCGTCCGACGAAGGTCCACCCCAATGCACTCTCGCAATGCGACAACCTGGCGCTGATGCGCATGAGTTCGCCCCGGGATCTTGACGATCTGTCGGCGGTATTCGGCTACGCGCCGCAGTCGCTGCTGGAACGCTCGCCCGGTTTCGCGCAAGGCCAGGCACTGTTCGCGGGCGGTTTCGTCACCGCGCCGACGCTGGTGCAGATGGGCGAGCGTCTGACCCATGAGGGCGGCAGTGACGTGCGGGTGCCGCTGCGCTGACGAGCCGGGCCCTGGCGCGCGCTACGGAACCGCGCGCCGCAGCGGGATGAACGACGTTCCTGCGAGCACCGCGATGACGAGGATCGACCACAGGGCGAGGCTCAGCGCAGTCTGTCCGGCGAACCAGCCGAAGATCGCACCCCACGAGTCGGTCCGCCCGATCAGCCACATCGCGGCGACCAGCACCGCACCGATCGTGATCAGCGTCGCGGTCAGCCAGAAGGCCCCGAACCGCTTGTAGAGCGTGGCCGACCAGAAGCCGATCGAGAAGAACGTCATCGCGAGCAGGAAGTAGAACGCGAACGCCGCCAGCGGCCCGCCCTGCCAGATCTCCACGCCGTAGAACATCCAGCCGTTCATGCCCCAGCCATCCGTCGCCCGCTCGATCAGACCACCGATCACGAAGACGACCGAGAGGATGGCCGCGGTGATCGCCGCGGTCAGGTACGTGCCGAGGAAGAACTCGCGTCGGGTCACGCTCATCGCCTGCGAGAACGGGAAGGTGAGGGTGAGCGATTGCACGCCGACGACAAGGAAGTACCACAGTGGCGCCTGGGCACCCCCGCCGACCTTGACCCCGTCGCCAGGAATGAGCGCATATACCGCCAGCGAGAGGACGAAAGCTCCCGCGAGCACGAGCAGCGGGATCCAGATGTACGTGTTGCGGTTGATCAGCTGCATCCGGACGACGTTCAGTGTGCGGCTCATCGCAGGGCTCCCTCATCGATCGGGGCGGCGGCGGACTCCGCCGCGTGCTGGGTGATACGGACGATCAGCTGCTGCAGCGAGACGGGTGCGGCATCGAGCCCTGCCGCCGCAAGATTTTGACGATCCTCCGCTGTCAGCGCGCCGAGCACGGTCACCGAGCTGACCCGGCCGAGGCTCTCGCGATGGATGACCTCGCGGCCCGCGACGAATGCGTCGACCGCCGCCGAGTCGCCCACGATGTTGGCGGCGCGGTCGCGCACGGCATCCGTCTCTTCATCCATCACGATGCGCCCACGATCGATGACGAGGACGCGCTCGAGCAGGTTCGAGACCTCGTCGATCAGGTGCGACGACAGGATGACGGTGCGCGGATGCTCGGTGTAGTCCTCGATCAGACGGTCGTAGAAGATCTGCCGCGCGACCGCGTCGAGCCCGAGGTAGGGCTCGTCGAAGAACGTGATCTCGGCGCGCGACGCCAGGCCGATGATGACCCCGACGGCCGAGAGCTGCCCGCGCGAGAGCTTCTTGATCGCCTTCTTCTGCGGTAGCTGCAGCTCGTCGATCAGGCGGTCGGCGAGGTCCTGGTCCCAGTTCGGGAAGAAGAGTCGGGCCGCACCGAATGCGTGCTTGGGGAGAGCATCGTCGGGGTACTTCTGGCTCTCGCGCACGAAGCACATCCGCCGCAGCACCCGGGCGTTCTCATAGGGGTGCTCGCCGAACACGCGGATCTGCCCGCTTGTGGCGAAGTTCTGCGCGGTGAGGATCGACATGGCGGTGGTCTTGCCGGCGCCGTTGCGGCCGAGCAATCCGTAGATCACGTCCTTCTCGATCGTGAACGACACGTCGTCCACCGCGAGGGTGTCTCGGTATCGCTTAGTCAGGTTCTGCACCTCGATCACCGGGTTCATGGCATGGTCCTTTCGGAAGGCGCGGGAGTGCTGTCGTCGGCGCGCTCGCGGATGAGCGCGACGAGGTCGTCGGGTCCGAGACCCAGTCGGTGAGCTTCGGCGAGGAGGGGTTCGAGGTAACGATCCGAGAACGCTCCCCGCCTGACGGCGAGGACGCGTTCGCGGGCGCCGGCGGCGACGAACATGCCGATGCCCCGTCGCTTGTAAAGCACGCCCTGGTCGACGAGCATCGAAACTCCTTTCGCCGCGGTCGCGGGGTTGATGCGGTAAAACGCCGCGAGTTCGTTTGTCGACGGGGCCTGGGATTCTTCTGCAAGACTGCCGTCGACGATCTGGTCCTCGATGCTCTCGGCGATCTGCAGGAACAGGGCCCGGCCTTCTTCGATCACACATTCCTCCGGCCAGTGGGTTAGTTAGTTACATGAGTAAGTAACCATATGACCCCGAATCTGTCAAGATATGACTGAAATCGACCGTTTTGCGCCCGCTCAGATTTGCCCCATTTGCCCATGTCTGATGGTCTGGAACCAGAGGCCATGTGGCCTTCACGACCAGTCCGCGCTCGTTAGACCCCAACCCGATGGGTGTGTCAGCGAAGCGTACGGTCGGCGATCTGGGCGGTAGACCCGATGTCCACCGCCGGTGTCGCGAGAGTCCCGAACGGGATGCCCGCAGGCCGAGGATCGCCCACCCGGGCGTGACCGATGCGATCCCGTGAGCGCTGGGACGCCGAGGTAGCAACACGTGTCAACCGCGCATGCCATCGAGGCTCAAGGTCTCTACAAAGTCTTCGGCCGCAACCCCAAGCAGGCGGTCAAGCGTTTAGCCGCCGGCGAGAGCCGCACCGAGGTCGAGGACGCCGGCACCGCCGCCGTGATCGACGCGAGCTTCACGGTCGAGCGCGGCGAGATCTTCGTGATCATGGGGCTCTCCGGCTCCGGCAAGTCGACCATCATCCGCATGCTCAACGGTCTGCACGACGCCACGGCCGGCACGATCACCGTGCAGGGCCAGGCGGTGACCGACATTCCCGCCGGCAAGTTGCGAGACATCCGGCGCGATCGGATGTCGATGGTCTTCCAGCACTTCGCACTGATGCCGCACCGCACCGTCGCCGCGAACGTCGCCTACCCGCTCGAGCTCCGAGGCGTCGCCAAGGCCGAGCGCCTCGCGAAGGCAGAAGAGATCCTCGCGATGGTGGGTTTGAGCGGGTGGGGCGACAAGCTTCCCTCCGCACTCTCCGGCGGGATGCAGCAGCGCGTGGGTATCGCGCGCGCGCTCGCCGCCGACACCGACATCCTGCTGATGGACGAGGCGTTCAGCGCGCTCGACCCATTGATTCGCCGCGAAATGCAGGAGCAATTGCTGTCGCTGCAGCAGAAGCTGCAGAAGACGATCGTCTTCATCACGCACGACCTCAACGAGGCGATGTTCCTCGGCGACCGGATCGCCGTCATGCGCGACGGCCGCATCGTGCAGATCGGCACGCCCGAAGACATCCTCACCGACCCGGCAAACGACTACGTCGAGCAGTTCGTGCAGGATGTCGATCGGGCCCGCGTGCTCACCGCCGCGAACGTCATGGAGCGTCCGCGACCCGTGGTCAGCGACGGCGGCGGACCGCGCACCGCGCTGCGTCAGATGCGGGATGCGTACTCCTCGGCCGCATATGTCGTCGGCCGCGATCGGCGCCTGCTCGGCATCGTCACCGACCGTGACGCGGTCAAGCTCGTACGTCGAGGTGAGAATTCGCTCACCTCGGTCATGTCGCCCGTGCCGCAGAGTGTCTCGCAAGACGAGGTCTTGATCAACCTGTTCGTCCCCGCGGTCGAGTCGCAGCTGCCGCTCGCCGTGACGGATGACGAGGGGCGCCTCGTCGGCGTCATCCCGCGCGTCACCCTGCTGGCGGCCCTCGGCCCCGGCATGAATGAGACCTCGGAGATCACAATCCTGCCGCAGCCCATGCCCTCCACCGAGATCGATGCGCTCTTGGCGAGCTCGACCGACGGAGCGCCCGCGGTCGAAGCGTCGGCCGGCGACAGTGAGGCGGTGCGCTGATGGATGGCTTCCGCATTCCACTCGGAGACTGGATCGATACGGGCGTGGACTGGCTGCGCGACAACCTCGCGTGGCTCTTCGACATCATCACCGTGGTCGTTCGCTTTCTGGTGGACAGCCTCACCGACGGCCTCGTCGCGATTCCGATCGTCGTCGCGATCGCCCTCTTTGCGCTGCTCGGCTGGTTCTTCCGCTCGTGGCAGATGGCGCTCGGTACCGCGCTGACCTTCACGCTGATCGTCGCGATGGACCTCTGGGAGCCCGCGATGCAGACGCTCTCGCTCGTGCTGGTCGCGACGCTCGTGGCGCTGGCCATCGGAATCCCGCTGGGGATCTGGTCGGCTCGCAACGACACGGTACGGGCCATCCTCAAGCCGGTGCTGGACTTCATGCAGACGATGCCCGCCTTCGTGTACCTGATCCCCGCGATCACGTTCTTCAGCATCGGCGTCGTGCCGGGTCTGGTCGCAACGGTCATCTTCGCGTTGCCCCCGGGTGTGCGCCTGACCGAGCTCGGTATCCGCGGCGTTGACTCCGAGACCGTCGAGGCGGGGCACGCATTCGGTGCCACACCGGGACAGATCCTGCGCGGCATCCAGCTGCCCCTCGCCACGCCCACCATCATGGCCGGCGTCAACCAGGTCATCATGCTGGCCCTGTCGATGGCGGTGCTCGCCGGCATCGTCGGCGCGGACGGCCTCGGCAAGATCGTCGTGCAGTCGGTGTCGACGGTCAACCTTTCGCAGGGCGTCGAAGCAGGACTCGGTGTCGTCATCCTCGCGGTCTTCCTCGACCGCGTGACGGCAGCGCTCGGCAACCCGGGCGACTACCCCCGCTCGCTGCGAGGTGTCTGGCGGCGTCGCCGCACGGCACAGGCCACCGACTCTCGCCGCGAAGTAGGCGGCGACTCGACTGCCGCAACAGAGCAGGCGGAGCGGGAGGTCGCCTCACCGCGACGCGCTCCCGTCGGTGGCGGCGTCGTTTGACACGCCGCCAGAAGAATCACAACTGAAAACCCATACGGAACCAGTGCAATTACGCATGACGAAGAAGGGAAGCACCATGAGAAATCGCAAGCTGACAGGAATCCTCGCTCTCGGAGCCGCCGCAACACTCACGCTCGCCGGATGCTCGGGAAGCGCCGGTGACAACGGCGAAGGAACCACGGGCACCGAAGAGGACATGGGCACGATCACGCTCGGGTTCCTCCCCTCGTGGACCGACGGACTGAGCACCGCCTACCTGCTGGAGAACCAGCTCGAGAAGATCGGCTACACGGTCGAGATGCAGGAGCTCACCGAGGCGGGTCCTCTCTACGCCGGCCTCGCGCAGGGTGACGTCGACATGTACCCGTCTGCCTGGCCCGAGGTCACGCACGCCGAGTACATGGAAGAGTACGGCGACAGCATCGAAGACATCGGCGCCTACTACGAGGGTGCTGTGCTGACGATCGCGGTTCCCGACTACGTCGACATCGAATCGATCGAAGACCTCAAGGGCAACGCCGACATGTTCGGCGGACAGATCATCGGAATCGAGCCAGGCGCGGGCCTGACCGGCGTCACGCAGGACGCGATGATCCCCACGTACGAGCTGGGCGACGAGTACGAGCTCGTCACTTCTTCGACCGCGGCGATGCTCACCGAGCTCGAGAACGCGATCGCCGCCGAAGAGAACATCGTCGTGACGTCATGGCGCCCCTTCTGGGCCAACGACGCCTACAACCTGCGCGACCTCGAAGACCCCCTGGGCGCCATGGGCGAGACCGAGGGCCTGCACTTCCTCGGCACGAGCGACTTCTCGGAGCGCTTCCCCGAGGCGGCCGAGCTGATCGCCGGCATCCAGCTCGATGACGAGCAGTACGCCTCGCTCGAGGACATGGTCGTGAACGAGTACGAAGAGGGCCAGGAGCCCGAGGCCATCGAGGCGTGGCTCGAGGCCAACCCTGACGCATTCTCGACGATCGTCACCGACTGATCTGTTCTGGTCTGTTGTCGAATGAGCGGGTCCCGGCTTCGGCCGGGGCCCGCTTTCGTGTTGGTGCGCGTTGTCGGAGACAGGAAAACGGGCGAAAACAGGACGATTCGGCCGCAATCATCCTGTTCTCGGCGGATCGCCTGTTCTCGGCGACCCGAGTGGTGACGGTCAGTCGGTAGGGGGTCGGCGGAGCCTTTTGACGTCCGTGCGCTGCTTCTTCGCCGTGAGACGGCGCTCCTTCGCGCCTCGGCTGACCTTCGTTGCGCGTCGCGGCGGTGCGGGTGGGCGCAACGCGTCGGCCACCAGGGTGGCCAGCCGCTCGCGCGCCGCATCCCTATTCCGCAACTGGGCGCGGTGCTCGGATGCCGCGATCGTCAGGACACCATCGACCAGGCGACCGCCCAGGCGCTCGAAGAGCCGCTCGCGTTGCAGAGTCGGCAGGATGGCTGAGTTCGCGACATCCCACACGAGTTCCACACGCGAGTCCGCCGTGTTGACGCCCTGACCCCCGGGTCCCGACGACCGCGAGAAGCGCCACGACAGTTCGGACTCGGGGATGATGAGCGCTGCGTTCACCCGAAGACCGGGTCGATGGGCGGCGGGCATGGTTCCATCATCCTCCCGACGGCCGACCCGACGCCCGACGGCTCAGCTCGAGATGACCACGGCCGTGCCGTAGGCGACGACCTCCTGGAAGTTCTGGTCGAGCTCGTTCGAGTCGTAACGCATGGCGACGACGGCGTTCGCGCCCTGCGCCTGCGCCTGCTCAATCAAGCGCTGTACGGCTTCGGCACGCGTCTGCTCGAGCTGCAGGGTGAGCCCTTTGAGCTCGCCGCCGCCGAGCGCCTTGAATCCGGCACCGATCTGCGCACCGATGTTGCGGGCGCGCACGGTCAGGCCGCTGACCTCGCCGATCACGGAGGTGATCGTGGCACCGGGGACGTCGTTCATCGTGGTGACGAGCATGGGGAAGGCTCCTGCCGTGGCTGGGGAACGAATATGCGCCCACGCTAGCGCGAGCCGCTTGCCGGCGCGTGGATACGATGCTGAACATGCTGGGATTCGCCGACCGCTTGGAGTCCCGGCCCCGGCGCATCCTCGTCGCCGGCGTCGCGGGAGCGGGCAAGACGACTCTCGCAGCCCGGATCGCAGCAATGGTGGAGGCGCCGCACACCGAGATCGACGGACTGTTTCATGGCCCGGACTGGACACCGCGCCCCGTCTTCATGGAGGACGTGCGAGAGCTCGTGAGCGCGGAGGCCTGGACCACCGAGTGGCAGTATTCGTCCGCACGGCCCCTGCTGGCTGAGCACGCGGACCTCGTTGTCTGGCTCGATCCGCCGTTCGTCACGGTGACGCTGCCGCGCGTCGTGCGCCGCACCCTGCGCCGCCGCTTCCGCCGAGAGGTTCTGTGGAACGGCAATATCGAACCACCGCTGCACACCTTCTTCACGAACCGTGAGCACATCGTCCGGTGGGCGATATCGACGTGGAACAAACACCGGATGCTCGTCGGTCAACTCGCGCTCGACCGCCCCGACCTGCGCATCGTGCGCTTGCGTTCGCCGCGCGAGGTCGAGGCGTGGCTGTCGGGGCCGCTGGCGGAGACCACCCGCTGAGCGCCCCACGTCGGTTCAGCTCCTCATGGCCCGTCCGGGCCGCCGGAACGTCGAAGTTGGCCCGTCGCGGCGATGTGGCCGGGAGGGGCTGGCGAGAGGCTGAGCATGTCCTCGAACGCGAGGAACCGACACGAGGAGGAAGCCATGCCGCTCATTCAGGTCAAGCTCATCGAAGACGTCTTCACCGCGGAACAGAAGCAGCGGATCGTGCGCGAGCTCACGGACGCGATGGTCGCCATCGAAGGCGAGAACATGCGTCCGGTCACGTGGTGCATCGTCGAAGAGGTGCACAGCGGAGATTGGGGAATCGCCGGCAACCCTCTCACCACGTCGGATGTGAAGGCGCTCGCCGCGGGCGTCGCGGCCTAGTCGAACGGCGCTGGCGGTGTCATCCTGAAGCGTGGCATCCCAGGAGCCGGTCGATGAGGGACGTGTGGCCGCCGTCGCGCCCCGTGGTCGCGATCTGATCACTCCGCGAGAGCGCGAGGTACTTCGACTTGTGGCGACGGGAATGACCACGGGAGATGTCGCGTCAGCCCTGGTGATCAGTGAGCACACGGTTCATCGGCACGTTGCGAACATCCTGACCAAGCTGGATGCGCCGACGCGCGCCGCCGCGGTCTCGATCGCCGCTCGAAACGGGCTGATCTAGCCGAGACCGGTTCGCTCTTCCCGGCCTCCGATCAGGGCATTGAGAGCGGCCACAAGTTCGTGAGTGGGCTTCTCGCCGACGGCGGTGCTCAGGGGCTCGCTGAACCACTCATGCCATACGGCGTCTACCTGATCGGCGGTGACGCCGCCGTTCTGCGCGAGCAGGACGGCGATCGAACGCGCCTCGAACGCGTATTCATCGGCCGGGACTCCGTCCGGCCCGCCCGGTTCGAGAGAGTACGGGTCCAGCCGGGTGAGCAGACGAAGCACTTCACCGAGGAGCGCTACGTCGGGATCGCTCCCATCCGTCATGCGTGCGGGCGGGGCCGGGTCACGCGGCCGGGGGGCGGCGTCGAGGCTCGCGACGGAACGGGCCACGAACCGGTGGGGGGAGCGGATGCCGGGGCAACCGCGGGTTCGGCAGTGTCGGCGGGATGCTCGGGGGGAGGGGGCGGCGGTCCCGGGTCATCCGTCGTGTTCACTGCCCCGGACTCCGCTGCCAGCGGCTCGCCCGCGGTCAACTCGAGGGCGACGCGGTTCTCGAGGACTTCGATGGCCTCATCCGACACCGAGATCAGGCCGTCGAGTTCCTCACGCACGCGTCGATAGGCGAGCTGGCGCTCGGCGGGGGTTGCCGCTTGATCCACCGCCACGCTGAGGAGCTGCTTCGCCGTATCGAGGCGCTTTCGCTCGACCTCGGTGAAGGTGCCGTCACGCAGGCGTCGGGCATCCCGCTCGGCGATATCGAACGCCGCCTCGTATTCGTGCACCGCGTCGCGGTACTCCACGAGTTCGTCTTTGCCGACACGCGCTTTGGGAGAGTCCGGTCGCAGTCCGTCCGCTTTCCGCTTGGCGCGGAGGAACGCCGCCGTCAGCGGCTGACGTCCATCGCTCATCGCGGGAAAAGCGATCAGCTTTGCCACGTCGAGTTCATACTCGAGCCAGCGGGACGTGACCGCGTCGTGCGCGTCGAAGAGACGCTGCATACGAGCAACCGGGGTGTCGCTCGCGCGCGACCCCGAAGCATCCGTCACCGCAGGTTGCGCTCGCGCGGCGACCTGTGCCGCACGCAATTCGCTCTTGGCCCGCATGATCTCGAGCCGCCGTTTGTGGCGACGCTCAAGCGCCTTCTGCCAGGCTCGACCGACGCCCCCTGCCACGCCCATCAGGGGGAAGATCAGCCACCAGTAGGAGCCGAAGAACTGCCAAGGTTCCACCCCGTCATGCTACGCGCGCGACAGCATCCGAGCGGCTTCAGGCCGCGTCGGCCGCCGCCTCAGCGCTCGCGGCCCGACGCTCCAACGCCCGCGAGATCCGCATGATCGCCTCGCGCATGATGGGCCGGGGCATCGCGAAGACGAATCTCGTGTACCCGATGCCGGCCACACCGCAGGCCGCGCCGTCCGTCATCGCAACGCCCGCTTCTTCTCGGAACCACTCTCCGAGGTCACCCACGAGTCCGGTCTGACGGAAGTCCAGCATCGCGATGTAGCTTCCTTCGGGTTTGATCAGCCGCACCCCGGGGAGGTGTTCGGTGACGAGGTGCTCGAGAAGCTGACGGTTGCCATCAAGATAGTCGACGACGTTCTCAAGCCAGGGGCCCCCGGCCGAGTAGGCCGCGGTGTTCGCGAGGACGCCGAGCGTGGCCGTGCCGTGGCCTGCCCACATGCCGAACGTCTCCCACAGCGCGGCATCCTGATCATTCGACAGGATGACCTGCGCGCACTTCAGCCCGGCGAGGTTCCAGGCCTTGGAGGCCGATGCCGCCGTGATGGTGTGCGAAGCGGCCGTTTCGGAAACGGAGGCGTAGGGGATGTGCTGGGCCGAGCCGTAGACGATCGGAGCGTGGATCTCATCCGAGAAGACCCGTCCACCCGCGGCGGCTACCGTTTCCGCCACTTGGATCAGCTCGTCGCGCGTCGAGACGGTGCCCAACGGGTTGTGCGGGTTGCAGAGCACGAACAACTCGCCCCCGTCTTCGAAGGCGGCGCGCACCCCGTCGTGATCGATGACCCAACGACCGTCGATCTCGATGCTCGGGACCTCGATCACCCGACGCCCGAGCAGCGGCGGAACCATCAAGAACGGCATGTAGGCCGGGGTGGGGACGATGATCGCCGAGTCCGGCATCGTGAAGTGCTTGATCGTCAGCTCGAACGCCGCGATGACATCGGGCACGTGATGCACGCGCTCCGGGGGAACCTGCCATCCGTACCGGTCGGCATACCAATCCGAGGTGGCGCGAGCGAGGTCGTCGGAAAGTTGCATCGGGAGGTATCCCGTGACACCGCGGTCGAGTGCGGTCTTCAGGGCTTCCTTGATGGGCGGCGCGAGGCCGAAATCCATCTCGGCGACCCACGCTCCGATCGTGCCGGGAAAGTTCGTCCACTTCACGCTTCCGGCGTTGCGCAGATCGTCCTCTGTGAGGGCATCGAAGTCGAGGGTCACGGCACTGCTTTCTCTCGTCAGGGGATCCACTTACAGCTTCAGCGTGAGATTAGGGGTTCTCCATTCCCCTCAGTCCGATGAGCGCCGCGGGATCGGCCAGATCGGTTTCCGCTTATCGGCCGCGGGCGGGTCGTCGTTCGGCGTTGATCCGGGGACGGACGACTCGGGTGGCGCGGATGACTCGGGCGGTGCGGGCTGTGCGGATGCGGGCGGGGGTGAGGAGTCCGGGGTGGGCGGGACATCCTCCGCTCGCGGATTCCGTTTGGCAGCGCGCCAGATGGCGTCGCGCGCGGACTCGGTCGCTGCCGCCGCTGCTGTGACGGCCGCCGCGCGCGCGTTCTCGACGAGGTCATCCCAGGCGCCGCGCAATTGCGGCGGAACATTCGAGCCGACGCTCGGTGCGTGTGCGCCATCGGATGCGGCCCCCGGCGGACGACCGGATGCCCCCGCCGCACGCCATGCGGCCGCCTCGGCGGTGTGGAGCGCTGCCTCGAGTTCGGTCACCGCGGTGCGGTAGCGCGCAAACTCTTCGGGCGTCAGCGTGGGTTTGCCCGGGCGCGGCCGGAGCCAGCGCGCGGCGTCCATCGCGGTCAGCAGCGCCGCCGTCGCCGGCACCCGCGCATCGCTCATCGTGGGGAAAGCGATCGCTTTGGCCGGGTCGGTTTCGTACGCCATCCAGCTCGACAGCACCGCATCGTGTTCGGCCACGAGCCGCGATAGCGGCAGGTTTTCGTCGCCGCGAGGCATCCGGCGCATCAGTGCCTTTGCGGCCTTGACCTGCACGCGGCGCCCACGCAGTCCCGTCTGCGCCGATCGCAGCTCGCGCTGAGCCTCTCCCACCGCATGCCGCGCGGCCTCGATTTCGCCGACCGACCCGCGCCCGCTCTGGCGCGCGCTTTTCGCGACCAGCAGCGTCGCCTGCGCGCTCTTCGCCTGGGCCCGAGCGGTGAACAGGCGCACCCGCGCAACCGCCAGTTCGTGCTTCGCGCCGGCGTACTCGAGCGCCCGCGCGCGCTGGCGGCGGCCATAGCGAATCCCGGCGAACGACGCCGCACCGCCCGCGATCACGGTGGGCCCCAGCCACCAGAACTCCGCGGCGAACGCGAAGAAGGGGTCCATCCCGCCATGCTAACCGCGCTCCTGGATATGCGTGCGGGCAGGGTTGCGGCGAGAAGGGGCCCCATACCTTCGGATCATGCGAGTCTGGAGCGCACCATGTCTGTTGGGAGTGCCATGTTCGCCATCACCGAAGCCGTCACGATCAACCGCTCGCCCGAGGATGTGTTCGCCTATTTCTCCGATGGCCGCCATCGCCCGGAATGGGACACGACTGTTGTCTCGGAGGAACTGACATCCCCACCACCGGTTGGAGTGGGGAGCACCATTCGAACGCGGATGAGTGTGCTCTCGCGTCGCATGGACTTCGAGTGGCGGGTCAGCCGATTCGACCCACCACTGCGGATGGCGACGGACAGCATCGAGGGCCCGATGCCGACGTCTGTCGAATTCGCATTCACCGCGGTGGAGGGGGGATGCCGCGTCCGTGCCGCCATCGAGGGCCATCCCGCGGGGATGATGCGACTCGCCGAGCCGCTTATCGCGGAATCGGTGCGCTCCACGCTCGCCGCCGCGCTCGAGCGCGCAAGATTACTGCTCGGGACGACCCATCCGAGCAGACAATGACCCACGCGGGCCTCAGCCGAAGATGAGCGCCAGAACCGTCGCGCCGCCGCCGGTGACGAGCAGAGCGATGATCACGACCCATGCCACGACCCGGACACGCTTCTGACGCTTTTCGCCGTAGCTTTCGAGTTCGTCGTTTGACATGTCGCTCCTAGGCCATCGGGGGAGTGGTCGGGGCTTCGAACTCGCCGATCGTCGCGCCGAAGGCCGCGGGCAACGTGCCCCGCCAGAGCCGGTTCAGCTCGTCGATACCCATTGTGAAGACATCCTGGATCTCGAGCTCGGCGCCGCGGGCCGGAGCGATGTCCGTCACGCCGATGCGCAGCACCGGGTAACCGCGTCCCTCGCACAGGCCCTGGAACTTGACGTCGTCCTCGCGGGGGACGCTCACCAGAACACGACCGGTGGACTCCGAGAAGAGGGCCGCCGAGGCATCCACACCGTCGCGCTCGATGATCTCGCGCAGCCAGACGCGCGCGCCGACGCCGAAGCGGATCACGCTTTCGGCGAGAGCCTGTGCCAGGCCACCGCCCGACAGATCGTGGGCGCTCGAGATGAGACCCTGCTGGGATGCCGCACGCAGGAGCTCGGCAAGGGTCTTCTCGTCGCCGAGGTTGACGCGCGGGGGTCGGCCGCCGAGGTGATCGTGGACGACGCCCGCCCACTCGGAGCCGCTGAGCTCCGTGGACGTGATGCCGAGAAGGTAGATGTTCTCGCCCTGATCCTGCCAGCCGCTCGGCACGCGACGCGCGACGTCGTCGATGACGCCCAGAACTCCGACGACGGGGGTCGGATAGATCGGCTGGTCACCGGTCTGGTTGTAGAAGCTGACGTTTCCGCCCGTAACGGGGATCTCGAGTTCACGGCACGCATCCGCGATGCCCTGGACGGAGCGCTGGAACTGCCACATCACCTCGGGGTTCTCGGGGCTGCCGAAGTTCAGGCAGTCCGTCACAGCGGTCGGGACAGCGCCCGCGACGGCGACGTTGCGGTACGCCTCGGCGACCGCGTGCCGCGCGCCCTCGTAGGGGTCGAGCTGGCAGAAGCGGCTGTCGCAGTCGGTCGCGATCGCAAAGCCCAGGCCCGACTCCTCGTCGACGCGGATCATGCCGGCGTCGTCGGGGAAGGCCAGGGCGGTGTTGCCCATGACGTAGTAGTCGTACTGGTTCGTCACCCACGACTTGTCGGCCAGGTTCGGGCTCGACAGCAGCTGGGCGAACTGGGCCCGGAGTGTCTCGCCGTCGGTCGCGCGGGGCAGGGCGCTCGCCGAGTCCTCCTGCAGCGCGTCGATCCATGCGGGATAGGCGACGGGGCGTTCGTAGACGGGGCCGTCGACCGCGACGGTCGCGGGGTCGACGTTGACGATCTCGTGACCGTGCCAGTGGATGACGAGGCGCCCGTCGCCGGTGACCTCACCCAGGACGCTGGTCTCGACATCCCACTTGCCCGTCACCGCGAGGAACGCCTCGAGCTTTTCGGGAGCGACGATCGCCATCATGCGCTCTTGCGACTCGGACATCAGGATCTCTTCGGGGGTCAACCGAGGGTCGCGCAGCAGCACCTCTTCGAGGTCGACCTTCATGCCGCTGCCGCCGTTGGCAGCGAGCTCGCTCGTGGCGCACGAGATGCCGGCGGCGCCGAGGTCCTGGATCGCCTCGACCAGCTCGTCGCGGTAAAGCTCGAGGCAGCACTCGATCAGCACCTTCTCGGCGAACGGGTCGCCGACCTGTACGGCGGGCCGCTTGGTCGGGCCACCGTCGGCGAACGTGTCGGAGGCGAGGATGGATGCTCCGCCGATGCCGTCGCCGCCCGTGCGGGCACCGAACAACACGACCTTGTTGCCGGTGCCGCTCGCGTTCGCGAGCTTGATGTCTTCGTGGCGCATGACGCCGACCGCGAGCGCGTTGACGAGCGGGTTGCCCTGGTAGACCGAGTCGAAGAACGTCTCGCCGCCGATGTTGGGCAGGCCGAGGCAGTTGCCGTAGAACGAGATGCCGCTGACGACGCCGTGCACCACGCGCGCCGTATCGGGGTGGTCGATCGCGCCGAAACGCAGCTGGTCCATGACGGCGACGGGGCGAGCGCCCATCGAGATGATGTCGCGGACGATGCCGCCGACGCCGGTTGCCGCGCCCTGGAAGGGCTCGATGTAGCTCGGGTGGTTGTGCGACTCAACCTTGAAGGTCACGGCCCATCCGTCGCCCACGTCGACGACGCCGGCGTTCTGGCCCATGCCGACCATGAGCTTTTCGCGCATCTTGTCGGTCATTTGGCGGCCGAACTCGCGCAGGTAGATCTTGCTCGACTTGTACGAGCAGTGCTCCGACCACATGACCGAGTACATCGCCAGCTCGGAGCTGGTGGGCCGCCGGCCGAGGATCTCGCGGATGCGGTCGTACTCGTCGGGCTTGAGGCCGAGGGCCTCGAAAGGCTGGGTGCGCTCGGGCGTCGCCGCGGCGTTTTCGACGGTGTCGACGACGGGCGTCGCGGGGGCATTCTGGGTGGCTGTCGTCACGCGGCTGAGCTCCAAAAATCGCGGGATGCCGGACCGGCCCAGTCTAGCCGGGGGTTCGGGCCGGCTCCGCTGTCACAGAACGACGCTGATCGGCGCTTTGAAGGTCGATTTGCGACAGCGGAGCGGATGAATGCGGGCGAACGGGGTTGACGGGAACAGGCTACGGCGCTAACGTACAACCAAATGGTTGCACAATTGGCGCAGGGAGAAGCGAGCGAGCTGAGCGATGACGAGATCGACCGCGTGTTTCAGGCGCTCGCCGCGGCGACGCGCCGAGACATCCTGCGTCGAACAATCGAGCACGAGCAGTCGATCTCGACGCTCGCCCAGGACTACGACATGTCGTTCGCGGCCGTGCAGAAGCACATCGGCGTTCTCGAGGCGGCCGGCCTCATCATCAAGCGCGCCGAGGGACGCGAGCGCCTGGTGCGGGCGGACCCGACCATGATCGCCCGGGCCCGCGCCTTGTTGGCGCGCTACGAAGAACTCTGGCGCGCACGGATCGACCGCCTCGACCTGTTGCTCGCCGCAACACCCCAGACCGAACCCATCGACCCATCCACAGAAGGAGCGTGACATGCCCGTCACCGACGTCACCACCGACCCCGAAGCGTTGACGATGACGCTCGTCGCCGACTTCGCCGCACCGATCGAACGCGTCTGGACGGCGTTCACCGACCCCCGCCAGCTCGAACTCTTCTGGGGCCCTCCGGGATGGCCCGCGACGTTCACCGAGTTCGACCTGCAGGTCGGCGGGCGCGCGCAGTACCGGATGACGGGGCCGCAGGGTGACGCACCCCGAGCCGCGTGGGAGTTCATCGCGATCGATGCCCCGAAGCGCCTCGAGGTGATCGACAGCTTCGTCGGTGAGGACGGTGAGATCGACGCCGATATGCCGTCGATGCGCATGGTCCTGACCTTCGAGGAGACATCGGGGGGAACGCGGGTAATCAATACGACGCACTTCGCCTCTCACGAGGCGCTCGAACAGATGGTCGCAATGGGCATGGTGGAAGGCTCGACCATGGCGATGAGCCAGCTCGACCGGGTGCTCGAAGGGCTCCGCGCGTACGCGCAGGGCAAGGGTACGCAGACCGAGCTGCTCGACGACACCCACGTGAGCATCACGCGCATGATCGAGGGTCCGCGCGACCTGGTGTGGCGCGCGCACCATGAGCCTGAGCTGATGAGGAAGTGGCTCCTTGGCCCGGACGGGTGGCAGATGACGGTGTGCGAGGTCGACGCGCGTGTCGGCGGACGCTACCGCTACGCGTGGGCGCCCGACGCGGGAGTGGCGGGAGAGCCGTTCGGTTTCGACGGTGAGACGCTCGTGATGGAGGCGCCTCGCCGCTCGGTGACGACCGAGCACATGACCGACACCGACTTCCCGTCGACCCTCAATGACCTGTCGCTGCAGGAAGAGGACGGCGCCACGCTCATCACGGTGTTGATCGAGTACCCCGACAAGGAGACCCGTGACATGGTCCTTGCGACGGGCATGACCGACGGGATGGAGACGAGCTACGCCCGGCTCGAGGGAATGATCGCGGGGTAGCGCGGCGTCAGTATCCCGAACCTCACGCCGCGGCGCGGCGTCAGTATCCCGAACCTCACGCCGCGGCGGGCAGGTCGTCCGGCGTGAAGATCCGCATGCCGTCTTCATGGAGCAAGAATCGCGCCCGCACACGGACGCCCTGTCGGACGAGGTGGTCGCCGAGCCGCGCCCACGCGCGATCCAGTTCGGTGATCTGGTCGCCACCGCACCGTTCCCACACCACGATGACCTGCGCGAAGTTGAACTCGCGCATGAGGTCCGCGAAGCGGTGGGCGAAGAGTTCGACCACGGGCAGGGTGCCGAGGTCGTCTGTCGCGGTGAGTTCGTCCGGGTGATCCGGAAGCTCATCGCACGGCATGACGGGGCCGGTTGGGCGGTCATCCTCGTCGAGGAAGAACAGCCAGAGCTGCGGATGTGTGGCGCCGATCAGCAGATCGAACAGCCAGCCTTCGAGAGCAGCGTCGTCGCGCATCGGTGGAGTATCAGCGGGTCCAGTGGGCATACGCCCAGCCTGTCGGCGGGTCTCGACCCGACCCGCGCGGTCGGTGGCGTCGGTGGACAACTCGGTCCGTCCCCGCGCTGGGGAGGAGGCGACGTTATGCCCGGGCCAGTGCGTCCTCGAGGGCAACCCACGCGAGCATCGCGCACTTGACACGCGCGGTGTACTTCGAGACGCCCGACAGAGCGGCCGCGTCGCCGTACTCCTCGACGTCGAGCTCGAGCTTGCCGCGCGAGCGCATGGCCTCGCGGAATCCGTCGACGAGAACGGATGCTTCGGCCCCGGGCATCCCTTCGACCAAGTCCGACAGCATCGAGGCCGAAGCCTGCGAGATCGAGCAGCCCGCGCCCTCCCACGTCGCATCGCGGATCGCGCCCGCGTCGTCGAGGCGCACCCGCAACGTTAGTTCGTCCCCGCAGATCGGGTTCCGTTGGTACGACGCTGCACTCGCGCCCTCGTCGGGTGCGAGCGGCGTGCCATGCGGATGCTTCGAGTGATCCAGGATCAACTCTTGGTACAGCGACTCGAGACCGCTCATGCCGATGCTCCGAAGAATGGGCGCACGCCCGACAGGGCGTCCAGGAAGGTGTCGATCTCGTCCTCCGTGTTGTAGAAAGCCGCGCTCGCCCGGACGGTGGCGGTTAGCCCGAATCGGCGGTGCAGTGGCTGGGCGCAATGGTGTCCGACGCGCACGGCGACACCGCGTGCGTCGAGGAACTGCCCCACATCGTGCGCGTGCACGCCGTCGACGTCGAATGAGGCGAGGGCGACCCGGTCGACCCCAGCGGCGTCACCGAGGATGCGGACCCCCGCGACCTCTCGCAGCCCCGCAACCAGGCGACGTTCGAGGGATGCCTCGCGCACTGCGATCGCATCGTGCCCGAGCGCGCCGAGGTACCGCACCGCTGCCGCGAGGCCGATCGCCTGGGACACGGGTTGTGTCCCCGCCTCGAAGCGCTGCGGCGGCGGGAGGTACTCGGCCGCTTCGAGGGTCACGGTCGTGATCATCGAACCGCCGGTGAGGAACGGTGGCAGGGCCTCGAGCACCTCCGAGCGCCCGTACAGCGCGCCGACGCCATAGGGCGCGAAGACCTTGTGGCCCGAGAACACCGCCAGGTCGACGCCGAGTCCCGGCAGATCGAGGGCGAGGTGCGGGGCGGACTGGCAGGCGTCGAGCACCGTCAGGGCACCGACCGAACGGGCCAGTGAGACGAGTTCGTCGACGGGGTTCACGATGCCCAGCACGTTCGACACATGCGGGAACGCGATGATCCGTGTGCGCGGCCCGACGATCCCGGCGGCGGCCTCGAGGTCGAGCCGTCCGTCATCCAGAACGGGAATATGACGCAGCACCGCGCCCGTGCGCGCGGCAAGCTCCTGCCAGGGAATCAGGTTGGCGTGATGCTCGGACTCGGTCACGACGATCTCGTCACCGGGATCCAGGGCAAAGCGTTGCGCCGCCTCGCCGCCGCGTCCGAGGGATGCATTCCCGATCGAGTATGCGATGAGGTTGATGCCCGCCGTAGCGCCGGAGGTCCACACGAGGTTGTCGGGATCGGCACCGACAAAGGCAGCAACAGCTACCCGCGCGTCCTCAAACGCATCGGTCGCGTCGGCCGCGAGCGTGTGTGCGCCGCGATGCACGGCCGCGTTGCTGCGCGAGAGAAAGGATGCCTCGGCATCCAGCACGGCGCGCGGCTTTTGGCTCGTGGCCGCAGAATCCAGGTACACCAGGGGTGAGCCGTTCACCTGTTCGCCGAGGATCGGGAAGTCGGTGCGGACCGACGCGATATCAAAAGGCACGTCGAACGACGTCGCATCACGGGGCACGGCCAGGGGTTTCACTCCTCCAGGCTACGCCGCGGCATCCGGCTCGAGGTTGTCTCGGGGGGCAGGCCGGATCGGTCCCCGCCCGGCAGCGGGCGCGAGCGGCGACCGTAGACGATCTCGGTCGAATCCAGCAGCCACGGCACGAGCGTGATGGTGACGCCGTGCACGAGCATCAGGTCGTGCGCGATCCGGCTCGCGCGCCGGTTGTGCAGGAAGCTCTCCCACCAGTGCCCGACGATGTACTGCGGCAGATACACGGTGATGACCGCGGACCCGTTCTTCTTGCGATAGGCCTGGATGAACTCGCGGACGGGATGCGCGAAGGTGCGATACGGCGAGTCGACGATGACGAGCGGCACCGGCATCCGGTGTTCTTGCCACTCGGCCTGCAGATGGTCGGTCGATTCGGGATCGACCGAGACGTGCACGGCCATGGTCTTGTCGTGCTTGGCAGCAAGCGCGTAATCGATCGCTTTGACGACCGGCTTCTGCAGGCGCCCGACCAGCACGATCGCCACGTCTCCCTGTGAGCCGAAGTGGGTCGTGTCGTCGATCTCGATCTCGTGCTCGACATCGCGGTAGTAGCGGTTCACGCCGATCATGAGGGTCGCGAGGATCGGGATGAGCAGGAAGACGATCCACGCGCCGTGCGTGAACTTGGTGATCGTGACGATCACCAGCACGAAGACGGTCAGCGCCGCACCGGCGCCGTTGATCGCGAGACCGATGCGTGCGGCGCGAAGGTCAGCACCCGACGCGCCCGTGCGGATCGCCCGGCGCCAGTGCCGGATCATGCCGATCTGTCCGAGCGAGAACGACACGAAAACGCCGATGATGTACAGCTGGATCAGGCTCGTGAGGCTCGCCTGGTAGATCACGAGGATGACAATCGCGGCCAGACCGAGCGCGATCATCCCGTTCGAGAAGACCAGCCGGTCGCCGCGCGTGTTGAGCGACTTGGGGGCGTAACCGTCGCGGGCGAGCACGGCTCCGAGCAGCGGGAAGCCGTTGAACGCGGTGTTGGCGGCGAGCAGCAGAACGCACGCCGTGGCGGCCTGGATGATGAAGAACGGGATGCTTCCCATCCCGAATGTCGCGCTCGCGACCTGGGCCATGAGGCTCGGCTGGGGGGTCGTGCAGTCGAAGCCGATCAGGTTGCAGGGGTTCTCGGCGTAGTGCACACCCGCGAAGAGGGCGAGCGCCGTCAGACCGGCGAACAGCAGGATGGCGATGCCACCCATGAGCGTGAGGGTCGCCTGTGCGTTCTTCACCTTCGGCTGCCGGAAGGCGGGAACGCCGTTCGAGACGGCCTCGACGCCCGTGAGGGCCGAGCATCCGCTCGAAAACGCGCGCAGCACCAGCAGAATCACGGCGGCCTGCGAGAGATCCTCGGCCTGCACCGCGAACTCGGCGCTCGACGCGATGGGAGGGTCGCCGAGCGCGACGCGGGCAAGGCCGACGACGATCATGACCGCAACCGAAGCGATGAAGACATAGGTCGGGATCGCGAACGCTTTGCTCGATTCGCGCACCCCGCGCAGGTTCACGGCCATGATCAGCACGACGAAGCCGACAGCGAACTCGATCCGCCACGGGTTGAGCTCCGGGATGGCCGAGATGATGTTGTCGACACCGGACGCGATCGACACGGCGACCGTCAAGACGTAGTCGACGAGGAGAGCGGATGCCACGACCACCGCGGCGGGTTCGCCCAGGTTCTTCGACGCGACCTCGTAGTCGCCGCCGCCCGACGGGTACGCCTTGATGAGCTGCCGGTAGCTGACGACGACCACGATCAGCAGCACCACGACCGCTGCCGCGACGGCCGGGCTGAAGGCGAGGAACGCGAGCCCGCCGGTCAGCAGGATCATCAGAAGTTCCTGGGGAGCGTAGGCCACGGACGACAGGGCGTCGGACGCGAAGATCGGCAACGCGCGTCGCTTCGGAAGCAGCTGCCCGTCGAGCTGTTCGGTATGGAGAGGTTCGCCGAGAATCCAGCGCTTGACGGCTGGAGAGCTCGCACCCTCGCCGCGACTGTCGTTAGCCACGAGCGGCGACACTACGCCCGCGGTGGGTTGCGTGCAAGCGAATGCGGCGATCCGGGATGAAGGGGTGTCAAGCAGCCGCCGGGCGCCGAGCCGTCCCTCTCAGTCCAGAAACTCGCGCGCCGCGACCGTGAGCGTCTGCACGCCGTTGCGGAGCGTCGGCTGCAGAAGCGGGGCGAAGAACGGCGAGTGGTTGGTCGGGATGTCGCGGTCGATCGTGCCCTCGGCCTGGGCCTTCGCGAAAACGGCAGGGTCGACGCCGCCCCAGAACCAGAAGACCAGCGGCACACCCGCCTCGCGAGCGAACCACGAGACATCCTCGCTCCCCGTGAACATCCCAGGGTCGAGCACCGTCCCTGCGCCGATCTCGCGGTCGAACGCGGCTGAGAGCCGGGCCGTCGCGTCCGCATCGTTGATCGTCGGGGGCAGCGTGTGGTCGGTCTCGATCGTGGGCGGCACAGGAGCGCCGGATGCCTCGGCCTCAGCGCGTACGATCCGCTCCACTTTCTCGAGCACCTTCGCGCGGGTGCTGTCGTCGGCGTAGCGCAGGCTGAGTTCGAGGCGTGCCTCGGCCGGAATGATGTTGTGCTTCAGGCCCGCGTGGATCGATCCGACCGTCACGACGGCCATCTCGCGCGGGTCGATCTCGCGTGATGCCACGGTCTGCAGGCGCATGACGGTGGCTGCGGCCATGACGATCGGATCGACGGTCGCGTGCGGGCGTGAGCCGTGCCCACCCCGGCCGTAAAGGGTGATCGTGAGGCCGTCCGACGCGGCCATCTGCGTGCCCGGACGGACACCGACGATGCCGGTCGGAAGAGGTGTGACGTGCTGGCCGAGCACGATGTCGGGGCGCGGGAAGCGCGTGAGCACGCCGTCCGCGATCATCGCTTGGGCTCCGGCTCCGAACTCTTCCGCGGGCTGGATCAGCACGACGATCGTTCCCGACCACTCGCCTGTCGTGCTCGCGAGCTGTTCGATCGCTCCGATCATCGCGGCGACATGCATGTCGTGGCCGCAGGCGTGCATGACGGGAACCTCGGTGCCCTGCGGGTTGAGTCCGCGCGCGGTGCTCGCATACGGCAGCCGGGTCTGCTCCTCCACAGGAAGGCCGTCCATGTCGGCGCGGAGCCAGACGGTCGGACCCTCACCGTTGCGGAGGACGCCGACAACACCCGTGCCGCCCACACGCTCGGTGACCTCGAGCCCGAGATCGCGGAGGTGGCCGGCCGCGATGGCCGCCGTGCGAAGCTCCTGAAACGAGAGTTCCGGATGCTCGTGCAGGTCGACGTAGAGCGCCTCGAGATCGATCGTCATGCGCCCGAGCCTACGCGGGCCGTCGATGCCGTACCCGGATCCGCCCCGCCCGCCTGGCTTGATCGGCTCGCCTGGCAGTACGTGCGACCTCGGCTGGCTGGAACGCGCATCTACTGCCAGGCGAGCGGATCTGGTGGGGTCGGCGGGGCGGACGGCGGCGGTGCGGTCGATGCGCGCACCACGAGTTCGAAGGGCAGAACGGTGTGGGGCGGCGGAGCATCCGTCGTCGGACGGGGCTCGAGCAGGTCGAGCACGGTCTCGGCCGCCCGCACACCCTGCTCGCGCGGGAACTGGTCGATACTCGTCAACCGAAACGAGGCTCCGAGCTCGTGCCCGTCCACGCCGACGACCGAGAGGTCCTCCGGTACGCGTATGCCGAGCTCGCGAGCCGTCAGCATCGCGCCGACCGCCATCTCGTCGCTCGCCGCGAAGATCGCCGTCGGTCGCTCCGTCCGCTCCGTCAGCAGCCGGGTAGCCGCCGCCGCGCCCCCCGCGATCGTGAAATCGGATGCTTCGAACAGCTCGTTCTCGGGCGCCACCCCGGCATCCCTCAGCGCCCGTTCGTACCCCCGCCGCCGCTGGGAGGGCACGCGGAAGTCGCTGTCGAACTGGGGGAGCGCCCCGATGTGCGCAATGATGCGGTGCCCGAGCTGGAGGAGGTGCGACGAAGCGAGGGCTCCGACCGCCTCGTCATCGACCGCCAAGCTCGTCATATGCGGGTGCGCGCCACCGATCCGCACAACAGGCACGCCCACGCCGACCAGCGCCTCGGATTCCGCTTCGGCGAGGTCGATCGAGACGGCGATCACGGCATCCACGCGGCGGCGGCGCAGGAACGTACCGAACATCGCGGCACGCGCTGCCGGGTCGTGGCTCAGCACATACAGCGTGATGTCGTAACCGCGCTGCGCGAGGCTGTCGGCGATACCGCCCAATACCGTGCTGAAGAACCACGGATCGAGGAGGGGCAGCAGCACGCCGATGCTGCGGGTGCGGCCCGACGCCAAACTCGATGCCGACGCCTGGACGACGTAGCCCAGGCGATCAGCCGCCTGCTCCACCCGCATCCGTGTTGCGGCCGACACCCGACCGCGACCGCTCAGCGCACGCGAGACGGTCGCGGTCGAGACACCGGCCGCACGAGCAACCTCGTCGATGCCGACCACGGTCGTGCCTAGCGGCCGCCCTCGAGCCAGACGGTCGTGTCCGAACCGATCGCGCCGTCCTCGAGGGGTGCGCTCGCCAGCACAACGGTCGCGCCGGCGGGCAGCTGCACCGGCGTCGCGCCGACGTTCGCAATCACCGTGATGTCGCCATTGCGGAACGCGAGCACGTCGTCCCCGTAGCCGTCAAGCCATTCGAGTTCGCCGGTGCCCACCGCGTGCGCGCGCCGCTCCGCCAGGGCGCGACGGTAGAGCGAGAGCGTCGAGTCGGGCTGATTCCGCTGCACGTCGCGGGCGAGTTCGGCCCACTGCGTCGGCTGCGGGAGCCAGGATTCCCCGGAGGAGTTGAAGCCATAGGAGGGCCCGTCCGCGGTCCAGGGGATCGGCACGCGGCATCCGTCCCGCCCGTAGCGCTCGCCGTGGGTGCGGAACCACGTCGGGTCCTGCCGGGCATCGTCGGGCAGGTCGACGGCCTCGGGAAGGCCGAGTTCTTCGCCCTGGTAGAGGTATGCGGAGCCGGGGAGCGCGAGCATCATCGTGCTCGCGGCGCGTGCGCGTCGCAGGCCCAGCTCGGGGATCGGCTGCACCTCGGACAGGGGGCCGATACCGGTTCCCTGCGGAACATCGCCCGTGAGCGCGAGCCGGGAGGCGTGGCGAATCACGTCGTGGTTCGACAGCACCCAGGTGCTCGGTGCATCCACCGCGCCATATGCCGCGAGCGATTCGGCAACGACAGCGCGGAGCTTCGGTGCGTTCCACGGCGTCTCGAGGTACTCGAAGTTGAACGCCTGGTGCATCTCATCCGGACGTACCCAGAGTGCCGTCTTGGCCGGCGACGGGAGCCAGGCCTCTGCGGCAAGGGCACGATCGCCCTCATATTCCGCGAGCAGCACATGCCAATCCCGATAGATCTCGTGGACGCCCGGCTGACCCCAGTACGGGACGTCGGCCTCTTCGCCGCCCATGGACGCGGCGTCTGCGGGGGGCGTGTAGTCGGGCAGACCGTCCTTCTTCACGAGTCCGTGAGCGACGTCCACGCGGAACCCGTCGACGCCGCGGTCGAGCCAGAAGCGCAGCACGCCGCGGAATCCCTCCCGCACCTCGTCGTTTGACCAGTCGAAGTCGGGCTGCGAGGTGTCGAACAGGTGCAGGTACCACTGGCCTGGTGTTCCGTCGGGTTCGACGACCCGCGTCCAGGCGGGCCCGCCGAAGACCGACTCCCAGTTGTTCGGCGGCAGCTCGCCGTTCTCGCCGACACCGTCGCGGAACATGTAGCGGGCGCGCTCGGGACTGCCGGGCGCCGCCGCCAGGGCGGCCTGGAACCACACGTGCTGGTCCGAGGAGTGGTTCGGGACCAGATCGACGATCACACGGATGCCGCGGGCATGGGCGCCCTCGAGCATGGCGTCGAAGTCGGCAAGGGTGCCGAAAATGGGGTCGACGTCGCAGTAGTCAGCGACGTCGTACCCGGCATCCTTCTGCGGTGAGGTCATGAACGGCGAGAGCCACAGGGCATCGATGCCGAGTTCCTGCAGGTCATCGAGCTTGGACGTGATGCCGGGCAGGTCGCCGATGCCGTCGTTCGAGGCATCCGCGAACGAACGGGGGTAGATCTGATAGATGACGGCGGATCGCCACCACTCCGAACCGGGGCCGGAGGGCAGGCGGGTCTCGGGCTGCGTTGAGCTTGCGGGAGAAGTCATCCGACCACGTTAGTGCAAGCGCTTGCGCAATCGCTCATTGGCTTGATGTCCCAACTTTTCACCGCAAGGGGAGCTGTGCGGTGAATAGTTGGGACATCGAGGAGGGGGGTGACCGAAACGTTAGGGTGAACCCCGTGCAGACGCCCGATCCCGCAGCCCTTGCCCGCGCCGAGTCGCTCATCGCGGTGATCCCGGACTACCCGCAGCCGGGGATCCTGTTCCGCGACATCATGCCGCTGCTCGCGGATGCCGCGGCGCTCCGGGTCACGATCGATGCCCTCATCGAGCCCTTCGCGGGGACGTACGACGTCGTCGCCGGGATCGAGGCGCGGGGCTTTCTGCTCGCTGGGGCAGCGGCGATGACCGCGGGTGTCGGCCTGATCCCCATTCGTAAGGCGGGCAAGCTGCCCCGGCCCGCGGCATCCGTCTCGTACGCACTCGAATACGGAACGGCCGAGATCGAGGCGCACGACGACATGCCCCACGGCTCACGAGTGCTGCTGCTCGACGACGTGCTGGCGACGGGCGGCACGATCGCCGCGGCACGGACGCTGGTCGAGCGGCTCGGGGGCAGCGTCGCGGGCACTGCCGTGCTGCTCGAGCTCGACGGCCTGGGAGGTCGAGCCGTCGCGGGATCCGACATCCACGCCGTCTTCCACGCCTGAAGAGCGGCCGCGTCAGACCCGGATGCCCCCGCCGAGGTTGACCGGGGAGTCCACGATGTTGCCGACGATGCCGCGGATAACCCCCGTGCCGTCCTCGGTGCGGAGCTGGTCGTACCACTCCTGAGTCGCCGCGACATCAAAAGCGTGGGTCTCCCACGCGCGCTTGCGGGCCCGGATGACGAGATCGCCCGCGCGTTCGGCGCGCACCTGCTGGTACCGCTGCAGGGTGTCTTCGACACCCAAGGTGTTCGTCGCGAACAGGATGCCGAGGGCAAAACTGTCCTCGAGCGCTGAGCACGCACCCTGACCGATGTCCGGCGCCGTGTTGTGGGCCGCGTCACCGAGGATCGCGACCCGACCGTGTACCCACGTATCGAACGGGTCGATGTCCCAGATCTCGACGCGATTGAGGGAGGCCGCGGGGTCGATCGAGTCGAGCAGGGCCTGCACTCCGGGGGCCCAGCTCGCGAAGGCCTCGCGCAACGGTGCCGCGCCCTCGGCCTTGTCGTACGGCACGCCGGCAGGCTGCGGCACATCGACGAAGAAGTAGAACCGATCGCCCGCGACCGGCATCACGGCGCAGCGCTTGCCGTCGGCCACGTACGTCGTCCACTGATCGAGAGGCCCGATGTCGGTGTTCGCCGGGACGAGTCCGTTGAAGTTCGTGTATCCCGAGTACGTGCGCTCGATCGTCGGAAGTCCCCGCGCCCCGGTGACGTAGTCGCGGGTGATCGAGCGTGCGCCATCCGCCCCGATCAGCATGTCGGCCGTGTCGGTCGATCCGTCCGCGAAGGTCGCGGTGACCTGCGACCCGTCGTCGTCGATGCCGACGAGCTTCATCGAAAGGTGGATGCGATCCATCCCGACGCGGTCCATCAACAGCGCCTGCAGGTCGGCTCGCGCGATCGGGTAGGGCCGCTGTCCGGTCTGCGTCGTGACGGGTTCGAGACTGAAGCGGCAGAGCGTCTCGCCGGTCTTCCCGTCGTAGTAGGCCATGTCGTCCATCAGACCGCCGAGGGCCGCGACCTCGTCGGCCAGTCCCAACCAGTTGAGCACCTTGACGCCGTTGGACCACAGCGACAGCGCAGCCCCGACGGGCTTGTTCTCACGCATCTGGTCGTACACGACGACGTCATGCCCGAGGCGCTGCAGCGCGATCGCGGCGCTCGTGCCGCCGATGCCGGCGCCGATGACGATGACCTTCACGTGATCCTCCGAAACGGTGCGGCTCAGCTGCCGCGGTATGTGGAATAGGCGAACGGACTGAGCAGCAGGGGCACGTGGTAGTGCCGGTTCGAATCTTCGACGGTGAAGGTGACGGTCACAAGGGGATAAAAGGCGGGGATGCCCTGGTCGGCGAACCATGCGCCCGTGCCGAAGGTGATGGCGTACATGCCGGGCTCGAGGCGCTCGGGGCCGAGGCCGAGCCGACCATCCGCGTCGGTGAGGCCCTCGGCGACGGCTTCGGTGCCACCACCGGCAAGATGCCTCGCGAGTGATACCGCGACGTTCACCGCGGGAGTGCCGGACGTGGAATCGAGAACGTGGGTCGTCAGGTGCGGGGTCATGCACCCATCCTGTCGTCGGTGAGTGCGCCCCGCAGGCGCAGCAGTGCGATCTCGGCGAGCTGCCGGGTCGCCTCGACCGTCTCGGCCTCGGGGTCGCTCGTGAGCCGCCGCTCGAGGTTCGCCAGGATCTCGTCGGGTGTGCGCCCCGCGGCTCTGATGAGGAACACGCGCCCGAATCGTTCCTCGTACGCCGCATTGCCCGCGGCGATCCGGGCGGTCACGTCGTCGGCGGCGGTCGTCATCGCGGCCTGTTCGCGGCGCGAAGCGTCACCCTCCGCTCCCGCAGCGGTCGGTCGTTCGCCGATGCGTGGGTGATGAGCGAGCGCGGCCTCGAGATCGTCCACGCTCCAGCGTTCGGCAAGCGCGGTGGCGAGGGCCTCGATCTCTGTGACCGATGCGTAAGGCCGCTCGGCGACGAGCGCGTTCGTCCACGTCGGGATGTCGGCCCACACACGGACGACGGACGCCGCGGTCGACGCATCCGCGACGTTGAATTCGGAGAGGAGCACCCGGCCACCGTAACCTCACCGCATTTCTCGGATGTTGCTCTGAGTAACATCCGAGAAACGCCGGGCCTTTAAGTTGGGGCCCATGACCGCTCTTCCCGACGCCCCGCGCGCGCTCGCCGCGCGTCGCGTGTTCATCGACGGGGCGTTCCGTTCCGCTCTGGTTCGCCTCGAGGGCGGGCGTATCGCCGCGATCGAGGAGTACGACCCGGATGCTGGGGTCGCGGCATCCGTCGACGTCTCCGACACGCCGGTCACCGTTCTGCCCGACCACCTCACCCTCTTGCCCGGTCTGGTCGACTCGCACGTTCACCTCGACGAACCGGGCCGCACCGACTGGGAAGGGTTTGAGACGGGGACCGCCGCCGCTGCCGCGGGCGGTGTCACCACGATCGTCGATATGCCGCTGAACAGCGTGCCCGTGACGACGACCCCCGAAGCGCTCGCCGAGAAGCGCGCCGCCACGTCCGGCAAGCTGGCCGTCGACATCGCGTACTGGGGCGGTGCGGTTCCCGAGAACCTCGGATCGCTCGCCGACCTCGCCGCGGCGGGGGTGGTCGGGTTCAAGTGCTTCCTGATGCCCTCCGGCATCGATGAGTTCGGGCACCTGGACGCCGAACAGCTCGAGGCCGCGCTCGCCGAGATCGCCGCGTTCGATGGGCTGCTGATCGTCCACGCCGAAGACCCCGCGCACGTGCACGACGCGCAGACTCTCGGGCCCCACTACGAGGCATTCCTCGCCTCACGCCCACCCGAGAGCGAGCGCGCGGCGATTCGGCTCGTGATCAACACGGCCCGTCGCACCGGCGCCCGCGCGCATATCGTGCACGTGTCCGACGGCGGTGCGCTGGACGACATCCGTGCCGCCAAGGCGGACGGCGTGCGGCTCACAATCGAAACCTGTCCGCACTACCTGACCCTGCGGGCCGAGGACGTGCCGGATGCCGCGGGCCAGTTCAAGTGCTGCCCCCCGATCCGCGACGCGGCCAACCAGGACCTCCTGTGGCAGGGTGTCGTCGACGGCACGATCGATGCGATCGTCAGCGACCACTCGCCGTCAACGCTCGAACTCAAGCAGCAGGGTGGCGGCGACTTCGCCCTCGCCTGGGGCGGAATTTCGGGTCTGCAGACCGGATTCTCGGCGATCTGGACCGCGGCGCGTGCGCGAGGCATCCCGCTCGAGACGATCCTGCCGCTGATGACGACGGGTCCCGCGCGGATCGCCGGTCTCGGCGTCGCGGGGCAGATCGCGGTCGGAGCGCCGGCGCACTTCGCCGTCGTCGACCTCGACGCGACGCAGACCGTGCGAGCGGCCGAGCTGCAGTACCGCAACAAGATGTCGCCGTGGGATGGGCGTGAGCTTTTCGGTGTCGTCGAGGGCACTTACCTCGCCGGCGCACTCGTCTACACCCCCGAGGCGGGCGTAACTGCCAGAGCAGGACGTGAGATCCTGACCGTGCGCACGGTTGCGCATCCTGCACCCGCTGCGGATGCGTCGATCTCGGGCGCTGCCATGGCCCGCGTTGAGGAGATGCATCCGTGACCCCAGCTCTCGAGGCAACGGCCCTCGCGTCGACCATCCTGCAGCCCGGCACGGGCGAGATCCCGGGCGAGCACTATCTGGCCGCCTCTCCCGCGACCGTGATGTGGGGCCGCCTGCCGTGTGCGCGCGATGCGGCCGTGCTGACCGTTCAGCCGGGGCAGACGGTGACGATCGACACGGTCAGCCACGAGGGGATCCTCGAAGACCAGGGCAAGGACCCGCTGGCGTACTTCACCGGCAAGGGTGTGCCCGAGGCATCCGTCCTCGACGATGCGATCGAGATCGCACGCGACATGGCACGCGACACGATGGCCGACGGGCCCCACGTCGTGACCGGGCCGATTGCGGTCGAGGGTGCGCGCCCCGGGGATCTGCTCAAGATCACGGTCGTACGGCTGCAGCCGCGGGTGCCGTACGGCGTGATCTCGAACCGGCACGGAAAGGGTGCGCTCGTCGGCGAGCTGCCGCGCGGCGAACACAACGTGAGCGTCTTCACGCCGGTCGAAGAGCGGGATGGACGGATGGTGGGGGTGCTGCCCGTCGTCGAGGGCGGGCCCGGGCTCGTCGAGTTTCCGCTCGCGCCGTTCCTCGGCACGATGGGCGTGGCGGTCGCGGGTGACCAGAGGCCGCACTCCGTGCCGCCCGGTGAGCACGGCGGCAACATCGACATCAACCTGCTGGTCGAGGGCACCGTCCTGTATCTGCCGGTGCAGGTGGCGGGGGCGCTGGCCTACGTCGGCGATCCGCACTTCGCACAGGGTGACGGAGAGGTTGCACTGACGGCGCTCGAGGCATCCCTCCGCGCGACCCTGCGCTTCGAGATCGTGCCGCGCGAAGAGGCACTCGCCGAGTTCGGCGAGTTCACCGGGCCGCTGGTCCGGACAGACGAATATCTCGTGCCCACGGGCCTTGACCCCGACCTCGGCGAGGCGATGCGCCGCTGCGTGCGATCCGCGATCGCGCTCATCCGGGCGCGCTGGGGCCTCGACGAGCATCTCGCCTACGCCTACCTCAGCGCCGCGACCGACTTCGATATCTCGCAGGTCGTCGACATCGTCTGCGGCGTGCACGCCCGCATCCGCGAGTCCGACTTCGCGGCCGTTCCGCATGTCTCTGTGCCCCTCGCCTCCGAGCAGCGGCCCCCGCATCCGTCCGCTCCCGAACCGCTGCAAACAGGAGATCCGGCGAGAACAGGACAAACCTCGCCGGATTCTCCTGTCTCGGACGAATCTCCTGTTTCCGGCGAAGGGCAAACGGCATGACGGATGTCTCGGCCCAGGATGCGGGAGAAGGCCGCGCCCACGCGGTCGGCGTAGACACAGTGCCGGCGGGCCTTCTCGAGGCGTTCGAGGCGTACGAGCGGGCGATCATCGCCAACGACCTCGACGCTCTCGACGCGGCTTTCGCCCCGGGTGATGAAACGATGCGCGGCGACGCCGCGGGCCTGCTCGTGGGCCATGACACGATCAGTGCGTTCCGGGGCGTGCGCGGGGGAGTGCCGGCCCGCACGATCGAGCGGATCGAGTACCGCGAACTGGCGCCCGATGTTGCGTTGCTGGTCTCGATCTCGCGCTACGTCGGCGGGGGCACGGGGCTGCAGACGCAGGTGTGGCAGCGATTCGACGACCGCTGGTTGATCACCGCCGCGCATGTGACGCCGCGTGCGCAGGCGCTCGACAGGTCGGTCTGGCGCACCGTCGGCGACCCGCTCTGGCAGGGCGCGTGGGAGGGTCCGCTCGAGGGCCTCACCGTCGCCGTCAAGGACCTTTTCGCCATCAAGGGCTACCGCATCGGCGCGGGCAACCCGACATACCTCGACTCTGCGCGGGTCGAGCCGACCACGGCCGCCGCGGTCTCGGATCTGCTGCGGGCCGGCGCATCCCTTCGCGGAATCGCGCGAACCGACGAGTTCGCGTACAGCGTCGCCGGCGACAACGCGCACTATGGCACGCCGCCGAACGGAGCTCTGCCCGGGGCGCTGCCGGGCGGTTCATCGAGCGGGCCGGCCTCGGCCGTGGCAACCGGCCAGGCACAGATCGGCCTGGCCACCGACACGGCCGGGTCCATCCGGGTGCCGGCGTCGTATCAGGGACTATGGGGGTTGCGCACGACCCACGGACTCGTTCCTCGGCAAGGGCTGCTGCCCCTCGCGCAGACGTTCGACACGATCGGATGGCTGACCCGCGACGGTGCCACGATGCAGAAGATCGTCGACTGGTGCCTGAGCTACGACGGATCGGAGTCGACCGAGAGCGTCTTCGGCGAGTCCGGGAGCGACCTGCCGTGGAGCTTCGCGGTGCCGACCGAGATGCTCGAGTCCGTCGAACCCGAGACACGGGACGCGTTCGAGGCGCTGCTCGGCGTCCTCGGGGAGGTGGCCGAAGCGCCCGCGGTGGCCGAGACATCCGTCGGCGATCTCGACGAGTACCTGGGCGCCTTCCGGGCTGTTCAGGGCGCGGAGGCGTGGCGCAACAACGGCGCGTGGCTGCGCGAGCACCCGGGCGCGGTCGCCCCTGCCGTGGCCGAGCGGTTCCGCGTGGCCTCTGAGGTGACGGCCGAGACCGAATCCGAGGCGCGCGCGACGGTCGAGGCACTGCGGGCTCGACTGCACGACGCGACGAGCAACACCGTGCTGATCATGCCGACCGTCCCCGGTCCCGCGCCGATGCGCACGCACCGCGGCGAGCGGGTCGAGGCCGTGCGGGCCGCGACGCTCCGCATGACGACGCCGGCCGCGATCGGTGGCATGCCCTCCATCTCGATCCCCCTCTTGACCGTGCCGTCGAACCTGGGGGCAGCGCCCGTGGGTGTGTCCCTGATCTCGCGCCCCGGCACCGACATCGCGCTGGTGCGCCTCGCGCGCCGCCTCGCCCGGGCGGTGGCGTCATGACAGTTCATCGACACCGCCGGGTATTGCCGAGTCCGCCGAGTATTTCGTGTCAACATCCGGCGTTCTCGGCAACAATCGGCGGACTCGGCGCCACGAGCGCCTCCGCCACCAGCACCAGCATGAACAGACAGGACCTCGCATGAACGCGTTGCCGATCGACCCGCCAGCCCGCCTGCTGATGGGGCCCGGCCCGATTTCGGCGTACCCGAGCGTGCTCACGGCGATGTCGGCGCAGCTCGTCGGTCAGTACGACCCGTTCATGACGAGCACGATGACCGAGACGCAGGCGCTCTACCGCCAGGTCTGGGCGACCGAGAACGACGCGACGTTCCTCGTCGATTCCACCTCACGCGGCGGCATCGAGGCCGCGATGATCTCGCTCATCCGTCCCGGCGATCGGGTGCTCGTACCGGTGTTCGGGCGCTTCGGTCACCTGCTCGCCGAGATCGCCGAGCGCGCGATGGCCGAGGTGCACACGATCGAGGTCCCGTGGGGGCAGGTCTTCACACCCGCCGCGATCGAAGAGGCCATCGTGCGGGTCAAACCGCACCTGCTCGGCCTCGTGCAGGGCGACACGTCGACCACGATGCTGCAGCCGCTGGAAGACATCGGCGCAATCTGCGCCAAGCACGGCGTGCTGTTCTACTCCGACGCCACGGCGTCGCTCGGCGGCAACCCGTTCGAAGCGGATGCCTGGGGCCTGGATGCGGCGACCGCAGGGCTGCAGAAATGTCTGGGCGGACCGTCGGGTTCCGCCCCGATCACTCTGTCGGAGCGCGCTGTCGAAATCATCCGTTCGCGGAAGAAGATCGAGGCCGGCATTCGCGAGGCCGGCGACGAGGATGCGCCCGACTTCGTGCGCTCGAACTACTTCGACCTCGGCATGATCCTCGACTACTGGGGCCCGCGGCGCCTCAACCACCACACCGAGGCGACCTCGATGCTCTACGGCGCGCGCGAGTGCGCACGCGTGCTTCTCGGCGAGGGTCGCGAGGCCGTGAGGGTCCGCCACGAGCTCAACGGCGCGGCGATGCTCGCGGGCGTGCGCGGGCTCGGCCTGGTCGTCTTCGGCGACGTGGCGCACAAGATGTCGAACGTCGTCGCCGTCGAGATCCCCGACGGGGTGGCGGGGGATGCCGCACGCCAGGCGATGCTCGACGACTTCGGTATCGAGATCGGCACCTCGTTCGGACCCCTGCACGGGCGCGTCTGGCGCATCGGCACGATGGGCTACAACGCCCGCAAGGACGCCGTGCTGACCACCCTCGCCGCGCTCGAGCAGGTGCTGCGGCGGTTCGGCGCGACGGTTCCCGTGGGCGGCGGGGTCGACGCCGCGCTCGATGTCTACACCGGACACGCCGAGGCGTGATGACGCGTACCCTGCTGCCCGACCTCACGCCCGATCGCGTCGCCGCCGCGGCCCGCCGCGTCATGGCGCGCTGCGACGAGCTTGCGAGGGTCACCGCCGCACCCGGTGAGATCGAACGTGTGTACCTGTCGACCGAACATGCTCGCGTCAACCGCCTCGCTGCGGAGTGGATGCGCGAGGTCGGAATGTCGACCCGCCAGGATGCCGCGGGCAACCAGATCGGCCGACTCCACCCTTCGACAGGCTCAGGGCACCGCGCATCCGATCGTGATGCGCCCGCCCTGATGATCGGCTCGCACCTCGACACCGTGCCCGACGCCGGACGCTTCGACGGCATCGTCGGGGTGTTGATGGCGCTCGAGGTCGTGCGGCTTCTGCGCGTCCCGTCCCCGAGTGGCGAGGGCAGCGTCTCACCGCTGCCGTTCGCGATCGAGGTCGTCGCGTTCTCGGACGAAGAGGGCACCCGCTTCGGCAAGGCCCTGCTCGGGTCATCCGCCGTCGCCGGAACCTGGAACGACGACTGGTGGCAGCTGACGGATGCCGACGGCACCACTCTGCGGCAGGCCGCGCTGGAATTCGGCCTCGACCCCGGGCGCATCGGCGAGGCCGCGCGTCGCCCCGATGAGCTCGTCGGCTATCTCGAGGCGCACATCGAGCAGGGTCCCGAGCTCGACCGGCGGGGCGAATCGCTCGCGGTCGTGTCGTCGATCGCGAGCGCGCGGCGCTTTCAGCTCGTCGTCGAGGGCGAGGCCCGGCACGCGGGCGGCACGCCCTACGACATGCGCCACGACGCGCTGCTCGGCGCGAGCGAGGCAGCCCTGGCAGTCGAGCGGATCTGCCGCGGCGAGCATCACGTCATCGGCACGGTCGGGCAGCTCGAGGCATTCCCCGGCGCGGTCAACATCGTGCCGGGTGAGGCGCACTTCAGCCTCGACCTGCGGGGCGAGTTCGACGGTGAGCGCGATCGGGTGTGGGATTCACTGTCGCGCGAACTCGACGTGATCATGGGCCGTCGAGGTCTGCGGTGGCGTTCCCGCGAGGTGCACAACGCCGCAGCGGTCATGTGCGCGCCGCTGCTGCAGGACGTCATCCGCGCGGGCATCCGCGGGGCCCTGCCCGACCTTCCGGGCGATCCCGCAACCCTCTTCAGCCCCGCCGGGCACGACGGCATGTCGATCGGCGCGATCACGGACGTCGGGATGTTGTTCCTGCGCAACCCCGACGGCATCAGCCACCACCCCGACGAGGCGGTGTCGGCCGCAGATGTGGCCCTCGGCATCCGCGCGCTCGCCGAGTCGGTTCTGCACCTCGCGGCGGAGCCGCGCTGACTTCCCCATCCCTCTACTCGATCCCCTGCCGCCCCCTCGCCCGGTGTCCCAACTCTTCACCCCATCCACGACCTTGAGGTGAAGAGTTGGGACATCCCGTCACGATAAGGAACCCCATGTCGCTCCTGGTCATCAACGCCCGTCTCATCACGATTCCCGCCGGATCCGACGATCCGGGCTACATCGAGCGCGGGTGGATGCGCGTCGAAGACGGGCGGATCGCCGCGATCGGTGCGGGCGACCCGACCGACTCGAAGGCCGACGAGGTGCTCGACGTCGACGGCGCGTTCGTCGCCCCCGGTTTCGTCTCGAGCCACAGCCACCTGTTCACGAGCGGCCTGCGCGGGCTCGGCGTCGCCGACACCCTCTACGGCTGGTGCGACTCGATGCTCGGCCTGACCGCACACGCCACCCCCGACGACATCTACTGGTCGACGCTGCACGGCGCCCTCGACTTCCTCGGCAACGGCGTCACAACCGCGTACAACTTCACCGACCCGCAGCAGGCGTGGGAGTCGATGGTCGACGGCAAGCGCGTCGGCAACGCCCCGCTCCGCGGCACGGATTACCACACGCGTCAGGCCGACGGATGCCTCGACGCCGGGCTTCGCTTCGTGGACTCGATCGGCATGGATGTGACCGCCGGTACCGACGACGAGATCTTCGCGCGCTTCGAGGCATCCGTCGCCCACACCCGCGGGATGGACCCGGACTTCGCGCTCGGCGCCTCGATCATGGGGCAGGTGCAGTGGTCGCCCCGGCAGGAGGCCGCCGAACTCGAGGTCGAGGCGATGCGCCGCTTCGGCGTGACGAACCAGGCCCACTTCCTCGAATCCCCCGAGGCCGTGCCGCTGCAGCAGTCGAAGTTCGCGCTGTACCGGGACGCCGGAGCACTGGGTCCCGACATGATGTTCGGACATTTCATCCAGACCACCCCCGAGATCATCGAGCAGGCCGCGGCGGGCGGGGCGTCGATGTCGTGGCAGCCCGCGTCGAACGGACGGCTCGCCTCGGGTACCGCGCTCGTGCCCGAGATGCTCGCGATGGGCATGAAGGTCGGCATGGGGCTGGACGATCAGGCGTGCACGGATGTCTCGGATCCCTGGCAGAACATGCGCATGGGTATCGCGATGCAGCGTGCCCGCACGAAGGACCCGCTGTCGATGATGCCCGAGCTCGTGCTGCGTCTGCACACGCTGGGTGCCGCCGAGATCATGGGCGTCGCCGACCGCGTCGGCAGCCTCGAGGTCGGCAAGTTCGCGGACTTCGTGGTCGTCGACCCACGCCGCCCCGACGTGGGGCCGCTCTGGCACCCCGTCCGCAGCTACGTGCTGTCGATGGGCCTGCGCAATCTCACCGGGGTCTATGTGGGTGGCGTACTGGCGGCTCGTGACGGGGAATCGACGAACCCGCTTGAAGCGCCCCAGGTTTGATGCCGCATCCTTTTGAGTTGGAAGGATGTATGTCATGCCGAAGAAGATCGATCCTGCCCTGCGTGAGCGCGCTGTCCGGCTGGTGCGTGAGCATCGTTCGGAGTATCCCTCGTTGACGGCCGCGTCAGCGGCCGTTGCCCGCCAGGTCGGCGTGGGCCACGAGTCGGTGCGCCGGTGGGTGCTGCAAGCCGATATCGACGACGGCACCCGCGACGGGATCACCAGCGTCGAGCATGCCGAGATCAAGCGGCTCAAGGCCGAGAACAGTCGTCTGCGGGAGGATGTCGCGATCCTGAGAGCTGCGACGACTTTCTTCGCGGGGGAACTCGACCCCCGCAACCGTTGATGCTGGGCTTCATTGACACGATGAGAGCCGAAGGTCACGCGGTCGAGTCGATCATCCGGGTCCTGCAAGCGCAGGGCGTGAAGATCGCCGCGCGCACCTACCGAGCCCACCGGCAAGGCATCGTCGCAGTGCGGACGATCACGGACGCGCAGGTCCAGGACGCTGTCCGCGCCGCGGCATGGACCATTGTCGAACGCAACGGGACGATGCGTCGCGTGCTGACTCCCGAGGGCCTCTACGGGCGGCGGAAGATGACCGCGCTGATCCGCCGCACGTCGATCCCCGGCGCGTCGCGAGGCGCGGTCGACCGGGCCATGCGCTCGCTCGGGCTGTCGGGAATCCGTCGCGACAAGGGCACCCGCACTACGATCCCCGCCAAGGACGGGGTCCGTGCCGGCGACCTGCTGAACCGCGACTTCACCGCGCCCCGGCCGGATCACACCTGGGTGATGGACTTCACCTATTGCCGCACCTGGGCGGGCTGGGTCTACGTCGCCTTCATCGTCGATGTCTACTCGCAACGCATCGTGGCCTGGCACGCACAGACCACCAAGCACGTCGAGCTGGTGATGATCCCGCTGCGCATGGCCCTCTGGGAACGAGCGCGTGATGGGCACCCGGTCCAGCCCGAGCAGCTGCGGGCACATTCGGACGCCGGGTCTCAATACGTCTCGCTGGCCTACACCGAGAAGCTGGCGCTCGATGGCATCGCACCCTCGATCGGGTCCGTCGGCGACGCGTTCGAT
>NZ_NMUM01000022.1 GCF_002812805.1 Microbacterium lacus | reverse complement strand
GGTCAAGTCCTGGGACGTGGTGTATCGGTGATCGTGTGATCCCTCGTGTCGAGGTCAGGCTGTGAGGGCCCGAAGGTCGGGTTCGATCACCTCCTCTGTGGTGGGTTCGCCGACGCGGCGTGCGGCGGCGAGGGCGTCGAGGCCGAGGTAGCGGCGTTGCTCGGCCCACTCGTCGTGTTGCTCGGCGAGGACGGCGCCGACGAGCCGGATGATCGCGTCGCGGTTCGGGAAGATGCCCACGACGTCGGTGCGGCGGCGGATCTCCCGGTTGAGGCGTTCGTTCGGATTGTTGGACCAGATCTGCCGCCAGATGCTCTTCGGGAACGCGGTGAACGCGAGGATCTCCTCACGTGCGGCCTCGAGGTGCTCGAACGACCTGGGGAGCTTGTGCTCGAGCGCGTCCAGGACGCGGTCGAACTGGGCGTGCACGGACTCCGCGTCGGGCTGGTCGAAAACCGTGCCCAGCAGGGTCTTCACCCATGGCCACGAGGACTTTGGGGTCACGCTCATCAGGTTCGCCGCGTAGTGGGTTCTGCACCTCTGCCAGGACCCGCCGACGGTCGCGCCGATCGCTGCGACCAGACCTGCGTGTGCGTCGGACGTGACGAGCTTCACGCCGGTCAGGCCTCTCGCGACGAGGTCGCGCCAGAACGTCAGCCAGCCGGCGCCGTCTTCGGTCGAGTTGACTTGCAGACCGAGGATCTCGCGGTAGCCGTCGGCGTTCACGCCGGTCGCGACCAGCACCGCGACCTTCACGACCCGGCCGCCCTCGCGGACCTTCATGGTGAGCGCGTCGGCGGCGACGAACGAGTACGGGCCGGCGTCCAACGGCCGGGTGCGGAACGCGGTCACCTGCTCGTCAAGGTCGCGCGCCATCTCCGACACCTGCGACTTCGACAGCCCGGTGATCCCGAGGGTCTTCACCAGGTCATCCATCCGACGGGTGGACACGCCGAGGAGGTAGCTGGTCGCGACCACGGTGGTCAGTGCGGCCTCCGCGCGGCGGCGGCGTTCCAGCAGCCACTCCGGGAAGTAGGTGCCCTGCCGGAGCTTGGGGATCTTCACGTCGATGGTCCCGGCGCGGGTGTCGAAGTCGCGGTGGCGGTAACCGTTGCGACGGTTCACCCTGTCGTCGCTGATCGTGCCGTAAGCGGCGCCGCAGATCTGGTCCGCGTCCGCGGATAGCAGCTGGTTGATGAACGTGCCGAGCATCTCCCGCAGCAGATCGGGAGACGCCTGCGCGAGGTGGTCTTCGAGGAAGCGGGCAGGGTCGATATCGTGGGGTGAGACGGTCATCGTCGGGGTCCTTTCGAGATGGATGTGAAGAGTTCTCTCGAAGGATCACGCGGTGACCGTCGCTACGTCCGCAGCGACACGGTCACCCGATCCGTACACCACCTTGCCGGACGCCACCGAGCCATGCGGTCGGCTCGGCAAGAATCCCCTGGTCGCGTGCCTCGAGCAGATCGTCGCCCTTCACATCGGCGGCGATGACCCGCAGACCCGCGCCGCGCGCCAGCTCGAGCGCCTCCGCGAGGTCGGTCGTCAGCGCGATGGGGAGGTGAAACAGGGAACCGGTGGTCGCGCGCACAACCTTGGGGTTGTAGGGATCGACCGTGCGGCCGGTCAACACGACGGCATCAGCGCCCGCGGCATCCGCTGCCCGAATGATCGTGCCGAGATTGCCGGGGTCGCGAACCTCCTCGCACACGGCGATGAGGCGCGGGGATGCCCCGAAAATCTCGCGGATCGAAACCGGGAACTGCCGGGCGACGGCGACGACCCCCTGCGGCGTGACGGTGTCGGCCATCGCGTCGAGGACGGCCTCGGTCGTGTACTCGACCTCGACACCGGCGGTGGCAGCGAGCTCACGTAGTTCCCCGTGCCGCTCGATAGCCGTCGGGGTCGCGAAAAACTCGACGATTGCCTCGGGCCGATAGGTCAGAGCCTCGCGAACGGCCTGCGGACCCTCGAGCAGAAACAGCCCCGTCTCGTGACGGGCGCTTCGTTTGGTCAGTTTTGCGACGGCGCGCACGCGCGGCGAGCGCGGGTTCTCGAGCACGTGCACAGTCTAGGGCGCCGCGGTGTAGCGCCCGTGAACGCCGAAGGCCCCGCCCTCGAGAGAGAGCGGGGCCTTCGAACAAACAGGTGCTTACGCGGATGCCTTGGGCGCCGACGTGTCGGCCGGCAGCGCGGCCTTGGCCGTGGCGACGAGCGACGCGAACGTGGCGGGCTCGTTGACCGCGAGCTCGGCGAGCATGCGACGGTCGACCTGCACACCCGCGAGGCCGAGGCCCTGGATGAAGCGGTTGTACGTCAGGCCGTTCTGGCGGGACGCGGCGTTGATGCGCTGGATCCAGAGGCGACGGAAGTCGCCCTTGCGCTTGCGACGGTCACGGTACGCGTAGACCAGGGAGTGGGTGACCTGCTCCTTGGCCTTGCGGTACAGGCGCGAACGCTGTCCGCGGTAACCGGAGGCGCGCTCGAGGATGACGCGACGCTTCTTGTGGGCGTTTACTGCCCGCTTGACTCTAGCCATTTGTCTTGTTTCCTATCCTGATTCGGCGCGCTCAGCGACCGAGAAGCTTCTTGGCGACCTTGGTGTCGGCCTTGGACAGGACCTGGTCCTGGTTCAGGCGACGCGTGCGACGGCTCGACTTGCCCTCGAGGTTGTGGCGCATACCGGCCTGCTGCTTCTTGAGCTTTCCGCTACCGGTGATCTTGAAGCGCTTCTTGGCACCCGAGTGGGTCTTCTGCTTCGGCATCTCGTTTTCCTTTGCTGAGGCCCCGGAGGGCGTCGTGGGTGTGCACCCGCCGAGGCGGGAGTGGTGTGGGGGTCCTACTCGGCGACCGAGTCGGCGGTCTCGGACTCGGGCTTGGGACCGCGTGCCTCGCGTGCCGCCTGCTTGGAGGCGTCGCGCTTGGCGTTCTGCTCGGTCTTGACCTCGGACTTGTTCTTGTGCGGTGCGACCACCATGACCATGTTGCGACCATCGATCGTCGGGTTCGACTCGACCGTGCCGTACTCGGCCACATCTTCCGCGAACTTACGCAGAAGACGAACACCCTGCTCGGGACGCGACTGCTCGCGACCACGGAAGAGGATCATCGCCTTGACCTTGTCGCCGGTCTTCAGGAAGCCCTCGGCGCGCTTGCGCTTGGTTTCGTAGTCGTGCTCGTCGATCTTCAAGCGGAAACGGACCTCTTTGAGGACCGTGTTCGCCTGGTTGCGGCGTGCTTCCTTGGCCTTCTGCGCAGCCTCGTACTTGAACTTCCCGTAATCCATGATCTTGACCACGGGCGGCTTCGAGTTGGGGGCCACCTCGACGAGGTCGAGCTCTGCCTCCTGAGCGAGGCGCAGCGCTGCCTCGATGCGGACGACACCGATCTGCTCTCCTGCGGGGCCGACGAGTCGGACCTCGGGCACGCGGATGCGGTCGTTGGTGCGGGGATCGCTGATGCGGAACTCCTCTAGATCTGGGTAACCGCACGACGAAGCCGCACGGGGTGGAAGCACCCGGAGACGAGAGTTTCCGGGTGAAGCGAACGTCGCATTCCACCCGGCGCGGAGTTGATACAGCCCGCCGGCTTTGTGCCCAGACCACTGGATGCCTCGGATCGAGACGAGCCAGCGGAGCACGTGGACCCGGTAGCCTGGCCTATGGCCGGCGCGGGTGGGATGCGAATCCTCTTCGAACCGAGACAAAAGTCCCGGAGCCCGCAGAAGTCTAGCAGAGAGCGACACGTGAGCACGATTCCCCCCGAAGACAATGTCCCGCACAGCATGGAACCGGATGCCGCGACCCAGGCTCGCTGGGAGGAACAGGAGCGTGCCGCCTCGGCCGCAACCCGCGATATCGCGGATGTTCCGGCCGTCGAGATCATCACGACGACCGCGGTCCACCTACTAAGTGCCGCCGCCGTCAAGACCGGGCTCGCCGATGATCCCGCCAACCAGACCGACCTGGACGAGGCTCGCAAGCTCATCAACGCCCTCGCCGGCTTGATCAGCGCGGCCGCGCCCGAAGTCAGCGACATGCACGCCCGGTCGCTCCGCGACGGTCTGCGCTCGGTGCAGTTGGCGTTCCGCGAGGCATCCGTCATCCCCGATCCGATCGGCAAGGGACCCGGCGAGAAGTGGACCGGACCCGTCACCTGAGCGGATCAACCGCGCTCAAGGCGCCGAGCGCTCCAGGCGAACCGTGAGCGAGTCGACGAGCGTCGCGATGCGGTCATCGGCCGCCCACCGCTGAGCCAGGCGAGCGAGCACGGGGTCGAGTTCCTGACGATCGAGCCCCTGCAGCAGACTCAACCGGACGATCGTCTCGGGCCCGCGCAGGCGCGCAGTCGGGTCGCCCGCTTCGAGTGCGATGTCGACGGCCGCCAGCTCGGACGCGATCGATTCGAGGAACGCCTGGCGCACCTCGACGGATTCTGACGACGGCATCCACGACTCGCCCTGCGCGAGCGCCCAGACGGCGGGCCGACGGATGACGAACTCGGTCTCGGAACCCGGGTCGACCACGATCAGGTCTGTGCCCTCCCCCACGGCGGCCTGAGCCACGCGGAACACGGGCGTTGGGATCGGTCGCGCCGACGCATCCCACGCCTGCAGAGCCGCCACGCTCGAGAACGCTGGCAGCACGGTTCGCCCGTCGGGGGCCGCCACGGTCACGATCGAGAGCTCCTGCGTCTTGTCCACGGTCAGACCGGATGCCGAGACCCCCGTCTCGCCACGTTCCGCGACGAGGGGCACGAGAAGGCGGGCGGCGCGCAAGGAATCGACCACGGCGGCCTGACCGACCTCGCCCGCGCGGAACGCGGCGAGGGCGACGAGGAAGGCTTCCGGCGCCGAACCGTCATCGCCCGCGTGGGGGTTCGGCTGAAATGCGCGCCCCTCCCAGGGAACGCCCGCCGAGTCGGTGCCGTGCTGGTGCGCGGCGCCGTTCGGGTCTTCCGGGTCAGCCGGCTGCGACATCCAACGCCTCGGCCAGCGTGAAGGCGCCAGCGTAGAGGGCCCGACCGACGATCGCGCCCTCGACCCCGAGCGGGACGAGTTCGCGCAGTGCCGCAATGTCATCGAGGCTCGAGACGCCGCCCGAGGCCACGACGGGCTTGGGTGTGCGCGACGTCACCTGACGGAGCAAGTCGAGGTTCGGACCCTTGAGGGTGCCGTCCTTCGTGACGTCGGTGACGACGTAGCGACTGCAGCCGGCCGCTTCGAGACGCTGCAGGACCGTCCAGAGGTCGCCCCCGTCCTCGGTCCAGCCTCGCGCGGCCAGCGTCGTGCCCCGCACATCCAGACCGACGGCGATCGCCTCGCCGTAGCGGGCGATGACATCTGCCGCCCATTCGGGGTTCTCGAGCGCTGCGGTGCCGAGGTTGATGCGACTGGCACCGCTCTCGAGGGCGGCCTCGAGTGAGCGGTCGTCGCGGATGCCCCCGGAGAGCTCGACCCGCACACCCTTGACCTGCTTGATCACCTTGCGGAGAACGGCGGTGTTGTTTCCGCGACCGAATGCCGCGTCGAGATCGACGAGGTGAATCCACGTCGCGCCCTGCCGGGCGAAATCGAGGGCCGCGTCGACGGGATCGCCGTGGAAGGTTTCGGTGCCGGCTTCGCCCTGGGTGAGGCGGACGGCCTTACCTCCGGCGACATCGACGGCGGGAAGAAGGACGAGCTCGGGTGTGGCGGAGAAGTCGTTCATGGATCCTCGTGCGTGGGCGGATGCGCCGGTTTTACACCGGATTCGGCTGCCGCGCGGGGCGGTCCGAAGGCCGGATAGGCACGAAGCCTAGATGTTAGTCGGGGTCAGGCCGTCGATCCAATTCGCGAGCAGTCGGATGCCCGCGGCACCGGACTTCTCGGGGTGGAACTGCGTCGCCGAGAGCGGGCCGTTCTCCACCGCGGCGAGGAACGGTGCACCGTAGTCCGTCCAGGTCAGGTGCGGGTTGGCGAAGGGCCCGTTCGCCTCCAGCTGCCATTCCTGCACGCCGAACGAGTGGACGAAATAGAAGCGCTCATCCTCGAGACCGGCGAACAACTTCGATCCCGGATCGGGGCGGACCGTGTTCCAGCCCATGTGCGGCAGAACGGGGGCGTCGAGTTCGCGGACGACACCCGGCCACTCCCCCATGCCCTCTGTGTCCACGCCGCGCTCAACACCCAGCTCGAACAGCACCTGCATGCCGACACAGATGCCGAGCACGGGGCGTCCACCCGCGAGACGCCGGTCGATCAGTCGGTCCCCACCGCTCGCCCGCAGCGCCTCCATGACAGCGCGAAAAGCACCGACGCCGGGCACGAGAAGACCGTCGGCCTCGAGCACGAGCTGAGGGTCCGACGTCAGACGCGCGTCAGCGCCCGCCGCCTGCAGCGCCTTGACGGCCGAGTGGACGTTGCCGGATCCATAGTCGAGGACGGCGACGAGAGGTCGACGCTCTCCGGAATCCGCGTCTGTCACAGTGCACCCTTGGTGCTCGGGATCCCCTCGACGAGGGGATCGAGCGACTTGGCTTGGCGGAAGGCACGGGCGAAGGCCTTGTACTCGGCCTCGGCGATGTGGTGAGGGTCGCGCCCCTCGAGCACGCGAATGTGCACCGTGAGACCACCATTGAACGCGATCGCCTCGAACGTGTGGCGCACGAGCGATCCCGTGAAGTGGCCACCGATCAGGTGGTGTTCGAACCCGGCGGGCTCACCCGTGTGCACCAGGTACGGACGACCCGAAATGTCGACGACCGCCTGCGCAAGGGCTTCATCAAGCGGTACGAGGGCGTCGCCGTAGCGAGAGATACCGGCCTTGTCGCCGAGCGCCTCGCGGATGGCGATGCCCAGCACGATGGAGACATCCTCGACCGTGTGGTGTGCGTCGATCTGCGTGTCGCCCGTCGCCTTCACGGTCAGGTCGGTCAGCGAGTGCTTCGCAAATGCCGTGAGCATGTGGTCGAAGAACGGAACCGTCGTGTCGATACTCGAGCGACCCGTTCCATCGAGGTTGATTTCGAGGTCGACGGATGACTCACTCGTGCGACGAGTCTTGCTCGCCGTGCGCTCGCTCATGCCTGCGAGTCTATCGACGCGAGTTGGTCGAGGAACGCGGTGGTCTCATCCTCTGTGCCCGCCGAGACACGCAGCGTGCCGGGAAGTCCGACGTCGCGAACAAGCACGCCACGCTCGAACAGCGCGCGCCAGGTCGCGGCGGGATCGTTCACGCCACCGAACAGGATGAAGTTGGTCCATGACTCGTACGGTTCGTATCCGAGCGCGGACAGGGTCGCACCCATGCGGTCACGCTGCGCGACGATGTCGTCGACCATCGCAAGCATGGTGTCGGCGTGGCGCAGCGCGCCGAGCGCGGCCGCTTGCGTGAGCGAGCTCAGGTGATAGGGCAACCGCACGAGGCGGAGAGCGTCGATGAACGCGGGATTCGCCGCAAGATACCCGACGCGCGCACCGGCGAAGGCGAACGCCTTGCTCATCGTGCGCGAGACCGCGAGACGGGGACGATCGTGCAGAAGCGTCAGCGCCGACCGCTGGTCGTGCGGTGCGAACTCCCAATACGCCTCGTCGACGACGACGACGCCACGGGATGCCTGATACACCGCCTCGATGACGTCGATGGGCAGCGGTGTTCCCGTGGGATTGTTCGGCGAACACAACAGGATGATGTCTGGGTCCGCCTGCGCGACCTGCTCGGCCGCGAACTCCGGGGTCAGCGTGAAGTCGTGTCCGCGTTCACCCACAACCCACCCCGCACCGGTCCCTGCCGCCAGGAGCGGGTACATCGAGTAGGTCGGGCCGAATCCGAAAACGGTGCGACCCGGCCCACCGAAGGCCTGCATGATGTGCTGCAGCACCTCGTTCGATCCGTTCGCCGCCCACATGTTCTGCGCAGTCAGGCCATGCCCGAGATAGTCGGCGAAAGCCTCACGCAACGTGTCGAATTCGCGATCGGGATAGCGGTTGATCTCACGAAGGGCGACGGCGATGCCATCCAGGATGTCGTCCGCCACCTCTTGGGGAACCGGGTGCGTGTTCTCGTTGACGTTCAGTGCGATCGGCACGCTGGCCTGCGGGGCTCCGTAGGGAATCTTCCCTCGGAGATCGTCACGGAGAGGAAGGTCTTCGAGGGATGCGCTCACCCCTCCCATGCTACGACGCGCGAGACGAGGGGCGACGACTGGGTGTTCTTCCCTAGGAGGCGAGGTCGGCCGGGATCGCGATGCTCTGTCCGGCGACGACAGACGAAGAACCGAGCGCGTTCAGGCGGACGATCTCGTCCACGACATCCCTCGGATCGGAGGTCGGCGCCACCTCGAGGGCAATCGACCACAGGGTGTCACCCGGCTCGACCAGCACGGTGGTGAACTCATCGGCCGACGCCGAAACACTGCGCGAGGCGAGGGCCTCGCCACTCGCGAGGACACCGACGAACACTGCTGCTGCCAGGGGCAGCGACACCAAGCTCACGACGACGCGACGTCCGCGTGCCGTCAGCCGCAGGCGAGTGTGCGATGGCATCGACATGAGTGCGGTGGTCATCTTGTCCTCCTGGATCGTGCGGTGCTGTGTAGCGCGGGATGAGCGTGGTGGTCGCGAGTCCGGGCGGGCCGGTCGTGAGTCCAGCTCCGCATCCGGCTCTCGGCCGGGAGAGCCGGATGCGAAGTTGTGTTCCGAAGTTATCTTCGAGTATTTCATGTTGTCAAGTCCTTATTGCGCTTCGAATGGCCCGAAATCGTTCGACACGCTCGAACAGATGTGCCGAAATGTCCCACGGACCGGATAGTGTTTCGATGGTCGCGCTGGTGCAAGAGCAGTACACCAGGGACCACCGACATCGCATTCAGAGCGACGCCTCGTACGGCGGAAGGAGCACGACATGACGCTTGAGCCCGGGGACTCCGCGCTGGCGGAGTCGGATGCCGAGAGGGACGTGGACTCGGAGGCGAGCGCGGACGACGCGTCCGTCACCGAAGAAGTCGCCGGGCCACGGGCGCGCACGCGCCGCCGCAAGAGCCTCAGCGACAAGCAGCTCGCAATCCTCGAAGTGATCCAGCGCGCGGTTCAGGCGCACGGCTACCCGCCGAGCATGCGCGAGATCGGCGACGCCGTGGGCCTCCGCTCGCTCTCGAGCGTCACCCACCAGCTCAACCAGCTCGAGCTGTCGGGATACCTCCGGCGCGATTCGGGCAAGACCCGCGCGATCGAGATCTTGATCGATCTCCCCGGTACCGCGACCGAGAATCCCGCCGACACGGCCCCGCCCGTGGGCGATGCGGCGATGGTCCCTCTCGTCGGTCATATAGCGGCCGGCGTCCCCATCACTGCCGACCAGCAGGTGGAAGAAGTGTTCCCGCTCCCCCGCCAGCTCGTCGGCAAGGGCGAACTGTTCATGCTGCGTGTCTCGGGCGAGTCGATGATCGACGCCGCTATCTGCGACGGCGACTGGGTCGTCGTGCGCACGCAGGCGAACGCGGAGAACGGCGACATCGTGGCCGCCATGCTCGATGGCGAGGCGACCGTCAAGACCTTCCGGCGGCGCGACGGCCACACGTGGCTGCTGCCCCGCAACAGCGCATTCGAGCCGATTCTCGGCGATCACGCGAGCGTTCTCGGCAAAGTCGTCGCGGTCCTGCGCGCAGTCTGACCACCCGCGGTGGCCCCGGGCGCTGTTGCGGGAAAACCTGCGCGCGCAGGCGTGGGAGCGGTATAAGGGGATGTGACCAACCCCACCTCCGCCTCCGCGAACGACGCGGAGGTCGCGCGTCGGCTCGCCGAACTCGAAGCCGAGAACGAACGGCTTCGCTCGCGCCTCGAAGCGACGCCCGCTCGCCCGGACCGCGTCTCGCGGCCGCGGAAGGGCACGTGGCGCGGAGTCCTGTCCGCCGCAGTGATCGTCGTCGCGGCGCTCTTGGTACCCGTGTCGATCGTGTCGGCGTGGGCACGCACCGAACTCGTCGACGAGACCGCCTTCGTCGCTACGTTCGCTCCCCTGGCGCAGGATCCCGCCGTGCAGGCGCTGATCGTCGACGAGGCGACGGTGGCGATCGACGAGTCGCTCGACCTGCAGGGCCTGACCGACGATCTGTTCGACGGACTCGGTGGGCTCGGACTGCCGCCTCGGGCCACGGCCGCCATAGATCTGCTCCGCGGTCCGGCGGTGGAAGGGCTCCGCGGCCTGATCGGCACATCCGTGACCCAGCTCGTGGAATCCGACCTCTTCGCCTCGGTCTGGGAGACGGCCCTCCGCTCGAGCCATCGTGGGCTTGCCGCAGCCGCGACGGGCACGACCCCGACGGGGGCCGTCACCGTCAGCGACGCCGGCGAGGTCGGCATCTCGCTGGCCCCGATCATCGATGAGGTGAAGGAGCGGCTCGTGGCGCAGGGCGTCGGTTTCGCCTCCGCTATCCCCTCCGTCGACCGCACGATCGTGCTCGTTCAGAGCGACGCGCTCGTCACCGTTCGCATCGTCTATGGAATCGCCGCGACGGTCGGATGGTGGCTACCGCTCATCACACTCGCCCTGTTCGTCGGTGGTGTGCTCCTCGCACGCCGGAAGAGCGTCGCCCTCGTCGGCACGGGTGTAGCCATTGCCATCGGCGGCGGAACACTCGCCATTGCCCTCGCAATTGGCGCAACGGTTGCGTCGATCGCGGCGTCGCAACTCGCTCTCCCGATCACGGCCGTCGATGCCATCTACGAACAGATCGTCACGGCGATGCGTGACACCGCCGCGGTGGTCGCGCTGATCGGTGTTCTGCTCGCGCTTCTTGCATGGGTACAGGGGCGGAGCACAGCGGCGATCGCGATCCGGACCGGTGCCGCAGGCATCAACCACCGGCTGCGCTCGACGCTTCGCTCAAGCGGCGTGGACACGGGCCGCGTCGGCCGCTGGATGTACGCGTACCGCGTCCTGGTGCGGGTGGCCCTCGCCGCGCTGGCAATCCTCTGGCTCTTGGCGTTGCGTCCGCTCTCGATCGGCGATGTCTCGCTCGTTCTGGTCGTCGCACTCCTGGCCTGGTGGGCGACCGAGCTCGCGCAGAGCGATGCGGTACAGGATGAGCCCGAGCGCGCCGAGCCCGAGCTGAGTGGGTCCGAGCGCGTCACGACGTAGGGCACCCGGCGTCACGTACGCGGCGTCGGCCCCTCCGCGTAGCCTGTCGTGATGACCACGATTCTGCCTTTCGGAACCTGGCCCTCCCCCATCTCGGCCGCCGAGGTCACCACGTCCGCACCCCGCATCGACGGCGCGCGCTTCGTCACTGACGAAGCGTGGTGGAGCGAGTCGCTTCCCGCGGAGCGTGGTCGCACGGCCATCTTGCGTCTGCCCCGTAACGCCGACCACGGCGCCGACGCGGACGTGGTGCTGCCGGCACCGTGGAGCGCCCGCTCGCGAGTCCACGAGTACGGCGGTGGCGCGTGGACGGTGGATGACCGCGGCATCCTCTTCTTCGTCGAGCAGTCGGATCAACGTGTGTGGCGCCTCGAGGCGGACGGCGAGCCCCGCCCCCTGACCGCGGAAGCCCCGGGCACGCAGTACGGCGACCTGACGTGGTCGAACGGGCGCCTGCTCGCCGTACGCGAGGTCGCGCGCGAGGGGCACTATCCCGCGCGCGACATCGTCGAGATCGTCCCCGCGGTGGGCGGTTCCCCCTCCGCGCCGGTTCCGCTCGCGGCCGGCTACGACTTTCTCGCCTACCCGCGTCTCTCGCCGGATGGCGACCGGCTGGCGTACATCGGGTGGAACCATCCGAACATGCCGTGGGATGCCACCCAGCTGGTCGTACTCGACACCCGCAGCGGCGAGACCAGCATCGTCGCCGGCGGATCCCACGAATCCGTTCTGCAACCCGAGTGGACGGGTCCCGACGAGCTGACCTACACGACCGACCGATCCGGCCGGTGGACGCTCGAGCGTCGTCGGCTCGGCGGCCTCGCCGAACCGACCGCGGCCGAGGAATCGGACACCGACACCGGCGGGCCGCTGTGGAACCTGGGCGCTCGGTGGTTCGCCCCGCTCGAAGACGGTCGGCTTCTGGCTGTGCGCACGCATGGCCGCGACGAACTTGTCGTGGAGAACACGGATGGCTCGGTTCGAGCGATTCCGACGCCCCTGTCTGCCCAGGTGCTGATTCGAGATGTGAGGGGCACTCGCGCTCTCATCACGGGCGCGGGCGCGACGACACCGTCAGGACTCTGGCTGGTCGACGTCGACGACCCGGCATCCGCACGGCCGCTTCGCGGTGGGGTCTCGTCGAGAAGCGTCGGATGGCTGCCCGAAGCTATCGCGATGACGTTCGATGGACCCGGCGGCGCCGTGCACGCCTTCGCCTACCCACCGACCAATCCGGGCGTGGACGGCCCCGCCGACGAGCGCCCGCCCTACATCGTGACCGTTCACGGCGGGCCTACCGCCCACGTCGCGGGCGAGGCATCCCCCGCTGTCGCCTACTTCACGAGTCGCGGCATCGGTGTGCTCGATGTCAACTACGGCGGTTCGAGTGGTTATGGACGCGCCTACCGCGAGCGGCTGGCCGGGAAGTGGGGAATCGTCGACGTCCAGGATGTCGTCGCCGCGGCCGAGGGCCTCGTCGCGGTGGGAATGGCGGACGCCGCGCGCCTGGCGATCAAGGGCGGATCCGCCGGCGGATGGACCGTCCTGTCCGCGCTGACGACGTCGAAGACATTCTCGGCGGGCATCAGCCGCTACGGCGTCGCGGACCTCCGCGCCCTCGCCGAAGACACGCACGACTTCGAGGCGCACTACCTGGACGGGCTCGTGGGGCCGCTCCCGGAAGCCGAGTCTGTCTACGAAGAGCGATCCCCGCTCAGACGTATCGACAACCTCAGCGTGCCCGTGCTGCTTCTGCAGGGAGCGGATGACCCGGTCGTGCCGCCCGCGCAGGCCTACGCCATGCGCGATGCCCTCGCGGCAAAAGAAATCAGCCACGCGCTCGTGGTCTACGAGGGCGAGTCGCACGGCTTCCGTCGTGCCGAAACGATCCAGCACGCGCTCGAGAGCGAGCTGAGCTTTCTCGGGCAGGTGTTCGGGTTCGCGGCGCCGGGCGTGCCCGTGCTGCCCCTCGAGTCCTGAGGGGCAGCGGAAGCGGTCAGCGGAGGAAGGGGGCCAGCTCGGCCGCGAGCCGGGCCGAGACGTGTGCGTGCAACGCTGTGCCGCCCTCTTCATGACCCTCGGAGATGATGAGGCCCGAATCGTGGGCCGCAGACACCAGGTCTCCGCGGTCGTAGGGCACGAGCGCGTGTACCTCGACGGCCGGAAGCGGCAGCGCCGCCTCGACCGCGGTGCGCAGCTCGTCGATGCCCTCGCCCGTGCGGGACGAGACGAACATCGCGTTCGGCACAAGGCCGCGCAGCACCATCCGGTCATCCGCATCGATCAGGTCGGCCTTATTGAACACGACGATCTCGTGGGCGTCGCGAGCGCCCGCCTCGGCCATGACGTCACGGACCGTCGCGAGCTGACTCGCCGGGTCGGGGTGTGCCGCGTCGACGACGTGCAGCACGACATCCGCGCCCGCGACCTCTTCGAGCGTCGAGCGGAAGGCCTCGACCAACTGGTGCGGAAGGTTGCGGACGAAACCGACCGTGTCGGTAAGCGTGAAGACGCGCCCATCGACCGTCTCGGAACGACGGACCGTGGCATCCAGCGTCGCGAACAGCGCGTTCTCGACGAGCACACCCGCGCTCGTCAGCCGGTTGAGCAGGCTCGACTTGCCCGCGTTCGTGTACCCGGCGATCGCGACCGAGGGGATCGTGTTGCGGGTACGCTCGGCGCGCTTGGCCTCGCGAGCCGGCGCGAAGTCGCGGATCTGGCGGCGCAGCAGCGCCATCTTCGTGCGGATGCGTCGGCGGTCCAGCTCGATCTTCGTCTCACCGGGTCCGCGCGAGCCCATACCCGCGCCGCCGGCGCCGACCTGGCCACCGGCCTGACGCGACATCGAGTCACCCCAACCACGCAGACGCGGGAGCAGATACTCCAGCTGCGCGAGCTCGACCTGCGCCTTGCCCTCACGGCTCTTCGCGTGCTGGCTGAAGATGTCGAGGATGACCGTGGTGCGGTCGATGACCTTGACCTTGACGACGTCCTCGAGCGCGCGCCGCTGGCTGGGCGCAAGCTCCGTGTCGGCGATCACGGTGTCCGCACCGACGGCCGCGACGAGGTCGCGGAGTTCCTGGGCCTTGCCGCTGCCGAGGTAGGTTGCGGGATCCGGATGCGGGCGCCGCTGCAACACGGCATCGAGCACGATCGCGCCGGCGGTCTCGGCAAGAGCCGCGAGCTCGCGCAGCGAATTCTCGGCGTCCTCCTGCTCGCCCTGCGGGTAGACGCCTACGAGCACGACGTTCTCCAACCGCAGCTGCCGGTACTCGACCTCGGTGACGTCCTCGAGCTCGGTCGAGAGCCCCGGAACGCGCCGGAGCGCCTGGCGATCTTCGCGATCCCACTGATCGCCGTCTGAATCCGCGCCAGCGGTGGTCGAGGCATCCTGCAGCGCCTGCGCAGCCCCGAACGTCCGGACGCCCGAGCGCGTTTCGGCGCGCGCGAGAACGCGAGCGACGACGTCGTCAGCCTCGCCGTTCTCATGAGATGTGGGGATGGTGTCGGTCATGTATTTCCTCTCCGGATGCCTCGTGCCGCCTCGTGAAGAGGCCCCCTGGCATCCGTGGTCGTCGTGTCCGCGCGACGTCGTAAAACTCTAGCCTCCCGCGCGACACGGGTACTCCGCTACGCTCGCACCCATGGCGAGCGACCACTATTTCTCTGCGAGTCCCGCCAGCGCCGAGAATTTACGTCAGATCCGTGTCGACTTGAATGGTCGATCCGTCGAGCTGACGACCGCTGGCGGGGTCTTCAGCCCCGATCGTTTGGACGCGGGGACTGCCGTACTTCTCGCGAACACCCCCGCAGCTCCCGCGGGAGGACACCTGCTGGATCTCGGCTCCGGATGGGGCCCGGTTGCCCTGACCCTGGCGATGCAGTCTCCGCACGCAACCGTGTGTGCCGTGGACGTCAACGAGCGAGCCTTGGATCTCGTGCGCCGGAACGCCGCGAACCTCGGACTCCCCAATGTCAACGCTGTACTGCCGGATGGTGTTCCCGACGACGTGGTGTTTCGCAGCATCCGCTCCAATCCGCCGATTCGCGTCGGGAAGAACGAGCTGCACGGCCTGCTCGAGCGCTGGATCCCCCGCCTCGACGAGCGCAGCGACGCGTGGCTCGTTGTGCAGCGGAACCTCGGCTCCGATTCCCTGCAACGCTGGCTCGCCTCGACGTTCGAGCACGGATACAGCGTGCATCGCGCGGCCACGGGGCGCGGCTACCGCGTGATCCGTGTCCGTCGCCACGGTTCGCCGCCGACGACGCCTCTCGACATCGTTACCTGAGCTCAGCGCGAGTCACCTGGCGTCGGAGCGGAGCGTCCGCTTTGCCGCTCAGGCCAGGGCGACGTCGCCCGAGAAGACCAGCACCGCGGGCCCGGAGAGCAGCACGTGCATCTCGTCGCCGCGAGGAACCATCCGAACACCGAGCGTCCCGCCGGGAACGTCGACCCGCCAGATGTCGGGGGCCCCGGCCCCCGCCCAATGCCGCACGGCCAACGCCGCCGCGGCGACACCCGTGCCGCAGCTCAGGGTCTCACCAACCCCACGCTCGAAGACCCGCATCCGGATGACGCCGACGCCGTCTTGCACGAGGGGTTCGGCCGGCACGACGAACTCCACGTTCGCGCCCGCTTCCGGTTCGGGGTCAAGCACCGGCTTGTACGTCAACTCGAGCGCCTCGAGCTCGTCCTCGCCCGGCAGCGCGACGACCACATGAGGATTGCCGACATCGATGCCGAGGCCGGGCCGGGCGACACTCAGCCCAAGCGCACGTACGGTCGGAGCATCCTCGTCCACCGTCCACGCGCCCAGATCCGCCTCGAACCCGTTCGGCACCCGCGCCACGTGCTTGACGCCGGCCCGCGTACCGATCGGGATGCCCGCCGTGTCGACCTCGGCGAGCCCCGACTCGGCCAGGTAGTGCGCAAAAACACGGATGCCGTTGCCGCACATCTCGGCCTTCGAGCCGTCGGCGTTCCGATAGTCCATGAACCATTCGGCGCCCGCCGCCACGGCCGATGCACCCTCATCGATGGCCGCCGCACGGACGACACGCAGGATGCCGTCGGCTCCGATCCCGAAACGTCGGTCGCAGAGGGCCGCAACCTGATCGTCGGTCAGCGAGAGCGCTCCGTCTGGATCCGCGACGATGACGAAGTCATTGCCCGTGCCGTGACCTTTGGTGAACGTGACGGTGCCGGGCATGCCCACAAGTCTAGGGCGCCGAATTGACCTCACGCGTGAGCGCTCGTGCCGCGGTCGCCTCCCCCGCCGGCATCCAGTGCACGCCTGTGTAGCGGCGGAACCACGACACCTGCCGGCGTGCGTAGCGTCGGGTCAGCGCCTGGGTCTGCGCGATCGCCTCGGCCCGGTCGATCTCTCCCGTCAGCTGTGCGAGGGCTTGCGCGTAACCGATCGCGCGTTGCGCGGTCGTGCCGCGCTCGAGGCCCGCGGCCCGCAACAGCTCGACCTCGTCGAGCAGACCCTGCGCCCACATCGCCCCGACCCGGGTGTCAAGACGCTCGACCAGCACGGAGCGTTCCTCGTGCAGTCCGATCACGGTGGACGGATGCCAGGGCACCGGCTCGTCCGGAAGCGCCGCGCCATGCGTCGCACTCCCCTGCGCCAGCACCTCGAGGGCTCGCACCACCCGCCGGCCGTTGCGCGCGTCGATGCGAGCGGCGGTGACCGGGTCCTGCTCACGGAGCCGGGCGAAGAGAATGCCGGGACCGTGCGCCTCGAGTTCGGCCTCGAGCTCCTCGCGGAGGGCCTCGTCGCGGGGTGGGAATGAGAAGTCGAAGAGGACGCTCGAGACGTACAGGCCCGAGCCGCCCACGAGGATGGCGTGCGCCCCCCGGGCGTGAATCTGCTCGATGGCCCGCCTGGCCTCGTTCTGATAGGCAGCGACGGCCGCGTCCTCGTCGACGTTCAATACATCGAGCAGATGGTGCGGGACGCCTCGACGCTCGGCGAGCGGAAGTTTTGCGGTCCCGATGTCCATTCCGCGATACAGCTGCATCGCGTCGGCGTTGACGATCTCGGCGCGCTCACCGCGTGCCCCGAGCGCTTCGGCGAGGTCGAGAGACAACGCGCTCTTGCCCGTGCCCGTCGCGCCAACGACAGCGAACAAGCGCGGCGCGGCGGGGTCGGACCCGGCGGGTGCACCCGGATCGAACCCGGACGCTTCGCTCACGCCCGCGGCGGCATCACGGGCAGGCCGAGCGACACGGCGCGCGGTGCACCCGCTGCTCCAGCGGCCGGCGCCGGAACGGCACAGGACTCGGACTGCGTGCGGTCCCAGGCATCCCCCGCCCGCGTGCGCCGGATGCGCAGCGGCGCGCCCTCCGGCGAGTCGGCGAGCAGGTAGAACGGCGCGGCGTGCGTCACGACCGCGGTCACGATGTCGCCCGGGCGGGGCGTCTCGGAGCCGGCAGGCAGCTCGACGTGGACCAGCCGGTTGTCTTCGGCGCGTCCCGTCAAGCGATGGGTCGCGGCATCCTTCTTGCCCTCGCCGCTCGATATCAGGACGTTGACCTCTCGGCCGACCTGCGCCTGGTTCTCTTCGAGCGAGATGCGATCCTGCAGAGCCATCAGGCGCTCGTACCGCTCCTGCACCACAGCCTTCGGGACCTGGTCGGGCATCGTCGCGGCCGGCGTGCCCTCACGAATCGAGTACTGGAACGTGAAGGCGCTGGCGAACCGGGCTTGCTCGACGACCCGCAGTGTCTCGGCGAAGTCTTCCTCGGTCTCACCGGGGAACCCGACGATGATGTCCGTCGTGATTGCGGCGTTCGGGATGCGCTCACGAACGCGGTCGAGAATGCCCAAGAACTTCTCGCTGCGATACGAGCGGCGCATCGCCTTCAGGATGCGGTCGCTGCCCGACTGCAGCGGCATGTGCAGCTGCGGCATGACGGACGGGGTGTCGGCCATCGCGTCGATCACGTCGTCGGTGAAGGCCGCCGGGTGGGGGCTCGTGAAGCGGATGCGCTCGAGTCCGCGAATCTCGCCGGCTGCGCGCAGCAGCTTACCGAACGCGTGACGGTCACCGAATTCGACGCCGTACGAGTTGACGTTCTGACCGAGCAGCGTGACCTCGATCGCACCGTCGTCGACGAGCAGGCTCACCTCTTCGAGGATGTCGCCGGGGCGACGGTCCCGCTCTTTGCCGCGCAGGGTCGGGACGATGCAGAAGGTGCACGTGTTGTTGCAGCCGACCGAGATCGACACCCAGCCGCTGTAGACCGAGTCGCGCTTGGTCGGAAGGGTCGAGGGGAAGACTTCGAGCGATTCGAGGATCTCGAGCTCAGCATCGCCGTTGTGTCGAGCGCGTTCGAGCAGCCGCGGCAGCGAACCCATGTTGTGGGTGCCGAAGACGACGTCGACCCAGGGGGCCTTCTCGATCACGGCTTGCTTGTCCATCTGGGCGAGGCACCCGCCGACCGCGATCTGCATGCCGTCTTTGCGTCGCTTGACGGATGCCAGGTGCCCGAGCGTGCCATAGAGCTTGCCCGATGCGTTCTCGCGTACCGCGCAGGTGTTGATGATGACGACATCCGCCTCGGCCCCGGCATCCGCGCGGACGTATCCGGCGCTCTCGAGCGATCCGGAAAGGCGCTCGGAGTCATGGACGTTCATCTGGCAGCCGAACGTTCGCACCTCGTACGTGCGAACGTGTCCGTCTGCTGTGCGTGCGGCGACGGACGGCGCGATGAGGGTGGGCGCGCTGGAGAGGGTCGACATGATCCGCCTATTCTACGAGGCGCCATCACCGCGGGGCTCTGGACGAGGTGAGAGCCGCCGAAACACCCATCGTGCGACGAAACACCCTTCGACGCGGGGTGTTTCGTCGCCGCAGGGGTGTTTCGGCTGCACCGAACGCGCTACGTGTCGATCCAGAGGGTCACGTTCAAATTCGCGAGCCGCCGCACGAGCCGAGCCGAGATCGTTTCAGCGCCGCGCGGAAGGGTCATGAAGATCCGGACGACGGTTCCTTCAGCGTGGAGCACTGCCTCGGGCAGAGGGTCGAGGAAGTCGAGGAGCGTGTCGAGCGCCGACTCAAGCTGGTCGATGCGGGCGTTCCAGTCGGGCTGGTCGAAGGTAATCGTGCCGAGCGAATAGCGATGCTCGGACTCGCCCGCGGCTCGTTCTGTCCCGAAGCTCGCGAGTTGATCGATGGGGTCCGCGCTGAAGACCGTCAGGCTCACGATGACCTGGCCGGCATCGACATCGGGGTCCGGCACGTCCACGCTCATCATCACGGCAGAATCCTGGCAGAACGGCCGTCGAAACACCCGTCGTGCGACGAAACACCCCTAGACGCGGGGTGTCTCGTCGAGATACGGGTGTTTCGCCGGTGATGGCGCGGCGCGGGCGGCACGCGGCGCGCCGAGCGCGCGCAAACAAGCGCGGCGCATAGCCAGCGCAAGCAGGTTTCAGCGGAAGCGGACCTTGGATGAGCCGACACCGGCCTCATCGAGGGCCTGCTTGGCCGCCGTCATGGCCATCGACCCGCCGAACCCGCGACGCGCGAGCTGGCCGTGCAGCCGACGGACGGCCGCCTCGCGATCGAGCGACCCCATCGAGCGGGCCTTCTGCCGGGCGAAATCAAGAGCACGCTCGGCCTCATCGTCGGGGAGTTCGTCGAGCGCCGCATCCACGACCTCGCGCGGGATCCCCCGACCCGAGAGCGTCTGCGAGATCGCGCGACGCCCTTGGCCCTTGCGGCTCGTGGCGGCATACACGAGCTGCTCGGCCAGTCGAGCATCGTCGAGATAGCCTCGCGCCTCGAAGTCCGCCACGACATCCTCGGCTGTCGCACTGTCGAGGCCACGCTCGGCCAACATCCCCCGAGCCTCTTTTGCGGACAGCTGACGCGTGCGCAGCCGCTTCACGAGTGCCTGCGTCGCGCCGTCGACATCGACGCCCGGCTCGTCATCTTCGTCCGGAAGTTCGTCCCGCGTCGAGATCGCCACCGGCTTACGTGGAGCGGTCGTCGGTCCTGCAGTCGGGGCGGCCGTCGGGGCTTCGTCCTCGGCCCAATACTCGGGCGAGAACGTCACCTTGCGACTCGGGGACGCGACCGCCCTGTCGGGCGCGGTCTGTCCGCGCTGGGGTTCTGCACCGCGGTCCGCACCCGGGAGGTAGGTGACGGGGGCCAAACGCTCGCCCCCGTCACCTTCATCGATAGGCATGATCACGCCGGGCGGCGCTGCGCCAGTTCGTCATCCGCGGCGACGGGCGGCAGGGCCTTCGGCATACCGATGCCGAGCTTCTGCTTGATCTTGTGCTCGATCTCGTCTGCGGTGTCGGGGTTCTTGAGCAAGAAGTTGCGGGCGTTCTCTTTACCTTGCCCCAGCTGCTCGCCCTCGTACGTGTACCAAGCACCCGACTTCTTCACGATCATGTGCTCGACACCGAAGTCGATCAGCGAACCTTCGCGAGAGATGCCGGTGCCATAGAGGATGTCGAACTCGGCCTGCTTGAAGGGCGGAGCCATTTTGTTCTTGACGACTTTGACGCGCGTGCGGTTACCCACGGCATCCGAACCGTCCTTCAACGTCTCGATGCGTCGGATGTCGAGGCGAACGGAGGCGTAGAACTTGAGCGCCTTGCCGCCGGCCGTGGTCTCGGGCGAGCCGAAGAACACGCCGATCTTCTCGCGCAGCTGGTTGATGAAGATCATCGTCGTGTTGGTCTGGTTCAGACCACCCGTCAGCTTGCGAAGCGCCTGGGACATCAGTCGCGCCTGGAGACCCACGTGCGAGTCACCCATCTCGCCCTCGATCTCGGCGCGCGGCACGAGAGCCGCGACCGAGTCGATCACGATGAGGTCGATCGAGCCCGAACGGATCAGCATGTCGGCGATCTCGAGCGCCTGCTCACCCGTGTCCGGCTGCGAGACCAGCAGCTGGTCGATGTCGACGCCGAGCTTCATGGCGTACTCGGGATCGAGCGCGTGCTCCGCGTCGATGAAGGCGGCGATTCCGCCCGCACGCTGGGCATTCGCGATGGCGTGCAGCGTCAGAGTCGTCTTACCCGACGACTCGGGACCGTAGATCTCGATGATGCGACCGCGGGGCAGTCCACCCACGCCGAGTGCGACGTCGAGGGCGATGGAGCCGGTCGGAATGACCTCGACGGGAGCGCGGTCATCGCTGCCCAGGCGCATGACCGAGCCTTTTCCGAACTGGCGGTCGATCTGTGCGAGGGCCGATTCAAGGGCCTTCTCGCGGTCGGCGGGGTTGGGCATGGGATGCTCCTTCTGTCTCGCGGTCCATCGCCTGCAGTCTGTCGCGCAGCCGGATCGGCGATCCGGATACTTCGACAAGGCGTGAGCGGGGCTCGGTGTGGTTTCCACGTTAGGAAGGGCCTCCGACATCCGTCGTCTGGCCGTTCATGTCCGTGGAGAAACAGCACCTCGTCCACCTGTGCAGGAGCTTATCCAGCGACGAACATAGTTTCGACTAATGCGTGGGCGTGTCGTCGAAGACTTCCACGATAATCGCCGACTCGTTCCGCTCCACAACCGCATCTCCGACCACGGGCGCCTCCGCGGCGCGAGCGCCCGAGGCCGGGTCCACCGCCCGCGCGATTCGTGTCATGAACTCCGTGATGTAGCGAAGCTGCGTTTCGTCGTAGTCCCGTGCGATCCCACGCATGACATCCAGATGACCGCCGACATGCTGGTAGAAGGTTTTGCGCGAATGGTCCGTCAGAACCACGACGCGCGCACGGCGATCCGTGGGGTGTGGCCTGCGCTCGACGTGCCCCGCGACGACCAGCCGATCGATCATCTTCGATGTCGAAGCGGTGGAGATACGCAGGTGCCGCGCGAGTTCGTGGGGGCTCACGGCCGTTCCGCGTCGCTCCCACTCCACCATCATGCGGAGGGCGCGCAGGTCGGTGAGATTCATCGCCATGTCGTCGCCGAGCTCACCGTGCATGCGGTCGAGCGCGTCGCCGAGCGTGCGCAGCGCAAGGAGCGCCGAGCGCACCGGATCTGGTTGCTCACTCAATGCGTGGACACCCCCTCGGGCTCATGTGTATCATCGGGAGACAGCAATTAGCTAGCTAAGCTAGCGAATTAACAGGGGAGCACGTATATGCCCGACACCGACTACGTTGTCCTCCTCGATGAGGCGGGAAACGAGATCGGGACCGCCCCGAAGGCCAGCGTCCACGGTACCGATACCGCACTGCATCTCGCATTCTCGTGCCATGTCCTCGATGATGAGGGGCGCATTTTGGTCACCCGTCGCGCTCTCGACAAGCAGACCTGGCCCGGCGTCTGGACGAACTCGTTCTGCGGTCATCCCCGTCCCGCCGAGCCCGTCGTCGCGGCGGTCCGTCGTCGCGCGGAGTACGAGCTCGGCATCACCGTCTCATCCCTCGAGCTCGCGCTTCCGCTTTTCCGCTACCGCGCCGTTGATGCCAGCGGGATCGTGGAGCACGAAATCTGCCCCGTGTACACGGCGCGGACGAGCGATGAGCTCGTCTTGAACCCGCACGAGGCCGTGGACTACATGTGGGTACGCCCCGAGGACCTCGCGCGCTCGCTCGAGGCAACTCCGTGGGCGTTCAGCCCGTGGCTGGTCCTGCAGGCACAGCAGCTCGACCTGTTCACGGCGCATCGGCCCGTGAACGATCATCGTCTCGCTTCATGAGACTCCCGTCATGAGCCTGATCGCCACCGGTCTGGTCGGCTCCGTCGCGCGAGCCGAGATCGACACGCAGATCGACGGCGCCCTCGCGCGGATACAGCGTCGTGCGGAGCCCTTCGGCGGCGTGTTTGCCGAGTTGGGCTCCGCGATCCAGCGCTCGGCGCAGGGCGGCAAACGCTTTCGTCCCGCGCTCGTGGTCGCGACGTTCGAGTCGCTGGGCGGCGACGCTTCGACGAACGGCTGCGTCTATCCCGTCGCCGCGGCTTTCGAACTGCTGCACGCGGCATTCCTCATGCACGACGACATCCTCGACCACGACACGATGCGTCGCGGGGTACCCAACGTATCCGGCCAGTTCCGGTCGTACGCGACGCGGTGGGGCGCGGATGCCTCGGGAGCCGCGCTCGTCGGTGATGCCGCCGGGCTTCTCGCCGGAGATCTGCTGCTGCACGAGTCTCAGCGTCTGATTGCCCTCTGCCCCGCTACCGAGGACGAGCGCGTGCGTCTGCTGGACCTGCTCGACGAGGCCGTACTGGTGTCTGCCGCGGGTGAGCTCGCGGATGTCGCCCATTCCGTTCTCGACAAAGAACCGGCTGCCGCCGACATCCTGGCGGTCACGCACGACAAGACGGCCGTGTACTCGTTCGCCGCGCCCCTGCGCGCGGGTGCGTTGTTGGCCGGGGCAAGCCCCGAGGTCGAGGCGATGTTGGCGCAGTTCGGCAGCCGGCTGGGCCTCGCCTACCAACTCGTCGACGACCTGATCGGCGCGTTCGGCACGGATGAGCAGGCCGGTCGCCCGGCGGGAGCCGATCTGCGCGAGGCGAAGCAGACCGCGCTGATCGCCCTCGCCCGAGCCACCGCAACGTGGTCCCAAGTGAGCGATGCACTGGCGCTCGCGCACACGGGACCGATCGCGGTGCGCCACGCGCAAGACATGCTCGACGGCAGTGGCGCACGAAACGAACTCGAGCGCCTCGTGAACAACGCCCTGTCAGAAGCACGCGAGCTCATCCTGCCTGGCTATGTGCCGCCGGCGACGGCGCGGATGCTCGGCGACCTCGTCAGCGCTGTAGAGGCGCGTATTCCGTGACCGACCGTTCAGCACCCCGCGACACCACCGGACTCGACCTGTACGACCGCACGGCACGCGCCGCGGCCGAGACGGTCATCTCTCGCTACTCGACATCGTTCGGCTATGCGTCGCGTCTGCTCGGTCCGCGGGTCCGACCGCACGTACGCAGCATCTACGCCCTCGTCCGTGTCGCGGACGAGATCGTCGACGGCCCCGCGCGCGAGGCGGGACTCACCGCCGAAGAGGAGGCGCGCGAGCTCGACGCGCTCGAGGCGCAGACGCTCGAGGCCATCCGCACGGGATTTTCCGCGAACCTCGTCGTTCACGCTTTCGCCCTCACCGCACGTGAGTGTGCGATCGACGAGGCGCTGGTCCGGCCCTTCTTCACCTCGATGCGGACGGACATCACCGTGTCCGAACACGACGCAGCATCGCACGATGCATACGTCTACGGATCGGCCGAGGTCGTCGGCCTCATGTGTCTGCAGGCCTTCGTGAACGCCGGCAGCCCGAACCCCGGACCGGCAGATCCCGAGATCGTCGCGGGCGCCCGACGGCTGGGAGCGGCGTTCCAGAACGTGAACTTCTTGCGGGATGCGGGTCACGACAGCGACGCCCTCGGGCGCGACTACCTCGGGCTGGACGGCTCGCCGACGACCCGGGCCGCCGTACTCGATGACATCGACGCCGATCTCGCCGCCGCGGCATCCGTCATTCCGCGACTGCCGCGGGACTCCCGACGCGCCGTGACGTGCGCGCACGACCTGTTCGCCGAGTTGAGCGCACGACTGCGACGAGCGGATGCCTCGGCCGGCCGGGTCCGCGTGCCGAACCCGGTCAAGGCGGCTTTGTTCGCGCGGGCTGCGGCGGGGGCAGCGCCGCGCGCGCCGCGGCCGACGCACGACAACCCAACCCAGGATCGACCGACGCGAGGAACACGCTCATGAGCTCCACCCAACGAGTCGTCGTGATCGGCGGGGGTATCGCAGGCCTCGCCACGGCCACCCTGCTCGCCGCGGACGGCCACGCCGTCACGCTCTTCGAGGCCCGGGATGCTCTCGGCGGCCGAGCGGGCTCGTGGGAGCACGATGGCTTCCGCTTTGACACGGGCCCGAGCTGGTACCTGATGCCCGAGGTGTTCGACCACTTCTTCCGCCTGCTCGGCACGAGCGCCGAGCGCGAGCTCGATCTCGTCCCCCTCGACCCCGCCTACCGCGTCTACACCGAGGGCGAGCCCGAACCCCTCGAGATCCACTCGGGCGTCGAGCCCGTCGCCGAGCTCTTCGAGGACATCGAGCCGGGCGCGGGTGCCGCGATCCGCGACTACCTCGCGTCGGCTCAGGACGCCTACGAACTCGCGGTCTCGCGATTCCTCTACGACTCGTATGCCTCCACGAAGGGCCTGCGTGACCCTGCTCTGCTGCGCCGGCTGCCGCAACTCCTCCCCCTGCTGACCCGCCCCCTCCACCGACACATCGAGAGTCGCTTCGCTGACCCGCGTCTGCGTCAGGTGCTCGGCTACCCCGCCGTGTTCCTGGGTGGTTCGCCGTTCGACGTGCCGAGCCTCTACCACCTGATGAGCCACCTCGACCTGGGCGACTCGGTGGCCTACCCGATGGGCGGCTTCACGACCGTGATCGAGGCCGTGGCGCGCCTCGCGCGCGAGCGGGGTGTGACGATCGAGACCGGCACACCGGTCGTCTCGATCGAGACCGCCGGGTCGCGCGCGGTCGGCGTGCGGGTTCAGGATGCCTCGGGAACGACGCGTTTCGTGCCCGCCGACCTCGTCGTGGGCGCGGGGGATCTCCACCACCTCGAGACCGAGCTGCTGCCCCCGGAGCGCCAGACGTATCCGGAGTCGTGGTGGAAGAAGCGCACACCCAGCCCGGGTGCCCTGCTGCTGCTGCTCGGCGTCGAGGGCGAACTGCCGCGTCTCGCGCACCACACGCTGGTGTTCACGAAGGACTGGCGCGGCAACTTCGACGCGATCTTCGGGGACGAACCGTACGTGCCCGATCCCGCGTCGCTGTACGTGTGCCGACCGAGCGCCACCGACCCTTCGGTCGCCCCGGCGGGCCACGAGAACCTGTTCGTGCTCGTTCCGATGCCGGCGGATGTGGCCCTCGGCCACGGTGGCGTGGACGGGGCGGGAGACCCCCGCATCGAAGCCGCGGCCGATGCCGTCGTCGAGCAGATCGCTGCATGGACGGGCATCCCCGACCTCGCGGACCGGATCGTCGTCCGCCGCACCACCGCCCCCGCCGACTTCGCGAGCGACCTGCACACGTGGCGCGGCAACTCGCTCGGGCTGTCCCACACCCTGCTGCAGAGCGCTGTATTCCGTCCGCGGAATGCCTCGCGCAAGGTCGACGGATTGCTATACGCGGGCGCAGACGTCCTCCCCGGTATCGGCCTGCCGATGTGCCTGATCTCGGCAGAACTCGTCCTCAAGCGGGTCCGTGGCGACGACGGGGCGGGGAGGGTACGCGAGCCAGTTCTCGATGCCGTGGCAGACTGAACGACGTGCCGGGCCTGTACCTTCTCGCGATCCTCGTATCGGCGGCCGGAATCGCGCTCCTCGACCGGCGCTTCCGACTCGCGTTCTGGGCGGCTCGCGGCAGGACCGTTGCGACAGTCGCGATCGGAGTTATCTTCTTTCTCGCGTGGGATGCCGCGGGCATCCTGACGGGCGTCTTCGTGAAGGGCGACAGCGAGCTCTACACCGGCGTCATGCTCGCTCCCGAGCTGCCGCTCGAGGAACTCTTCTTCCTCGCCTTCCTCTGCTACCTGACACTCCTGTGCTGGGCCGCGGCATTCCGCGTTCTCGCGCGTCGAGACAGAACAGCGGCGCCCGCGGCAGGAACCGACGAGAGTACGCACAGATGACCTATCCGCTCATCGTCGTCCCGTTCCTTCTCCTCGCGGCCCTCGTCACGATCCTGACCGCACGGCGCGAACGATTCGCCCGGCGGATGGCCGCATCGGGGCTCGCGGCGCTCGTGCTGCTCACGCTGACCGCGGTCTTCGACAACGTCATGATCGCCGCGGGTCTGTTCACCTATCCGGCGGAGCACCTGAGCGGCATTCACATCGGACTCGCGCCGGTCGAGGACTTCGCCTACCCGCTCGCGGCGGCCTTCCTGATCCCTGCCGTGTGGACACTCCTGAGCCCGAAAAGGCCGACGTGACCGGGGCCGAACAGATCGGCCTCGGCCGAACCATCCGCACTCTTTTCGTGTCTTCACGGCCGATCAGCTGGGTCAACACGGCGTTCCCGTTCGCGGCCGCGTATCTTCTGGCGACGCGCGAGATCGACGTGGTGCTGATCGTCGGCACGATCTTCTTCCTCATCCCCTACAACCTGGCGATGTACGGGATCAACGATGTCTTCGACTACGAATCCGACATGCGCAATCCGCGCAAGGGCGGTGCACACGGGGCCGTTCTCGATCGACGTCTGCATCCGGTCACCCTGTGGGCCGCAGGGCTCGCGTGCCTGCCGTTCGTGGTGTTCCTGGTCTCGGTCGGCGGGCCCCTGTCGTGGCTCGTGCTCGCGTTCAGCCTCTTCTTCGTCGTCTTCTACTCCGCTCCCCCGCTGCGGCTCAAAGAGGTGCCGTTCGCCGACTCGATGACCTCCAGCATCCATTTCTTCTCGCCCGCCGTTTACGGCCTCGTGCTCGCGGGCGTCAGCTGGACGCCCGGGCTCGTCGCGATCATCGTGGCGTTCGCGCTGTGGGGAATCGCGTCGCACGCGTTCGGCGCGGTGCAGGATGTCTCGGCCGACCGAGAGGCGGGCATCTCCTCTATTGCGACCGCGCGGGGCGCCGCCTGGACCGTCCGTTTCGCGCTCGTCTGCTACGGGCTCTCGGGTCTGACGATGCTCGCGTCGGAGTGGCCGGGGCCCCTCGCCGCGCTGCTCGTCATCCCATACCTCGCCGCCGTATGGCCGTACCGTAGCGTCAGCGACGCCGCTTCGGACGAGGCGACCCGGGGGTGGCGTGCGTTCCTGTGGATCAACCAGCTCGCGGGCTTCGGCGTGACGCTGCTGCTCGTGTGGTGGTGGCTGCTCACCGCGTAAGTCGCCCGCCGCGGACCCCGCCGCTGGGCCCCGCGCTGCAGCCCCAGCCGGGCCGCTCCCCTGGCACTAAGTGCGGTTCCACGACGCGACAGCTGACATCTGCTGCCAGGTGAGCGGGTCGTTTCGACAGACTCAACGACGAGACGGTGCCACACCGGCAGGGGTGACACCGTCTCGTGTGCGACGTGGACTACTCGGCGGTCAGCTCGAGCAGCCGGTCGATTGCGTCCGTCAGGCGGGCGTCGGCCTCGCCGAACGCCGCCCAATCGCCGGCCTGCAGGGCCGTCTCGCGTTCGAGCATCGCCTCGCGCGCATCGTTCAGCAGGGCCTGCTCCTGAACATCGATGCTCCCGCCGCCACCATCCGACGGGTCGGTCGGTGTCGCGCTCGGGTCACCCGGCGTCGCATCCGGGTCCGGCTCGACGGTTCCGTCACCGGCATCCGCTCCCGAATCCCCGCCGAAGAGCGTGTCGAGCGCCTCGTTCAGCGTGTCCTCGAATGCGATCTGGTCGCCGAACGCAACAAGAACCTTCTGCAGCGTCGGCAGCTGAGTGCCACCGGATGACTGGACGAAGACGGGCTGCACGTACAGGAACCCGCCACCGACAGGAAGGGTCAGCAGGTTTCCGTTGAGCACCTCGGACTGGCCCTGGCGCAGCAAGTTGATCTGGCCCGAAACCACGGGGTCCGCGTCGAACGTGTTCTGCACCTGTCCGGGCCCGGGAACCGTGGTGTCCGCGCTCACGACGAGCATCCGCAGCGCACCATACCCTTCGGCCTTGACGCCGTTGTCGGATCCGGCGTCGGCATCCACCGCGAGGTAGCCCGTGAGGATGTTTCGCGAGGCCGTACCCGTTCCCGGGGGAATGAACGTCGTGAACATCGAGAAGGACGGTTCGTCCTGACCCGGCATCTGCATCGTCAGGTAGTACGGCGGCTGCAAACGCGTCGAGGTCGTGTCCTGCGGGTCCACCGGCGTGGCCCACGCGTTGTCGCGCTGGTAGAACGACTGCGCGTCATCGACATGGTACTGACCGAGCGTCGCGCGCTGCACCTTGAACAGATCCGTCGGGTACCGCACGTGGCTGATGAGTTCGGCTGACATCTCGCTGATGGGTTTGATCGTGTTCGGGTACACCTTCTGCCACGCCTGGATCAGCGGGTCTTCCGGGTCCCACGCGTACAGGGTCACACTTCCGTCGTAGGCATCGACCGTCGCCTTGACCGAGTTACGGATGTAGTTGATGTCGTCGATCGTGAACCGCGGGGTCGGGTTCGTCGTGTCGGCGATGGCATCCGAGAGGCTCACGGTGCGCGAGTACGGGTAGGTCGACGCCGTCGTGTATCCGTCCACGATCCACACGATCCGACCGTCGACGACGCTCGGGTACGGGTCGTTGTCGAGGTCGAGGTACGGAGCGGCCTTCTGCACGCGCGTCTTCGGGTCACGGTCGTAGAGGATCTGCGAGTCCTCGTTGACATAGTCCGAGAGCAGGATGTCGGTGGACTGGAACTTCAGCGCGTAGATCAGCTTGTCGAACAGCGTGCCGATCTTCGGGCCACCGTCACCCTCGAACGTGGTCTTCGTCTCGCTCTGACCGTCCTCAGATCCGCGCGGATAGTCGAGCTCGACCGGGGTCGTCCCCTCGGGCGCACCGACGATCGAGTACACCGGCGACTGCTCGCCGAAGTACACGCGGGGCTGGAAGTTCTCGCTGTCGCTCAGGAATCCGGTCGCCGGGATTCCGCGTTCGAGGAAGACGGGGTTGCCGTCGCTCGTGCGCTGGTTGCCCGCGGCCACGACGAGGCCGTAGCCGTGCGTGTAGACGACGGTGCGGTTCTGCCAGGTGCCGGCGGTACCCAGCGCCTCCATGTCGAGTTCACGGACCGAGACGACGGTGTCCTGGGACTCCCCGTTGATCTCGTAGCGGTCGACGTCGAGCGGGTCGGTGAACTGGTAGTAGGCCCGGAACTGCTCGAGCTGACGGACCGTCGGGCTGATGATCGCGGGGTCCATGATGCGAATGGATGCCGTGGTCTGGGCGTCCTCGCGCAGGGCGCCGGGCTCGGCATCCGTCACGGCGGTCGTCTCGGTCTTTTCCAGACCGTCGATGCCGTAGGCGACCTTCGTCATCTCGAGGTTCCGGTCGATGTACTGCTCCTCGAGCGAGAACTCATTCGGCGCGACCTGGAAACGGTCGACGATCCAGGGATAGCCGACGCCCACCACGACCGCCGAGACGATCAGCAGTGCGGTACCGATGAGTGGGAAGCGCCAACGACCGATGATGGCCGTGGCGAAGAAGAGGATGGCGACGAACGCCGCGATGCCCGCCAGGATGGCCTGGCCGGGGATGACCGCGTTGACACCGGTGTAGCCGGGTCCCGTGATCAGGTCGCCCGTCTCGCTCAGCGTCTTGTAACGATCGAGCCACAGGCTCGCGGCCTGGACGACGAGGTACAGGCCGGCGAGGATCGCGAGCTGGATACGCGCGGACTTCGAGATCCGCAGCTCCCAACGCCCGCCTTCGCGCTGGCCGACGCGGACGGAGCCGTAGAGGTAGGACACGACGCCCGTCAGGCCCAGGCAGATCAGCAGAACAGCAGAGATGAATCCGAGCGCGGCGCTGTAGAACGGCATGGCAAACAGGTAGAACCCGGTGTCGAGACCGAACTGCGGGTCGGTGGTTTCGGTCGTCACACCGTTCACCCAGAGCCAGACGGTCTCCCACTGGGTGGACGTCGAGAAGCCCGCGAAGAAGCCGAAGAAGACCGGGATCCCCCACATCGCCAGGCGACGGAGCGGTTCGACGACCTCTTGGTAGCGATCGAGCTGACTCGACAGTCGCGCGTAGACCGGTCGGAGCCGGTAAGCGAGCTGGATCGTCAGCCAGACGGGGACGGCCATCGCGAGGAATCCGATGACGAACATCGTCGCGCGGGCGAGCCACTGCGTCACCAGGACCGAGTCGAACCCGATCTGCTGGTACCACATGAAGTCTGCGTACAGGGAAGCGAAGATGAAGAACCCGACAAGCAGTACGGCGATGATGACCAAGGAGATGGTCACAACGCGTCGTGTAGTGCGGGGGGCCGCTGGCTTCGAGGAAGTCGTGGTCACCCATCCATCCTAGGCGCCCGGTTTTGCGCGGAGTCTGCCCCGAGCCAGGGAGAAGACCGGGTATCAGGCCACGTTTCGGTTACGGAGCGGTGCAAGAGGGCACCGCGTCGAGGTCGCCCCCGGCGCTCACGGCGTCGAGAGCCGCCACCGCGTCGTCGAGGTCTGCCACGGAGAACACCCGCAGGCCGTCCGGGATGTGCCCCACGACCTCGTCGCAATTCGCCTCGGGTGCGAGGAAGTACTCCGCCCCCGCGCCCTGTGCACCGTAGAGCTTCTGACGGATGCCGCCGATCGGCCCGACGACGCCGTCTGCCGTGATCGTGCCCGTACCCGCGACCTGCAGGCCGCCGTTGAGGTCATCGGGAGTCATGGTGTCGATGATCCCGAGGGCGAACATCAGGCCAGCGCTCGGGCCTCCCACGTTGTCGAGCTGGATCGTGACCTGAACGGGGAAGTCATAGTCGACGATCGTGGACACCCCCACCTGGTAGGCCGAGTCGTCCTCGTTGAGGACGGGCGTGACGTCGACCGTCATCTCGGTCCCGTCGCGTTCGATCGTGAGGGCGACCGGCGCGCCATCCGTCTCCTGGATGATGTCGCGCAGCTCGGTGACGTCGGTCACGTTCTGACCTTCCGCCGCGAGGACGATGTCATCCGGCTCGAGGATGCCCTCCGCCGGCGACCCCTCGGGTAGCGAGTGGATCCGCACTCGCGAGTCGACCTGGTAATCCAGCTCGCGCAGGGCCGCAACCGTCGCCTCGTGCTGCGAGTCGACCATCAGCTGAGCGTTCTGCTCTGAGCGCTGTTCGCTCGTCTGGCCCGCCGGGAACACGGAGTCCAGCGGCACGACCGCGCGAGAACGGTCGAACCACGCGCCCATGAGCTCGAGCCAGGTGGGCGTCCGCTCGCGGTTACCGACGACCTGGACGGTGGTGAGGTCCAGAGCGCCGCTCGTTTCGAACGTCTCCGCACCCTCGACCTCGATGAGGGGAACGGCCGCGCCATCCGCCCCCGTCGCCGTTCCGAGCGTGTTGTAGACCGGGCCGGGCTGCTGGATCACGTAGCCCGTGGGCAGGAACGTGAGCGTCGCCAGGCACACCAGGGCGACCGCGAGCGCGATGATGCCGATCCTCGTGGCACGCCGCAGGGGAGGTCGTTGCGCGGGCACGACCCGGACGTCTTCGTCGAACAGCGCCACGGTGGGACCTTTCTTCGCTCCGCGGGACGGAGCGGGACTTCGGGCGCCGTTCGCGAACGGCGTAAGCAATGCGGGCCCGACCCCGGCGGGGCCACAGTCGGCTGCGACTAGCGTAGAACCACCCACCCGAACGACGCTGAGAGGCGGCTGAAGTGCCTGGCGACGAGAACCCCGAAGACGACTTCGAAGAGCTTCTGCGGCGCATGCTCGGAGGCGGCGGACAGATCGATCCGGCGCAGTTCGAGCGGCTGACCGGCATGCCGTTGGACCCCGCCATGATGGCAATGGTTCAGCAGCAGCTGCGTGGCGCGATGGCTGCCGGAGACGGCATCCCGTGGGGTGTCGCCGAGCAGCAGGCCCTGCAGCTCGCTCGCGCCGGCGGGTTGAGCGTGACCGATGGCGACCGCGTCGACCTGGACGGCGCGCTCACGCTCGCAAATCTGTGGCTGAGCGAAGCGACCGTCATCTCGGAACTCGCGCAGACCCCCCGCATCATGACGCGCGCCGAATGGGTGAGCGCGACCCTGCCCGTCTGGCAGGAGTTCGCCGAACCCGTTGCGACGAGCATCACGGATGCTTTGACCCGCACGCTCGCCGAGCAGGCACCGGAAGAGCTCAAGCCGCTTCTCCAGGGCGCGGGCAAGGTCATGCGCTCGCTCGGCGGATCGCTGTTCGCGACACAGCTCGGCCAGGTCGTCGGGCAACTCTCCACCGAGGTGATCAGCGGGGGCGATGTGGGAATCCCCGTGATGCCGGCCGGCGAAGCGGCCATCCTGCCGCAGAACTTCGTCGATTTCGGCCGGGACCTCGACATCGCGGACGATCAGCTCGCCCTGGCGGTCGCGGTGCGCGAGCTCGCACACGCCCGTCTCTTCCGTCACGCGAAGTGGTTGCGTCTGCACGTGCTCTCGCAGGTCACCGAGTTCGCACGCGGGATCGATGTCGACACGGATGCTCTCGAAGACCTTGCATCCCGGTTCGACCCCTCGCGCCCGGACGAGCTGCGCACGGCGCTCGAAAGCGGCGCGTTGCTGCCCGAGCACACCGAGGCCCAGCGGTCGGCCCTCGCGCGCCTCGAGAGCCTCCTCGCGACCGTGGAGGGGTGGGTCGACGTCGTCACCGAGGATGCGACCGCGCGTTTGCCGAAGGCCGCGGCGATTGCCGAGACCGTCCGCCGTCGCCGTGCCGCGGGCGGACCGGCGGAACAGGCGCTCGCATCGCTCGTGGGACTGGAGTTGCGACCCCGCCGCCTGCGTGAAGCGGCCGCCATGTGGCGCGCGATCACCGATGCCGTGGGTGTCGAAGCCCGCGATTCGCTGTGGGATTACGCGGACTTCATGCCGAGTTCCGAAGACATCGACGACCCGTCGCGGATCATCGACAGCCTTCGCCGTCGCGCTCTCGGCGATGACGCGCCCGAGGCGGAACTCGACGAGCTCGACGACGCGATCGCTCGGATTCTCGCCGGCGAGGAGTCGTCCGACCCCCGGACGGATCCGGACACCGGTGCGGATTCCGGTCCGGACGAGACCGGCGACTCCACGGCCGACGGCGGAGCGCCCGACGAGCCGGCGCGCTGACACCGTTCGTCCTCCACAGGGGCAGCTGAGCGTGGACCTTCCCGTCCGCCTGTGGAATCCCCCGCCCACGACCGCCCGGCAGGACACAATCACGGGATGACCGTGATGCTCCGTCTGGATCAGACCCACACCCCGCTCTGGCGCGACGCGACGACGATGCAGCTCGGCGAACACGCCCATTCACGTTTGACGGATGTCTCGCCGTGGCAGGAGCGCCTGTTGTTCGAGCTCACGCGCGGTCTGCCCGATACGGGTGTAGATGTTTGGGCGGAGTTGCAACGCGTGCATCCCCGAGAGGTCCGGGCCTTTCTCCGACGTTTGGGCTCGGCCCTGCTCCGGATCGATCTGGAGCGGCGGAGCGCTCCCGGCGGGATCGTGCTCGAAGCCCCGCGGGGAGGTTCGGACGATCCGCTCGTCGTCGCGATACGGATGGCGCTCGAGACATCCGCGTACCGGGTGACGGTCATCGAGGAGGCCGATCCGGGCGAACACGATCGACCCGGCGCCGAGGCATCCGGTGCGGATGTCGTGGTGATGTTCGCGCGGCACGTGCTCGACCCGCGGCGCGCTGCTCCGCATCTACGCGCGGACCGGGTTCATCTGCCGGTCGTGGTCGGCGGCTCCGGCATCGTCATCGGTCCGCTCATCGTGCCGGGTGTGACGGCCTGCCTCACGTGTCTTCACCTCGAGCGGCGCGACGCCGACGACGCCTGGCCCATGCTGGCGCTCCAGTTGCTCTCTGCTGGTGCACCCGTTCCCTCGCCCGAGCTCATCCACGAGAGCGCTGCGGCACTCATCAGGATCCTCGCGGACCCGCGTTCCGCGGAGGGGCGCTCTGTGACGGTGAACGCGGCGGGCGGGCGGCGGCAGCAGGCGCACCGGCCGCACGATGAGTGCGGATGCCGAGCTCCTGAAGGAAACGCGAAGGCTCCCGCTCCGCTCTCCCGTTCCCGGCGGACCACGACAGCGAGACAGAACGCCGTGCCCGCGTGAGGGCGACGTAGAGCAACCGGCGCTCCTCGTCGACCTGCTCGAGTCCCCGCGCATACGAGATCGGCAACAGTCCCTCGGACAAACCGATCACGTGTACGTGATCCCATTCGAGCCCCTTGGCCGCATGGATCGTCGCCAGGGTCACGGTGCGGAGCCCCGGATCGTGCTGGTCGCGGGCACGTGCCTGAAGATCGTCCGTGAAGGCGCGCAGCGTCGTGCCCGGCGGCGCATCCTCCGCCAGACGCAAGAGCGTCGCGCGCGCTTCCCACGCATCACGGAGCGCCCCACCCGCCGGGGGCGGCGTCTCGGTGTACCCGCGCGAGCGCAGCAGATCGCGAACGATCGGAACGAGCTCGCCCGAACCACCCGCGACGGACTCGCCGCGGAGCACCATGACCGCATCACGAACCTCGGGCAGCTCGAAGAACCGCTTGCCACCGAGGACGCTCGCGGCGATGTCTTGGGCGGCGAGCGCTCGCTGCAGCGCTGCCGACTGCGAATGAGCGCGATAGAGCACGGCGAAACCCTCGGCCGTCTCGCCCCCGTCGAGTCGCCGCTTGATATCGCGGGCGACCGCCGCCGCCTCGGCGTCGTCGTCGGGATGCATTGCGGTTGTGGCGGGCGGTACTGCCGGGCGGGTGTCGACCTGCTGCTCGGCCGGGGGTGCGCTCGCACCCGCGGCGACCAGCTCGAGAGCCCCCGGACGACCACGCATGAGTGCGTTGGCCGTCGCGAGAACGGCCGGCGCCGAGCGATAGTTGCGCTCGAGGCGCACCATCAGCGCGCCGGGGTGGTGTCGCTCGAAATCCAGCAGGAAGCGCGGGTCAGCGCCCGCGAACGAATAGATCGTCTGGCTCGCGTCTCCGACCACGCAGAGATCGTCCCGGTCGCCGAGCCAGAGCGAGAGGAGTCGTTCCTGGAGCGGCGAGACATCCTGATACTCATCCACGGTGAAGTGGCGGTACTGCTCGCGGACGGCGCGCGCAACGCGCGGCTCGGACTCGATCATGCCGGCGCAGGCGAGCAGGATGTCTTCGAAGTCGAGCTGGCGCCGTTCATCCTTGAGCTTCTCGTAGGCCTCGTGCAGACCAACCACAGCGTCGGGACTCAGACGCCCGAGGCCCGGGCGGCCGGCTCGTGCATAGTCTTCGATCGTGCGGAGGGTGACCTTCCGCCATTCGATCTCGGACGCCACGTCGCGAAGCGTCGCCCCGTCGAGATTCAGACGCAGGCGACTCGCCGCATCGGAGAGCACGCGCACCTTGTTGGGCAGGACCGGCGGGGCCGACTCCCCACCGGCAACCGTCGGCCAGAAGTAGTTCAGCTGCGCGAGCGCGGCGGCGTGAAAAGTGCGCGCCGAAACCCCCTCGATGCCCAGCGACCGCAGGCGCCCCCGCATCTCTCCCGCCGCGCGGGTCGTGAATGTCACGGCCATCACTCGGGGTGGCGAATACATCCCGCTATCGACGCCGTAGGCGATGCGGTGCGTGATCACGCGGGTCTTGCCGGACCCCGCCCCCGCAAGCACGCAGACGGGTCCGCGAACGGCGAGCACCGCCTCACGTTGATGCTCGTCGAGATCGTTCAGGGCACGCTCGGCGCCCTCCGAGACATCTGTCATCGCTCCGTGACCCGCTCGAGCCACTGCTCGATGAGTCCGCGGGAAATGGACGACGGCCCGGGAAGCGTCACATCGCCGTCACCGGCGAGCGCCCGGGCCACCTCGTCCGGCTCGAACCAGCGGACATCCACGATTTCGGAGCCGTCCGGACGCGCGGCCTCGGAGTTCTCGGTGAAGGCGAGGTACCCGAGCATCAGGGAACGCGGGTACGGCCATGCTTGCGACCCGACATACTCGATCGCTGCGATGCGCACGCCCGATTCTTCCTCGATCTCGCGCACGAGGGATTCCTCGGCCGACTCCCCGGCCTCGACGAAACCCGCAAAGCACGAGTAGCGCCCTTCGGGCCAGGCGGCGTTCGATCCGAGCAGCAAGCGGGTACCGTCCGTGACCGCGACGATGACGGCGGGGTCGGTGCGAGGGAAGTGTTCACGGCCGCACGATGGGCAGTGTCTCGACCATCCGGCGTTTCGCAGTTCCGTCCGCGTTCCGCACGCGGGGCAGAAAGCAGCGTCTCGGATCCACCGTGCCAGCGACAGCGCCTCGACGAAGAAGGCCGCGTCCTCGAGCCCGAGCGCGCCACCCACCTCACGCAACTCCGCCCACCCACCCGCGGGATCGACCGGGGCATCGTCCTCTTCGTCTAGCAGCGCCAGGAGGACCGGGCCCGTGGCATCGCGACCAAGGAACGCCACGATCGCCTCGGTGTCTGCGCCAGGGGCAACAGCCGAAGCGGGCACGAATACGATCGCACCGGACTCGTCGAGCGGAGCGCGACCGCGCCGCAGCAACAAAACGCGGGCACCGGGCTCGGCCGCGAGAACCGCGAGTGCATCGGAAAGATCGCGGTCCAGCGCCGAGCGGTCGATCGGCGAGACCGGGGGCGTGATCACCCTGGGCAGGCCCGGGACCGTCATGGAAGACCTCTTTCGCGGGCGTGGCGCGGGTAGTGCGTGCAAGGACAGACCTACCCTGGGGGCATGACTGGCTCCCCCCTCACTTTAGCCGCGTCGGTGAGCGCAGCCCTGCCCGAGGCCGCGATCGTCTCGACGGCTGCCCTCTCGACAGGCGAGGGCGGACGCTACGACAGCGCCGTCGTCGGGCTGGACGACGGATCCCAGGTCGTCGTGCGCGCACCGGTGGATGCATCCGCCGCCAGCGACCTCGCCACCGAGGCGCTCGCCCTGCGCGCCCTGACCCCGGGCGCCCGCGCCCTCCTGCCCTTCGCGGCGCCTCGTCCCCTCGGCGAGGTCGCACTCGCCGAAGGTCGGGCCCTGCTCACCGACCTGGTGCCCGGCTATCGCGTCGAGGCGGGCGACCTGCCCGCCGGCCCGGGGGCCGCGACCTCCATCGGCATCGCCCTGGCCGCCCTGCACGCACTCCCCGCATCCGTCGTCCGTGCTGAGGGACTACCCGTCAAGACCGCGGAAGAGGTTCGTGAGGCGGTCGTCGCCCTCGTCGAACGGGCCGCGTCCACTCGCCGATTGCCCGTCGCCCTCGCCACACGGTGGCGCCGCGCAGCCGAGGACGAAGCACTCTGGCGATTCGACCCGTGCGTTGTACTCGGTGACGCGGTCGCGTCGTCCTTCCGCTACGAAGACCGAGACGGTGCACCGACCGTTTCTGGCGTCCTCGGCTGGAGCCGGTTCAGCGTCGGCGACCCAGCGGTGGATCTGCAATGGCTCGCGGCCGCGCCGGATGCCGCCGACGACGTTTATGCCGCCTACGTCTCGTCCGCGCACCGTTCACCCGACCCGGACCTGCGCACCCGTGCACGGCTGTACGCCGAACTGGAATTCGCGAAGTGGCTGCTGCACGGCCACGAACAGCGCCGCGACGACGTGGTCGATGACGCGGTCGCTCTGCTCGACGCGCTCGTCGATGGTCTGGGTGATAGCGCGGCGCGCCTCGATCCGGTCGCGGTCGTCGGCGTGGACGATGCGATGGCCGTGCTCGCCGACACTCCCGTGACGAAGGCCAGCGCCGAAGACGACGGCAGCATCGCCATGCAGACCGACGCGTACGACCCCGAGATGGTTTCCCTGTTCGTCGCCGCCGCCCGCGAGCACGAACCGAACGAACGCGACACGTCGTCGGGGGGCGAGCCCGCGAAACGGTCATCGTCGCTGGGCGAACCATCCGCCGTGCCGGTCACTGACATGGAGACCGCACCCATCGATGTGAGCAGCTGGAGCGAACTTCGTCAGGCGTCCGGATCGGGTGCCGCGGCCGATCCCGCGATTTCGGACGACACTGATGCGGACACCTCTGATCCGGCTGACCCGGACGAGGAGATCGAGGCAGCACGAGCCTCGCGTGCCGCCTTCCAGCGCTGGGCGAGGTCGGCCTCGGAGTAGAGCCGGTCACCCCGCAGGATGAGATCGTCGCCCACGTAGTACAGGACGACGTCGATCTGATCCAGGGGGATGCCGCGGGCCTTGTGATAGGCCACGCGGTAGAGGGCGAGCTGCAGCATCCGCTCTTCCCGCTCCGCCGCCGTCCGCGGCGGGCGCCCCGTCTTCCAGTCCACGATCTCGATGCGGCCCCCGCGATCGTGGCGACGATAAACGGCATCGAGCTTGCAGATAACGACGCGTCCGGGTCCATCCGTCTCGGCCAGGGCGAAGTCGATCTCGGTTTCGACCTCGAGGGGCTGCAACGACCCCCATTCCGACCGCTCGAAGTTCGCGCGAAGTCGCTCGAGGTCCGCGGCGTCTTCGGCGGATGCCTCGGAGTCGGTCGGATCGTCGTCACGCTCCCACAGCGCGTCATCGGTTGACGCACCGGCGCCGCTCCGACCCGACCGATGCTCGACCCACGAGTGGAACAGCGTGCCAAGCCGCGTCTGCCGGTACGGCCGCTCGGGCATGGGGCGCGCAATGGCGGCAACGGTTCCCGAGTAGTCCGTCACGAAGTCCTTGAAGCGGGATGCGGGGATTCGCGTCGGCGCCGCATGGCTGGGCCCCTTCGCACGCAGATCGCGCTCGGCGAGCAGGCGCGCGAGCAGCTCATCCGGTTCGGGATCGGCACGTGTTGCCGCGTTCTCGACGCTCGCCGCGGCGGCGCGCACGATGGGGCCCCGCGCACCGAGCGGGTCGAGGGGCCACGAGAGCACCTGTCCGCCCCGTTCGACATACGGGTTATCGCCGGGGTCGGCGGGCTCGATCGGCGGCATCCCGAGCGCCTCGACCATTTCGGCGAGATACGGGCTGGGGTCGCGAGGTTTGCTCTGCCCACCCCACTGCGATCCCGTCAGCAGCAGGTCCGAACGAGCCCGCGTGACGGCTACGTAGGCGAGGCGCCGCTCCTCGGCCTTCTGGTGGTCGCGCACACCGTCGCGATAGGCCGCGATGGCCTTCCGTAACGCGGCGCGCTCGGGATCTGCGCCCGGGCGCCAGTCCAAAACGGGCAGCGCATCCCGGTCGCCGCGGAATGCATAGGGCAGCACGCCGAAACCGAGCCATCCGGCGACCGAACGCGGGGCCTTGGGTAGTTCGTCCTGCACGAGACGGACAACCGCCACCGCATCCCACTCGAGGCCCTTCGAGCCGTGCACGGTCAGCAGCTGCACGACTCCCGGCTGCGGAGGCTCCGGACGCGGCATGAGCTCGTCGGTCTCTTCCGCGTGATCGAGCCAGGCGAGCAGACTGCTGATCGAGCCGCGCTCATCCGCCGTCAGGAAGGCGCGCACCTCGTCGAGGAAAGCACGCAGCTGCGCCGCCGCGACGCGCGCGGGCCCCCGCGTTTCGTTCGCCGCCAGCTCGATGTCGAGGCGCAGCTCGAGCTCGATCGTGCGGATGAGATCGGGGATCGGCTGAGCCACGGCCCGCCGCAGACGCCCGAGCATCTCCCCCGCCTCGCGCAGGCGAGCGCGCCCGGCGGGCGTGATGTCGGCGAGGAGGCGGTAGTCGTCGCGTACCGTGCGGACGAACTCGAGCGCATCAACGAGCGATGGCTGTTCGTCGGCGCCGGCCGAACCACGCACGCGTGCGACCAGTTCGGCCGGGAGCGGCACGAGCGAACCGTCGCGCTTTGCGAGCGCATCCGCCAGGGCGTGCAAGGCGGCGAGGTCGGCCACGCCGATCGCGAAGCGCGGCCCCGACAGCAGACGAATCAGCGACGACCCCTGCGAGGGGTCGTGGACGACCCGGAGTGCGGCGACGACGTCGACGACTTCGGGTGTTGTCAGCAGCCCGCCGAGTCCGAGGATGCGGTGTGGCACGTCATGCCGCGCCAACGCCTCGGCGAATGCATTCATGTGCCGCTTGGTGCGGAACAGCACGGCGCCAGAGTGGGCCCGGGGACTGCCGGATTCGGCCTGGGCCCCCGCCTTTTCAGCAGAGTCATGCCGCGCTCGCACCTCGACGAACCAGCGCGCGACCGCATCCGCTTCGTCGTCGATCGTCTTCTCGAATCGACACTCGACCCGCCCCTCCGCGGCACCGGGTCGTGCCCCCAGAGCACCCACCGGCACCCCGCGATGCTCCGCTCCCGCCACGAGCCGGTTCGCGGCGGTCAGGATGCTGAGGTCGTTCCGCCAACTGACCATCAGGCTGAACCGACCGCAATCGGTGCCGTGTGCGAAGGCGCCCGGAAAAGCGCCGAGATTGTCCGCGGATGCTCCGCGCCATCCGTAGATCGACTGATTGGGGTCACCGACGGCCATGACCGCGGAGTCTCGGAAAACTTTCGCGAGCAGGCGCGTCTGGATGACCGAGGTGTCCTGATATTCGTCGAGCAGCACGACGCGGTACTGCTCGCGAAGCTGGTCGGCAACTTCGGGCGCGCGCTCGATGATCTCGAGCGCGCCGGCTACCTGATCGGCAAAATCGAGGGTGTCTTCGGCTCGCTTGCGGGTGGCGTAGTCGTTCACCAGTCCCGCGAGAACGGGTAGACCGCTCATCGCCGCGTGGAATTTCTCGATGTCTCCGGGATGGGCGAGCGCGGGGTTCGTCAGCGGCTCGAGGGCCGTGGCCCACTCGTCACCGAAGCGGGCCACACTCTCGGCATCGACGCGGTTATCGAGAAGCTCACCGGCAAGGCGGTGCACGGCATCGACGACACTCGCAAAGGCCTCACCGCGCTCGGAGAGGCGCTCGTCCTCGGACGCCACGACCACCCGCCGCGCGAGCAGCCACGATCCGGACTGGCTCATGAGCGCGGCATCCGGGTCACGCCCGATCCGTGGACCATGCTCGCGCACGATCGCGTCGGCGAATGCGTTATAGGTCGACACGCGGGGCCGCGACAACAGGGCCTCGCCCGCCGCATCCTGCTCCGGAGGCACGGCGCCGAGCGTCTCAGCGAGGCCGTCGACGAAGGCGATCAGCTCGGCGCGCCGTGCGCGGGCGGGCAGCGCGCCCGCCCTCGCCCAGAACGTCGCGAGGGTGCCGTCCGCCGCGAGCGCCTCGAGGTACGGGAGGAGTCCCCGCCGCCCGAACTCGTCAATGCCCGCCAACCGCTGATCGATTCGCTCGGCCAACTCGCCCGCGGCCTTGCGGGTGAACGTCAGCCCGAGCACCTCGTCCCGCCGCACGTGCCCGTTCGCGACGAGCCAGACGACCCGCCCCGACATCGTCTCGGTTTTACCGCTGCCCGCTCCTGCCACGACGAGCGCGGGGCTGGGCGGCGCCTCGATCACGGCGCGCTGATCGGGCGTGGGGTCGGGCAGTCCCAGGGCCGCCGACAAGACCGGGGCCGACAGACCCAGGCGGCCCGGCCATTCAGTGCTTCGCAATGATGACGAAGACGGCGACGACGAAGACGCGGTGGCAGCCGACACGAACGCGCTCACGAGGCCGACACCGCCTTGATCGTGTGGATTCGGCAGACGGCGAAGCGATCCGTCGTGCAATGCGTGTCGAGGTTCGCATCGAACCGGTCGGACGACATCCCCTCGGCCACGTCGATGATGGTGCGGAGGAACGACGTGCGACGTGCGGCATCCATGGGTGCTTGGCGCGCGAGGCGGTAGTGCGTGTTCTTCAGGGTCTTCGACAGGACGAGCAGCCGGGCGCCCGCATTCGCCGTCGGGTCGGCTCCGGGCAGCAACCCCTCGAGCAGAGCGAGTTGGTAGGCCGCCAGCTGTGCGTCTTCCGCGACCTTCTCATCGGTGACCTTGTCTTCCGAGCGCCCCGTCTTGAGATCGACGACGACCACCCGCTCCGAGCCGTCCGCGTCCCCGGGATCCAGCGCTTCGCCCCGGCCGGGCGGATAGACCTCGATGCGATCCACCGATCCGCTGAGCAGCGCCAGTCTGCGTCCCTCGGGAATGCTCGGTTCCGTTTCGAGGCGGGGCTCGTCTCGGATGGCCCAGACATCCGGCGCCATCTCGCCACCGTCTGCGGCGCTCGCGGCGGAATCCATGTCGATCGCGAGGCGGAAGCGCGCCTCGGCGCCGACCGCGCGGCCCTCTTCGCGGTGGAAGCGCTCGAGATATGCGTGCAGTCGGTCCACGAGCACCCCCGCCCACGCGTGCTCCTTGCGTGACATCCACGGCGCCTCGAAGTCGAGCTCGCCCCAGCGCCCATCGACCACGGCCTGCAGCGCGTCGCGGTCGCCGCCCGGAACCTCTTCCATGGCCGCGTGCAGGATCGTTCCGACCCCCGCCGACCACGAACGCGTGTCCCCACCGAGGGCGCGGATCGCCCAGTCCAGGCCGCACGCGTCGAACGCATCGAGCTTCGACGGTGAGACGTGCACCGGCGCGCGGGCGGGGTCACGCAGCGGAGCGTTCGAGGATGCCTCGGCCAGGCCGTACCACTGGTGTGGCGCCGCGCCGGGTACTCCCGCACGGGCGAGCACGACGAGCTGACCGGCCGCGTGCGCGCGCACCGGGGCGGGGGCCACAGGCGTCGTGAGCGCCCGCCGATGCTGGGCCACGAGCCCGCGCAGGGTGAGCGGATGCTCCGCTGCACCGGACGGATCATCCACGTCGTCGGGTTCGGGGAAGAAGCTGAGCAGCGGACTCGGGCCCCGATCATCGTCGTCGACGGCTGTCACCGCGAGGCGACTGCGTGCTCGAGACACGGCGCGGACCAGCAGCCGCAACTCGTCGTGAAGCGCCGCACGGCGCCGGTCGAGCGTGTCCGTCGCCTCGGAGCCCGCGGACGCATCCGCCGCAGAACCCCCGCCGATCTCGGCGAGCCGCCAGGTATCGAGCAGGCCGCCGCGCAGACGCACGTTCGGCCACACACCGTCTTGCACGCCCGCGATGACGATCCCCTCGAACTGCTTGCCGAGGGCCGCCGCCGGTGTGAGCAGCGACACCGTCTCGGCGACATCCGGCGAGGTCAGCATGTCTTCGGGCACCTCGCTGTCGACCATGCGACGGAGAAACGCTTCGGGGGCCTCGTTCGGGGTGGTCTCGACAAAACGCTTGGCGGCATCGAACAGCGCCACGAGTGCGTCGAGCGCGTGACCGCTTTCTGCGGACAGCGTGCCGGGCGTCGTGGCGAGCTCGTGCCAGACACGAGCCAGCGGGCGACCCCCACCATCCCGCGCACGATCCCACGCGACCCACAGCAGATCGTGCACCGTGGCACCGCGCTGGGCGTCGTCGTGCAGCACCCGCAGAGTCGTGGCCAAGCGCTCGGCCGCTCGGGCCTCGGGCGTGTCGAGCAAAGTCAGATCGAGGGGGTTCGCCATCGCCTCGTGCAGCAACTCCCGGGCCGGGCGGGTACCACCGTCGGCCAGTTCGGCGTGCCGCAGACGCGCGCGAAGACGCCGGAGTCCGACCGCGTCGAGTCCGCCGAAGGGTGAGAGCAAAACCGCTGCCAACGCTTCGGAATCTCGCGTTGCCGGCGCGCTCATGCCGAGCCGCACCAGCTGCACGAGGTCGCGCACCACGCCCTCGCTGCCGAGCGGCCGCGGCAGGCTGGACGAACGGGTGGGCACCTCGCGCGCGGCCAGTTCGGCCTCGAGTTCGCCGACCTGGCGGGTGTCATGGGCCACTACGGCGAGCGCCGACCACGGGATCTCGTCGACGATGTGCCACTCCCGCAGCACCCGCGCGATGCGATCGATCTCTTCGTGCGGGCTCGGCGCGATGATCGTCCGCACTCGGGCGTCCGGCGCGAGCTCGGGCCCGGGCGCCCGACGATGTTCGACGCGTCCGGATGCTCCGATCGCCGACGTCACCTCGCGCGCTATCCGGGTCAGAGCCGGGGTCGACCGGTGCTGATCGTCCAGCACGTGAAGCGTGCCGAGCGCGTCGCAGAGGCGCGCGAAAAGCTCGGGCGACGCTCCGCGAAACGAGCCGGACCCGATGTCCGGATCACCGAAGGCCAGCACCGCAACGCCTCGCGCCCGCAACCCGCGAAGCATCGCCATCCCCCCGCGCGTGAGCTCTTGGGCATCATCGACCAGCACGACGCGCAGCCGAGCCGGGGGGCCGAGCAGCGCCTCACCCGCCGCGCCCGCCGGTGCGGTCGCGAGGATCGCCGCTGCCTCACGCAACAGCTCGGCCGGATCGCGGTGGTCGGAGCGCATCGCGCCCACCGTGAATCGGTAGTCGGTCATGAACTCCGCCGCGCTCACCCACGCCTGGCGCCCGAGGCGCCGCCCCGCGGCCGCCAGCTCTGCGGGACCGATGCCGCGCTCCGTGCACTCTGCGAGTAGGGCACGCAGCTCAGCGCGGAACGTGCGCGATGCCCGCACCGCGGGGCCGAGAGACGCGGGCCACCGGGTGACACCGCGCTCGGCATCCCGTTCGTCTCCCGCGAGCAGCTCGGCGATGATGCGGTCCTGGTCCGGCGCCGTGAGCAGACGCGGGGGTTCACCGCCTCCCTGCTCACCACCACCCTGCACCACCACGGCACGGACGAGCTGGAACGCGAAGGACGCCATCGAACGGGCCAAGGGCCCCGGTGTTGCCACCCCGCCCACGAGCGCGAGCCGGTCGCGCAGGGCCGTGGCCGTCTGGCGGGTGGGGGTGAGCACGAGCACCTCGTCGACACCCACGCTCGCGGAGGTGAGCAGCCGCGCCGCGCGCGCGATCAGGGCCTCGGTCTTGCCGGTGCCGGGCGCCCCGATGACGACGCCCGATGCATCCGGGGGCAACATGACGACGGCGGCCTGTGCCGCGTCGAGGCCGTCGGCCCCGCCGCCATTCATGCTCATCCCCCCACGCTAACGCGGGCTCCCGACACCGACCGTCCGACCGCCCCCGCGCGGCACGGAAGGCGCGCGTTCGCCCTCAGCGTGACCGAGCCGGGCGGCCCTGTCCCACCCGTGTCGTAGAGTTTCAGAGCAGTCGGGCGTCGTGCCCGAAGAGCAGAGAGGCAGTCACCCGTGGAGATTCGCATCGGCATCGCCAACACCGGCCGTGAGCTGAACTTCGAGACGTCCGAGTCCGCCGAGACCGTCCGCGCCTCCGTCGCGAAGGCGCTCGACGCATCCGCTTCGCACGTCTCCTTCGCCGATTCCAAGGGCAATTCCTACATCGTCCCGACCGCGTCCCTCGCGTACGTCGAGCTCGGCACCGAAGAGGCACGCCGCATCGGTTTCGTCGGCTGACATGCTGATCGTCCTCGCGCTGGTCGCGGCCGTCGCGATCGGGTTGGCACTGCACTTCACTGTGCCGTTGCGCCCGACGCGCGGTGTCGCGCTGGCACCCCTGCTGGAGGCGGCGATCGCTGCCGTGATCTACACGAGTCTGACCTGGCTGGGTCTTGCCGAGAGCAACCCCTGGCTGTGGGTAGCGTCAATCCTGATTCCGGCCGCCGTGACCGCTCTGGTCATCCTCGTCGTGTCTCGCGCCCGGGCCGTGCACGACGAGCGCGAGCGCGCGCCTCAAGATCGCCTGAGAAGCTCGCGGACGCGGCTCAGGCGTTGAGGCCGACCGCATCCATCCGTCGCGAGTGCGCGGCCATGAGCTCGGTGAACACCGGCTCGACCTTCTCTTCGGCGGCACGATCGAGACCGACGGATGTCGTGAGCGCTGCCCGCGCGACGAGCAGGGTGTCGCCGACCAGGCGCCGCCCCCACATCGACAGCAGCGAACGCCATTCCTCGTCGCTCGCGATCGTCGCCCCGATGATCTCGACGATCGCGCCACGATCGTCGTCGGCTTCGAGGATCACGGATACCCGTCGCCCGGTATCCCCGTAGGTCGAGGCGAGCGCGTGGTAGAAGTCGTCGAGTAGCCCCGCGGTCAGGTGCACGCTCAGCAGCGTCTCCATCGGACGCTCGCCGCTCGTGACACGACGGAACGCATCGAGCTGCTCACGGAAGGGCAGCATCACGGTGGTGGGGTCTTCGTTCCGATCGCGGATGAGCGAAACGATCGCCTGATGCTTCGTGAGCGCCGCACCCGCGGCCCGCGACAGCGCTTCTTTCTGCGCCAACTCCGGCGTCGAGGTGATCAGTTGCGTGAGCGTCTCGAAATATCCGAGTTGCAGATAAGCGGCCTGGCCCAGGAAGGTCTGCACGTCCGGTGCGAGTTCGGAGAAATCGACGCGGGTGGCGCCCGATGACTCGCCCCGGGATCGGAGGGTCAGCACGCGACGCGGCGTGCGCCGCCGGCGCAACCAATTGAACACGGGATCAGCCTAGCCGCGGGGGCGCGCGACCGTCCGTGGCATGCGCGGGGAGTGGCGGAAGAGGCGTGCCGGAGAGCCTCGGGTAGGCTGGGCATCGTCCCGGCGTCGGATCGGGACCCCGCGCCTGTGGCTGAGTGAAGGGCGTGGATAACCCTTTCTGCCCTACGGGGCAAGCACCCAGGCAGCATCTCACTGCCGGACAGGCTCATATTGTGACGACCTTCGCCGAACTCGGTGTCGATCAAGACATCGTCGACGCCCTCGCGGCGAAAGGCATTATCGATGCCTTCCCGATCCAGGAGCAGACGATCCCCCTCGGTCTACCGGGTCAGGACATCATCGGTCAGGCCAAGACGGGCACCGGAAAGACGTTCGGCTTCGGCATCCCCGTCGTCCAGCGTCTCGGGCTCGACCCCTCCCCCGGCGTCAAGGCGCTCATCGTCGTCCCGACGCGCGAACTGGCCGTCCAGGTCTATGAGGACATGGACATGCTGACCTCGAACCGTTCGACGAGCGTCGTTGCGATCTACGGCGGCAAGGCGTACGAGGGTCAGATCGACCAGCTGAAGGCCGGCGCGCAGATCGTCGTCGGCACCCCGGGGCGCCTCATCGACCTCAACAACCAGCGCCTGCTCGACCTCTCGAATGCGACCGAGGTCGTGCTGGACGAGGCCGACAAGATGCTCGACCTCGGGTTCTTGCCCGACATCGAGAAGATCATCACCAAGGTCTCGCAGATCCGCCACACGCAGTTGTTCTCGGCCACGATGCCCGGCCCGATCGTCGCGCTTGCTCGTCGCTTCATGACGAACCCCATTCACATCCGCGCGACCGACCCCGACGAGGGCCTGACGCAGGCCAACATCAAGCACCTCGTGTATCGGGCTCACTCGCTCGACAAGGACGAGGTCATCGCCCGCATCCTGCAGTCCGAGGGTCGCGGCAAGAGCGTGATCTTCACGCGCACCAAGCGTGCCGCCCAGCGCCTGTCGGACGAACTCGGCGATCGCGGCTTCAACACCGCATCCGTGCACGGTGACATGAGCCAGGAGGCGCGCGAGCGCTCGATGGCCGCGTTCAAGGCGGGCAAGAAGGATGTCTTGATCGCCACCGACGTCGCCGCACGCGGCATCGACGTCGACGACGTCACGCACGTGATCAACCACACGATCCCCGACGACGAGAAGACCTACCTGCACCGCGCGGGCCGCACGGGTCGCGCCGGAAAGACGGGCATCGCGGTCACGTTCGTGGACTGGGATGACCTGCACAAGTGGGCGCTCATCAACCGAGCACTGGAGTTCGGTCAGCCCGAGCCGACCGAGACCTACTCCTCCAGCCCGCACCTCTTCACCGACCTGGACATCCCGGCGGGCACCAAGGGACGGCTCACGACCGCACCCCGCACGGCCGCCGTCAAGACGCAGGAGCCGCGGGAACGTTCCGCAGCGCCCGCCGGCGACCGCCCGCGGCGCTCCCGTTCACGTTCGCGTTCGGGTGAGAGCGGCGAAGGCACCGCTGCATCCGCCGCACCCACCGCTGCGTCGAGCGCCGGTACTGAGGCGCCGCGCGCCGAGGGCGGCGGAACGCACGATGGTGGCGGCAGCGAGCACCACGATGGACGGCCCGCGCCGTCGCGTCGCCGTCGTCGCCGCCGTTCGGGTGGCTCATCCGGCGCCCCCAGCGCCCCCAACGCGTAAACCGTCGCGTCGGCCGCCCTCTCGGCGGTCGGCGCACGGGTTTGACCTGTCGGAGCAGATCGACCCCCGCGCGATGGCGCCAACCGCTATCTTGAGCGGTGGCGCCCGCAGGCGCCGATCATCCGATTGGAAGGCACACCCGTGCACATCTTCACCGAGGCTGTTACCCCCATCAGCTACGAGTACCAGGGCTTCTGGGGTTCTTTCTGGGACCTCATCTGGTGGTTCCTGGCCATCTTCATTTTCTTCGCCTACCTGATGGTCTTGTTTTCGATCATCACCGACCTGTTCCGCGACCACAAGCTGAGCGGCGGATGGAAGGCCCTGTGGATCGTCGTTCTTCTCCTCACCAACTGGCTCGGCGCGCTGATCTACCTGATCGTCCGAGGCAGGGGCATGGGCGAGCGGAGCGCCGCCCAGGCGCAGGCCTACCAGCGCGCGCAGGAGGACTACATCAAGCAGGCGGCCGGCACGAGCCCCGCGGACGAGATCGCCAAGGCCAAGGCCCTGCTCGACGCCGGTACGATCACGCAGGCCGAGTACGACCAGATCAAGACGAAGGCGCTCTCCTGATCGCCTGAGCTGATTGCCAACGAGCGGCCCCCATCCTCTTCCGGGTGGGGGCCGCTTCGTGGTTCCCGTATCCCGGGGTTGGCGTCCCGGGGCTGCGGGTCTCAGGGAAAGACGGGCGCGACCCCGGTGCCGCGCGCAATGATCCGTTCGACCATCTCGTCCGAGGTCGTGTTCTCGCCGGGCAGGTTCGGTTTGCCGAGGCCGTGGTAGTCGCTCGAACCCGTGACGATCAGGTCCCGCCGCTCGACGATCCCGCGCAGCACCGCCACACCCGCGGGTGTGTTCTCGCGGTGATCGAGTTCGAATCCGGCCAACCCCGCGTCGATCAGTTCTTCGAGATACGGAACCGGCATCATCAGTCCCCGCCCGGCGGGAGTCGGATGCGCAACGACCGGTACGCCTCCAGCAGCAACGATCAGGCGCACCGCGGTGAGCGGATCCGGCGCGTAGTGACCCTCGTAATAGCCCTCGCGCGGGTGCAGGATGCCTTCGAATGCAGCGGACCGGTCGACGGCCAGGCCGCGCGCCACGAGCGCATCGGCGATGTGCGGGCGACCCACGGTCGCGCCGTCGGATGTCTGAGCGACGACGTCCGCCCACGACAGGTCGTAGTCGCGTGAGATGTTGCGGACGATCCGCTCGGCTCGCCCCATCCGGTCCGTGCGCACGCGTTCCATTTCGGCCCGAAGCGCCGGGTTGTCCGGGTCGAAGAGGTACGCCAACAGGTGGACGCTTCGCCACCCGTGCTTGGCGCTCAATTCCATGCCCGGCAGGAGCGTCATGCCGAGCGACGTCGTCGCCTCGGCCGCCTCCGCCCAACCGGCGGTCGTGTCGTGGTCGGTCAGCGCGATGGTGCGGAGTCCGTAGCGATGCGCCGCCCGGACGACTGTCTCGGGCGGTTCCGTCCCATCGGATCGCAATGAGTGGAGGTGCAGGTCGCTCGGTCCTTCGAATCGCCGCTCGAATCGCCGCTGCCCGCTCACCCCACGAGCGTACCCCCGCACGTAGATGCGGGGCGGGCGCCAGCGCTCGGGGCGCCCGCGTGGGTCGTTCTCCCAGCCTCGGCTTCTAGAGTCGGAACGTGCTGCGTGTGCTCGGGATCCTCATCGCCGTGCTGTTCGCGATTGCGACAGCGGTGCTGACCTGGCCCTCGTTCTTCCGGGTCGAGCAGACCTTTCCGATCGCTCAGATCGTGGCCTTCCGATCGCTCGTCGCCGTCGCTTTCGCAATCGCCGCGATCCTGATGCTGCTGCTGGCGATCGCCCGACCTCTCCGCGGGTTCGCGCTCTCGATGGCCTTGGTCGCGATCGTCGGGACGCTCGGCAACGGGGTGATCGTCGGGACGCGGGGGCTCGGGACGACCGAGCTTCCCGCCGAGACGGAGACGAGCGTTCGCGTGATGACGTGGAACACGGCCGGCGAGGCGACGGATCCCGTCTCCGTGGCGCAGACAGCCGTCGCGATGCAGGCGGACATCATCTCGCTCCCGGAGACGACGATCGAGACCGGCGAGCAGATCGCGGTGGCCATGCGGGAACTCGGCCGACCCATGTGGGCGCACCACGTCGAGTTCAGCGTGGGCGTCGACACCTGGGATGCGCGGTCCACGACCCTGCTGATCTCCCCCGATCTCGGGGACTACTCGGTCATCGAATCGTCGCAGGACGGCTCGAGCAACACGGCGGTCCTTCCCAGCGCCGTCGCCATGCCGGTCGACGGTGAAGGCCCGATCGTCGTGGCCGTGCATGCCGTCGCACCGCGCCAGGGGGATATGGAGCACTGGCGCGAGGACCTCCGCTGGCTGGCCGACCAGTGCGCCACCGGCAATGTGATCATGGCGGGCGATTTCAACGCGACCATCGATCACATGGCACGGCTGGGTGTCGACGGCGGAACGCTCGGGTACTGCCACGATGCGGCATCCGAATCCGGAAACGGCGGCGTGGGCACTTGGACGACGGACATCCCCGCTCTCGCCGGCGCACCGATCGACCACGTCCTCTCGACACCGAACTGGGAGGCGACAGGATCGATCGTGCTGCGCTCGCTCGACGGGTCGGGCAGCGACCACCGGCCCCTCGTCGTCCAACTCGAGCCCGTCGGCTGAGAGAGTCGCTCTCCCGGCGCCGCCACGGCAGCCCGTGCGAGACTGGAACGATGAGCACGACAGGTGAAACCAACACGGTGTCCGACGGCGCGGCGACCGACGAGGCTGAGGCCGCGAGCGCACGCGACGAGCGCGAGGCGCAGGCCAACGCTAACCGCCGGCAGCGATTCGGTCAGGGCTTTCTCGACACGATTTCAACCGGATGGGCCGACCGTCCCGAGCCGTCTGCCACAGCGCGTCCGCAGGCCGCGTATGCCGCGGCCCGTCGCGCCGTGCTGTCGGCGGCTTTCCCGGGCAAGCGCCTCGTGGTCCCCGCGGGCGGTGTGGCGGTGCGCAGCAACGACACGGACTATCCGTTCCGCGCTCACTCAGCTTTCGCGCACCTGACGGGGTGGGAGCGGGATGCCGAGCCCGACGCCGTCCTCGTGTTCGACCCCATCAAGGACGGACACACCGAGACCCTGTACTTCCGCGAGCGCGCCGACCGCAACACGGCCGAGTTCTACGCCGACGCCTCGATCGGTGAGTTCTGGATCGGTCCCCGCCCGGCCCTCGCGGGTGTCGCTGCCAATCTGGCGCTCGCTACGGCACACATCGAGGCGTTCGAGGCATCCGACGACGATCTCGTGGTCGGTGAGGCCGAACACCTGACGCGCTTCGTGTCCGAGTTGCGGCTCGTCAAGGACGAATTCGAGATCGAGCAGATGCGCCTCGCCGTCCAGGTCACGGCGGACGGGTTCGACGACATCGTCCGCTCGCTCCCCCGCGTCGTCGCGCACCCCCGCGGCGAGCGCGTGGTCGAGGGCGTCTTCCACCTCCGGGCGCGCACGGACGGGAACTGGGAAGGCTACGACACGATCGCGGCGTCCGGACCTCACGCGTGCTACCTGCACTGGACCCGCAACGACGGTCCCGTCGTTCCCGGCGATCTCATGCTGATCGACGCCGGCGTCGAGGTCGACAGCCTCTACACCGCCGACATCACGCGCACCCTGCCCGTTTCGGGCCGCTTCACCGAGGTGCAGCGTCGGGTCTACGAGGCGGTGCGCGAGGCGGCGGATGCGGGGCTGCGCGCGGCCCGCCCCGGCGCTCGATTCCGCGAGGTGCACGAGGCCGCGATGTCCGTGATCGCGGCCCGCGTCACCGAGTGGGGCCTGCTGCCGGTGACCGCCGACGAGGCACTCGCGCCCGAGACAGGTGGACAGCACCGGCGCTACATGGTGCACGGCACGAGCCACCACCTCGGCATCGACGTGCACGACTGCGCACAGGCGCGGCGCGAGATGTACTACGACGGCGTTCTCGAGGCCGGCATGGTGTTCACGATCGAGCCCGGCCTGTACTTCCAGATCGATGACGTGACGGTGCCGGAGGAGTATCGCGGCATCGGCGTCCGTATCGAGGACGACATCCTGATGACGACGCAGGGCCCGGTCAATCTCTCGGCCGACATCCCGCGCTCGGCCGACGACGTCGAGGCCTGGATGGCGCGGCTCGCGCCGCAGGTCTGAGTCACTTCGACAGGCTCAGCGACCGACTACCGCGACGCTCCCTGAGCCTGTCGAAGGGAGCGTGCAGACCTCAGAGCAGTCGTGCTTAGAGCAGTCGGGCTTAGAGCAGTCGGGCTCAGAGCAGTCGAGCGCGGAGGAACTCCGCGACGAGCGGCGCGAGGTCGGCCCCGACCTGATCCGCGGGGCGCTTATGCCCCTTCACCTCGAACGAGTGCCCGCCGCCCTCGATCCAGGTGAGCTGAGCGTCCTGACACGCCTCGACCGCGCGCTCCAGCCCGTCGTGGGGCACGACGAAGGGGTCGATGGTGCCCGCGACGAACAGCTGGGGCACCGCGATCCGCGGCAGGTGCTCCGCGCGCTCCTTCGCCGGGTCGCCGGGCGGATGCAGCGGATAGCCGAGGTACACGAGGCCCGCGACACCGAGCGGCCGTTCGGCCTCGGCCATCGAGGCCATGCGGCCCCCGTAGGACTTACCGGCCGCCCACAACGGCTCACCCGCGGGCGCTTCGCCCCGGGCACGGTCGACGACCGCGCGCCAGGTGGCGATCGCGTGCGCCGCGGGCCCCGGCATCCGTCGTCCCGCCTCGCGGTAGGGGAAGTTGAAGCGCACGGTCGCGACCCCCGCGTGCGCGAGCGCGTTCGTGAAGCCGACGAGGAAAGGGTGGTCGTACCCCGCACCGGCGCCGTGCGCGAGGACGAGCGTCGCCCAGGCCGCGGTGGGACGCTGCGAGGCGACGCTGATCTCGGCCTCGCCCGTCGGCAGCGTCACGGGCCAACGCTCCACGCCGCCGGTTGCGGAGGAGATCTCGTCGTCGGAGGATGCAGGCACAGACATCCGTCCTCCGAAGTGGAGATCTCCTCCGTTCACGAGTCGCTGCGGCGGTCTGAGTCGGTCGCGTCGCGCGGGGTGTCTGCCGAATCCTCTGAAGCGTGGTCGGATGCCTCGGAGTTGGCATCACCGGGCTCGACAGGCGGCGCTGCCGCGGCGGGCTCGATTCGCTGGCCGTAGCGCGGGGGTTCCTCACGCGGCGCCTCGGGAGCCGCGTGGTCGATGCGCTCACCGTAGCGCGGGGGCGCGGCGTCCGGTGGCAGCGGGGGCCGCTCAGCTGGCCCCGCCGCACCGCCGGGCGCGGGCGGTACCGGCGGAAGCGCACCAGACCCGGGAGCAGCGGGAGCAGCGAAGGGAGCAGGAGCGGATGCCGATGCCCCGCCGCCGACACCCAGCACCTGCCGCGCCTTCGCGAGGCTGTCAGCCCCGACCGTGACCTCGTAGTGGTCGGCGAGGACCTGCATGACGGAGGCGAAATCGCGGCGCCGGCGAATGAAGGAGTACGTGATGATGCTGAGCAGCATCCCGACCGCGACACCGACGAAGAGCACGCCGACGAACGCCTGGATCGGAACGGAAGGGCTGCCGAGCACGAGGATCGCCGAGAAGAACAGGCCGATCAGCAAACCGTTCACAGCACCCGAACGTGCGGCGGTGGCGTACCCCAGGCGTCCGGTCACCCGTTCTATGGAACGAAGCCCCAGGCCGACGATCGCGATGTCTCGCGCGGGAACCTCGCCCGCGATCAGCGCCGAGACCGCCTTCTGCGCACCCTCGTAGGTCGGAAAGCTCGCAATGGTCTCGCCGACGGCTTCTCCACGTCTGCCCGTAGGGGCGGGTCCCAACATACTCATCCGCCCATTCTCCCACGCCCTCCCTAGGCAGCATCTGTGTCGGGGCTACGCTGGAGCAGTGAGCACGCAAAGGGTCTTTGTCGCGCGCCTGGCCGGGTGCGCCGTCTTCGACCCCGCGGGCGACCGCCTGGGACGCGTCCGCGATGTCGTTGTCGTATACCGAGCAAGCGACCCACCGCGTGTGGTCGGGCTGGTCGTCGAGATCCCCGGACGCCGGCACGTCTTCGTGTCGATCGGACGCGTGACATCGATCGCGACCGGCCAGGTCATCACGACCGGCCTGATCAACGTGCGCCGGTTCCAGCCGCGCGGCGGTGAAGTGCGTGTCCTCGCCGAACTGCTCGGGCGCCGCGTCCACCTGATCGATGGCTCGGGTGAAGCCGTCATCGAGGATGCGGCCATCGAACGCAACCGCCTCGGCGAGTGGGCCATCGGCCAGCTGTTCCTGCGCCGCCCGAAGACGAGCGCCAGCCCCTTCGCCAAGGGACCCACGACGTTCGCGAACTGGAGCGACGTGCGCGAGCGCATGGCGCCCGGCGAGTCGCAATCCGTCGAGCAACTGGTGGCCTCTTACTCCGAGCTGCTGCCCGCCGACCTCGCCAACACTCTGCTCGATCTGCCCGACGCGCGGATGATGGAGGTCGCGGGCGAGCTCCCCGACGATCGTCTCGCGGATGCGCTCGAAGAGATGCCCGAGGACGATCAGGCGCACATTCTGGAACAGCTCGGCGACGAGCGGGCCGCCGACATCCTCGACGCGATGGAGCCGGATGACGCCGCCGACCTACTCGCCCAGCTTCCGGAGGGCCGGTCCGAGCAGCTGCTCGATCTGATGGAGCCCGACGAGGCGGACGACGTGCGCGCCCTCCTGGCCTACGGCCCCGACACGGCGGGCGGACTCATGACGCCCGAGCCGATCGTGCTCTCGGCCGACGCGACGGTCGCCGAGGCGCTCGCGCTCATCCGCCGGCACGAGCTGCACCCCGCCCTCGCGGCCGCCGTTTTCGTCACCCTCCCGCCCTACGAAACCCCGACGGGCCGCCTGCTGGGTGTGGTGCACTTCCAGCGGATGCTGCGCTATCCCCCGCACGAGCGCCTCGGCGCCATCATCGACGACTCGGTCGAGCCCGTGCACGCCACCGCCTCGGCGGCCGAGGTCGCGCGGCTGCTCGCGAGCTACAACCTCGTCTCGCTGCCCGTCGTCGACACCGCCCACCGCCTCGTGGGTGCGGTCAGCGTCGACGATGTGCTCGATTACCTGCTGCCCGATGACTGGCGCTCGCATGATGCGGATGCTTCAGCATCCGGTCCCGCGAGTCGTGCCGCCGGATCGAGGCGACGCTGATGGCGCGGACGTCGCGCCGGGTCACGCTGGACGCGCCACGCGGGCGCGCCGGCGTGCTCTCGCGCACACCGCAGCCCTCGCGTGACCGGTTCGGCCGCTTCACCGAGTGGATCGCCCGCAAGATGGGCACGCCGTGGTTCCTGCTCGGCCTGAGCGCCTTCTGCGCCCTCTGGATCATCTGGAACACGATGTTCCCCTCGTACTGGCGTTTCGACTCGGCGGCGAACGGCTTCACGGCGCTGACGCTCGTCCTGTCCCTCCAGGCCTCGTATGCCGCTCCCCTCATCCTGCTCGCGCAGAACCGCCAGGACGACCGCGACCGCGTCCAGATCGAGCAGGACCGGCAGCGCGCCGAGCGAAACCTCGCCGACACCGAGTACCTCGCCCGCGAGATCGTTGCTCTTCGTCTCGCGCTCACGGATGTCAGCAGCGAGGTCGTCACGAAGGACGTGCTCCGTCATGAACTCCGCAACGAGCTGAAGACCCTGCTCGAAGGTCTTGAGGCCCGCAGCGAGACGTCCGATGCGGACACCGCGGCACCCGATGAGCGCTGACAACAACGACCCCGGATTCGGGCTCGGAGTCGATCAGAAGCTGACAGACGCCGTGCGAGCTGCGGTGGGGGCGGTGACCGACCCCGAGTTGCGTCAGCCGATCGGCGACCTCGACATGCTGCGCGAGATCGCTGTCACGGATGGAATCGCGGATGTCGGGATCGCCCTGACGATCGTCGGATGCCCCGCCGCGAGCCGGATCGAATCCGACGTGCGCCGCGCGGCCGCATCCGTCCCGGGTGTCCTCGATGTGCACGTGGACGTCGGCGTCATGACCCCGGCGGAACGCGCCGCCCTGACGGAGCGCCTCCGGGCAGGTCGCCCCCGTGGCATCCCGTTCACGGCCGAATCCCTCACGCGCGTGATCGCCGTCACGAGCGGCAAGGGCGGGGTCGGCAAGTCCACCGTCACCGCGAACCTCGCCGTGGCTCTCGCCGTGCGGGGACTCCGTGTGGGTCTCATCGATGCCGATGTGCACGGCTTCTCGATCCCGGGCCTGCTGGGCTTGGTCGATGCCGAGGGCCGGACGGTCCGCCCCACCCGCATCGACGACCTGATCCTGCCGCCGGTGGCCTACGGGGTGAAGACCGTGTCGATCGGCATGTTCCTGCGCGAAGGCGACGAGGGCGCGGCCGTTGCGTGGCGCGGACCCATGTTGCACCGCACCGTGCAACAGTTCCTGACCGACGTGCACTTCGGCGACCTCGACATCCTGCTGCTCGATATGCCACCCGGCACGGGCGATATCGCGATCTCTGTCGGCCAGCTGCTCCCCCACGCCGAGGTCGTGGTCGTCACGACTCCCCAGGCCGCGGCATCCGATGTCGCGATTCGCAGCGCCCTCGTCGCGCGCCAGACGGGGCAGCGCGTCATCGGGGTCATCGAGAACATGGCCGCGTACACGCTGCCCGATGGCACCGTGCTCGACCTCTTCGGTTCGGGAGGGGGTGCGCAGGTCGCGGCGGCGCTGTCCGCATCGCAGGCAGCGGATGCATCCGGTGACGTCCCTCTGCTCGCCTCCATCCCCCTCAGCCCGGCCCTGCGCACAGCGGGCGACGCGGGCACCCCCCTCACGGCGACACTGAATGAGACGGGCGACGAGACGGATGCCGCGGCGGATGATCCCGCTCGGCGCGCCCTCATCGACCTGGCCGCTCGGCTCGCGGGGGTTCCCCGCGGTCTGGCCGGGCGCCCCCTCACCGTGACTCCGCACTGATCTCGAAGGCCCCGCTGGTCTCGAAGACTCCGCACTGATCTCAAAGGAGAGCCATGGCATCCGACACGACCCTGACAGTGACCACGACGCGTGGACCGGTGCGGGGCGACACCGACGGCACCGTTCGGTCATGGAAGGGCATTCGCTACGCCGCGCCGCCGATCGGTCCGCTGCGCTGGCGCGCGCCGCAGCCCCCGGAGCCCTGGTCGGACGTGGCCGATGCCACGCGGTTCGGCCCCATCCCCGTGCAGACAGCCTCGCCCGCCATCCGGCTGCCCGAGGACGCCGTGCAGAGCGAGGACTGCCTGACCCTGAACGTATGGGCCGCCGAGAACGTCTCGGCAGCGGAACCGCGACCGGTCATGGTGTGGGTGCACGGCGGCGCGTACATGTTCGGGGCGACAGCGCAGCCGATCTACGACGGCAGGTCGCTCGCCGCGAGTGGCGAGATCGTCCTCGTCACCGTCGGGTACCGCGTGGGTGCGCTCGGCTTCGCCGATCTCTCCCGCTTTTCGACCGAGTCCGAGACGTTCGAGACGAACCTCGCGCTGCGCGACATCCTGTTCAGCCTGGAGTGGGTGCGCGAGAACATCGCGGCGTTCGGCGGTGACCCGGGTCAGGTGACGCTCTTCGGCGAATCCGCCGGCGGTGGCATCGTGACGACCCTCATGACCTCTCCCGCGGCCGAGGGACTGTTTCATCGAGCCATCGCCGAGAGTTCCCCCGCGACGTCGGTGTACGGGCAGGATCGCGCCGAGCGCATGGCGCGCGAGCTGCTCCAGACCGTGGAAGCCGACCCCTCGGATGCCTCGTCCTTCCGCGACATCCCAGCTGACCGGCTCGCCGCGGCCGCAATGACCGTCTATGCGGCCACGCCCCTCGACGAACCCGGCACCCTGGCTTTCACACCCGTTGTCGACGGCGATCTGGTGCCGGAGCATCCGGTCGACGTCTTCGCACGCGGCGGCGCCCTGCCCGTGCCGCTGCTGATCGGCACCAACCGCGACGAGACCTCGCTGTTCACGATGATGAAGTCGCCGCTCATGCCGGTCTCGCGCGAAGCGATCGAAGAGATGTCGGCCGACCTGCGAGCCGACCGGCCCGATCTCGACATCCCCGCCGACGCCGAGATCCTCTCCGCCTATGCGGGTCTGCGGTTGAAGAAGCAGGGCCCGGCGATCTCGCGGGATCTCGGATTCCGGATGCCGACCCTCTGGCTCGTCGAAGGCCACGCCGCCGTCGCACCGACATACCTGTACCGCTTCGACTGGGCGACCCCCATGCTGCGGCTGCTCGGTATCGGCGCGACCCACGCGACCGAGCTGCCGTACCTGTGGGGCAACATGCAGGGCGGCAAGAAAGACATCACGTTCCGACTCGGCGGGATGCGCACGGGCCACCAGCTCTCGCAGCGCTTCCAGCAGCGCTGGATCGGGTTCGCCGTGAGCGGCTCACCCCAGGCGGAGAGTGCCGCCGTGTGGGCGCCCTATACGACCACCGACCGCGCCACGCTCGTGATCGACCGCGTCGATCGGGTCGTGCCGGACCTCGACGGAGAGCTGCGCGCAGCCTGGGGCGACGAGGTGCTCTCTTTCACCTGAACTCGCCCACGAGCCTGTTCGCGGAGTTCCGCGCGAGCGTCGGAGATCTCGGCAGCGTCGGAGGAATCTGCCCCGATCGATCCGACGCTCAATCGATCTCCGACGGCCAGCGAGCGGTCAGGTGGCTTCTGAGTCGTATGGGGTCGCGTTCGGCGCGGAGGCGACGGATGCGGGGGCCGCGGCGGTATCGGAGGCCCCGGCCAGCGCCGCAACGCCGGCGCCAGCCGCTCCCGCGCCACCGAGCGCGGCGGTCGCCGGTCGGGGTGCGCCCGGGCTGACCGGCTTGATCGGCGCTTCGTCGAGAAGCGCCTCGCGGATGATGCGCCGCGGATCGTACTGACGGGGATCGAGCCGGCGCCAGTCGACGTCGTCGAAGTCCTCGCCCATCTCGTCGCGCACCCTCGTCTTCGCCCCGCGGAGAAACTCGCGCAGGCGTCCGAGCAGCTTCGCCAAGCCCTCGGCATACCGGGGCAGCCGCTCGGGCCCGACCAACAGGGCGGCGATGACACCGATCAGCAGAAGCTTCTCGATCGTCAACCCGAAGAACATGACTACAGGTTACTCGCCGCGCCTGCGGTCAGAGTCCGCAACTGCCGCGTAATCTAGGGAAAATGGACAAGCGCGTGAGCGGACAGCAGGCCAGCTGGCGATACGCGACGGAGCAGGTCACCGAGCCCGATCCGATCGCGAAGGCTCGCGCGCACTCGCTCGAGTTGGGCATCGTCCCCATCGATCCCGCGATCGGTGCACAGTGCGCTGTGCTCGCCGCCGCGTCGGACGCCCTCAACCTGGTCGAGATCGGCACGGGGGCCGGGGTGTCGGGCATGTGGTTGCTCCGTGGCAGCGCCCGAGGCATCCTGACGACGATCGACGCCGAACCCGAGCACCTTGCCGCAGCGCGCAAGGCGTTCGCAGACGCAGGCATCCCGCCCGCACGCGCACGCTTCATCACCGGTCGTGCAGCCGATGTCCTGCCGCGCATGAACGAGTCGGCATACGACATCGTCCTCATCGACGCGGACCCTGAGCACATCCTGGAGTACGTGGCCCACGGTCTGCGCCTCGTGCGCGTCGGTGGCACGGTGCTCATCCCCCGCGCCCTGCAGAACGGGCGGGTCGCGGACCCCGTCCAGCGCGACCCGATCACGACGGCCTTCCGCTCACTGATCCAAGAGACGCAGGGATCGCAAGCGGTCATGCCCGCCCTGTCGATCGTCGGCGACGGGCTCCTGCAGCTCACCAAGATCACGGAGTAGATCACGGAGTAGCGCCGGGGACGCAGAAAGGCCGGTCCCGTGAACGGAACCGGCCAGACGACGAACTCTATGCGGAGACAACTCCGGAGAGCACGTCGTGAAGCTCCTTGGCTTCGGCGTCGTTGACCGAGACCACGAGACGCCCCCCACCTTCGAGCGGCACCCGCACGATAATCAGGCGCCCCTCCTTCACAGCCTCCATCGGTCCGTCGCCGGTCCTCGGCTTCATGGCTGCCATAGCGGCCCCTTTCGTCGCGAAATCTAGCTCAGTCCAGTTTATCCTGCCCACCGACATAAATCGGCCGAGCGGTATATCAGGGCACCTGCCAGTACATGTTTGCCAGTCCATACATGTTCCATATCCACCACCACTGCCCCACGAGGCACACGGCGAGCGCCCCGATCCGCCAGATCATCGACCGCGGGGCAGCGACCGCACCCCAGAGCGGCGAGAGCGGGAACAGCAACCGGAAGATGCTCGACTGCGGAAAGAACACCGCGAAGAGATACACGAGATAGCTCGCCGCCCACAGTCGCACCTCGACGCCGAGACGCCGCACGTGCGGTTCGAACAAAAGCAGCGCGGCCGCACCGAGCATCAGCGCGACCGCCGCGACGATCCCGATTCCCGCAGGCGCACCCCACGACTGCAACCAGAACTCGGCACCCGCGAACCAGCCGTGGAACGGGATGAACACTCCCCCGTCGGCGACCCAGTTGCGGCGCCAGGCCAGCTCCGTCGCGAGATATCCGCCCAGATCCCCCGTCACGATCCCGACGACGATCTGCCATGCGAATCCTGTCGCCACCGCGAGGGCCCCGAGCGCGAGGATGTGGGCGATCTCGATCCGGTGGAGCGGCTCGCGGTCGCGCCGGAACCACCGCCAGAGACCGAACAGCCCGAGGAAGAGCGCGAACGCGAGCACCCCCGGTCGGGTGAAGGCCATGAGCGGAATCAGCGCGTAGAGCCATCCGTAGCGCCGTCGCTGCAAGCACCAGATCGATACGAGCAGCCACAGCAGGAACAGCGACTCGGCATACGCAACCTGGAACAGGGCCGCCAGGGGCGCCGACGCGAACAGGCCCACCGACCACAGCGCGGCGGTGTCGCCGATGCGCCCGCGCGTCATCTGGAACAGCACCAGGCAGCAGCCGAAGCCCGCCGCGATCGCGACGAGGAACCCACCCGCGCCCCAGTAGCCGAAGGGGATGCCGATGACGTTTGAGAGGAAGGCGTAGATCGGCATGAAGGCCCAGGCGTTCTCGGCCACCGCGCCCGTGTCCGTCAGCGGGAGTTGCGTCGGATAACCGCTGACGGCGATCAGCCAGTACCACTGGGCATCCCAGCCGATGATGAAGGATCCGAGCCCCGGGTTGACTCCGAAGCGTGAATCCGGGCCCGACATCGCAGACGCGAGCAACATCAGCCCCGTCGTGACCAGCCGCGCGGCCAGGTAGATCAACGCGATCCACAGCACCATCCAAGGCCCTCGGGCCGGGCGTATCAGCAGCGCGTCCTCGTCGGGGCCGGGAGCCTCGGCCTCGCTCACGCCGTCAGCCACGCCCGCAAACCGCGCGCCACGGCCTCGATCTGGGCGACCGGCACCCGCTCCTCGTCGTGATGCGCGAGGTGCGGGTCACCGGGTCCGTAGTTGACCGCGGGCACTCCGAGCGCGGAGAAGCGTGCGACATCCGTCCACCCGTATTTCGGTCGCGGTTCGGCGCCGACCGCCGCGACGAACTCCCGGGCCAGCAGGGCGTCCAGTCCCGGGCGCGCGCCCGGCGCGAGATCGACGATCTCGATCTCGAAGCCCTCGAACACGTCGCGGACGTGCTGTTCTGCCTCGAGTTCGGAACGGCTGGGCGCGAAGCGGAAGTTCACCTCTACCTCGCAGAGATCGGGGATCACGTTGCCGGCGATGCCGCCCGAGATCGACACGGCGTTGAGCCCCTCGCGGTAGTCGAGGCCCTCGACGGTGACGGTCTGCGCCCGATAGCGAGCGAGTCGCTCGAGGATCGGGGCTGCCTTGTGGATCGCGTTCTCGCCGATCCAGGAGCGTGCCGAGTGCGCTCGCACGCCGTGCGTCCGGACGATGGCTCGAAGCGTCCCGTTGCATCCGCCCTCGACCTCGCCGCCCGAGGGCTCACCGAGGATCGCGAAGTCGGCCTGGAAGAGATCGGGGCGGACGCGCGAAAGCCGATTGAGCCCGTTGAGGCTCGAATCCACCTCCTCGTGGTCGTACCACATCCATGTGATGTCGACCCGGGGTTCGACCAACTCGGCGGCGAGCACGAGTTGCACCGCCACCCCGGCCTTCATATCGACCGTGCCGCGGCCCCAGATGCACTCCTCGCCATCCACGACCACATCGCGCGTCGGCAGGTTGTCGTTGATCGGCACCGTGTCGATGTGTCCCGCGATCACGACCCGCTGGTCGCGACCGAGCATGGTGCGCGCCACGATCGTGTCACCGTCGCGGAACACCTCGAGATGCGGGAGCGTCGACACCGCGGCCTCGATCGCATCCGCGAGGGGGGTCTCATCCCCCGAGACGCTCGGAATGTCACAGAGCACCCGGGTGAGCTCGACGGGTGACACGGACAGGTCGAGCTGCGGCATCCCCCGAGTGTACCGGCGCGATCGTGGCCAACCCGGGCCCGCGCGGTTCGGTAGCGTGGGTGGCATGAGTAGCGAGCGGTGGGTGTGGGGCGAGGGACTGGCGACGATCTCGAGCGACGGGACGGTGCTCGACACCTGGTACCCGAATCCGCAACTCGGCCGTGTGCCGCTCGGACGCGACGCGGCGATCGCGGACGACAACGTCGACCGCCTGGCCGCTCCCGATGACCGTCGCGGGGTCACGGTCGAGGCCGTCACGGTCGAGATCGACCTCGACGCACCTCCCGCATCGACCTCCGACGCGTACCTGCGCCTGCACGTACTCTCGCACCTGTTGGCCACCCCGAACGAGGTCAACCTCGACGGCATCTTCGGGCACCTGCCCGTGGTGGCGTGGACGAACGCCGGCCCGATGCATCCCGACGATGCCACTCGCCTGCGTCCCCTGCTGCTGCGTGACGGCATCCAGGTGGGCTCGCTCGATAAGTTCCCGCGTCTGACCGACTACGTCACTCCCGTCGGCGTGCGGATCGCGGATGCCTCGCGCGTGCGTCTGGGCGCCTACCTCTCCCCCGGCACGACGGTCATGCACGAGGGGTTCGTCAACTTCAACGCCGGAACCCTCGGCTCCTCGATGATCGAGGGTCGCGTGTCACAGGGCGTCGTCATCGGCGACGGCAGCGACATCGGCGGAGGCGCGTCGATCATGGGCACGCTCTCGGGCGGCGGGACGCATCGCATCTCGATCGGCGCGCGCACCCTGCTCGGGGCGAATGCCGGTGTCGGCATCTCGCTCGGTGACGACTGCGTCGTCGAGGCGGGGCTCTATGTGACCGCCGGGACGAAGGTCGCGCTCGTCGACGCCGCGCCGACGGCCGATGGCACGGTGCCGGTCGTCAAGGCCGCCGAGCTCTCGGGCAGCGACGGCATCCTGTTCCGGCGCAACTCCGTATCGGGCGCTGTCGAGGCCGTCCGCCGCGCGGGAGTCGGCGTGACACTCAACGAGGCTCTCCACGCCTGAGCCCGGTGCGGACGCTCCCTGAGCCTGTCGAAGGGCGCGCCCGAAGCGCCCTCGCGTAGGGTGGCGCCATGAGTAAGCGGATGCCGAAGGCCCTGTACAAGAGCGAGTTGAAGGCCCTGCAGGCGCGCCTCGTCGACATGCAGGCGTGGGTGCAGGCGACCGGTGCGCGCATCGTCGTCATCTTCGAGGGGCGTGATGCGGCGGGCAAGGGGTCGACGATCAAACGAGTCTCCGAGTACCTCAATCCGCGTGTCACGCGCATCGTGGCTTTGCCCACGCCAACCGAGCGCGAGAAGACGACCTGGTACTTCCAGCGCTACGTCGCGCATCTGCCCGCGGCGGGCGAGATCGTCCTGATGGATCGGTCCTGGTACAACCGCGCGGGTGTCGAACACGTGATGGGTTACTGCACGAACGCCGAATACCATCGGTTCCTGCACCAAGCACCCATTTTCGAGCGGATGCTGGTGGAGGACGGCATCATCCTGCTCAAGTACTGGTTCTCGGTGTCGGATATCGAACAGGAGCGCCGGTTCCACGACCGCGCCCGTGATCCGATGCGCCGGTGGAAGCTGAGCCCGAACGATGTCTCATCGATCACCAAGTGGGAGGACTACTCCCGGGCCAAGGACACGATGTTCGTCCACACCGACATCCCGGAGTCGCCCTGGTTCGAGGTCGACAACGAAGACAAGCGGCGCGGGCGCGTCAACATGATGGCTCATCTGCTTTCGCAGATCCCGTCCGAGCCCGTCTCACGCGAGGACATCGTGATTCCCGAGCGTCCGGTGTCGGGCGGTTACGAGCGACCGCCGCGGGACGATGACAACGCTGTGCCGGACTACGCGGCCGAGGTCATCGCCCGCGAGGGCTGATCCTCGCCCCACGCTCCCTGAGCCTGTCGAAGGGAGCAGCCAGGCCGCCTCGCCTGTGGAGAACTACGGAGCCCGTCCGTTGACAGCTCCGACACTGAATCATGCCCTTCGTGTACATCCTGCGCTGCGCAGACGGCAGCTTTTACACCGGCAGCACCGCGCGCGACATAGAGCACAGGGTATGGGAACACAATCAGGATGACGGAGGTGCCGCGTACACGCGCCGCCGTCGGCCGGTCACACTCGTCTGGTGCGCGTTCGACGAATCGATCGAACGCATCTTCTCCTGGGAAAAGCAGATACAGGGGTGGAGCCGAGCGAAAAAGATGGCGCTGATCGATGGACGGTTGTCCGAACTTCCCGGACTCTCCCGCTCCACGGGCGCCACGTCTCGACGCGAACCTCACGCTCCCTGAGCCTGTCGAAGGGAGCAACCAGGCACAACGGGTCACTTCGACAAGCTCAGTGACCGACCGACCTCACGCTCCCTGAGCCTGTCGAAGGGAGCAACCAGGCACAACAGGTCACTTCGACAAGCTCAGTGACCGTGCGGGGGTCAGACGCCGGGGTAGTTGCGCTCGGGCGCACCCGTGTACAGCTGCTGCGGCCGACCGATCTTCGTCTGCGGATCGAGCTGCATCTCGCGCCAGTGCGCGAGCCAGCCCGGCAGACGGCCGATCGCGAAGAGCACCGTGAACATGCGCGTCGGGAAGCCCATCGCCTTGTAGATCACGCCGGTGTAGAAGTCGACGTTCGGGTAGAGGCGACGCTCCTTGAAGTAGTCGTCGCTGAGCGCCAGCTCTTCGAGTTCCTTCGCCAGATCCAGGAGCGGGTCGCTGACGCCGAGCGCTTCGAGCACCTCGTCTGCCGACTCCTTCACGAGCTTGGCGCGCGGGTCGTAGTTCTTGTAGACGCGGTGGCCGAAGCCCATGAGCTTGACCCCGTCTTCCTTGTTCTTGACCCGCTCGACGAAGCGCGCAACACTCTCGCCCGAGTCGCGGATCTTGCCCAGCATGTCGAGAACGGCCTCATTGGCACCACCGTGCAGCGGGCCGTAGAGCGCATTGATTCCCGCCGAGATCGACGAGAACTGGTTCGCGCCGGTCGATCCGACAAGCCGCACCGTCGACGTGGAAGCGTTCTGCTCGTGGTCTTCGTGCAGAATCAGCAAGCGTTCGAGCGCCCGCGACATGACCGGGTTCGGCTCGTAGATCTCGCTCAGCACGCCGAAATTGAGCTTCAGGAAGTTGTCGACGAAGCTCAGCGAGTTGTCGGGGTAGAGGAAGGCCTGGCCGACGCTCTTCTTGTGCGCGTACGCCGCGATCACGGGAAGCTTCGCGAGCATCCGGATCGTGTTGAGCTCGATGTGCTCGGGGTTGTTCGGGTCGGACTCGCGCTCGTAGTACGTCGACAGCGCCGACACGGCGGACGAAAGCACCGACATCGGGTGCGCCGTGTGGGGCAGGGCAGAGAAGAAGCGCTTGAGATCCTCGTGCAGGAGCGTGTGGTGACGGATGCGGTCATCGAACGCCGCGAGTTCGTCGGCGCTCGGCAGCTCGCCGTAGATGAGCAGCCAAGCGACCTCGAGGTAGCTCGAGTGCGTGGCGAGCTGCTCGATCGGGTAACCGCGATAGCGCAGGATCCCCTTGTCGCCGTCGATGAACGTGATAGCCGACTTTGTGGCGGCGGTGTTCACGAAGCCGTAGTCGAGCGTGGTGTGCCCGGTCTGACGCATGAAGGTCGAGATATCGATGCTCGGAGTACCGTCACTTGCCTGCAGGACGGGGAATTCCGCCGTTCGATCAGCGATGCTCAAGAACGCCTTCGTGGGCTGTGGTGCTGCCGACGTGCTGCCCGATTCGTTCTGCGTGGCGTCTTCATTGACATCGTTGCTCACGGCGCCTCCTTGCGATTGTCGTCGTCTGGGGGTTCAGCCGCGGCGGGCGGCTTTCGTTCGGCGCGGCGCTGGTGAAGCGAAGACCGGAACGGCGGCGTCGAGGCTGATGGGCCCCAGACATCCGCGTCGTTACAGCCTAGTGGGCCATCGCGCCTACTATCGAACCGCCCAAAGCGTCGGCGGATTCGATGGTGGATGTCTACGAAACGGTCGCGCGGAGCCGCGCTGCCGCGCTGGCGATGCGCTCGTCGGTCGCGGTAAGCGAGAGCCGAACATGCTGCGGGAAGTGCTCGCCGTAGAAGACGCCCGGGCCCGCGAGGATGCCGAGATCCGCCAGCCGCCCCATGCTGTCCCACGCGTCGAGCCCCTCGGTCGCCCAGAGGTAAAGACCGGCCTCGCTGCGGTCGATCGTGAACCCGGCCGCCTCAAGCGCCGGCTTGAGCGCGGCGCGGCGGGCGCGATACAACTCCTTCTGCGCGGCGACGTGCGCGTCGTCACCGAGGGCGACGACCATCGCCGCCTGTACAGGGCCGGGCAGCATGAGCCCAAGATGCTTGCGCACGTTGGCGAGGCGCGCGATCAAGTCGGGGTCACCCGCCAGGAACGCGGCACGGTACCCGGCGAGGTTCGACTGCTTGCTGAGCGAATACACGGCCAGCACGCCCGTCGGGTCACCGCCCGTGACACGCGGATCGAGGATGCTGGGGATGGGCTCGTTCGCCCACGGGCCAGCCCAGCCCAGCTCGGCATAACACTCGTCGCCGGCGATGACGGCGCCGAGTTCGCGGGCACGGGCGACCGCGCGAGCGAGCTGCGGGGCATCCAGCACTCCACCATCGGGGTTGCCGGGCGAGTTGAGCCAGACGAGGCGCGTCCCGGCAGGCCACTCGTCCGGTTCGTCCGACGCGAACGGGATCGCTCCCGCAACGCGCGCACCGATCTCGTACGTCGGATACGCGGCGCGCGGATGCACGACCACATCTCGTTCGCCGAGCCCCAGGAGCGTCGGCAGCAGCGCCACGAGCTCTTTCGACCCGATCGTCGGCAGCACGTTGCGGGGTTCGAGCCCGGCGACACCGCGTCGGCGGTCGAACCACTCGGCGATCGCCTCACGAAGCGCGGGCGTTCCGACCGTCTGCGGGTACGCGTGCGCGTCCGTCGCCTCGGAGAGCGCCCGGCGGATGATGTCGGGAGTGGGATCGACCGGCGAGCCGATCGAGAGATCCGCGATGCCATCCGGATGCTGCCGCGCCCGGGCCGCGTAGGGCTCGACCTGGTCCCACGGGTAGTCGGGGAGGCCCAGGACCCCCACGCTCAGTGCTCCTGCGGAGGGAGCGCCTCGATGACGGGATGATCCTTGTGGATCACGCCGACCTTGGCTGCTCCACCCGGGGACCCGATGTCGTCGAAGAACTCGACGTTGGCCTTGTAGTAGTCGCTCCACTCGGCGGGCAGGTCATCTTCGTAGTAGATGGCCTCGACCGGGCACACGGGCTCGCAAGCACCGCAGTCGACGCACTCATCCGGGTGGATGTACAGCGATCGTTCGCCCTCGTAGATGCAGTCGACGGGGCACTCGTCGATGCAGGCACGATCCTTCACATCGACGCACGGGAGGGCGATCACGTAGGTCACCCGACCAGTCTATGTCGGCGCGGACGCGCTCAGATCCGGCCGGCGTCGCCGCCGACGGACGCGTCAGGCCCCGAGACTGCAGCGGGCCGGGTGGACGTCGGGAACTCGGGCCAGGCCACGATCAGCACGGCGACGAGCGGGCAGGCGACCGTCCAGATCACAGCGGCCATGCCCGCGGGGGCGATGACGGATCCGCCGGGTCCCTCCCCCGAGAACACGATGACGGCCAGCGTTATGCCTACGCCGGCCGCGACCGAGGCCCACCGATCGGCGAGCAGCCGGATGGCGAGCATCAGGGCCGCGGCCCCGAGGATCCCCAGGACGAGGCCGACCGGGATGCCCCAGATCGTCGCCGCGTGAGCGACCGTGCCGACGACGCCGAAAACGGCGCCCGCGAGCGCGGCAATGACCAACGTCGGGATGCGTGAGACGAACTGCGGCATGGGCTCGACGATACCCCGCGCGAGTCCCGGCTCAGACGGCCCAGCCCGCGAGCCTCAGCAGGGCTGCCGTCACTGCTGCCGCAGCGACCACCACGAGGAACGGGGCGCGGATGGCGAGCAACCCCGCGGCGACCAGCACGGCCGGCACCCGCGCATCGACGGCGAGCGCCTGGCCCGCACCGAGGGTCTGCACGGCAACCAGGGCCGCGAGCAGGGCGACGGTGAGCAGGTCGGCGATCCGCGCCGGGCGAGGCGCCTGCACCCACGCGGTCGGCAGCAGATACCCGACCGCCTTGAGCGCGAGACAGATGACGGATGCGAGCAGCACCGCGGTCCAGAGGGTCATGGCAGTCCCTCGCGTTCCGGGACGTCGAGCGGCTCGAGAGGGGGCACGTCATCGCGGCCGAGCCAGTTGAACCACCCCACGACGATCGCAACGACGGCGGCCAGCAGCACGGGCATCCCGGGCATCAATCCCGGGGTCAAGACGGTCGCGACGACCGCCGCGGCCACACCCACGGCGATGGCCTGGCGCCCGCGGAGCCGCGGCCACAGCAGCGCGAGGAAGGCGGCCGCGGCGGCGGCGTCGAGGCCATACGCCTTGGGGTCGCCGAGGACGTCGCCCAGGAGGGCTCCGAGAAGCGTCGTGATGTTCCAGCCGACGTAGATTCCGAGCCCGGTCAGCCAGAACCCGAGCGTGCGGGCATGCGGCGTGGTCTGGGCGAGGGAGACAGCGGTCGACTCGTCGATCGTGAAGTGCGCGGCCCCCGCGCGACGGAGCGCTCCCTGACCGATGACGGGAGACATCCGCATGCCGTACGCGACGTTACGCACACCGAGCAGGGCTGCCGAAGCGATCGCGGCGGGCGCCGCCGCCAGCCCCCCGGCGCCGATCACGCCCACGAAGGCGAACTGCGAGCCCCCGGTGAACATCACCAGGCTCAGGATGCAGGTCTGCCACACATCGAGCCCGGATGCGACGGACAGGGCGCCGAACGACACCCCATAGACGCTCGTCGCGAGAGCGACCCCGAGCGCCTGCCTGCGTGCGCGGCGCGCCTCGGAGTCGGGCGGCTGGGGCATCCCTCGAGCCTATCCGCGGGGCGCGCGCGCTCCCGCATGCCGATCGAGATCCGGTGGCCGCACCGGCACCGCGACGCGCAGCCCGACCCCCGGAATTCGCCCGTGCATGCAGCGAGAGGACGCAACATGCCGCGGGGACTCATCCCCGCACGGCATGTTGCGTCCTCTCGGTGCAGCTGCGGCTTCTGAGGTCAGCCCTGGCGCTTGAGGCGTGCCGTGGCGCGAGCGCGCTCGTTTGCGTCCAGCGCGACCTTGCGGATACGGACGATCTCGGGCGTGACCTCGACGCATTCGTCGTCGCGGGCGAACTCGAGGCTCTCTTCCAGCGTCAGCAGTCGCGGCGGCGTCATCGACTCGAAGGTGTCGGAGCTCGCGGCACGCATGTTCGTGAGCTTCTTCTCCTTCGTGATGTTCACGTCCATGTCATCGGCGCGCGAGTTCTCACCGACGACCATGCCCTCGTAGACCTCTTGCGTGGGCTGGACGAAGAACGACATGCGCTCCTGCAGGGCGATGATCGCGAAGGGGGTGACGACACCCGAGCGGTCGGAAACGATCGAACCGTTCTGGCGCGTGACGATCGCGCCCGCCCAAGGCTCGTAGCCGTGCGAGATCGCGTTTGCGATGCCGGTGCCGCGGGTCGTGGTCAGGAACTCGGTGCGGAAGCCGATCAGGCCGCGCGAGGGAACGATGAATTCCATGCGAACCCAGCCGGTGCCGTGGTTGGTCATGTTGTCCATGCGGCCCTTGCGGGCCGCCAGGAGCTGTGTGATCGCGCCGAGATACTCCTCGGGAGCGTCGATCGTCAGGTGCTCGAAGGGCTCGTGCGTCTTGCCATCGACCTGCTTCGTGACCACCTGCGGCTTACCGACGGTGAGTTCGAAGCCCTCGCGTCGCATGTTCTCGACCAGGATGGCGAGGGCCAGCTCTCCTCGACCCTGCACCTCCCAGGCATCCGGGCGTCCGATGTCGAGGACCTTGAGCGAGACGTTACCGATCAGCTCGCGGTCGAGGCGGTCCTTGACCATACGCGCGGTGAGCTTGTGCCCCTTGACCTTGCCGACGAGCGGCGAGGTGTTCGTGCCGATGGTCATCGAGATCGCGGGGTCGTCGACCGTGATCCCCGGGAGGGGACGGATGTCGTCGGGATCCGCGATCGTCTCGCCGATCGTGATGTCGGGGAAGCCGGCGATCGCGACGATGTCACCGGGGCCCGCGTCATCCGCGGGGTAACGCTCGAGGGCGCGCGTCTTGAAGAGCTCAGTGATGCGCGCGTTGCTGGTCGAACCGTCGGCACGCACCCACGCGACCGTCTGGCCCTTCTTCAGCGTGCCGTTGAAGACGCGCAGCAGGGCGAGGCGTCCGAGGAAGGGGCTCGAGTCGAGGTTTGTGACCCACGCCTGCAGGGGCGCATCGTCTTCGTACGACGGCGCGGGCACGTGCTCGAGGATCGCGCCGAACAGCGGCTCGAGGTCGTCGTTGTCGGGCAGCGCGCCGTTGTCGGGGCGGTTGAGGGAAGCTGCGCCCGCGCGACCGCTGGCGTAGACCACGGGGACGTCGAGCAGGGCGTCGACATCAAGGTCGGGAACGTCGTCGACCAGGTCGGACGCGAGCCCGAGCAGCAAGTCGTGGCTCTCTTCCTCAACCTCGGCGATACGCGCGTCGGGGCGATCGGTCTTGTTGACCAGCAGGATGACGGGGAGCTTTGCCTCGAGAGCCTTGCGCAGCACAAACCGCGTCTGCGGGAGGGGTCCCTCGGATGCGTCAACCAGCAGGACGACACCGTCGACCATCGACAGACCGCGCTCGACCTCGCCACCGAAGTCGGCGTGGCCGGGGGTGTCGATGACGTTGATCGTCACGGGACCGTCGGTCGCGTGGACACCCTTGTAGGTCACCGCCGTGTTCTTGGCGAGGATCGTGATGCCCTTTTCGCGCTCGAGGTCGTTCGAGTCCATCGCGCGCTCTTCGGTGTGCTCGTGCGAGCCGAACGAGCCCGTCTGGCGGAGCATGGCATCCACCAGCGTCGTCTTGCCGTGGTCGACGTGCGCGACGATCGCGACATTGCGGAGATCGGAACGGAAGGCACGCGCCATGAAAAGGTCCTTGCAGTGATGGGAAGTGTGAGAGATGGCCCGGTGTTTCGAGAGGCTCAACAGCCGGTGTCGAAGGGTCCAGTCCCCGTCAGCCTATCGCAGGCCGCTGTGAGCCCGGCGAGTGCCCTCTTCCGCGCGGTGTGGGCGCCCGGATGCGCCAGGAACGACAGCGGGGCGGGACCCCGAAGGATCCCGCCCCGCCCGGACAACAACCGCTGCTTACTCGGCGGCCCAGCCCACGAGCGTCCAGTCGATCGTCTCGAACTGCGTGGCGCCCCAGTTCACGAGACCATCCGTGACGGCGTACACGTTCGGGAGCGGCGCGATCGGGAACATCGGGACGTACTCCCAGATGGCCGCGTTGATCTCGTTCGCGATCTCGATGCGCGCCTCGGGGTCGAGCTCGGTGTTGGCCTGGTCCCACAGGTCGCCGAGCGCCTCATCGGTCGTGCCGGTGAAGTTCTGCTCGGAGTCCAGCGGGAAGAACAGCGGCTCCGACGAGGAGATCGGGAACGCGGTGCCGACCCACGAGAAGCTGACCATCTCGAAGTCGCCCGGGATCACGTAGTCGCTGAAGTAGCCGGCAACGGGAACCGAAACGAGCTCGACGGGGATGCCGAACTCACCGAGGTCGGCCTGGACCTGCTCGGCGCGCTGGATGTTCGTCGCGGTGTCGGCAGGAACGGTGACGCTCAGCTCGAGCGGCTCACCGTCCTTGACCCACGAGTCGCCGTCCTTGCTGTATCCGGCCTCTTCGAGGAACGCGGCACCGGCATCGAGGTCGTAGGGCAGCGCGTCATCCGTGTAGCCATCCTGACCGGGCATGAAGATGTAGTCGCCCTGCGTGACGGCGGGCACGCCGACAGGCGTGTTGGCCGCGGCCGCGATCTGCTCGCGGTTGACGATCGAGGCGACCGCCTTGCGCACGTTGACGTCCGCGAGGGGACCTTCCTTGGCGTTCATCGTGACGTGGGTCCACGTCAGGCCGTTCGTGGCCTGGATGTCCGCGCCGTCGACGGTCTGCGCGGTCTCGTAGAGGTCCGCACTCGCCGAGATGTAGAGCGCGTCGATCTCACCGTTCGCGAACGACGAACCCTGCTGGTCCTGGCTGACGGCCTGGAACAGGATGCGGTCGAGCTTGGGGGTCTCGCCCCACCACAGCGGGTTGCGCTCGAGCGTGATGACCTGGCCGGTCACGTCGATGTCGGTGAACATGAAGGGACCGCTCGAGGGCATGCCCTGCGTGAGGAAGCCCTCGTTGAACGCGGCGGGGTCGCTCGCGATGCTCTCTTTGAGCACGCTCGTGAACAGGCCCTGCCAGTCGGCGTAGATCGACGAGAAGGTCACGACGACGTGGTACTCGTCGTCGCCCTGCTCGATGGACTCGATCTGGTCCCACCCTGCGGTCGAGACGTTGATGAACTCTTCGTTGGAGCCGTTGTTGGCGAGCCACGTGGCCGCGTAGTCGGCGACCGTGATGGGGGTTCCGTCTTCCCAGACCGCGTCGGGGTTGAGCGTGATCTCGACGACCTGCGGGTCTTCGCTCGTGATCTCGGCCGACGACGCGTAGTTCTCGTCGACGATCGGTACGCCGGTCTCGTCGATCTTGAACGGGCCGCCGAGCGTCGTCTCGACGATGTCGTTGGTGTCGGACTCGTTGCCGTCGATCTGGTAGATGTTGAAGTTGACGGGCAGGGCCGAGACCGCGAGGGTCAGGTCGCCGCCGTCCTGGACGTCCGCGGCGTCCGCGCGCACCCAGTCGGTGGAGGGCAGTTCAGCCGCATCCGTCGGGGCGTCGCTCGGACCCCCGGTGTTGCCTGCTGAACAGCCCGCGATGATCAACGCGCTTGCGCCGAGCATCGCGATGGCGCCGAGCGCCTTCGCACTTCGAGTTCTCATGTGATCGTTTCCTCTCGTGTTTTCTGGGGAAGACCGGGGTGGCGTGGTGCCGTCACCTCGGGCGTTACCCGGCGCGGTCGAGAGCTACCTGATCCATCAGCGCGGAGCGATCCGCGTGATGGCAGGCGACGCTCGCGCGGCCGTGCCGGGTAAGTTCGGGGTCGCTTCCGCGGCAGACCTGCTGCGACGCGTCGTCCAGCAACGCGTACAGCGGGCAGCGGGTGCGGAAGCGGCACCCCGAGATCTCCTGCGTCGGGCTCGGGAGGTCCCCCTGCAGCAGGATGCGTGTGCGGGCGCGTTCGATGCGCGGGTCGGGAATCGGTGCGGCCGAGATGAGGGCCTTGGTGTACGGATGCCTGGGCTCATTGAAGACCTCGGCGATCGGCCCCTGTTCGACGATGCGACCGAGGTACATCACGGCCACGTCGTCGGCGATCTGTCGCACGACGGCGAGGTCGTGGGCGACGAAGAGGAACGACAGGCCGAGACGGTCCTTCAAGTCTTCGAGCAGGTTGATGATGCCGGCCTGGATCGAGACATCCAACGCCGAGACGGGCTCGTCGAGCACGATGATCGAGGGGTTCGTCGAGAGCGCGCGGGCGATGCCGATGCGCTGGCGCTGACCACCCGAGAACTCGTGCGGGTAGCGATCGGCCATCGCGGGGTCGAGGCCGACCAGTTCGAGCAGCTCGACGACGCGCTTGTCGCGCTCGGCCTTGGGCTTGCCCGCGACCCACAGCGGCTCGGTGATGACCTCGCCGATCGGCAGGCGCGGGTCGATGGCGCCCATCGGGTCCTGGAAGACGATCTGGATGTCTTCCCGCAACGCGTGGCGCGCACCCTTGCCGAGCTGGTCCACGTCCTTGCCCGAGATCTCGATCTTTCCGCCCTGGGGCGCGACCATCTCCATGATCTCGAGGATCGTGGTGGTCTTGCCGCATCCGGATTCACCGACGAGCCCGAGGGTACGGCCCGCCTGGAGCGTGAACGAAACCCCGTCGACGGCGCGCACGGTGCCGATCCGGCGCGGGAAGATCGACCCCTTCATGAGCGGGAAGTGGCGCACCAGATCGGTTACTCGAACGACGGGAGCATCCGTTGTCTGGGCGCGCTCCTCCTGTGGCAGCGGCTCGGGACGCGGGAACACCTCTGCGCGCGAAAGTTCACCGCGCGCGATCTCGCCGGCACGGATGCACGCTGAAACGTGCGGCGGTACCGAACCCGGATCGTGCTCGAGCAGCTCGGGCTCGATATCGCGGCAGGCGTCGATCGCGACGGGGCAGCGCGGGGCGAACGGGCACCCGCGCGGCAGGGCGCTGAGCGATGGCGGTCGCCCCTCGAGCGGCACCAGGCGCTGCGTGCCGGCCGTCAGCATGTTCGGCACCGAGCGCAGCAGGCCGATCGTGTAGGGCATGTGGGGTTCGTGGAAGACCTCGTCGGTCGTGCCGAGCTCGACGAGCTTGCCGGCGTACATCACGCCGACACGATCGGCATGACCGGCGACGACGCCGAGGTCGTGCGTGATGAGCACGACCGCGGAGCCCGTGATCTCGCGCGCGGTCTCGAGCACCTCGAGAATCTGGGCCTGGATCGTCACATCGAGCGCCGTCGTCGGCTCGTCGGCGATGATCACCTTCGGGTCGTTCGCGATCGCCATCGCGATCATGGCTCGTTGACGCATTCCGCCCGAGAACTCGTGCGGGAAGGCGCGGGCGCGACGCTCGGCGTCGGGAATGCCGACGATCTTCAGCAGCTCGACCGCGCGCGCGTGCGCGGCCTGAACCGAGAGGGAGGAGTCGTGCAGACGCAGGCCCTCGGAGATCTGGTCGCCGACCGAGTACACCGGGGTCAGCGCCGAGAGCGGGTCCTGGAACACCATGGCGAGTTCGGCGCCACGGATGCGCGACAGTTCGTTGTCGCCCATGCCCAGAAGCGAGCGCCCCTCGAACTCGATGGCGCCCGTGATCTCGGCGGACGAGGGCAGCAGACCCATGACGGCCAGCGACGAAACGGACTTGCCCGAGCCGGACTCGCCGACGATGCCGAGGAACTCGCCCGCGTGGACGTCGTACGAAATGCCGCGCACGGCGCGCACGGGGTCGCCGCCGCGCTGCGGGAACGTCACGCTGAGGTCGCGGACGGAGAGGAGCGGCGCCCCCACGACGGGTGTGCGAGCGGCGGCCTTGCGACCGACCTGGAACTCAGCCACGGTTCACCCCCGAGGTCGGGTCGATGGCGTCGCGCAGGGCGTCGCCGATCAGGCTGATGGCGAAGAGAAGGATGATGAGCACCGCCGCGGGGAAGACGAAGAGCCAGGGCCGGGTGAGCGCCGCGGCGGTGCCGTCGGCGAGAAGCGTGCCGAGCGAGACATCCGGCTTCTGCACACCGAACCCGAAGTAGCTGAGCGACGTCTCGGCCATGATCGAGGCGACAATGCCGAGCGTCGCGTCGATGATCAGCAGCGAGGCGATGTTCGGCAGGATGTGCCGGCCGAGGATCTTCCGCGTCGGCATGCCCATGTAGCGCGCGGCGCGCACGAAGTCGCGATTGCGGAGCGACCGGGTCTGGTTGCGGACGACCTGGGCCATGATCATCCAGCTGAAGATGGCGAGGAAGAAGGTGAGCGCCAGCCACGACAGCCCGCGGGTCAGGGGGCTCAGCAGCACCAAGATGAAGAACGACGGGATGACGAGCAGCAGGTGGATGAACCATCCGATCACGCTGTCGGCGCGTCCTCCGAGGTAACCGGCGAGTGAGCCCACGATCGCGGCGATCAGCGTCGCGCCGATTCCCGCGAGCAGCCCGATGATGAGCGACTTCTGCAGGCCCGAGAGCGTCTGCGCGTAGATGTCCTGTCCGATCGCGTTGGTGCCGAACCAATGCCGGAGTGTCGGACCCATGCCCATGTTGAGCGCGTCGCGGTCGGTGACACCCCACGGGTACGCGAGCGGTCCGAAGAACGCCCACAGCACGATCAGGATGAAGACGGATGCTCCTACCCAGAATCGCGGCATGCCCCGCAGGCGCGCCCACACCAGGCGGTTGCGCGAGAGCGGCTTGCGCGTCTTCGTGACGTCATCCTGGGGGTCCAGCGGCGCCTCGAGCGCCTCTTGCTGCATGGTCATGTCAGGCCCTCACCCTCGGGTCGAGCGCCGCGTAGAGCACTTCGGACAGCGTCGACGACAGCAGCACCAGCACAGCGACGAACAGGGTCGACCCCGCCACCGCATTGATGTCGTTCTGCGTCACGGCATTCAGCTGGAACTGCCCCATCCCCCGCCACGAGAAGACGATCTCGAGCATCGCCGAGCCGGCGATCAGCGTGCCGAAGCTGTAGGCGAAGAACGTCGACATCGGGATCAGCGCGATGCGCACGCCATGGCGCACGAGCGCCTTCGAGCGAGGCAGGCCCTTGGCCCGCGCGGTGCGGATGTAGTCGGCGCCGAGCACGTCGAGCATGACGCTGCGCTGATAGCGGGAGTACGACGAGGCACTGATCAGCACGAGCGCGATCGTCGGCAGCAGCAGGTGGATGGCGCGGTCGAGCGCGATATCCCACCACCCGCCGGATATCCCGGCCGTGTATTCACCCGTGAAGCGGATGACCTGGGTGCCCACCGCGTTGTTGAACGACGTCGCGGCAATCATCAGCAGAACGCCGATGACGAAGGTCGGCGTGGCGAAGACGATGTACGACGAGTACGTGACGATCTGGTCGCTTGCGCGGTATTGCCGCACCGCTCCCCAGACACCCAGCAGCACACCGACGATCGCACCCAGGATCGACCCGATCAGCAGCAACCGCAGGCTGGCGCCCGACCGTGCCGCGATCTCGGCCGTGACCTGGGCCCCGCCGACCGTCTCGCCGAGCGAGAACTGCGTGAACAGGTTGACGAGCCAGTTCCAGAGCCGCACCAGCACCGGCACGTCGGGGTTCACACCCATCGCGTTCAGGCTCGCATCGATCGACGACTGCGGCGGGCGCGGATTCATCCCGTAGAACCGGTCCTGGGGCTTCAGCAGGACGCTCGCCAAGATGTAGGCGAGGCACGTCGCGATCAGGCTGAGGATCGCGTAATGGATGAACCTGCGGACCACATAGAGCGTCACCGGGCGGGCCTGGCAGGGGTATCGCGGAATGCAGCGGGGGAAGTTGCGTACGTCATCGTGGATCTCTCGGAAACGGTTCCGGGATGGAACTCGGTGTCACGAATGCTGGTTCTCAGACCGCCGTGGGGACCGGCGATTCATTGACCCTAACCCGGCACCGGGGAACAGTCGCCTACATCAGCGCGTCTTTTCACGAACGTAACAATCCCGCCCTCTGCAAGAAATGCGCCAACCGCAGCTTGCGGCTTGCCCATTTCCGTCATCAGAAGGAGTTCACGGTTATCAGTGCGCTCACAGCCCAGATGGCGATGGCGACGAGCGCGATCAGGGCCGGAACGTCCCAGCTGCGACGGACGACGGATGCTGCGGGCGCGGTCCCCGGCGCCGTCAGCTCCGGCACGGGGTCACCCTCGGTCGCCGAGATCCACTGTTCGCGCAGGAGCTCCATATCGCGCTCAGCGGGAGGCTCTCGCCGCTCGCCCCCGCCGAGACGCAGACCCGGCCGCGCAGGGCGCCCGGCGACCGGACCACCGAAGCTCGCGACATCCTGTCCCGTACTCAGACGAAAGCGCACCTGCCAGCGCAACTCGATGTCGTGCACGGCACTCCAGGGGAATTCGACGATGCGCAACAGATTGTGCACGCGAACGCCTTCGGAATCCGTCCGGATGTACGGCGCATAGACGAGCACGTAGACGAACCAGAGCACCAGCAGCACCCAGGGCGCCAACAACAGCATCTCACCCAGCCCGGCTCGCACGGCCGCGTCGACCAGCAACGCGAGCGCGACGACAGCACCGGCGATCGCCCCGATCGTGGCGGAGGGAGCACGGAATACCCGTACATCCCGACGCCCGCCGACGGGATCGTTCGGTGCGGACGGCGAGGGCATGCCCGTCACACGCCGCCCAGCGGGATAGACGCCCCCGGGATCGCGGCCAGCAGCCTCTGCGTGTACTCCTCGGCGGGGTTCGCGAAGATCTCGTCGACCGTCCCCTGCTCGACGATCTTGCCGCGCTCCATGACCGCCACCATGTCGGCGGCGACGCGGACAACGGCGAGGTCGTGCGTGATGAACAGGTACGTCAGCCCGAGCTCGCTCTGCAGCTCGGCGAGCAGCTGCAGGATCTGGTCCTGCACCAGCACGTCGAGCGCCGACACGGCCTCATCGAGCACGACGACATCGGGCTTCAGCGCGAGCGCGCGCGCTATCGCGACGCGCTGCCTCTGCCCACCCGAGAGCTCGTTCGGATAACGCGACTCCAGCTCCTGCGGCAGAGAGACCTGGTCCAGCAGCTCGGCCACACGAGCTCGACGCGACGCGCGGTCGCCGACCTTGTGGATGTTGAGCGGCTCCGAGATCGTGTTGCCGATGTTGCGGAGCGGATCGAGTGAGCCGTACGGATCCTGGAAGACCGGCTGCATCTGCCGGCGCAGCCGGAAGGCCTCGCGTCCACTCAGCTTCGCGACATCCTGACCGTCGACGAACACGTCGCCGGATGTCGGATCCTCGAGCTTCAGCACCATCTTTGCGACGGTCGACTTGCCCGAACCGGACTCACCCACGAGGGCCAGGGTCTTGCCCCGCGGGATCTGGAACGAGACCCCGTCGACGGCGCGGAAGGCCTCGCTGCGGAAGCCACCGAGGCGGATCTTGTACTCCTTGACGAGGTCGCGGACCTCGATCGCGGGAGCGGTCGTCTCGGCACTCGCGTCGGCCTGTTCGCGCGGCCGTGTCTGGATGCGCTTGGACGCCAGGCTCGGCGCCGCGGCGACGAGACGCTGGGTGTACGGGTGCAGCGGGTTCTCGAGGATCTCGCGGCTCGGGCCCATCTCGACGATCTCACCGCGGTTCATCACGATGATCTTCTCGGCGCGTTCGGCGGCGAGGCCCAGGTCGTGTGTGATCAGGAGCACCGAGGTGCCCTTGTCGCGGGTCAGCGTGGCCATGTGATCGAGGATGACGCGCTGCACGGTCACGTCGAGAGCCGAGGTCGGCTCGTCGGCGATCAGCAGCTTCGGGTCGGCCGCGAGACCGATGCCGATCAGGGCGCGCTGGCGCATGCCCCCCGAGAACTGGTGCGGGAACTGATGAAGGCGCTTCGCCGCATCCGGAAGTCCCGCCTGCTGGAGGACCTCGATAGCGCGGGCGTCGACATCCTTCCGGCCCGACGCGATCCCGTTCGCGCGGATCGCCTCCTTGACCTGGAAGCCGATGCTCCATACGGGGTTCAGGTTCGACATCGGGTCCTGCGGGACATAACCGATCTCCCGCCCGCGGATGCGCTCCATCTGCGTGGCGTTGAGGTCGGTCAGCTCGCGCCCGTCGAGCTTGATGCTTCCGCCCGTCACGAGGCCATTGCCCGGAAGGAGGTTGACGACGGCGGAGGCCGTCGTGGACTTGCCCGAACCGGACTCCCCCACGATCGCCACGGTCTCGCCGGGGAAGATGTCCAGGCTCACGCCGTGCAGCACCTCGTTGGCGCCGAACGCAACCGTGAGGTCGCGGATGCTCAGGAGCGGGACGTCGGTGCGCTCGCTCATCGGCGGGCCCTCGCCTTCGGGTCGATGGCGTCTCGGAGAAGCTCACCGAGCACGATGAACGCGAGCACCGTGACGGTGAGCGCAATCGACGGGTAGATCAGCGCCATCGGCGCGACACGCAGGGACTGCTGCGCCTGGCTGATGTCGTTACCCCAGGACATCGTCTCGCTCCCGAGGCCGACCCCCAGGAACGCGAGCGTCGCCTCGGCAACGATGGCCGCGGCGAGCGAGATCGTCGAGACGACGAGTACGGGCGGCAACGCGTTCGGCACGACATGCGAGACGAGCGTCCGGAAGCGCGACTGGCCGAGCGCCCGGGACGCCATCACGAAGTCCGCCTGGCGCACGCGCAGGATCTCGGCGCGGATGATGCGCGCCGTCGACGCCCACGCGAACCCGCCGATCGCGAAGGCGAGCGTGAAGACCGTGCGGTTCTGCGAGAAGACGCTCATCACGACGATCGCCGCGAGGATGTACGGGATCGCGAAGAAGATGTCACCGATGCGCGAGAGGAGCGAGTCCAGCCATCCGCCGTAGAAGCCGGCAAGAGCCCCGAAGATCAGGCCGACGGTCGTGCCGATCACGGTGGCGATCAGGCCGACCGAGATGGAGGTGCGTGCCCCCCAGACGATGCGCGACCAGACATCGCAACCCTGGAACGTGTAGCCGAGCGGGTGCCCTGCGGCAGGGCCTCCGTTGCTGTTTTCGAGGAAGCACTGCGAATTCGGCGGGACCTGTGTGAACAGGGTCGGAGCAAAGGCCATGATCACGATAATCAGGACGACGACGCTCGAAACCCAGAAGGTCGGGCGACGACGCATGTCGCGCCACGCGTCGAGCCACAGGTTGCTGCGCTTCGCAGCGACACGGACCTCGTCGACCTTGATCGTGGCGTCGCGCACAGGGGCGACGAAGTGCGGGGCAGGAGTGAGATCACTTGGCATAGCGGATCCTCGGGTCAAGCAGACCGTAGAGCAGGTCGACAACGAGATTGACGAGCACGTAGACGACCACGAACACCGTCACGAATGAGACCACGGTGGGCCCCTCTTGGCGCTGGATCGCTTGATACAGCGTGTTACCGACGCCGGGAACGTTGAAGATTCCCTCGGTGACGGTCGCACCGACCAGCAGCACGCCGAAGTTCGTGGCGGAGTTCGTGATGACCGGCAGCAGCGAGTTGCGCACGACGTGCACGGGCACGACACGACGCCGCGAGAGTCCCTTGCTGTACGCGGTGCGAACCCAGTCCTGATTGAGCGTGTCGATCGTCGACGCGCGCATCAGTCGCATGCTCGTCGCGTACAGACTCACCCCCAGCACGATGGCGGGGAGCAGCAGGTCGAACCATCCGTTCTGCGCTCCGACCGTCGGCCGGAACCACCCGAGCTGGATCGCGAGGAAGTACTGGGCGAGGAACGCAAGCACGAAGATCGGCACGGCCACGAAAATCAGGGCGACCACGAGTGAGGTGTTGTCGAACAGCTTGCCCTTACGCAGCGCCGAGACGGTGCCGATGATGATCGCGAGCGTGAACTCGATCACAAGCGCCATGATCGCGAGCCGCGCTGTCACCGGGAAGGTGCGCAACAGGATTTCTCCGACCGGCTGCCCGGAGAAGCTGACGCCGAAGTCGCCCTGCAACACACCGGTGATGTAGTAGAAGTACTGCACCAGGAACGGGTCGTCGAGGTGGTACTGCTCTCGAATCTGAGCGAGCAAGGTGGGGTTCGGGGTCCGGTCGCCGAAAAGGGCGAGGATCGGATCCCCCGGCATGGCGAAAACCATGAAATAGATCAGCAGCGTCGCCCCGAAGAACACGGGGATGACCTGCAGAAGACGCCTGAGGATGTACGCGAGCACCCTCACTCCCTCCGGATACGGGGCGAGCGCGTGCCTGGTCGGCACGCGCGAACCCGCTAAGAGCATCGTGCCGCGTCGGGTGGGCGAACGCGAGCCCTGGGGAACATGTCGCGAGGCGGTGACGTGTAACCGTCACCGCCTCGCGAGTGAGATCAGGACTTAGCCCTTGGTGATCTCGTGGTAGAGCGGAACCGAGTTCCAGCCGAACTCGACGTTCTCGACCGTTTCGGCGTAACCGCCGGTCACGTTCGAGTACCAGAGTGGCGTGGCCGGCAGGTCCTCGAGCAGGATCGACTGCGCCTGCTGGAACAGCTCGTTCGCCTCACCGATGTCGGTGGAGGAGATGCCCTCGGCGAGCAGCGCGTCGAACTCGGCGTTCGAGTAGTCGCCGTCGTTCGAGCCCGCATTGCTTGCGTAGAGCGGTCCGAGGAAGTTGTACAGACCGGGATAGTCGGCCTGCCATCCGGTGCGGAACGCGGTCGTGATCGTGCGGGAGTTGACGAGCTCGCGCAGTTCGGCGAAGGTCGGGTACGGGGCACCCGACGACTCGATGCCGAGCACGTTCTTGATCGAGTTGGTCACAGCGTCGACCCAGGCCTGGTGGCCACCGTCGGCGTTGTACGCGATCTGGAAGGAACCCTCCCACGGGGAGATGGCGTCGGCCTCGGCCCAGAGACGCTGGGCCTCTTCCTCGTTGTACTCGAGGACCTCAGCACCCTCGAGCGAGTCCGACCATCCCGCGATGACGGGCGACGTGAAGTCGCTCGCCGGAGTGCGGGTGCCCTCGAAGATCACGTCGGTGATCTGTGCACGGTCGATGGCCATCGACAGCGCCTGGCGACGCAGCTGGCCCTCTTCGCCCTCGAAGTGCGGGAGGTACTCGGGAACCGTGAAGGACTGGAAGACGGCGGCGGGCTGGTTGACCGCGCGGTCGCCCAGGTCCGACTCGAACGTCGCGAGCGAGCCCGTCGGGATCTGGTCGACGACGTCGACCTCACCCGCGAGCAGGTCGGCGTAGGAGGCATCCTGCGATGCGTAGAAGATGATCGACAGGCCGCCGTTCATCACCTCGCGCACGCCCTGGTAGTCGGGGTTCGCGACGAGGTCGATCTGCACATCGTGCTGCCAGGCGCCCTCACCGTCGAGCATGTACGGGCCGTTGCCGACCGGGTTCTCGCCGTACGCGGCCATGTCCTCGAACGCGACGTCGGGCAGCGGGTAGTACGCGGAGTAGCCGAGGCGCAGCGCGAAGTCCGAGGCCGGCTTGTTCAGCGCGATCGTGAACGTGTAGTCATCGACCAGCTCGAGGCCCGTGAGCTCCGAGTCCTCATCGTAGCTGAAGCCCTCGATGTCCTCGAAGAAGTAGCTGTTGTACTGCTCGTTGGAGGCAAGCGCGCCGTAGTTCCACGCGTTGATGAAGTTGTCGGCGGTGACTTCCTCGCCGTTCGTGAAGGTCTGGCCTTCCTTGATCTTCACCGTCAGGTTCTGCGGGTCATCGACCGTGATCTCTTCGGCCATGTCGTTCACGGGCGAGCCATCCGCACCGTACGACACCAGGCCCGCGAAGATCGCGTCGAGGATCTTTCCGCCGCCGACCTCGTTGGTCGCGGTGGGGATGAGCGGGTTTTCCGGCTCAGAACCGTTCGTGGTGATGATCGCGTCGCTCGCGCCGCCACCGTCGGTGTCGCCCGAGTCATCGCTGCCCGCGCAGCCGGCGAGCGTGAGCCCTCCGACGGCGAGGAGCGCGATCCCCGACAGGGCAATCTTGTTGCGCTTCACTTGTCCTCCTGTTAAGAGTGCTGTTACGCGCAGCATCACGGTTGTGAGTCTGCGCGGGATAGAGAAACCCTAGGCATCCTGGTCCGAATGCTCCAAATCATGAGCAAAACCGTTACATAGCCTTAACTCAGGATGCCGTCCATATGGCAATCTGTCGAAGTGGATCCCCTGAGCCCCGTAGCACTCGACCGCACCGCACGCGTTCGACTGTGGTGGGAAATCGGAATCGTGCTGGCCCTGTCGGTCGGCCGCTCGGCGCTCTACTCGGTGCTGCAGCTGGTGGAGTCCCTGGGCCGTGAGGAATCGCTGGGCGATCAGTCGGCGTCGGTCAACCCGGGGGCTTCGGCATCCGAATTCTGGCCCGTTCTCTATCAATTCCTGTCGCAGTTCTTCGCGCTGGTGCCGGTGGCCCTGGCGATCTGGCTGCTGTGGGAACCCGGCAAGTCCGCGTTCCGGCGTATCGGACTCGACTTCCGCCGCTTCGGCGGAGACTTCGGGCGCGGCTTCCTGCTGATCGTCGTGATCGGTGTGCCGGGGCTCGGTCTGTACGCCCTCGGGCGCGCGCTCGGCATCACCGTTCAGGTCGATGCCTCGCCCCTCGACGCGTCGTGGTGGACGATCCCGCTCCTGCTGCTCGCGGCGGTACGCGCGGGACTCACCGAAGAAGTCATCTTCATCGGGTACCTGTTCGACAGACTGCGCCGGCTCGGATGGGGCTGGTGGACGATCATCCTCTCGACGGCTGCGCTGCGAGCGGCGTATCACGCGTATCAGGGGTTCGGTCCGATGCTCGGCAACTTCGTGATGGGCATCGTGTTCGGCTGGTGCTACCGGCGCTGGGGCCGCATCATGCCGCTCGTCATCGCGCACACGCTGATCGACGTGATCGCCTTCATCGGGTACCCGCTCGCGGTTGTTTGGTGGCCCGGCGTGTTCGGCGTTCCGGGCGCCTGAGCCCGGCCGCTGCTCCGTCCAAGTCATCCCAGTCCCGACCTTCCCCCCTGCCGCTCACACGGCGAAACACCCCTGCCGCGACCACAAACCCCTCGTCGAGGGTGGTTTCGTCTCACGATGGGTGTTTCGCCGCGATGGTGACGCGAGGGCACGGTCGGGCGGGTGCGCAATCGTCTGCCACGGGGCAGTCCTGCACAACGGTGGACAGAACGGGCCGGTCCACCGATTGCAGCGTCTGAACCGTTGGTCGCGGCCGAATCCGTCACGGTGGACGGGTGCAGCATACTGACGCCCTGAGGGAAACACCGTTCGTGCTCGCCGCAGATGAGCGGCGGTTGCACACGGGGCTGTACGGGCGAGCAGCTCGCGGGGAACTCCTCCGGGTGCGCCACGGCGTCTATGCAGGGGCGGAATGGTGGACGGGCCTGAAACCGCACGAGAGGTACCACCAACGGGTCGCTGCGGCAGGGCTCGTTTTCACCGATGCCATCTTCATGCGCGAGTCAGCGGCGGTGTTGCACGAGCTACCCATCTTCGGGGAGCCCCGCGACATCCACATCTTCGATCCGGATCGACGGTCCACGAAACGCTACGGTGACGTGGTCGTGCATGCCGCGCAGGGCGCTCGGAATGTCGCGGCGATCGGATCTGTGTTCGTCACCGACCTTCTGGCGACCGTCGTTGACACAGCACGGCACCTCCCCCCGGCATACGCGCTGGCCGTGGCAGACGCCGCGCTCCGGCGCGGGATGCCGAGAGAGCAGCTGCGCGCTTGGTCATCTGACGACGCAAACCGTCGGAACGAGCGCTTGCTGAGGTGGGTATGGGACTTTGCCGACGCGAGGGCTGAGTCGGCGGGCGAGTCCGTGAGTCGAGCCGTGATCTCGTGGCTGGGCTTCGCCGTGCCGGTGCTGCAGCAGGTTTTTACCTACGAGGGAATCACGGATCGCTCCGACTTCTGGTGGACCAAAGTCCGGGCGATTGGCGAGTCGGACGGATACGGGAAGTATGTGGCATTAACGGCCCAGGCAGCCGTCGAAGGAGTCGTGAAAGAGAAGGTGCGCGAAGACCGACTCCGACGATATTCCGACGGCTTTGCACGATGGGATTGGTCCGACGCCCATCGGGTAGTGCCCATCGAGCGCAAGCTGCTGCGCGCCGGAGTTCCGCTGGTAGCGGCGCGCGACAACGCCATGCTCGCGACCCTGCGGCGATAGACAGAGCATGCGTGTGTCGGGGCTCATTCGGTGGAGCAGTCCCATCGAGTGAGCCCCGACATCCGGGCGTTTCTGTCGCCTGCCGTCTGCGAAACACCCCGCGTGCGGCGAGACACCCCAGGACACAGGGTGTTTCGTCGCACGAGAGGTGTTTCGCGGTGACGTGGCGGTGCTGAGCGTGTGGCCCGGGGGCGAGCGGCCGGGGTCAGGCGAAGGCCTCCACGGGCGGGCAGGCACATGCGAGGTTGCGGTCGCCCCACGCGTTGTCGACCCGCCGCACGGGCGGCCAGTACTTGTTCTGCACCAGCGCATGAGTCGGGTACACGGCGCGCTCGCGGGAGTACGGATGCTCCCAATCGCCCGCGATCGCCGACTCGGCGGTGTGCGGCGCGTTCACGAGGGGGTTGTCGTCCGCCGGCCACTCCCCCGCCGCCACCGCGTGAGCCTCGGCGTGGATCGCGATCATGGCCTCGACGAATCGCTCGAGCTCTGCGAGCTCTTCGCTCTCAGTGGGCTCGACCATGAGCGTGCCCGCCACGGGGAACGACATCGTCGGCGCGTGGAATCCGTAATCGATCAGGCGCTTCGCCACATCGTCCACCGTGATCCCCGTCGCCTCGCGCAGGGCCCGCAGGTCCAGGATGCACTCGTGCGCGACGAGCCCGTTCTCACCCGTGTACAGCACCGGGAAGTGCGCGCGCAGCCGGGCCGCCACATAATTCGCGGAAAGGACCGCCGCGGCCGTGGCCTGACGCAGCCCCTCAGCCCCCATCATCCGGACATAGGCCCACGACACCGGCAAGATCCCCGCCGAACCGTGCGGCGCCCCCGAAATCGGCGCACCGTCGAAAACGAACCCGCCCGCGTGGTCTGCACGCGGCGAGAACGGATGCCCCGGCAAGAACGGTGAAAGATGCGCTTTCGCCGCGACCGGGCCGACTCCGGGTCCGCCACCGCCGTGCGGGATCGCGAAAGTCTTGTGGAGGTTCAGGTGCGACACATCGCCGCCGAGATCACCGAACCGCGCGTAGCCGAGGAGCGCGTTGAGGTTCGCGCCGTCGACGTACACCTGCCCGCCCGCGTCGTGCACGGCCTGGGTGATGTCGAGTACATCGTGCTCGTACACACCGTGGGTCGAGGGGTACGTGATCATGAGCGCGGAGAGCGTCGCGGCGTGCGCCTCGATGTTGGCGCGCAGGTCATCGAGGTCGACGTTGCCGGCCTCGTCGCATGCCACGACAACGACGCGCATTCCGGCAAGCACAGCCGAAGCCGCGTTCGTGCCGTGCGCCGATGAAGGAATCAGGCAGACGTCGCGTCCGAGGTCGCCCCGCGAACGGTGGTACCCGCGGATAGCCAGCAGTCCCGCGAGCTCCCCCTGCGACCCGGCGTTCGGCTGCAGCGATACGGCGTCGTAGCCCGTGACCTCGGCGAGCCAGGTCTCGAGCTGCTCGATCAGGCCCAGGTATCCGCGCACGTCGGCCTCGGGAGCGAACGGATGTACCCGCGCGAACTCCGGCCACGAGATCGCCGCCATCTCGGTCGCCGCGTTCAGCTTCATCGTGCACGAGCCGAGCGGAATCATGCCGCGGTCGAGCCCGTAGTCGCGGTCGGCGAGCGTCTTCAGATAGCGCATCATCGCGGTCTCGCTGCGGTGCGCGTGGAAGACCGGATGCGTGAGGTACTCGTCCTCGCGCAGCAGATCGGTCGGCAGGGCGCCGATAGGGGCACCCTCGCGCGTGGAAGAGGCACCCTCGCGCGTGGAAGGGGCACCCTCGGGCGCGGAAGGGGCACCCTCGGGCGTGGTGGAGACGGCGCCGTCGGGGAGACCGAACGCCCAGGCCACGGCGGCGAGGTCTGCCGAAGTCGTGGTCTCGTCCACCGATACCCCGACGGTCGCGCCGTCCACCCAGAGCAGTTGGTATCCGCGGGAACGGGCGCGCTCGATCACGCGGTGGGCGTCGCCCGGGACGAAGACCCGGAGCGTGTCGAAGAACGAATCCGACTCGAGCGTCAGACCGTACTCCCGGAGCGCGGTGGCGAGTGCCTCCGCCTTGCCCGCGACATCCTCCGCGATCGCACGAAGGCCCTCGGGACCGTGATAGACCGCGTACATCGCCGCCATGACAGCGAGCAGCACCTGTGCGGTGCAGATGTTCGACGTCGCCTTCTCGCGGCGGATGTGCTGCTCGCGCGTCTGCAGCGCGAGACGGTAGGCGGGGTTACCCGCGGCGTCCCGAGACACACCGACCAGACGCCCCGGCAGCTGGCGAGCCAGGCCTTGGCGCACGGCGAGGTAGCCCGCGTGCGGGCCCCCGTAGCCGAGCGGGACGCCGAACCGCTGGGTCGTACCCGCCGCGATGTCCGCGCCGAGCGAGCCGGGTGAGGCGATGAGGGTCAGCGCGAGCAGGTCCGCCGCGACGACCGTGAGTCCGCCCTGTGCCTGCACGGCGGCGATGGCGTGGGACGGGTCCCACACGCGGCCGGACGCGCCGGGGTACTGGATGAGGGCACCGAAAGCCTCGGGCAGATCGGACGTTTCGACTCGCTGCTCTCGCGGGGCGACCGAGGCGTGCGCGGCGAAGTCGATCGTCTGCAGCTCGATCCCCAGAGCCGCGGCGCGCGACTCCAGCAGAGCGCGCGTCTGCGGCAGCGCGTCCGCGTCGACCAAGAACACATTCGAGCCGGACTTCGACGAACGCCGGGCGACGAGCATCCCTTCCACGACCGCCGTGGACTCGTCGAGCATCGAGGCACCGGCGATGTCGAGGCCCGTCAGGTCGGTCACCATCGTCTGGAAGGTGATGAGTGCCTCAAGACGACCCTGCGAAATCTCGGGCTGATACGGCGTGTAGGCCGTGTACCAGGACGGGTTCTCGAGCACGTTCCGCTGAATGACGGACGGCGTGAAGGTGTCGTAGTAGCCCAGCCCGATCATCGGCCGTGCCGCGCGGTTCGTCGAGGCCAGTTCGCGCAGCTCGGCGAGCGCTTCAGCCTCCGTCGCTGCGGGTGGAATGTCGCTCGTCGTGCGTTCGTGGACGCGGATCGCGCCCGGCACAGCGGCATCGAGCAACGCGTCAACGCTCGGGTAGCCGAGGGTGTCGAGCATCACGGCCTGGGCCGCCGCATCCGTCCCGATATGGCGCGCCGCGAAAGCGCCGCCGGGAGACACGGTCACGAAGCCTGACCCGTCAGGCCGATGTATGCGGCTCGGTCGAGAAGCTCCGCCGGCTGCGACGCGTCGATGCGGATCTTCAGCAGCCACCCGTCCTCGAAGGGCGAGGAGTTGATCAGGCTCGGGTCGTCCGCGACGGCCTCGTTGACCGCGACGATGTCGCCGGTGAGGGGCGCGTAGAGTTCGCCGACCGACTTCGTGGATTCGATCTCGCCACAGACCTGCCCGGCGCTCACGCCCGAGTCGACGGTCGGCAGCTCGACGAACACGACGTCGCCCAGCTTCTCGGCGGCGTAGTCGGTGATGCCGACGGTCGCGATATCGCCGTCGATCGAGATCCACTCGTGTTCGGCGGTGTAGGACAGGGCGGTGAGATCGGTCATTTCTTCCTCCGGTAGAACGGGGTGGGTGTGACGGTCGCGGGGATGCGCGTACCGCGGACATCTATGTAGAGCTGCGTGCCGGGGGTCGAAACGGCCGGGTCGACGTAGGCGAGGGCGATCGGATGCCCGAGCGTCGGGCTGAGCGCGCCGCTCGTGATTTCGCCCACCTCGGTCGCGGCCGGTCCGTCGCCGTCGAACACGGCATAGCCCGCACGCCCGGCCCGGCGGCCCTCCGAAGCGAGGCCGACGAGCACACGAACATCCGGAGCCAACGCCGCGCTGGCGCCCTCGCGACCCACGAAGTCCCCGTCGCTCGCAACCGCGCGCGCGAGACCCGCCTGAGCGGGACGGATGCTCCGCGACAACTCGTGCCCATAGAGCGGCATGCCGGCCTCGAGCCGGAGGGTGTCGCGTGCGGCAAGCCCGGCCGGCACGAGTCCGAGAGGTTCTCCCGCCTCAAGGAGCGCGTTCCAGAGTTCCTCGGCCCGACCAACGGGCACGGCGAGCTCGAAACCGTCCTCGCCTGTGTAGCCCGTCCGGGCGACGAACACCGGAGCCCCATCGAACCGAGCGGCCGCTGCGGCGTAATAGCCGAGGTCACCGAGGCTCGGCGCAAACTCGTCGAGCCCCTCGGTCGCGGCGAGGATGGCGACCGATGCCGGGCCCTGCACCGCGATGAGCGCGAGGTCGTCCGAGACATCCTCCACACGAAAGCCCGTGGCTCCCGCCACGAAACCGAAGTAGACGTCAGCGCCGGGCTCGGACGGTGTCGGTGGCGCGGGAGGAGGGACGGATGCCTCGCGCTCCGCCAGCGCGGTGGCCACGGCATCCCGATTCCCGGCGTTCGCGATCACGACGTAGTGGCCGTCGCCGAGGCGGTAGACGATGACGTCGTCGACGATGCCGCCGCTCTCGGTCAACACGAAGCCATACGAGGCCTTGCCGAGCCGCATCGTGGAGGGCCGCCCCGACAGCGCGTAGTCGAGGAACTCGCCCGCGCGTTCGCCGCTCACGATGAACTCGGCCATGTGCGAAATGTCGAACAGGCCTGCGGCTGTACGGACGGCGTGGTGCTCGGCGAGTTCCGAGCTGTAGCGCACCGGCATCCACCACCCGCCGAAGTCGGTGAAGGATGCGCCGAGCCGCTCGTGGGCTTCGGCAAGTACCGTTCGACGAGGTTCGGGCGAGCGCGCAGCATCGCCCGGTGGGGCCGTCGTCGGCGGGGTGGGGTCTGGCATGAGTTCTCCCGTGGTGGTGCGGGCGGGCGCCGATCGACGCCCGGTGAACTCCCCCTCTGTCATCTGCCTGAGAGTTTCGCCGAGACATCGATCAGGATGACTCGGCTTTCACCGTCGGCGGATCCGCACGAGCGGATCGCTTTCCAGAGTGGCCCGACCCCCGCGGTACGCAATACCTGAGAGATTGGCGGGGAGGCTTGCTCCTTCGGTGCCCGGCGCGAAGCGGTGCCGGGGCTCTCCCGCAAGGGGTCATAGGGCCGGTGTTCAGTTATCGCCGAATCCGGAGGCCCGACGCGGCCAGCATACCCACCGAGGGGCCCCGCGCCGCATCCCCTTTCGGCGACACGCGGAACAACCCAGGGGCGCCCCGCGCCCACACACTCCCCCAAACACCCCTGGTGCGACGAAACACCTCGCGCCCGTGGGTGTTTCGTCGCAGCAGGGGTGTTTCGCTGGCTGAAGCCAGAGCGAGCGGGGGCGAGCGGGGTCAGCGCGTGCAGCTGCCGGACGACACCGGACTCTGCCATCCCGCGGCGCCCTCGACGATCGGAGCGAGTTCGGTCGACGTCGACGCGTAGCCCCGGCTCTCCTGCTCCCCGCCGCGCGCGAAGACGAGGCCCGCAACATCTCCGTCGGCGGTCAGCAACGGGCCACCCGAGTTTCCGGGCCGCACGTTCGCCTCGAGTGTGTAGATCTCGCGGAGGTTCGAGGATTCGTCGTAGATGTCCGGCACCGGTACCGTCCCGACCGCGAGGACCGCTGCCGACATGGACTCGAAGGGTCCGCCGTGCGGATAGCCCTGCACGGCCGCCGACGAACCCGCGGGCAGCACGGGAACGACATCCAGGGGTTCCGCGTCAAGATCGTCGACGGCTATCACGGCAATGTCACCGATGGGATCGAAGTAGACGACCCGGCCGTCGCGCGCCTCGCGGCCGGGCAGCTCGACGACCGGACGATCGACGCCCGCAACGACGTGAGCGTTCGTCACGACACGGTCGGCGCCGATGACGAAACCGGAGCCACTCGAACTCAGCCCGCAGGCGTATGCCACTCCGGTGATACGAGCGACGGATGCCGCGGCCTCCGCGAGTTCCGGGTCGTCGAGCTGAACGGGGGGCTGGACTGCCGCCGTGCCGGGCAGCAACAGTCCGCCGAGTGTGGGGATCGCGTCACCGAGTACGGCGCCGCGCAGCTCTGCGAGTCCCGCCTGGAGGGGTCGCGGCACGATGCTCTCGATGACGGTGAGCACGCGCGACGAGGCGATCGCGGTCGAAACAATGGGCGTTCCGGTGGCCGCGAGGCCCGAGCCGACGAGCGACACGGCGAGTGCCGCGGCCACGAGCGTCAAACCGCCGCCCAGCAAACGATCGACGCCACGCAGCGGCGTACGGTCGACGCCGCGTCGCAGAGCATTGCCCGCGGCGGAACCCAGCGCCGCGCATCCGGCCAACAGCAGAAGCGTGGCCGCGATCACGGCGAGCGCGCGCCACATCGGCCAGGGCAGAGCGGCCGTCACGAAGGGCATCAGCCAGTACGCGCCGACAGCGCCGATGCCGAGTCCGACGAGGGTCCCGAGGCTCGCGAGCAAACCTCGCTGGAACCCGATGATGAGAGCGACGAGAAGCAGCACGAGCACGACGATGTCGACAACCTGCATGCGCCTGCCCCTCTCTGCCTCCGGACTCGCACAATCGAGCGGCCGGGCGCCGGACTCAGGATAATTCGCGTCGCTGAGAAGTCCCGGCAGGTTGCGACCCGCGCGCCCGCCCACGGGGCGGGGCTGCGGCGCACAACGTTTGCCTTCGAGTCGGCATGACACTAAGATCGATGGAGGTTAGAGTCACCTTGACTCGAACCAGCGTCGCCCTAGAGATGTCGAGTCAGCACACCATGAGCACAGCTCCCTCTGCCACGGCCACGGCCACGGAGTCGCAAGTGCTTGCCGCTCCCGCCGCCGAGGCCACGCGCGTCGCGGTCTCGACCGTGATCTTCACGCTGAGGCGACGCCCCGAGGATGACTCGGCTGCGCTCGTTCTGCCCCTGGTCCGGCGCACGCGCGATCCCTACGCAGGACTGTGGGCACTGCCGGGCGGATGGCTCGACACGACCGAGGGACTGGATGCCGCGGCATCCCGCACACTCGGCGAGACCACCGGTCTCTCACCGAGCTATCTCGAGCAGCTCTACGCGTTCGGAGACGTCCACCGCTCGCCCTCACGCGTCGTGTCGATCGTGTACTGGGCGCTGCTGCGTTCGGCTCAGGTCGACGCGCAAGTTGCGGCCCACGCCGCTGCCGGCGACGCCCCCGAGAACGTGGCCTGGTTCGATGCCGCCGATCTGCCGACGCTTGCCTTCGATCACAACCAGATCGTCGACTACGCGCTCTGGCGCCTGCGGAACAAGGCCGGCTACTCGCGGATCGCGCACGGCCTGCTTGCCGATGAATTCACGCTCGCCGAGTTGCGCGAGGTGTACGAGTCGATCCTCGGCCGAAAGCTCGACCCTGCCAACTTCCGGCGTCAGGTCGAGAACTCCGGAACCCTGATCCCCACCGACGGCTTCCGCACCGGCAGCCACCGCCCCGCCCGCCTGTACCGCTACAACCAGGATGTCGAGTTGGCCGAGCGCGGCCCGCTCGCCGCACCCGCTCCCGCCCCGGCACCGAGCCGCGCATCCTTCGATTCGAGGACGACATGAACGCCACTCCCCTCACCCTCAGCACGACCGCCATGCTGAACCCGTCGGTCGATCATGAGATACAGCGGATCACCGCGGGCCTCTCGGACGCCGAGACCTGCAATACCGACCTCGCCGCGGGGCCGTGGAGCTTCGACGGACGCCCGGGATACGGTCCGGGGTCATCGATGGGTGATGTGATCCCGGCCGGTTCGCCGCGCCAGGGCGAACTGCCGCTCGAGTACCGCGAGGCATCCGAGGCCGAGCTGCACGAGCGCATCCTGGCCGCCAAGCGCACACTCGGCGACCGCGTCGTGATTCTCGGGCACTTCTACCAGCGCGAAGAGGTCGTGCGGCACGCCGACTACGTGGGCGATTCGTTCCAGCTCGCGAACGCCGCCCAGGCACACCCCGAGGCCGAGTCGATCGTGTTCTGCGGGGTGCACTTCATGGCCGAGACCGCGGACCTGCTCTCGCGCCCCGAGCAGGCGGTCATCCTGCCGAATCTCGCCGCCGGATGCTCGATGGCCGACATGGCGAACATCGATCAGGTCGAGGAGTGCTGGGAGCAGCTCGAGGATGTCTACGGCCCGATGGATGCCGTGGACGCGGATGGCTTGGTGCCCGTCATCCCGGTGACGTACATGAACTCGTCGGCAGCCATCAAGGGGTTCGTCGGGCGGCACGGAGGGATCGTCTGCACCTCGTCGAACGCGCGGACGGTGCTCGAGTGGGCTTTCGCGCGCGGCCGTCGCGTGCTCTTCTTCCCCGACCAGCACCTCGGCCGCAACACGGCCAAGGCGATGGGAGTTCCCCTCGAGCAGATGCCGATGTGGAACCCGAATCGCCCGCTCGGTGGCAACGATGAGGCGACGCTCGACGACGCCCGCGTGATCCTGTGGCACGGATTCTGCTCGGTGCACCGCCGCTTCACGGTCGACCAGATCGAGAAGGCGCGCGCCGGGCATCCGGGCGTCCGCGTGATCGTGCACCCCGAGTGCCCGATGCCGGTCGTCGATGCCGCGGACGAGGCCGGATCGACCGACTACATCCGCAAGGCCATCCAGGCCGCGACCGAGCCGACAACTTTTGCGATCGGCACAGAGGTCAACCTCGTCCAGCGGCTCGCGGCCGAGCATCCGCAGCACACGATCTTCTGCCTCGATCCCGTCGTCTGCCCGTGCTCGACGATGTATCGCATCCATCCCGGTTACCTCGCGTGGGTGCTCGAGCAGCTCGTCGCGGGCGAGGTCCGCAACCGAATCACCGTCGCCGCGGACGTCGCCGAGCCCGCACGCATCGCGCTCGAACGGATGCTGGCCGCCAAGCCCGCACCGCAGGTGACGGCATGACGAGCGCGATCGTCGTCGGCAGCGGCATAGCGGGACTGACCGTCGCGCTGCACGCCGCCCGCGCGGGCATCGAGGTCACGCTCGTGACGAAAGACGTGCTCGAGCACGCCAACACGCGGTATGCGCAGGGCGGCATCGCGGGGGTCATGTTCGCCGACGATCGGGCAGCGGATCACGCGCATGACACGCTGACCGCGGCCGCGGGCCTCGGCGACCCCGCCGCAGTCGAGGTGCTCGTGTCAGAGGGGCCGGAACGCATCCGCGAACTGATCGCGCTCGGCGTCGCCTTCGACCGTGACGCGTCAGGCGACTTCGTCAAGGGCCTCGAGGCCGCGCACTCGTACCCGCGCGTGCTGCACGCGGGCGGGGACGCCACGGGCACGGCCATCGAGACCGCGCTCGTCGCAGCCGTCCGCGCCTCGGCCATGGAGATCATCGAGCACGCATTCCTCGTCGATCTCACGCTCGTCGAGGGGCGCGTGAGCGGTGTCGACCTGCTCACGACGGAGGGTCGACGGATGCTCCGGGCCGACGCCGTCGTTCTCGCGACCGGGGGCGCGGGCCAGCTCTTCGCCCACACCACGAACCCATCCGTGGCCACCGGCGACGGCATCGCCGCGGCGCTTCGGGCCGGTGCCGAGGTAACGGACCTCGAGTTCGTCCAGTTCCACCCGACGGTGTTGGCTGCGGGCGAGCCGTTCCTGATCTCGGAGGCCGTGCGTGGTGAGGGCGCGACCCTCATCGACGACGACGGTCGCCGCTTCGTGTTCGACACGCATCCCGACGGCGAACTCGCGCCGCGTGACGTGGTCGCGCGGGCCATCGCCCTCCGCATGATCGAGCAGGGTGGTCGGCCGGTCCACCTCGACGCAACACGGCTGGGCTGGACGGAACAGGGCTCGACGGAACAGGGCTCAACGGAACAGGGCTCGGGAGATCAAAGCTCGACCGCATCCTTCCTGACACGTCGCTTCCCCACGATCGATGCCGCCGTGCGTCAGCGGGGTCTCGACTGGGCACGCGATCCGATCCCGGTGACCCCCGCGGCGCACTACCTGATGGGCGGGATCGGGACCGATCTCGACGGACGAACGAGCTTGCCCGGGCTGTACGCGGTCGGCGAGGCTGCCCGTACCGGCGTGCACGGGGCCAACCGGCTGGCGTCGAACTCGCTGCTGGAGGGCGCCGTGTTCGGCGCGCGGGCCGCCGCCGCCCTCGCCTCGCCCGACACCCCCGCCCCCGCCCCCCAGCGCTCCGTTCCGCTGTCGCAGATCGACGTACCGCGAGGCACGGAGCGTCGATCTGCGACAGCGGAGCACATGCCGTTCACGCGCGCGGCGCTGCAGCGCGTGATGTGGGAGAGCGTGGGGGTCGTACGCGACGAACATGGGCTGCGGCGAGCGCAGGGTCTCGTCGACGGATGGCTCGCTCAGCCGCGTACGCCGCGCTCGCAGGCCGAGTTCGAGGACGAGAACCTGCTGCAGCTCGCGGCCGCGACCATCCGTGCCGCCCTCGCGCGGCGCGAGTCTGTCGGCGCTCATTACCGCAGCGATGACCCGAGCCTCTCTTCACACGCCCCCACTCATTCCCCCGCCCTCGTCGGGAGCGCAGGATGCTGACCCGGGCCACGATCGATCGCGCCGTGTCGGCGGCGCTCGAAGAAGACGCCCCCTGGGGCGACGTCACGAGCGAGTTCCTCATCCCCTCGACCGCGGTCGCGCGTGCCGAACTGGTCGCACGCGACCACGGCGTCTTCAGCGGCGGCGAGGTCTTTGCCGCGGCGTTCCGGCTGACCGATCCCACCATTCGTGTCGCCCTCACGGTCGCCGACGGTGCCGAATTCGCTCCGGGAACCGTTCTCGCGGTCGCGGAGGGACCCGCGCGGGGTGTGCTGACCGCCGAGCGCGTAGCCCTCAACTTCGTGCAACGGATGTCGGGAATCACTACCCTCACGTCGCGCTTCGTCGCCGAGGTCGCACACACGGGCGCGCGGATCGCCGACACGCGCAAGACCACGCCGGGCCTGCGGGCTTTCGAGCGGCATGCCGTGACGAGCGGCGGGGGCCACAACCACAGGCACTCGCTCTCAGACGCTGTGATGGCGAAGGACAATCATCTGGCCGTACTGCAGCGCAGCGGCGTCTCGGTCACGGCGGCGCTGCAGGGCGCGATCGCGCGGCTGCCGCACACGACGCATGTCGAGGTGGAGGTTGATCGGCTCGATCAGATCGAACCGGTTCTCGCCGCGGGGATCGGCACGATCCTGCTCGACAATTTCTCGCTCGAGGACCTGCGTCGTGGTGTTCAGCAGGTCGCGGGTCGTGCGCTCGTGGATGCCAGCGGCGGCGTGCGGCTCGACACGGTGCGGGCGATCGCCGAGACGGGCGTGGACATCATCTCGGTCGGCGCCCTGACGCACTCCGCATCGGCGCTGGACCTCGGGCTCGACATCCTCGTGGACGATTCGCACGAATCCGCGGACTGACACCCCATGCTCTATCTCGACAACGCAGCGACCACCCCCGTGCGGCGCGAGGCCCTCGAGGCGATGATTCCGTACCTGACGACCGAGTTCGGCAACCCCTCGAGCCACCACACGTTCGGCGAGCGTGCGGCGGCCGCGCTTGCCGACGCGCGCGGCACCGTCGCTCGCATCCTCGGGATGCGTTCGAGCGACGTCGTATTCACCTCGGGCGGCACCGAGGCGAACAACCTGGCTGTCAAGGGCATCACGATCGCCGCGCATCTCTCCCGCCACGCCGGCAGCGCGCGCCACATCATCACGACCCCGATCGAGCATGAGTCGATCCTCGAATCCGTTGATTACCTCTGCAGGGTGCACGGGTTCACGGTGACAGAGCTGCCGGTTGACGCGGTCGGCCGTGTCGATCCGGGCGACCTCGAAACGGCACTCCGCGACGAGACCGCGCTCGTGACCCTCGGGTATGCCAACAACGAGATCGGCACGATTCAGGATGTCCCGGCCCTGGCCGCCATCGTGCGCGCCCGACGGGTTCCGATCCACCTCGATGCGGTGCAGGCGGCCGGATGGCTCGACCTGTCGGCCGCGACTCTCGGCGTCGACGCGATCTCGATCGCCGGGCACAAGGTCGGCGCTCCCCCGGGAACGGGTGCACTGGCGGTGCGGGGACGGATTCCGCTCGAACCCCTGCTCCACGGCGGAGGCCAGGAGCGCGGCCGTCGGAGCGGCACCGAGAGCGTCGCCGGCGCGGTGGCGCTCGCGACCGCTCTGACGCTCGCCGATGCCGAGCGCGCCGAGGCATCCGCCCGCGTCGCCGGGTTCCGGGACGCGTTCGTCGCGAAGGTTCTCGACGCGATCCCCGCGGCACGCCTGACGGGCGACCCCGTGCACCGCCTGCCCGGCACGGCCAGCTTCACCTTCGCCGGAACGAGCGGAGAAGCCGTGCTCCTCGAACTCGAACGCCGAGGCATCGTGTCCTCGAGCGGCTCCGCGTGCGCGGCCGGCAGCGACGAGCCCTCGCACGTGCTGCTCGCGATCGGCATACCGGGCGAGGTGGCGCAGACATCCGTGCGCTTCACCTTCTCCGCTCGGATCGGGACGACGGATGGCGCCGCCGATGCTCGCACGCTGGGCGAGGCCGTGGCGGCCTCGGTCGCGGCCGTACAATCGGCCGCGTGAGCACCAGTCGTGTGTCAGGCAGCCGCGCGAGTATGACGACCGTTCCCGCGGGTCGCCCGGACGCGGCGCTGGTCACGCTCGTCATCGCGGGATTCGACGTGGCTCCCTACGCCCGCGAGGCACTCGAGTCCGTGCAGGCGCAAACGTTCACCGGATGGCGCGCCATCCTGATCGACGATCACTCCACGGATGGCACACGTGAGATCTTCGCGAAGGCCGCCGGTTCCGACAATCGGTTCACCTTCGTTCCGCAGCCGGAGCGTCGGGGTCTCGGCGTGGCACGCAACGCCGGTCTCGATCGCGTGCGGACCCCCTTCGTCGGATTCTTGGATGCGGACGACGTGCTCCTGCCGGGGGCGCTGGAGCGCCTCGTCGGCACCCTCGAACGCACCGGAAGCGACTTCGTGGCTGGCGCGTACGCGCGGCTACGGCCCCGATCGGGCGTGGAACATGACGCCGACATGAGCACGACGGTGATCACCGGCACCGCTTACGAGGTCGGCGCGGTGCAATCGTGGGTCGCGGCCGCGACGGATCCCGAACGGTCGGCGACGACGATCGATGAGCACCCCGAAGCATCCGGCAACATCGTCGCGTGGTCGAAGGTGAGCCGCACGGACTTCTGGGTGCGGTCTGGGCTCCGCTTTCCCGAAGGGCGCCTCTACGAGGACCAGGTCGTGGCCCAGGCGATGTACGCCCGCGCACGTGCATTCGATGTCATCCCCGACGTGGTGGTGCACTGGCGAGTGCGGCCGGATGGCTCATCCATCACGCAGCGCGAAGCCGAACTGCCCGTGCTGCGCGATGCGCTCGACGCGATGGGTGCCGGTTTGAGCATCTTGCGCGAGGCATCCGCGACGCGAGCGGTGCAGGCTCGTGCGGCACTGATCCTCACGATGGATGTGCCCCGACTCGCCTCGATCGCGCGCGAGCACCCGGAGGATGCCTATCGCCGCGCCCTCGGGGCGTTCGTCCGTGAGGTCTGGGACGTGGCCGATGAATCCACCCGCGGACACGTGGGCCGTGAGACCGCGATCATCATCGACGCGGCATCGCTCTGGTAGCCCCGCCGGTCGGTGAGCGAGCGTAGCGAGACGAAACGACGCCCCGCCGCGCACTCCGGTCAGTGCGCGATGACCGGCTCGGCCGCCGTCGCGCCCGGACGCCCGTGTGCCAGCGAGATGCCGTCACCGCGGCGGCGGTAGAGCAGCGCGGCGATCACGAACCCGATCGCGAAGAAGCCCGCGCCCCACCAATACGCCACGGTGTAGCTGTGGATGGCGGCCTCGGCGAGCACCTCCGGGCTCTCCGGCGCGTTGGCCGCCACATACGCGGTCAGGGCCGTCGCGGCCAGGGTATTCAGCAGGGCGGTGCCGATCGAGCCGCCGACCTGCTGGCTGGTGTTGACCATTGCCGAGGCGACTCCCGCGAACTGCGGGTCCACTCCGAGCGTCGCCGTCTGCATCGCCCCGGGCATGATCGATCCCATCGCGAGCCCCATCACCATCAGGGCAGGCAGGATGTCGCTGACGAAACCGCTGTCGTGGCCGAGGCGGGTGAGGAGAATCATCGCGATCACCCCGAAGATCATCCCGATCGGCACGATGATCTTCGGTCCGAATCGCGGCAGGAAGATATTCGTCGAGAGCTGAGCCGCAAGCACCAGCATCACGATCATGGGCAGGAACGACAGCCCCGTCTGCATCGCCGAATACCCGAGCGAGACTTGCAAGTAGTAGGTGACGAAGAGGAAGACACCGAACATCCCGGCGCCCGCGATCAGCACGGAGATGTAGGACGCACCGCGGTTGCGGTCCAGCACGATCGGCAGTGGCAGGAGCGGGTGACGCGAACGGTGCTGCCACAGCACGAAGACGACGAGCAAGACTCCCGAGCCCGCCAGCATCCCCCATGACAGGGGCGAGTCCCAGCCATCCGTCTCGGCGTTCGAGAATCCGTAGACGAGCAGGAACAGGGCACCCGATACCGCGAGCGTGCCGGGGATATCGAGGGTCGGACGGGGGCCCGTGCGGGTCACGTGCCCGACGAAGAGGATCGCCCCGACGATCGCGACGAGGGCGATGAAGACGTTGATGTAGAGGTTCCAGCGCCAGTCGAAGTACTCGGTGAGGAACCCGCCGAGGAGCAGCCCGATCGCTCCCCCGGCTCCGGCGATCGCCCCGAACACTCCGAAAGCACGGGCGCGTTCGCGCGGGATCGTGAAGGTCGTCGTCAGCATGGCGAGCGCCGTGGGGGCGAGCATGGCGGCGAAGACACCCTGCAGTGCGCGGGCCGCGACGAGAATCCCGAACGTCGGCGCGGCACCGCCGAGCGCCGAAGCGATCGCGAATCCGACCAGGCCGATGATGAACGTTCGCTTACGGCCGATCAGGTCGGAGAGCCGGCCACCCAACAGCAGCAGGCTGCCGAACGCGAGCGCGTACGCCGTCACGACCCACTGGCGGTCGCCGTTCGAGAAGCCGAGGTCGGCCTGTGCGGCCGGCAGCGCGATGTTCACGACGGTGGCGTCGAGAACGACCATCAGCTGCGCGAGTCCGACTGTTGCGAGAGTCCACCACCGGCGGGACGAGGGCGCGGCCGCCGGCTTAGCGACATTCGCGGAAGAGGAAGTCTGTGGCATGCGGAAACCATATACGAGAATCATCCGTTCCGGATACCAAACGTTCTGGAATAGGATGGAGAACGGCAGTCGAAATGCCGCACAGACACCGACAACCACGAAGCCACATCCGAGGAGGACCGCAATGACGCAGCCCGCACCCGCCGTCACGGACGGGGCGGCTCCGCGCCCGGGCCGCAAGAGGGATCACTCGCGAGACCCCGAGATCCTGCGGGCGGCGATCGACGTCCTCGCCGAAGAGGGATTCGACGGCATGACGATCGACATGGTCGCGACCCGCGCCAAAGCCGGCAAGGCGACTCTCTACCGACGGTGGCCGTCGAAGGCCGAACTGGTGCTGGATGCGATCGGATGCATGAAGTCGGCCGACCTCTCCCCCGACAAGCTGCCCGACACGGGCACGCTGCGCGGCGACCTCATCGGCATGATCACACCGCGCACCGCGGAAGACGCCGAGCGCCGCATGCGCGTCATGGCGGGTGTTGCGGCGCTCCTCTCACGCGAGCCCGAGCTGACCGAGGCCGCGAGCGCCGTGCTCATGTCGCCGCGCATCGTGGCGATCCGGGGCCTTCTCGAACGTGCTCTCGCCCGGGGCGAGATCCGCGCCGACGCCGATCTCGACATGTTGGCGCGGCTCCTTCCCGCCCTGGCTGCGTTCCGGGGAATCGTCGAGCGAAAGCCCATCGACCGCGAATATCAGATCGCGCTGATCGACGGCATCCTGCTGCCGGCCGCGGGAGTCGCGCGTTCGGTCGCGTGAGCGGGGCGAGCTGACCGCCCGCGGTCCGGAACCCTCAAGCGAGGCCGCTCGATGCCTCCACCTGGCGCATCGCGAGTTCGGCGTACAGCCCGCCGTCGGCCATCAGCTCGGAGTGTGTGCCGCTCTCGACGATGCGACCACCCTCGACGACGTGGATGACATCGGCGCCGACCACGGTCGAGAGGCGGTGCGCGATCGAGAGTGTCGTGCGACCCCGGGCCGCGGCATCCAGCGCGCGCTGCACGACTCGTTCCGACACGGTGTCGAGGGCACTCGTGGCTTCGTCGAGCAGCAGCACGGGCGGATCCTTCAGCAGCACGCGGGCGATCGCGATGCGTTGCTTCTCGCCACCGGATAGACGGTAGCCGCGCTCCCCCACGATCGTGTCGTAGCCTTCGGCGAACCCCTCGATCACGTGGTGGATGTTCGCGGCACGGCAGGCGTCCTCCAGCTCTGCCTGCGTCGCGCCCGCCTTGGCATATGCGAGGTTCTCGCGCACCGTCGCGTGAAACAGGTACGTCTCTTGCGACACGATGCCGATGTTCTCGATGATCGATGCCTGCCGCAGATCGCGCACGTCCGCGCCGGCGAACAGCACGGAGCCGGAGGATGCCTCGTACAACCGCGGTGCGAGGTACAGGATGGTCGTCTTACCTGCCCCGCTCGGGCCGACGAAGGCGACGTGCTGCCCGGGCTCGGCGACGAACGACACCCCGTCGAGGGTCGGCCGTGTCGTGCCGGCGGCGTCGGGGTACCGAAAGGTCACGTCACGGAACTCGACGCGCCCGAGCGGCCCGGGAGCAGCCTCGACGTCCGTGGCCGTGGGCGATTCGGTGATCGCGGGCTCGAGATCGAGGTATTCGAAGATGCGCGCAAACAGTGCCCGAGAGGTCTGCAGGTCGAGCGTGACACGCATGAGCGCCATCAGCGGGAAGAGCAGACGCGCCTGCACGGTCGTGAAAGCGACGATCACGCCCGCCGATATGTCCGCGCTGCCGCCTGTGATCAGCAGACCCGCGACGAGGTAGATGATCGCCGGCACCGACGACATGATGATGCTGACGATCCCGAAGAACCACTGCCCCGACATCGCCTGCCGCACTTGCAGCACGACCTGGTTGCCGTTCTCGACCGTGTAGCGCTCGATCTCGGCGCTCTGCCGGTGGAACGCCTTCGCGAGCAGGATGCCGGAAACCGAGAGCGTCTCTTGCGTGATGGCCGTCAGCTGCGACAGCGACTCCTGCGTCTCGGCGGCGATCTTGGCACGCACCTGGCCGACGCGGCGCTGCACGAAAACGAGGCCGGGCAGCAGCCCGAGGGCGATGAGGGTGAGGCGCCAGTCGATCATCACCATCGCGACGACCGAGGCGATCACCGTGACGGTGTTGCCGAGGATGCTCGTGAATGTGTTGGTCAGTACGCTCGCGACCCCACCGACGTCGTTCTGCAGCCGCGACTGGATCACGCCGGTCTTCGTGCGCGTGAAGAACGACAGGTCCATCGCCTGCAAGTGCGTGAAGAGCCGAACGCGCAGGTCGCCCGTGACGCGGTTGCCGACGGTCGAGGTGAGCCAGGTCTGGATGACGTTCAGGCCCGCGGATGCCACGAACAAGCCGATCATGAGCGCCACGAGTTCGACGAGCAGGCGCAGGTTCGGCCCGGCGTCACCGGCCGGGAAAAGTGCCGAGTCGAAGATGACCTCGATGATCAGCGCGGGGACGACTCCGATCGCGGCGCTGACGACGACCAGCGCGGCGGTGACGGCCAGGCGCCCTCGATACGGGCGGAAGAGCGCGACGATGCGCCCGCCCAGGTTCGGGATGTCAGGGGCGTCGGCATTGCGCTCACGCTGGGCGTCGGCGTCCACCCCGCGGGTCAGACCCCCACCGAAGCCCCCGCGCGGCATACTCATCCGCTCAGCCTAATCCGGCCCCCGGACGCTGGATCGGGCGCGGTGAGGCCTGAGATCGATGTCCCCCTCGGGAATGCGACGTCGGTGGGCGCGGTTACGGTCGTAGTCCGCGACTTTCGCGCCGTTCTGTGCTGCCCCGGCGCTTCGTGGCTCGACGTATGACCTCGACGACAACCGGCCGCGTCCCCGCTCCACCCGAAGGAACCTCTTGACTCTGCAGGATTCACCGCCCGAAACCGCGTCCACACCGACGACCCCCGCCGTGAAGGCCGGACCGGTCATCGCGCTCCTCGTCATCGCCGCGTTCGTTGTCATCCTCAACGAGACCGTCATGGGCGTTGCGTTGACCCCCATCATGGAAGATCTCGGCGTTACCGCAGCGACCGGCCAGTGGCTGACGACCGGATTCCTGCTGACGATGGCCGTCGTCATTCCCCTGACGGGCTTCCTGCTCGAGCGCTTCCCGCTGCGCAACGTGTTCTTCGCCGCGATGATCCTCTTCTCCACGGGCACGCTCATCGGTGCACTGGCACCCACGTTCGAGGTGCTCCTCGCCGGCCGAATCGTTCAGGCGTCGGGAACAGCGATCATGATGCCGCTGCTGTTCACGACGGTGCTCACCATCGTGCCCGCTTCACATCGAGGACGGATGATGGGCGTCATCACGATCGTCATCGCGGTTGCCCCCGCGGTCGGCCCGACGGTCTCCGGGCTCATCCTCTCCATCGCGACCTGGCACTTCCTCTTCTGGTCGGTCCTTCCCATCGCTCTCATCGCGCTCGCCCTCGGAGCGGTATGGGTGCGCAACGTCACGAAGACCCGCCCAGACGCGCGCTTCGACGTACTCTCCGTCGTACTTTCTGCCGTCGGATTCGGCGGACTGATCTTCGGCCTCAGCAGTATCGGTGAGGCCGCCGCCGGTGAAGCGCCCGTGCCGATATGGATTCCGCTGGTCGTGGGCAGCGTGTCTCTCGTCGCGTTCGTCTTGCGTCAGCTTCAGCTGCAGAAGGTGGACGGCGCACTCCTGGACCTGCGCACGTTCCAGAGCAAGACGTTCAGCCTCGCTGTCGTGCTCGTGGTCATCGTCATGGCAAGCCTGTTCGGTTCGCTGATCCTTCTCCCGATCTACCTGCAGCAGGTGCTCGGGCTAAACGTCCTCAGCGTCGGTCTGATGCTGCTCCCCGGCGGCGTGCTCATGGGCGTGATGGCGCCTTTCGTGGGAAACGCGTTCGACAGGTTCGGTCCGACGCCGCTGGTCATTCCGGGTATGGTCATCGCCGCAGGCTCGCTCTGGGGCATGGCGACCTTCGACGCCGGCACCACCGTCGGTTGGGTCATCGCTGTCCACCTGGGCCTGAATCTCGGCCTCGGTCTCGTCTTCACCCCCCTGCTGACCTCTGCGCTCGGGTCGCTCCCTCCGCGCCTGTACCCATACGGCAGCGCGACCGTCGGCACGATGCAGCAGGTCGCCGGAGCTGCGGGCACCGCACTCTTCGTCACGCTCATGTCGGTGACCGCCGCGGCAGCCCTCGCAGAGGGAACCGATCAGGTCGCCGCCACAGCGGCAGGCGTGCACACGGCGTTCTTCGTCGGCGCCGTCCTCGCCTCCGCAGCGGTCCCGCTCGCCCTGTTCGTACGCAAGCCCGCGGACATGGTCGAGTCCGGCAACGCACCCGTGCACTGACGCGGGTCACGCGCACGGAAGCGGCCTGTCAACCCCCTCGAACCCCGGGTTATGCCGCGCGTAGCGTCGCACGCATGACTGATCTCACAGGAAAACGCATCGCATTTCTCGCCACTGACGGCTTCGAAGACAGCGAATTGACCTCGCCCTGGGCGGCCGTCACGAATGCCGGCGGGGCCGCCCTCATGGTCGCACCGAAGGGCGACTCGATCGAGGGCAAGAACGGCCATACGCAGAATGTGGACGAGCTGTCGGCGTCGGCCCATGCCGACTCGTTTGACGCGCTCGTCCTTCCGGGTGGCGTCGTCAACGCGGATCACCTACGCATGGACGAGGCATCCATCGCCTTCGCGAAGGCATTTTTCGAGGCATCCAAGCCGGTCGGCGTCATCTGCCACGGCTCGTGGCTTCTCATCGAGGCGGGCGTCGTGGACGGCCGCACGATCACCAGCTACCCGAGCCTGAAGACGGATCTGAAAAACGCCGGCGCCGAGTGGGTTGACGAAGAGGTGGTCGTCGACCAGGGCCTGGTATCGAGCCGGACCCCCGACGACCTTCCCGCGTTCAACGCGAAGGTGATCGAAGAGATCGCGGAAGGCGCGCACGCCGGACAGCACGCCTGACGGCCTCAGAGAAGTCTCGGTGCACGGACAGCGCGGCGGGCTTCACGGGATGCCGTGACTCAGCTGCAGCAGCCACCGCCGCAGCACGAGGTCGCGGCATCCTGCGTGTTGGCGGCAAGCAGGTTCTGCTCGTCCGAAACGGGACGGAGGGTCTGCAGGGGCGCGCTCTGGGTGGCGTTCTGGGGCGTGGTCATAGTGTCTATGCTAATCACGGCATTCCGACGGCGGCGCGTTGAGCGCTAGCACGACGCGTCCGTTCCGCACCAGACCGCGCGAAAAAGGGCACGACCGCCATAGGGTCGCCTCATGAATGACACGACGAATAGCGGTGCCGACGACATGGATATGACGAAGGAAGAGAAGCGGCGCGACCAGCTTCTCGCCGCACCCGACGCGGTGGAATCGGACGCGGCGCCGCGCATCGACGTTTCGAAGCACGACGGCAACACTCGAATCGACATCGCCGACACGGCGGCGGTTCGGCCCGGCCCCCCGCCGACGCCCGAAGAAGACGCCTGACGCGGAGGCCGGGCCGCGCGGCTCGCGCGTCAAACAGGGCCTACGGCTCCAGCACGACCTTGATGCAGCCATCCTCTTTCTTCTGGAACGTCTCGTACATCTCGGGAGCGCGCTCGAGCGGAACGCGGTGCGTCGTGAGGTCCATGACGCCGAGCGGATCGCTCGAGTCCTCGACGAGGGGCAGGATTTCGTCGATCCAGCGCTTGACGTTGCACTGACCCATGCGCATGCTGACCTGCTTGTCGAACAGCGTCTTCATCGGCAGGATGTCCGCGTCTCCCGCATACACACCACTCAGCGAGACCGTGCCGCCACGACGGACGATGTCGATCGACGCGTGTAGCGCCGCCATCCGATCGATCCCGGCTTTCTCCATGAGCGGTCGAGCCATCGCGTCGGGCAGCAGACCGATCGCGCTCTGCGCGGCGTGTACGCCGGGATTCCCGTGCGCTGCCATGCCGACGGCGTCGACAACCGCGTCGGCCCCGCGCCCCTCGGTGAGGTCGCGCAGCTCGTCGACGATGGTGTCGGTGAGGTCGTAGGTCAGCGCGCCGTGCCGCTCGGCCATGGCCCGCCGCTCCGGCACCGGGTCCACCGCGAGCACGCGGAAGCCGTGGTGCACACCCACCCGCGCCACGAACTGCCCCACGGGCCCGAGCCCCATGACCGCCAAGGTGCCACCGTCGGGCACATCGGCGTACTCGACGCCCTGCCAGGCGGTCGGAAGGATGTCGCTGAGGAACAGGTAGCGGTCGTCGGGCAGGTCGCTACCGACTCGGATGTGGTTGTAGTCCGCGTGGGGTACGCGCAGATATTCGGCCTGCCCGCCCGGCACCTGACCGTAGAGCTTGGTGTAGCCGAAGAGCGCCGCGCCGCTGCCGTACTCACGCACCTGTGTCGTCTCGCACTGCGACTGCAGCCCGCGGCGGCACATGAAGCAGTGCCCGCACGAGATGTTGAACGGCACGACGACGCGGTCGCCCACGGCGAGGTTGGTCACCTCCGATCCCACCTCGACGACAACGCCCATCGGCTCGTGACCGAGGATGTCCCCGCGGCCGAGGAACGGCCCCAGCAGTTCGTACAGGTGCAGGTCGGAGCCGCAGATGGCGGTGGACGTGATCTTCACGATCGCGTCGGTCGGGAACTCGATGCGGGGGTCTGGAACCTCGTCTACCGATACGGATCGCTTGGCCTGCCAGGTGAGCGCCTTCATGATTCCTTCTTTCGCACAGCGGGTTCGATGAGTCCTCCACGTTCGCTGCTCCGGAAATTCTTGGCCAGGCGGTTGCGCCGACGGGGGTGGCGTCCGGCAAGGTGGTGTACGGATCGGGTGACCGTGTCGCTGCGGACGTAGCGACGGTCACCGCGTGATCCTTCGAGAGAACTCTTCACATCCATCTCGAAAGGACCCCGACGATGACCGTCTCACCCCACGATATCGACCCTGCCCGCTTCCTCGAAGACCACCTCGCGCAGGCGTCTCCCGATCTGCTGCGGGAGATGCTCGGCACGTTCATCAACCAGCTGCTATCCGCGGACGCGGACCAGATCTGCGGCGCCGCTTACGGCACGATCAGCGACGACAGGGTGAACCGTCGCAACGGTTACCGCCACCGCGACTTCGACACCCGCGCCGGGACCATCGACGTGAAGATCCCCAAGCTCCGGCAGGGCACCTACTTCCCGGAGTGGCTGCTGGAACGCCGCCGCCGCGCGGAGGCCGCACTGACCACCGTGGTCGCGACCAGCTACCTCCTCGGCGTGTCCACCCGTCGGATGGATGACCTGGTGAAGACCCTCGGGATCACCGGGCTGTCGAAGTCGCAGGTGTCGGAGATGGCGCGCGACCTTGACGAGCAGGTGACCGCGTTCCGCACCCGGCCGTTGGACGCCGGCCCGTACTCGTTCGTCGCCGCCGACGCGCTCACCATGAAGGTCCGCGAGGGCGGCCGGGTCGTGAAGGTCGCGGTGCTGGTCGCGACCGGCGTGAACGCCGACGGCTACCGCGAGATCCTCGGTCTGCAAGTCAACTCGACCGAAGACGGCGCCGGCTGGCTGACGTTCTGGCGCGACCTCGTCGCGAGAGGCCTGACCGGCGTGAAGCTCGTCACGTCCGACGCACACGCAGGTCTGGTCGCAGCGATCGGCGCGACCGTCGGCGGGTCCTGGCAGAGGTGCAGAACCCACTACGCGGCGAACCTGATGAGCGTGACCCCAAAGTCCTCGTGGCCATGGGTGAAGACCCTGCTGGGCACGGTTTTCGACCAGCCCGACGCGGAGTCCGTGCACGCCCAGTTCGACCGCGTCCTGGACGCGCTCGAGCACAAGCTCCCCAGGTCGTTCGAGCACCTCGAGGCCGCACGTGAGGAGATCCTCGCGTTCACCGCGTTCCCGAAGAGCATCTGGCGGCAGATCTGGTCCAACAATCCGAACGAACGCCTCAACCGGGAGATCCGCCGCCGCACCGACGTCGTGGGCATCTTCCCGAACCGCGACGCGATCATCCGGCTCGTCGGCGCCGTCCTCGCCGAGCAACACGACGAGTGGGCCGAGCAACGCCGCTACCTCGGCCTCGACGCCCTCGCCGCCGCACGCCGCGTCGGCGAACCCACCACAGAGGAGGTGATCGAACCCGACCTTCGGGCCCTCACAGCCTGACCTCGACACGAGGGATCACACGATCACCGATACACCACGTCCCAGGACTTGACCTCGTCGGGCTGGGCCAGCGACAATCCCCCGCGCGGAACAGTGAACGGCCAGTTGATTCGGTCAATGCCTGTCAACCCCTGCACGCACCCGTGCAAAGCGCGCGACAATCGAATACACGCCACCCCGGAATGAGAATGATGTCCCACAACGCCCGTGTTCTGCACTGCCCGCCCGAAGCCGTTTTCCGCGTGCTCGAAGACGGCTGGCTCTACCCGTCGTGGGTCGTCGGGGCGACCCGGATGCGCGATGTGGATGCGAACTGGCCCGAGGTTGGCGGTCGGTTGCATCACTCCGTCGGCGTGTGGCCCGCGCTCATCGACGACGAGACGGCCTCGATCGAGTGGAACCCGCCGCACCGCATGGTCATGCGCGCGAAAGGGTGGCCGATCGGCGAGGCCCGCGTGACGATTGACGTAAAACCGCGGGGCCGGGGCTGCGTCGTCCGCATCCAGGAGCACGCGGTGGCGGGCCCCGCTACACTCATCCCCCGACCGATCGCGGACGCGATGCTGCACTGGCGCAATTCCGAGACCTTGCACCGTCTCGCGTATCTCGCCGAGGGCCTGAGCTCGTCGCCCCAGGAATCGACCGCGGAAGACGAGGGAACGGACGCCGTGGATGGCGACAGCGACCCGCGCGGAGGCGACGACGCGTGAGTGCGACGCGCGCATCCGGACGCTCGACCGAGGTCGATGCGGTCATCGTCGGGGCGGGTCCGAACGGGCTTGCCGCCGCGGTCACGCTCGCTCGTGCGGGGCTCTCGGTGCGCGTCTTCGAACGTGCAGATCGTGTCGGCGGCGGCAGCTCGTCCCGTGAGTTGACCCTGCCCGGGTTCGTCCACGACGTCTGCTCGGCGGTGCATCCGCTCGCTTTCGAATCGCGCTTCTTCCGGGAGTTCGAACTCGCTCGCCGTGTGGAGTTCTTCACACCGGATGTCTCGTTCGCCCATCCCCTCGACGGCGGTGCCGCGGCGATCGCGTACCGCGACCTCGAGCGCACCCGCGAGGGACTCGGCTCGGATGGCGCGGCCTATGCGGCGCTGATGGGACCGCTCGCCGCTCGCTCCGGCCACGTCGCCGATCTGACGGGCAACTCCCTGCTGCGGGTACCGACGAGCCCCGTCACGGCGCTCGCTTTCGCGGCGGCCACGCTCGAGCAGGGCACCCCGGCGTGGAACGCCCGGTTCCGTGGCGATGCCGCGCCCGCGCTGCTGACCGGCGCGGCCGCTCACACCTCGCTGCCCCTCCCGAGCCTCGCCTCGGCGGGCGCCGGACTCGCGCTCACCGCCTACGCGCATGCGCGGGGCTGGCCGATCCCGCGGGGCGGAAGCCAGGCGATCGCGGACGCGATGCTCGACGACATCCGGGCGCACGGCGGAACGGTCGAGACGGGCGTCGAGATCACCAGCCTGAGCCAACTGCCACGAGCCCGAGTGACGCTTCTCGATCTCACCCCGCGCGCGCTCGTCGCACTCGCGGGTCCGCGACTGCCCGACCGATATCGTCGGGCACTGGCGAACTTCCGGTATGGAAATGCTTCGGCCAAGGTCGACTTCGCGCTGTCCGAACCGGTCCCGTGGACGCATCCGGAACTTCGTCGCGCCGGCACGCTGCACCTCGGCGGCTCGCGTGCAGAGATCACGGCCAGCGAGAACGAGGTCGCGAACGGGCGCCTGAGCGGGCTGCCCTACGTGCTCGCGTCGCAGCCGTCGATTTTCGACGACACCCGCGCACCCGAAGGCATGCACACGCTGTGGACGTACACGCATGTTCCTGCGGGTAGCACGGCCGACCGCGCCGAAGCCGTGATCAGACAGATCGAGCGATTCGCGCCGGGATTCCGCGACACCATCGTGGGCATGTCGTCGTGGACCGCCGCGGACCTGCAGCGGCACAACCCGAACTATCCCGGGGGCGACATCGCCGCGGGAACACCGGATCTGTTCCAGCTCGTGCGGCGCCCGGTGCTCAGCACCGATCCGTGGCGCACGCCATTGCCCGGTGTGTACCTGGCCTCGGCGTCCGTGACGCCCGGGCCCGGTGTGCACGGGCTCGGTGGGTGGCTCGCCGCGCGGAGCGCCCTGCGCCACGAGTTCGGGATCGAGGCCTGGCCGAACCTGTCCCTCGGCGCGTAAGCGAGACCCGGGCCAGCACGGCCGCGACAGGCGCCGATAGGCTTCGGCGTGTGGACGAGATCGAGAGCATGGCCCGGCAACTCGAGCGGATGATGGGCGACCCCATCGCCGATTCGGTGAACGGCACGGGGATGATCGTCGCGGTTTCGAAACCGACGCGCCGCTGGGGATACCAGGCGTGTCAGATCGAGGTCGTGCCGGATGCCCCGGGTGTCGAGCCCGTGCGCGTCGCGACGGAGGTCGTGACCACGCGTAAGCACTGGCCGAAGGTCGGCGGGATCCTTCCCGCACGCATCTCGACGACACATCCCGAGCGGATGGATATCGACTGGGACGCGCTCGCCAGAGGCTGAAACCGCCCGCGCTTCAGCCTCAGCTTCAGCTTCAGACGGGCGCCCCGAGAGGTACGAGCGTCACCTCACGCAGCACGCCGGCATCCACGGTGAGCGTCATCATCGTGCGGTGCGGCTGCCGGCGACGATCGGTCGGTGAGCCCGGGTTGAGCAGGCGAAGTCCGCCCGGCGTGACCGTGTCCCACGGGATATGGCTGTGTCCAAAGATCAGGACGTCGGTGTCGGGGAACGAAGCATCCGTCCACGCGTGGCGACGTTTCGCATCACCCGTCTCGTGGATGACCGCGAACCGCACGCCCTCGATTTCGCGCCGGGCGATCTCGGGGAGCAGCGCGCGCAGGTCGGGTCCGTCGTTGTTGCCGTGCACACCGATCAGCTCGCCGTGCTGCGAGAGATCATCGAGGACGGATGCCTGGGTCCAGTCGCCCGCGTGAACGATGATGTCCGCGGCATCGGCGGCCGCCCGCACCTCGTCGGGAAGGCCTCGGGACCGATCCGGGACGTGCGTGTCGGAGATCAGCAGCAGTCGCGTCGCCATGCTTCGACGCTACGCGGTCACAGACGAGCACCGCTCTGTCGAAACGGGCGGTGTCGGTGGAACTGATCCACCGACACCGCCCGAATCAACCGACGGATGCGTCAGGCCGAGCGCACACGCCTCCGCACGATGATCGCGGTCAGGCCCGCGAGCATCAGCAGGAGCGCGATACCGAGTGCCGAGCTGTCCTCATCCGAGCCGGTCTGGGCCAGTGTGCCGTTCGCGACGATCCGGATGCTGGTCCAGCCGAGCAGTTCGCCGTCCGCCGCGTAGACGGCCAGACGGTGCATCCCGAGCGTCGCGTTCGTCGGAATCGTGACCGCGATGCGTCCGGCGCTGTCGAGCGTGCTCGACGCGATCTGCACGGGCGTCGAGTACATCCACACCGAAACGGCCTTACCGGCGTTCTGCGTGCCGGTGTTGATGGTCACCCGTCCGCCCGGCTCCGCGGAGAGCGGTGCCGTGACGTCGCCGTTGTTCGCTTCGACCAGCTGCTCACCGGCAAGCGGCGCTCCGGATCCCGTCTGCGGAAGACCGGGGTTGCTGGGGTTCCCCGCGCCCGGGTCGACCGGCGTCCCGGGGTCCACGGCGCTGCCCGGAACCGTACCTGTGCGCAGCGACCCCGACGGCTCGCCGTCCTTAAACCACCAGGCAGCACGCGCGAAGCCGGCTACGGACGAGGGCGCCGTGGCGAAGCCCTCGTTGTTGCCGTTCGGCATGCTCGCCGGGCGGGCGAAGTGCGCGATCGAGGGTTCAGCCGTGCCGTTGAAGGTGATCTGTGCGGCGGTGCCGTCACAGCCGTCGTCGCACACGGCCCAGAGCACATCGAGCACCGTGTCGTAGTCGAGCGCCATGACTCCGACGAGACCCGGATCGATCGTGGCGACGAGCTTCGATGTGCCGTCCCCGTTCAGAGCGAAGGCGAACACGCCTCCACCTTCCTCCATCGCGACGAAGAACAGGCCGTCGCCGTGACCCGGGTAGCGCGCCGGGTCGTACGCCACGTTGGTGCCCGCGTCGATCAGGCCGGCCAGGTCACCGTCGGCGACCCATTCGACTGCCTCGATGCCGAGGTTCGCGTTGACACTGGGCAGCTTGGCGGTGAGGTCCCACTCCTGGGTGGCCACGACATCCGGTCCCGGCGCGTTCGGGTCGACCTTCAGGACGACGTTCTCGTTGACGCCCTTCACGCTGTTGTCGCGCTCGGAAGCGAGGTAGACCCAGCCCGAGCCGTCCACGGTGATTCCCTCGGTGTCGGGGCCTGCCGCGGACGGGTTCGACGCGTCGCGCTGGAAGCGGGCGCGCTTGCCGTCCGCCCAGCCGTCCGCGAAGGTCACGGACCCGTTCGCCCCGACCTTCAGCTTCCAGAACGTGCCGGTGCCGTTGTCGACCGCCCAGAGGAACGTTCCATCCGACGTCGCCTGAGTGTCGAGGCCCGAGCTGTCGACGAGGAACATCGGGCTCTCGTCGATGACGGTGACCTCGGCCGAGCCGGGCCACTCACCGACCGGGATCTCACCGACGCAGACGTTTGCGGCGCCCTTGGTCGACTCCGCCGTGACGGCGAAGGAGCCGGATGCGTCGGGGCAGCGCCCCCACGTGGTCGCCGCGTGGTCCGCACCCCAGGTCGTGGAGTCGCGCAGCGCGTCACCCTCGAACAGGCGAACCGTGTCGTCCTTGCCCAGTCCGAAGCCCAGGGTCTCGCCCTCGATCACGAGATACCCGAGAGCAGGGATCATGGTCTCGGCCGGGATCTCGTACGAGTGGGTGTCGTCGTCGTCCTTCACGACGATTCCGCTGACGTCGAGCGGGGTCGATGTGGGGTTGACGAGCTCGATCCAGTCGCCGGGCTCACCGCCATCCGATTCGACCTCGTTGATGCGCACGGGGTTGCCGCACGCGTTCAGCAGTCCCTTGGTCGACACTCCGAGGTCGACGAAGTCGCCGACACCATCCGCGCAGCGAGCCCAGACGCCCGTTGCGTGCGCGGGGTAGGCGTGTTCGGCGACCGTGACGTTCTGCGCGTTCCGCACGGTGACGGTGTCACCGCCGCCCAGCCCGAACACGAAGTTGGTGGGCTGATCGAAGACGAACAGCGCACCGGGCGCGATTGTCGTGCCGGAGGGCAGCGGCGTCGTCTCGGCCGCGTGGCCGACGGGGTCGCTGTCCATGACCGACCAACCCGAGAGGTCGACGGTCGTCGAACCCATGTTGATGATCTCGATCCAGTCGGTCGCGTCGCCGTTCGACTCGATCTCGTTGATCTGGATGTCGGGCAGCACACACGAGTTTGTGGCTCCGGGCGTCGGGTACGCGAGCACGAAGGGGCCTTCGCCATCCGGGCATCGTGCGAGGGTCGCCGCGGCAGCGTCGCCGTCGATGGCCGCGTGGCCCGTCCACGGCTCCGAGTCGTCGATCAGCTCGAGCGAGGCGTCGTAGAGACGGATGCGGTCGGCGCTGCCGATGCCGATCGGCGCATCGAAGCGCGACTCGTCACCGTCGACGAGGCCGATGCTGTCGGCCTCCACAACGAGGTATTCGCCTCCCGCGATCGTCGTGCCGGCGAGGAACTGCCAGCGGTGGTCGTCGGAATTGTCACGGATCTCGTAACCCGAGATGTCGAGCGTCTCGGTTCCGGGGTTGTAGAACTCGACCCAGTCGGCCGGCTGCGAGTCGATCTCGTTGATCACGATCGAGCCGGGCACGACGATCGTCGCGCAGTCGTTCGCGGCACCGGGCGTCGCAACGGTCGCGGGGGCCCAGGCATCCGCCCCGTCGGGGCAGCGCGCCCAGATGGCGAGCGGCGCGGTGTTCAGGTAGGCATACGCGTCGACCTCGGTGCTCGAGGCGTCGTACAGCACGACCTCGTCGCTCTTGCCGAGGCCGAAGGGGAAGTCCGTGTCCTTGACGAGCATGAGGAACCCGCCCGCCGCGATCGTCGTGCCCGCCGGCAGGGTGCCGAACTCGTCGCGCTTGTCGTCCGAGACCCTCCAGCCGGTCAGGTCGACGGCCTCGTCACCGCGGTTGAAGAGCTCGATGCTGTCGGAGTAGCCCGAGACCTCGTCGTAGTAGATCTCGTTGACGACGACATCGGATGCCGGGGGCTCCGGGTCCGTCGAGCCCGACGGCTCGGGCTCGGGGTCCGTTGAGCCCGAGGGCTCCGGCTCCGGGTCGACGTCCGCGAACGTGTTCGCCGCGCCCTTGGTCGGCTCGCTCGTCAGCGCCCAGTCCCCGGAGTCGTTCGCGCCCCAGGTGGTCGCGGCGTGATCTGTCCATGCGTATTCGTCGACCAGCGTCTCGGATGCATCGAACAGACGTGCAGAGTCGCCGCCACCCAACCCGAAGTCGAAGTTGCCGACGTCGTCCTTGAGTTCGTCGAGCACGAGGAACGCTCCGGGCTCGACCGTCGTCCCGATGGGGATGGTGTAGCCGTGTGTGTCGTCCGAGTCCTTGACGACATACCCGTCCAGCACGATCGGTGCGTCGCTCGGGTTGAAGAATTCGATCCAGTCGCCGGGCGTACCGCCCGAGGACTCGATCTCGTTGATGCGGATGCCGGGTTGATCGGCGACTGCGGCGGACGGAACAGCGACGATGACGGCACCGGCGGCAACGCCGAGTGCGCACACCATCGTGGCCGCGAGTCCGGAAAGCATGCGGGGCATGAGGCTCCTGAGGAAGGCGAGAACGGGTCTCGTCCACACCATCGACACGGCCTAGACGGTCGGGGGCCGGGCGGTGTCCGCCGGGTTAACGCTGAGCGTCCCGCAGGCGCGCGGCGAACGAACCGGCACCCGCGTCGAGCGCGGCGGGTGTTAGCGTGAAAGCTCGGCCAGATGAGAGGGGATGCGTGATGCGAGAGCTCTTCGCCGCGTTCCTCGGCCTCGTCTTGCTCGCGTCGGGCGCGACCCCCGCCCTCGATTCCGGTGCCACGCTCGGCCTCGTCGTGATCGTCATCGCGGCCGTCGCAACTCTCGCGGTCCTCGCCCAACTGGTGCGACCCGACACCTCCGGGGCTGGCGCGAACATCCGCGCGGAAGGGTCGATCGGCATCGCCACGCCACCGGCGCAGAGCGATCCGGACGCCGCGGGCCACTCCCGCCCTCGAGCCCCGGGTTTCGCGGCCTCGGCCGCGTAGCCCTCGGCAGTTCGTGCCCCCGTTCGCGGGGCGCTTCGCCGACGTTTGTCGCGGCCACACGCCGCCTACCCAGACTCGACGATCGGAACCTCCGTGGACCTTTTTACCCTGCCCCCGCTCGCCGCCATCCTCGACGCCATGTACGCGGCGATGATGTGGCTGACCGACCTCCTCCAACCCGTCGCGGGTGACGCATCCGCCGCCGCAGCGATCGTGCTCCTGACGCTGATCGTGCGTACAGCACTGATCCCAGTGGGCATCTCGCAGGCGAAAGCCGAGCAGACGCGGGCTCGTCTCGCCCCGCGCCTGCGCGCGATCCAGAAGCGCTACAAGCACGACCGCGAGCGCCAACAGCGCGAGATGATGAAGCTGTACGCCGACGAGAACACTTCGCCCTTCGCCGGATTGTTGCCCGTGCTGGCGCAGGCTCCCATCGTGGGCATCATCTACGCGCTGTTCCTGCACAGCACGATCGCGGGGCATCCGAACGCTCTCCTCACCGAGCAGCTCGCTGGAGTGCCGCTCGGCACGAGCGTGGTGGGGTCTCTCGGCACATTCGATCCCGCAACCGGGGTCGTGTTCGGGATCCTGATCGCGATCATGTGCGTGGTCGCCGAGATCACCCGCCGCGCGTTTCGCCCGCCCGTCGCAGCAGCGGCGGATGCGGATGCCTCACCCCTGACATCCGTCGGCGCCCAACGCGTGATGGGACTGCTGCAGTACGCAACCGCGGTAGTGCTGCTGTTCGTGCCCCTCGCCGCGGCGCTGTACCTGACGGTGACGGTCGCCTGGACGCTGATTCAGCGCCTGATCCTACGCCGCCGCTATCCGCTGCCGCTGGTGTAGCCGCCGCACGGCGCCGAGACCGCCGGTTCGCGTCGAGTCCGCCGGTTCTGCACCGCGCACAACCGGCGGACTCGGCGGTACCCGGCGGACTCGACGCGAGAACGTGGTGCTCAGAATGCCGCGGGACCTGGTCTTCAGAGGTCTTCGGGCGACAGGTCACCCTCGCCCTCATCACCGAGATCGGCGATGAGCGGGTCTTCGCCCTGGGACTCCGGCTGGTCGAGCCCCGCACGAACATCCGTCGCGGGAATGTCGTCGTCATCAGCCGGGATCTCCGCGGGGTCGGCGCCCGTCGCGGTCGCGGGTTCCGCGAGCGGGGCCCCGTTTTCGCTGAGGCGGCCATCCCATTCCGCCTGCGCCGGATCGGCGTCCGCGTCCGCTGCTATCGAGGTGTCGATGTCGCTGAGCGGCTGATGAGGCACCGAAGTGCCCGCGTCATCCGCCATGCCGCTGTCCATCGTTTGGTCAGTCATCTCGTCTCCTCGCTGAGGTGTTGCTCGTGCTCGGTATCGCTATGCGTCGTCAGAATCCGGTCCGACGTCATCCAGTTCGGGCGCATCCGGATTCTCCTGCCCGATGCCCGCAGCATCGATCGCCGGCGCAGCCTCGCCATCCCGGGGCCCTGTGGCCTCGGGGTCTGCGATCTGCTGCTCTTGTGCGGGGTCTCGTGTGTCCGACATGGTCGTTCCTCTCGATTGCCGAAGCACGAGCGTTTCACCGGAACGGATGCCTCGCCCCCGGGTTGACGCGACTCCCTTTCCGCAGTAATCGGCCCCGCGCTCGCGGCCCCGTCTCCCCGCGAGTGCACGACTTCCGCGCCAGCGCACGACCTACGCACCGCGCGCAGGTCGTGCGCTCGGGGAAATCCCGTACGCTCGACGACCATCACGCCGACCACAGAAAGGAATGTGGATGAGCACACTGCTGGGTATCGCACGGTTCACGTTCCACTCGGGCATGGTCGACGAGTTCAAGCGACTCTCGCGCGAGTGCATGCGGGTTGTCCGAGAACTCGACACGGGCACGCTCCGCTACGAGATCTTCCTCAATGCGGACGAGTCCGAAGCGATGGTCATCGAGGAGTATGTCGATGAGCGGGCCTTGATCGAGCATTCGGCCCATATCGGCGCAGACCTCTCTGCGGCAATCATCGCGACGGGCACAGTGCACGGCGAGCTCCTGGGTGACTTATCGGATGACTTCCGCGCTCAGCTCGCAGGCGGCCCGGTGCAGTCGTTCTCGTCCTTCCTGTCGAAGGACTGAGCCCCGAGGTCTGCACAGCACCGACCCCGCGAGTGCACGGCTTGCGCGCGCTCGGCGGCCAACACGCCCTGGCGCGGCACAAGACGGTGGCCGCGGGTGCTCGATAGTGTGCGGGCATGGAAAACGAATCCCAGATGGGCCCTGCGCGCTACCGCATCTACATGGTCATCGGCATCATCGCGGTCCTCGGCTTCATCGCCACCGGCATCTGGGGCATCGTCGGCAGCAATGAACCCCTCCTCGGGTGGATCATGCTCGTCGCGGGTGTCGCGATCGGTGTGCTGTCGGTTGTGCGGCTCCGCTCGGCCTAAACCGACCCTCGCTCGCCTGCACATCGCGCACCCCCGGGCAAGCGCCGGTCTCTTCCCCGCACGCCCGGTAGCCTGGGCAGCGCCATTACCGGCATCCGCGACGACGAAAGGCGAACGGTGAACATCACGCTCCTCCGCCGATTCGTGGCGCTGACCGCCGCAGACCTGCACGCGCCCCGCGCGGCGCAGACCCTCGGCATCCCGCTCGCATCTCTGTACACGTCGATCGACAAGCTCGAGGCCGAGGTCGGGCATCCGATCGTCACCCGCAGCAAGTCCGGATGGACGCTCACACCCGCCGGCAAGCTCCTGCTCATCGAGGCGCAGCAGCAGATCGCCCACGCCCCGGCGCCCGCGGCCAAAACGGGCGGGCCCGCGGGTGGCAAAGCGAAGGCGTCAAAGGGCAAGGGCCGCGCGCCCGTCGTCAAGGGCGAACCGAAGCCCTTCAAGAAGCGTCAGGGTCGCTAGCCAGGGCCGTTAGTCAGGACGTTCGTCCGAGACATCCGGATGCTCCGGCCGCGGCGTCTCCTTACAGCTCGGTGACCCGCCCCGCCTCGACCCGCCAGTGCCGGTCGGTCTGCACCGTGTCGAGCATCCGCCGATCGTGAGTCACGAGCAGCAGTGTGCCCACGTACGACTCCAACGCTTTTTCGAGCTGCTCGATCGCCGGCAAATCGAGGTGGTTGGTCGGCTCGTCGAGCACGAGCAGGTTGATGCCCTGCGCCTGCAGCAGCGCCAGGGCGGCCCGCGTACGCTCGCCCGGCGAAAGCTCATCCACGGGGCGATTCACATGATCGGCCTTCAGCCCGAATTTCGCGAGCAGGGTGCGGACCTCTCCCGATGCGAGGGCGGGCACGAGTCCCTCGAACACATCGGCGAGCGCCCGGGTGCCTGTCAGCAGCGACCGTGCTTGGTCGATCTCGCCGATCTGCACGTTCGCGCCCACGCTCGCGGAGCCCTCATCGGGCGCCTGCCGCCCCAGCAGCGCACGCAGCAGGGTCGACTTGCCGGCGCCGTTGGGCCCGGTGATCCCGACCCGCTCCCCCGCGTTGACCTGCAGCGATACCGGACCGAGCGTGAAGGATCCCTGCCGGAACACCGCAGAGTTCAGCGTCGAGACGACGGTGCTCGAGCGCGGTGCCGCGCCGATCGTGAATTCGAGCTGCCATTCTTTGCGGGGCTCATCGACCTCGTCGAGCTGCGCGATCCGACTCTCCATCTGACGCACCTTCTGCGCCTGTTTCTCACTGGACTCGGTAGCGGCCTTGCGGCGGATCTTGTCATTGTCGGGCGACTTCTTCATCGCGTTGCGGACACCTTGGCTCGACCACTCCCTCTGCGTGCGAGCTCGTGACACCAGGTCCGCCTTCTTGTCGGCGAATTCGTCGTACTTCTCGCGCGCGTGGCGCCGCACCGTCTCGCGCTCCTCCAGATACGCGTCGTACCCGCCGCCGAAGACGCGATTGGATGCCTGGGCGAGGTCGAGTTCGAGAACGCGCGTCACGGAGCGCGCAAGAAACTCGCGGTCGTGGCTGACGAGAACAACGCCGCCGCGGAGCCCGCGCACGAACGCCTCCAGCCGTTCGAGGCCGTCGAGGTCGAGGTCGTTCGTGGGTTCGTCGAGCAGCACGATGTCGAAGCGGGACAGCAGCAGCGCCGCGAGTCCCACACGAGCCGCCTGACCCCCCGATAGCGAAGTCATCAGGGCGTGTTCGGCGCTCGCGGCGCCAAGATCGAGGCGCAGGTCCAGCCCCAGGTCGGCGAGCACCACGGGGATTCGCTCGTCGAGATCCGCCGCGCCGCTCGCCAACCAGCGTTCGAGCGCCGCCGAATAGACGTCCGCCGGATCAGCGTCGGTGCCCGTCACGGGTGCGGGATCTCCTAGAGCGGATGCCGCGGCATCCATCGCCGCCGTCGCCTGCGCGCACCCCGTGCGGCGGCCGATGTACTCGGCTATCGTCTCGCCCTCGACCCGCTCGTGCTCCTGCGGCAGCCAGCCGACGAAAGCGTCGGCTGGTGCCAGCGAGACCGTACCGGCCTGCGGCTCGTCGATTCCCGCGAGCAACCGCAGGAGGGTGGATTTGCCGGCGCCGTTCGCTCCGACGACACCGACCACATCACCCGGGGCGACGGTGAGGTCGAGATTGTCGAAGAGCGTGCGGTGGCCGTATCCGCCGGCGAGTCCGCGCGCGACGAGAGTTGCGGTCATGGATTGATTTTCGCATTCCGATGGGGCACCCCGTCACGGGCAGCACCCCACGAGTTGCCCTTACGCGGACAGGCGCGGGTAGTCCGTGTAGCCCTCGGCGCCCAGGCCGTAGAACGTCGCCGGGTTCGGCTCGTTCTCGGGGTGACCACCCTGCCACCGCTCGACGAGGTCGGGGTTCGCGATGGCCAACCGTCCGACGGCGACCGCATCGGCCGATCCGTTCGCAACGAAGTCGATCGCCTCGTCCTTCGTCGTGAGCTTGCCGAAGCCACTGTTGGCGATGAAGGTGCCGCCGAAGTCCCCGCGCAGCGCCTGCACGAGGTCACCGGCAGGCTCCGCGTGCAGAACACTCAGGTACGCAAGGCCGAGCGGAGCGAGACCCGCCACAACGGCCTCATACGTGGCCTTCACATCGTCGGCATCCGTCTCGAACGCATCCTGAATGTTGTGGGCCGGCGACAGGCGAATGCCCACGCGTCCCGCGCCGACGGCATCCGCGATCGCACTCGTCACTTCGACGACGAACTTCGCGCGCGCCTCGGGCGACCCGCCGTATGCGTCTGTGCGCTGGTTCGACGCCGGCGAGAGGAACTGGTGCAGCAGATACCCGTTCGCCCCGTGCACCTCGACGCCATCCATCCCGGCCTCGATTGCGCGCTCCGCCGCCGCAACGATCTCGTCGCGAACCTGCGCGAGCTCGTCCGTCGTCAGCGCGTGCGGCACGGGGTACGGCTTCTTGCCCAGCGGTGTGCGCACATCCCCGGCGATAGCGATCGCGCTGGGTGCGACGATGCGCGGGGTCCCTGTGATGTCGGTGTGCGAGACGCGGCCACCGTGCATGACCTGCATTACGATCACGCCGCCCTCGGCGTGCACGGCATCGGCGACGGCGCGCCACCCCGCGACCTGCTCGTCGGTGACGATTCCGGGCTGGCCCGGGTATGCGCGCGACTCCGCGGTCGGGTACACACCCTCGGTGATGATCATTCCGAGTCCCGCTCGCTGCGCGTAGTGCTCGGCGACGAGAGCTCCCGGTACGCCTTCGGCGCCGGATCGCGTCCGCGTGAGCGGCGCCATGACGACACGGTTGGGAAGAGTCAGGTCACCGACGGTCAGCGGGGAGAACAAATTCACGGATGGAGCCCTTCGACAAGAAGTCGGGCCACGATGTGCGACCCGACCTGACCGGCAACGAGGCGTCCGGCCGTGGTATTCCCCGGGCTGTGCGCTTTACGCCCATGACGCAACCCCCAGCGCCGGTGAGCGCACCCGCGTACCGTCGAGGACATGACACGGGACGATCTGGACGGCTGGGTGCGGGTGCGCGGCGCGCGCGAGCACAATTTGAAGAATGTCGAGATCGACATCCCCCGCGATTGCATGGTGGTCTTCACCGGCGTCTCGGGTTCGGGCAAGTCCTCGCTGGCGTTCGGCACGCTGTATGCCGAGGCTCAGCGGCGCTACTTCGAATCCGTCGCCCCTTACGCTCGCCGGTTACTCAACCAGGTCGGCGCCCCGGACGTGGACGAGATCTCTGGACTCCCGCCCGCCGTCGCCCTGCAGCAGCGCCGGGGCGCGCCGAGCTCGCGCTCCACGGTCGGTACGATCACCACGCTGTCCAACCTGCTCCGCATGCTCTATTCCCGGGCGGGAACGTACCCCACAGGGGCGTCGCACCTCTCCGCCGAGGCGTTCTCACCGAACACGGCGTCGGGCGCGTGTCCCCGCTGCCACGGCCTGGGAACGGTGCACGACGTCACGGAAGAACTCCTGGTTCCCGACGACACCCTCAGTATCCGCGACGGCGCGATCGCCGCCTGGCCCGGGGCCTGGCAGGGCGCGAACCTGCGCAGCATCGTGCGGGGGCTGGACATAGACATCCACAAGCCGTGGCGCAAGCTGCCGCGCAAGGATCGCGATTGGCTGCTGTACACCGACGAACAGCCATCCGTCTTCATCGAACCCGAAGAGGGTCGCGTCGACCACGGCTACTACGGCAAGTTCTGGAGCGCGCGGGCGCACGTCATGCACGTGCTCGGGCAGTCGCAGAGTGAGCGGATGCGTGAGAAGGCGATGCGCTTCGTCCGCAGTATGCCGTGCCCGGAATGTGGGGGCAGCGGGCTGCGTCCCGAGGCGCGAGCGGTGACGTTCAACGGGCGCTCGATTGGCGAGATGAACGCGATTCCGTTCGCCGAGCTCGCGACAGAGCTGCGAGAGGGAGCGGATGCCGCAGCATCCGCGGGCGATGGCGAAGCCGCGGATCGCATCGCGACCGATGTCATCTCGCGCGTCGAGGTACTGCTCGACCTCGGTCTCGGTTACCTGAGCCTCGGCCGCAACTCCACGACGCTCTCACCCGGCGAGGCACAGCGGCTGCGGATCGCGACGCAGTTGCGCTCCGGGCTCTTCGGCGTGGTCTATGTGCTCGACGAGCCGTCCGCGGGTCTGCACCCCGCCGACGCGCAGCCGCTGCTGCGGGTCTTGGAGCGACTCAAGGACTCCGGAAACTCGCTCTTCGTCGTCGAACACGACCTCGACGTCATCCGGCGCGCTGACTGGGTGGTCGACATCGGACCCGCGGCAGGCGAGGCCGGCGGACACGTCGTCTACTCCGGCCCGGTCGAGGGACTCCGTGAGGTCGAGGCATCCGTCACCGGTCGCTACCTGTTCCGGGCGGCGTCGCCGGAGGAGCGCACGCCCCGCACACCGCACGGCTGGCTGCACCTGCGTGGCGTCACCCGCCACAATCTGCGCGACGCATCCGCCGACATCCCCCTCGGAGTCATGACCGCCGTCACAGGCGTCTCGGGTTCGGGTAAGTCCACGCTCGTGACGCAGGTGCTCGCCCAGGTGGTGCGCGATCGCCTCGGATCGGAGCCAGAGGATCCCGACGATTCCACGTTCGATGTCGACATCGAGGCGGTCTCGGGTGCCGAGGCATTCGATCGGCTGGTGGTCGTCGACCAACGCCCGATCGGACGGACCCCGCGATCGAACCTCGCGACGTACACGAGCATGTTCGATGTCGTCCGCAAGATCTTCGCCGCGACGGACGAGGCCCGATCGCGTGGCTACAGCGCGGGCCGATTCTCGTTCAACGTCGCGGGTGGGCGGTGCGAGACGTGTCAGGGCGAGGGTTTCGTCTCGGTCGAGCTGATGTTCCTGCCCGGCACATACGCGCCCTGCCACACCTGCCACGGCGCGCGCTACAACGCCGAGACGCTCGAGGTGACGTATCGCGATAGGTCGATCGCGGATGTTCTGGGCATGACCGTGGCGGATGCCGCGGAGTTCTTCTCCGACTCAGCGCCCGCCTCGCGCAGCCTCGAGATGCTCCGCCAGGTCGGCCTGGGCTATCTGCGCCTCGGTCAGCCCGCGACCGAGCTCAGCGGTGGCGAGGCGCAACGCATCAAGCTCGCGACCGAGCTGCAGCGCGCGCACCGCGGTCACGCTCTCTACCTGCTCGACGAGCCGACCTCCGGTTTGCACCCGGCCGACGTCGAGCTGCTGCTCGATCAGCTGCAGCAGCTGGTGGATGCGGGCAACTCGGTCGTGCTCGTCGAACACGACCAGTCCGCGATCACTGCGAGCGACTGGGTCATCGACATGGGACCGGGCGGCGGCGATGCGGGCGGGACGGTTGTCGCGACCGGCACACCCCGGGAGGTCGCACGGGGCGACGGCGCGACGGCGACGCACCTCGCGGAGTGGCTGGCCCGGGCCGACGAGGCCTGACCGCGGCCTGGTTGGGCCGGTCTAGTCCCAGTCGAGGTAGTCCTCGATGGCCCACGAGGTCGCGCCGACGTGAGTGGTGGGGAACAGGTGTCCGCCGCCCTCGATCGGGACGACACTCACGAGACCCGGAGCGGACGCCTGCAACGCCTCGCCGTTGGCCGGGGGCGTCACATCATCCTCGGTGCCCTGAACGACGAGAACAGGCAGTCCGTCGGCCAGCGGCGGCGCGACATCCGCCGCCTCGACGCCGAGCAGCAGCACGCCGTTCACCCGCGCGTGGTGGTCGAGCGAGACCCGACGCGCGACGGAACCGCCGAACGCGTGCCCGCCGACCCAGGCGTCCTCGATACCGAGGTGGTCCATGACGTCGACGACGTCCTGGGCGAGATCACGAGCCGTGCCACCCACGGCATCCGTCTTCTCCGCTGAATCGCTGAGGCCGATCCGGACGACGCGGAAGTCCTCCTGCGCCACCGAGTGAGCGAGCGAGCCGAGTGCGTCGATGTCCGACCCGCGATCGGCGACCAGCACGAGGGCCGGGCCCTCTCCTTCGGCGGCGAAGGGAATCGCGCGTCCGTCGGGTTCGAAGATCTGGGTCTCGGTCATCGTCGTGGCTCCTCTGTTTCCAGCTAACCAGGGTATCGCCGAGCGCGACGACGAACCGCCAGCTGGGTGGCCCGAGTCTCCGTCGTTTGTCCGCGTCAGCGTTGGTGACGGATGCCGAAGAGGTAGTACGCGGCGGGGCCGATCCAGTTAACCAGGATCACCGGAATCCACACCGGCTTGGGGCCGACGACCTCGTCCGCGTCCCGCCGGGCGAGGTCCCAGAACGCCAGGAACGCGAACACCACCTGCAGGACGCCCACGACGGCGAGGCCCACCTTGGCGCCTGCCGAGACCGCCTTGACCTCTGCGACGACCTTGACACCTTGGGCGAGAACCTCTTTGACCTTGGTTGTGTCGAGCTTGGCGTTGTTGGTCTTGGCCATGTCGATTTTGGCCATGTCGATCTCCTTCGATGGCGCGGTTCGCGGGGGTGGGTTCCACCGTAGTCCGGGAATCGTGTGATCAGACGGTTCCGTTGGCGAAGCGGACCGCTCCGGCCCTCCCGGCTCAGACGCCGGTCTCGGCCGGGAGGCGTCCGGACGCAACCGCTTGACGCAGCAGCTCGAAGTCGGCCTCGGCGACATCGGCGTAGGCGGCCGACCATGCCGCCGTCGCCTCGGCGAACTCGTCTGATCGGCCGAGGTAGCCCACGATCGCGGCCGAGGCGGGCGACTGCCCGTGCGCCCGAGCCAGGAGTGCCGCGCACAGCGCGCTGTATGAGCGGAATTGATCGGCGTTGAGCGTGGCCGGGTCGATCGACCCCTTCATGTCGCGGAACTGCCGCCAGTAGTAGTCCACCCGATAGCGGTCCGCGGCGTCACCGGCCCAGCCGCGCATCCATCCGACGAACAGGTCGGAGTTCGCCTGCAGGATCCGCTGGGCAGCCACAACGCGGTGACCCTCGATGAAGTCCGTCACACCGGGGCGACCCGGGATGAGCGACCGCCGACCCCCATACGTCGACAGGACCGACGGCGGGGCCTCCTTCACCTGAAGGAACAGGATGTCGCCGGTGGGACCCTCGACGGCGATCAGGTAGCAGCGCGTGCCGACGCTGCCGACACCGACGACCCGCAGGGCGAAGTCGACCACGCGGTACTGCTCCAGCAGGAACGCGATGTCTTCGCGCAAGGTCGCGCGGTATTGGGTGAACAGGTCGGTGACCTCGCCCAGGGTCGCGTGGTCGACGTGGCGCAGGACGGGAGGTTGATCGACGATGCGGATGCCGCCGTCGATCGAGATCGTCGTCAGGCGCTGCAGGAGCCGCTCCGACGTGCGGGCGCGGGCCTTCTTCGCCGCTTTGCGGACCGTCTGCTCGCCTTCCTCCCCGAAGTGACGCGCGACCGAAGACATATCGACCCGGGTGTAGTAGCGCTCCCGCGTCGACAGGCGGCAGTAGTCCCGCAACGTCGAGCGGTATGCATCGGCCGCCGCGAAGGCCGCGGCGCGGCATGCGTCCTCGCTCAAGCCGATGTAGCGCCCGGCGATGTGCACGCTCGCGCTGAGCCGGCGCACGTCCCACTCCCAGGGCGCGACGCCGCCCTCGTCGAAGTCGTTGAGGTCGAAGACGAGCGCGCGCTCGGGCGAGGCAAAGAAACCGAAGTTCGAGATGTGCGCGTCGCCGCAGGAGACGACTTCGAGATCGGTGGTGGGCGCACGGCGCAGGTCGGCCGCCATGACCGCCGCCGTACCCCGGTAGAACGCGAACGGCGATTGCAGCATCCGTCCCACCCGCACGGGCACGAGATCCTTCAGCCTCGACGCGTGCTGTTCTTCGAGAATGGCGAAGGGATCCCGGTCGGCGGGAAGGACCAGCTTGGCCAATTCTCGCCGCGGCAGACGCTTACGCAACCGGCGCCCGGCTTCGTACGCGGATGACCGTCGCTCGACGTTTCCCATGTCGCAGGCTACCGCGTGACGGCGCACGACGGGGGGGGTCACATCACCGGTTGCCACCCGCCCGACGCGCGAGCCGCTCAGAGCGAGCCGAGGCGATTCTTGTCCACGCTCAGTCGGCGACCGAACGGACGATCTCGACGATGCGCTTCTCCGTGGCCTCGTCAACGTCCTCGAAGTACCACGCCGCCGGCATCAAATTCCCGTCGTGGCCGCCTGCGGCGCGAAAGGGCACCTTCTCCGTCAGGGCGAGATTCAACCGCTCGTCGTTGCGAAGCGTCACAAGCGCGGGCGCGCTGGCCGACGTCGCGTAGGCGGGCATCCCGTACCAGATCCGCGGCTTCAGGTCGGGGCTGCGGTCACGATGATGCTGTGCACGCGTTGCATCACCGATCGCCGCGGCTCTTCCACGCTCGCGATCTTGTCCATCACGTTCTTCAGGTTTTTTTCGTCTTTCGACGGCATCTCATGTCCTCTCGTCGGCCGACGCCTGGCATCGGCAGAATGAAGTCGGCGCATCTTCGCGCCGCACCCCATCCGGACATGTCCTGATGTGATCAGGCCTCTCCGCAATGATTCACGTGACTCTTCACGTGGAAGTGCAATCGGTGGCATGCCACCGCGATTAGGGTAGCGAATATGGCGACGGATTTCATCGTCAGCTCCGCTGTCTTGGTCAGTTGTTGAAGCGGAACTCCACGACGTCGCCGTCCTGCATGACGTAGTCCTTGCCCTCGAGCCGCGCCTTGCCCTTCGCACGGGCCTCGAGCACCGACCCCGTCGCAACCAGGTCATCGAACGAGATGACCTCGGCCTTGATGAAGCCCTTCTCGAAGTCCGTGTGGATGACGCCGGCGGCCTGCGGTGCCTTCCAGCCCTTGCCGATCGTCCAGGCGCGCGACTCCTTCGGACCCGCTGTCAGGTACGTCTGCAGGCCGAGCGTGTCGAAGCCGATGCGCGCGAGCTGGTCGATGCCCGACTCGTCCTGACCCGTAGATGCCAGCAGCTCGGCGGCGTCCTCGGGGTCGAGGCCGATCAGCTCGGACTCGATCTTCGCGTCGAGGAACACGGCACGGGCAGGCGCGACCAGGGCGGCGAGCTCGGCGAGCCGTGCGGCATCCGTCAGCACGGCTTCGTCGACGTTGAAGACGTAGATGTAGGGCTTGGAGGTCATCAGGCCGAGCTCTTTGATCGCCGCGAGGTCGAGGCCCGAGTGGCTCAGCAACACGCCGCGCTCGAGGGCATCCTTCGCCGCGACTGCCGCCTCGAGCACCGAGGGGTCGGCCTTCTTGCCCTTGACCTCTTTCTCGAGACGCGGAATCGCCTTCTCGAGCGTCTGCAGGTCGGCCAGCATCAGCTCGGCGTTGATGGTCTCGAGGTCGTTCTTCGGGTTGACCGAGCCCTCGACGTGCACGACATCGTCGTCGGTGAATCCGCGGACGACCTGTGCGATCGCATCCGCCTCACGGATGTTCGCGAGGAACTGGTTGCCCAGACCCTCCCCTTCGCTCGCACCGCGGACGATACCGGCGATGTCAACGAACGAGACCGTCGCGGGCAGGATCCGCTCGCTACCGAAGATCTCGGCGAGCTTCGTCAGACGCGGGTCGGGCAGGTTCACGACCCCGACGTTCGGCTCGATCGTCGCGAACGGATAGTTCGCCGCGAGCACGTCGTTCTGGGTCAGTGCGTTGAAGAGGGTGGACTTGCCGACGTTGGGCAGGCCGACGATGCCGATAGTGAGAGCCACGGGCATCGAGTCTACGGCGGCGGGCCGGACGAATCCTCCGGGCCCGTGCGCTCAGCCGCGTAGGACAGCCCGGAAGGCGTGCGTCACGTACGGCATGTCGATCGAGCCGTCGGCTTCGGGGGACGGATGCTGCCCCAGATGATCGGCCACCTCGCGCTCGATGCGCGCACGTTCCTCGGGCTCTGCCGTGATGACGTAGCTGCGTGAGCGGACCATATCGAGCACGGCCTGGGGAGACATCCGCCGCGTCCACGTCCACTCGCGGCGCTCGAGGGCCTCGAACGGCTCGGCTACGCGCGGGCCCCCGTCCGCGATGAGCTGCTCGGCGTTGCTGCCGTGCATGATCTCGGTCAGGCGCGCCACCCACGGCACGTGCTCGTCGCGGATGTTCCAGACGAGGCCGAGCACCCCGCCGGGCGTGAGGACGCGCCCGATCTCGCGCGAGCCGGCGTCGGGGTCGACCCAGTGCCACGCCTGGCCGAGCACCACGGCGTCGACGGATGCGTCGGGCAGCGGCATCCGTTCTGCCTGTCCCTCAACGGTCCGCACGTGGGGGAGCCCGGCGCGCAGCTGGTCGAGCATCGCAGGGTCGGGGTCGACGGCGACCACCTCGGCCCCTACCGCGAGCAGGGCGCGCGTGAGCTTGCCGGTGCCTGCGCCCACGTCGGCGACGCGCAGCGGGGAACGAGCGACGACGGGCTCGAGCATCCACTCGACCGCCGCCGCGGGGTACTCGGGGCGACCTGCCTCGTATATTGCGGCGGCACGCCCGAACGACATCGACATCTGCTCGCGATCGCTCATGCGCCGAGCCTACGTCGGGCGTCCGAAGCGCGACCCCGCCGGACTCGCCGGGGTCGGCGGTAAATCTGAAAGGAATATCGCCTGCCGTGGTAGCCGTATCGACCCTCAGGCGGCCTCTCGCGCTCAATATTCCTTTCAGATTTACGCCGAAACCCATCAGCCACGTCAAGCCAGATCGCGCGACACGCCGGGCCTCCTCGCCGACCCCGGCGCGCCTCCGCCCCCCGCGGCTCCGGCCGCGCGAGGGTGGGGTCGTGCCCCTGGATTTCACCGCCATCGACTTCGAGACGGCGAATTCCAGCCCCGCGTCTGCGTGCGCCGTCGGTTTGGTCCGGGTCCGTGCCGGCCGGGTCGTCGCGAAGGCCGGGTGGTTGATCCGCCCGCCCGCGGGCCACGACGAGTTCAATCCGTTCAACACGCGCATCCACGGCATCCGGGTCGAGGATGTTGCGGGCGCGGCCGAGTGGACGCACCAACTCGACGCCCTCTGCGCATTCGCCGGCGCCGATGTGCTCGTCGCCCACAACGCCGGGTTCGACATGAACGTACTGCGCCGAGCCTGCGCCGCCACGGGCGACGACTGCCCGCCCTACCGTTACCTCTGCACGCTGCAGCTCGCCCGCAAGTCGTACGTGCTCGACTCGTACCGGCTGCCGGTGGCCGCGGCTGAAGCCGGCTTTGCCGACTTCGCGCACCACAACGCGACGGCGGACGCCGAAGCGTGCGCGCACATCGTCATCGACACCGCGCGGCGGCACGGAGTGACGGATGTCTCGCACCTGGCCGAACTCGCGGGCATCAAGGTGGGTCGGCTCGAGCCATCGGCGCCGGCGCCCGTCTCGCCTGGCCCGACCTTCGCCCCGATTGCTCTCGAGGCCGCCGTAGCCTGAGGCCGTCGCCTGAGGGGTTCGTCCGATCCGCGAGCACGAGGCGCGCGGCGCTCCGGGCGATGTCGCACCCCCCTGCGACCATGGGCGCATGGACATCTTGATCCTTCTCGGACTGCTCGCGGCGCTCGTCGTCGGCGCTCTCGTCGGCTGGCTCGCGCGGGGTGCTCGTGCGCAGACCGACATGGCCGCACTCCGCGCCCGCACGACCGGAGCCGAGTCCCTCGTCGCGGGGTTGCGCGAGCAGCTCCAGCTTCAGCGCGGCGCCGATGCCGAGCGGGCCGAACGAGAGCGGCGCGACCAGGCCGTGTTGCGCGCCCTCGCGCCCGTGCAGGAGTCGCTCGATCGGATGCAGCGGCAGGTCGTCGACCTCGAACGTGAGCGCGGCGCTCAGTACGGGGCCATCTCGGCTCAGCTGCGTCAATCCTTGGAGTCCGACGAGCAGCTGCGGCGCACCACCGAGTCGCTCGCCGGCGCCCTGCGCTCGAACGGCACACGGGGCGTCTGGGGCGAGACGGCGCTTCGCCGCGTGGTCGAGGCGGCCGGACTCACGCGTCACGTCGACTTCACGATCCAAACCTCGGTGACGACGGATGCCGGAACCGGCCGGCCGGACATGGTCATCCGACTGCCCGGCGGCGCGTCGGTGCCGGTCGACGCGAAGGTCCCGCTCGATGCGTACCTCGAGGCATCCGCGATCCCCGTCACCGCGACCGGCGAGCAGGCCGAGCGTCGCCAGGCCCTCCTGCAGCGGCATGTACGAGCCGTTCGTGCACACGTGGACGCACTCGCGAAGAAGGCGTATTGGACGGGTGTCGAGTCGAGCCCGGAGTTCGTGATCTGTTTCATCCCGAACGAATCGCTGCTCGCCACCGCGCTCGACGAGGACCCGACCTTGCTCGACTACGCCTTCTCCCGACGGGTCGCGCTGGCGTCCCCGGTGAATCTCTGGGCCGTGCTCAAGACGGTCGCTTTCTCGTGGACGCAACAGGATGTCTCGGCCGAGGCCAAGCGGCTGTTCGAGCTCGGATCGACCCTGTACCAGCGGCTCGGTGCCCTCGCCGGGCATGCCGACTCGCTCCGTCGCGCGATCGAGCGCACGGTCGAGAGCTACAACCGCTTCGCGGGTTCGCTCGAGACGCGCGTGCTGGCGACCGCGCGTCAGTTCCCGGGCATTGACGACACCCGGCTGCTACCCGAGGCGACCTCGATCACCACGACGCCCCGGTCATTGACCGCGGCAGAACTGCTGGATTCTGTCGAAGACGACGAATCGGATGCCGCCGATCGCTCCGTAGACGACAGCGAAGACACCGGCACCCACACGCCGGTCGCACTCGCCGACGTCGGAGAGTTGCGAGATCGGCTTACGATCCCCCGCCAGGAATGAGGCTCATGAGGGCGACAACGGTGCCCGAAATGACGACGAATGCGCCGACGAGCCACCAAGCGCTGACCTCGTGGCCCTCTTCTCGACGTACGCGCAGTAACACGTCCTGGCGACGGGCGGGGTCGATCGCATCGGCGACGACGGCCTGGGCACCGGTCTGCGGGTGAGCAGCGGTCGACGCAAAACCCGGTGCTGAGCCGGGAACTGCCGTCGAATTGGGCGCCGCTGGGGAGCCCTGAACTGCCGTGAAACCCTGTGCAGTCATGCAAAACCGTCCCGTGTGTGCTGTGGATGGACCACCGTCAACGCTGACTGGCACGCCCTATTCTGCCAGACCGATCCGAGAACCGGCTGGCACCGCGGCCCACGGGAGCCGTCTCGGTCATAGCCGCGTGCGGCTGAGGGTCACAGCCGCGTGCGGCTGAGGGTCACAGCCGCGTGCGGCTGAGGGTCACAGCCACTTGGACGTGAGGTGCTCCGAAGTGATGCGCCGAAGGGTTCCGGAACGGCCGCGCAGAACGACACTCTCGCTGTAGATGAAGTCGCCCTCGCGCCGCACACCCGCCACCAACTGCCCGTCGGTGACGCCGGTCGCCACGAAGATCGTGTTGTCTCCCGTGACCAGCTCGTCGGCCTCATAGACGTATCCGTCCGTCTTGAGCCCGGCATCCGCGCCCTTCTGCTTTTCAACGTCATCGCGCGGCCACAACCGACCCTGGATGTGTCCGCCGAGCGCCTTGATGGCACATGCCGTCACGATGCCCTCCGGGCTGCCGCCGACACCGACACACATGTCGGTGCGGGCGTTGTGCCGCGCCGCGTTGATCCCGCCCGCGACATCGCCGTCGGACATCAGGCGTGTTCCGGCGCCGGCCGCACGGATGTCCGCGATGAGCTGTTCGTGTCGGGGCCGGTTCAGCACCGACACCACCATCTCGTCGATCGGCTTTCCGAGCGCCTTCGAGAGCAGGCGGATGTTCTCACCGATCGGCAGACGGATGTCGACCACACCCACGCCCGCGGGCCCCGTCACCAGCTTGTCCATATAGAACACCGACGACGCGTCGAGCATTGTGCCGCGGTCCGACACCGCGATGACCGAGAGCGCGTTCTGCCGCCCGGCGGCCGTCAGCGACGTCCCGTCGATCGGATCGACGGCTACGTCGCATTGCGGGCCGCGCCCGTTGCCGACCTTCTCGCCGTTGAACAGCATGGGCGCTTCGTCCTTCTCACCCTCGCCGATCACGATGACGCCGTCGAAGTTCACCGTCGTGAAGAAGGCTCGCATCGCGTCAACGGCAGCGGCGTCCGCGGCGAGTTTGTCTCCGCGGCCGATAAACGGCACCGCTCGAATGGAGGCCGCCTCCGTCGCGCGAACGAGTTCGAGGGCGAGATTTCGATCGGGATGAAGGGGGCTCATGTCGCCGGTGATGCTGACCATGTCGCCAGCCTAACGACGGGGTCCCGGAATTCGCCGGGCTTTCCTGGCCTCCCGCGCGAAGGAATCGCGCTTCTTTACCGTCGCGCAAGCCGCGCAGGCGAGCGCTCGTTGATCGCGTCCGTCCGGGGGCGCTGCACCAACCGATCCATGGCGCCGTCTCCGGGGTCGAGAGGCGGGCTTCGCTAGAGTGAATACGCACCCTCCCGATCTGTGAGAGCCGCACCCTCCCGATTCCTAAGGAGCACCTCGATGCCCGTCGCCACCCCCGAGCAGTACGCCGACATGCTGGATCGAGCCAAGGCTGGAGGCTTCGCCTATCCCGCCATCAATGTCTCGAGTTCGCAGACGATCAACTCCGTCCTGCAGGGCCTGACCGAAGCAGGGTCCGACGGCATCCTTCAGGTCACCACGGGCGGCGCCGACTACTTCGCCGGCCAGACCGTCAAGGCCCGCGCCACGGGTGCGCTCGCGTTCGCCCGTTTCGTCCACGAGGTGGCGAAGAGCTACCCGATCACGGTCGCCCTGCACACCGACCACTGCCCGAAGGAAGCCCTCCCCGGCTTCGTGCTCCCGCTCATCGAGGCCTCCGAAGAAGAAGTCAAGGCCGGACGCAACCCGATCTTCCAGTCGCACATGTGGGACGGATCGGCCGTGCCGCTCGACGAGAACATCGAGATCGCGGCAGAACTCCTCCCCCGCATGAAGAACATCAACGCGATCCTCGAGGTCGAGATCGGTGTTGTCGGCGGCGAAGAAGACGGCGTCCAGCACGAGGGGTCCAACGAGGCCCTGTACACGACCGTCGCCGATGTGACCAAGGCCGTCGAGGCCCTCGGCCTCGGCGAGAACGGCCGCTACATCGCCGCCCTCACCTTCGGCAACGTGCACGGCGTCTACAAGCCCGGCAACGTCAAGCTCCGTCCCGAGCTGCTCGGCGAGATCCAGGCCGGCATCGCCGCCAAGTTCGGCACCGGACCCAAGCCCCTCGACCTCGTCTTCCACGGCGGATCGGGCTCGACGTCGGAAGAAATCGCCCTCGCGGTCTCGAACGGCGTGATCAAGATGAACATCGACACCGACACCCAGTACGCGTTCACGCGCTCGGTCGCGGGCTTCATGTTCAGCAACTACGACGGCGTCCTCAAGATCGACGGCGAGGTCGGAAACAAAAAGGCCTACGACCCCCGTGCCTGGGGCAAGGTCGCCGAGTCCGGCATGGCCGCGCGTGTTGTCGAGGCAACGCAGCAGCTCGGTTCCGCGGGCAAGTCGCAGGGCTGATCCCCCGCATCTGAACGACCGGATGCCTCGGGGCCGACTCCTCACGAGGATCGGGGCCGGGGCATCCGTCGTTCCACGACGTCCGCGACCGAAATGACCAGAACCTCCGGCCCGGTCCTCGACGCAGCATGATCTAACGTGCGTCGCCGCCGTGTCGGGGCACGCCCGCCCCTTTCGACGATGAGACAGGACGACATGATCGGCACCGCATCGCACCCCTCCCCGCGCCTGAGAGTGCCCGCAGACCTCGCCCGCTCGTGGATGCTGCGCTCACCTCTCGGAGTGCTCGACATCACCGCCTGCGATGCGCTCGTGATCGACCTGGAGGACGGCCTTCCCGTATCGCGCAAAGACGAGGGGCGCGATGCCGCGGCGGCGTTCCTCGACCACTCCCCCGCGTGGGTGCGCATCAACGCGCACGGTACCGAGCATTGGGAAGCCGATCTGGCGATGGCGGCGGCCGCGCCCGGCCTCGCGGGTGTCATGCTCGCCGTGACCGAATCGGCAACGCAGATCGACGCGACCGCCGCCCTGCTTCCCAGAGGCACACGCATCGTGGCGCTCATCGAATCAGCCGTGGGGCTCGAGCGTTGCTCGTCGATCGCCGCCCACCCGTCGACGTTCCGCCTGGCTTTCGGCACCGGCGACTTCCGCCGCGACACCGGTATGGCGGACGACCAGCTCGTGCTGTCGTGGCCACGCGCACGGCTCGTCGTCGCGAGCGCGGCCGCGGGCATTCCCGCGCCGATCGACGGGCCCACCGCGGGAGACCCAGCCGCCGTCCTCGCCGCAGCGCGCCACGCCTCCGACATGGGTATGACAGGCAAGCTCCTGCTGCGTGACGAGCATGCCGCGGTCATCGACGAGGGCCTCTCGCCCTCCCCTCAGGCGATCCGTGAAGCGCTCGACCTGCTCGCGCAGACACCCGTCGAATCGGCGGACGGATCGTATGCGCCGGCCATCGCTCGCGCGCAGCGAGTCGTCGACCGCGCCGCGGCGTTCGGCCTCTAGTCCCGCCCCGTCGAATCGTCGACCCCGACCGCTCAGGCCGGTGCGCGGTACCCGTCGAGCAGTCCCGGCGCGCCCTCCGGCGCTGCGACCACCTCGATCTCATCGCCCGGCCGCACAACACCCGAACGCACGACACGAAGGTACGGCCCGAGGCGGCGCTCCCCGGAGAAACGTTTGACCCATCCGCGCTCGTCAGATCCGCCGAGCCAGCGGGCGAAGGTCTGGCACGGCGTGCGTGGCATCGTCACTTCGAGCACCAGCGTGTCTCCGATGCGCCAGCGCTCACCGATGCGCGCCGTATTGACGTCGAGGCCCTCGACCCGCAGATTTTCACCGAACCAGCCGGGCGGCAGCTCGCGGCCGAGCTCACGCTCCCAGTACGCCGCGTCCTCTTGGGCGTACGCGTAGACGGCCTTGTCGAGTCCGCCGTGGTGCTTGCGGTTGGCCTGCACGTCGCCGCGGACGCCGTAGGGGCCGACCTTCGCGCCGCGCGCGACCGGGCGCTTGTCGATAGCGGTCACGCCCGCGGTGCCCGCTTCGGGTCGCAGCTGATGGACGACGCAGACGGCAAGCACGCGAGGCATCCGCCCATCGTAAGGAAACCAATCCACCGCATGTCCCACTTTTCAGCAATACGGCGCCCTCAAACCGAGCCAAACTGGGACACGCCTCCGAGCCATGTCCCACTATTGCGCTGTATGCCGCCCCCTTGCCGAGAGAAATTGGGACACACACCCCGGAAAGTGGGACATCGAGGCGCCGAGGCGGCTCGAGCGGATCAGCCGACCGAACCGACCAGCGCGTTCCAGATCGTCGGATCGCTGAACAGCGGCACCATCAGCAGCACGCTCGCGGTGAGGGTGAAAACGACCCCTCCGACGAGGGGAATCCACCAGGTGATGCGCCCGCGTCGCAGGTTCAACCACGTCAGCGTGGCGGTCAGGAGCCACCCGAGCCCGAGCACGAACGCGGCGGCGAGACCCCATCCGCGACCCCCGCCGCTGAATTCTGCGTCGACACCCATGATGTCCAGCAGCGTGTTCGCGTAGGTGGAGTACTCGGTGAAGGCCGGGATGGACGTCAGAACGTTGAAGAGCCCGTAGCCGAGCAGCGCGAACGTGGCGATGCGATCGACCGTGCGCGGGCGTCGAACGGGACGCGCGGGACCGGATGCCTCCGGCACCACGGGCGCGGGAGCGCCCGGCTGCAGCGCCGGGGGTGTCGTCGATGCCGAACCGTACGGCGGAGCGGGCGGAACAGGCGCCGCCGGGGCGTCCAGCGACTGACCGGACGACAGCGCATGCGTGGCATCCGGCTGCTGGATACGCGCCCGCTGCTCTTCGGGCGTGGCGTACTCGCCGTATTCGGGGCGTGCCGGCCGGTCGGGCGCTGCGCCCGTCACGCGGTGGTCCCCCGGCCGCCGAGCGCGCGCTCGTCGCGCTGGCCCGACGAATCGTGGCGGAGCTCCTTGGGGAGCGAGAAGATCAGGTCTTCTTCGGCCGTCTTCACCTGCTCGACATCGCGGTAGCCGGCGGTCGCCAGGTCGGCGAGCACCTGGTCTACGAGGACTTCGGGAACGGATGCTCCGCTCGTGACGCCGACGGTCTCCACACCGTCGAACCATTCCTGACGCATCTCGTCGGCATAGTCGACGCGATACGCGGCCTTCGCGCCGTATTCGAGGGCGACCTCGACAAGGCGAACGCTGTTGGAGGAGTTGGCCGAACCGACCACGATGACAAGATCTGCGCCGCGCGCGACCTTCTTGATCGCGACCTGACGGTTCTGGGTGGCGTAGCAGATGTCGTCCGAGGGCGGATCCTGCAGTTGCGGGAATCGGGTGCGGAGGCGCCGGACCGTTTCCATCGTCTCGTCGACCGACAGGGTCGTCTGCGACAGCCACACGACCTTGGACGGGTCACGTACCTCGATCGTGTCGGCTTCTTCGGGTGAACCGACGAGCGTCACGTGGTCGGGAGCCTCGCCAGCGGTGCCCTCGACCTCTTCGTGACCCTCGTGACCGATCAGCAGGATTTCAAAGTCGTCGCGGGCGAAGCGCACGGCCTCGCGGTGCACCTTCGTGACGAGGGGGCACGTGGCGTCGATCGCCTGCAGTCCGCGGTCGGCCGCGGCCGACACGACGGCGGGCGAAACCCCGTGCGCGCTGAAGACGATGTGGGCGCCGGGCGGAACCTCATCGACCTCGTCGACGAAGATCGCTCCGGCCGCCTCGAGCTCGGTGACGACGTGGACGTTGTGGACGATCTGCTTGCGCACGTACACCGGGGCGCCGAAACGCTCGAGAGCCTTCTCGACGGCGATGACCGCCCTATCCACACCCGCGCAGTATCCACGGGGCGCAGCCAGCAGCACCCTCTTGTGTCCGTTGACCGGGATATCCTGAAGACGCCCTGCGCGGCCCGGTACTCGGGGCAGGGGCATGCGGACGACGGGGGTGCTCACTCCTCGATTCTACGGGGGCCTAGCTGCGCCCCGGCCGGGAGGACCCAGATGACGGATGCTTCGACACCGCTCAGCACGAGCGCTTCGACAGCCCTGAGCGGGACGGGCCCGGCATTCGCCCCTCCGGGCGGAACGGTGCACCCGCGCGACTCGAGCCCCGATCATCCGTGCTCCGTCTCGGCCCTGGGCACGGTCGTCCGCGACTATGTCGCGAAGCTCGGTTCGCCCTGGATCGAAGGCGAAGTGACCGAGTGGAACGTCCGGAACGTCGGTACCTTCGCTCGCCTGCGCGACCTCGAGGGCGATGCCGTCATCTCGCTCACGATCTGGTCGCGCGTGCGCGACCGACTGCCGAAAGACATCAAGCCGGGCGATCACATCGTCGTCTGCGCCAAACCCGAATATCGCGTCAAGTCGGGCGATTTGTCGTACACCGTCTCGTCCGCCCGGCACGTCGGTCTCGGCGACTTGCTCGAAAACCTCGAGCGCCTGCGCTCGAAGCTTCGCGCCGAGGGACTGTTCGATCCCGGCCGCAAACGTCGCCTGCCGTTCCTGCCCCATCTGGTGGGACTCATCACGGCGAAGAATTCGGATGCCGAGAAGGACGTGCTGCGAAACGCCGAACTGCGCTGGCCGCACGTGAGCTTCCGCGTCGAACACGCCACCGTGCAGGGCGACCAGTGCGTCCCGTCCGTCCTCGCGGCGCTCCGCAAACTCGATGACGATCCGGCGGTCGACGTCATCGTGATCGCGCGCGGCGGCGGCGACTTCCAGGACCTCCTCGGTTTCAGCGACGAGCGCCTGCTGCGTGCGGTGGCCGAAGCGCGCACGCCGGTCGTGAGCGCAATCGGGCACGACGCCGATCGACCGCTGCTCGACGAGGTAGCGGACTTGCGAGCATCCACCCCAACCGACGCGGCGAAGCGCATCGTCCCCGACGTCGCCGAGCAACTCGCCATCGTGCGCCAGGTGCGCGGTCGCCTGGCCGCTCGCGTCGCCCAGAAGTTGCAGCATGAGAGCGTGCACCTCGAGCAGCTGCGCTCGCGTCCGGTGCTCAGGCAACCCGAACGGATGCTTCAGGATCGGGCGTCCTCGATCGAGCAGCATCTCGCGCGGGGGCGCGCGGCGACAACCCGGGCACTCGCCCGCGGCACGACGGACGTGGCCGAGCTGCGCGCCGGGCTCCGCGCGCTGAGCCCGCAGCACACCCTCGATCGCGGTTACGCGATCGTCGAGGTCGCCGGCGAGATCGTCCGAGACGCGGCGAGTGCGCCGCAGGGCGCCGAGGCCCGCGTGACCGTCGCCCGCGGACGGTTCGCCGCCACCTCTCTCGGCGAGGTAGAGCCGTGATCGCGCGCCGTAGGATGGACGTATGACCGAGCAGGGAGCCGATATCAGCGCGCTCTCTTTCGAGCAGGCACGTGACGAGCTACAACAGGTCGTCGCCCGCCTCGAACAGGGCTCGGCAACGCTCGAAGAGTCGCTGAGGCTGTGGGAGCGCGGCGAAGCGCTCGCCCGCCGGTGCGAGGACTGGCTGCTCGGCGCGAAGCAGCGTCTGGACGCCGCCTCCGCATCCACCGATGCGCCCGCAGCCGGCGGTGACGCGGGATGACGCCGGAGCGCAATCCGCAGCGTGTGGTCGCCGAGCTCGGCCGGCCCGAAACGCCCGACGAGACCGCGGCACGCAAGGCGGAGTCGTCGCGGGTCTACCGGTCGAGCCAGACGTTTCGCAACCTGATCGCGGCGATCATCGTCACCGTCGTCGTCGTCTTCATCGTCATCTTCGGCGTTCCGCGAGGCGAACTGCCCGAGCGGGAGAGTATCGACCCGGCTCCGATTGCCGAGCAGGCGTCGGAAAGCCTGGGCCGGAGCGTCATCGTCCCCGCCGTTCCGTCCGACTGGCGCGTCAACATCGCCGAGTTGTCATCGGACGGCGGGTCATCGGACGGGGGGTCATCGTCTTGGTCGATCGCCTACGTGCCCGACGATGAGGGCTTCATCCGGTTCGCGCAGGCTTTCGACACGGACGAAGTATGGGCACGCAGCGCCCTCGCCGGTACCGCACCCACGGAGACACTGCAGATCGAAGGCGTCGAGTGGGACGTCTTCGAACCGGCGGACCCCAGTCGCGCTGCGAACATCTCATATGCGCTCGGAACACAAGCGGGCGCCGATTACGTGCTGCTGTACGGCGCCGTCAGCCCCGAACAGGCCGCCGAACTGGCGACGATCGTGGCTTCAGATGTCAAGGAACTCCAGGGAGCTAGTCGATGAGCGATACCCCGACGCCCGCACGCGCCTGGGCCGAGATGCTGCGCGGCAACGCGCGTTTTGTTGCCGGCGAGCCTCGGCATCCCCGTCAAGACGTCGAACGCCGCCACCAGACCGCAGCCGCGCAAAAGCCCCGCGCCGCGCTGTTCGGCTGTTCGGACTCGCGCCTCGCGGCGGAGATCATCTTCGATAAGGGCCTCGGGGACCTGTTCGTGGTGCGAAACGCGGGCCAGGTCATCTCGGATTCGGTCGTCGGCAGCCTCGAATACGCCGTCGCCGTTCTGGAGGTGCCGCTGATCGTCGTGCTCGCCCATGACGAGTGCGGCGCCGTGCGCGCCGCGATCGACAGCACGGGCGTGGACGCCCCGGCACTTCCCGCCCAGGTGTGGCGCCAGATCGCCCCGATCGTTCCCGCCGCGCGCCGCGTTCTCGCCGCCGGTGCCGCAGAGGGTGTGACCCCCGCGACGATCGACACCGAGGCCGTGGGACGCGAGCACCTGCGGGCCACTGTTACCGAGTTGCTGCGCACTTCTGAACTGATCAGCGAAGCCGTCGCCGAGGGCCGCTTGGCCATCGTGGGCGCGAATTACCGACTTGCCGAGGGCACGGCCGTGCCCGACGTCCTGCTGGGCGCCGCGATGGACGCGGACGCCTGAGACCCGGAGGAAACGAAGACGTGACTGATACCGCAGCCGGCACCGAAGCTGGCATCGAGTACCGCATCGAACACGACACGATGGGTGAGGTGCGGGTTCCCGCAGCCGCACTGTACGGCGCGCAGACGCAGCGCGCGGTGGAGAACTTCCCGATCTCGGGCGACAGCCTCGACCCGGCACAGCTGGTCGCTCTCGCGCGCATCAAGAAGGCGGCAGCGCTCGCGAACAAACAGCTCGGCACACTCGACGGTGCCATCGCCGACGCCATCGCGGGCGCCGCGGATGAGGTCATCGGCGGAGGAGCGGCCGATCAGTTCCCCATCGACGTGTACCAGACGGGCAGCGGCACGTCGACGAACATGAACATGAACGAGGTGCTCGCAACGCTTGCGACCCGCGCCCTCGGCTCGCCCGTGCACCCCAACGACCACGTGAACGCCTCGCAGTCCTCTAACGACGTCTTCCCGACCTCGGTGCACGTCGCGGTCACGGAGGAACTCCTGAACGACCTGATCCCGGCGCTCGACTACCTCGCCGTCGCGCTCGAGGCGAAGGCCGAACTGTGGAAGGGTGCGGTCAAGTCGGGCCGCACACACCTGATGGACGCCACGCCGGTCACCCTCGGACAGGAGTTCGGTGGCTACGCCCGTCAGATCCGTCTCGGGATCGAGCGCGTGCAGGCCGTCGTCCCCCACGTCGCCGAGGTTCCCCTCGGCGGCACCGCTGTCGGCACGGGCATCAACACGCCCGTCGGCTTCCCGCAGAAGGTCCTCGAGCTGCTCGTGACCGAGACCGGTCTGCCGATCACGGAGGCGGTCGACCACTTCGAGGCCCAGGCCAACCGCGATGCCCTGGTCGAAGCATCCGGAGCGCTCCGCACGATCGCGGTGTCGCTGACGAAGATCAACAACGACCTGCGCTGGATGGGCTCGGGACCCAACACGGGCCTCGGCGAGCTGCACATTCCCGATCTGCAGCCCGGCTCCTCGATCATGCCCGGCAAGGTCAATCCGGTGATCCCGGAGGCAACGCTCATGGTCTGCGCGCGGGTCATCGGCAACGACGCGACGATCGCCTGGGCGGGCGCCTCGGGTGCTTTCGAGCTCAACGTCGCGATCCCCGTCATGGGCACGGCGCTGCTGGAATCCATCCGGCTTCTCGCGAACACGATGCGCGTGTTGGCGGACAAGACGATCGACGGCCTCGAGGCGAACCTCGACCGTGCCGCCGCGTTCGCCGGAATGTCGCCGTCGATTGTGACGCCCCTCAACAAGCTCATCGGATACGAGGCCGCGGCGAAGATCGCCAAGCACTCGGTCGCGAAGGGCATCACGGTTCGCGAGGCGGTCGTCGACCTCGGCTACGTGTCGCGCGGCGAGATCACGGAAGAGCAGCTGGACGAGAAGCTCGACCTGCTCTCCATGACCCACCCCGGATGAGAGCTTCCTTCCCTGCGCACACCGGAGTGCCGCGGGGCCGGATAATGAGCGCATGACACGCGAGCGGCGGCCGATTCCGGCGAGGGCGCTGATCGTCGGCGCCATCCTGGCCGTCGCGGCTCTGGGCCTCACCATCGTCGGTGGGGTGACATTCCTCGCGCAGAGAGATCGCACCCTCACCGACATCGATGAACGACTCATCTCGCAGATCGATGTGCTCGACCAGGTCGACGAGCTGCGCGTCGTGGTCGAAAGCGGTGCCGTCGCGAGCGCGCAGGACACCCCCGACAACTTCACCGACCTCGAGGCCTACCTGCGCGCCGCCGTCTCCCGATTGATCCCGGGCCGGAACGAAGCATCCATCGCCGTCATCGACGGCAGGATCGCGTTCCGGAGCGCCAACACCCTCAGCCAGCAGATCGCCGACGACCCGGACTTCGTCGCCGAGGCCGTGGTGACCGCGAAGCCTGCCGATCAGGCCGTCATCGCCAGTGCGAGCATCGGCTCGACCGATCTACGCTACGTCGCCGTCCCGGTCAGCCAGCCGGGCGACGAGCGGACCGGTGTCTACATCCGTGCCGTGGACGTCACGCGCGAACTCGAGCCCGTGACCCTGTCGCTCCTGACGTACACGGCCGCCGCGCTCGCCACGCTGGCCGCGATCGGCATCGTCGGATGGTTCGTCGCCGGACGCATCCTCTCCCCCATCCGCCGCATGCGCGAGACCGCCGATTCCATCACGCCGACCGACCTGCGAGCGCGCATCCCCGCCGACGGCAACGACGACATCTCCGACCTCAGCCGCACGGTCAACTCGATGCTGGACCGTCTCGAGGGGTCGATGGACAACCAGCGCCAGCTGCTCGATGACGTGCGCCACGAGCTCAAGACACCGATCACGATCGTGCGCGGACACCTCGAGATGATGGATGTCGCAAACCCGGCGGATGTCGCGAGCACCCGTGACATCGGCATTGCCGAGCTCGATCGCATGACACGCCTGGTCGAGGACATCGACCTGCTCTCGTCCGCCGAGGGCGACCAGTTCGAAATTTCGCTGGTCGATGTCCGCGAGCTGACGGAGCGGATGGGTGACCTCGTGGGAGGTTTCCCCGGACATAGCTGGAGCGTCGCGGGCATCGCCCGGGGCGTCATAGAGGGCGACTACGACCGCCTGCTGCAGGCCTGGCTCCAGCTCGCCGACAACGCCACGAAGTACACGCCGCAAGGCTCTCCGATCGAAATCGGCAGCACCCTCGACATCGACTCGGTGCATCTGTGGGTGCGGGATCACGGACCGGGAATCCCGCCGGCGGCCCGACGCAGGATCTTTCATCGCTTCGCGCGCGCAGATCACCGTACAGTGGGGGGATCGGGGTTGGGCCTGGCGATCGTCGATGCGATCGCGAAGGCACATCTGGGGACGTGCGCCGTTACTGACACCGATGGGGGCGGCGCGACTTTCACGATCACTCTGCCGATCACGCAGGGGCGCAGCGAGCTGCTGCCGTCTCCCGTTCGCGCCGGTGACGTGGTGTTGCAGAGGGAGGCAACGGGGTGACGCACATTCTGATCGCGGAGGACGAACCGCGCATTTCCGCATTCGTCAGTCGCGGGCTCGAGGCGGCCGGCTACACGACGACGATCGTCGAGAGCGGTGATTCGGCGCTCGAATTCGCCCTCGGCGGAGATGTCGACCTCGTCTTGCTCGACGTCGGACTCCCCGGCATGGACGGGTTCGAGGTCCTCCGTCACCTGCGCGGCCAGGGTGCGAACGTACCGGTCGTGATGCTGACGGCCCGCAGCAGCACCCGCGACACTGTCGATGGCCTGGATGCCGGGGCCAACGACTACGTCGCCAAGCCCTTCAAGTTCGACGAGCTCCTCGCCCGCGTACGCTCCCGGCTGCGCGAGAGCGTCAACACCGGTTCGATCGGCGTCGTTCACGGCGACATCAGCCTGGACCCCCTCACCCGCCGCGCGCGCGCCGGAGGGCGGGAGTTCGACCTGTCCGCTCGTGAGTTCGCCCTCGCCGAGCAGTTCCTGCGGCACCCGGGCCAGGTCCTCAGCCGCGAGCAGCTACTCAGCCGCGTGTGGGGGCTCGACTTCGATCCGGGCTCCAACGTCGTCGACGTGTACGTGCGGTATCTGCGCAGCAAGTTCGGCCCGGAGCACATCGCAACCGTGCGCGGCGCCGGCTACCGCTGGGAGTAGGGTTTCGGGCTCTCCACGATCGAAGCTGTAGCGGTTGTCGGGAATCGCGGGAGTCGAGCCAGGATCCCCGGAGGCGTTGAGCGAGCCACGGACGAGTCGGATCGACTACCCAGAACCGGTCGTTGAGCGAGCCGCAGGCGAGTCGAAACGACTACCCCAAGACGCCCCGAAACATGAGAACTATTTCATACCTGACCTGCCCAAAACCCCCTCTCAATGTCGGTGGCCCTCGGCAGAATTGAGGTATGGAAAACCTCGTCGACACGCTGCGCGAACTGGTCGCGCACGTCGGCGAGGTCGTCGATTCGGTGCATCGCGAGGGACTCGTGGCCGCGGCATCCGATGCCGATCAGGCCGTCGCGCTCGAGTTGTTGGGTCGGCTCGGCCGCCGCGTCGACGCCGTGACGATCGAGGCCGTTTCTGAGGTCACGGCGCGGTCCGAATCGGCGGTGCGGGAGGAGCGACTGACGTCGCGGCTCGGATGCCGGAGCGTGAGCGAGCTCGTGCAGCGGACGACACGCCTCGGTCCACACACCGCCGGTCGCCTGGAGCGCGCGGCGCGGGCCACGCGGCAGGGGCGCTCGTTGTTCTCGGGTGAGCTCGAGCCCGCGGCGCTTCCCGCGATGCGCGCGGCGCTCTTGGATGGCGAGGTCGGGCTCGATGGAGTTCTCGCCGTGGCCGAGCCGCTCTCGTCGCTGGTGTCAGGGGTGTCGCGAGAGGCGCTGTTGGTGGCCGATCAGGTGCTCGCCGCCGAAGCGCGCGGTAATGGCCCCGACGGTGCCCCGCCCCTCTGCGCCGACCTGCTCAAGGTGCAGGCCCGGGTCTGGGCTGTCGTGCTCGACCAGGACGGCGCCGAACCCCGCGAACGCCAGGCGCTCCTCAAGCGCGCGGTGATGCTGGGACCTGCGCGGGACGGGCTTGTCCCGATCCAGGGTCGCCTGCTGCCCGAGGTCGCGGCGCAACTGCAGCGCATCTTCGACGCCTCGTTGTCGCCGAAGGTCGCGGGCGACGGCGTGCGGTTCGTTGAAGCGGATGCGTCGAACACTTCGGCACCGTATGACGACCGCCGCCGCCCGCAGCAACAGCACGACGCCTTCGCCGGCGCGCTCGCGGCCGCAGCCGTGAGCGGAGAGCTGCCGACGATCGGCGGCGCGGCCCCCACCCTCGTAGTCTCGGTGCGTTCAGAAGACCTCGTCGAGGGTCGCGGCTGGGCACACACCGAGGCAACCGACGAGCCCCTCTCGCTCACCGCGGCACGGCACATCGGCTGCGCCGGCGTCGTGCAGCGCGTGACCCTCGGCGACAACGGTCGGATCCTGCGCCTCGGCACCGAGGAGCGTGTCTTCAACCGCTACCAGCGCCGCGCGATCGCACTGCGCGACGGCGGATGCATCATTCCCGGCTGCGGCGTCCCCGCCGGCTGGTGCGAAATCCATCACGTCACCGGCCACGCCGAGGGCGGCCCGACCCACACCGACAACGGAGTCCTCCTCTGTTGGTACCACCACAGATTCGTCGACCGAAACGGCTGGTCGATCCGCATGAACCGGGGCGTCCCCGAAGTCCGCGCACCCTCCTGGATCGATGCCCGGATGCTATGGCGCCCGGTCACCCGCTCCCCCACCCGCCTGCGCGATCGGGTCGTCCGGCAGACGTGAAGCGAGCCGACGCGGGCGCTCCCGACAAGCGCAGACAAGCTCCCGCGGTGGCGGACGCGATCACGTCCCCCGTCATCCCCACGTCTTGGGGTTCTCAGGCTCGCCGTGGAGCCCGAGCCGATGCACGAATAGGTCCCCTGAGCAGCGGCACAGAACAGCGCCGGGAAAAAGTGAAGCCCCCGGCGCTTGGGGGGATGCACCGGGGGCTGAGGCGCGTTATCTGGGGGACGTGCGCCTCGTTCGTCAGCCGCACCCGTCGGGATGGGTTTGGGCTGGCACTCCGATGATCAGCCACGAACTGGGGGGATCTTTTGGCCGATCATCGTCCCGCTCTCGCGGGCATATTCAGATTTCTCTTCCACAAATATGACAAGCGGGAATGAGAGGAGGCGAGGAAGGCGATGAGAGTTCTCTCATGACATTGAATACATCCGCCTTCCCCGCCCGTCACATCTGGCTCGTCCCGTTACGCCAATTCGCCCGCTTCCAGAAGGTCCGTCACCAGCGCTGCGATCTCTGAGCGCTCGGACCTCGACAGGGTGACGTGGCCGAACAGCCCGTGTCCCTTGAGCGTCTCGATGACCGAGGCGACCCCGTCGTGGCGGCCGACGCGGAGATTGTCGCGCTGCCCGACGTCGTGCGTCAGCACCACCCGCGAGTTCTGACCCATGCGGCTGAGCACCGTCAGCAGAACGTTGCGTTCGAGGGACTGCGCCTCATCCACGATCACGAACGCGTCGTGCAGCGACCGCCCGCGGATGTGGGTCAGCGGCATGACCTCGAGCAGGCCGCGCTCGACGACCTCTTCCAGGACATTGCCCGAAACGACCGAACCGAGGGTGTCGAACACCGCCTGACCCCAGGGGTTCATCTTCTCCGCCTGGTCGCCCGGTAGGTACCCGAGTTCCTGGCCACCGACGGCGAACAGCGGTCGAAAGACGATGATCTTCTTCTGCTGCTGTCGCTCGAGCACAGCTTCCAGGCCCGCGCAGAGCGCGAGCGCCGACTTTCCGGTGCCGGCCCGGCCACCGAGCGAGACGATGCCCACCTCGGGGTCCAGCAGCAGGTCGATCGCGATGCGCTGCTCGGCCGAGCGTCCGTGCAGACCGAAGACGTCACGGTCACCGCGCACGAGACGAAACTCGGACGGCCCGGTCATGCGCCCGAGTGCCGATCCCCGCTCGGAGTGGATGACCAGGCCGGTGTTGACCGGCAGCCCCGTGACCGTCTCGTGGCTACCGACCTCGCTCTCGTAGAGGTCGCTCAGTTCGTCGCCCGACAGGTCGATCGCGGCGATTCCGGTCCACCCCGAGTCGACGGCCTGCTCGGCGAGGTACTCCTCCGCCTGGATGCCGAGCGATGCGGCCTTGACGCGCATGGGCAGGTCCTTCGAGACGACCGTGACGTGCTGGCCGTCCTGCGCGAGATGCATCGCGATGGCGAGGATCCGGCTGTCGTTATCGGCGAGCCGCATGCCCGAGGGCAGGACGCTCGGGTCGGTGTTGTTGAGTTCGACACGCAACGTGCCGTCCGCTCCGACCGGCACCGGGAAGTCCAGGCGTCCGTGCTCGATACGGAGTTCGTCGAGGTGACGAAGCGCCTGACGAGCGAAGTATCCGATCTCGGGGTCGTGCCGCTTGCCCTCGAGCTCGGTGATGACGACGACGGGAATCACGACGTTGTGTTCGGCGAATCGGAAGTACGCCCGTGGATCGGACAGCAGGACGGATGTATCGAGCACATACGTACGGAGCGCGGAATCCGACCCGATCGAGTCGGCACGCTCGTAGCTCGTGTCGTGTGTGATTGCCGCGCTGCTGGAAAGCGTGTCCTGCTGGCGTGCTGCCCCTGTGGTCACAACCTGCTCCCGACCCGGGTTTGTACCCGGCATCCGCAAAGTCGACCACCGTGAGGTAGCGAGTCGCACTCTGGTGGCCGACTCGACCGGGCTACTTGCCCGATGAGATGAACGTACGACCGCGACTCTCCCGGCCGCGAATCGACACGCCCCGCCGGAGGTTACGCCTGCGTTAATTCCGCGCGGCTACCAGGTGCGCGCGTGCGCGAAATCGGCGAGCGCGTCGCCGAGCATGACCATGCTGTCGGCGGCGGTGCCGACGTGCGGGGCGATGCGCACGGCACCGCTGCGCGTCGTGCACGTGACGCCGTGGTTCGCGAGGGAGGCGGCCAGAGCTGCGACATCCTGCGCGGGCGGCGCCAGCGTGACGATTCCGGCGCGGTGCACCGCTTCGCGAGGAGTCAGGGTCGGGATGTCGTAGCGCTCCGCGAGGAACAGGACCTCACGCGTGCGGGCGGCGAGCGCCTCTTCGATCTGCTCGACGCCGGTGTCCAGCACCTCCCGCAGCGATGCGGAGAGGCGTGCGGCGGCGATGTGGTCGGGAACGCTGACGGTGAACGCGTTCGCCCCGGCCGATGCGGGCGGCACGTCGTCGATCGGGAGTGCGACATCCGTTCCCGTCGCACCCGAGAAGACGGGCGTGAGTTCGGCGAGCGCTCGATCGCTGAACCATGCGAAGCCCGTGCCGCGACCGGCACGCAGCCACTTGTAGCCGTTGCCACACACGACGTCGGCCGCCTGGTAGTCCGCGGCGACCATGCCGAAACCCTGCACCGCGTCGACGATCAGGAGTCGATCGCCGATGACGTCGCGGATCCCGGCGAGGTCGGCACGGTAACCCGTCCGGAAGTCGACGAGGCTCACCGCGACTGCGGCCGTGGATGAGGTGATCGTGTCGCGCACGACTTCGGGGGTGACATAGCCGGCCGGCGGATCGATCCACTGCGGCTCGACGACGTGCAGAGCCTCGTGGGCGCGGGTCGCGGCGACGGTGAGGCTGGGGTACTCGCCTCGCGAGACCAGCAGCCCTCCCGTGACGCCGAAGACCGCCTGCATGATCCCCTGTGTCGTGGACGGTTGCAGGGTGACGTTGGCTTCGTTACCACCCAGCAGCTCGGCGACCAGGGAGCGAGCGGATGCCGCGTGCTCTACGACATTGTCGATGCTCGAACGACGGCCCGTCGCAAGCAGCTCGAGGTCGGCGGTGTTCTCCTGGCGAACGGCGGGCGACAACGGGCCGAACGATGCCCAGTCCAGATAGCCGGGCTCGAGGTCAAACGACGCCGCGTAATCCTCGATGGTTGCCACCGGCCTATTCTGCCACGCCCACAGCGGCGCAGGTCAGCTACCGAATCGGCGCTCTCGCCGCGCGTAGTCGCGGATTGCGCGCAAGAAGTCCACCTCGCGCAGATCGGGCCCCAGCGCCTCGACGAAGTAAAACTCGCTGTGAGCGCTCTGCCAGAGCAGGAAATCGCTGAGGCGCTGCTCGCCCGAGGTGCGGATCACGAGATCAGGGTCGGGCTGACCGCCGGTGTACAGGTGCTCGCCGATCTGCTCGGGAGTGAGGCTGGCGGCCAGCTCCTCCAGCGATCCCCCGCCCTCGTCGTGTTTGGCGATGATGCTCCGCACGGCATCCACGATCTCACTGCGCCCGCCGTACCCGACGGCGAGGTTGACGTGCATCCCGGTGTTGTCACGGGTGCGCTCGCTCGCCTCGTGCAACACACGGGCAAGATCCGGCGGCAGGTTCTCGGAGCGCCCCACGTGTTGCACTCGCCAGTCACGCTCGCGCGAGAGCTCATCTGCCAGCTCGGCGATGATGTCGAGCAGGTCGGCGAGTTCACGCGACTCGCGCTTGGCGAGGTTGTCGTGCGAGAGCAGGTACAACGACACCACCCGCACCCCGACGTCGTCGCACCAGGTCAGGAATTCGCGCATCTTCGCCGCGCCGGCGCGATGTCCGTGAGCGGCCGAGTCGTAGCCCAGCTGACGCGCCCACCGACGGTTTCCATCGATCATCATCGCCACGTGGTGCGGCACCGGGTCGTCACGCAGGCTCCGGCGCAGACGGCCCGTGTAGAGACGGTAGAGCGGCCCTCGCCCCTGGTTCGACCCACCCGTGCTCACCCCCCTACGGTAACGCTTACGCTGGATGCGTGAGCCGTCGCCCGCGTTCCCACTCCCCCGAGGTCCCGTCGCTCCCCCTGATGGAGGCCGCCGCCGTCGACGCGCACGTCGACATCCGACCCACGTGGCGCGGCTGGATCCACGCGGCCACCTTCCCCATCGCGATCGTCGCGGGCATCGTCCTGATCGTCCTCGCCGATGGCACCGCCGCGAAGTGGTCGTCGGCGATCTTCCTCGCCACATCGATGCTGTTGTTCGGCACATCGGCGCTCTATCACCGCTTCGACTGGAGCACCCGCGCGAAGGCTGTGCTGAAGCGGATCGACCACGCCAACATCTTCCTGCTGATCGCCGGAACGTACACGCCGATCGCGGTGCTCGCACTTCCCCCCGAGAAAGCGACTCTGCTGCTGTCGTTGGTATGGGGTGGAGCGCTGCTCGGCATCCTGTTCCGGGTGTTCTGGGTCGGTGCGCCTCGCTGGCTCTACGTCGCCCTCTACATCGTGCTCGGCTGGGCCGCAGTGATGTACATCGGCGACCTCTTCGCGGCCAACGCCGTCATGATGACGCTCGTCGTCGTCGGAGGCCTGCTCTACACGTTCGGCGCGCTCGTTTACGCGTTGAAGCGTCCGAACCCGTGGCCCGGGCACTTCGGGTTCCACGAGATCTTCCACGTGTGCACGGTGCTCGCGTTCCTCTGTCACTGGACCGCGGCGCTGATCATCGCACTGAACCCCGTCTACGGCTGACGTCCGGCAGCAGCCGTCCCGTCACACGCGGGGCGGCGTGTCCCCGTCGGCGCGATTCTGCTCATCGTCTGCGCCATCGACGAACTGGTCGTCCGTGTCCGACGCCTCGACGGCCGCTGCGGCCTGCTGCTCGGCATCGAGTTCGGCGTCGATTTCGGCGCGGTAGCGGGCACGACGGATGCGGCGCTGCATGTCCCACACCAGCAACACCACGGCGACGACGAGGATCGCGACTATCGCGAAGCCCAGGAATCCGGGTGTGACGAGCTCAGGATCCGGCTCGACGACCGGTGTCGGTGACGGCGTAGCGATCGAGACGATCCACGAGAACGCGAGCATGGGGTCCTTCCGCACGGCGACCGATCCCGAGATGGCACGGGCGGCACCCGGCAACGCATAGCCTGGTATCACCAGCCTAACCAGTCCATGAGCCAGTCGCCGAGCCGGCACAGAAGGGGCCAGACGATGACCATCCAAGCCCGTCTCGACGAGCGGTACGGTCGCGGCCGGAGCGGTCGGCGTCGGTTGCTCGCCTGGATCACGGTCGGGGTGCTCGCCGTCGCTGCGACGGGCGCGCTCGCGTGGTCGACGGTGTCGACGGCGGCATCGGATGTCGACGCGGATGTCCTGGGATTCTCGCTCGTCGATCAGCACACCGCGACCGTGACCTTCCAGGTCACCGGTCACGCGGATCGCGAGGTCGCGTGTGCGATCGAAGCCCTCGACGAGGACTTCGGAATCGTCGGGTGGAAGGTCGTCGTGTACCCCCCGAGCGGCGAGGAGACGCGGGCTTACGAGGTATCCGTTCCGACCGTCAGCCTCGCCACGACCGGTTTGGTGAACTCCTGCTGGCTCCCCTAGGCTGACCGGATCACAGTGTGCGCCCCGGCTCGATGCCGGGGCGTTCGGCATATGGGCGACGAGTCGCCCTGACCCCTCACACCGCCGCATGAACACGAACCACAGAAGGAGAACGCCGTGTCTACTGACGCACCCGTGACCTTCCTCACGCAGGACGCCTACGACCGCCTCGCGGCAGAACTCGAGACGCTCGCGACGGACGGCCGCGAAGAGATCGCCAAGCGCATCGAGGTTGCCCGCGAAGAGGGCGACCTGAAAGAGAACGGCGGATACCATGCCGCCAAGGACGAGCAGGGACGCATCGAGGCGCGCATCCGCAACCTGCAGCAGCTGCTGAAGACCGCGGTCGTCGGCGATGCCCCGACCTCGACAGGCAAGGTCGTGCCGGGAACCGTCGTGACGGCAAAGGTCGCCGGGCGTGAACTGCGCTTCCTCCTCGCCAACCGCGAGCTTGCCTCGGACTCGTCGCTCGACGTCTACAGCGAGGCGAGCCCCATCGGCGCCGCGATCCTCGGCAAGAACGAGGGCGACACGACGAGCTACGCGACGCCGAACGGCCGCGAGATGGCCGTCGAGATCATCAAGGTCGAGACCTACACCGGCCAGTAGGGGTGATCAGTCGGGGACGACGACCGGGTGGAAACCCGCATCCTTCAATGTCTGCAAGGTCAGCGCCTTGTGCTCTTCGCCCCGCGTCTCGACGCTGATCTGCAGCACAACTTCGCTGATCTGAAGCCCCTGGCCGTGGCGCGTGTGCAGAACCTCGATGACGTTGGCGCCCGCCTGTGCGATCAGGTCCGACACGCGCGACAGCTGTCCCGGACGGTCGGGTAGAGGAATCCGCATGCTCATGTAGCGTCCGGATGCCGCGAGCCCGTGTGCGACGACCCGCTGGAGCAGCAGGGGGTCGATGTTGCCCCCCGACAAGACCGCGACGGTCGGTCCGTGCGCCTCGACCTTGCCCGCGAGGATCGCGGCGACACCGACGGCGCCGGCCGGCTCGACGACGACCTTGGCCCGCTCGAGCAGCACGAGCATCGCGCGGGCGATGTCGTCATCCGTCACCGTCACGACGTCATCGACGAGTTCCTGGATCATCGCGAACGGGATGTCGCCGGGGCGGCTGACCAGGATGCCATCGGCGATCGTCGGGCGCGTCACGACCTCGATCGGATAGCCGGCCCGCAGGGACTCCGGGTACGGGGCCGAGTTCTCGGCCTGCACCCCGATGATCCGCACGGTGCGGCCGGCAGCCGCTGCCATCGCTTTGACGGCGCCGGCGACACCGGCGATGAGGCCTCCCCCGCCGACGGCGAGCAGGATCGTGTCGACGTCGGGCATGTCCTGGACGATCTCGAGCCCGAGCGTGCCCTGGCCGACGATGATGTCCCGGTGATTGAACGGCGGGATGAGGACGGCGCCCGTGCGCTCGGCGAACTCCGCCGCAAGTCGCAACGACGTATCGACGGTCGGGCCGTCGAGGATCACGTCGGCTCCGTACCCGCGCGTCGCGAGCAGTTTGGGCACGGGGACGCCGAGCGGCATGAAGATCGTGGCCGGGATGCCGAGGGCCTGGGCGGCGAGCGCGACGCCCTGCGCGTGGTTGCCGGCAGACGCGGCGACGACACCGCGGGTACGCTCCTCGGGCGTGAGGCGGGACAGCCGGTAGACGGCACCGCGGATCTTGAAGGAGCCGGTGCGCTGCAGGTTCTCGAGCTTGAGGTGAACGGGAACCCCGAGGACCTCGCTGAGGTGCTGCGAGTACTCGAGCGGGGTGTGGCTGACGACGCCCCGTAGCCCCTCGGCGGCATCTTCGTATTCCGAGAGCAGCGGCATGGTCAGCTCGCGTGGTTCGACGGAGGTCATGCCTGGGTCCCCTCGGGTCGGGTAGTCGGACGAGTTCTGGGTCGCGTGTTCCTCGTTCGTGGCACGGTACTCCAAATCAGTTCGCCGGCCACCGCGCTATCCGGTCTCTCCCACCCTCGGGACCCGATGTACACGGCGAAGACATTGACGAACGCGGCGAGCGGCACGGCGAAAAGCGCCCCGGGAATGCCTCCGACGAGCGCGCCGCCGGCGACCACGAGCACAACGCCGAGCGGGTGCACCTTGACCGCCGCGCCCATGAGGATCGGCTGCAGGACGTGGCCCTCGAGTTGCTGCACGCCCAGCACGACGATCAACATCAGCACGGCGATGAACGGGCCGTTGTAGACCAGCGCCAGGAAGACGGCGACGGCTCCCGTGACGACGGCTCCCACAATGGGGATGAACGCGCCGAGGAACACCAGAACAGCAACGGGAATCGCGAGCGGAACGCCGAGGAGTGCTGCACCCAGCCCGATACCCACCGCATCGATCGAGGCGACGAGCAGCTGCGTGCGGGCGTAGTTGACGACCGTCACCCAGCCCGCGCGTGCGGCACCGTCGACGGGCTGACGCGCGGCACGCGGGAACAAACGCACGGTCCACCGCCAGATTCCGCCGCCGTCGGCGAGCGTGCAGAGCAGGATGAAGATCGCGAGAAGCGCCCCGACGGCGACGTGCCCGAGCGTGGAGCCGACCGCGAGCGCGCCCGAGAGCAGCAGCTGCGCCTGCTCCTGGGCGAACGTCCACGCCTGCGCGAGCGCGTCGTCGATCTGCCCGGATGTCAGGTGCAGGGGCCCATCGATGAGGTACTGGCGGAACTGCTCGATCGCCTCGACGGTGCGATCTTGCACGCTTCCCCACTGCAGGCCGACCTGCCAGACGACCAGCCAGATGAGCCCCGAAACGATCGCGAGTGTGCCCACCAGCGAGATCACGATGGCGAGCCAGCGGGGTACGCCGTGGCGCAGCAACCAGGTGAAGGCGGGCCAGAGCAGTGCGGTGACGAGGATCGCGATCAACAGCGGGATGACGATGACCTTGAGCTGTATGACCACCCACACGACAACCGCGACCGCGGCGGCGATGACGATCATGCGCCAGGCGTATGCCGCGGCCAGGCGCAGCCCACGCGGGACGGCGGGGCTGAGGTCGCTCGAAACGGTGCGCTCCCGAATCACGTCGACGAGTCGTCGGCGCGGAGATTCGGGGGTTTCGTTCACTCGGCAAGTCTAGGAGTCGTATCGGGCTCCGGCATCCGCATCGGTGAGCGTCGGAGATCCGCGGAAACTCGGTGGCTAAGCACTCGACCGGTCCGACGCTGCCCCGATCTCCGACGCCCGACGAGCGCCGAGAGGGATGTCGTAGGCCGGGGATAGGCTGGCGCCGATGAAACAGTCGCTGAGCGCGCTCGAGGCGCGGCGGATGGCGCTCGCCGCTCAGGCGTTCGGGCGCCGCGTCCCGGCGACCCCCGGCACGCGCCAACTCAACGCGACCCTGCGACGGATGCACACGCTGCAGATCGACTCGGTCAACGTCTATGCGCGCTCGCACTACATGCCCCTGTTTTCGCGCCTGGGTCCGTACGACACGGCCCTGCTCGACCGTCTGCTCTTCGCCCGGCGAGCCCCGTACGTGGAGTTCTGGGCGCATGTCGCGGCGTTCATTCCGGCAAGCGACTGGCAGCTCTTCCGGTTCCGGATGGATGACCACCGCGCGCGTTTCACGGCGCCGGGGACCTGGTTCGCAGAGAACCTGCCGATCGTGGAGTGGGTGCGCGCCGAGCTCGGTGCGCGCGGCCCCCTGCGGCCCGCCGAGATCGAGCACGATTCGCGGCGCGGCGGTCGCGGACCATGGTGGGACTGGGACGGGGTCAAACGGGCGCTCGAGTATCTGTGGCTCATCGGCGAGGTGGCGGTGGCGGGGCGCCGCGGCTTCGAGCGCCGTTACGCCCTGGCCGCGGGCGTCATTCCTGCGGCAGCGCTCGGGCGCGAGATCGCGCGTCCCGACGCGATCCGCGAGCTCGTCGTGCGCGCAGCGGCGGCGTACGGCGTTGCGACCGAGGCAGATCTGGACGACTACTGGCGGCTGCGCGACCGCAAGGCGGTCAAGCGCGCGACGGCTGAGCTGGTGGAGGAGGGTGAACTCGTGCCGGTCACCGTCGAGGGCTGGGACCGCGGCGGCAAGCCGCTGCCCGCGTGGGCCCATCGCGACGCCGCGCTTCCCCGTCGCGTCGACGCCGCGACCGTCCTGACGCCATTCGATCCCATGGTGTGGTTCCGTGATCGCGCGCAGCGGATGTTCGGCTTCGACTACCGGATCGAGATCTACACACCCGCTCCTCAACGCCGCTACGGCTACTACTCCCTGCCGATTCTGCTCGACGACGAGCTCGTGGGGCGCGTCGATCTGAAGGCCGACCGCGCGGGATCACGGTTGCTCGTGCAGTCGGCGTGGTGGGAGGACGGTCCGGTCCGTCCCGATGCCGCTCCCCGTGTCGCCGAGGTCCTGCGCGACGCGGCGAGATGGCAGGGTCTCGACGGGATCTCGGTGGCGAACTGGGGTGATGCGACGGGCGCATTGGCCGATGTGCTCGGAGCACCCCGGCACGAGGCGGGCCCGGAATCGATCGCACTCGCGCCGGACGAGCCTCAGACGGATGAGCCGGATGCCTCGTCGGCCCTCGAGCAGGGATCAGACTCGTGAGCCCCCAACAACGCCTGGGTCGCGGGTTGATCATTGCGATCACGGCGGCGGTGCTCGTCGTGATCGGCGCGGGGATCGCTCTCGTCGTGTGGTTGACTGCCCGCGCTGACTCCCCCGAGGCCGGCGCACAGCGGTACCTCGACGCGCTCGCCTCGGGGGACGCGGACGACGTCCGTGCGACTCTCACCTCGTCCACGGGTCTTGAGGACACGACGCTGGCGGCGTTCGAAGCGGCGACAGCGTACCCCTCTGACCCCGAGGTCGCCGGGGCCGAGACATCCGGGAACGACACGGCAACGGTCACGGCGGCCTACTTCCTCTCGGGTGGAATGCGCGAGGTGACGTTCACCATGCGGCTGGAGGACGGGCAGTGGTTGGCCGCTGCGGACGCACTCGGCACCATCTCGGCGACGACGACGATCGGCGACGCGGTGACGATCGGTGATGTCGTGCTCGAAGCATCCGCTCCCCTGCCCGCCCTCCCCGCGGCGTACGACGTCGCTGCGGCACCGGCGGGGATCGTGACGGGCACGGCCGAGGTCGTCGTGGATCCCGGGGCGACGGCGGACGTCGCCGTCGAGGCGGCGCTCGCACCGGACGCGAGTGTGACGGCGCAAGCCGCGGTGGATGCCTACCTCGAGGCGTGCACGGCATCGTCGGCGGAGTCACCAGCCGTGGCGAGCCCCCCGTCGTGCGGCATCAGCATCCCGTGGGGCGCCGATCTGGCGAGCGCCGACGGTTTCGTGTTTCGGATCGAGACGCTCCCCATCCTCGCCCTTGACGCCACCGGCGGGTTCATCGCGAGCGGCGGCTCGTACGTGGCGACGGTGTCGGGTCAGACCCGCGCGGGCACACCCGCTGCTTTCACGTACCGGGACGATGCATGGACGCTCCGAGGTGCCTTCACCTTCGAGGCCGGCGAGTTCGTCCTGCAGGCTTGGTGACGGTCAGAAGCTGCCGCCCATGGTGTGCAGGCGTTCGATCCGGTCCGGGATCGGCGGATGCGTCGAGAAGAGCCGCGTGAGGGCGTTCGGACGCAGCGGATCCGCCAGCCACAGGTGCGCCATCGAGGTGTTCGCCTTTTTCAACGGTTGAGCGTGTGCCTGAAGTTTCGCGAGCGCCGACGCCAGGCCGTCGGGGTTTCGCGTCGTGAGCGCGGCCGTCGCATCCGCCAGGTATTCGCGTTGGCGAGAGATTGCGGCCTGAACAGCACCGGCGAGGAGCGGCGCGATCACGGCGGCGACGATCCCGAAGATCAGGAAAACGATCTGGGCCTGTCCGTTGCCGCCTCGACGCGCGCCCCCGAACAGCGTCAGCCGCAGGAAGACATCGGCGAGCAGGCCGATCGCGACGACCAAACCGAAGACAATCAACGAGACCCGGATGTCGTAGTTGCGCACGTGGCCGAGCTCATGCGCGAGCACTCCCTCGAGCTCCTGATCGGTCATGATGTCGAGCAGGCCGGTCGTGACCGCGATCGCCGCCCGCTCGGGAGTCCGACCCGTCGCAAAAGCGTTCGGCGCAGCATCCTGCACGAGATGGACCTTCGGCATGGGCGTGCCCGTCGCGATGCACAGGTTCTCGACCATGTTCCAGAGGCGCGGGTTATCCGCCTTCTGAATCTCGACCGCGCCGGCCAGCGCGAGGGCCTCGCGGTCGGCGACGAAGTACTGCAGAGTGGCGTAGCCGACCGCACCGATCACGACGAACGCGGTGATCCACCAGTTGTTCGACGCCAACCATCCCGCGAGCACACCGAGCGCGCCGATGATCAGCACGAACGCGATCATGATGAACCATGTGTTGCGCTTGTTGCGCGCAATCGCGGAGTACACAGCTGCGCCGCCCGATCAGGCCGCGATGGCTGTCACGTCAGAACTGAACGCGCGGCGGCTCGGAGATCGCGGCGCCGTTCTCGACCTCGAAGAACTCGCGTTCCTGAAAACCGAGGTTCCGAGCGAACAGGTTGTTCGGGAAGATCTTGATCTTGGTGTTCAGCTCACGCACGCCGCCGTTGTAGAAGCGACGGGATGCCTGGATCTTGTCTTCTGTGTCGACGATCGACTGCTGCAGCTGCAGGAAGTTCTGACTCGCCTGCAGTTGCGGGTACGCCTCAGCGACGGCGAACAGGGACTTCAGGGCCTGCTGCATGTGCCCCTCGGCGACTCCCGCGTCCGCCGGGCCCTGCGCCTGCAGAGTCTCGGCTCGCGCCCGGGTGACGCTCTCGAATACGCCTCGCTCGTGCGCGGCGTACCCCTTGACCGTGTCGATCAGGTTGGGCAGCAGATCAGCACGCCTCTTGAGCTGCACGGTGATGTCGCTCCACGCCTCGTCGACGCGCACGTTCAGCTGCACCAGCGAGTTGTACGTGGCCCAGAGGTAGATGCCGACGATGGCGACCAGGGCGACGACGATCAGGACCGGAATGAGCCATTCCCACATGGGTGTCTCCAGAAAGCGAGGTAGTCAGACGCGAGTTGTCGTACGTTCGCCCATCCTACCGACGCATCCCGGCGAACCCCTGGGAACTATTCGCCTAAAACCCGTTCCAGGTAGACGTTCGTGAAGCGCCTGTTGGGGTCGAGTCGGTCCCGCAGCGCCACGAAATCCGTGAAGCGCGGGTAACGCTCGGCGAAGTCGGCGGCACCGAGAGTGTGCATCTTTCCCCAGTGCGGCCGCCCGCCGTGCGCGAGCATGATCGGTTCGATCGCCGCGAAGTACTCCGTCGGGTCTTCCCGCCAATAGCGGTGCACGGCGATGTATCCGCTCGCGCGTCCGTGGGCTGTGGACATCCAGAGGTCGTCCGCCGCCGCCGCGCGCACCTCGATCGGAAACGACACGCGCAGATCGGATGCATCGATCGCGGCCTGCACGTCCCGAAACGCCGCGGCGAGGTTCTCGAGGGGGACGGCGTACTCCATCTCGCGGAAGCGCACGGTCCGGTCTTGCGTGAACACGCGCGTCGATAGATCGGTGTACTCGCGATCACCCGTCAGGCGCGTCGCGAGCCGGTTGATCGGGGGTGCCATCGCGGGAACGAGAGACGCCGACCCGCACGTCATGCGGTAGAGACCGTTGGCCAGCAGTGTCTCATCCAGCCAACGCGAGGCGCGCGGGAGCGGCGCGCGGGGCGCACTCTCGGGCAGGCGTGTATTCGTCTTGGTGAGCGCGACGTCGGTGTGCGGAAACCAGTAGAACTCGAAGTGATCGGATGCCTCGAGCCGGGCGGGCAGCTCCGCCACCACATCCTCGACCGGTTCGGGACGTTCCACCGCGCGCAGCACGAACGCGGGCACGCATTGCAGCGTGACGTCGACCAGGATGCCCAGGGCCCCGAGCCCGAGCGCTACCGCGGGCAGCATCTCCGTGTTCTCGTCGTCGCTCACGGTGAGCAGCTCGCCCGTGCCGGTCACGAGGGTTGCCCCGACCACTTGCGTCGAGATGCCCCCGAAGCGCAGGCCCGTGCCGTGCGTCCCGGTCGAGATCGCCCCCGCGATGGACTGGCGATCGATGTCGCCGAGGTTCGCCATCGCGAGTCCGAAGGGGGCGAGCAGCCGTGGCATCTGATGCAGCCGAGTGCCCGCGAGGACGCGAACGCGCGCCCGCTCGCGATCGACCTCGACGATGCCGCTCAGCTCATCGAGATCGAGCAGAACGCCTGGCGCAACGGCGATCCCGGTGAAGCTGTGGCCGGCGCCGACCGCCTTGATGCGCAGTCCCCGCGCGATCGCAGCCTGCACCGAGCGGACGACGGCGGCGGTATCGGCGGGACGCTCGACCCGTTGCGGCCGCACCTGCGCGGTTCTGGCCCAGTTACGCCAGGTGCCGCCGATCCGGGTCACAGGAACGCTCGCCCTTCGCCGCGATAGGTCGGAAGCGCCCGCGCAATCGAGTCGCCGCCCACGAGCTGGACCTCATCGATCCGTTCCAACTGCTCGCCGCTCTTGGAGGGTCGAAACCACACCCGGTCGCCGACGGCGAGCGCTCGCGCATTCTCGCCCTGAAGCGGTGTCTGCACCTCACCCGCACCCTCACGATCGAGCGCGCGGAGGCCCGTCGGCCAGACAGGGAGCGGCTGGCGGGAGGCGAGCGGCGGCCCGGAGGCGATCCACCCGCCGCCGAGGATCGTTGCGATGTCGGGCGTCGGACGCCGCACCACGTCGTACGCAAAGGCGAGGGCCGGAGCCGGTGCGAACGCGCGGTAGCGGTCGAAGAGGTGGCCGGCGAAGAGCCCGCTGCCCGCGGTCACCTCTGTCACGGCGGCGTCGGCGGCCGTGAGTTCGAGCGATCCCGTGCCGCCCCCGTTCACGAACTCGAGGGGTGTGATGTCGCGGAGCGCGGCGACGATCGCGCCGCGTCGCTCCCGCAACTCCGCGATCGACCGACCCTGCATCCACCGGATGACCCCGTCGCCGCGGCCGTCGTGGTCGGGCTGCCCGGCGATCTGGGCTTCGTACATCATGAGCCCGACGAGGTCGAAGCCGGGCCGCATCGCGATCGTGCGAGCGAACTCCCGCACCTCGGCGACGGTGTGCAGGGGCGACCGGCGCACACCGATGTGCCCGAGCGCGGGTGCTCGCCACGAGGCATCCGCATCGATCGCAACCCGGATCCGCGGGCGCTTTCCGGCGGGGGCGACGGCATCGACCAGATCGAGCTGCGCGGGATCGTCGACCATGAGGGTCACACGGGACGTCAGCTGGTCATCGGACGCGAGTCGAGCAAGGCTCGCACGGTCGGCGCTCGGGTACCCCATCACGACGTCGTCGTGCGTCTCCGCGAGCCAGAGTGCTTCGGCGAGGGTGAACGCCAGGATGCCTCGGTAACCCGGCAGGCGTAGCACCGCGTCGATGACCTCGCGAACGCGCACAGACTTGCTCGCCACGCGGATCGGGGCGCCGCCTGCACGCACGAGCATGTCGAGGGCGTTGTAGCGCAACGCGCCAAGATCGAGGGCGGCGACCGGCGCCGGCAGGTGTGCGGTGGCTGTCGTGAGCCGGGGCCAATACGCCGCCGGCCTGGTCCAGGGCGTGGGATCGCCGACCGGGTCAGGGGGCGTGGGCGCCGTCAGATCGAGCACGCCCCCAGCCTAGGGCCGGGGTCGGCTCCCTTGATCATCGCGTCTGCTGAGCGGACTGTGGCGCCCACGCTCGCGACGACTCGCTTGTTTCGCGGGCCCGACGCAAGATGTGAGAAGTCTCATCTACTCGGCGCGATTTCGGCGTGATTCGGGGGCTTTTCGGGGTTCGGATGTCGGTGGTCATCCGTAGAGTTTCGAACATGCATTCGAATCATGGTGACGTCGAGACGACGGGGGTGGACGCGATCGCGCGCGAGCTCGCTGGGGAGGGCCTCGACGCTCGGCGTGCGAATGCGCGCACCGAAGCCGCGCTCGCGCGAGTGTTCGCGAAAGCGGCACACGTGGGTGCGCGCCGCGTCGCGGAGTTGGCCTCCCCCTCGTCGCGCGAAGCCGAGCTGCCGTATCGCGCTTTGGCGGCAGAGCTTGGCGCAGCGATGAACATGTCCGACCGGACCGTGCAGCGTCGCATGAACGATGCCGCGGTTTTGGAGGAGTCGTTCCCGGCCACGTTCGCGGCGTGGGACGAGGGGCGGATCACCGGTGCGCATGTTGCGGTGATCATGGAACACGGACTCCCCCTCACGGATGCTCAGGCGCGGGCGGAGTTCGAGCGTGAAGCGCTGATTCGGGCCGAGGAAACGACGCCCGGGAGGCTCGGGGCGTCGCTCGCGCGCCTCGCGGAGTCGTTGCAGCCGCGCCCGCTCGCGGAGCGCCACAAGGAGGCACGCGCGTCGCGGGGCGCGTGCGTGCGCGACATCGGGGACGGGATGGCCGAGTTCATCTCCACTCAACCCGCCGTGCTGGCCCACGCGATGCACGATCGCATCACGCAACAAGCCCAAGCGTTGAAGAACGCCGACCCCACCGACACCCGCACCCTGGATCAGATCCGCGCGGACCTGGTGGCCGACATGCTGCTCACCACGACGCCATCCGTCGAAACCGGGGCGGGGATGACGGACGGGGTCGGTGGCCTGGGGGCGATTCGCGGGATCGTGAACGTCACGGTGCCCGCTCTGGCGTTGGCTGGAGTGACGGACGAGCCCGCGGAACTGGTCGGCCGCTGCCCGATCGACCCGGCCACCGCTCGCGCTCTTGCGGGGCATGCGACCGGATGGGATCGCGTCTTGGCCGATCCGATCACGGGATGCGTTCTGGCCGTGGATCGGTACACCCCGTCGGCGGACATGAAGCGGTTCCTGCGGGCGAGGGATCAGCACTGCCGGTTCCCCGGGTGCCGGCAACCCGCACACCGGTGCGATCGCGATCACACTCTCGACTACGCCCTCGGCGGTGAAACGGCCGTGTGCAACCTCGCTTGTCTCTGCAAACGACACCACACCCTGAAAGGCGAAACAGCCTGGACGGTCCGGCAACTCGGCGGCGGCGTTCTCGAATGGACCTCGCCCGGCGGTCACGTCTACATCGACAAACCACCCTCGGCCATCCATTTCACCCCAAACACGGATCCGCCACCCTTCTGAGGGCCCCGGTCACTGAGCCTGCCGAAGTGACCCGTTGTGCCGTGCGTGCGCGGTTCCGGTGTGCTCCCTTCGACAGGCTCAGGGAGCGCGTTGTCCCCGGTCACTGAGCCTGCCGAAGTGACTCGTTGCCGCGCCAGTTCATCGCGCCCGGTTCCTGCGCTCCCTTCGACAGGCTCAGGGAGCGTAGGCCCCACGGCAGCTTCTCCGTCACCCAGAGCGGTACCCCCGGTGGGACTCGAACCCACACTGAAGCGATTTTAAGTCGCCTGCCTCTGCCGATTGGGCTACGGGGGCGTGACCGTGCGGTCGCTTTCGGCGCCACGTCTTTCGTGTGCGCCGTCCCCTCCAGTATCCCCGACCGCCGAGGCATCCATCCCCTGCGTCTCGCGTGCCGTCTTCGCCCACGATGTGCGTCCCGACAGCTGTCGGAACAGCCCGACGGCGAGCACGGGGAACACGATCCACGAATAGGCCGTGTAGGGAATCACGAGAACGAGGGCGACGAAGGGCGAATACCAGCGACCCCCGCGCAACGCGAGCGTGACGACGCCCGGCCCGAACGACAGGGTCATGAAGAAGATCAGGATCCACCAGTGCGAGGGCCGGTAGGGCACCCCGCTCGCAAAGGCGAGGACCACGGACACGACGAGGGCGAAACCCGTCAGGAGCTGAAGCGCCGGCGTGAGCAGGTAGTACACGCTGTCGACGCGGGCGAGGAACGGCACCCGCAGGCGCGGGATACCGCGCAGCAACTCGAGGGCCTGCCAGCTGCCCTGCGCCCAGCGCACCCGCTGGCGATACAGGCGTCGGAGCGAGTTGAGGCCCTGCTGGTCGATGGCGACCGAGTTGTCCTGCACCCCGGCCCACCCGGCCTGGATGAGGCGCACGCCGAGATCCTGATCCTCGGTCAGCCGATCGCGCCACGGGCCCGACCCGTCGTCGATACTCGCGAGCGCGGACAGTCGGTTGAACTGTCCGTTTCCGCCCATGTTCGCCGTTCCCCACCAGGCACGCCCCGCCTGGAAGACGAGGCCGAAGGACGAGAACTCCACGTCCTGCGCCCAGGTGAGCCATCCGCGCCGGTTGTAGATCCGGACGAGGGATTGCACTCCCCCGACGCCACCGTCGTGAAAGTGGCGCGCGGCCGATCGCGGGGCCTCGGGATCGAGCCGACCGTCGGCGTCCACCACCACGACGATCACGTGGTCTTCGTCCCACATCGAGAGGGCGGGGTCGGCGCGAAGCTCCGAGCGGACATGCGCGTACGCAGCGTTCAGGGCGGCGGCCTTTCCCTCCCGCGCGTGCGGCGCGGTGCGGTCAAGGACCCTCAGGCGCGGATCGTCCATCCCGGCCAGGATCTCGCCGGTGCGGTCATCGGAACCGTCGTTGATCACCAGGAACATCGCGTGCGTCGCCGCGACCTGTCGCAGGCGCGCGACGCTATCGGCGATCGTGACCTCTTCGTTGAGCGCGGGAACGAGGAACACCCAGAGAAATCGCTCCTCGCTCATCCCTCCGGGGTCGCGACGCACGTCACCGCGCACACGAGCCCGAAACCGTGCCGCGAACACGAGGAGCGTCGTGACCGACACGAAGGACGAAACCGTGATCGCCAGCACCGCCCAGAACAGCACTTGCACCCAGAGCGGCAGGCCCGTGAAGATGTCAAAAAACACGAGACGCCTCGCTCACCAGGAGTCGCCCCACGGATGCAGCCGGCCCTGTTCGACCGGATCCTCGCTGCCCGCCGCGCGCAGTACCGAGAGTCGATCGAAGCCCGGAGGCCCGAACGGCTGCGGCGGTCGCGTATTGAAGATGACGTGCTCGAGACCGCGCACGATACGCTCGGCGGCCTTCCCATCGCCGTACGGATTGCGGCGGGTCGTCGCCAGCGCATAGGCACGCTCGTCGTCGAGCAGGCGGGATGCCGCGGCCACGATCCGCGCCGTGTCGGTGCCGACCAGCTGCACCGTTCCCGCCTCGACGCCCTCGTGCCGCTCGGTACTCTCACGGACGCAGATGACCGGTGTGCCGAGCGACGGCGCTTCTTCCTGGATGCCACCGGAGTCGGTGATGGCTATCGTCGAGCGCTTCAGCAGCTTCGCGAACTGTTCGTAGCCCATCGGCCCCACGAGCGAAACGTTCTCTTCGTTCGAAAGTCGCGCGACCATGACGGCCGCGACATCCGGGTTCGGGTGTAGCGCGACGACAAAGCGGACATCGCGGTGCGTCATGGCCAGGATCCCCACGGCATCGGCGATGCGCTCGAGCGGGGCGCCCCAGTTCTCGCGCCGGTGAGCCGTGACGGCGACCACCCGCGGGCCATCGGGATCCTCGATGTCGGCGAGCTGCGGATAGTCGTAGGGCACATCGAGACCGGCCGCGATGTGCAACGCGTCGATCGCGGTGTTGCCGGTCACGAAGATGCGGGAGCCGGCGATGTGTTCGCGGATCAGGTTCTCTTTGTTCCGCTCCGTCGGGGCGAGGTGCCACGCGGCGATCCGGCTGATCAGCTGACGGTTCAGCTCTTCGGGGAACGGCGACAGGGTGTCGTTCGTGCGCAGACCCGCCTCGACGTGGACGACGGGAAGGTGCAGGTGGAACGCCGCCAGAGCGGATGCAGCGGCACTCGTCGTGTCGCCGTGCACAAAAGCGGCGGCCGGGTAGCCGGTTGCGTAGGGCGCCTCGGCGGGCGGAAGCGGCGGACCGAATCGATCGTGCAAGAACGCCTCGAGCCGCACCAGCACGGCCGAGAACAGGGTGTTCAGCGTGCGCGGGGCCGGTGGCAGATCGAACGTGACGTCCGGTGTGATGCCGCCGATCGCGAGCACGTGCGCAACGAGCTCCGCGTGCTGCCCCGTCGACACGACGATCGGCTCGAAACGCGTGCTGTCGCGCACCGCCACGATGAGCGGCAGCATCTTGATGGCCTCGGGGCGCGTGCCGACGACGAAGACGGCATGCAGCTTGTCGTGAGGCGTGGTCTCTTCCATGCGCACACGTTATCGACTCGCGAACCCGCGAGCCGGGAGGTCAACGGGAAGCCGCCGCCTTCGCAGGCGCCGTCTTGGCGTCCTTCGCGGGCTCGGCCGGCTTGTCCGAACCGGATGCCGCGGCATCCGTCTTCGGTGCTGCCTGAGCCGGCCGCGGACGCGCCGCGAACTCCTCGAACACGTAGCGCGGGTGCTGCACCGTCTCGAGGTTCACGAGGTCGCGACCCAACCAGAAGTTGTTCCACCAACCGCCGAAGACGCGGAGCTTGCGCTCCCACGACGGGATCGCCAGCATGTGGTAACCACGGTGCGCGAGCCACGCGAGAAAGCCCTTGATGGCGATCTTGTTGGACTGGAACACACCGTTGTAGAGGCCGAGACCCGCGACCGCGCCGAGGTTCTTGTGGATGTAGTTCTCGGGAAGCTCGCCCCGCAGCACGGCGGTGAGGTTCTTGGCGAGAAGCTTGGCCTGACGGACGGCGTGCTGAGCGTTGGGCACGCAATAGCCGCCCACGCCCCCACCTGTCAGGTCGGGAACGGCCGAGACGTCACCCGCGGCCCAGGCACCCTCGACGATCTCGTCGTCGGTACCCACGCGCAGGTCGGGACGGGTGCGGATGCGTCCGCGCTCTTCCACCGGCAGGTCGCCGCCGCGGACGACCTCGGGGTTCGCCATGACGCCCGCGGTCCAGATGATGATGTCGCTCGGGATGACCTCGCCCGTTGACAGCTCGACGTTGCCGTCGACGGCTCCGGTGACCTGCGTGTCGAGGTGCACGTATGCACCACGCTTGGCCAGGTCGGCGAGCACCCACTCGCTGGACTTGAGCGAGACCTCGGGCATGATGCGCCCCATCGCCTCGATCAGGTGGAAGTGGGTCTCGTCGAAGGTCAGCTCGGGGTAGTTCTTCAACAGGGCCGAAGCGAACGAGCGCAGCTCGGCGAACACCTCGATACCGGCGAAACCGCCACCGACCACGACGACCGTAAGCAGACGCTCACGCGCCGGGCCGGGGGGAAGCAGCGCCGCCTTGTCGAAGTTCGACATCAGCTTGTCGCGGATCGCGACCGCCTCTTCGATCGTCTTGAGCCCGATCGCGTTGTCGGCGATGCCCGGGATGGGGAAGGTGCGCGACACGGCGCCCGCGGTGACGACGATCTGGTCGTACTGCTCCTGCCACGGCTCGCCGACGGCCGGCGTGAGCGTGGCGGTCTTGTGCGCGTGGTCGATCCCGGTCACCTTCGCCGTGACGACCTTCGTGCGCTTCAGGTGACGGCGCAGGGCGACGACGGAGTGGCGCGCCTCGATGGAGCCCGCCGCGACCTCGGGAAGGAACGGCTGGTAGGTCATGTACGGCAGGGGGTCGACGATCGTGACGGCGGCCTCACCCTTGCGCAGGTGCTTTTCGAGCTTCCACGCCGTATAGAAGCCTGCATAGCCGCCGCCGACCACGAGAATCTTGGGCACGGTGTTCGTTGGCCCTGGGTTGGTGGGGTCCGTGTTCGTGGGCTCGGCGTTCGTCACGGGCACGGTGTTACTCACGTGAAAGGGACTCCTTGACAGTTCAACTGCTCGGCGTGCGTAAATCGCGCGCCGTTCTGACTCGCCGGGCAGCTGCAGTGACGCCGAGCGCCACCAGGATACCAGCCAGGGTGATCGCGAAAAGCGGTAGAGAGCCGTAGACGAGGGATTCGCGTGACGGCAGCAGCGGCGAACGGGCCGGTGTCGCCGTATCCGCGGGGGGCAAAGCGTCCACCTCGACCGGAACCGCGGTCTGATCGGGCGCCGGGCCCGAGTCAGCACGGCGGTAGAGCCGAATCCACTCCTCCAGGCTCCCCATCGGGTTCTCGGTCACCGAAGCGACGCTGGCCGAAACGGCGCCCGCCGCATCCACGATGCCGGCACCGTAGAGCCGGGGGTCCGTGCCGGCGGCCGGTCTGGCCGTCTCGATGATCCGGTTGATGACGTTGGCGACGTCGAGCTCAGGATGCGCCGAGCGCACCAGCGCGGCGATGCCGGCGACGAGGGGCGCCGCGCCGCTCGTGCCGCTCCACTCGACGATTCGGCCGTCCGCCGATACGCCCAGCAGCTTTTCGCTCGGTGCCGAGATCCCGATCGTGATCCCCTGCGTCGACGCTTCGACACTCGCGTTGCCCTGGGGGTCGACACCGCCGACCGTCAGCACGCCGGGAATGGTCGCCGGAGCGCCGACGCGGGTCGTACCCGTGCCGCGGTTGCCGGCCGCGACGACCACGACGACGTCGTTGTCGAAGGCGTACTCGAACGCGCTGTCCCAGAGCGGGTCCCAGCCCAGGGTGTTCGTCGTGAAAGAGAGGTTGATGACGGTCGCGCCGTTATCGACCGCCCAACGGATCGCCTCGGAGACCTGATCCACGAACGGGACAGGGGCGGATGACCCGAACCCGAGCGACACCGAGAGGAGTTTCGCGTCGGGCGCGACCCCCACCATTCCTTTACCGTCGGCCGTTCCCCGCGCGGCGGCGAGGGACGCAACCCACGACCCGTGGTTGGAGTCCACGACCCCGACGGGCGTGCGGCCATCCGAGCTGCCGAGACCCGAGACATCCGTTCCTCCCGCTACGGCGCCCTGGAACTCGGGCGGCCCCGAGCCGATGCCCGTGTCGATGATCGCGATCGTCTGCCCCGCGCCTCGGGTCGTCTGCCAGGCGGTACGCACCCCCAGCGAATCGAGCCAATACTCCGCGGCGCGGACCGGGTCTGCCGTGTCATCGGGGACCGGCGATGCGGCGGCGGGAGGGCCGAAGAAGACGGGCGTCGCAGCGATCACGGCCGCGAGCAGCAGCGCGAGGGCGCGCGAGGTCTTCACGAGGCCGAACCCGGCGTCTCGCACTCGCACACGCCCGGCGACCAGCGCGAGCGCTCGAGGGCTCGGTCTCCGATCGGGTTGACGCCCGGTCCGGCGGCGAGCGCATGACCGGCCAGGGCGTGCAGGCACTTCACCCGGACCGGCATACCGCCGGCGGAGATGCCCGCGATCTCGTCGACATCGCCATAGTTCGAGCGGTCGGCGAGGTACGCGGCGTGGGCGCGGGCGTACTCGGCCGAGATGTCGTCGTCGACCAGCAGATCCTGCAGCTCGGCCATGACGTGCGTCGCCTCGAGCTCGCTCATCGCCGCGGTGGCGGCCGGATGCGTCAGGTAGTAGAACGTCGGGAAGGGGCTGCCATCGGGCAACCGTGGCGATGTCGCGACAACCGTCGGATTTCCGCACACGCAGCGTGCGGCGATGCCGAGGACTCCGCGAGCGGGCCGCCCCAATTGCGCGCTGACGACCGCGAGTTCGGCCTCGGTGGGCGCGGCGAAGGGCGGTGTCGTCACCTGACCAGGGTAACCGCCGAAGCTGCCGAGGACGGCCCGTCTGCTACGGGGCGGGACTCTCGGTCGACGGTTCGGGGTCGGGCACGCCGATCGTCGGTTCGGTCACGGTCTGGGCGAGCCCGGCGGTCGTCACCGATGCCAATAGCTGCGTCATCCAGTCCGTCGGCGTCTCGACGACATCCGCGCTCACGGGCTTCTCCGCCGTCGGCTGCAGATCGGCAGGCAGGTCGTTCACGACCAGGTAGACGACCTCGCCGGGACGCATGTAATACAGCCGCTCGCGCGCCTGTGTCGTGATGTAGGCGGGGTCGCCCCAGCGTTCCTGCTGCTGCGTGAGCTGCTCGACCTCTTCTTGGCCCGCGACGACGGATGCCTCGAGCGCTGCGATCGTCTGACGCTGCTGCACGAAGTTGCCGAAGGTGGGCACGAGGACGAACGCGGCGAGTACCACCAGACTCATCATCACGACCATGAACCCGGAGAGCCGCACCCCGCCGAGCCAGCCCCGCACATCGACCCGGCGCGCACCGGATTCGCGGTCGGCCGGACGCGACCGTGCCTGCCGTGACGAAGCCTGCCGTGAAGATGGCTGCTGTGAGCCGGATGGACGGCGGGCCGAGCTCCGAGAAGCAGCCGGGCGGGAAACGGAAGAGGGGGGAACCGGTCGTTTCGCCACGGTTCCCCCCTCCTTCAATCCTGCTTCGGTGCGTTACCCCTGGTAGCGGGGGAAGGCCGAGCGGCCCGCGAAGACCGCGGCGTCGCCGAGCTCTTCTTCGATACGCAGAAGCTGATTGTATTTCGCGACGCGCTCGCTGCGGGCGGGCGCGCCGCTCTTGATCTGACCCGACCCGGTCGCGACGGCGAGGTCGGCGATCGTGGTGTCTTCGGTCTCACCCGAGCGGTGCGAGAACATCGTCGTGTAGCCGGCGCGGTGCGCCATGTCGACGGCGTCGAGCGTCTCGGAAAGCGTGCCGATCTGGTTGACCTTGACCAGCAGCGAGTTGGCGACACCGCGGTTGATGCCATCCGCCAGGCGGGTGGGGTTGGTCACGAACAGGTCGTCGCCGACGAGCTGGATCTTCGATCCGAGCTTCTCGGTGAGGTGCTTCCAGGCGTCCCAGTCGTCCTCGGCGAGGGCGTCCTCGATCGTGATGATCGGGTAGGCGTTCGCGAGCTCGATGTAGTAGTCGGTGAGCTCTTCGGCCGTCCAGTTCTTACCCTCGAAGACGTACGCGCCGTCGCGGAAGAACTCGGTCGCGGCGACATCCATGCCGAGCGCGATGTCGGTGCCGGGCGTGAATCCGGCCTTCTCGATGGCCGTGATGAGAAAGTCCAGGCCCTCGCGGTTGCTCGGGAGGTCGGGGGCGAATCCGCCCTCGTCGCCGAGGCCCGTGGCGTAGCCCGCCTTCAACAGCTCGCCCTTGAGGACGTGGTAGGTCTCGGTGCCCCAGCGGAGGGCCTCGGAGAACGTCTCGGCGCCGATCGGCGCGAGGAAGAACTCCTGCATGTCGATGCCGTTGTCGGCGTGCGATCCGCCGTTGATGACATTGAACAGGGGAACGGGCAGGACGTGCGCGTTCGGACCGCCGAGGTAGCGGAAGAGGGGCAGATCGGCCGAGTCGGCCGCAGCCTTCGCAACCGCGAGGCTGACGCCGAGAATGGCGTTGGCGCCGACGCGGCTCTTGTTCTCGGTGCCGTCGGTCTCGATCATGATCTCGTCGACGATGCGCTGCTCGCTGGCTTCGATGCCTTCGAGCGCCGGGCCGAGCTCGTCGATGACGGCGTCGACGGCCTTCAGCACGCCCTTGCCGCCGTAACGGCTCTTGTCGCCGTCACGCAGTTCGTACGCTTCGAATGCTCCGGTGGATGCGCCGGAGGGAACAGCGGCCCGCTGAACGATTCCGTCGTCGAGCAGCACCTCCACTTCGACTGTCGGGTTGCCTCGCGAATCGAGGATTTCGCGGGCGCCTACTGCCTCGATGAGTGCCACGTGTTTGACTCCTTGCTCGTGCACTGCGGGTGGTTTTCGGAGCGTCGTCGGTCCGCGGTCAGTCTAGCGAGGTGGTCGCGTGCGCACAGGGCGCGAGCGCGTCGTTCACCGCGCGTTACGGTGCCGATGCCCCCGTGACGAGCGCCAGGGCGAATCCGTCCCACCCTTTCAGCCCGACCGTCTGCAGGGCCGTTGCGTCGAAACGCGCATCGGCACCCAGCATCTCGAGGGCAGCGCGCGTGCCGGCGACACGGGGGTCGGTCGTGTGCGGATCGACGATCTCACCCTCGCGGCCGATGTTGTCGAGTACGACCACGGTGCCGGGCCGTCCGAGGCGTGCCGCCCAGTCGAGGTAGATCGTGTTCGATTCCTTGTCGGCGTCGATGAAGACCAGATCGAAGGGTTCCGTACCCTCGAGGGTCGGCAGAACCTCCGCGGCTCGCCCGACGAGGATCTCCACCCGCTCCCCTACCCCGGCCGCGTCGATGTTGGCACGCGCCACCTCCGCATTGCGTGGCTCCGCCTCGATCGTGATCACACGACCGTTCTCGTCGAGCGCACGAGCGAGCCAGATGGTCGAGTATCCGCCGAGTGTCCCGATCTCGAGCACGCGTCGAGCTCCCGCTATCCGAGCGAGCAGGTGAAGCAGCTTTCCGGCGACCGGCGCCACCTCGATCGCGGGAAGACCGGCCGCGCTCTGCGCCGCCACCGCTGATTCGAGCGCCGCGTCGTGTCCGACGAGCGAGTCGATGAGGTACTCGTCCGCGCTTCGCCAGTTCGCGGGGGTCGATTCGGCCATCAGGTGTCGTGCTCGATGATGCCGGCGGCCTCGCGCTCATCGTCCACCGCGCCGGGCGGGTATTGGGCGAGTTCCGGCCGATGGCGCAGAAACAGGATGCTCGTCAGCATCCCGCCCCAGACGATCAGGATCGACAGGATCAAGAACGCGATTGCGATCGGGGTCATGACCGTGCTCCCTTCGCGCCGCGTGATGTAGCGCCCGGCGCCGCACGCTCAGCAGAAAGGGGCGGATACTCCGGCCACGCGGTGAAGTCATCCGGCGAGCGCTTCCACCGCAGAACCGAGAGCACGACCGCGCCGACGACGAGCACGAGCACCGTGCCCCAGCCGAACACGAGCAGGTACCACGGAGGCATCCCCCCGTAGCCCTCGGTGATGAGGACGACGATGCGGGAGACCAGCATGTAGCCGAGCACGAGCGGCGCCAGAACGCTGACGAGCAGCACCCAGACACGGCCGACGCGGAAGGTCGACAGGGAGTCGAGATGGTAGCGCAGCTCGGGGCCCTTGCGTGCGACCCACAGCACCAGGACCGTCGTCAGGATCGCGGATGCCACGATGCCGATGTTGTTGGCCCACTGGTCGACGACATCGAGAGCGAGAAGCCCGGTCGTCGTCGAGAAGATCAGCATCGACAGGATGGCCGAGACGATACCGACCGAGAGGGCGGCGCGGCGGGTCGAGAGCCCGAACTTCTCCTGCACCGCGGCCGAGACGACCTGCAGAACCGATACGAGCGACGTGAACCCGGCGAGGGCCAAAGACCCGAAGAACAGGCACCCGAAGATCGGCCCGCCCGGCATCTGCGACACGATCGCGGGGAACGTGATGAACGACAGCCCCACCCCCGTCAGCCCCTCGAGTTCGTCGATCGCCACGCCCTGGCTGAAGGCGAAGAATCCGAGGGTGGCGAACACGCCGATCCCCGCGAGGATCTCGAACGAGGAGTTCGAGAACGCCACCACGAGGCCGGGCGTCGTGAGGTTCGAGCGGCGCTTGCGATACGACGCGTAGGTGATCATGATGCCGAACGCGATCGACAGGGAGAAGAAGATCTGGCTGTACGCCGCGATCCAGACGTTCGGGTCGGCGAGCGCCGTCCAGTCGGGGGTGAACAGCGCGTTGAGGCCTTCTGCCGCGCCGTCGAGGAACAGGGCACGAACGACCAGGATCAGGAACGCGATCACGAGCACCGGGAGCGCGATGACGTTCACGCGCTGCAGTCCCTTCGCGACACCGGCGGCGAGCACGGCGATCGCGAGCACCCAGACGATCGCGAGCGGGATCAGGACGCCCGGCACGAACTCGAGACTGAAGCCCGGGTCGCCTGTCTGCAGGTACTCCCCCGTGAGGAACGCCGCGGGATCGTCGCCCCACCGCAGGTCGAAGGAGAAGACGAAGAAGCTCAGCGACCAGGCGATGACGACCGTGTAGTACAGCCCGATCACGAACGCGATGGTCACCTGGAACCATCCGAGCGATTCCATCCACCGGCCGGTCCTTCCACCGAGGCGCCGGAAGGCGGTCGGTGCGGCGCCGCGGAAGCGGTGGCCGATCGCGTAGTCGAGGAACAGGATCGGGATGCCCGCGGTCAGCAGCGCGATCAGATAGGGAACGAGGAACGCACCGCCACCGTTCTCGTACGCCACGCCGGGAAAGCGCCAGATGTTGCCGAGCCCGACGGCCGACCCGATCGCCGACAGGATGAACCCGACCTGGCCCGTCCACTGCTCCCGCGGTCTGCCCTCGGGGGCCGGGGATGCGGCCGTCTGCTGGTCTTTCTCGAACCGCGCCATGTTGCTCCCGCGTCGTCAGTGTCCGTGTTCCCGCATTCGTGGTGAGCACGCTATCAGCCGCGTCGGCGCTGCCGCGAGGGCTTGCGTCACACCGTGTCGGTTCCCGCTCTCCGGCCCTCCACGGTCGCGACGACGACCGGCAGCAGCGCCTCGGCGGTCCGCCGATACCCCAGGGCGCTCGGGTGGAAGCGGTCGACGCCGAACATCTCATCGGGCTGATCGAAGAACACCGCGCCCACCGCGCTGCGCAGCGACACGGCGGTGGCGCCCGAGCTTTCGGCCACGGCCGCCTGGGCCGCGGCGAGCTGCCGGGACATCTGCGATCCCAGTATTCGCAAGGGTTGGGGCACCGGACGGAGCGCCCCGAGGTCGGGGCAGGTGCCCACGACGACAGGTATGCCACGAGCGCGCAGCCGCGTGATCGCGGCGCGCAGGTGTTCGGCCGACACCGACGCGGGGATGCGATGGGTCACGTCGTTGCCGCCGACCACGATCACCGCGACATCGGCGACGTAGTCCCCGGGCAGGCTGTCGATCTGTTCGGCGAGCGCGGATGACTCGGAGCCGACGATCGCCGCGGTGCGAAGGCGCACCGGGCGGCCGAGGCGGGTCGCGAGTCCCTTCGCCAGGCGCGCCCCGAGGGTGTCCTTGCGGCGATCGGCACCGAGGCCGGCCGCGATCGAATCCCCGAGTACCAGCAGCTCGACGACCTCGCCCGTCAGGCTCTTCTTCCAGACCCGATCCGAGCGCGGCGCGAGTTCACCGAGCGGCTTGCCGATCCGCCGCCGGGCCACAGCCGCCTGACGCGTCAGAAGCATCCGCGCGCCCACCGCGACGCTGAAGCTCACCGCCGCCGTGAGAGCGAGGGTCCCACCGACCGTGAGGGCGATGCGGGAGCGGCTCATACCCGCGATCACACCCCGCCGAGGTGAACGCCGTCTGTCGCGCGTGCGACGCGTGCGTTCCGCGGCGCTGTTCGTCAGGCCGTTCGCTACGCCAGCGGCTTCAGCGTGAGCGACGAGCGCTCGGCTCCGGAAGCAACCGTCGCGAACTCCGTGTATCCGTCGGACACGGCGCGCTCGAGGGTCGGCTTGAGGTTCTTCGTCCGGCGCTCGAGCCGTACGCGTGCGCCCTCGGCGAGGAAGGACGCCTTGAGCGCGAGGAGCTCGGCGACAGGCACATCGGCGTCGTGCACCAGGACGACCGCGGTGGCCGCGGCATCCTCGCCCGCCTCGACCAGATCGACGATGCGCTCGAACCCGATCGAGAACCCGACGGCCGGGACATCCGAGCCGAGGAACCGACCGATCATGCCGTCGTAACGTCCCCCGCCGCCGAGCGAATAACTGACGCTCGGGTGGGCGAGTTCGAAGATCGTGCCGGTGTAGTACCCCATACCCCGAACGAGGAACGGGTCGAAGACGAGGGGAATCTCGGATGCGTCCGACGCCGGTCGTGCCGCGGCGACCGCCTCGCCGAGACCGACGAGGTGCGCGATGACCTCGTCCGGGATTCCCTCGGGCAGCGACTTGCGGATCTGCCGCTCGCCGTACGGGTTGTATTCGCGGGTCTGAGGGCGGCGCAGGAACGCCTCGAAGGCGTCCACGGCCGCGGGCGTTGCGCCCCGCTCGCGGAGTTCGCCCGCCACGCCGTCCGGCCCGATCTTGTCGAGCTTGTCGATCGTGATCAGCACGCCCGCACGCTCGGCATCCGCAAAACCGAAGGTCGCGAGCATCCCGTCGAGCGCACGTCGGTCGTTGATGCGCACGGTCGCACCCGCGAGCCCCAGAGCATCGAGCGTGTCGAGCGTCGCGGCGATCAGCTCGGCCTCGGCGCGGGGAGTCGCATCGCCCAGAACATCGATGTCGCACTGCACGAACTGGCGGTAGCGGCCCTTCTGCGGACGCTCCGCGCGCCACACGGGCGCGATCTGCACGGCACGGAACACGGAGGGAAGCTCGGCGCGGTGCGACGCGTAGAAGCGGGCGAGCGGCACCGTCAGGTCGTAGCGGAGGCCCAGGTCGGCGAGCGCCGCGGGATCGTCCGCTGCGGCACGGATGCCGTCGGCGTCGAGACCTCGGCGCAGGATGCTGAACGACAGCTTCTCGTTGTCACCGCCGAGCCCTGAGTGCAGGCGGTCGTAGTCCTCGACGACGGGCGTCTCGATCTCGTCGAATCCGTGCGCGCGGTAGCGGTCGCGGATGACGGCGAGCACACGCTCGCGGCGAGCCTTTTCGGCGGGGAGGAAGTCGCGCATGCCGCGCGGCGGGTTCACGGATGCCACGGCCCTATCCTTTCATCCGCCGCCCGGCACCTCAGTCGCCCGCATTTGCTCGCGGTCGGAGATCCGGCCAGCGTCGGAGTCCGCTGCGCCGGATGCTCCGACGCTCACCGGATCCCCGATGCTCAACGAGCGGCTCAGCCCGCCTCGGCGGCGCGGATGTCGGACTCGAGCGTGCGCAGGCGCTCCCGCAGAGCCCGCTCGGCATCCCAGCCCCGGGACCGGGCCTGTGCCACCAGCGCGAGCAGCGCGTCACCGAGCTCGGCCTCGCTGCCCGGAGCGGTCGCGACGGGCTCCGGCGCGGGCACAAGACCCGACCCCTTCCCGAGCAGCTTCTGCGCCAGCGCCAGCGAGGGCATGCCTCGAGCTACGCCATCCAACACGCTCCGCCGCTCGCTCTTCTCGGCCGCCTTCGCCGCATTCCAGAGCACCAGCACCTGCTCGGGCGTCTCGGCGACATCATCACCGAAGACGTGCGGATGCCTGCGCACCATCTTCTCCGTCAGCCCGTCGGCGACATCCGCAATGTCGAAGGGTTCAGCGTCGTCGCGCGACGCGATTTCGGCGTGGAACAGCACCTGCCACAGCAGATCGCCGAGCTCCTCACGCAGTTCCGCACGCGAACCATCCTCGACAGCGTCGACCAGCTCGGCACTCTCCTCGATCAGATACGGCACGAGGTCGCGGTGCGTGATCCGCTGGGTCCAGACGCACCGATCGCGAACCAGCCGCATCGTCTCAGCGGCCGCGGCCAGGGCCTCGGCGCGGCGCGCGATCGGGTCTTCGGCGTGCTGCGCGGACATGGCATCCTGTCGCTCCTGCATCGCCCCATCCTGCCCCACGCACCGGGGCGAGTGTCTCGCGCCGCGGGCGGGTCAGGCCAGCTGGCCACCCGTCGGCGTCGACGTCGGTGGCACTTCGACGTCGTCGGACTCGACGTGCGCGAGACGACGGAAGTGCCGGGCCCGCAGCGACACCAGCACCGCCGCGATGACCAGCGAGACACCGGAACCCGCGAGCACACCGAGGGTCGCCTCGTCGCGGACGAGCGGGTCACCCGCGAACGCCAGCTCGGACAGCAGGAGCGAAACGGTGAAGCCGATGCCACCGAGCGCTCCGGCCGCCAGAAGGTCCGCAAAGGACAGGTGGGGCGTCGCTCCGCGATTCGCGAGGCGCAGCGAGATCCAGCTGAACAGCGAGATGCCGATCATCTTTCCGACGGGGAGCGCGACGAGGATGCCCCAGAAGGCGGGCGAGAGCTGCGCGGGCGACACCATCGGGATGACGACGAGTGCGGCCGAGAACGCGAACAGGGGCAGCACGAGGCCGTTGACCCAGGGCTCGAGTGCGTGGCGCGTGCGGAGGGCAGGGCTCTGCGCGAATGCCAGCCCGAGCGCAACGCCGGCGATCGTGGCGTGCACACCGGAGAGGTAGACCAAAACCCACGTCGCGATGCCGAGCACCACCAGGATCACGGCGATCGGCACGCGCGCACGGGTGTCGAGGCGGCGGCTCAGCAGACCGAAGATCACGACGAGCACGGCGGAGATGCCCAGCAGAGCGAAGTTGACATCGGTCGTGAAGAGCACGGCGATGAACAGGATGCCGACGATGTCATCCAGAATCGCGAGGGCGAGCAGGAAGATCCGGATGCCGGAGGGCAAACCCTTGCCGAAGACCGCGAGCACCCCGAGGGCGAAGGCGATGTCGGTCGCGGTCGGGATGGGCCATCCGCGCGACGCATCCGATCCCGCGGCAAAAGCGACGTAGATCGCGATCGGGATGAGAACGCCACCCGCTGCCGCGATAGCCGGCTGGAGCGCCTTGCGCGCGGAGTTGAGCTCGCCGGCGGTGAGTTCGAACTGCAGCTCGATCGCGACGACGAAGAAGAAGATCGCGAGCAGGCCGTCCTGGATCCAGTGCCCGACCGACATCTCGAACACGCCCGGGATACCAAGGTAGGTGTCCTTGATGGCGTCGGCGCTCGCGCCGAGCGGCGAGTTGGCGACGATCAGCGCCGCGACGGCGGCTGCCAGAAGGATGATTGCGGGGAATCGGGCAGAACGAAGGAGGGCCACGGGGTCCTTTCGGTTGGGGGCCACGCGGTTACCCGCGATGGTCGGTGGGCGCGCTCGCGCGGCCGCCGACCAGACTTCCCGGCACACCAGTGGCCCAGTCTACCGGGCGCCCCGGCACCTTCCCCGAGCACTGTCGGTGCGCCCATGCCGAGCGTGACGAACCGGTAACACTCCCGCACTACCCTGAAACCCATGCCCGAACCCACACCCACCGAAGCGATCGATCTCGTCGGGCGCTTCGACGCCGGTCAGGAACTGCCCCAGTCGATGCGCGCGGACGTGCGGATGCTGGGCGCTCTGCTCGGCCAGGTGCTCCGCGAGAGCGGCGCGCCCGGCCTGTTCGATGACGTCGAGCGCTTGCGCACCGCCACGATTCAGGCCTACACCGATCCCAGCCCCGAAGCATTCGAGCGGGCCGAGGCGATCGTGGAGTCCTTCTCGGTCGAGCGGGCCGACGAGGTCGCACGCGCCTTCACCTGCTACTTCCACCTGGTCAACCTCGCCGAAGAGCATCAGCGCGTTCGTGTCCTGCGCGAGCGCGACGGGCGTCCCGAGAAGGAGAACGCGACGGACTCGATCGCCGCGGCCTTCGCGCGTCTCGCGGAAGAGGTCGGCGACGAGACCGCCCTCGACCGACTGCAGGGCCTGCGGTTCCACCCCGTCTTCACGGCGCACCCCACCGAGGCCCGCCGGCGCGCGATCTCGTCGACCGTGCGCCGGATCGCGACGCTGCTCGAGACCCTCGACTCTTCGCGGGACGGCGGTGCCGACGAGCGCCGGGCGCGCCGCCGCATCCTCGAAGAAATCGACACACTCTGGCGCACGGCGCCGCTCCGCGCTGAAAAGCCCTCGCCCACCGACGAGGTCCGCGCGATCATGGCCGTCTTCGACGAGACCCTCTACACCGCCGTGCCGCACGTGTACCGCCGCGTCGACGACGCGCTGCAGGGAGCCGAAGCCGGTCGTCGCGCGCCGATCGTCCGCCCGTTCGTGCGGATCGGCTCGTGGGTCGGCGGCGACCGCGACGGCAACCCGTTCGTCACCGCCAAGGTGACCCGCAAGGCCGCCGCGATCGCCTCCGAGCACGTGCTGCTGGGCCTCGAGCGCACCGCCTCGCGCGTCGGTCGGTCACTGACCCTCGACGCCGAGACCACTCCCCCGAGTCCCGCGCTCGTCGCCCTCTGGAACCGGCTGCGCGCCGCGGACGAAGACGCGGCCGCCGATATCGCCAAGCGCTCGCCCAACGAGCCGCACCGGCGCATCCTTCTGCTGCTCGCCCGTCGCATCGCCGCGACCCGCACCCGTGACGCCGACCTCGCCTTCCGCGACCCCGACGAACTTCTCGCCGACCTGCGGGTGGTGCAGGACTCGCTCGTCGCCGCCTCCGCCGAGCGCCACGCTTTCGGCGGGCTGCAGCAGCTGATCTGGCAGGTCGAGACGTACGGGTTCCACCTGGCCGAGCTCGAGGTGCGCCAGCACTCGCAGGTGCACCGCAAGGCCCTCGAAGAGCTCGAGGCCGGGGGCGCGCTGAGCGACACGACGGAAGAGGTCCTCGAGGTCTTCCGTGCCGTCGCCTTCGTGCAAGAACGCTTCGGCCCGCGCGCGGCCGGGCGCTACATCGTCTCGTTCACGCAGTCGGCGGAAGACCTCGCGAACGTGCGTCGCCTCGCTCGCTTTGCGGTGGGGCCGGATGCCTCCGGCCCTGTGCTCGACGTCATCCCCCTGTTCGAGACCTTCGCCGATCTGCAGGCCGCGCCGAAGATCCTGGCCGAGATCGTCACGCACCCCGACTTCGCCGCGCGACTGGACGAGACGGGTCGGCGCCTCGAGGTCATGCTCGGCTACTCCGACTCGTCGAAGGACGTCGGGCCCGTCGCCGCGAACCTCGCCCTGTACGAGGCGCAGGCCGCGATCGCCGCGTGGGCACGCGAAGAGCGCATCGAACTGACCCTGTTCCACGGTCGCGGTGGCGCCCTCGGGCGCGGTGGTGGGCCCGCGAACAGCGCGATCCTGGCCCAGCCGCCGCACTCCGTCGAGGGGCGCTTCAAGCTCACCGAGCAGGGCGAGGTCATCTTCGCCCGGTACGGCGACCCGGCGATCGCCATGCGGCACATCGACCAGGTCGCGGCGGCCACGCTGCTGGCATCGTCCCCGTCGATCGAGCGGCGGAACGAGGCCGCGGCCTCGCGGTACGCGGGCGTCGCGGCGACGATGGACTCTGCATCCCGTGAGCGTTTCTTCTCGCTGGTGCGCGCGCCCGGATTCGCGCCCTGGTTCGCGACCGTCACGCCGCTCGAAGAGGTCGGCCTGCTGGCGCTCGGTTCACGCCCGGCTCGCCGGGGACTGTCGGTCGAATCGCTCGAAGACCTGCGGGCCATCCCGTGGGTGTTCGCGTGGACGCAGGCGCGCATCAACCTCGCCGGCTGGTTCGGCCTCGGCACCGCGCTCGACGCCGTCGGCGACGAGGCTCTGTTGCGCGAGGCATACGACGAGTGGCCGCTCCTGCGCACCATGATCGACAACGTCGCGATGAGCCTCGCGAAGGCCGACCCCCGTATCGCCCGCCGCTATCTCGCGCTGGGTGACCGGGACGAGCTCGCCGAGCTGGTGCTCACGGAGATGGAATCGACGCGCGACTGGGTGATCCGCATCACCGGCGGCGGCGAGCTGCTCTCGAACAAGCCCGTACTTCAGCGCGCCGTCAAGATGCGCAGCCCCTACGTGGACGCGCTGTCGATGCTGCAGCTGCGCGCCCTGCGTGCCCTGCGCGCCTCGGCCGCGGCCGGCTCCGGGGCCGATCCCGAACAGCAGCGTCTGCTTCTGCTCTCGGTGAGCGGTGTTGCGGCGGGCCTGCAGAACACCGGCTGAGCCTCGCCCGCGTTCGGGCGACGCCGTCGCTTACATCGAGAGGACTCAACATGCCGTGCGGGTTCACTCGCACACGGCATGTTGCGTCCTCTCGGCGTCGTTCGGACGCGGCCACGCGTGGCGGTCGGACGGATGTCGGAGGCCCGGCTTAGCGTGTTCGCATGATCAAGACACGAGAAGACGAGACACGACAAGACGTCAGCGATCTCGCCGCCGAGATCTGCCCCGTCTGCGACGACACTCGCGTGCGGGTCGTGGAATTCGGATGGTTCGTCCTCGAACTCGACCGGCACGAAGAGCTGCGCGACGAGCTGTACGCGGACGAACCCGCGCTCGAGTTCCGGTGCCTGTCGTGCGGCGCCAACTGGGCGTAAGGCACGCACCCGCCAAGCCTCAATCGATGCGACGATCCTGCCGGTGGCGCGACAGGCTGCGGCCGTAGCGCTCGGTGAGCTGCACCATCAGGTCGGGTGTGTCGCGGTCGAGGCCGAAGACGTAGCCCGGGAAATCGAGTTCCTTCTGCGCGGCCCAGATCTCGTCGTGCCGGTCTGGTGAATACAGTCCGAGCGGATGCCCCACCGCGATCCAGGCGATCGGCACAACCGTCTCGGGTGGAAGTGTCGTGCGCAGGTGCACGATCGCACCGATCCGAACCTCGCAGCGGTCGCCGATCCGCGCGCCGTTGAACACACGCGTGCCCGTCGCGAGGAAGACCTCCGAGCCGATGACCGCGCCGCTCACCGTAGCGCCCGGGCCGATCAGCGTGTGATCGCCGATGTGCACGGCGTCGGCCGACGTGGCCCGGATGACCGCGTTCTCCATCACGATGACGCACGCCGCCAGCGTGATCGGGCCGCCCTCGGCCGTGATCACGGCGCCATGAAGCACCTGGCAATCGGGGCCGATCTCGACGTCACCCGAGATGACCGCGGTTTCGGCGATGACCGCCGTGGGATCGATGCGGGGCCGCGCCCCGAGGTGCTCGAACAACATGCGCTCAACCTACTCCGACGCGCGGAACGGGCACCCTCGCGCGCGGAACGGCACCCTCGACGGCCGGAACGGGCACCCTCGCGCGTCAGGGGCCGTCAGGCGGATGCCGCGGGTGCCGCCTCCTGCGGCGCACCCGTAGCCGCGGCCTCAGGAACGGGCTCGGGGAACAGAGCCGTCAGCAGCTGCCCGGTCCAGGCGATCAGCTCGTCGTCCGGCAGCGCATCGTTGCCCGACCGCGGCATCGGCACGACGAGCGCCTCGCCGCCCGACATGAGCTTCGCGCCGGGATACAGCCGCTGCATCCGTACGCGCAATGAGTCCGGCAGGTGTGCCGGGGCAACGCGGAGGTTCGGACCCATCGCGACGACGTCCGTCAGCCCCGAACGGGCGGCACGACGACGCAGGCGGGCGACCGCAACGATTCCCGTGACCTCGGCGGGCGGCTCGCCGTAGCGGTCGCGCAGCTCTTCGACCACGAGGTCGATCGCATCGGATGCCGCGGTCGCCGTCGCCGCGGACGAGAGCTTCTGATAGGCCTCGAGCCGGAGACGCTCGCTGTCGATGTACGACTCGGGGATGCGGGCGCGCACCGGCAACTCGAGCCGCAACTCGGTCGGCCCCTCGATGTCATCGCCGCGGAACGTTGCCACGGCCTCGCCGATCATGCGCAGGTACAGGTCGAACCCCACGCCCGCGATGTGTCCCGCCTGCTCGGCACCGAGCAGGTTGCCGGCCCCGCGCAACTCGAGGTCCTTCAGCGCGACCTGCATACCCGAGCCGAGATCGTTATTGACCGCGATGGTCTCGAGCCGGTCGGCTGCGGTCTCGGACAGCGGCTTCATGTCGTCGTAGAGGAAGTACGCGTACGCCCGCTCGCGGGCACGACCGACGCGCCCACGCAGCTGGTGCAACTGCGACAGGCCGTACTTGTCAGCGCGGTCGATGACGATCGTGTTGGCGTTGGAGATGTCCAGGCCCGTCTCGATGATGGTCGTGCAGACCAGCACATCGAATTTGCGTTCCCAGAAGTCGTCGACGACCTGCTCGAGCGCGTGCTCGCCCAGCTGTCCGTGCGCGACCGCGATGCGCGCCTCGGGCACGAGTTCTGCCAAGTGCGCCGCGACCCGCTGGATCGACGAGACCCGGTTGTGCACGTAGAAGATCTGCCCCTCGCGCAGCAGTTCCCGCCGGATCGCGGCGGCGATCTGCTTGTCGTTGCGCGGCCCGACGTAGGAGAGGATCGGATGCCTGTCCTCGGGCGGCGTCGCGAGCGTCGACATCTCACGGATGCCCGTCACCGCCATCTCGAGCGTGCGCGGGATGGGTGTCGCACTCATCGCCAGGATGTCGACGTTGGTCTTGAGTTTCTTCAGAGCGTCCTTGTGCTCGACCCCGAAGCGCTGCTCCTCGTCGATGATGACGAGCCCGACATCCTTGAACGACACCTTTTCGGTCAGGATGCGGTGGGTGCCGATCACCATGTCGACCGAGCCGTCCTCGAGCCCTGTGACGATCTCGCGCGCCTCTTTATCGGTCTGGAACCGTGAGAGCGCCCGGACGCGCACGGGGAACCCGGCGAACCGCTCGGTGAAGGTCTCGAGGTGCTGCTTGACCAGCAGCGTGGTCGGGACGAGCATCGCGACCTGCTTGCCGTCCTGAATCGCCTTGAACGCGGCCCGCACGGCGACCTCGGTCTTACCGAAGCCGACATCGCCCGAGAGCAGGCGGTCCATCGGGATGGGCCGCTCCATGTCGGCCTTGACCTCGTCGATCGTCTGCAACTGGTCGGGCGTCTCGGCGAAGGGGAACGCCTCTTCGAGCTCACGCTGCCACGGGGTGTCGGGACTGAAGGCGAACCCCTTGGCCGACATACGCGCCGAGTAGAGCTTGACGAGCTCGACGGCGATGTCGCGGACAGCCTTTCGGGCCTTACCCTTCGCCGCCGCCCAGTCGCTCCCGCCCATCTTTGACAGCGTCGGGGCCTCTCCTCCGACGTACTTCGACAGCAGATCGAGCTGATCCGTCGGCACGAAGAGCTTGTCGCCCGGGAAGCCGCGCTTGCTCGGGGCGTACTCGACCACGAGGTATTCGCGCTTGGTCTTGACGGGGTTGCGCCCACCCGACGAGACCTCACGCTGAACCAACTCGACGAACCGGCCAATGCCGTGAGTGGAATGAACCACGAAGTCACCGGCCTTGAGCTGCAGCGGGTCGACGACGTTCCGCCGACGCGACGCCAGCTTTTTGACCACCCGCGAGTCCGCGCTAATCGTGCGCCCGTAGAAATCGGATTCGGTGAGCACCGCGATCTTCGCGTCGGCGAATGAGAACCCCGCCTCGATCGGCGCCTTCACGAGCATGGCGACGCCCGCCTCGGGAGCATCGACGAGATCGTCCACGACCCGCGCCGCGAAGCCGCGCTCGGAGAGCACATCGCGCGCGCGATCGACCAGGCCCGAACCGGCAGCCGCGACGACGACGCTCCACCCGTCCGCGAGCAGGTCGCCGACGTGCGCCGTGGCGCCGTCGATATTGCCGTGGAACGAGGGGATGCCGGCTCCCGGGAAGCGGACGGCGGATGATTCGCCCTGCTCGAGCACTCCGTCCGCAGCCGCGTCAACGGCCCCGGAGTCGAAGGCACTCAGGGTCCACCAGACTCCCCCGCGCTCGGCCGATGCCGCGCGCAGGTTCGGCAGGGTCAAGAAGTCGCCCTTGCCGAGGTCGATCGGCGTGTCGGCGCCCGCCGTCGCGGCACTCCAGGCCGCCTCGAGGAACTCGCGGTTCGTGTCCTGCAGCGTGATCGCGCGCGCGACAGCGCGTTCCGGGTCGACGAGGGCCACGGCGGTCCCCGCCGGGAGGTAGTCGACGAGCGGCACGATGCCGTCCGCGAGGACCGGCGTGAGGGACTCCATGCCCTCGACGGCGATGCCCTCGGACATCCGCTCGAGCATTCCCGCAAGTCCCGGCAGCTCGCCCTGCAGCGCACGGGCCCGCTCGCGCACCTCGGCGGTGAGCAGCAGCTCTCGACTGGGCGGCAGGGCGATCGAATCGATGGCGCCCGGCAGTGAGCGCTGATCGGCGACGGCGAACGCGCGGATCTGATCGACCTCGTCGCCGAAGAACTCGACGCGGCACGGGTGATCGGCGATCGCAGGGAAGACATCCAGGATGCCTCCGCGCAGCGCGAACTCCCCGCGACGCGAAACCATGTCGACGCGCGTATAGGCGAGCTCGACGAGTCGTTCGGCCAATGACGTCAGGTCATGGCCGCGGGTGCCGACCGCGAGCTCGACGGGCCGGACGTTCTCGAGGCCCGAGGCAATCGGCTGGAGCGCCGCCCGCACCGAAGCCGTCACGATGAGCGGCCGTGAGCCGTCCCACTCTGCGACCCGACGCAGCACCTCGAGTCGGGCACCCACGATTTCAGGGCTCGGGCTCAGGCGCTCGTGCGGCAGGGTCTCCCACGCGGGGAACGACAGCACCAGGGCGTCGGGCAGGTAGGCCGCGAGCGAGGGGCCGAGCTGGTCGGCTCGACGTCCGGTCGGCGTGATCGCGAGCAACGCGGGCGGACGCCCCGCCGCTGCGCGCCGCTCGACGAGGGCGGAGAGGACGGGGGCGACGAGGCCTTCGATGAGAGAGAGGTCGGCGTCGCGGGAGGCCTCGTCGAGGCCCTCACGGAACGCTTCTGAGCGCGCCAGGGCGCGCGTGATTCCGTGAATTGACACGTGACCAGTCTACGAGCCCCCACCGACACCGCGCCGTTCCCGACCCTAGGATGAGGGCATGAGCGACCAGACGCCGCCCACGGATGAGCCCCCCGCGGGCGACTATCCATCCCCGCCGACCACGCCGCCCGCCGCGCCGCCGTTTGCGCAGCCCGGCGCGGCTCCGGTAGCGCCGCCGGTCGCCCCACCCGTCGCTCCTCCGGTTCCCCCGTACCCGAACCCGCCCTACGCGGGCGGACCGTATCCGGGCCCCCAGCATCCGTCTCTCCCCGGTCCGAACGCCGGCTACCCACCGACCGGCATGTACCCGGGCACCTATCCGGCGGCGGGAGCACCCGCCGCCGGACCCACCGCGAAGAAGCCGGGTGGGCTCGGACTGGTTGCGCTGCTGCTCGCGCTCGGTGCCGCCGTGGTCACGCCGATCATCGGTGCCGTCGCCGCATTCCAGGTCGGCACGGGCCTCTCTTCCCGTTTCGAGACCATGCCCAGCACGGCGTGGGAGGACCTCTCGTTCCTCTCCCCCGTTCGCGAGTGGGTGCTGCTCGGCGAGATCGCCTTCTGGGCCGGCACGGTGCTGGGCATCTGGGCGATCGTGCAGGGCATCGTCGCGATCGCGAAGCGCCGCGGGCTCGGCACCGGCATCGCGGCCGTCGTGGTCGCGGTCGTCGGGCTCTTCATCTTCGTCACCACCGTCTACGGTGCCGGCCTCGCCGGGATCGCGACGGGCGCCAGCTCCGGCATCGGCGTCTGACGCCCCGGGGGTAGGAAGAGGGCTACTCGCGGGGCGCGTGGTACCGCTGCTGGGCCGCGAGCAAACCCTCGCCGACGACCAGTTCGACAGCATCCGCGGCATCCCCGATCAGGAGTGGCAGCTGCGCTCTCTCGGCCGCACCGAACGGGTCGAGAACCCAGTCCGCCGCATCCTGGCGGCCGGGAGGCCGCCCGATCCCCACGCGAACGCGGGTGAACTCGGGCGTGTCCAGGGCCTTCGCGACATCGCGCACGCCGTTGTGACCGCCGTGCCCGCCGCCGACCTTGAGCTTGATGGTGTCGAACGGGATGTCGAGCTCATCGTGGACGACGATGACCCGATCAGCCTCGATTCCAAAGAATGCCGCAAGGCCCGCAACCGGTCCACCCGAGACGTTCATGAACGAGTTCGGCTTCGCCAGCACGAGCTTCGCTGAACCCGGCGCGAGCCATGTCTCTGCCACCCGCGCATTCGCCCTGTGGGATTTGAACGTTGCGCCGCGGCGTCGGGCGAGTTCATCGACGACCATCTGCCCGACGTTGTGACGCGTGCTCTCATAACGCGGACCCGGGTTGCCGAGCCCCACCACCAACCACGCGTCAGCCACGCCCACTCCCTCTGTCGATGCCCTCATGCACGGAGCCCGCCCCCACCGTATCGGCGAGAGCGGGCTCCGGTTGCGCGGTTGCGCGGTTGCTTATTCGGCGGACTCGTCCTTGGCTTCCTCGGCCTCGATGGCCTGAGCCGCGGACACGGCCGCGTCGAGCTCGGCGATCTCGTCCTCGGCCGCAAGTGTCGCGGACGGAACGGAGATCGCGACGATGAGCGTCTCGGGGTCGACGATGAGCGATGCCCCCCGGGGCAGCTTCAGGTCGGCAGCGGTGATGTGCGTGCCATCCTCGAGTCCCTCGACGTCGACCTCGATGCGCTGCGGGATGTGCGTGGCTTCGACCTCGAGCAGAACCGTGTTGGCGTCCTGAGCGGCGAGGGTTCCGGGCGCGGGCTCACCGATGATCGAGATCGGCACGTCGACCTGGATCTTCTCGCCCTTCTTCACCACGAGTAGGTCGATGTGCTCGATGATCTGGTGCACGGGGTCCTTCTGGACGTCCTTGACCAGCGTCAGCTGCTGGGTGCCCTCGACATCGAGCTCGAGCACCGCGTTGGCGCGACGCAGCAGCAGCGCGACCTGGTGACCCGGGAGGGCGACGTGCACGGGCTCTTCGCCGTGGCCGTAGATGACGGCCGGGATCTTGCCTGCGGCGCGGAGGCGACGGGCGAAGCCCTTGCCGAAGCTGGTGCGAAGCTCGGCGTGGACCTTGGTGTCGTCCTTGGTATCTGCCTGGGTGTCTTTCGACATGATGAATCTCCTTGTGGGCACGCGACGGGATCCGTCACGTAGGTCTGGGGTTCTCGACTCAAACGCCAACGCGGGAGGAGTGCCACCAGGGCCCACATCGCCACGTCGATCACGGATGCCTCGCGCAGACGGACGACCGCGCAACGACATCCCTCGCCGAGGGTGCACACCATCCTACCGGAGATGCCTGTAGCGTGAATACACCCGGCCTCACCCTCCCCGGCCCGACCCACCTCCGGAGCAGATCATGATCGACGGCGTATTTCTCTCTCACGTTCTCGTGTGGTCCATCGGCGCGTTGACCGCGGTCGGTGCGGTCCTCACGGCTGGCGCGTTCTGGTCGATGGGCCGATCGGGTTACCGCAAGGACTGACCCGACGCGGCGCGGGATCACTTCCGCCGCACGGCGCGAAGGACAGCGCGATAGCCTGGATGCGTCCCCTCTAGGAACGCAAGGAGCGCGCGTGTCGCAGAACGATCCGTCCCCGCAGGTCAACACTTCGACGGACCGGGAGGACTCCCCCGGCTCCGCACCGGAGCACGAGGGTGCGCCCCGCCCGGAGGATGTCGACCGCGATACGGCAACCCCCTCCGGCCCCGGTGAGGATGGCGCAGCCGTCGCCAACATCGGCGTTGTCGGGCTCGCCGTCATGGGCTCGAACCTCGCCCGCAACCTCGCTCGCCGCGAGGGTAACACGGTCGCCATCTACAACCGCAGCCGCGACAAGACCGAGCACCTCGCCGAGCAGCACCCCGAGGCGGGCTTCGTACCCGCCTTCGACTACGCCGAGTTCGCCGCCTCGCTGCAGAAGCCGCGCGCCGCGCTGGTCATGGTGAAGGCCGGCCGGCCGACGGATGCCGTGATCGACGAGCTCGTCAACGTTTTCGAGCCGGGCGACATCATCATCGACGGTGGCAACTCGCTGTTCACCGACACCATCCGCCGCGAGCGCGCCGTCCGCGAAACCGGCATCAACTTCGTCGGAATGGGTGTCTCGGGCGGAGAAGAGGGCGCGCTCGAGGGCCCCTCGCTGATGCCCGGTGGTTCGGACGAGTCGTGGGTCAAGCTCGGTCCCATCCTGCGCTCGATCGCCGCGGTTGCCGAGGGCGAGCCGTGCGTCACGCACATCGGCCACGACGGCGCGGGGCACTTCGTCAAGATGGTGCACAACGGCATCGAGTACGCCGACATGCAGCTGATCGCCGAGGCGTACGACCTGATCCGTCGTGGCACGGGCAAGTCCCCCGCCGAGATCGCGGATGTCTTCGCCGAGTGGAACATGGGCGAGCTCGAGTCGTACCTGATCGAGATCACCTCCGAGGTGCTGCGCCAGGTCGATCTCGACACGGGCAAGCCGCTCGTCGACGTGATTCTCGACCAGGCCGGCGCCAAGGGTACCGGCGCGTGGACGGTGCAGACGGCACTCGACCTTGGCGTTCCCGTTTCGGGTATCGCCGAGGCGACGTTCGCGCGTTCGCTCTCGTCGCACCCCGAGCAGCGCTCCGTGGCCCGCGACATGCCGGGCGCCGAAGAAGAGCTCGAGCTCGAGGACGAAGACGCCTTCATCGAGGACGTGCGCCTCGCACTGTTCGCCTCGAAGATCGTCGCGTACTCGCAGGGGTTCGATGAGATCCGCGCCGGAGCCGCCGAGTACGACTGGAACATCGACTTGGGTGCCGTCTCGAAGATCTGGCGCGCCGGCTGCATCATCCGCGCGCAGTTCCTCAACAGGATCGCGGATGCCTACGCCGAAACCCCGGACCTGCCCGTGCTGCTCACGGCGCCGTACTTCGTCGACGCTTTGACCCGCGCGCAGGGCGCGTGGCGCCGGATCGTCTCGGCGGCGGCGACCGCGGGCATCCCGGCTCCGGCTTTCTCGTCGTCCCTGGCCTACTACGACGGGCTGCGCGCAGAGCGCCTCCCGGCCGCGCTCATCCAGGGTCAGCGCGACTTCTTCGGCGCGCACACCTACAAGCGCATCGACAAGCCCGGCACGTTCCACACGCTGTGGTCGGGCGACCGCACCGAGATCGAGGCGACCGACACGCACTGACCCGCGGGTCTCGCACGACGCATCCGTGTCCCCCTTTCGCTCGTTATCAGCTGTGCTGAGCGAGTGAAAGGGGGACACGTTTCGTGGGGGCCGGGACTAGGGTCGGGCACATGCGAGTGCTCTTCATCGGCGGGACCGGAACCATCAGCGCGGCCTGTGTGCGGGCGGCGGTCGGGGCAGGACACGAGGTCAGCGTGCTCAACCGCGGTTCGGGTCGACAACCTCTTCCCGCGGGGGTGCGCGAGATCGTCGCCGACATTCGCGACGAGGATGCTTCGCGCCGGGCGATCGGTGGGCAGGACTTCGACGTCGTCGCCGACTTCCTGTCGTTCACGCCCGATCACGTCGAGACCGTCCTGCGGCTCGTGGAGGGGCGCTGCGCCCAGTACATCTTCATCAGCTCCGCCTCCGCGTACGACAAGCCACCCCGGCGCCTGCCCGTGACCGAGTCCACTCCGCTGCGAAACCCGTACTGGCAGTACTCACGCGAGAAGATCGCCTGCGAGGACATGCTCGTCGGCGCCTACCGCGACCGCGGGCTGCCGGTCACGATCGTCCGACCCTCGCACACCTACGACCACAAGCTGTTGCCGACGATGGGCGGCTGGACTGACATCGCGCGGATACGGGCGGGCAAGCCTGTCGTGGTGCACGGCGACGGCACGAGCCTGTGGACCCTGACCCACAGCGATGACTTCGCCGTCGCATTCACCGGACTGCTCGGCGCACCCCAGGCGATCGGCGAGGCCTACACGATCACGGGCGATCACGCCCCGACGTGGAATCAGATCTACGGATGGCTCGCCCAGGCGGCGGAGGTAACCGAGCCGCGGCTGGTGCACATCGCATCCGAGACGATCGCCGTGTTCCGTCCCGATCTCGGCCCGGGACTTGTGGGCGATAAGGCGCACTCGATGGTGTTCGACACCGCGAAGATCCGAGCCCTGGTCCCCGAGTTCCGCACGACCGTGCGGTTCGACGAGGGGGCGCGCCGCATCCTGGCCCACTTCGACGCGAATCCGGAACTGCAGCGGGTAAACCCCGAGCTCGATGCCGCGTTCGACCGCATGGTCGCGCACGCGGACTCTGCCGGCTAGGAGCACCTGTACCGCCCGTCCCGCCGCCGAAGTGGGACACACATCCCGAAAAGCGGGACATGAAGGATGGGTCAGCGCGTGATGTCGCGCACCGAGCCCTTCTCGAGCCGCAGGCGACGCTTGGCCCGCCGCGCTACCGCCGAGTCGTGGGTGACCATGATGAGAGTGAGCCCGGACTGGTGCAGCCCCTCGAGCAGGCGCAGGATCTCGTCGCGCATGCTCTCGTCGAGGTTTCCCGTGGGTTCATCGGCCAGCAGCACGCGCGGGCGCTTAACGATGGCTCGGGCTATCGCGACCCGCTGCTGCTGACCACCCGACAGCTCACCCGGGCGGTGATCGCCGCGGTCAGCGAGACCCACGTGACCGAGCGCCTCGGTCACCCGCTCCACCCGCTCGGCCTTCGACAGGCCCAGCGGCTCGAGCCCCATGTCGACGTTCTCGTGCGCCGTCAGGGTCGGGATGAGGTTGAACCCCTGGAACACGAAGCCGATCTCGCGCGCCCGCAGCGCACCGAGCGCCGCGTTCGAGGCGGACGCCATATCGGTCTCACCGAGCATGACCGACCCCACGGAGGGACGGTCCAGCGCGCCGAGCAACTGCAGCAGCGTCGACTTTCCGCCACCGGTCGGACCCTGGATCGTGATGAAGTCGCCCTGATCGATCTCGAGGTCGACCTTGTGCAGTGCGCGCACCTGGCGACCCTTCTGCTGGTACGTCTTCCCCACGCCGGTGAGGCGATACAGGACGGATGCCGGGGCACCCGGGTTTGCGTGGGCCTCGGTGTCGATCATTGTCATCGTCTTTTCTCCTGTCGTGTCAGTCATGGATCAGCCCACCGAACGGAGAGCTTCGGCCGGGCTGAGCCGGGCCGCGCGCCAGCCGCCGAACGCTCCGGCGATGAGGCCACCGGCAACGGCGAGCCCGATGGCCGCAGCGATCACCGTGGGGGTCAGTGGCGCACTGAGCACCACTTCCGTTGCGGTCTGTGCGGTCGCCGCTCCGCCGAAGCCGCCCATGCCGCCCCCGCCCATGCCACCCGGGCCGGTCTGCGTGGTCGTCTCGGCCGCCGTCGAGATGGTCGGCGAGATGATGTTGATCGTCAGCACTCCCGCAAGTCCGATCGCGAGTCCGACGACACCGCCGATGAGGCCCTGGACCAGCGACTCACCCGCGACCTGGCCGACGACGCGGCCGTTCGACCAGCCGATGGCCTTCAGCGTCCCGAATTCGCGGGTACGGCGGGAGACACCCGAGATCGTGAAGAGCACCGCGAGCATGATCGCGACGGCCAGAACGATGATCGAGAGCCACGTGCCGAGGTTGCTGATGAGAGAACTCGCGCTCGACAGCGATCCCGAGACGGACGAGGCCAGATCGGACTGCGAGCTCACCGTCGCCTCCGGGAGCGCTTCGGCGAGTTCGGCCTGCACGGTGGTGATCGCGTCGGATGAATCGGCCTGCACGTACACGGTCGAGATGACGTCCCCCACCCCGGAGAGGGTCTGCGCCACATCCAGCGGCAGGTAGACGTTGGCGGCGGTGTCCGCCTCGTTCGAGGTGGACGCGATGACACCGACGATCTTCATCTCGGTACCGCCGACATCGATCATGTCGCCGACCGCGAGTTCGTTCGTCGCGGCATATGTCGAGTCGACGATGGCGACGTTCTGTCCCACGTCGTCGGCGTCGAGGGCCCGGCCGTCCTCGAGGGTCACGGCCGAGAGGGGCCCGACCGACACGGCCGAGGGGTCGATGCCGAGCACCGTGAAGGACTCCACGTCGAAGGCGCTTCCGCCCGCGCCATCCGCTCCCCCTGCCGGCGGGGCGCCGCCCTCGCCGGGCTGTCCCATCTGCGACATGTCGGGCATCTCGCCCGAGAAGGTCGTGTTGGTCAGGCTGAGCGCACCCGATGCTCCCGAGACGCCGTCGAGCGACTCGACCGTCGTGAGGGTCGAGGCGTCGAGGGTTCCGCGCATCCGATCGGCCATGAGGCGCGACTGGCTGAGCGAGGTGGTGCCGTCGGATGTCTCCCCCGCACCATCCTCGAATTCGAACTGCGACCCGCCCCCCTCCCCAGGTTCGGTTGTCGCGCCCGTGACCGTGAGGTCGGTGCCGACGCCGTAGATCGACTCGAGCGCCTGTGCCTGCGCGTCGCGCACCCCGGCGGATAGCGAATTGACGATGATGACGAGCGCGATCGCAACGCCGAGCCCGGCAGCCACGATGATGGTCTGCTTTCGGCGGCCCGCGAGCTCGCGACGTAGATAAGTCCCGTACATGTCTCTCCTCCTGTCCGGCCCCGCGACCGGATCGGGATCGACGCTAGGGAGAGCACTGATGTAAGGGTGAGGACCTACTTATGGGTTCCTTATGTGCGCACATCGCTCTGGTGAAAAACGACCTACGGTGTGCTGGGGATGTGAGGTGGGCACTATCCGCCCGATTCACAGCAAACGCATATCCGCACCCATAGGAAGCACATAGACTTCGGTCCCAGAATCAACACATGACTTCCGCCGCTCCCGCCCTGCACCGCCCCGATGGCACCGCCCTGCGCATCGCCGTCGTCGATGACGAGCAGATGCTCACCGACCTGCTTTCGATGGCCCTGCGCATGGAGGGATGGGAGGTCAAGACCGCGGCGAGCGGCTACGAGGCACTGCAGCTCGTGCGCGACTTCGAACCCGACGCTCTCGTGCTCGACATCATGATGCCCGACCTCGACGGCATGGCCGTGCTCCAGCGCCTGCGCCAATCGGGCGACGACGTGCCCGTCCTCTTCCTCACCGCCAAGGACGCCGTAGCCGACCGCGTCGCCGGGCTCACGGCGGGGGGCGACGACTATGTCACCAAGCCCTTCAGTCTCGAAGAGGTCGTGGCGCGCCTGCGCGGACTGATGCGTCGCGCCGGTTCGGCATTCGCCGACGAGGCCGAGCCGATCCTGCGTGTGGCCGACCTGTCGCTCAACGAGGACAGCCACGAGGTCGAGCGGGCCGGCGCGCAGATTGAGCTGACCGCGACCGAATTCGAACTGCTGCGCTTCCTGATGCGCAATCCCCGCCGCGTGGTCTCGAAGGCGCAGATCCTCGACCGCGTCTGGAACTATGACTTCGGCGGACGCTCGAGCGTCGTCGAGCTGTACATCTCGTACCTGCGGAAGAAGATCGACGCGGGTCATCCGCCGCTCATCCACACGGTCCGCGGCGTCGGATACATGATCAAGGCGCCCCAGTGACGAGCCCCACTCCGGTGAAGGCGGAGGTGTCCGAGACGGATGCCTCCGCTTCGCCGTCCTCGGCGTCCTCGGCGCCCTCTCGGGCCACCCCGGGAGCCAAGCGCCCGCGCGCACCCTGGACCCTGCAGCGGCGCCTGATCCTGACCGTCGTCGGGATTGTGTCGATCATCCTCGTCCTGGTGTCGATCGTCACGAGCGCCGTGCTGGGGCGGGTGCTCGAGGGCAACGTCGACGCCCGGCTCGGGAGCCTCGGCTCGGAGGCGCTCTCACTTCCGCCCGGGTTTCCCGGTAGTGACGCAACGGCCTACCAGATCCTCGAAGCGGGTCGACAGGAGTCCGGATTCCTTCTCGTGCTGAGCGACTCGAGCGGTAACCAGACGGGTGCCGTGGTCGACGAGACGCGTGAGGTAGCCGCGCTGTCCGCCACGCAGATCGAACGCGTACTCGACGCGGTATCCGCCGATGGCCCGACGACCGTGAACGTGGGCAACGACCTCGGCGATTATCGCGTCATCGCGGTCGTGAACCGCGACAGCCGCGAGGTGGTCGGGGCCGTCGGCCTGTCGCTGGAAGAGGTCCAGAGCACGATCGCCAGCCTGCTCACCGCGACCGCTCTCCTCACCGCCGGGGGGCTTGTGCTTCTCGGCGTCGCGACGGCCTGGACCATCCGACGCGGCCTGAAACCGCTGCGTGCGGTCGCCGATACGGCGTCGCGCGTCGCTCGGCAACCCCTCGACCAGGGTGAGGTGTCGATCTCGGAACGCGTGCCCGCCGCCCAGGCCGACGACCGCACCGAGATCGGCCGTGTGGGAGCGGCACTGAACACGCTGCTCCATCACGTCGACGCATCCCTCGACGCCCGCCAACGCAACGAAGAGCGGATGCGCCGGTTCGTCGCCGACGCGAGCCACGAGCTCCGCACTCCCCTGGCCTCGATCCGCGGGTACTCAGAGCTGTCCCTGCGCGACCGCTCGCTGAGCGAAACCAGCGAGCAATCACTGCAGCGCATCCAGGCGCAGTCGCTACGGATGACGGGGATCGTCGAGGACCTGCTGCTGCTCGCGCGCCTCGATGAGGGGCAAGAGCTCGTCTACGGCACGTCCGACCTGTCTCGCCTCGTCGTTGAGGCCGTCGGCGACGCCCAGGTCGCGGCACCCGATCATGAGTGGAGCATCGAGGTCGGCGACGAGCCCGTGCAGATCGCGGGCGACACCGCACGCCTGCACCAGGTCGTGGCCAATCTGCTCGCGAACGCCCGCACACACACCCCGGCCGGGACACACGTGACGACGAGCGTTGCGCGCGAAGGATCCGACGCCGTCATTCGCGTGCAGGACGACGGCCCGGGAATCGACCCGGCGCTTCAGGCCGAGCTGTTCGAACGCTTCTCGCGCGGCGACACCTCACGCGCCCGCCAAACCGGCGGCTCGGGCCTCGGGCTGTCGATCGTGCGAGCGATCGTCGAGGCGCACGAGGGCACGATCTTGATGCGGAGCGTTCCGGGCGACACCGAGTTCGAGGTGCGCCTGCCGGCGAAGCCGCTCGACCCCGAGGTCTGAGGCCGGTCGCCGGGGCGCGGCGGAGGAGGGTGAGAGAACTCTCATCCTGAAGTCCCGTTTTGAGCCGGAGATACGTGTTTTTCGGGCTTTGAATGTCGGAGGCCATCCGTAGAGTATCGAACATGAGTTCGAATCAGACCATGAACGTGGAGGCGCTCGACAACGCCCCCGTGCTCGGTCTGGTTGAGGGAATCGTGGCGCTGCGTCAGCAGGCCGCCCAGGTGCACGCGGCGGAGGTTCGGTTGCTCGCCGGGGCGGGCCAGCTTGCGGCGTCGCGTTCGGCGGTGTTGCGGTCGGACTCGCGGGAGAGGGAGATGCACCTCCGCTCCATCGCCGCAGAACTCGCCCTCGCGGTGCGCGCATCCGACCGCACAGTGCAACGCCAGATCAACGACGCCGTCGTGCTCGCCGAGGATTTCACGCCAGTGCTCGAAGCCCTCGAAGCCGGGCGGATCTTCGTCGGCCACGCCCGCGTGATCGTCGACGCGGGCACCCCGATTCAGTGCCCCGAGGCGCGGCTCGCTTTTGCTTCCGAAGCGGTCTCCCGGGCGGAGAACCTTTCGCCGTCTCGCTTGCGCCCCGCAGTGGAAGCTCTCGCCGAGCGGCTCCAGCCCCGCACCGTCACCGAACGACACCGCGACGCCCGCGCCGACCGCGCCGTCACCGTCACCGACCGCGCGGACGGAATGGGCGAACTCACCTACGTCGGCCCCGCCACCCTCGTCCACGGCATCTACGACAGGCTGACGCAACAAGCCCGAGCCGTCCGCAACGCCGCCGCCCAGCCCGGTGCGTCCTTCGGGCCCGCAGCCGTCGCCGCGAGCACGGACACCGCCCCGACGGGTGGTGCGGGTGCCGAGACCTCTGACTGCACGCCCGAGCTCACCCCTGACCCGCGCACGATTGACCAACTCCGCGCCGACATCTTCGCGGACATGCTGCTCACCAGCGCACCCCAAGACGACCCCACCATCGCGGCGGACCCGTCGCTCGGGTTCGGTGGACTCGGCGCGATCAGGGCGATCGTGCACGTCACCGTCCCCGCCCTCTCCCTCGCCGGCCTGAGCGACGACCCGGCCGAACTCGTCGGCCGCGCCCCGATCGACATCGACACCGCCCGTTCCCTGGCCGGACGCGCCTCAGGATGGGATCGGGTTTTGAGCGACCCGGTGACGGGCGGCATCCTCGCCGTCGACCGCTACACCCCCAGCGCCGACCTGAAGAGATTCCTCCGCGCCCGCGACGAACACTGCCGATTCCCCGGCTGCCGCCAACCCGTCCACCGCTGCGACATCGACCACGGCCAAGACTGGGCACTCGGCGGAACCACCTGCGCCCACAACCTCCACCACCTCTGCCGCCGACACCACACCCTCAAACACGCCACCCCCTGGCAGGTCCGAAACCTCGGCGGCGGGGTCCTCGAATGGACCAGCCCCACCGGCCAGATCTACATCGACCACCCACCCTCCCGCATCCGCTTCACCCCAACAGGACCGCCGCCACCCTTCTAGGCACCACCATGCCTGGCGCACGGGACGCCCCGGTCGTTGAGCGAGCACAGCGAGACGAAACGACAACCCGCGCCCGCACACACGTTTCGACCCGTCACTGCGCTCCTCACTCAACGACGAGCCAAACCCGCCGAACTGTCACAAACTGCTGCATCCGAGTCGGCGGTTTCAGGTGGCTAGTGCAACACCGTTGATCAGTTCGTTGATCATGTCAGCTGGTTTCCGGTAGCCCAAGGTGCGGCGTGGTCGGATGTTCAGCAGCCGCTGTGTCTCGGCAAGGTCGTCGTCGGTGACCTCGTTGAAGTTCGTGCCCTTGGGGTAGAAGTCACGGATCAGGCCGTTCGTGTTCTCGTTCGTGCCTCGCTGCCAGGGCGAGTGGGGGTCGCAGAAGAACACCTTGCAGTCGCTGGCGATCGTGAACGCGGCGTGCTCGGCCATCTCTGCGCCTTGGTCCCACGTGATCGTGCGAGTCAGCGTCGCGGGGAGTTCCGCGATCATGCTGGCAAGCACGTCGGTGACGGTCTTGCTGTCGCGCTGCCCCGGCAGCCGGCCCAAGAGCGTGAACCTGTGCTTGCGTTCGACAAGTGTCACGATCCCGGAGTTGCCGGGCCCAACGACGAGATCGCCTTCCCAATGCCCTGGCACCGCCCGGTCCTCGACTTCAGCGGGACGATCGGTCAGTCGTGCCCCGTCCAGCCAGGGGCGACTGGACCGGCGCGGCAGCTTCGACTGCGGGACCCGTGTTGTTCGTCCGGACCGCAACGCCTTCTCAACCGTCAGCTCGTGTCGTAACGCGCCCTTGCCTTGCACGTAGAGCGCCTGGTAGATCGTCTCGTGCGACACGTGCATCTCCGGGTTATCGGGAAACAGCAGCTTCAACTCGCCCGCGACCTGTTGCGGCGAGTACTTGTCGTTCAAGCGTGACACGACCGCCGCTCGCACCGCGGGCTGTTCCAGCTTTCCCGGCCGAGACCGCGGCCGCGCCGCTAACGCCCGATAATGCGCGATACGCGCGTCATAATGACGCGTCTCCCAGTGCTGCACCTGGTGCGCGCGGATCTCGCGAGAGACCGTCGAGGCCGACACCCCGAGCTCCGCCGCGATCCGTCGAACCGACAGCGGCGGACGCATCGCCAGACCCGCCTGGATAAGCGATCGGTCCGCCAGCGTGAGGCGCCGATACTCGCGATCACCACCCTCACCGATCACGGCATCCATCGGCATCGGCCGCGCACCACCGCCTCGACCCATCATCAGTTCCACGCCCGCGAGCCTGGCCCACAACTTCACCACGCTCATGCTGACACCCAGCGTCGGCGCGAACTCGAGCGCCGAGCGACCAGCAATCAGGCCGCGAACCGCCTCCGCGCGCATCGCCCACGGAACCTTCCTCGACACAACACCCTCCTCCATGAAGGCGTTGCGCTAAGAACCTGAAACCGCCCACTTGGATACAGCGTTCTGTGACAGCTCGATGACTCCGCGCCCGCACAAACGTTTCGACTCGTCGCTGCGCTCCTCGCTCAACGACCGATAACCCACCATGTCGACGAAACGACGAAGCGCGCGAGAAGGGTCAGTACCCGGCGAAGGCGTCCGTCGTGAGGGTTCGCGCCTGAGCCAGCGCCGGCGCGAGCTCGGCGATCAGCTTCGGCGGGCCCGAAACATAAGCGTGACGGGAGGAGAGGTCCGGCACAACCCTCGGCAGACCCTCGGCGTCGAGGCGAACACCCCGCGCCCACACCCAATTCGCCGGAAGATCACGCGGCTGATCGCGGGTGAAGACGATGACCTCGATACCGGATGCCTCGAGCTCATCACGAAACGCCAGTTCGGATGCCTCGGACGCGACGTAGATCAAGACCACATTGCGCTCGACTCCGCGCGCCCGGTCCTCACGCACCTGCGAGATGAAGGGCGTGATGCCGATCCCGGCCGCCACGAGCAGCACAGGCGCGTTCGGGTTGCTCGGCATCAAGAAGTCGCCCCAGACACCCGTCGCCGAGTAATCGACACCCGGCGAGGCGACCGCGAGCGCCTTCTTGAACGTGCTCTCCCCCGACCCGGACCCCGACCCCGCACCCGCACCCGGCTTGACCCGGTACGCGACGCGCACGGTCGGGGCGTCACTCGGGGCCGACACGATGCTGAATTCCCGCCGCGTGCCGCGGGCATCGGCCTTGGCGTGCGGAACATCGAGTTCCAGGTACTGACCGGCCACGAACCGCACCGGACGCCGCGCCTCGAACGTCAGCTCCCGCACGGACGGCGTGATCATGCGCGCATCGGCCAGGCGCAGCCGCACAGCGCGGTGGGCCACCCACACGAACGCGAGCAGATTGCCGATGAGCAGCGCGCGCTCCTGGCCGAGCGTGAAGTATCCGACCGAAATCGGCCAGCCCGCGAGCACACCGACGACGGCCGCAACGGTCATCTGCTGCCAGCGCCGGGGCGGCAAGGTCAGGGGTTCCGACAGCATGAAGGCACCCAGGAAGAGGAAGGGCGACGACCACAGCGCGAACGACAGCGTCTGTCCTGCGTCGAACTCGAAACCCGCGGCCTGGGACTGCACGGCAACACGCAGCACGTACACCCCGACGGCGATCACGAAGAACGTCGCGACGATGCGCAGCCGCTCGGTGCGCACCAGCACGAACAATCCGAGAATCAGCACGGGCGCGGCGAGAACGGGCGAACCCACCCACCAGGCCGATGCGCCGAGTCCCGAGATCGTGAGCACGGCGGCACCCACGGCGGCCGGATTGAGGATGTGCCGACCCCGCCACGCGATCACGTACTTGGAGACGACCGCCGCGACACCGGCGAAGGCTATCCCGAGAAGCTCCAGCGGAACGACGGTCGGGCGCAGGATGAAGACCATGATCGCGGCGGTGATGAGCGACGACTCGTGCCGGATCGGCATCTTGAGCAGCCGCTGCACGAGCGCGTTCGCGCCGACGCACACGGCGAAGATCACCACGATCGTCACCACGAGTTCGAGCGGTCCCGGCACCACGAGCCCGAAGAACGACAGCACGAGGGCCACCAGCGTCAGGATGCCGAGCGCCATTAACACGAGACGGTACATCGACAGGCGTCCGAGGTACCCGCGGATGCGCGCCCAGCCACCCACCAGCATTGCGATCACGAGCTTCTCCTCAGTCCGTCAGTCCGTCGACGCTGCCAAGCCACCCGGCACGCGACCTCACGCCACGCTAGCGGTCCGCGTGAAGAGCTCCGCGGAGCATCCGCGCGACCACTCCACCCGCCCATTGGTCAGCATCCGTACCCATTCAGCACCCCACCGGTGAGCGAGTTCGTCACCGCCGTCGAAGAAGAGCGCTGTCGCCAGGGCATCCGCGCGCATCGCCGTGTCGGCCACGACCCAGGTCGCCGCGACGGTGCGCACCGGCACACCGGTGCGCGCATCGAGCACGTGATGCAGCCCATCGCCCCACGCCCGCCGGTTCGCGGCTGAGGCGCAGAGAGCAGCATCCGTGACCTCCCACACGCCGATCGCGCGCTTCGCATCGAACGGATGCTCCAGCCCGATGCGTTGCGTCGTGCCGGTGACGAGCAGGTCTCCGCTCGCGTCGACCACCGCCCGGCCGTCGGTCCAGGGCTCGAGCGCGCGCGCCACGACATCGACCAGACGGCCCTTGCCGAGCGCGCCCACGTCGATCATCGCGGGCTCGGCGAGCGCGAGGCGTTCGTCGCGCCACCGCACTCGCGTCGGCCAGTTCGAGGGTGCCGCAAGCGGGTCCCCTGCCCGAAGCGAATAGGCGGCGTCGTAACCCAAGCGATCAAGCGAGGCGCCCACGAGCGGATTCACCGCCCCGGATGTCGCGAGCGACACCTCTTCGAACGCGTCGAGCATCGCCGCAGCATCCGGCGGCACCGGAACGGGCCCACCCCCGCGCGCGAGCAGCGAGACGAGCGAGTCCGGGCGAAAGCGCGACCATGCGGAATCGAATGCTCCGATGACACGATCCGCCGCCGCACGCGCGTCGCCCGGCAGTTCGTCGACCGTGTCGATGCGCCAATGCGTGCCGATCGCATCGAACTCCCACGTCTCCGCGAGCGGCACCGCGGCGCCGGGCGGCATGCTCGACGACGGGGCCACGGTCAGGCCGCCGCTTCGTCCTTGATCGCGTCGATCGCGTCGTTGAAGCCGCCGCTCGTGAGCGATGACCCGGCGACCCGATCGACCGAGATGTCGTCGATGTTCTGACCCACGACCTCGTCGTCGATTCCGCCGATGAACTCGGACTGGTACCGCTCGGATTCGGATGCCTGCGGGTCGCCCGAGACCTCGACCGCGGTGATGATGTCGTCCGCGAGCGTGATCGTGACCTCGATCTTCTCGACCGATTCGGGGGTCTGATATGAGCCCGTCGCCGTGTAGGTGCCGTCGACGTATGCGGCGCCCGAGGCGTCGGTCCCCGTCGAGGTGTCGGTCGACGACTCGGTGGACGATGAGGCCTCGGTGCTCGCGGCATCCGTCGTGTCGGCTGCGGCAGTGCTGCATCCGGCGAGCGTCAACGTTCCGGCGACACCGATCAGTGCGGCGCTGATACGAAGCGGGCGAGGGGCGAAGGTGTCGCGGATCATCAGGGGCTCCTTCGGGGATGGGCCGGCGTTCTGTGCCGGTGATCCCGAGCGTAGAGCGCCGTTTCTCCGATCCTCCTTGAGGATCCTATGAAGAATCTTTGAGCGTGAATCAGTCCCGAGCGAGTAGCTCAGGCCGCGCCGTCGAACATGCTCGTGACAGAGCCGTCCTCGAAGACCTCGTGGATGGCGCGGGCCAGCATCGGCGCGATCGGGAGGATCGTCAGGCCCGGGAAGCGACGGCTCTCGGACAGCGGGATCGTGTCGGTGACGACGACCTCGTCGATCGAGACGTCCTGCAGGCGCTCGGATGCCGGATCGCTGAAGACCGCGTGGGTCGCGGCGACGATGACGCGCTCGGCGCCCGCGGCCTTGAGCGCCTGGGCGGCCTTCACGATCGTGCCACCGGTGTCGATCATGTCGTCGACGATCAGGCAGACGCGTCCCTCGACATCACCGACGATCTCGTGCACCGTGACCTTGTTGGCGACCTTCGGGTCGCGACGCTTGTGGATGATCGCCAGCGGCGCACCCAGGCTGTCCGACCAGGTGTCGGCAACGCGGACGCGGCCCATGTCGGGAGAGACGACCGTCAGCTTGGAGCGGTCGGCCTGCGAGAGCGTCCGCTGGAAGTACTCCAGCAGGACGGGCTTGGCGAAGAGGTGGTCGACGGGTCCGTCGAAGAAGCCCTGGATCTGCGCGGCGTGCAGGTCGACGCTCATGACGCGGTCGGCTCCGGCGGTGCGCAACAGGTCGGCGACGAGGCGCGCACTGATGGGCTCGCGTCCCCGGCCCTTCTTGTCCTGACGGGAGTAGGGGTAGTACGGAGCGACGACGGTGATGCGCTTCGCGGATGCACGCTTCAGGGCATCGAGCATGATGAGCAGCTCCATGAGCCACTCGTTGACCGGGTGACCGAACGACTGGATGACGAAGACATCGCACCCGCGGATCGAGACCTCGAAGCGGGTGTAGATCTCGCCACTCGCGAAGGTACGGTGCTCGGTCGGTGCCAGCTGGATGCCCAGCGCTTCGGCTACCTCGTCGGCGAGAGCGGGAGCGGAGCGTCCCGAGACGACGACCAGCCGCTTCTTCGTCTTGGCGACGAGTCCGGGCGCGATGTCCAGGTCTCGATCGAGGTCAACCGTCTTCTTCTTGCGAGCCATTGGGGGCCTTCTCTGCGGCCTGAGCCGCTGCAGTGCCAGGTCGGTTGCGTGCGACCCAGCCCTCGACGTTGCGTTGCGAGGCCACGGTGAGTGCGAGCGCGCCCGGCGGAACATCCTTCCGCACGACCGTACCGGCACCGGTATAGGCCCCATCACCGATCCTAACCGGCGCGACGAACACGTTGTGCGCCCCGGTGCGGACGTGGTCGCCCACCTCGGTGCGGTGCTTCTCGACCCCGTCGTAGTTCGCGATGATCGTGCCGGCGCCGACGTTCGCGCCCACCCCGACCTCGGCATCACCGAGGTACGACAGGTGCGGAACCTTGCTGCCGTTCCCGATACGCGCGTTCTTCGTCTCCACGAAGGTGCCGATCTTGCCACGCGAGCCGAGGTACGTCCCGGGACGCAGGTACGCGAACGGTCCGACCGTCGCGCGGGCGCCGATCACCGCGAGCGTCGCATCGGTGCGCGTGACCGTGGCGTCCTCGCCCACCTCGCAGTCGACGAGGCTCGTGTCGGGGCCGACGATGGCGCCCTCCGCGATGCTCGTGGCACGCAGGATGTGGGTGTTCGGCAGCACCGTCACGTCGGGCGCGAGCGACGCGGTCACATCGATCCACGTCGTCGCGGGGTCCTGCACGGTGACGCCCTCGAGCTGCCAGCGGCGAACCGTGCGGGCATTGAGCTCGGCCGCCGCCGCCGCCAGCTGTACGCGGTCGTTGATGCCGAGCGCGGCGGTCGGGTCGGGCGCGAGCGTCGCGCCGATCGTCATGCCTGCGGTGTGGAACAGTGCGACAACATCCGTCAGGTACCGCTCGCCCTGCGCATTGTCGTCACCGAGGGCACCGATCTCGCGCCGGAGCGGCGCCGACTGGAAGATGTAGACCCCGGCGTTGATCTCCGCGATCGCACGCTCCTCGGGCGAGGCATCCCGCTGCTCGACGATGCCGACGACACCGCCGTCGCCCGAGCGAATGACGCGCCCATACCCGGTCGGGTCATCGACGCGCGCACTCAGCAGGGTGACCGCAGCCTCCGCCGCGCGGTGCCCGGCGACCAGTTCCGCAAGGGTCTCCCCGTCGAGCAAGGGCACGTCCGCGCTCAGGATCAGGATGTCTCCGCCGAACTCCGTCAGCTGCTCGAGCGCGACCTGCACGGCGCGACCGGTGCCCGGGATCTCGTCCTGATCGACGACGACCGCCTCGGGTGCGACATCCTGCACCGCGTCCGCGATCAGATCACGTTCGTGACGCACGACCACGAGCAGCCGATCGGGGTCGAGCGTCCCTGCCGTGTCGAGCACGTGTTGCAGGAGAGACCTGCCGCCGATCCGGTGCAGAACCTTCGGCGTTCGCGACCTCATCCGTGTGCCCTGACCCGCGGCGAGGACGACGATGGCGAGATTCTGATCAGTCATGCTCCGCCGCCAGGATTCGAACCTAGACCTAACAGCTCCAAAGGCTGTCGTGCTGCCGTTACACCACGGCGGACCGCGGCCACCACGGGCCGCCCCTCAAGTCTGCCAGAGCGGGGCGTGACGCACTCCCGCTCGCGGCCCCTCTCCTCGATGTCCCGACTTTTCACCCCATGGCGCCGCTTGGGGTGAAAAGTCGGGACATCCGCGATGATGGGGGGATGCCACGCGAGAGCGACGAAGTCGACCGGATCGTCGCCGCGTGGACCGCGCAGCGTCCGGACCTCGATTTCTCGCCGCTCGAGGTGCTCTCCCGCGTCGATCGACTTTCGCGACACCTCGACCGCGCACGCCGTGCCGCGTTCGGGCGCAGCGAGCTCGTCTCGTGGGAGTGGGATGTGTTGTCCGCGCTGCGCCGCGCGGGCGAGCCGTTCCAGCTCAGCCCGAAGCAGCTCCTGCAGCAGACACTCGTTTCGAGCGGCACCATGACCAACCGCATCGACCGGCTCGTCGGGCGCCGACTCGTGCGGCGCGAGGCAGACCCGGGCGATGGGCGAAGCATCCTGGTGACCCTCACCGACGAGGGCCGGACGCGCGTCGACGCCGCAATCACGCGCCTGGTCGATGCCGAATCGCACCTGCTCTCTGAACTTTCGCGCTCCGACCGCGAGAGACTCGCGGGGTTGCTGCGCAAGCTCAGCCTGGGTTTCGACGCCGAATGAACGACTCCGGCGTTGCCAACGAACATCGCCAACGAACACTGCCCACGAACAGCACCGACGAGAGGGTGACATGACGAACGCGACCGATTCGAGCCCGGCCGGCTTTCGCGGCTGGCTGCGCCGGGTCTTCGGCGGCCCCTCGGCCGTCTACGGCCTGATCCTTTACTCGGCACTCATCGCCGGTGTCTCCGACGAATCAACCGACAGCCTCGAGGTGCTGATCGTTTCGTTCATCTCGCTGATCATCTTCTTCATCGCGCACGTGTTCGCCCACACCTTGAGCGACCACGGCGACCACGGCTTCTGGAACGCGCTCGAGGGCGGGGTGCGGGAATCCGCGGGGATGCTGTACGCCGCGATCCCGTCGACGCTGGTCTTGATCGCCGGGGCGACGACGCATATGGATGCGGATGACTCGGTGAGCCTCGCTCTGCTCGTCGCCACCCTCGTGCTCGGCGTGCTCGGCTACTCGGCCTATGCGCGCCGCGGCGCCGGGCGCTTCGTACGGATCGTCGGCGCCATCGGCACGGCCGTCCTCGGCTTCGCGATCATGATCCTGAACTACGCCGTCCACTGACGCGCCACACCGTACGCGGCGCAGGTGCGGGAGCTGGCGACCCGACTACTCGAGCTGTTCCGACAGCTCGAGCCAACGCTCCTCGAGACTGACGTTCTCGCTCTCGAGCTGCCCGATCGCCGCCATCTTCGCGCCGAGGCCGACGAAGTCCGCCTGATCGTGGTCGGCGAGGGCCGTGCGTTTCGCCGTGATCTCGGCATCGACCTTCGCGATCCGACGCTCGATCGAGGCCAGTTCCTTTTGCGCCGTGCGCAAGTCGCCCCCGCTGAGTCCCGCGGCCTTGGCACCGACGGCGGCGGACGTCTGGCTTCCGCCGGCCTTCTGCTGCTCGCGGCGACGACGCAGGTACTCCTCGACACCGCCCGGCAGGTGGCGCAGACGCGTGTCGAGGATCGCGTACTGCTGATCCGTGACGCGCTCGAGGAAGTACCGGTCGTGGCTCACGACGATGAGCGTGCCGGCCCACGAGTCGAGCAGGTCTTCGATCGCCGCGAGCATGTCGGTGTCGAGGTCGTTCGTGGGTTCGTCGAGGATCAACACGTTCGGCTGGTCGAGCAGGATGAGCAGCAGCTGCAGGCGGCGCTTCTGTCCACCCGAGAGGTCCTTCACCGGCGTCGAGAGCTGCTCGGATGCGAAGCCCATGCGCTCGAGCAGTTGACCCGGTGTGAGGTCCTGCGCCTTGGACCCCGTGCCGATCGTGTAGCTGGTGCGCAGGCCCGAGATCACGACCCGGACGGGATCACCGAGGTGGGGCTCGAGCGAGTCCATCTGCTGGGTGAGGGTCGCGACCTTCACGGTCTTCCCGCGCTTCACCCGACCGGTGGTCGGCTCGAGAGTCCCGGCGACGAGGCCGAGCAGCGTCGACTTGCCGGCGCCGTTCACCCCGAGGATTCCGGTGCGCTCGCCAGGCGCGATGCGCCATTCGACGTCGTTCAGCACCGGCACGCCGTCGTAAGAGACGGATACATCGAGCAGGTCGACGACGTCCTTGCCGAGCCGCGTCACCGCGAGCGACTGCAACGAGACCCGGTCGCGGATCTCAGGCACGTCGGCGATGAGTTCGTTGGCGGCGTCGATGCGGAACTTGGGCTTGGTGGAGCGCGCGGGCGCCCCACGGCGCAGCCACGCGAGCTCTTTGCGCGCGAGGTTCTGCCGGCGCGCCTCGATCGTCGCCGCCTGCCTGTCTCGCTCGACCCGCTGCAGGATGTATGCGGCGTAACCGCCCTCGAAGGGGTCGACGATGCGGTCGTGGACCTCCCAGGTGGTGTTGCAGACCTCGTCCAGGAACCACCGGTCGTGTGTCACGACGAGCAGCCCGCCGGAGTTCGCGGACCACCGGCGCTTCAGGTGCTCGGCGAGCCAGGCGATGGCCTCGACATCCAAATGGTTCGTGGGTTCGTCCAGGGCCAGGATGTCCCAGTCCCCCGCCAGCAGGCGCGCGAGCGCAACCCGGCGGCGCTGACCACCCGAGAGAGTGCCGAGCTTCGCCGCCCAGGGCAGGTCGCCGAGCAACCCCGTGACCACATCGCGGACAAGCGGATCGCCCGCCCACTCGTGCTCGGGGGTGTCGCCGATGACGGCGCCCCCGATGGTGTCGCCGTCGTCGAGGGTCTCGCCCTGGTCGAGCACACCGATCCGCACACCACCGCGCACGGTCACGCGTCCGCCGTCGGGCTCGAGGCGGCCGGCGAGCATTGCGAGCAGGCTCGACTTGCCGTCGCCGTTCCGGCCGACGATGCCGATGCGGTCGCCCTCGTTGACGCCGAGCGAGACGGAGTCGAAGACGACTTTGGTGGGAAATTCGAGGTGCAGGGCCTCAGCCCCGAGAAGATGAGCCATATCGGATCTAGGCTACGCGGGTCTGTGGGGCCGTCGTTTCGTCTCGCTGCGCTCGCTCAACGACCGGGGCCACCGGGCGCTTCGCGAGGAGACGTCAGGACTCAGACGAGACCGTTCTCCTCGAGGAAGGCGGCCGCGATGTCGTCCGGGGACATCTCGTCTTCCGTGCTCTGGACGTTCAGCGCGACCAGGGCGTCGGCGGTGAGCGCGGCGCTCACGGCGTTGATGACGTCGGCGATCTCGTCGGCGACGTCGGCGTTCACGACCGGGATGACGTTCGACGCGAGGAACAGACCCTCGGGGTCTTCGAGAACGACGAGGTCCTGCGTCTGGATGCGCGGGTCGGCGGTGAAGACGTTCGCGACGTTGACGGTGCCGGCGACCAGGTTCTCGACCGTGGTGTCACCCGTGGGTGAGAACGTCACCTCGACGCCATAGGTGTCGGCGAGGCCGGTCGGACCGTACGGACGCTCGGCGAGCTCCGGCGGGCCGCCCAACGTCAGAGGCACGGTCACGTTCGCCAGGTCGGCGATCGTGGTCAGTCCGTTCTCGTCGGCGAACGCCGCGGTCACGGTGTACGAGTCCTGGTCGCTCGCCTCGGCCTGGTCGAGCACCGCGAGGTTCTCGGGCAGCGCGTCCTGGAGGGCGGCGTAGACGTCCTCCGGGGTGCGGGCCTCTGTGTCTTCGTCGAAGTACTGCAGCAGGTTGCCGCTGTACTCGGGGAAGAGGGTGATGGCCCCCGACTCGATCTCCGGCATGTAGGCGTCACGCTGACCGATGTTGAACTGGCGCTCGACATCGAACCCGGCGCCTTCGAGAGCCTGGGCATAGATCTCGGCGATGATCTCGTTCGAGTAGTACGCCTGCGAGCCGATGACGATCGTGTCGCTCGACACCTCGCCAGCGGCGGATTCCTCTTCGAGCGGGTTGCTGGAGGAGCAACCCGCGAGCACGAGCGCCGCTATCGCCGCGAGCGCGCCGATGGCAAACCTCTTTTTCGCTGTGTTCATGGTGCTGTTCTTCTCTCTGTGGGTGGGACGGTGATGGAACGGTGCGGGTCTGGGGGCCGGGTATTCAGGCGGGACGTTCAGGCGGGTGACGCTTGGACGGATGGCCGACGTGCTGCACGATCGCGGCGCTTGCCGCGCGCCGGGCCCGCGCCGCCGCTGCGTCCGGCGAGCACGCCGCGCGGGACCACCATCCGCTCGGCGATCGCGAACAACGCGTCGAGCACCAACGCGAGGGCGGCGACGAGGATCGCCCCGGCGAGCACCTGGTCGAAGCGATTCAGGTTGATGCCCTGGATGATGTACAGTCCGAGCCCGCCCAGGCCGACGTAGGCGGCGATCGTCACCGTTGCGACGATCTGCAGGGTTGCGGCGCGCAGGCCCGACACGAGCAGTGGCAGACCCAGCGGGACCTCGATGCGCCAGAGGATCTGCCACTCGGTCATGCCCATCGCCCGGCCGGCGTCGATCACACGACGATCGATCGCCTCGAAGCCGGCGTAGGCGCCCGCAAGGATCGAGGGGATGCCGAGCAGTACGAACGTGATCACGGCGGCGGCCTGCGTCTGCAGGACACCCATGAGCAGCACCAGCAGTACGAGCAGGCCGAAGGACGGGATCGCGCGCGCCGCACCCGAGATCGCGACGGCGATTTCGCGGCCCTTACCCGTGTGGCCGATCGCCCAGCCGACGGGGATGGCGATGACCGCCGCGACCAGGACCGCCAAGAACGTGAAGCCCAGGTGCTGGGCGATGGCGACCGGAATGCCGAGCGGCCCCGACCACCGTTCGGGGTTCATGAGCCACGCCAGGGTCTCGGCGAAGAGGTTCATGCGGCGGCCCCCACCGGTGCGGTCGCCCTCTGGGCACGCCGGGCGCTGCGCGTGTCGCGGCGGCTGGGTTTGCGCGCCCACGGCATGAGTGCCCGGCCCGCGAGAACCAAGAGGTAGTCGAGGATCAGGGCGATGACGACGACCGCGACGACGCCCGCGAGCACCTCGGGGATGATGCGCCGCTGCAGCCCGTTGGTGAAGAGGTAGCCGAGATTGTCGACGCCGATCAGGATGCCGACGGTGGCGAGCGAGATCGTGCTGACCACCGTCACGCGAAGCCCCGCCAGAATGACGGGCCCGGCGAGCGGGAACTCGACGGCCCAGAATCGGCGGAACGACCCGTATCCCAGCGCCGTGGACGCCTGGCGGATGGCCGGGTCGACCGACTGCAGACCGTCCGACACGGAACGGACCATGATCGCGACGGCATAGATCGTCAGGGCGATGATCAGGTTCGTCGGGCTGATCGCGCTGTAGCCGAACAGTGCGGGCAACAGCATGAGCAGCGCAAGCGAGGGGATCGTGTACAGCAGGCCCGTCACCGTGATGAGGCCGCTCCGCAGCAGGCGGTAGCGGAAGGCGACCCACCCGAGCGGCACCGACAGCACGAATCCGATCACGATCGCGATGACACTCTGCTGCAGGTGCAACAGGGTCTTCTCGCCGATCAGGTCGAGATTGTCGAGCACCCAGTTCACGTGGGCACCTGATTCACGAGCGCGCCCTGCGCGCGGCCCTCGGCGTCGATCACCACCGTGCCGTGCGGGGTTTCGCGCAGGCTCAGCGCGCGCTTGCCCTTGTCGGCGCCGATGAAGCTCGCGACGAAGTCGTTCGCGGGGTTCTCGATGATCTCGTCGGGGCTGCCGACCTGGGCGACGCTCGCGCCCTTCTGCAGCAGCACGACCTGATCGCCGAGCAGAAAGGCCTCATCGATGTCGTGCGTGACGAAGATGATCGTCTTGCCGAGTCCCTCTTGCAGGCGGATGAGCTCGTTCTGCAGCTCGGCACGCACGATGGGATCGACGGCGCCGAAGGGCTCGTCCATCAGCAAGACGTTCGGGTCGGCAGCGAGTCCACGTGCGACACCGACCCGCTGCTGCTGACCCCCCGAGAGCTGTGCCGGGTAGCGGCTTGCGAGCGAGGCATCCAGTCCCACCGTGTCCATCAGTTCACGCGCTCGCTCGCGGGCATCGCGGCGCGGCGTGCCCTGCAGCACGGGCACGGTGGCGATGTTGTCGATGACCGTGATGTGCGGGAGAAGGCCCGAATTCTGCATGACGTAGCCGATGCTGCGGCGCAGTTCAACGGCGTTGCGCGACCGGATGTCTTCGCCGTCGATCTCGATCGTTCCGGCCGTGGGGTCGACCATGCGGTTGACCATCCGCAGCAGCGTCGTCTTGCCGCAGCCGGACGACCCGACCAGAACGGTCGTCTTGTGCGCGGGAATGATGAGTGAGAAATCATCGACGGCAGCGGTGCCGTCCGGATACTCCTTGGAGACCGAGCGGAACTCGATCATCGCCGGGGCTCAGCCGTCACGGGACGACCGAGACATCCTTCCCGAAGGCGACGTGGCCGGCGAAGTCGCGGCCGACGCGCTCGACGGCGCCGTCGTACAGATCGGGGTAGCTCCACGCCACGTCCTCGATGAGTCCGTCGTCCGTCTGCAGGTGCCAGTACTGTGCCGCACCCTTCCACGGGCACGTGTAGGGAGTGGGGCTCTGGACGAGCAGCCCTTCGGTCAGGCTCGACTGGGGGAAGTACCAGTTGCCTTCGATCCGGACCAGGTCCTCTTCGGGTGCTTCTGCGACCACCAGGTCGCCTACGACTGCGCGCATCGTTCCTCCTCGGAGAGCGGTGCGTCCGAGCCTAGCGGCCCTCGCCGACACGGGGGCCAGGCTTGCGAAACCCCTCCTGAACCGGCTACGGGAGGAGAGGGGCGAGCGTCAGGCGACGTCACGCTCCGCCTCCCACCGCCGAGATCGCTCGTAGCTCGCGAGCCCGCCGGGTGGCCACCGCAACCATCCGGGGGACTCGACGAAAAGCGGCGATCTCGGCGACCGACGCGATGCGCCACGGGCTGGGCGAGCGGCGCTGGTGTCAGGGCATGACGCGGGCGCCGGGCACGGGCCCGTGCGCGCTGAACGCGACGTGGCCAGACGCCGACATGGCAACGCGCACGTCGAGGGCCGCCTCGGCGTCGGCGCAGAGGAACGCCGTGGTCGGGCCCGAGCCCGAGACGATGCCGGCGAGCGCTCCCGCGCGCTCCCCCTCCTCGATGCGCGCCACGAGATCCGGGCGCAGGTTCTGCGCGGCGACCTGTAGATCGTTTCGCAGTGAAGCCGCGAGCCGGATGGGATCCCCCGCGCGCAGCGCGTGCAGGACATCCGGATCGACGACCGGTTGACGGGCCGCCGGCGCGATGTCGGTCTGGGCTCGCTCGCGATGCGCATCGAGTTCGGCGTAGACCTGCGGGGTCGACAGGCCCCCATCATCCGTCACGAAAACCCACTCGAACCGACCGCGAGCCAGAGCGGGGCTCAGCTCGTCGCCGCGCCCCGTACCGACGGCCGTGCCACCTTGCAGCGCGAAGGGAACGTCGGCCCCCAGCCGCGCGGCCAGGCCCTGCAACTGCGTGGTCGTCAGGCGTGTGTCCCAGAGCGCGTCGCACGCGACGAGGGCCGCGGCCGCGTCCGCCGAGCCACCACCCATGCCACCCGCCACGGGCACACCCTTGCGGATCTCGAGGTGCACACCACCCTCGTAGCCCGTCTTGCCCGCGAGCAACCGCGCGGCGCGAACCGCGAGATTCCGATCGTCGAGCGGGACGCCGGAGGTGTCGACGGGGCCGTGCACCGAGACGGAGAAATCATCGGATGCGGTGGCCCACACATCCTCGTACAGCGACACCGCTTGGAAGGCCGTCGCCAACTCGTGGTACCCGTCGTCCATGACCCGGCCGACCTCGAGAAAGACGTTCACCTTGCCCGGCGCGCGCACGTGCACGCGCGCCGCGTCGGGCAGCAGGGGGCCGGCGGTGCTCACAGGTCAGACGACTCCGCCCAGAGGTTGACGTCCAGAGAGTCCGACAGCGCGTCGATCTGCTCGAGTTCTTCGGTGTCGAACGCGGGTCCCGACAGCGCCGCGATGTTCTCGTCGAGCTGCTCCGTGCGGGATGCCCCGATGAGCGCCGACGAAACTACTCCGTCGCGCAGCACCCACTGCAGCGCGAGCTGCGCGAGGGTCTGACCGCGTTCCTTGGCGATGACGTCGAGGCCCCGCAGCTTCGCGACGGCGCTATCCGAGAGCCGTCCGCTCGGGAGCGACCCACGCTTTTGCGCACGCTCGGCCGATCCGTCGCCGAGGTACTTCGAGGTGAGCAGGCCCTGGGCCAGCGGCGTGAACGCGATGGCACCCATGCCCTCCTGCCGGAGCACTCCCGTCAGGCCGTCCTCGATCCAGCGGTTCAGGATCGAGTACGAGGGCTGGTGGATGACGAGCGGTGTCCCGAGCGAGCGGGCCACAGCGGCGGCTTCCGCCGTGCGTTCCGCGCTGTATGACGAGATCCCGACGTAGAGGGCCTTGCCCTGGCGCACGAGGGTGTCGAGCGCGCCCACGGTTTCCTCGATGGGCGTGACGGCATCCGCGCGGTGCGAATAGAAGATGTCGACGTAGTCGAGACCCATCCGTGTGAGCGACTCCTCGGCGGACGCGATCAGATACTTGCGCGAACCGTGATTACCGTACGGGCCGGGCCACATGTCGTAGCCCGCCTTCGACGAGATGATGAGCTCGTTGCGGTACGGCGCGAGGTCTTCCCGCATCATCCGTCCGAAGTTCGTCTCGGCGGTGCCGTATGGGGGACCGTAGTTGTTGGCCAGGTCGAAGTGCGTGATGCCGCGGTCGAACGCTCCGCGCAGCAGCGAGCGCTGGTTGTCGAACGGGATGTTGTCGCCGAAGTTCCACCACAGGCCGAGAGAGATCGGCGGAAGGTAGAGGCCCGAGGTGCCGACCTGGCGGTAGTCGGTGCCGCTGTAGCGGTCTTCCGCTGCCGCGTAGGGGCGGTGGAGTTCGTATGCGGGGGGAAACCTGACGCTGTCGCTCATCCGTCCAGGCTAGCGATGCCGACGGATCCCGGCGCCCCCTTGCGCAAAGCCGCGGCGATGCGCTCGAACTCGTCGATGCCGAGCTCTTCGCCTCGTGCTGTGGGTGCGACGCCCGCCGCCGTGAGGATCGCCGAGGCATCCGCGGCGCTTCCCCCGAGAACCGCGGCGAGCGCCTGACGGAGCATCTTGCGTCGCTGTTGGAAGGCGGCATCGACAATGGCGAACACGGCGCGTCGGTCGTCGCCGCTCCCCCGCGGCTGCGCATCGCGCTCGAAGGCGACCAGCACCGAGTCGACGTTCGGCACGGGCCAGAACACCTGCCGCGAGACCATTCCGGCGAGCCGCCATCTTCCGTACCAGGCTGCCTTGACGCTCGGCGCACCGTAGATCTTCGACCCGGGGGGCGCCGCGAGCCGCTCCCCCACTTCCGACTGCACCATCACGACGCCACGCTCGAGATCCGGAAAGTGCTCGAGCAGGTGCAGCAGCACGGGCACCGAGACGTTGTACGGCAGATTCGCGATCAGTACGCGCGGGTCGCCCGGGAGCTCGGTCACCCGAAGCGCGTCTGCATCGACGACCGTGAGCGCGCCATCGGCGACCCCGTGTGCCGTCGCCGTTTCGGGCAGGCGGGCCGCGAGCCGATGATCGATCTCGACGGCGGTGACGGATGCTCCGGCCTCCAGGATCGCAAGAGTCAGGGACCCGAGCCCGGGCCCGACCTCGACGACCCGGTCGCGCTCGGTGACGCGGGCAATCTGCACGATCCGGCGCACGGTGTTGGCGTCGACGACGAAGTTCTGACCGAGCTTCTTGGTGGGCGTCACGTCGAGCTCGGCCGCGAGTCGGCGAATCTCGGATGCGCCGAGGAGTGTCACCGACATGCGCCCAGCCTAGGCCGTGGCCCCCCGCGGATCGTCACATGATGTTCACATCGGGGCGGTCCGTGCTCGCCCGGGAGGTGATGCGTCCCGCCCTCCACCGTCCGGGGTAATGTGTCCGTCGTGAGCACCGGAGCCATCCCCACGCAAGCGTTCTCGATGAAGAGCCCCTTCGGGAGACGGGCGGTGGGGCTCTCCATAGCGGCGGCGGTCGGCGGATTCCTCTTCGGCTTCGATTCGTCGGTCATCAACGGCGCTGTCGCGTCCATCGAGAATCAGTTCGGCCTCAACGCGGTCGTCACGGGATTCGTCGTCGCGATCGCGCTCCTCGGCTGCGCCTTGGGCGCGGTGCTCGCCGGAGTCCTCAGCGACCGGTGGGGTCGCCTGCGGGTCATGATGATCGGCGCCGTGCTGTTCTTCGTCAGCGCCATCGGTTCCGGACTCGCCTTCAGCGCGGTCGACCTCACGATCTGGCGCTTCATCGGGGGCCTCGGCATCGGAATCGCCTCCGTCGTTGCGCCGGCCTACATCGCCGAGGTCGCGCCACGACAGATCCGCGGCACGCTCGGCTCGCTCCAGCAGTTGGCGATCACCCTCGGAATCTTCGGCGCCCTGCTCTCCAACGCCGTTCTCGCGGGCGTTGCCGGTGGCGCCTCGTCACAACTGTGGTTCGGTCTTGAGGCGTGGCGGTGGATGCTGCTCGTCGAGGCCGTTCCCGCGCTCGTTTATGGCGTGCTGGCGTTCACGATGCCCGAATCGCCCCGCTTCCTCATCGCGAAGGGACGCTACGACGAGGCCCGCGCGGTTTACGCACGTCTCGTCCCCGAGGCCGACCTCGAGCAGACGATGCGCGAGCTCGACCAGAAGATCCAACAAGACAAGAAGTCTCGGGGCGTCTCGCTCCGAGGCAAGGCGCTGGGGCTTCAGCCGATCGTCTGGACCGGCATCATCCTGTCGGTGTTCCAGCAGTTCGTCGGCATCAACGTGATCTTCTACTACTCGACGACACTGTGGTTGGCCGTGGGCTTCACCGAGCAGAATTCGCTGCTGATCGGCGTGATCACCTCTGTCACCAACGTGGCGGTGACGATCGTGGCGATCGTGCTGGTCGACCGCGTCGGTCGCAAGCCGATCCTGCTGACCGGGTCGGTGATGATGGCGGTCTCGCTCGGCACCATGGCCCTCGCGTTCGCCTTCGCCGAGACGGTCGATGGAGAGGTATCGCTTCCCGGCGCGTGGGGGCCGATTGCTCTGGTCGCCGCGAACCTCTTCGTGATCGGGTTCGGTGCTTCGTGGGGCCCGCTCGTGTGGGTGCTGCTCGGTGAGATTTTCCCGAGCCGCATTCGCGGCAAGGCGCTCGGAGTCGCGGCGGGTGCGCAGTGGATCGCGAACTTCCTCATCACGGTGAGCTTCCCGGCGATGTCCGGATGGTCGCTGCCGATCACGTACCTGATGTACGCGGTGTTTGCGGCCCTGTCGTTCTTCTACGTGCTGCTGCGCATCCCCGAAACCAAGGGCATGGAGCTCGAACAGACCGAGACCCTCTTCACCGCGGCGGCCGACGACCGCGCGGCCGCGAAGGCCGCCCGCGCCCGCTGAGGGGAGTACCGCCCCGCTCCGCTGTCACACATCGACCCTCCGCCGGGTCGGATAGGTCGATCTGCGACAGCGGAGCCCCGGTCGGCTACGCGTCGAAGGGGCCATAGACGGCGAGGGTGTTCGCGGCGAGCTGGGCGCACAGTTCGTCGAGGTCGATCCCTAGCTCGGCAGCCATGAACCGAACGGTGACCGGGATCAGGTACGGCGCGTTCGGGCGGCCCCGATGCGGCACGGGGGTCAGGAACGGGGCATCCGTTTCGACTAGGATCCGCTCGCGCGGGGTGACCGCGAGCGCGTCACGCAGGTTCTGCGCGTTCTTGAACGTGACGTTGCCCGCGAACGAGAGATAGTACCCGCGGTCCGCGGCGATGCGCGCCATGGCGTCGTCGCCCGAGAAGCAGTGGAACACCGTGCGGTCGGGCGCGCCGACCCGCTCGAGCGTCTCGAGGACGGCGTCGTGGGCGTCGCGATCGTGGATCTGCATCGCGATGTCGTGCTTCTTCGCGAGCGCGATGTGCGCCTCGAAGCTCTCGAACTGCGCGGGCAGGCCCGCCTCTTCGGTGCGGAAGAAGTCCAGGCCCGTCTCACCGATGGCGCGCACGCGCGGCTGGGCCGCGAGCTCGTCGATGACGGCGATCGCTTCGTCGAGCCGACCGGCGACCGCGTAGGCCGGCGCCTCGTTCGGGTGGATCGCGACGGCTGCGAGCACGCGCGGGTGTGACTCCGCGGCCCACGCCGACCACCGGCTCGACTCGATGTCGCCCCCGGCCTGCACGACACCGATCACGCCGACCTCGCCGGCGCGCTCGAGCTGTTCGTCGAGGGTCAGCCCCGTCTCGCCGTCCGCGATCTCGAGATGACAGTGGTTGTCGTACACCGCGACGGCGAGAGGTTCGGGAGCATCCGGATAGCGGATGTCTTTCCGCCCCTCCTGCGTGCGCTCACGCACGTACTGTGACGGGTCGCTCACACGCTCTGCTCGACGCGCGGGAACAGCGGGGCCAGGCCGTTGACACTCGTGCCCGGACGGAGGATGCCCCAGGCTCCGGCCTCGCGGATCGGCTGATCGCGCAGACGCCCGAGGCTCTCGGCCGCGCCGAGCGCGATCCAGAGCTTCTCGGTGGATTCGGGAGTGACCGGCGAGAGCAACACGGCAAGCGCGCGCAGCCCCTCGACGGCCGTGTACAGCACGGTGCCGAGGCGTCCGCGCTGGGCGTCATCCTTGGCCAGGGCCCAGGGCTGGTTCTCCGTGATGTAAAGGTTCAGAGCGTCAACGATCGTCCAGATCGCGGCGATCGCCTCGTCGATGCGGAACCGGTCGATCGCGGCGTCGGCTGTGGCCGCGGCATCCGCGACGATCTTCTGCACCGCCACGTCAGCCTCGGTGTACTCCCCCGGCGGCGGCACGATGCCCTCGTAGTACTTCTCGATCATCGCGATCGAGCGCGAAGCGAGGTTGCCGAACCCATTGGCGAGTTCGGCCTGATAGCGGGCCGACAGGTCCTCCCACGAGAACGAGCCGTCCTGCCCGAACGCGATCGCCGAGAGAAAGTAGAAGCGATAGGCATCGGAACCGAAGACATCCGTGATCTCGGTCGGCGCGATGCCCGTCAGCTTCGACTTCGACATCTTCTCGCCGCCGACGAGCAGCCAACCGTGCGCGAACACGCCGCGCGGCACGTCGAGCCCGGCCGCCATCAACATGGCGGGCCAGATCACCGCGTGGAACCGCAGGATGTCTTTCCCGACCACGTGGTACGCCGGCCAGCGGCGCTCGAACGTCTCGGGATCGGCGCCGTAGCCGACCGCGGTGGCGTAGTTGAGGAGGGCGTCGACCCACACGTAGATCACGTGGGAGGCATCCCACGGCACCTCGATGCCCCAGTCGAACGTCGACCGCGAGATCGAGAGATCCTTCAGGCCGCTGCGCACGAACGAGATGACCTCGTTGCGCGCGGACTCGGGGCGCACGAAGTCGGGCTCATCGCGGTACAGCTCGAGCAGCCGATCGGCGAACTCGCTGAGCTTGAAGAAGTAGTTCTTCTCCTGCAGCAGTTCGAGCGGCTTCGAGTGGATGACGCAGACCTTGAGCCCCTCGAACGGGCCGGTGCCGTCGACGATCTCGGACTCGGGCTTGAACTCTTCGCAGCCCACGCAATACAGCGCCTCGTACTCGCCCGCGTAGATGTAGCCACGGTCGTAGATCGCCTGCAAGAAAGTCTGCACGCGGGTCTCGTGGCGCTCCTGCGTCGTGCGGATGAAGTCGTCGTTCTCGATGTCGAGGGTCTTCAGCACGGGGAACCACGACTCGGTGACGAGCTTGTCCACCCACTCCTGCGGGGTGGCGTTGTTCGCCGACGCCGCGCGGATCATTTTCTGACCGTGCTCGTCGGTTCCCGTGAGCATCCAGGTGTCATCGCCGGCCTGACGGTGCCAGCGCGCGAGGGCGTCGACCGCCACCGTCGTGTACCCGTGCCCGATGTGGGGCACGTCGCTGGGGTAGTAGATGGGGGTGGTGATGTAGAACGAACGGCCGGAAGTCACCCGTCGATTCTAGGCGGGACGGATGCGCCGGCTCCGCGGTGTGACGAATGCCCGGGGCGGCGGACCCCGCCGCGGCGCTCAGCCCGTGAGAGCCGTGAGCGCACGCTCGGCGATCGCGACCGCCCTCGCGGGTTCGACCGCCGCGACCACTGCGATCCACACGTCATCGACGAAGACGTAGACGACCTCGTGAATGGCTATCTCGTCGGTGTACGTCGAGGTGAAGGCAAGCTCTCCCCCGATCGTGGTCTCGGTGTAGAGGGTCGATGTCCGCAGGCCGTCGGTGAGGGCCGTCTGAGCCTCCGCGCTCGTGCGCGAGACGAACAGCGGCAGCGACCCCTCCCAGACATCGACGATCCACCACATGCAGTCGCGGCGTTCGTCGGCGCCCTGGGCCGTCTCGCGAGCGAGCGGACCGGGCAGCGCCTCCAGCGAGGGCGGGGTCGGGGCGAGGTATTGTTCCTGGCCCGTCAGCTCGCTGAGCTCGGTATCGCTCAGCACGTCGCCGCAGTCGTCGGGCACCGCGATCGCCGCCTCGGGCGGGGTTGGCGACACGGAAGCGGATGCCTCGGCGGACGACCGTCCCCGGTCTGTCTCGTCGGGCTCCGGGACGCATCCGGCCAGGAGCAGTCCGACGATCAGAAGGAGGGCGACCCCACCGCGGCGGCTCATGCCCGCAACGCTACTTCGGCTGTGCGCCGGACCCCGGCTTTGCGTCGGGCTCCGACTTCGCGTCGGACTTGGGCTGTGCGTCGGACTTTGCCGCGAGCGCCGCCTGATACAGCTCGCGCGAGGCGTGTCCGGTCGCCGCGGCGACCTCGGTGCAGGCATCCTTCATCCGTCCGCCCGCGGCGACGAGCTCGAGCACCTGGGCGACGGCTTCCGCAAGTGGCGGCCGGGCGTTCGATGCCCCGCCGACCACGATGACGCATTCGCCGCGCACGCCGCCCTCGGCCCACGCGGCGAGTTCGGCGAGTCCGCCGCGCTTGATCTCTTCGTACATCTTCGTCAGTTCGCGGCACACGGCCGCGGGGCGGTCGGCGCCGAAGACACCGGCCATATCGGCGAGGGTCGCGGCGATCCGGGACGGGGCCTCGAAGAACACCATCGTGCGCGGTTCCCGCGCCAGCGCGGTGAAGGCCGAGCGGCGCTCACCCTGCTTGCGCCCCGGGAACCCCTCGAAGGTGAAGCGGTCGGTCGGCAGTCCCGCCACGGCGAGCGCCGTGAGTACCGCGCTCGGACCGGGAAGCGCGGTGACGATCACGCCGCGGGCCGCCGCCTCGGCGACCAGGCCGAAGCCCGGGTCGCTGACCGTCGGCATCCCCGCGTCGCTCAGCACGAGCACGTCCTGCTCGGCCGCGAGGTCGATGATCTCGGCGGCGCGCTGCTTCTCGTTGTGGTCGTGCAACGCGATCAGCCTCGGGCGGTTCGTGATTCCGAGACCCGCGAGCAGGCGCTGGGTGGTGCGGGTGTCTTCGGCCGCGATGACGGTGGAGGCCTCGAGCGTTTCGACCAGACGACGTGAGGCATCCCCGAGGTTGCCGATCGGGGTCGCGGCGAGGATCAGCATGCGGTCAGTTTCGCACCCTTACTCGGCACACCCGTAAATCTGAAAGGAACCACGACCCCAGAAGGGCCCGACACGCCGCGTTCGCGGGCCGTCGACCCCCTTCGTTCCTTTCAGATGTACGCAGCCCCGTCGCGCCAGAGCTCACAGCCGGCGCCCATAGGCTTGTCGCGTGCAGCCGGCCAGCGACCTCGACCCCGAACGCACCGGCCCCATCCCGACCGACCCCCTGCTGCCCCTCGCGCGCCCCACGGTTTTCGAGCGTCTGAGGCTCTGGCTCCAGACCCGACCCGTAGTAGGTGGGCTCTGGCATTGGCTCGCACCCACCCTCGTCACCCTGCTCGCGGCGGTGCTGCGCCTGTTCAACCTGGGACATCCGCACGCTCTCGTCTTCGACGAGACGTATTACGCGAAGGATGCCTGGACCCTCTCGCAACTCGGCTACGAGTCGAAGTGGCCCGACGGAGCCGACGAAGCGTTCCTCTCCGGCGACACGATGGGCTTTCTCACCGACGGTAGTTTCGTCGTGCATCCCCCGCTCGGCAAGTGGCTGATCGCACTCGGCTACGGAATCTTCGGCGCGGACACCGCGTGGGGCTGGCGCTTTGCGGCCGCGCTCGCGGGCACCGCGGCCGTGCTGGTGCTGATCCTCATCGCCCGCCGGCTGACCGGTTCGACCGTCTGGGCATGCATCGCCGGACTCCTGCTCGCCGTGGATGGGCTCGGGATCGTCCTCGGCCGCGTCGCCCTGCTCGATGGCTTCCTGATGCTCTTCGTGCTGCTGGCGTTCTGGTTCGTCCTGATCGACCACGACAGGATGCAGGCCCGCATCGCCCTCGCAGCATCCGGCGACGACCCACCGACGTGGGGCCCCGTGATGTGGGCGCGTCCGTGGATCCTCGCCGCGGGCGCCGCTCTCGGTGCCGCGACCGCGGTGAAATGGTCGGGCCTTTACGTCCTGGCGGCCCTCGGCATCTACCTTGTTGTGACCGATTCCCTGGCACGACGGCGTGCGGGGATCCGGCGCTGGCTTCCGGATGCCGCACTCCGGCAGGGACCCGCGACGTTCCTCCTCTTCGTGCCGGTGGCGGCCCTCGTCTACCTGACGACGTGGACCGGTTGGCTCGTCACCCCGGGCGGCTACGACCGCGGTTCGGACGCGAATCCCTTCCTCGCACTCTGGAACTATCACCAGGCGATCTACAACTTCCACGTCGGATTGACCAGCGGTCACTCGTACGCCTCGCCCGCGTGGCAGTGGCCGCTCCTGCTGCGCCCGACATCGATGTACTGGCAGAAGACCGACGCGGGCGTCGACGAATGCGACATGGCCGGCGGGTGCGTGCAGGCGATTTCGAGCATCCCGAACCCCCTGATCTGGTACGCGGGAGTCGCGGCGATCGTGTTCCTGGCCGTGCGTTTGATCTGGCCGGGGGCCGGGCGTTCACGGGACTGGCGGGTGGCGTTCGTGCTCACGGGCGTTGCGGCTACCTATGTGCCGTGGCTGCTCTACCCCGAGCGGACGATTTTCCAGTTCTACACGATCGTGATCGTGCCGTTCCTGATCCTCGCCCTCGTGCTGTCGTTGCGCCGGATCGCCGGGCCATCGGATGCGCCGACCGACCGTCGCACGAGCGGTCAGGGCGCCGTCGCGGCATTCCTGCTCGTGGCCGTTGCGGTCTCGGTGTTCTGGTATCCGCTCTGGACAGCAATCGAAGTGCCGTACGAGTTCTGGCGTTTGCACAACTGGATGTTCAGCTGGATCTGACCCGCGTGTCGGATCCAGCCTCTCGCGCGGATTTAGGTAACTTGCCTAGTAACTATCCGTTCTATGCACTCCGTTAGATGCACCGTGCATGTGCGCTCCGGGAGGGTCGATGGCACTCGTCGAACCGCCCATCGCGCCGTCACGGATGCGAACGGTCTGGGTATCGGTCGGGCCGGGTCTGATCGCCGGCAACCGTGGCGGCAACTTTCTGGGCTGCATCGACGAGGTGCTCGGGGGCTTTGTCGCGACGGATGCGCGGGGTGAGCCCGTGGGTCGCTATCTCGAACTCAGCGATGCGAAGGCGGCACTCGGACGCCGCTCGAGCGACGCGCTTCTGCGCCGCAAGCCGCGAATGGCACGTCTGGGTTTGACAGCCGCGACCGGCATGGGCGTCGTCGCGCTGGGGGTCGCGCTCGCGGCCGTCGCCCTGACGACTTTCCGCTAGTCCATCTAGTCTCTCGTTTATTTAGCTAAATCTAAAAGCTAATCTGTCGTAGGCTGTGGGGCTCACGCGCTCGTCAATCACCGAGAGGGGCCCCGACGTGTCCGCCGACACCCGCATCGACCCGCTCGACGCGCTCCTCGCCCTCGAGGCGGCATTGGCGACCGAGGAACGCGATTTGCGTGGTGTCCTGAACCTGGGCGCCAATGACATCGTCGTCCTCCGCTTGCTACTCGCTGCCGAGCAGGCCGACGCGCTCGTGCGTCCGAGCGAGATCAGCCGCACGCTCGCGATCTCCACCGCAGCGACGACGGCGCTCATCGATCGACTCGAGACCCGCGGATACCTGGCACGCCGACCCCACGAATCCGACCGTCGCAGCATCCGTGTCACGGCCACCATCCCGGATGACTCCCCGATTCGCGCCGCGTTCGCCACCTCACGCGCGCACCGCGCCGACGCTCTCGACGGCCTGCTGCCCGAGCAAAGCGATGCCGTCGCTTCGGCATTCCGCCGGCTCAGCAGCGCGATCGCGCCGGGCGAATAGGGCTTCTCAGCCCGAGATGTCCCGAGGGTCCGTCGTGGGAAGTCGACAGACGAATGCCCGACAGTCGTACGCGGTCGGTCGTCCGTCGCGTGGCGCCTTACCCTCGAACAACGAGAACCCCGCGCCCGCGAACTGCGCGGCTCGATGCGTCGGCACGATCGCCACGACGTCGGCAGAGGCGGCGCGTGCCGCACGAGCGAGCGGGTCGTCCGCATCATCCGAAACAACGACGATCTGTCGCGGGGCCGCCGCCAGGCCCACCGCGATGGCGAGCAGTGCACCGTAACCCAGCGGCCGACCGAGCGCCTCGGCACCCCGTGAGGCGACGATCCCGGATGCGCGGGCGCGATACTCCTCGCCCGCCCCGAGCAGCCAGAGGTCCAGGCATGCTCCCGCGATGGCCGCGTCGCCCGAGGGCTCGTCGCCGTCCGAACCTTCGCCCGCCGCGGTGATCCCCTGAGCCGCGAGCACCGGGTCACCGCCGCCGGGCGCACGCACCGCGCGCGTTTCGGGCTCGACGCACAGATCGACGAGGGTTCGCGCCGCCACGGCGTACGCCGGCTCGGCCGCCGCGATCGAGAGCGCCAGCAGTCCCGATGCGAACTGGCCGTAGTCGGCCAGCACGGCCGGAGCACGCGACGGGATCTCGTCGAGCGAAGCACGCACGAGCGAGCCGTCGGGGCGCAGGTTGTTCTGAATCACGTCCTCGGCCGCGCGCGCCGCCGCCTCGATCCAGCTCGGCTTATCGAGCCGGGCTCCGGAACGGGCGAGCGCACCGATGGCCAGGCCGTTCCAGCCCGTGACAACCTTCCCGTCGACGGCGGGTGGCGACAGGTGTTCCCTGCCCACGGCATCCTGTGCGTAGTAACCGCCCTCGCTCCGCTGTCCCTCGATCACGGACTCGGAGTCCTGGGCCGCACCAAAGCCACCGGATTCCTGTTGCAGCACATCGATCAGAAACGCGGCGATTCCCGCGGCCACGTCCTCCTCGCCCGCTCGGACGGACGCATCGAGCAGCTGCGCGTTGTCTGTCAGCATGCGCTCGTAGTGCGGTACGGACCAGTCCCGGCGGGTCGCATACCGGAAGAATCCACCCTCAACCGCATCACGCAGGGGCGATGCCGCCATCGTCTGGACGGTGCGCGCGGCGAGCGCTGCCGCCTCGGGCGCGACCTGCCCCAGGCCCGGCGCCTGCAGGAATCGAAGCACCGTCGCGATCGGAAACTTCGGGGCGTCGACCGCGCCGCCGGAAATGAAGCCCCCGTACGCCGGATCCTCCGCCCCGGCGACCGCGCGCGCAGCACCGGCGAGATCCTCGAGCGTCGGGAGCGACCCGGCGCCACTCTGCGCCGCGGCGCGCAGGGCCTCGGCGATCGCCTCCGCGGTCCCGTCGACCTCGTCCCGCCGCTCGGTCCACGCCTCACGGACCGCCGTCAGCACATCGCGGAACGCCGGAACCGGCGGCCGCGCCTCGGGCGGATAGTACGTGCCCGCGTAGAAGGGGACGCCGGTCGGGGTCGCGAAGACGGTCATCGGCCAGCCCAGGTGCGGCGTGAATGCCGCGGCCGCGGAGAGATAGGTGGCGTCGACATCCGGATGCTCTTCACGATCCACCTTGATGGCGACGAAACCGTCGTTCAGTTGCGCCGCGATCGCCTCGTCCGAGAACGACTCCCGAGCCATGACGTGGCACCAGTGGCACGTGGAGTAGCCGATGGACACGAGAACGGGCACATCCCGCCGCGCCGCCTCGGCGAAAGCCTCGGGCCCCCAGGGGTACCACGCGACCGGATTGCCCGCGTGCGCGCGCAGGTAGGGGCTGCGTGCGTCGTCGAGGCGAGAGGTCATCGGCGTTAGTTGACGTCGTTCGGGTGCGCGCTGACGCGACCCGAACCATCGCCTGCGTCCAGCGCGTCGATCGCGGCCATCTCGGCATCCGAGAGCGCGAAGTCGAAGATGTCGGCGTTCTCGCGCAGCCGTTCGGAACGCACCGACTTCGGGAAGACGATGAATCCCTTCTGAATGTGCCAGCGCAGCACGACCTGGGCGGGCGTCTTCTCGTGAGCGACGGATGCCTCGTGCACCGGCTCGAGTCCGAACAGGTCGTACTTGCCCTGTCCGAGCGGGCCCCAGGCCTCGATGTGCATGTCGTTCTGCTGGCCCCACGCGACGATCTCGCGCTGTTGGTGTGCCGGGTGCAACTCGATCTGGTTGACGGCGGGAACCTCACCGGTCTCGGCGACGATGCGGTCGAGGTGCGCGATCTCGAAGTTCGAAACCCCGATCGAGCGCGACAGCCCGGCATCGCGCAGCTCGATGAGCTTCGCCCACGCGTGGACGTAGTTGTCGGCGGCGGGTGTGGGCCAGTGCACGAGGTACAGGTCGACGTGCTCGAGACCGAGCTTGTCGAGGCTCTCGCGGATCGCGGCGTTCGGCTCGTCACCGTCGTGGCGGTCGTTCCAGAGCTTCGTCGTGATGAAGAGCTCATCGCGCGGGATACCGCTGGCCGCGATCGCGGTACCGACGCCCTCTTCGTTGCCGTAGATCGCTGCGGTGTCGATGTGACGGTATCCGATCGACAGCGCCTCGGAGACCGCTCGCTGGGTGTCGCCCGCGGGAACCTTGAAGACCCCATAACCGAGCTGCGGGATGTCGTGGCCGGAACGGAGAGTGAGGGTGGGAATCGTCATCGCCCCAGCCTAGGGAGCACGCCGTGCCGGCGGGCCGGGCTTGACAGATCATGTCGGGGCCGAGGCATCCGCTCGCGCGGGCCCGAGCGGCAACGGAGCTCTCAGCCCATAGATGTGGACGGCACCCGGGCCACCCGAGAAGAACGTGTCCAGCGTCGGTGGGGCGACGACCGGCACCACCGTCACGAGGTCATCCGCAAAGCGGGCGAGCTCGGCATCCGTCGCGCTCGGCGAACGTCCGTCATCCCCGACCGCCGCACTCACGACGCCCGCGAGCTGGGTATGCGCCCGGTACCGCGGGTTCGCGGGATCGATGTAGTTGCCGTACGCGCTTCGCACTCCGAAGACCGAGCCCGAACCGGTCGGCAAGATGCTGTCGCCGACCGCGAGCTGACCGTCGACGTTGAACGCGTACCCGCCCGCGACCGCGGCGACCGCTCCGGGCGAAAGCGCAGCGCCGCACGAGGGGACGATCTGCAGGTCGATGCCGCCATCACCGCGGGGCCAGCGTGTGCGCGACATCGCGCCCCGCAGGCGAGCGTCGGCGTGATCGAGGCAGATCTCGACCGCGATGTCGGTGGCGATGTCCGGGGCAGAGCCATCCGTCGCCCCGAGCCGCAGAATCGCGTGTGCATCGAACGGGTCGCGCTTGAGATCGCCCGCCGAGAGGTCGACGTACGGGTGTGCGGACATCTGCTCGGTCACAACGTCTTCACGCCCCGTGACGTCCCACAGCACGAGATCCTCGGCCGAGTCGAAGACCTTGTCGGTTGTAGCGGCGTGAGCCGCGAAGGCGGACCCCGCCGAGCCGAGCGGGGTGGCGCTCAAGATCAGCGCGCGATTGCGTACCTGGACGACCGCATGCGCGTGGCCCCACTGGAGGTAGTCGTCGATCATGTCGAAGACCTTCGCGGCGTCGTCGGCCGCCGCCTGACGGTACCGGTGCGCGAGGTCGGCGACGACGCCGTTGCGAACTCGCGTCGTCGGGCGCGAGAACACCTCGTGGGGGTCGTCGGCCGCGGCGGTCACCGCGGTGCCGAAGACGAAGACCCAGTTCGGATACTCCTCGGCCGGGAACTCCGCCGCCAGGCGTTCGAGAATGTGGGCGACGGGGTCCGACGCACCTGACGCGTGCAGATATGGGCCCTGCGGGCCGTGCCAGAAGAACTCCGGCGCGACGAAGACGTTCAACACGTCGGTCTCACCCGTCGGCAGCGCATCGCGGGCCGCGTGCACGGCCGCGCGCATGACGGAGAGTCTGCCCCCGACATCCGCCGCCACGTCGCCGAGACCGAGGTACGTGCCGCCCATCGCGGAGCCGCGGTCGGGGTTGCCGAGGGGCACGATCATCGCCGGGGCGGTCGGAATCGCATAGCCGATGAAGCGCACGTGTGCGAAACCCTCCGAGCCCATGCGGTCATCCTAGGGTCGCGCCGCTCTCGTGCCCATGACCGCGCCCGTGACGCTCGGCAGGGCAACGCCCGCGCGTCATACGATGGAGGGCTATGCCCGCGCCCATTCCCGTGATCTCGTTCCCGCCGGAGCTGCCCGTCAGCGCCGCCCGGGAAGAGATCGCGCGCGCCATCGAGGGCAACCAGGTCGTGATCGTCGCCGGGGCCACCGGTTCGGGAAAGACGACGCAGCTTCCGAAGATCTGCCTCGAGCTCGGCCGCTCCCGCATTGCCCACACGCAGCCGCGCCGCCTCGCGGCCCGCACGATCGCCGAGCGCATCGCCGAAGAACTCGAGGTGCCCCTCGGCACCCTCGTCGGCTACAAGGTGCGCTTCACCGACAACGTGTCCGACCAGACGCTCGTCGCACTCATGACCGACGGCATTCTGCTGAACGAAATCCACCGCGACCGGCTGCTGCGCCGCTACGACACGATCATCATCGACGAGGCTCACGAGCGCAGCCTCAACATCGACTTCCTGCTGGGGTACCTGACGCGGATCCTGCCCGAGCGACCCGATCTGAAGGTCATCGTCACGTCGGCGACGATCGACCCGCAGAGCTTCGCCGCGCACTTCGCGGATGCCTCGGGCACGCCCGCGCCCATCGTCGAGGTGTCGGGGCGGACGTTCCCGGTCGACATCCGCTACCGGCCTCTCGTCGGCGAGGCGAAGATCTCGAAGGAAAATCGGGCTCCTGAAGGCTCGTCGAGCCCAGATGAGGCCTCTTCCGACCCGATATTCCTTTCAGATTTACACACGGACCAGGAGCGACCGCCCCCCATCGACGAGCATGCCTACGACGTCGAGGGTGACGAGGTGGCCGGGATCGTCGCGGCGCTCCGCGAACTCGACCGCGAGGCCCCGGGCGACGTCCTGGTGTTCCTGCCGGGCGAGGCCGAGATTCGCGACGCGGCGGACGCCGTCCGGGGTGCCTACGCGCAGGGCGCAGCCCCGACCGAGGTGCTCCCCCTCTTCGGGCGCCTGTCGTCGGCCGATCAGCACCGCGTGTTCGAGCCCTCGCGGGTCGCGGGCGTGCGCCGCCGGGTCATCCTCGCGACGAACGTCGCCGAGACGAGCCTGACGGTGCCCGGCATCCGCTACGTCATCGACGTCGGCACGGCCCGGATGTCCCGCTACAGCAACCGCGCGAAGGTGCAGCGCCTGCCGATCGAAGCCGTCTCGCAGGCATCCGCGCAGCAGCGTTCCGGGCGCGCCGGACGCACGAGCGCCGGCATCGCGATCCGCCTCTACGCCGCCGACGACTTCGCCAAACGGCCCGAGTACACCGAGCCCGAGATCCTGCGGACGAGCCTCGCCTCGGTCATTCTGCAGATGCTCTCCCTCGGGTTCGGCGACATCGAGGCCTTCCCCTTCCTCACCCCGCCCGATTCGCGGGGCGTCAAGGCCGCACTGGACCTACTGGGCGAGCTCGGCGCCGTCGAACATGCTTCTGGAGGACACAGCCGGGGCGCCCCGCGCCTGACCCGCATCGGGCGCGACATCGCCCGCATGCCCATCGACCCTCGCTTCGCGCGCATGCTCATCGAGGCGCAGCGTACGGGCGCGATCGCCGAGGTGCTGCCGATCGTGGCGGGCATGTCGATTCAGGACGTGCGCGAGCGCCCCGAAGAGCGCCGCGAGGAGGCCGACCGGCTGCACGCGCGCTTCGCCGACCCGACGAGCGACTTCCTCGCGCTGCTGAATCTCTGGAATCACCTGCAGCAGGCGCAGCGCGAGAACGGGTCGAGCGCGTTCCGGCGCCTGTGCCGCGCCGAGCACCTCAACTATGTCCGCGTGCGGGAGTGGTTCGACGTGCACCGGCAGATCCGCAGCCTCGTCCCTGCGCAGAAGCCCTCGCCCGAGAGTGCCCGTTCCCTCCGCGAGGGTGCCCGTTCCGGGCGCGAAGGTGCCCGTTCCACCCCCGAGGGTGCCGGTTCTGCAGACCCCGACGAGCAGGCCCTCGACCCCGCGGCGATCCACCGCGCGATCCTTGCGGGCCTGCTCTCGCACATCGGACTAATCGACGAGCGTGCGGCACAGAAGGGCGCGGCACCGAGTGCTCGGCGCGCCCCGGCCTCGGAATATCTCGGCGCCCGAGGCATCCGATTCGCCATCTTCCCCGGCTCGGGCCTGCGCAAGGCCCGCCCCAAGGCGGTCATGGCCGCCGAGTTGGTCGAGACCTCGCGCCTCTATGCCCGCACGGTCGCCGCGATCGACCCCGCCTGGGCCGAGCCCCTCGCCGGCGACCTGGCGAAGCGTCAGGTGAGCGAGCCGCACTGGTCGAAGGATGCCGGGGCCGCCGTCGCCTACGAGAAGGTGACGCTGTTCGGGGTCGAGATCATCCCCCGCCGTCGCGTGCAGTTCGCTCGCATCGACCGCGCCGGGGCGCGCGAATTGTTCGTCCGGCACGCGCTGGTCGAAAACGAATGGGATCCGTCGAAGATCGACAAGCGTCTGACGAGTTTCGCGCGCGCGAACGACGAGCTGCGCCGCCGGCTCGAGCGGGTCGAAGAGCGCGAACGTCGGCGAGACATCCTCGCCGGAGACGAGGCGGTCTTCGCGTTCTACGACACGCATATTCCGCCCGAGGTATTCGACGTCCGCTCGTTCGAGAACTGGTGGCGTGAAGCATCCGCTCGCACGCCCAAACTCCTGACGATGCGCGAGCAGGACCTGCTCGAGGGCGAGGCGAGATCGGATGCCTCGGACTTCCCGACCCGCTGGACCCAGGGCGATCAAACCCTTACTCTCGCCTACCGGTTCGAGCCGGGGGCACCCGACGACGGGGTCGCCGTCGTCGTGCCGTTGGCGCTTCTCGCGAGTGTCCGCCCGGATGGCTTCGACTGGCAGGTTCCGGGGCTACGTCCGGATCTGGTGACCGCGCTGCTGCGGGCGCTGCCGAAGTCCATCCGCCGGCACGTCGTGCCCGCGGCGGACTGGGCCGCGAAATTCGCCGACGACCTGGCGGGCGCCGGCCCCGAGAGCCACGCGGGACTGCCCCCGACGTCCCTTGCCGCGGCGCTGGCGAAGCTCATCCAGCGCGTCGCCAACCAGCCCGTGACGGCCGACGACTTCGAGATGGACCGCGTTCCCGCGCACCTTCGCCCGACCTTCCGTGTCGTGGACGATCGCGGACGCACGGTCGGTTCGGGGCGAGACCTGCGGGAGCTGCAAGAGAGTCTGTCGAGCCGTGCGCGCGAGAGCGTCGCGACCCGGCTCGCCGCGCCGCCGTCGACAGGGAAGCCTCGGCGTGGCGCGGGTCCGGCCGCGCTCGTCGACCCGTCCCCGAGCACCGGGGCATCCGTCCGCGAGCGCGAGGGGATCACCACGTGGGACCTCGGTGACCTTCCGCCCGTCGTCGACACGCGCGTGGCGGGCGGCGTTGTCCGCGGGTACCCGACACTCGTCGACGATGGCACGAGCGTGTCGCTGCGCATCGAGACGACACCGGATGCCGCCGAGCGAACCCTCCGGGTCGGCATCCGCAGACTCGTGCTGCTCGCCGTGCCCTCACCCGTTTCGTACGTGCAAGAGCACCTGACCGCGAATGAGAAACTCGCCCTCGCCGCTTCTCCCTATGCCTCCGCGAAGGCGCTGATCGAGGACTGCCGCGCGGCGGCGGCCGACACGCTGATCCGCACTATTGCGCCGACCGGCGTGGTCCGCAGCGCCGGGGACTTCGCGCGTGTGCGCGACGCGGTCTCGGCCGGAATCGTCGAGGCGATGTTCGCCGCCGTGTCGCTGACCGCCCGAATCCTGCTGGCCGCACGCAACGTCGACAAAGCTTTGCGCGGGCAGAACGCCATGACCCTGCTGGGTGCGCTCGGCGATGTGCGGGCGCAGGTCGCGGGCTTGATCTATCCGGGTTTCGTGCTTCAGACCGGTACCGCCCGGCTGCCTCATGTGCTCCGGTACCTCGAGGGTGCTCGTCTGCGGCTCGAGGAGCTCGCCGACACCCCGGGCCGTGACCGCCAGAGGATGACCGAGTTCGAACGGGCAGCCGCCCTATACGCCGAGGCCGGTGGCACGATCCCCCTGAGTCCGGATGCTTCGCCGGCCCTCGCCCACACCCGCTGGTTGCTCGAGGAGTATCGCGTCAGCCTGTTCGCCCAGCGCCTGGGCACCGCGGAGCCCGTCTCGCTTCCGCGCATCACGAAGGCCCTGCGCGAGGGTTCATGACGCGGACCGTTCGGTCCACCTCCCGGCCCCGCCCCCACACCCCACGCCCGCGCGACCCCGCGCGACCCCACGCCAGAAGTGGGGCACCTCGCGTGCTGTGGGGCACGAGCAAACCTGCCCCACAGCATCAAACCTGCCCCGGTTCGGCAGGGGCGAGTCCCGCGGCGCGAGGTCTACGCTCGAGACAGATCGCAGTCCCCGACGAGGAAGAACGCATCACCATGACTCGCGCAATCGTCTATACCGAGTTCGGCGGGCCCGAGGTCCTCACCGTTACCGAGACCCCGACCCCCGAGCTGCGCCCGGCGCACCTGATCGTCCGGGTCGAAGCCGCGGGAATCAACCCGATCGACGCCAAGCTGCGCGCGGGTAGGCGTACGTCCGCCCCGCTCACGGCCCCGCGGCATATCGGGCGCGACGGCGCCGGTGTGGTCGTTGCCGTTGGCGATGACGTGCAGGGGTTTCGGGTCGGCGACCCCGTCGCTTTCCGCGAGACATCCGGCACCTACGCGAGCGAGGTGCGGGTCGCCGCACACAATGCCATCCCCCGCCCGCCGTCGGTTTCGGCCGCAGCGGGTGCCGGCATCGGCATCCCGGTGGGAACGGCGTACCAAGTGCTCCGCTCGCTGGATGTCGGGGCGGGTGACACCCTTCTCCTCCACGCGGGATCCGGATCCGTCGGCCAGGCCGCCATCCAGTACGCCCGGCTCTGGGGCGCCACCGTTATCGCTACCGCGAGCGAGCGCCGCTTCGACCGCGTGCGCGAGCTGGGGGCCACGCCGGTCGCGTACGGCCCGGGTCTGCTCGAGCGCGTTCGCGAGGCGGCACCGCAGGGCATCACGGTCGCGTTCGATGCGGCGGGGACCGACGAGGCGCTCGACGTGTCGTGCGAACTCGTGGCCGACCGTCATCACATCGGAACGATCGTGCGCGGACAGGATGCCGGCAACTACGGCGTGCGCGCCTTCGGCGGCGGCAGCTCCACACCCCTCACCGAGACCGAGCTCGCCTGGCGTGCCGAGGCGTTCCCCGTGACGATGGCTCTGATCGCGGCGGGTGTGTTCTCGATCGAGGCGGGCCCTTCGTTCTCGCTGGAAGACGCCGCCGAGGCGCACCGCGCGATCGAGCGCGGTGTCGACGGCAAGATCGTCCTCGTCCCCTAGCGCGACCCCGGATTCGGGCCCGTCGCGACGGGACGGTCCGGATGATTGGCCCACTGACTCCACGAACCGGGGTACAGAGTGGGCGCGAAACCCGCGAGCCGCAGGGCGACGAACGCGTGCGACGCCGTCACCCCCGAACCACACGACACGGCGACGGGCGATGCGGCGTCGACTCCCGCTGCCGTGAACCGCGCGAGCAGGGCCTCGGGCCCCAGAAACCGCCCATCCTCGTCGACATTTCCTGTCGTGGGCACGTTGATCGAGCCCGGAATGTGGCCGGCGCGCGGGTCGATCGGCTCGACATCGCCGCGATAGCGTTCGGGTGCCCGTACGTCGAGCAGAGCACCGGATGCCGCGAGCTCCGCGGCCTCGTCGATCGAGACCTGAGCGAGCCGGCCCGCCGACAAGGTGGCTGACCCGGGCACCGGCACAACATCGCCCTCGTTGAGGGGCAGCCCCGCTGCCGTCCATGCTCGGAGCGCCCCGTCAAGGATCCGCACGTCGGCAAGACCCGCGTCCGTCAGCACCCACCAGGCGCGGGCCGCGGAGAGCGATTTCAGGTCGTCGTAGACGACGACCGTGTCGCCGTCGTTGATCCCCCACCGGCGCACGGCGGCCTGGAGCGTCGCAGCATCGGGGAGCGGATGACGCCCGTCGGCCGGTTCGCCGTGCGCGGCCAGCTCGTCGTCAAGACTGACGTACACGGCTCCGGGGATGTGGCCGGCGAGGTAGTCCGGTCGCCCATCCGGACGATCGAGCCGCCATCGGACGTCGAGCACGCGGACCGGCGCTCCCTCGGCGATCAGCACGGCAAGCGCCTCGGGCGTGATGAGGATGTTGGACATGGCTCTCCCGGGACGGTGACGGACGAATACGTGTCCAGGCTAGACGGGCGGAAACGACAAACGCGGCGATCGGATGACCCGACCGCCGCGTTGCCGTGTTGCATTTTCTCGTCAAGCTAGTTCGCCGAGCGACGCTTGTTGTAAACGTCGAATGCGACCGCGAGGAGCAGCACGAGACCCTTGACGGCCTGCTGCCACTCGATGCCGATGCCGAGGATCGACATACCGTTGTTCAGCACACCGATGATCAGACCACCGATGATGGCGCCACCGATCGTGCCGACACCACCCTGCACGGCCGCGCCACCGATGAACGCCGCAGAGATCGCCTCGAGCTCAAAACCGTCACCGGCCTTGGGTCCGGCGAGGTTCAGGCGAGCCGTGAAGATCAGGCCGGCCAGGGCGGCGAGGAAGCCCATGTTGACGAACAACCAGAAGTCGACGCGGCGGGTCTTGATGCCCGAGAGCTCGGCCGCGTGGCGGTTGCCACCGATCGCGTAGATGTGGCGGCCGAAAACGGTGCGGTTCATCACGATGCCGTACATCTCGCGGCTCGGCGCCGTCGGTGGCGACGATCTCGCGGCGGTTGCCGATGCGATCGCCGCGGGCGGCAAGCGGCGCATCCGCGATCTCTCGCGCACAGTCACGGCAGCGCTCGCCCTGAGCCGGGACACCGGCATGCCCATCGCTCTCGCGCCCCGCACTTCCGGCGCGGTCGCGCTGTATCTCGCGACGTCAGGGAGCTTCGATGTCCGCGCCGTCGTCCGGGGACACACCCTCCGCTCCACCGACGACGGCTGGGAGTTCGGAAAAGGACCCGCCATGGAAGACACCTCGACCCGGTTGGTCGCCTTCCTCTGCGGTGTCTCGCAGGAACCTCCGCGGCTCACACCGCCCCGGAGGTAGGCTCGGGGCATGACCGGGCTGCGTTGGGGAATTCTTGCGACGGGCAGCATCGCCCGCACTTTCACGAAAGACCTGCACGTCGCCGGACGTGAGATCGTGGCGGTCGGCTCTCGATCGGATGTGTCGGCCCGGGCGTTCGCCGAAGAATTCGGCATTCCGCACGCCCACGGGTCCTACGAGGCGTTGCTCGCCGACCCCGATGTCGACATCATCTACGTCGCGACACCCCACCCCGCCCACGCCGAGAACGCCCTCGCGATCATCGCCGCCGGCAAGCATGTTCTGGTCGAGAAGCCGTTCACCCTCAACGCGACGGAGGCCGCCGCCGTTCGCGATGCCGCCGCCGCGCGCGGTGTGCTCGTGCTCGAGGCGATGTGGACGCGCTACCTGCCCCACATGGTGCGGATTCGCGAGCTGATCGCCGACGGTGCGATCGGTGAGGTGCGGGCGGTCTTCGCCGATCACACGCAGCAGATCTCCGATGACCCCGGTCACCGCCTGAACGCGCTGGAGCTCGGCGGTGGCGCACTGCTCGACCTCGGCATCTATCCCGTGTCGTTCGCCTGGGACATCCTGGGACGCCCCGAAACGATCCTCGCATCGGCTCGAAAGAGCGATACGGGGGCCGACACCGAGATCGCGACGATCTTCACGCACGCGTCCGGAGCGATCTCGACCACGATCTCGTCGTCGCGCGCGGCCGGTCCGAACACCGCGCACATCATCGGAACCGCGGGGCGGATCGATATCGACCGCACCTGGTACAACGCGACGTCGTTCCGCCTCAGCGCTCCGGACGGCACGGTACGCGAACACTATGTGTCGCACGTCCAGGGCCGCGGGATGCAGTACCAGGCACTCGCGGCAGAACGGCTCGTCGCAGAAGGCAACCTGAGCGGCGACATCCTCCCCATCGACGAGACGGTGGAGATCATGGCGACCCTCGATCAGATCCGGGGCCACATCGGCCTCGTCTACCCGAGCGAGGCCTGAGATGGGCGGCGCCTGATATGGCCGAGGGTGGACGCGTTGCCGTCTATCTCGACTTCGACAACATCGTCATCTCCTGGTACGACCGCGTGCACGGTCGGAACGCGTACGGGCGTGACCGGCAGCGCATCGCCGAGAATCCGGCCGAGCCCGAGATCGCGGAGCGCCTGAGCCAGGCTGTCATCGACGTCGGCGCGATCATCGACTACGCCGCCTCGTTCGGGACCCTCGTGCTGACGCGCGCGTATGCGGACTGGTCGTCGCCCGTCAACGCTGTGTACCGCAGCCAGCTCGTAGCCCGCGCGGTCGACCTAGTACAGCTTTTCCCCGCCGCGGCGTACGCGAAGAATGGCGCCGATATCCGCCTCGCGGTCGACGCGGTGGAAGACATGTTCCGCCTTCCCGACCTCACGCACGTCGTGATCGTCGCGGGTGACTCGGACTACGTGCCGCTCGCGCAACGCTGCAAGCGCCTCGGTCGGTTCGTCGTCGGCGTCGGCGTCGCTGGGTCCACGGCGAAGTCCCTGGCGGCGGCCTGCGACCAATTCGACGCTTACGACGCCCTCCCGGGAGTCACGGTTCCGACCGACAAGCCGCAGCAGAAACCGGATGCATCGGCATCCGACGCTCCCGTGCGTCAGCGTCGCCGAAGCGCGAAGGATCCGGCCGCCGACCTGCTCGAGCGTGCCCTGCGGCTCGAGCACGAGCGCACCGACGCCGACTGGATGCACAGCTCGGTCATCAAGAACCTGATCAAGCGGATGGATCCGTCGTTCAGCGAGAAGGGGCTCGGTTACAAGTCGTTCTCGGACTTCATCAAGGCGCATCCGACGATCGTCGAGATGAACGAGACTGACAACATCCGGCTCGTACGCCTGGTTCCCGACAAGCGCTGAGTCAGCGGACGCTGAGCCGCCAGCTCGGTCACTGAGCCTGTCGAAGTGACCTACCGGTCCCGGGTCGACCAGTACGCCCAGGCCACGAGAACGGGCTGGAAGAACAGCCGTACCAAACGCTTGCGGTCGGTGTCGAGACCGAAGCCGTCGCGCTTCTTCGTGTACTGCTCGATGTTGCCCGGGAACACCGCGACGAAGAAGGCCGCGAGCAGCAGGCCGATCCGCGACCGCTCCTTCGGTAGGGCGATCAGCGCCGCTCCGAGCATGATCTCGACGGCGCCGGACGCGACGACCACGGCATCTTTGTCGAGGGGGGTGTATTCGGTCGTCCAGTCGGGTACCTGCGCCTGAAACTCTTTTCGCGCCCAGAACAGGTGCGAGATACCGGCGAAGGCGAGCGCACCACCGAGGGCCCAGCGCGCGATCGTGCGGGCGGGAGAGGTGGATCGACCGGGGTTCGTCATGAACCCCAGTCAACACCCCGTTCGACGCATACGCGACCCGGAATATTCGCCGACGCTGGATCCTGAGGTCAGTGGTAGCGGCCACTGTAGGCGTTCAGCGCCGGCTGTCCGCCCAGGTGCGCGTACAGGACGTTCGAGTCGCGCGGAATCTCGCCGGATGACACGAGGTCGATGAGCCCCGCCATCGACTTGCCCTCGTAGACGGGGTCGATGATGACGCCCTCGAGGCTCCCGGTGAGGCGCATCGCTTCATCGGTCGAGGCGACCGGAATCCCGTAATAGTCCCCCGCCCAGCCCTCGAGGACCGTGATCTCGTCATCGCGCAGCTCGCGCCCGACGCCGATCCTGTCGGCCGTGCGCCGCGCGATTCGGGCGACCTGATCGCGCGTCTCGTCGATCTTCGCGGACGCGTCGATGCCGATGACGCGGCGCTCGCGCCCGCCGAAGTTCTGCTGCAGATCCGCAAACCCGGCGATCATGCCGGCGTGGGTCGAGCCCGTGACGCTGCACACCACGATCGTGTCGAAGAAAACGCCGAGCTCGGCCTCTTGGGCGGCGACCTCGTGTGCCCAGTTGGCGAATCCGAGTCCGCCGAGCGGGTGGTCCGAGGCCCCCGCGGGGATCGGGTAGGGCGTGCCACCGGATGCCTCGACATCCGCGATCGCCTGCTTCCACGAGTCCTTGAACCCGATGCCGAAGCCCGAAGCGTCCAGCCGAACGTCGGCGCCCATGAGGCGCGAAAGCATGATGTTGCCGACGCGATCGTTCACCGAGTCGGGCCAGTCCACCCAGTTCTCCTGCACGAGCACGGCCTTTATGCCCAGATGCGCGGCGACGGCGGCGACCTGGCGCGTGTGATTGGACTGCACTCCGCCGATCGAGACCAGCGTGTCGGCGCCCTGTGCGATGGCGTCGGGGACGAGGTACTCGAGCTTGCGCACCTTGTTGCCGCCGTAGGCGAGTCCGCTCGAGACATCCTCCCGTTTGGCCCACACGCGCGCGCCGCCGAGGTGATCGCTCAGCCGGTTGAGCGGGTGCACGGGACTCGGCCCGAACGTGAGCGAGTGGCGCGGAAAATCGCTGAGCGGCATGTCTCTCCAAAGACTCGGGAATGCAACATATTACACATTGCCGACGAGAGCCCCGAACCGTGTGCGTCGAGGCTCAAACGGGGTCGGTCGGGTTGATCCGCTCCACCAGCAGCGGATCAACGGGGGTGAAGGGGAACTCCGGCAGGTCGTCGATCGCCACGCCGAGGGTCGCGGCCAGCACGGGGCGAGAGAACGCGGACACCGATTCGCGATACCCGACGTCGCCCGGCGTCGGCTGATCGAAGAAGATCAAGAAATGGATGTCGTCATCGCCGATGACCTCGATCTGATGCGGATAGGCGGGCGGCACGAAGTAGCAGTCGCCTGGCTGCAACAGATAGCTGTCGACCGTGCCGTCGGGGTCGAGGATCGACATCCGGGCGCGACCCCGGTGCACGTAGCCCATCTCCGCGGTGCCGGGGTGCCAGTGCGGTTCGCGCATCCCGTCGTCGCGGATCGTGAGCGAGTACATCGACATGCTCGTGAGCGCGGGCCAGTACTGGCTGCGGGCGAGCTTCACGGCACCGAACGGATGCTTGAGGGGCGCTTCTTGCGCCGCCAGATCGAGCTTGTGCGGGTTGCCATAGCCGGCTGTGTCGGGAATGACCGGCGGTCCCTCGCGCCGCACGATGTCGCGCGAGGTGGTGTCCCGCGACACCGGCGCGAATTCGCTCGATGCCAGGCCGAAGGTGTTGCCCAGAACCGCATCGGACATCTGGCCGAAGGCTGCGTGCAAGGAGAAATCCTCGGGCGACTCGTTCGAGAAGGCGACGATGACCTCGGCCTCGGAGCCGCCGATGTTCTCGATGTGGTGCAGCGCACCGGACGGAATCGTGAACATCTGGCCCGCATCGATCACGAACGACGAGAAGACGCTGCCGTTCTCGACGATCGACACCAGAACGGACCCCGACAGGCAGTAGCCGAGCTCGTCTGCGTTGGCGTGCCAGTGCGGTTCACGGATGTTGCCGGGCGCGAGCACCAACCGCTTGATCGAGAGGCGGCGCAGGATCGGGAAGTTGTCGACGGTGAGGCGACGGATGCTGCCGAGCTGGCTGGCGTGCTGGGCGTCGGCGGTGAGAAGCGAACGGACGTGCCGGGAAGACGGGGTCATGCTCAACGGCGACCTTTCGGGAATCGGGATGGCGACGACGAAGACGGATGGGCCGTGCTCCACAGTGCCCACACGACCAGCACGGGCTGCAGAAGCAGTCGCACGAAACGGGCGCGATCCGTGCGCATGAGCGGCGCGGGGCGGCCCGTCCGCCACTGGTGGACGTTGCCCGGGAACACGGCGACGAAGAAGGCCGCGACGGCCGCTCCGATGCGACGACGCTCACGCGGCAGAACGACGAGAGCGGCACCGAGCATGAGTTCGACAACCCCCGAGGCGATGATGATCGCATCCGTGTCGAGTCGCAGCATCCGCGTCGCCCACTCGGGCACGACGATCCGATACCCACGACGACCGCGCGAGAGATGCGACAGCCCGGCGCCAACCAGCACGGCGGCGAGCGACACGCGTCCGATCGTGCGTGCGATCTCGGCCGGGTTCTTCGATGCGCGTTCCATCACGTGCTCAGTTTTCCACGCCGGCGCGAGCGCCGACGTTCGACTCAACACGCTCGACGGGCTGGCGGAGGATCGTTCGAAGCTTCTCGGGCGCCGCGCGACGCGGATCGCTGAGGTAGATCTCGTGGTGGCGTCCGGTCATCCGCAGTCCCTGCTCCGGAATGAACTCGGCGTGCAGCGCCTCGAGTAGCGGCCCTTCTGCGTCGTAGGGCCCGATGTGGAGCGTCTGGACGCTGAGGCCCTCGTCGAGCACGTCTACCCGCAATGCCGCGAGCGCCGGCGCGATGCCTTTCGCGCGCACCGTCTGCATCGCGAGGTCCATGTGAGCGTCGTCGATCCACTCCGGCACCATGATCATCGCGGTCCACCGCCAGCGGCTCTTGTCCCGCGCGGCGGTGAAGGCGGCCATGTCGTCGGCCCACCACAGCGCCTCGAGGGGCATCACGACGTAGTCGCGGTCGAGTTCGCGTTTGCTGAGGAACTTGAGCGCGTACGCCACGGGATAGAGGGTCGCCAGGGCGTCCACGTACGTCTGCGAGGTGTTGGGGTCCCCGGCGCCGTCGATCGCCAGGTATCGCACCGGCGGCACCGTCACGATCTCGAAGCGACCGTAGGGCGCCGCGTATGTCGGGATCTGCTTCTTCAGGTCGACCTTCATCTCGCGAGAAGCGTAGCGAGGGGAAACGCTGACCGAGAAGAGGGCCGTTGCCGAGCGGAGGGAGAATTCGGTGGGACTCCCCCTCCGCCCGGCAAATCTCCTCCCCCAAGCAGAGGGAGGACGCCGTTACGCCGCCTGAGCTTGAGCGAGTGCGAGGCTTGTCACCAAAAGCTCGCCACCCGAGGCATCCACGCGGACCGCTCCCCCGTCGCTCAGCTCTCCCGAGACGAACAGGTCGGCGATGCGGTCGTCAACCTCGCGCTGGATCAGCCGGCGCAGCGGCCGTGCTCCGTACTCGGGCTCGTAGCCGTGCTCGGCGAGCCAGTCGATCGCGGCGTCCGACACCTCGAACGAGACCTCGCGCGCGCTGAGGCGGCGCTCGGTCGCACCCAGCATCAGGCTCACGATCTCGCGCAGCTGAGCTTTCTCAAGCTTGCGGAACAGCACGATCTCGTCGATCCGGTTCAAGAACTCGGGACGCATCGCCTCGCGAAGCTTTCCCATCACCCGCACGCGCAGCTCGTCCTCGCTCCCGAAACCGGTCGACCCACCGCCGTCGGCGATGAAGCCGATGGCGCCCGACCGCGACGCGAGAAACTCTGACCCGATGTTCGAGGTCATCACGATCACCGTGTTGCGGAAGTCGATCGTGCGTCCCTGGCCGTCGGTCAGGCGTCCGTCATCGAGCACCTGCAGCAGCAGATTGAAGACATCCGGATGCGCCTTCTCGATCTCATCGAACAGCACCACCGCGTAGGGGTTCCGGCGCACGCGCTCAGTCAACTGGCCCGCCTCGTCGTAGCCGACGTATCCCGGAGGGGCACCGACCAGGCGCGATACGGTGTGACGCTCGCCGAACTCGCTCATGTCGAACCGGATCACGGCCGACTCGTCGTCGAAGATCGACGACGCGAGCGCCTTGGCCAGCTCGGTCTTTCCGACACCCGTCGGGCCGAGGAAGAGGAACGATCCGATCGGTCGGTGCGCGTCGCCCATGCCCGTGCGGTTGCGCCGCACGGCCTTCGCGACGGCCTCGACCGCGCCATCCTGTCCGATCACTCGGCCGTGCAGCTCACCCTCCAGCTCGGCGAGGCGTTCGCGCTCGGTTTCGGTCAGGCGGTTCACGGGGATGCCGGTGGCCCGGCTGATCACGGCGGCGATCTGGGCCTCGTCCACGACGGCGTCGGTGCTGGCACCCGCCCTCGTGCGCGATGTGGCCTCGTCGATGCGCTGCTGCACCTCGGCGATCGCGTCGCGGATTCGGGAGGCCTCCTCGTAGTGCTCGGCGGAGACAGCGGCGTTCTTGTCTGCCTCCAGCTCCGCGAGCCGCGCGATCAGGGCGCTCACGTCGACCTTCGCGCCGAGCCGCAGGCGCAGCCGCGCCCCGGCCTGGTCGATCAGGTCGATCGCCTTGTCGGGCAGCACGCGCTCGGTCAGGTACCGGTCGCTCAGCTCGACCGCCGCCCGCAGCGCGTCGTCGGTGTACTCGACGGCGTGGTGCTCGGCATAGGCCGGGCGCAGGCCGCGCAGGATCAGCACGGAGTCCTCGATCGAGGGCTCGCCGACACGCACGGGCTGGAATCGGCGCTCCAGCGCGGGATCCTTCTCGATAGTCCGGTACTCCTTGAGCGTGGTGGCGCCGACCAGGTGCAGGTCGCCGCGCGCGAGACGGGGCTTCAGGATGTTTCCCGCGTCCATCGCGCCGTCGCCGCCGCCTCCGGCACCGACGAGCGTGTGCACCTCGTCGATGAAGACGATCACCTCGCCCTTGCGGGCCGAGATCTCGTCCATCGTCTGGGTCAGCCGCTCCTCGAAGTCGCCGCGGTAGCGGGTGCCCGAGAGCATGGCGGGCAGGTCCAGCGAGATGACGCGCTTGTCGCGCAACTGCTCGGGCACGCCGCCGTCGACGATCGCCTGGGCCAGTCCCTCGACGATCGCGGTCTTGCCGACACCAGCCTCGCCGACCAGCACCGGGTTGTTCTTGGTGCGGCGGCTAAGGATCTCGATGGTCTGCTCGATCTCGTCGGCACGACCGATCACGGGGTCGAGCTGGCCCGCGCGGGCGCGCTCGGTGAGGTCGGTTCCGAACTTCTCGAGCATCGGGGACTGTGTCTCGGATTCGGTCTGCTCGGGGCGCGTCTCGCCCATCGCGCCGACGGTCTCACGAGCGCCCTGGGTGAGGGCCTCGGCGGTGACGCCGGCTTCGGCGAGGACCTGCCCGGCCGGGGCATCTTGAGCCAGAACGAGCGCGAAGAAGAGGTGCTCGGGATCGACGTAGGTGGACCCGGATGACCGCGCCACCTGGAACGCGTGGAAGAGCGAGCGCTGAACGGACGACGTGATGACGGCGCTGTCGACCGACGCGGGGCTACCCGCGGCGGGTAGGCGCCCCTCGGCCGCGCGCACGATCGCCGACGCACTCGCACCGACGCGCTCGACGGCCTCGCGGGCCGGGGACTCGTCCACGATCACGCGAAGAATGTGCAGGGCGTCGAGCTCGCGCTGGCCGCGCTCGAGCGCGTAGCGTCCCGCGCGCTGCAGGATGTCCTGCGTGCGGGCGCTGAGGAACCGCGCGAGGTCGATCGACCGCTCGGCGCGAGCGCGCTCACCCGCCATGTAGCGGGAGAGGAATTCGTCGAATGCACCGGCACCACTGTCGAAGCCGTCGCCATTCGGGGGTGTGACATCGTTGGGCACGAGGCCTCCTGATCAACATGAGTCTTGAGCACTCAACTTTAGGAGTTGAGTGCGTTCGTATCAAGTTGAACGCGGAGGGGCGGCGGGTATTCCCGCTTGTGCCTGATCGGCCGCCTCGAGTGCTCGGATGAGGCTTTCGGAGTCGTAGGGCCCGATGTGACGCTTCTCGCCGACGAAGAACGTGGGTGTGGAGTGCAGGTCCATCATCTCCGCGTCGAGCCGGTCGTCGTCAACGCGTCGAATGACCTCCGCCGAGCGGAAGTCATCGACGAAACGGTCCATGTCGAGCCCCAAGGTGGTGGCGTAGCCGCGGATGTCGTCCTTCGCGAGCGCCTTCTGATTCGCGAACAGGGTCCGCGCCATCTCGAAGAAGTGTCCCTGCAACCCGGCGGCTTCGGCGGCCTTGGCCGCATCCTCGGCATGCGGGTGCACCGCATCGAGGGGAAGGTGACGGAAGACCCAACGCACCTGCCCGGGAAGACGATCGAAGACGGCGTCGATCGATCCGGTCGCCCGACTGCAGAACGGGCACTCGAAATCGCCGTACTCGACGATCGTGTAGCGAGCATCGACCGGGCCACGAATGTGGTCACGCTCGGGGTCGACGGGGCGGACGAGGTGTGCGCCGATCGCTCGGGGCGGCTGCAGGCGATCCGCGACGGTGAAGATGACCCACCCCAGCAGGAACGCGAGAACGGATGCCGCGAGCACACCGACGCGCGCCAGATCCTGCGCCTCGGCGTCGTCGATCGCGATGGTCACGATGAAGAGCGAGATCGTGAAGCCGATGCCCGAGAGCGCCGCTCCCCCGGCGATCCGGGGCATCCCGAGCCCCGGCGCGAGCTTGCCACCCCCGAACGCGCGAACGAGCGCTGTGCCACCCACGATGCCGACGAACTTGCCGACCACAAGGGCCGTGATGATGCCCCAGGTGAGGGGCGAGGTGAAGGCCGCCGCCAGCACCTGACCGTCCAGGTGCACACCCGCGTTCGCGAGGGCGAAGATCGGCAGAACGAGGAACGAGATGTACGGCGACCAGGACGTCTGCAGGCGCTCGTTGATCGACAGGGATTCGCGCAGGCTCCGAGTCACCGCCGCGGCGTAGAGAGTGTTCGGCGACTCACGGAACGCCTGCGTGAGCTGGGCGGTTCGTTCCACATCGCCCCGGCGGGGCGCGAAGACCGGGATGAGGAGCGCCACGGCGACGCCCGCGAGGGTCGGATGGATGCCGGCGTACGCCAACGCGACCCAGAGCCCCACACCCAGGACCGCGTAGCTCAGCCCCTGTGCGGCGCGCAGGAACCGCACGCAGGCGAGCGCCGCGACGAGCGCGATCGCGACCGCGAGCGGAACCCAGCGGATGCCCTCGTTGTAGAACAGCCCGATCACGAGCAGCGCGCCGACGTCGTCCACGACCGCGAGCGTGAGCAGGAAGGTGCGCAGGCGCGCCGGGAACTTCGGGCCGATGATGGCGAGCGCACCCAGCAGGAACGCCGTGTCGGTCGAGATCACGACACCCCACGCGTGGGCGTAGTCGGTCGACGCGGCGAACGCGAGAAAGATCAGGGCCGGCAGGATGAGGCCCGCCACGGCCGCCGCGATGGGCACTCGTGCTCGCGCCGGGTCGGTCAGCTCACCGATCGCGAACTCGCGTTTGACCTCGAGCCCGACGAGGAAGAAGAAGAAGGCCATCAGGGCGTCGTTGACGACACCGTGCAGCGTCGCTGAGACCTGCAGATCGCCGAGCGAGACATCCAGATGCATGTCCCAGAACTGCTCGTACGTGTAGCCCCAGGGCGAGTTCGCCCACAGAATCGCCAGCGCCGTGAAGATCAGGAGCAGTGCCGCCGCTTTACGATCCGAGGAGTCGCGTTTGTGCTTCATCCGCACCGATACCGGCGGCTCGAGCGTGATGGATCCGGACGGAGAGGCAGACCCGGGAGCGCTCATGCCGCCCAGCATAGGGGTCGCACCCGACGCGGGCGGCCGTAGCCTGGTGAGATGCGAGAGTTCGTGACGGGTGTGCGGATGCTCGGACGCGGCCTCTCGCTCTGGCGACGCATCCCGGGCACCATGGCGCTCGGGCTGGTTCCCGTAGCAATCGTCGGCATCGTTCTGTTCGCGGGCCTCGTGGCGCTGTCTTTCCAGCTGCCCTCGCTCGCCGAATTCGTCACCCCGTTCGCGGACGGATGGCCGGGACTCTGGGCGGGCGTCCTGCGTGTCGCCGTCGGCACGGCGATACTGGGCGCCGCGCTCGTGCTGATCGCCATTTCGTTCACCGCCCTGACGTTGCTGATCGGCGAGCCGTTCTACGACCGCATCTGGCGTGCGGCCGAACGCGAGCTCGGCGACGCTCCTGCCGATGCACCCTACGGGTTCTGGCGTTCTGTCGGTGACGGTGTCTCTTTCGTCGTGCGCGGCATCCTGATCGCCATCGCGGCCGGCCTGCTGGGGGTCATTCCCGTGGTCGGCGGGTTCGCCGGCGCCGTCGGCGGCATCCTGCTGACCGGATGGCTGCTCGCCGATGAGCTCTCATCGCGGGCGCTGTCGGCTCGCGGGATCGACCGTGCAACGCGCCGCGCGCTGCTCGGCGGCAACCGCGCGCGGACTCTCGGCTTCGGCGTCGCGACACAACTGTGCTTCTTCGTTCCGCTCGGCGCGGTGCTCATCATGCCGGCGGCGGTCGCGGGGTCCACCGTGCTGGCACGGTCGCTGGTCGCGCCGGAACCGATCGCCGCGGCCGAGCGGCAGCCCGAGCTGGGTTCCGCGCAGGGTCCCGAACAGGCCTCCTAGTCGCGGCCGCCCGGCGGGCCGACGATCAGCAGCACGACGAAGACCACGATCACGGCCGCCGCGACCAGCACGGCGAGGATCCACGGGCGACGCAGCAGTGCGCGCATCAGGCGATCGTGCCAGGCGCCATCGCGCGGGTCGGTGCCCGCTTCCAGGCGCCAGGCCCCGGCGAGACGACCGCTGCGGTGCAGCCAGATCTCGGTCGGGATCGTGGCGTAGGGCACGATCGCGCTGACGATCGCGACGATCGCGGGCACGACATGCCACCGCTGATTCTTGGCAACCAGCACGGCCGTCGCACCGTATGACAAGAACACGAATCCGTGGATGCCGCCACCGATCGAGACGGCAATGTCCAGGTCGATGGTGGCCCGCAAGATCAGCCCGGTGATCAGCAGCGTCCACGAGATCGCCTCCGCGATCGCGAGGGTGCGGAACAGGGTGAGCGGGGTGCGGAACACGGGTGAACTCCTCAGGGGTCGGGACTCCATCTCATCACGGCGGCGAGCGCTGCGCCGATGGATGCGGACGGCCCGTGTCCGCGGCTCTTCGTAGTGTGGCCGCGAGGCATCCCACGTGCGATGCAGAAGGAGGACGCAATGGACTGGAAGATCGAACTCATCTTCGTGCCGGTGACGGAGGTCGACCGCGCGAAAGAATTCTACGAGCGGGTCGGATTCCACACCGACCACGATCAGGTGCCGTACGAGGGGCTCCGCTTCGTGCAGATGACGCCACCGGGGTCTGCGTGCTCGATCGCCTTCGGCGACGGTCTCGAGATCGACCTCGAACCGGGTCGACAGAACACGATTCAGGTGGTGGTGCCGGATGCCGACGCGGCGCTGGCTCACCTGCGATCGGTGGGGGTCGAGGCATCCGATGTCGACGATCTGTCGTGGGGGCGGTTCGTCACGTTCGACGACCCCGACGGAAACTCGTGGACCCTGCAACAACTGCCCGCCGCCGGCTGAGCTTCACCAGCCGGCGGGCTTACGACGCATCAGCCGCGCAGCATCCCCCGAAGCGTCTGGATCGTGTCGGCGTCGCGCGGTTCTTTGTCGCTGCGATACCCCTTGACCCGGGCGAAACGCAGCGCGATGCCGCCCGGGTAGCGGGACGAACGCTGAACGCCGTCGATCGCGATCTCAACGACGGTCACGGGTTCAACCCACAGCACGTAGGGGTCGCGGCGCACCTCGATCGTCGGAAAGTGCGCGGTCTGCCACGCGAGCGTCTCATCGGTCATGCCCTTGAACGTCTTGCCCACCATGACAAATCCACCCGGGGGCCCGAATTCTCCTGTCGAGTCGAGCGCGCCCAGATGGATGTTCGAAAGCATGCCCGACCGGCGTCCCGAACCGGGCTCGACGGCGAGCACGACGAGGTCGAGCGTGTGGACCGGCTTGACCTTGATCCAGCTCGCACCGCGGCGCCCGGCGGCGTAGAGCGAGTCGATGCCCTTGACCATCACGCCCTCGTGACCTGCCGCGAGCGCCTCGCGCCCGATGCGCTCGGCCGTTTCGGCATCCGCCGTGATCTCACCGGGAACGCGGTGGTCCGGCGCGATCGTTGCGAGCGCGTCCAGCCGCGCGGCGAGGGGCTCGTCGATCAGGTCGCGACCGTCCAGGTGCAGCACGTCGAAGAACCAGGGCCGCAGCGCGATCTTTCGCGCGGTTTCGGCCCCGAAGCGCGCCATCGTGTCCTGGAACGCGCGCGGTGCATCGTTCTCGTCGAGCGCGAGCGTTTCGCCATCGAGCACGACATCGTGCACGGGCATCCGTCTGACGACATCCACGATCTCGGGCAGCCGGTGCGTGATGTCCGCCAGGTTGCGGGTGAAGATCCGCACGTCGTCGCCGCTCCGGTGGACCTGGATGCGAGCCCCGTCGAGCTTGTACTCCACGGATGCCTCACCCACCGTCCCGATGGCTTCGGCGATCGAGGGGGCCGTGCTCGCGAGCATCGGCTGGATGGCGCGCCCCACCACGAGTCCGGTGTTCGCGAGATCTTCCGGCGTGCCGGTCAGGGCAACTCGCGCCGTGCTCGCAAGGTCCCCGGACAGCATTGCCGCTCGGCGCACGTCCGCGACAGGACGCTCGGCGGCGCGGGCGATCGCGTCGGTCAGTACACCTTCGAGCGCGCCCGTCCGCACCTCGCCGAGCAGCGCACCCCGCAGCGCATCACGTTCCCGTTCGGTGGCGGCATCCATCAGCTCGCGCAGGATCGTCGAGCGTCGCGCCGCGGAGCCTGAACCGGACGCCTCGACCAACCGCGTGAACGCGGCGTCGACATCCGCGATCGTGAGCGTCGGTGCGGGGGCGGCCGCCTCGAGCGTCGCCGCCAGGCTCCGCCACCCGACGCCGACCTTTCCCTGTCTCGGCCTGCCGAGCATAAGGCCGGTGGCCGGAATGATCTCGTCGGGCTCGAGCGCGCGCAGGAAGGCGGCGAGCACCTCGACCTTGGCGAGCCGGGAGCGCGTCGCGCCGACCGCGGCGGCCGTTGCCGCGAGTTCGTCGAACAGCATGCGGTCAGTTTGCCACTGCCCTCGGACATGGGCCTCCGACACTGGCCTCCGAAAGGAGCCGGCAGCGCGCCACCCGGCCGGCGCTGGCGTGGTCTGGGGCGCGACGTCCCCGGGATAGCGTGGGTGCGGTGACCCTCGACCTCGACGCGCTACGCCCGTTCCCCGATTCCGACGACCCCGATCTGCGCGCGCACGACGCCGCGGATCGCCTTCTGCTCGACGAGTCCGCCGCCGCGCGAGCGGGCCTCGAGCGGCAGGACGTCGTCGTCATCGGCGACATGTACGGCGCGCTCGCGCTCACGGTCGCGAGCGAGACGGATGACTCGCCCGGTGTGGTGCGCGTGCACCAGGACCCCCTGTCGGCCGAGCGGGGGCTCGACGCGAACGCGCGGTCGTTGGACCTCGAAGCATCCGTCGCCTCGCTGCCTCTCGACGCGGAACTCGTGCGCGACGCTCGCGTGGTGTTGCTGCGGCTGCCGCGCTCGCTCGAGTCGCTGAGGGACATCGCGGGCCTCATCGCCGCGCATGCATCGCCCGACGTCGTCGTATTCGCGGGCGGACGCCTGAAGCACATGAGCCTCGGCATGAACGATGTGCTGCGCGAGTATTTCGCCACGCTCGATGTCTCGCACGCTCGGCAGAAGTCGCGGGTTCTCATCGCACGCGATCCGCAGAACGGACGCGACCCGCTCGCCTCGCGCGCGCAGCACGACGGCGTGGTCGTCTGCGCGTTCGGAGGCGTCTTCGCGGGCTCCTCGCTCGACATCGGCACACGGCTCCTGATCGACAACCTGCCCGAGACGATCCTGGGTGAAGACGACGATGCGGCTATCGATCTGGCGTGCGGTAACGGGATCGTGGGCGCAACGCTGGCCCTCCGGTATCCGAGCCTGCGCGTCTACGCGTCGGACGAATCATCCGCCGCCGTCGCTTCGGCTCGCGCGACCGCTGTCGCGAACGGGATCGAGGATCGGATGTCTGTGGTCCGCGACGACGCCCTGTCGACGTTGCCTGACGCGAGCGCGTCGTTCATCGCCCTGAATCCGCCGTTCCATCGGGGCGGAGCGATCGACGAGACGATCGCGCGGCACCTGTTCGCCGACGCGGCCCGCGTGCTGCGACCGGGCGGCGAGCTGTGGACCGTCTGGAACTCCGCACTGCAGTACCGCCAGCCGCTGGAGAGTCTGGTCGGCCCGACGCGTCAGGTCGCCCGCACGTCGAAGTTCACGGTGACATTCTCGACCCGGCGCTGAGCTCGTCGCCCTTAAACGCCGAAACACCCCTTCTGCGTCGAGACACCCCCTGTCGAGGGGTGTTTGGAAGCAGAAGGGGTGTTTCGCTGCAATTGCGGGACCGGAGGGACCGAGTCAGCAGACGGGGCTCAGAAGTCCCAGTCGTCGTCCTCGGTCGCGACGGCCTTGCCGATGACGTACGACGAACCCGACCCGCTGAAGAAGTCGTGGTTCTCGTCCGCGTTCGGCGAGAGGGCCGACAGGATCGCCGGGTTCACGTTCGTGACGCTCGAGGGGAACATCGCCTCGTAGCCCAGGTTCATCAGGGCCTTGTTGGCGTTGTAATGCAGGAACTTCTTGACGTCCTCGGTCAGCCCGACCTCGTCGTAAAGGTCCTGCGAGTACTGCACCTCGTTGTCGTAGAGCTCGTACATGAGCGAGAACGTGTAGTCCTTGATCTCGTCACGCTCGGCCTGCGAGACCCTCTCGAGCCCCTTCTGGAACTTGTAGCCGATGTAGTACCCGTGCACGGCCTCGTCGCGAATGATGAGGCGGATCAGGTCGGCTGTGTTCGTCAGCTTGGCGCGCGACGACCAGTGCATCGGCAAATAGAAACCCGAGTAGAAGAGGAAGCTCTCGAGCAGGGTCGAGGCGACCTTGCGCTTGAGCGGGCTGTCGCCACGGTAGTACTCCATGACGATCTGAGCCTTCTTCTGAAGGTTCGGATTCTCGACCGACCAGCGGAACGCCTCGTCGATCTCTTTGGTCGAGCACAGCGTCGAGAAGATCGACGAGTAGCTCTTCGCGTGCACCGACTCCATGAACGCGATGTTGGTGTACACCGCCTCTTCGTGGGGCGTGATCGCGTCGGGGATGAGCGAAACGGCGCCGACCGTGCCCTGGATGGTGTCGAGCAGCGTCAGACCCGTGAAAACACGCATCGTCAGCAGTTGCTCGTCGGGAGTGAGCGTGTTCCACGACTGGATGTCGTTCGAGAGCGGGATCTTCTCGGGCAGCCAGAAGTTGTTGACCAGGCGGTTCCACACCTCGACGTCTTTATCGTCCTGGATGCGGTTCCAGTTGATGGCCTGGACGGAGTCCAGGAGCTGGAGCTTTTCGCTCATCGGTGTTCTTCTCTCAGATCCAATAGGAGGATTACAGCGTGCAGCTGACGCATTCCGACATGTCGGTGCCCTCGAGGGCCATCTGGCGCAGGCGGATGTAGTAGATCGTCTTGATCCCCTTCTTCCATGCGTAGATCTGCGCCTTGTTGATGTCGCGCGTCGTGGCGGTGTCCTTGAAGAACAGCGTCAGCGACAGGCCCTGGTCGACGTGCTGCGTCGCCGCGGCGTACGTGTCGATGACCTTCTCGTAGCCGATCTCGTAGGCGTCCTGGTAGTACTCCAGGTTGTCGTTCGTCATGAACGCGGCCGGGTAGTAGACGCGGCCGAGCTTGCCTTCCTTGCGGATCTCGACCTTCGCCGCGATCGGGTGGATCGACGACGTCGAGTTGTTGATGTACGAGATCGACCCGGTCGGCGGCACGGCCTGCAGGTTCTGGTTGTAGATGCCGTGCTGCTGGATCTTCGCCTTCAGGGCGGTCCAGTCATCCTGCGTCGGAATGTGCACGCCGGCGAACATTTCCTTGACCTTGTCGGTCTCGGGAACCCACGCGCGCTCGGTGTACTTGTCGAAGAACTCACCCGACGCGTACGTCGAGTCTTCGAAACCCTCGAAGGCCTGTCCGCGCTCGATCGCGATCTCGTTCGAGGCGCGCAGGGCGTGGAAGAGCACCGTGTAGAAGTAGATGTTCGTGAAGTCGATGCCCTCTTCCGAACCGTAGAAGACGCGCTCGCGAGCGAGGTAGCCGTGCAGGTTCATCTGCCCGAGGCCGATCGCGTGGGTGCGGTCGTTGCCCTCTTCGATCGAGCGGACGGAGCGGATGTGGCTCTGGTTGCTGACCGCGGTCAGACCCCGGATGGCCGTCTCGACCGTCTTGCCGAGGTCGGGCGAGTCCATCGCCAGCGCGATGTTCAGCGACCCGAGGTTGCAGGAGATGTCCTTACCGATCTTCGAGTACGAGAGGTCCTCGTTGTACGTCGTCGGCGTGTTGACCTGCAGGATCTCGCTGCAGAGGTTGGACATGTTGATGCGGCCCTTGATCGGGTTGGCCGCGTTCACCGTGTCCTCGAACATGATGTACGGGTAGCCCGACTCGAACTGGATCTCGGCGAGGGTCTGGAAGAACTCCCGCGCGTTGATCTTGGTCTTCTTGATGCGCGGGTCATCGACCATCTCGCGGTACTTCTCGGTGACCGAGATGTCGCCGAACGGAACGCCGTAGACCTTCTCGACGTCGTACGGCGAGAAGAGGTACATGTCTTCGTCGTTGCGAGCGAGCTCGAACGTGATGTCGGGCACGACGACACCGAGCGACAGCGTCTTGATGCGGATCTTCTCGTCCGCGTTCTCGCGCTTGGTGTCGAGGAAGCGCAGGATGTCGGGGTGGTGCGCCTGCAGGTACACCGCGCCCGCGCCCTGACGTGCGCCGAGCTGGTTGGCGTAGCTGAAGCTGTCTTCGAGAAGCTTCATGACGGGGATGATGCCCGAGGACTGGTTCTCGATCTGCTTGATCGGGGCGCCGGCCTCACGGATGTTCGAGAGCAGCAGGGCGACGCCGCCGCCGCGCTTGGAGAGCTGCAGCGAGGAGTTGATTCCGCGCGAGATCGACTCCATATTGTCTTCGATGCGGAGCAGGAAGCACGATACGAGCTCGCCGCGCTGCGCCTTGCCCGTGTTGAGGAACGTCGGGGTAGCGGGCTGGAAACGACCAGAGAGGATCTCTTCGACGAGCTCCATCGCGAGCTTCTGGTCGCCGTCGGCAAGTCCCAGCGCCGTCATCACGACGCGGTCTTCGAACCGCTCGAGGTAACGCTTGCCGTCGAACGTCTTGAGTGTGTAGCTCGTGTAGTACTTGAACGCCCCGAGGAACGTCTCGAAGCGGAACTTCTTGCCGTAGGCGAAGTCATTGAGCTGCTGGATGAACCCGAACGGATACTTCGCCAGCACGGCCGGCTCGTAGTACTCCTTTTCGACCAGGTAGTCGAGACGCTCCTTGAGCGAGTGGAAGAAGACGGTGTTCTGGTTGACGTGCTGCAGGAAGTACTCCCGCGCGGCGCGCTTGTCGGCGTCGAACTGGATCTTTCCGTCCGCGCCGTACAGGTTCAGCATCGCGTTCAGGGAGTGGTAGTCCATCCCGTCGAACGCCGCGTTCTGCTTGAAGGGAGTCTCGCTCAGTGCTGTGTCCACCATCGTTCCAATCCGTCGCTCACGCGATCGATGTCTTCTGGCGTGCCGAACAGTTCGAGCCGGTACAAGTGCGGCACGTTGCACTTGCGGCTGATGATGTCGCCGGCGAGTCCGAATGACTCACCGAAGTTGGTGTTGCCTGCGGAGATGACTCCCCGGATCAGCTGGCGGTTGCGCTCCTCGTTGAGGAAGCGGACCACCTGCTTGGGCACGGCGCCTTTTTCTTCGCCCCGCCCCTGTCCCCCGCCGTACGTCGGGGTGACGAGCACGAACGGCTCATCGATGACGGGCGTGGACTCCCCCTGCAGAGGGATTCTGACCGCCGGCATCCCGAGCTTCTCAATGAACCGGGCCGTGTTGCCCGAGACGCTCGAAAAGAAGACGAGCAGGGGTGCCTTCGTAGCCAGCTTGCTCACGTCGCACCTCCCGTGCGCCGGGCCTCAGGCCAGGCGCGTTGCGAGTTCGTCGATCTTGTCGGGACGGAAGCCCGACCAGTGGTCGCCGTCGGTGATGACGACGGGCGCCTGGAGGTAACCCAGGGCCTTGACCTGCTCGAGTGCGGACGGGTCCTGCGACAGGTCGAGTACCTCGTATTCGAGGCCCTTCGAGTCGAGGGCGCGGTAGGTCGCGGTGCACTGGACGCAGGACGGCTTCGTGTAAACGGTGATTGCCATTTCGGCCTTCATCCCCTTATTCATCGGTCTTCTTGGTTGCTTGAGCCGGCGTCCCCCCACCGGGAGTCCAATACTACATATGGGTACCGACACCGGAAGGCACCACAAGGGGTAGTAGTTACATTCGTGTAGTTCTCCACCGCCTCTCCCCTTAACAACACAGGTTGTCCACCGATTCATCCACAGGCGGCGGTCCGATTTCGAACCTGAAAAATCGCTGAATAACGCCGCATTCGGATGCCTCGGCCCGAGCTATCCACAGGCACGACGTTATGGGGGGCCTCCGACATCCGGATTCCTGTGGAGAACGTCGACACGGCGTGTCGCACCTTCGCACCGGCGTGTCGTGAACAGTGTCGGCGTGTCGCACACCGGGACTACCATTGACCTCTCGTGGGCGCATATCGGGAACTACTGAAGACGCCCGGCGTCGGCCGGATCATCGCCGCGCAACTGACGGCGCGATTCCCGAACGGGATGATCTCGCTCGCGCTGCTGCTCCACATCGAGCAGTTGACGGGATCGTACGGCGCCGCGGGCCTCGTGCTGGCCGCCACCTCGGTGGGTCAGGCGACAGCCGGACCGGTCACGAGTCGCTGGATGGGTATCTGGGGCATGCGCCGCGTCCTCACGCTCACCACCCTCGTCTGCGCCGCCGCACTGCTGGTGCTCGGGCTCTTCCCCATGGCACTCCCACTGACCATGGCGTTCGGTCTCGTCGCGGGCCTTGCCACCCCGCCGGTGCAGTCGGCGGTGCGGACGGTCTATCCGAAGATGGTCAACTCCCGTCAGCTGACACCGCTCTTCTCCCTGGATGCCTCCCTGCAAGAGCTCATCTGGGTCTTTGCACCCGTCGTCATCACGTTCGTCGCCCTCCAGGCGGGCACGACCACGGCCATGCTCCTGATCGTCGTGATCCTGCTGGGCGGATGCGCGTGGTTCATCATGTCGCCCGAGATCGGGCGCGTCCGCATCCCGCGCAGCCGCCGCACGATCGGCAAGGTGCTGGCCAAACCGCCCGTGCTGCTGGCGACCGTCATCGGGTTCCTCTTGATCGGCGCGTGCGCGGCGGTCGAGGCGGGTGTCGTCGCGACGTTCGGTCACGGCGGGTTCGAGGCCGGCATCGTGCTCGCCCTCTTCGCCATCGGCAGCCTGGCGGGGGGCTTGAGCTTCGGGCACATCCCGATCGGGTCGTGGGCGATGGCACGTCGCCTGACGGTTGTCGCGATCGGCCTCGCACTGACGACGATTTCGCTCAATGTCTTCTGGATCGGCGGCACGCTGATGCTCGCGGGGATCGGCATCGCCCCGGCCCTTGCCGTGGTGTTCGCGATCACGAGCGCGAGTGTGAAATTCAGCGACACGGCCGAGGCTTACGGATGGATCGGCACCGGGCAGCTCATCGGTGCCGCCGCGGGATCGGCCATCGCGGGATTCGTGATCGATGGCGCAGGCCCGACGGCCGCCTATTGGGCCGCGGCGATCTTCGCGGTGTTCGGCGTGATCGTCTCGGTCGTCTGGGTGCGCTCGTTCCCCGACCTGCGCGGCCGCGACGCGAGCCCCCTCCCCGACACAGAGCCCGTGCACACCATCACGTGATGCCCCGCAGGTCACGCGATGCGGCGCAGCACGTGCAGGAGGGCCAGGGCGTACGCATCCGACGGTTCCGGATGCGTGAACACGGCCGCCTCCCCCGCTATCTCGATCTCGATCTCGTGCGTGTCGGCCAGGCGCCGCAGCACGCGGAAGGTGCCCCGCAGCAGTTCGCGTAGCTGATCTTCGCGCGGTAGCCACAGAGCATCCTCGAGCGCGACGGAATCCAGAGCCCACTCGGTCGTGCCGTTGAAGGCCAGGATGATTCCGGTCGGATATTCGCGCGGCTCGATCGTCATCTCGCTGACGGTGAAGATGTCGGCCTCGAACTCGGGTTCGTCGAGCTGGAATCGGTCACCCGACGCGGGGTGCCAGACGAGTCCCGTCTCGCGCAGCGCGCTCGCCAGCTCGGTCGAGATCATGCATCCATCTTGCCGTCGCCGAAGGCCGGCGGGGCCGGAACGGAGCGCGGCAGCGCGCCCTCCCCACGGCTGCGTGTTCGTAGGCTGGATGCATGACCGCACCCCTCGCGCTGCCCTCCCTCACATGGGGCCCCACCGACGCGCCCCGCCGAGCGCTGCTCATTCACGGTCTCGGCTCGAGCGGCGCGCTGATGTGGCGCCTCGGAGCGGCCCTCGGCGAGGCGGGCTGGGCGGCGAGCGCCGTGGATCTGCGGGGACACGGCTCGGCGCCCCGCGCGCTCGACTACACGATCGATGCGTTCGCAGCGGATGTCTCGGCCACCACTCCCCCGCACGGCGGCCCGTGGGACCTCGTGATCGGACACTCGCTCGGCGGCGCCGCGGCCGTCGTCGCCTCGGCGGGCCAACCAGGCTGGGCACGGCGACTCGTGCTGATCGATCCGGGCATCGTCGTGCTCGGGGCCGACGCCGAGGCAGTCCGCGTGAGCCAGGAACAGGCGTTCGCCGACAATCGCGCTGAGCTCGTGCGTGCGGAGCACCCGGAGTGGCACCCGCAAGACATCGAACTGAAGGTCGACGCGGTCGCGCGGGCGAGCCGCTGGGCGGTCGACCAGGTCGCCGTGCAGAACCCCGACTGGGACGTTCGCGACGCGTGCGCGCGCGTCACCGTGCCGACGCACGTCATCGGCGCCGACCCCGAGGTCTACAGCCTCTTTACGGGCGACGTGGCCGCGGGGGTGCTCGCGGCGAACCCTCGGTTCACGATGTCCATCGTGGCGGGGGCCGGGCACTCACCGCACCGCGACAAGCCCGACGAGACAGTACGGCAGTTGCTCGGCGTGCTCGGCGTGCTCGGCGGCTGACTTTGCCCGGTCGGGTCGTCGCGAAAGCTCGGCCCGCTCGGTCCCCGGCGGCGGGACAATAGAGGCGTGCCCGACTTCGACCCCACCGCCTACCTGCCCGACAACCTGATCGAGCGCATCCGCTCGCGGGCGGGAGCGCACGACCGCGAGAACACCTTCCCCGAGGACGACCTCGCCGATCTGCGCGCGGCGGGCTACCTCGCGATCCTCGTGCCCGAATACCGCGGCGGCGCCGGACTCGGCCTCGCCGAGGCATCCGTTCTGCAGCAGCGTCTCGCGGGCGCGGCACCCGCGACCGCCCTCGCGATCAACATGCACCTGGTGTGGACAGGGGTCGCGAAGGTACTGCAAGACCGCGGCATCGACGACCTCGCCTTCGTCCAGACGGGCGCCGCCGCGGGCGAGGTCTTCGCCTTCGGCATCAGCGAGGCCGGCAACGACCTCGTGCTATTCGGAAGCGACACGGATGCCTCACCGCTCACCGACGGCGGGTACAGCTTCACGGGCACGAAGATCTTCACCTCGCTCGCACCCGTCTGGTCGCATCTGGGCCTGCACGGCCTCGACACGACATCCGCCGACGGCCCGAAGATGGTCTACGCCTTCGTCTCGCGCGACGAAGAGACCGCGGGCCGCATCACGACGCGGGACGACTGGGACACCCTCGGCATGCGCGGCACCCAGAGCCGCACGACCGAGTTGCACGCGGCCGTTGCGCCTGCGGACCGCGTTGTGCGCCGCATCGACCCGGGCCCCCAGCCCGACCCGTTGGTGTTCGGCATCTTCAGCGTCTTCGAGATCCTGCTCGCCTCGGTCTACACCGGCATCGCGCGCCGGGCACTCGACGTCGCGGTCGCGACAGCCCAGACCCGCACGTCGAAGAAGACCGGCACGACGTACAGCCAGGATCCCGACATCCGCTGGCGCATCGCCGACATGGCGCTCGCCTACGACGCCCTGCCGCCGCAGATCGCCGCGCTGGCCGCCGACATCGACGGACTCGCCGACCATGGCGCGAAGTGGTTTTCGTTGCTCGCCGGGCTGAAGCACCGCGCGGTCGTGGCCGCCAAGGCCGTGGTCGACGACGCGATCCTCGTCGCCGGCGGCTCGTCGTACTTCGCGGGGTCCGAGCTCGCGCGGCTGTACCGCGACGTGCTCGCGGGCCAGTTCCACCCCTCCGACCCCGAATCGGCGCACTCGACCGTCGCGACCGCCTGGCTCGGCCCGATCGCGCGCTGACCCCTCGTCCGCCTGGCAGGATCGGAGGCATGCCTGCCGACTCCCTGCCCCCTGTCGCCCTGCCCTCGGTCGCCCTGCCCCCTGTGGAACTCGGCGACGGACTAACTGTCACCGCCCTCGGATACGGGGCGATGAGCCTCACGGATGTCTACGGCCCGGTCGATGACGACACGGCGCTCGCGACTCTCACGCACGCGGTGGACTCCGGCATCCGCTTCGTCGACACCGCGAACGTCTATGGCGACGGCCGCAGCGAACGGATCATCTCGCGACTGCTCCGAACCCGGCGCGACGAGGTCGTCGTCGCCACGAAGTTCGGCATCCACGGCGGCTCGGCCGGCAAACGCGGGGTGCGCGGCACGCCCGAGTACGTGCGCGAGCAGATCGACCTGAGCCTGCAGCGCCTCGGCACCGACCACGTCGACCTCTACTACCAGCACCGGGTGGACCCCGATACGCCCATCGAAGAGACCGTCGGAGCGATGGCCGAGCTCATCGCGGCGGGCAAGGTGCGCCACCTCGGGCTCTCCGAGGCGACGGCGGATGAGCTCCGACGCGCCAATGCCGTCCACCCGATCGCCGCACTGCAGACCGAGTGGAGCGTGCTCAGTCGCGATGTCGAACGCGCCGTGATCCCCGCGGTGATCGAGACCGGCACCGGCTTCGTGCCCTACTCGCCGTTGAGTCGCGGACTGCTCGGCGACGACTTCGACGCGACGCGCATCGGCCCGGGTGACATGCGGCCGAACTTTCCGCGATTCGCGCCCGAGAACCTCACGGCGAACGCGGCGCTACGCGACGAGTACCTGGCTGTCGCGCGCGACGCGGGCCTGACCGGCACCGAGCTGGCCTTCGCCTGGCTCTTCTCCCGCGCCGCTACCCTCGGCATCCCGATCGCCCCGATTCCCGGGTCGCGCTTCGCCGCGCACGTGGACGGATGGATGGGCGGTGTCGGTGTGACGCTCGACGCCGCGACGATGGAGCGCCTCGACGGCTTCGCCGACCGCGTGCACGGCGCGCGCAGCTTCGACCGCAACTGGACGAGCCTGCGCGGCGAGCCGTCCTGATCGCCCGGCCTGGACGGCGCCCGGCTCAGCGCTTGTCGAAGTCGAACGCGCGCAAGAGCTCCGCCACGGCCTGCTCGCGCTCGGTGCCGCCCTGCTCGAACATCGTCGTCACGTGGGTGCGCAGGTGGTTCTCGAGCAGCAGACGGTTGAGAGATTCGAGCGCCTTCTCGATGGCGCGGGACTGCCCGATGATGTCCATGCAGTAGTCCTCGTTCTCGATCATCTTGGTCAGCCCGCGCAGCTGACCCTCGAGGATGCTCGTGCGGTGCAGGGCGCGCTTCTTGATGTCATCGATCACGCCGCAAGATTACCGCCGTGGGCGGGTGGGTCGGGCAACGCAACCCCCGCCTGAGGCACGGTTCGCCGTGCGAGGATGACCGGATGGCACGCACCCCGATGGCCCTCCTGAGCCCCGCCGACCAGGCTCGCCGCCGCTCGCTGACGCGGATGAAGGCCGTCGCGCTCGGCGCACTGCTCTTCATGGCCGTCGTGTTCGTGTTCGCTTTCGCATTCCAACAGGACGTGCCCTGGTTGGCATACGTCCGCGCGGCGGCCGAGGGTGGCATGGTGGGTGCGCTCGCGGACTGGTTCGCGGTGACGGCACTGTTCCGGCATCCGCTCGGCATCCCGATCCCGCACACGGCGATCATCCCCCACCGCAAAGACGAGATCGGGCGCAGCCTCGGCGAATTCGTCGAGACGAACTTCCTCTCGGCAGAAGTGGTGCGTGAGAAGCTCGAGAGCATCGGCGTCGCCTCGCGACTCGGGACGTGGCTTGCACAAGAGCAGCACGCCGAGCGCGTCGCCACTGAGGGTTCTGCTCTCGCGTCTGCCGTGCTCCGCGCCGTCAGCGACGACGACGTGCGCGACCTCATCGCCGACCTCGCACGCTCGCACGTGATCGAACCCGAGTGGGGCCCCGCGGCCGGTGCCTGGCTCGGTCGCATCGTCGAGACCGGGGCGCATCACAACGCCGTCGACCTTGCTGCCGACTCCATCGCGACCTGGCTCGAGAGCAACCAATCGGCCTTCGCCGGTCTCGTCTCGCGACGACTGCCCGGCTGGGTGCCATCCATCGCGCATCGTCTTGTCGACGACACCGTCTACAAAGAAGCCGTGAACTTCGTCGCCGCGGTGCGAGCCGACCCCAAGCACCCGGCGCGGATTGCGATCGACGGTTATCTCTCGCGTCTCGCCGACAACCTGCAGCACGACCCCGACACCATCGCCCGGCTCGAGAACGCGAAAGCGACCGTCTTCGACAGCCCGCGCGTGCGCGACCTCGCGGCCCAGCTCTGGGACACCGCGAAGAACGGGCTGCTGTCGTCGCTCGCAGACCCCGAGAGCGGGCTCCGACTGCGTGCGCGCGCCGCCCTGGCCGAGATCGGGGGGCGTCTCGCTTCCGAGCCCGCGCTGCAGCGTCGTGTCGACACGTGGGTGACGGACGCTGCGACGTTCGCCGTCAACCGCTATCGCCACGACATCGCGTCGGTCATCACCGACACGATCGAGCGGTGGGACCCCGAAGAGACCACCGAAAAGATCGAACTGATGGTCGGCCGTGACCTGCAGTACATCCGCCTCAACGGCACGATCGTCGGCGCGCTGGCCGGGCTGACGATCTTCACGGTGGCGCACGCGATCTTCGGTGCATGACGTGTGGGCCGAAAAGCCTGGCCGCAACCGACGGTGATCGCTAGCCTGATGCCGTGACCCGAGGCATCCGCTGACATGGCCCTCTCCGGCCTGCCCCACGCCGATGCCGCCACACCCGATGTGGCTCTGTTCAGCTACGGAACCCTCCGCCTCCCCGCCGTGCAACTCGACACGTTCGGTCGGCTGCTCGCCGGCGAACCCGATGTCCTGCCGGGCTTCACGACGGACTATCTCGAAATCGAGGACGCACGCGTCACGGGCGTCAGCGGCCGCGACGTGCATCCGATCGTCCGCCGTACGGGAAACCAGCTCGACAAGGTGGTCGGCGTCCTGCTCTGGATCACCGAGGCCGAGCTCGAAGCCGCCGACGAATACGAGGTCGAACAGTACAACCGGGTTTCGGTCACGCTGAGGAGCGGCCGCGACGCCTGGGTGTACGTGGCGCGCTGATTCTGAGAGTGAGGGTCACCCCGGGCATCCCGCCTCGCCCGCTGAGAGGGGGGCCGAGGGGTGCGACCTCGGGGTGGGGGGTGCCTCGAGGTCGCACCCCTGCCCCCCACTCATATTGCGGGGACCTACCGTCCGGCATCCGTCGGTTCGGGTCCGACAGGCGGCGCGGCAGGCGGTTCACGGCAGAAGCGACACGAGTCACGGCTGCGCAAATGGTGCTCTCCATAGGTATCGCACCGACGCGGGGACCGTCCACCACCACGGCGATATATCAGGCCGAGTCGTATCGAGCCGGCCGCTGAGCCTCCCCCCGGTCCCTGAGCCTGCCCCCGCTCCCTGAACCTGCCGAAGGGACCCACCCGACCATCCCGAACGCTGAGCCTGTCGAAGGGACCAGCGCGACCTCGTAAGGTGGCCGCATGAAGACGCTCGCGCTCATCCGCCACGCGAAGTCGAGCTGGGATCATCCCGGCGTCGACGACCACGACCGCCCCCTGAACGAACGCGGCATACGTGACGCGCCCCGGATGGCCGCACGGCTAGCGGCTGAGCATCCGGAGCTGCGTGGTGCCGCTCTTCTCTCGAGCACCGCGCTCCGCGCCGCCACCACCGCCGATGCTTTCGCCGCCGCGCTCGACACGACCGTGCGCCTCGACGAACGCCTCTACGGTGCCACCCCGCGCCGCATCGTGGAGCTCGTCTCGGCCCGGTCAGAAGGCTCCGTGATCGTGGTGGCGCACGATCCGGGATTGTCGGATCTGTCCCGGCACTGGTCGAGATTTCCGGACGACGGCGGTATCCCGCACATGCCGACGTGCGCCGTCGCGGTCTTCGACTTCGGCATCGACGACTGGCGTGACCTCGAAACATCCGTCCCCGAGCGCTGGACCTACGCCATCCCGCGCGACTCCGACTAGCGGGCCTTCGCCTCAGTCAACTCGCGCTTCAGTCGACTTTTGTCACGGCTCCGCCCGTGATGCGTATCAGCTCGTCGAACGACAGCGGGAAGACCGTGTGCGGCGTGCCACCCGCGGCCCACAGCTCCGGGTAGGTGGCGAGGTGCTCGTCGACGATCGTCGTCAGCGGAGCGGGGTGTCCGGTCGGGGCAACTCCCCCGATCGCCTGGCCGGTCGCCTCGCGCACCTGCTCGGGTGTTGCCCGCGTGATCGACTGCCGGCCGATCCGCGCAGCCAACGCAGCGGTGTCGACCCGGTGCGAGCCGCTCGTCATGACCAACAACGGCTCGCCGTCGCTCCAGAACACCAGGCTGTTGGCGATCGCGCCCACCTCGACACCGAGGGCGGCCGCGGCGAGCGCGGCGGTCGAGGCGGCATCGGGCAGCACCACGATCTGACCGGGGATGCCGGCCTCGACGAGACGTTCGGCGACAATTCTGCTGCGGGGCGAGAGGTCTGCGTTCACGGATCCACCCTAGAGCCGCGTCGCACACCCGCTTTTCGGCGCCCGCCACCCTTTGCGGCGTCGTTCCCGCCCTGCGCCGCAAATCTCAAAGGAACATCGGCGGCAACTACACCCCAAACCCTCCAGATTCTGGCGTATCGGGGCCAGAATCCTTTCCGATTTACACGCGAACGCGTCGACCACCGCGCGCCGCAGACCAGAGCAGCCCCTTGATCGCGGCAACGACGACCTCGGGGCGGTAGAGGATGTCTTCGGCCGCCGGGCGGATCGACGTGTAGCCGAGCGCCGCGAGGGCCAGATCCCGGCGACGATCTTCCAGCTGGGCCTCCCATCCCTCGTGATGCGCGCGGCTATCGCACTCGATCACGAGCCACCCGTCGACGATGATGTCCACCCTGCCTACTCCGCGGATCGATACCTGGATCTCGACCTGACCACCGAGCGACCGGGCGATGAGTCGCACCAGGGACTCGGTCCCGGACTCGGCGCGTCCGTCGATGTGCGGACGCAAACCATGCTTACGCTCCGGAAGCGCACCGAACAACTCATGGAGATCGTCGGCACGAATGAAGCCGAGGTTCAGCGCGGAGTCGATGGTCGCAATCGCGGCGCGCGGCTTCTGGCACAGGATGGCCTGCCGGAGGGCATCGATCGGCTCCACCATCAGCGAACGCGGATGTGGCGTGCGCATCAGGTCACCCCAGTGGCGCACAACGTCTCGACCGGCCGGACGATGGACGCCGTTGCGCCAGTAGTGCGCATGGATGCCGGGTCGTTCCTCCACGAACACTTTCGACAATGCGAGCGCGGAGACGCAGTGCAGGCGGCCACCCGCGCGGGCCGCGGCAAGTACCGGAGCGGCCACCGTCGCATCGACGTAAACGTCGCTGCGAATCCGCAGGAGTGTGCCCGCGGCGACCGCCGCGGTGATGCGGCGCCGCGTCATTCCGGCACCGAGCAGGTCGGCGGAGGTGCGATAGCTGGTGATGGGAGCGGGAGGCCGTAACTGCATGAGCACCATCCGACCCCTGCCCGCAGCGCGCGCGGCGTTCGGGCCCCTGAACTGCAGACTCCGACGAGGAAAGGGGCCCTGGGGAGGACAGGCGCGGACACCGGCACGACGCGCTGCTGCGCCCCGGCAACGGCGAGTGCGTAAATCTGAAAGGAATGAAGCATCCAAAACATGCCTGAGAGCCCCGGATTGCCACCTGAGCGCCCGAGATTCCTTTCAGACTTACGCCAGGACGAGGTCAGCACCGCAAACCCCGGGAATGTCCATGCGGCAGCATGCGTTCCACCCGGTATGCACCGCAAACGCATCGGGTTCCTGAGCTTCGGCCACTGGCACCCCCACCACTCGAGCCAGACGAACACGGGCGGCGACGCGCTGCTGCAGTCGATCGACCTCGCCGTCGCGGCGGAAGAGCTTGGCATCGATGGCGCCTACTACCGTGTCCACCACTTCGCGCGGCAGCTCGCGAGCCCGTTCCCGCTGCTGTCGGCCGCGGGCGCCCGCACGAGCCGCATCGAGCTCGGCACGGGCGTCATCGACATGCGGTACGAGAACCCGCTCTACATGGCCGAAGAGGCTGCCGTGGCCGACCTGATCAGTGGCGGCCGACTGCAGCTCGGCCTGAGCCGCGGATCACCCGAGCCCGCGCTCAACGGCTCCCACTCGTTCGGGTACGTCCCGGCCGAGGGCGACACCGAGGCAGACCTCGCGCGCCGCAAGACCGAACTGTTTCGCACCGCGATCAGCGGCGAGCGAATCGTCCGAGCCGACCCGCGCATGAGCGGCGACGGGGCCCTCGCGATCCAGCCCCAGTCGCCTGGTCTTTCCGACCGCATCTGGTGGGGCTCCGGTACCCGCGAGACCGCCGTCCGCACCGCCGAGCTCGGCATGAACCTCATGTCGTCCACCCTGCTGGTCGAAGACACCGGCGTGCCGTTCGACGAGCTGCAGCTCGAGCAGATCCAGATGTTCCGCGCGGCCTGGGCCGAAGCCGGCTGGGACCGCGAACCGCGGGTCAGCGTGAGCCGCAGCGTCATCCCGATCACGAGCGACCTCGACCGCCAGCTCTTCAGCTCGCGCGAGGACAGCGAGGATCAGGTCGGCATCCTCGAGGGTGTGCGGGCGCGCTTCGGCAAGAGCTACACGGGCGAGCCCGACGTGATCGCGGCGGAGTTGGCGCAGGATGCGGCGATCCAGGCAGCCGACACCGTGCTGCTGACCGTCCCCAACCAGCTCGGGGTCGAGTACAACGCACGCATGCTCGAGACGATCGCCCGCGAGATCGCGCCCGCCTTCGGCTGGTCACGAGAGGACACCCCCGAGGCCGTCGGCGCCGGACGGTAGCACCGCGTCGATCGCCCGCGCGCCTCACACGAAGCGCTGCACGAAGGCGAGCGCGAGGTCCGCGACCTCTCGCCACCCGTGATCGATGGTGAGCGAATGTCCGCGGCCCGGCACCTCGACGATCTCGGTGACGCCCGGATTCTTGCTCTGTTGTTTGTGGGTCGCGTGTGTGATGGCTAAGGGGACCGTGTTGTCGTTGTCTCCCGCGATGATCAGCATCGGACCGCGCAGGGGGTTCTTCGTGTCGACCTTCGTCTCGGAAAAGGGGTTGAGGTTGGCCGTGGCGGCCTGGAACAGCGGTACTCCGCTGGCCGGGACGTGGAACTGCTCGTAAAGAGCCCGTCCTTCGTCATCATCGAGGTTGTTGACCCAGCCGAACGCGAACTGTTCGTAAGTCAGCGATACGGCACGTCCCGAATTGGCGGGGTTGGCGAGCACGGGCGCGGCGGACTTGAGCGCCGAGATCGGCAGGGGTAGGACTCCCCGGAACGGGGCGTTGTCGATGGCCACCGTCGCGGCGGACGCACCTTCGCCCGCGATCTTCTGCGCGATGAGGCCTCCGAAAGAGTGTCCGATCACCGCGGGCTTGACGCTGAGGTGTGAAATCGCGTCGAGGTTGTGGTCGGTGACCTGCTGCACCATCTTGTGCGCGAAGACCTCGGGGTCGATGCGTGCTTGCTCCACGCTCGCGGGGTCGTCGGGCCAACCCGGCGCGATCGTGGCGTAGCCGTTCTGTTCGAAGAGGTCGCGCCAGGCATCCCAACTGCTCGAGAGCAGCCATAACCCGTGCACGAACACGACGGGTACGCGGCCCGTATCGTTGGCGCGGCTGATCTCGTCGAGCTCGCGCGCGGTGAGGGTCGAACCTTCGGGTGCGGTCATGAGGCGTCCTTTCGTGGCGGGAGGATGTCTGTCGACCCTGTCGCGCGAAACGCCTGGCGTCTTGAACCGCGACGCATTGACCTGTTCCCCTTCTGTACCGGCGTGGTTGGGACCGCTACCATCGTGGCAGCGGCACACCCCTCAGCGTGTCCGATCGGAGGGACCGTGGCAGCGGTCATCGAGCTGGAGGGACTGCCGGCTACGGACCGGGTGGACATCCTCCGTGAACACATGCTCGCGGGACGCATCCCTCTCGAGCTACGCCCCTATCCCGGCCTCGAAATCCGAGTGCGCTCTTTCATCGCAGACTTCGGCGATATCCAGATGCTCTCCGTCCGGGCCGCGGGCGGCGAAATCGAGCGGACCGCGCGACTGGCTCAGGATGCCTCGGTGCCGAGTCTGCTCATCAGCGTCGTCGAGAGCGGTACGACCGTGCTCGCCCAGGCGGGTCGACTGGCCCGCCTCCGCGCCGGCGATATGGTGCTGTACACCTCGTCCGAGCCGTACCTGATTCGGTTCACCCCAGGCGCCGTGCGGACGACCTACCAGGTGCCGATCGAGAGGTTGGGGCTTCCCTATCGACTCGTTCGGTCCCAGGTCGCACGCACCCTCGACCCCCGCGAGACCCTCGTCTCCGTGACCTCGGCTTTTCTCGCCCGCGCGGCCTCCGCCGTGCGGGGGTCGTCTGCGGAGGAGCGCGCCGCACTGCAGCAACCGATCATCGAGCTCGTGCGAGCTCTGTTGACCGTGAGCGTGGCGAACGAGAGTTTCGGGCGCGATGCCCTCGCCTCTTCCCTCGGCATGCGGATGGCCGAGTTCCTCGAAGCGCGGATCTCGGATCTGGATCTGTCAGCGGGGACGATTGCGGCCGAGTTCGGAATCTCAGAACGCTATGTCTATCTGGTGCTGAGTCGGATGGGCATCTCGCTCGGAGATTGGGTGCGCACTCGCCGGATCGAGTTGGCCGCCGCCGCCCTCGCGCAGGATACGAGGGGGCTATTGTCCATCTCGTCCGTCGCCTACCGCTGGGGTTTCGCCGACCACGCCCACTTCAGTCGCGCCTTTCGCGCACAGATCGGTATGACGCCGACTGAGTGGCGCCGCCGGTCGGCGGCTCAGGGCACCCGGTGACCCGCGGCACGCGCCAGTTCGTACCACTCGGCGCGCGCCAGCGGGATGTCTGAGCCGAGGGCCGCCCCGGTGACCCGCTCGGGCGACGTGGTGCCGAGCACGACCTGCATGTTCGCCGGGTGACGTGTGATCCACGCCGTCGCGATCGCGATGGCCGGCACGTCATAGGCGGCGGCCAGCCGGTCGATCACGGCGTTCAGTTCGGGATAGTCGGACGACCCGAGGAAGACCCCGTCGAAGAATCCGGCCTGGAACGGCGACCAGGCCTGCACCGTGATGCCGTTGAGGCGGCAGTAATCGACGATCCCGCCCCCGTCGCGCACGATCGACTGGTCGAGCCCCTGCATGTTGCCAGCGAGCCCCTGCACCACGATCGGCGCGTGCGTGATCGACAGCTGCAACTGGTTCGCAATGATCGGCTGTGTCACCGCAGACCGCAACAGGTCGATCTGCCGCGGAGTATGGTTCGAGACGCCAAACGCACGGACCTTTCCGGATGCTTCGAGCTCATCAAACGCGCGGGCGACCTCTTCGGGCTCGACCAGCGCGTCGGGCCGGTGCAGCAGCAGGATGTCGATGCGATCGGTGTCGAGCGCACGCAGCGACCCCTCGACGGAGGACATGATGTGCTCGTACGAGAAGTCGAAGTAGGGCCCCTCACGAACGATCCCGCACTTGGTCTGCAGCGTGATCTCGTCGCGCTGCGAGGGCGTGAGCCGCATCGCCTCGGCGAAGCGCCGCTCGCAGCCGTGGAGGTCCGTGCCGTAAACGTCGGCGTGGTCGAAGAAGTCGATCCCGGCGTCTCGTGCCGCGGCGACGAGTTCGCGCACCTCATCGTCGGTCTTTTCCTGGATTCGCATCAGGCCCAGCACCACGTTCGGCGCGGGCGTTCCTGCAAGTGTGATGTTCTTCATGACGTCTCCGAAAGGCGTGTTCAGGCGGACAGCGACGCGAGCTCGTCGTCGCTCAGCTCGATGTCGGCCGCGAGCACCGAATCCTGGATGCTCGTGGGCCGCGAGGCCCCGGGGATGGGGATGACGATCGGGGCGAGCGCGAGTTCCCATGCGAGCGCGATCTGCTGCGGGCTAACACCCCGAGCATCCGCCACCGTCTGGAACGCGTCGTGCTGCGCGCCCACATCGGCCGCGCGAGTGATGCCACCGAGCGGCGACCAGGGCAGGAACACGATACCCAGGCGGGCACAGTGCTCGAGTTCTTCGAGGCTGGAACGGAACACCGGCGAGAACTGGTTCTGCACCGAGACGAGCCGGCCGTCGAGGATGCGGTTCGCCTCATCGATCTGAGCGATCGAGGCATTGGAGATTCCGGCCATCTCGATAACCCCCTCGTCGAGCAGTTCGCGCAACGCCCCCACCGAATCGGCGTAGGGCACCGAAGGGTCGGGCCGGTGGAACTGGTACAGGCCGATCGCCTCGACGCCGAGACGACGAGCGGATGCCTGAGCCGCTTCCTTGATGTACTCGGGACGCCCGTTGAGGGTCCAACTGCCGTCGCCCGGCCGCAGGTGTCCGCCCTTGGTCGCGATCAGCACGCCCGATGTGTCGCCGCCGTACGAGCGCAGCGCCTCGGCGATCAGCGTCTCGTTGTGTCCGACCTCGTCGGCGTGCTCGTGGTACGCGTCGGCGGTGTCGATGAGTGTGACGCCCGCTTCGAGCGCGGCGTGGATCGTCGCGATCGACCGGACCCGATCGGGCCTTCCCTCGATCGACATCGGCATGCCGCCGAGTCCGATCGCGCTGACGGTGCGAGATCCGATGGGTCGCTGCTGCACTGTTTCCTTCTTCCGGGTCTGGAGTCGGCCACCACTCTAAGCCGAACCGCCGACACCAGACGGGGGGTTGCGTTCAGCCCCGCGACCGCCCGACACTGCGAGCGAAGCCGTATTCTTCAGGTGTTCCTCTCGTCCGTCGAACACCCCACTCACGAAAGGATCGTCCCATCACTATCATCGTCATTCTGCTCGTGGCCTGGGCCATTCTGGCCGTCGTCGGCTTCGCCCTCGAGGGCCTGCTCTGGCTCGGCATCATCGGCATCATCCTGATCATCGGGACGATCGTGTTCGGCTTCGTCCGACGCGGCGTCAACAAGGCCAAGCGCCCGTCCTGATCCGCACGAAACGAAGAAGGCGCCCTCGCGGGGGCGCCTTCTTCGTTTTCCTCGAGCGGCGTGGGCCCACCCAAGGGTTCTCATCACCGCACACACGACCAAACGACAAACGCTCCACAAGGGGGCGTCTGTCGTTTGGTGGACCTGAGGGGATTCGTCCCCACCGCTTTCTCCACACGCCGCTGCGCGGCGCGCGGAGCCTCGAGCGGCGTGGGCCCACCCAGGGGTTCTCATCACCGCACACACGACCAAACGACAAACGCCCCACAAGGGGGCGTCTGTCGTTTGGTGGACCTGAGGGGATTCGAACCCCTGACCTCTTCATTGCGAACGAAGCGCGCTACCAACTGCGCCACAGGCCCGAGAACCTCCGACAGATTATCACGGTCCTTCGGCGACACTTGCCGCGGGGCCGCGCCCGGAGGGCGCGAGCACGCGACTGACGCGAACACGCACCCGGGCCTGCGGGGAGCCGGATGCTGCGAGCGGATCGACCACCGCGTGCACCGCCTCGGCGACGGCGGTGGCCACGGCGGATGCCGCGACACCGTCGGCGGCCACCGCGACGCTGACGGTGATCTCGAGCGACTCTCCCTGACGCTGAACGAGCGCGAGCGGTTCGTCGTCCTCGATCAGTCGCCGGGCGGCCCGCGCGAGGAGCGGGCGCGCGGAGTAGACGTCCTCGAGCCCAGCGACGCCCCGTGCAGCGGAATCGACCGCGTAGGCGATTTCGTCCAGGCTCTCGCTCATCGCTCCCCCTCGAGCTTGTCGGCCGTGTGAACGTTGTCGACCACCACGTCCACTCCGCTTACCCGGAGTGCGGTGTGAGCCCCGAGGGCATCGATCACCGCGTCGCGCACGGCACGGGATGCGTCCGCCAACCGACGCCCGAAGAGCACGCTGATCGTCACCCGCACCGAAACCTCGGCACCGAGCTGGTCCATGTCCCCATCGATCGTGGTGCGCCCCACCAACACGCCGGGTACCGCATCCCCCGCTTCCCGCACGAGCTCGTGATTCGCTCCCTCGGTGATGACCATTTCGACCCGCTCGTCGGGCGCGGTCAACGGGATGTCGCGCCCAGCCCGCAGTTCGCGGGTGACATCGCGCATCACCAGATCGAACCACCCCTGGGGCACGGGCTCGGCCTCGCGCTCGACCAGCTCGCGAGAGAGCGAGCCGAAGCGCTCGAGCGACGCCAAAACCGCCTGGCATTCGGCATCCGTGTCGATCGCCGCGATCGCCGGCGAGCGGCCGCGATCGAGATACGCGGAGAGGTCTTCGAGCGTGTAGCCCGAGTTGCCGATCGTGTCGTCCATGCTCACCTCCATTCCTCCATACGTTTCGAGAAGCGCCTGTCTCGCCCGGGCGAGCCGGCCGCGTACGGTCGCAACGCTCGCTCCCACCTGCTCGGCGATCTCTTCGTAACTGTTGCCGCCGACCTCTTTCAATACCCACACGCTGCGCTGTTCGGGCGTCAGGGTCTGCAGGGCGGCGTTCAGTGCGTCGAGTTGGGACGACGCGATAGCGGATCGCTCCGGCCCGGGTTCATCCGACTCCACCTCGACATCGTCGATCGAATCGGCCGGTCGTCGTGACCGCATCCGGGATGTCGCGTTCCGCGACACGATCGTCGTGAGCCATGCCCGCACCTTCGACGGGTCCTCGAGGTCCGGCAGCTTCTGCCAGGCCGTGATGAGGGCGTCCTGCACGCAATCGTCCGCGTCGGCACGGGACTCGGTCAGCTTCGTGGCGAACGCGATGAGAAATGGAGCGTGTCTGCGGACCAGTGTTCCGAACGCATTCGCATCACCATCGGCGGCGCGGGCCGCGAGGACCTCATCGGGCGCTCCGCCGAGATCCGTCATGTCGCCCGTGCTCCCAGCATCCTCACAGAGAACCGACCGTGACGTTTTCCCGGGCCGGTGCGTCTTACCTATGACACACACTAAAACAGCCACCAGCTGCGAGCCTCGAAGGAGAAAATCATGGCTCAGTCCATCAACGCCAACACCGCCGCGACGAACAACGTCCCCGGTACGGGCCTCGGTAAGACGACGATCGTCGACCCGGTCGTCGCGAAGATCGCCGGCATCGCCGCGAGCGAGGTCCCCGGAGTCTTCGCCCTGGGTGGCGGCGCCGCACGCGTGCTCGGCAACCTTCGCGAGGTCGTCGGCGCGAAGGATCACGGCCAGGGCGTGCGCGTCGAGGTCGGCGAGACCGAGGTCGCTGCCGACATCTCGATCGTCGTCGACTACCCGCAGGCGCTTCAGGATGTCGCGGCCGCTGTTCGCCGCGCGGTCGCAGAAGCCATCACCGACCTCGTCGGCATGCAGGTCGCCGAGATCAACGTGACCGTCGTCGACGTGCACCTGCCCGGCGAGGACGATGAGGTCGAGGAGTCGCGAGTCCAGTGAACGCCATCATCTGGGGCACCGCGGCGGGCATCGCGCTCGCCTTCGCGTGGCTGGCCTTCGGCTTCGGTGGATTCGTCCTCGTCGCGATCTTCGCGATCGTCGGCGGCGTAGCCGGTGCGGTCTGGACGGGCCAGCTCAACCTGCGGGCGGCGGTCGACGCCGCCCGTGGGCGCCGGGTCGGCTGATGTCCGCGTCCGCGTCGGGTAGCCCCATCGCCGGCCGGGTCGTCATCACCGCCCGGGCCATCGAGACCGTGTTCTCAGCCCTCGCGGCCGAAGAGCTCGGCGGAACGGCCCGGGGCACCCGGGTGCGCGTCCGCGACGACAGCGGCTAGCTGTCCGTCGCGGTCCGCGCGCCCGTGTACGCCACCGGCTCGGGTTCGACCGTTCTCGAGCGCGTCGAGTCCGCTCGGCAGCGCATCCTGACGACCGGCGCCGAACTCACCGGCGCCATCCTGACCGACGTGACCATCCGCGTCACCGACATCACCTCTGAAAGCGAGAAGAGAGCACAATGAACGCGCGTACCGAGCGTCGGCTGAGCCGTCGCATGCGATTCCGTTCGCGGAGCGTCGCGGTATCGATCGCACTCGGTGTTGTCGCCGTCGTCGCCGCATATGTCGGCGTCGAGGCCGTCCTGGCCGCACTGTCGGTGCCGGCACTGCTGATCGCACCGGCAGACCTGATCACCTCGGTTCAGGCGGGCACTCCCTGGAGCATCACCGCCATCGCCGCTCTCGCCGTTCTCGGTATCTGGTCGATCGTCTTGGCGCTCGCGCCGGGCGGCCGGGCCCGTCGCGAACTCAGCGACGAGCGCGCCGTCTTCGTGATCGACGACGACGTGATGGCGGGCGGCATCTCGCGTGCCGCAGCCCTCAGCACAGGAGTCTCGCGCGACCAGGTCACGACGACCGTGGGCCGACGCCGCGCGATCGTGCGCGTCCGTCCGTCTGCCGGGTTCCCGGTGAACGCGGATTCGGCGACGGATGACGCGACCCGAGCCGTCGCAGCCGTGACGCCGCTTCGGACCCTCACCATCCGCACCGCCGTCGACAGCCAGGGGGTGCTCGCATGACCCGCACCAACCGCCTCGCGAACCGGATCATCCTCGCGGTGATCGGGTTGATCGCCCTGGCTCTCGCCGCCGTGGTCGCTCTGCCCTTCGCGCCCACGCTCGGGTTCACGATCCCGCGGCAGGACCTCGGGCTCGCTGTGCCGGATGCGACACTGCCACCCGTCGTGTGGACCGTAGCGGGAGCGGCACTCGTGGTGGTGCTGTTCGCGATCACCTGGATCGTGACGCGGGGTCGGGGCCGCACCTCCACGGCCCTGAGCATCGAGGGGGCGACGATCGACGCATCCGTCGTCCAGTCCGTTCTGCGCGAGCGACTCGCGAATGCACCGGATGTCGTGGTTGTGTCGGCGAGCGCGCACCGAACCCCTGGTGGTGCCGTCGTCCTCGTGCGGGTTCAGGCTCGCCCCGGGCCGGACTTGGCAGCGTTCCAAACGGCCATCCGCGCCGCGATCGACCGGCTCGATGAGGTCATCGGCACGCGCATCCCCCTCGTTGTGCACCTCACAAGCGGCGTGCGGAGCAGTATCGCGCGACCCAGAACGACCCACTGACGCCCTGTCTCCTGATCGGAGCAGGCTGAGAAAAGAAGAAGAAAGGACCCCCCCAATGGGTATCGGAGACAAGATCAAGCACGGAGCCGAAGACCTTGCCGGTAAGGCGAAGGAAGCAGTCGGCAAGGCGACCGACAACGACAAGCTCGTCGCCGAGGGCAAGGCCGACCAGGCCAAGGCCGACGTGAAGAAGGCCGGCGACAACGTCAAGGACGCCTTCGACAAGTAGCACGACAGTTAGTACGACAGGGAGCGCGCCGAATTGCGTGCACCTACGGCGTCTGCTCATCTTCGAGCGGACGCCGTTCCTGTCTCACCGCATCAGCCCACGGGGCGTATCACGAGCTCGCTCGCTACCACAACCCGGTTTCATCTGGGGAGCGCTTCCCGCAGGCTGGGTTCACGTTGATCGAAAGGAGCTCATCATGAGCATGGGAGACAAGATCAAGCACGGCGCCGAAGACCTTACCGGCAAGGCCAAGGAAGGCCTCGGCAAGGCGACCGACAACGACAAGCTCGAGGCGGAGGGCAAGGCCGACCAGGCCAAGGCCGACGTGAAGAAGGCTGGCGACAACGTCAAGGACGCCTTCAACTAGCAGAACTGCACGACGAAGCGGCTCGCACCTCCGGGGGCGGGCCGCTTCTGCGTGCGCAGCCGTTACCGTCGCGAACGACGGCGGTCAGCCGGCGCGCTGGCGCAGGAGAGCGCGAACGTGTGCTTCGATCTCGGCGTCGTCGACGACGCCCATGCCCGCGTACGGTGAGCGCGCCGGGGCAACGGATGCAGCGGGCGCTTCCTGCGCTTCCACCCGGGCGACCGTGCGGTCGATCCGCTGCGGGCGCGAGGGCGACTGCTGGCGCTCGATCTGCGTACGCAGGGCCTCTTCGCGGGCCGCGCGGCGCAGAGCCTCGCGAGCGTCGGCCGCGTCGAGCTGAGCAGCCGCACGCGAACCGTTGGACGACACCAGGGGCTGCGGAAGGGTCCGCGGCGTCCACTCGCGCTGCGGCATGGCGGGCGCGAGGTCCTGGACGGATGCTTCGCGCCGCACGGCGACGGGCTGCTCCGCGGCGCTGTCGGCAACGGCGGCACGAGCGGCAACATGCGCCATCCGCTGCAGCACGATCAGAGAGAGTCCGACCGAGGCCGCGCCGGCCCACAAGAATGTCTGCGCACCGCCCTGAACGACCTGCCAGATGCCGAATCCGGTGCCGCTCAGTCCGACGAGAAGGAGTGTCGTGGCGACGAGCCTCGCGCGTCGGCGTGCGCGGGCACGGCGAGCAAGCGGTGCGGATCGTGCGTGGGCGACCTGCTCGCGCAACTCTTCGAGCTCGGCGGACTGGTGTTCGGCTTGGAGGCGTCGCGCCAGGCGCTGCTGCTGGAGGGCCGTGCGAGCGTTGAGTTCGAGTCGCACCTCGCCGGGCGTTTCGCTCGTCTCGGCGAGAACCCGGATGGCCTGGTTGAGACGAACGGCGTTGCGTTCGGCGGCGTAATACTGGTGCCGGCTGTGCCACGTGGGCACGAGGTAGACGAGCCAGAGCGCGACGGCGACCAGAAGGATCACTCCACCGCCCAATACCTGCCCGCCCATGCCGACCACGGTATGCGAGCGCGCAGCGAACAGCGGGATGTACCGGGCGTGTCGCGCCGCTCAGGACCAACCGTTCAGAACTCTGTCGGTCAGGAGTCCGATGCCGCCGCGTTCCGGTCCGCCTCGGGGATGTTCGCCGCGTCGCGCGGCGTCTGGCCGCTGACCCAGCGCTCGAGCACCCCGTAGGGGACGTCCTCGCGCGTGAGGGCGAACGCGTAGTGATCGCGCCAGTCTCCGTCGATGTGGATGTAGCGACGACGCAGGCCCTCGTATCGGAAGCCGAGCTTCTCGACCACGCGCAGGCTCGCGGCGTTCTCCGGGCGGATACAGATCTCCATCCGATGCAGCCGCAGCTCGGTGAAGCACAGGTCCGTTGCCAGGGCGACCGCGGTCGGGGTGATCCCGAGGCCCGCATAGCTCTCGCTGACCCAGTAGCCGATCGTCGCCGAGGCCAGCGAGCCGCGGGCGATCCCCCACACGTTCAGCTGGCCGGCGACTTCTCCGTTGTGCTCCATGACGAGGGGCACACCGAGTCCATCACGGTACTGCTGCAACAGCCGGCGAATCCCGAGCCTCATATCGAGCGACACGACCCCGTCGGGGCTCGTGGCCTCCCACTGCTCCAACCAGCCCCGGTTATCGAGAAGGGCCTGTTGCAGAACGCGGGAGTCGCGGGATTTGATCAGCCGGATCGAGATCGGTCCGTGCTCGCGCGGAAGGGACAACTCCATGCCCACTCCTCTTGCGGGGCGGCGAAGCCGGTAAGACCTGAGGCTTACAGACCCGCCGCGAACTCCTTGAACCAGGGACGCAACTCGGGACCGAGATCCTCGCGGTCGGCGGCGAGCTGCACGATGGCCTTGATGTAGTCCACCCTATCGCCGGTGTCGTAGCGACGACCGCGGAACACGACGCCGTACACGCCGGGGCCGTTGGGGTCTGCGGCGACCTCCTGCAGCGCATCCGTCAGCTGGATTTCGCCGCCCTTGCCGGGCTCTGTGTGCTCGAGCACCTCGAAGATCGCGGGGCTCAGTACGTAGCGTCCGATGATGGCGAGGTTCGACGGGGCGTCCTCGCGATTGGGCTTCTCGACGAGACCCTTGACCTTGACGACATCCGCGTTGTCGGTGGACTCGACGTCCGCGGCGCCGTAGAGGTGGATCTGGTCGGGGTCGACCTCCATGAGTGCGACGATCGCCGCGCCGGTGCGCTCGTGCTCGGCCATCATCGTCGTCAGCAGCACATCGCGCTCGTCGATCAAGTCGTCACCGAGCAGGACGGCGAATGAGTGGTCACCGACGTGGTTCTTGGCACGCAGCACTGCGTGTCCAAGCCCCTTCGGCTCACCCTGTCGGACGAAGTGGATGTCGGCGAGATCGCTCGACTCGAGCACGCGACGCAAGCGGTCGTGGTCGCCCTTGTCCTTCAGCTTGACCTCGAGCTCGGGAACCGAGTCGAAGTGGTTCGCGACGGCGTTCTTGTTACGGCCGATGATGACGAGGATGTCGTCGATGCCCGCCTGGGCTGCCTCCTCCACCACGTACTGGATCGCGGGCTTGTCGACGACGGGCAGCATCTCCTTCGGCATCGCCTTCGTGGCGGGAAGGAAGCGCGTGCCGAGACCGGCAGCAGGAATGACGGCTTTGAACTTCATAGGAGGCATGTCGGCCATCGTAACGGGAAGCCGTGACGGAGAACCGCGCGTATTACCGGGGTTGACATCCGGCCCGACCTTCCCGCAACGCCACCGCGCCTAAGATGGTGCCCGTGTCCACAGACGTCGATCACGTCAAGCGGGCGCTTCGCGCGGACCTGCGCGAGCGTCGTCAGCTGCTCTCCGACGCGCAACGCGCCGACGCGGAGCACGCGCTCGCCGACCGTCTCGACCAGCTGGTGGAGCAGCACGGCGCCCGCTCGATCTCGTGTTTTCTCTCCATGTCGACCGAGCCGGGCACGCACGAGTTCGTCGATCGTGCGGTGGCCCGCGGCATCCGTGTCCTTCTTCCGATCAGCCGCTCCGATGGACTGCTCGATTGGTCGGTCGCCGTCCCGGGAGGCGACATCGCCGAGGGCATGTTCGGTCTTCCCGAACCGGTGGGCGAACTTCTCGGACCGATCGCCGTCAACGACGTCGACCTGATGATCATCCCCGCCGCCGCCGTCGACGCGACTGGCATGCGCATGGGCTGGGGACGCGGATACTTCGACAAGACCATCGGCTCGATGGAGCGCTGCCCGCCCGTCTACGCCGTCATCTTCGACTCGGAACTCGTCGACGAGGTGCCTCACGAGGTACACGATCAGCCCGTCTCGGGCGTGGTCACTCCGTCTCGAACCGTCACCTTTGCGCCCTCCGCGCGCTGAACCACGCCTGAACCAGGAGCACGATGCCCACCTACGCCTACGCCTGCAAGTCCTGCGGCCACCGTTTCGACGCCGTCCAGGCCTTCACCGACCCGACGCTGACCGAGTGCCCCGAGTGCGGCGGCGTATTGCGTAAGCAGTACGGCTCGATCGGCGTCACATTCAACGGGAGCGGCTTCTACCGCACGGACTCGCGGTCCGGCGACGCGAAGGCCGCGGCGGGCAAGTCCTCGGGATCGTCCGATGCGTCCGGTTCTTCCGCGAAGTCGGACTCCGGATCGTCGAGCTCGTCCGGCTCTGCCACGAAGTCCGATTCGGGCTCGGGCTCGGGCTCGGGTGGCGGATCGTCGTCGTCTTCGTCAGAATCGACATCGGGGACGAAGTCCTCGCCCGCCTCGACGGGTTCGTGAAGCGGGCCCCCGGGCACGCAGGGAGGAGCAACGCATGATCAAGGGTTTCAAGGAGTTCATCCTCCGCGGCAATGTCATCGACCTCGCGGTCGCCGTCGTCATCGGAGGTGCCTTCACCGCGATCGTCAACTCGATCGTGTCGAGCATCATCAATCCGATCGTCGCGCTGTTCTTTGAGGCTGATTCGATGGGCCAGTTCGGTCCGACGATCAACGGCATCTACGGCCAGCCCGTCACGTTCCCGCTCGGCGACCTGATCAGCGCCGTCATCAGCTTCTTCGCCGTCGCGGTCGTTGTCTACTTCGTGTTCGTCTATCCGATGAACCACCTCAAGCAGCGTGCCGCCGCTCGGGCGGGCCTCAGCGCGGCCGAAGACGAGCCGAAGCTCCCGACCGAGCAAGAGATCCTGGTGCAGATCCGCGATCTGCTCGAGAAGCAGCAGTCCGGCCCCTCGCCGCGCGCCTGACCCGCGCTGCATGCCGCTGCCGTGCCCGCATTTCCCACTTCTAGCGCTACATGTCCCACTTTCTCTCGGTAAATCGTCGATATACCGAGAGAAAAGGGGACATGGGATGGTGGTGTGTCCCACTTTCTAGGGCTTGACACCTCTATACCGGGTAGAAGTGGGACATCGGACGTGGACGGGATGCTCACAGAGCTCGCTGGTGTGATGCCCGACCGAGCGGGCGACCTTCCTTGCCCGCTCGGTCAGTAGTGCGGGGGTACGTCCTGGCGCAGGCGGTCGTCGTTCGGTCCCGCGGTGCTCGCGTCGGGCTCGGGAGTCGGATCGGATGCCTCGTCCCGCGGCGCCGGCTCGGGTGTTGCCCCGGGCGCGGCTGTCAGCTTCGCCCGGCGTGCACCCGGCACGCGAACGACGCGCTGTCGCGAGCCCGGCACGTCACCCGACTCGACATCGGGGGACGTCCCCGGCTCGCCGGAGCCGTCAGCCGAGGCCATCGATCGGCTGGGTCGAGGCCTCGACGGCGGGTGCGTCGGGCTCGACCCCCAGGATCGATGCAATGCGCGCGGCGACGGCCGGAGCATCCGTATACAGATCGAACGAGTGCACGCGGACGTAGTGCCAGCCGAGGCGGCGCAGCAGCTGCGGACGCAACCGCAGCGATTCGCGGAGCGACTCGTCGTGAGTCTCGGGGTCGCTCTCGACGACGACGGCCTTGCCGGCGTGCTGCGCGACGAGCGGGAGTAGGCCACGGTAGTGGACATCGACCGAGACGCCCAGGCGGCGCAGCTCGGATGCGAGGCGGCGCGTGAGCGGATCGGCCAGGTCTTCGAGGCGGGCGTCGCGCTGGCGCGCTGCCATGCCCCCGAGGATCGTCATGAGTGTCGCGGCGCCGTATTCCAGGCGTCCGTCGTCGAAGGCGGAGGGACGGATGGATGACACGATCACCATCGAGCGTCGCGCTCGCGTCATGCCGACCGTCAGCAGACGTTCCCCGTCGGGGGTCGACAGGTCGCCGAAGTCGCTCAGCACGCGGCCGTGCTTGGTCAGCCCGTAGCCGAGCGAGAAGATCACGCGGTCGCGGCTCTCGGCGACCGACTGCTCGAGGGTGAGCACCGCGAACGGCTCGGCGGTGTCGCGCAAGGCGAACTCCGAGACATCCGATCGGCTCGCGAAGGCTGCGTTGACGGCCGCACGCACGCGCTCCGCGTGCCGCGCGCTGGCGGTCACGACCATGAGCGACTCGTCCGGCCGGTTGAGCGCGTGCTCGAGCACGAGCGTCACGACACGTGTCACCTCGGTGTCGGGGCTCTCGACGGCGCCGCTGATCGGGTCGGGCGCGCCGAACCCGCCCTCGACGTAGTCGACGGTCAGGCTGCCGCGGCCGAGGTACGATCCGGCCCACGGCCACGACACGATCTCGCCGCCGTAGAAGGCGTCGTTGACGAGCTCGGCCAGGTCTTCACCACCGGCGCGGTAGCTGCGGGTCAGCGTGTAGACGGGCAGCAGGTCGGCCAGCTTCTCGAACACCGAGACGTCGTCGAACGTGACGTCGGCTTCGGGTTGCGGCGCCGAACCGGCCGCCAGAGTGAACGGTGACGGACGCTGCGTCACCGGGTCACCGAGCACGACGACCTGTCGGGCACGGCGGATCGCCGGTGCGGCCTCGGCCAGGCAGATGGCCCCGGCATCCGCGATGATCACGGTGTCGAACATGACCGAGTCCGGGATCTTCGGCACCTCGTAGGGCGACGCCAGCCAGACCGGTGCGAGCGCGCGACCGAGGGTCGGAGCGCCGAGCGAGAGCGTTGCGGGTGTCGCGGTTCCGCGGGTCAGCAGCGCCTTGAGGTTCTCGGCCTCACCCGGTTCATCGACGATGCCGATCTTCCATTCGCGGGCGAGCTGCCACGACAAAATGGATCCGGATGCCGCGGCGTGCGCCTCGTCGACGAGTCGGAAGTCGCGTTCCAGACGATCGACGACGCTCGTGTTGGCGCCGAGCAGCGACTTGTCGGAGCGCAGCATGTGCTCGAGCGCCGACTGCCACCACGCGTACTCGAGCTCGGCCGCGACACGATCGGCCGGGACGTGCCGCACCGAGAGTTCGGCGAGCAGCCCGCCGAGTCCCAGACGCGCGAGTTCGGCGCGAAGGGCCGTCCGCTCGATCAGGTTGTCGAGGACATCGGATTCTGCGGCCAGGCCGGCGAGTGTACGCACCAGCGTGTTGACCGAGAGCGAGGCGAGGCGCTTGTCGCGGTCGCGCCCGAGCGGGGCGTCGAGTTCTGCCAGCTCGGCCGTGACCCGCTGCCAGGCGACGTGCACATCGGCGAGACCGAGGGGAACCTCGGGGGTGACCCCGATGTCGACGAACTGCTGCCACTGCGTGCGCTGACGCTGGATGCGCACGAGCGCCTCGTGCATATCGGCCACGTGGACGCCGGGGCGCACGTACTCACGCGCCAGGCGACGCAGGCGGCGCCGCTCCCCCGCCTTCATGCCCGCGGAGTCCCGACGCGAGCCGAGCGCACGGATGAGGTCGGCCAGCGGGCGTTCGAAGACGGTGGGGCTGAAGCGATCGAGCGAGTCGCGGATGTCGATCAAGAGGCGCAGGTATTCGCCGAGCTCGTCGATCGAGGCGAAGGGACGCATGCGCGTCTGCGCGATGAGCTCGAAGCCGCGCTCGAGCAACCGCGGAACCTCGGTCGTGTGCAGCCTCTGAGCGAGGGCATGCGCCGACTGCGCGGCATCCGTGCTCGCAAAGTTGACGCCGTACCAGGGTGAATCGCCGGGGCCGAAGCGGAATTCGCCGAGGGTTGCGGCGAGCTCGAGCATCCGCGCCGCTTCCGTGCGGTCGTTCGCGAGCTTCGTCAGCGTCGCGAAGTCGAACCGCGTGTCGACGGGGGCGATTCCGTCGGCGGCCGGCAGCGCGGCGAGAGCATGGAGCGTCTGCAGCGGGCTGACGCCGAGCCCCGGGACGGGCGTTGTCAGGCCCTTGCGGTACGACGTCAGCAACGCGCGCAAGCGCACGAGTGCGTCGTCGACGTCGCCGAGCTGGGGCGCCTTGGCCTTTTCATTGCGGGCGATCGCGCGCACGAGGTCACGGGCGGTGTTGGTCGGGGAACACGCGAGACCGGGTAGACCGACCTGACCGAGGCGATGCCGCACGCCCTCGATCGTCGAGCGACGCGCGCTAACGACCAGCACCCGGCGATGCTCGTGCACGAGGGCACCGATCGCGTTGATGACGGTCTGTGTTCCGCCCGTTCCGGGCAGCGTCGCGACGGCGATCGAGCGTCCCGCGGTGATCTGGGCGAGCACGCGCTCCTGCTCGGAGTCGGCATCGAGCAGCAGCGTGTCGGCGGCCGGCGGGCGATCGTCGGGCCCGACACTCTGCACCTCGCCCGGTTGTGCGGCAAGCGTCTGCCGATCTGCTGCGTGGCCCGCAAGGGCGTTCAGCACGAGTCCGCCTGCTCGCGCGGAGTCGCGGGCCATGCCGCGCGCGACATCGGCGAACGTCGAGACGATCAGACGCGGATGCACCGTGAACGTGTCGATGTGGGACGTGACCGACCGGAGCCGGTCGATGACCCGTTGCGGCTTGAACACGCCACCCTCGTGGGCGAGCGCGGCGAGCGCGGGACCGTCGAGGGCGATACCGAAGTGCTCACGCGCGACCGAGTCGAGCTCGGGGTTGATGTGGAATCCGCCGTGCAGCTTCAGTTCGAAGTCGGTGCCGTGGCGACGGATCGCCAGGGGCCGGAGCAGCACGGGTGCACTGTACGAAACACCGCCGATCCGCCAGCCGGCGAGACCGACAGCGAGGTGGACGGCTTCGATCGAGCGGACGGTCCGCAGCTCGACGTTCTTCGCCGTGATCGCCTCGGCCGCAAGCCGGGCGGTGCGCAGGGCGACCTCGTCGCGGAAGAGCCCGGACAGCAACGTCGACTGTCCCGTGATGAACTGCGGCAAGCTGCCGGGGTGCGCGTTGGTGATGTCGATTCCGGCGTCTGCGACGTCGACGAACTGCAGCAACGGAGAGCGTCCACCGAGCTCGGATGCCTCGGCGCGCAACCGCGATCGGAGCACATCCGCGACGTGCGCGACCTGCACGCCGGGCTCGGCGACACTCAAGCCATCGGGTGCGACGCCGCTGTTATCGGGCGCGCCGAACGAGGGGGACTCGTCTTCGCCCAGGTCCACGGCGTTGCCGTCTGCTCGCCACACACGGTCACCCTACGTGCGGACGGCGCGTCGACCGGTCAAGCGGGGCGGGTTTCGCGGGATTGCCGGGTTGGACAGGCCATCTCTCCTCCCCCACGGTCGTTATGAAGCATCCGTCCCCCGAATGCCCCGCGCGCGCTCGGATGTCGCGCGTCAGCGGCAGGATGGGCCCATGCCGCTTCGCTACACCACAACACCCACGCCGGTCGGCGTCGCCCTCGCCGTCGAGTCCGATGACGGACTGGTTGCTCTCCGGTTCGCTGAGGGATCACCCGAGCGCTTGTTGGATCAGATCATGGCGGCGCGGCGGGAACCCGCGGTGCGCGACGACGAAGCGCTCTATCCCGTGGTGACGCAACTCGAGCACTACTTCGCGGGCGAGCTCCGGTCGTTCGACATCCCTCTGGATCTCGCGGGTCTGACGCCCTTCACCCGCGCCGCGCTCGAGGCGATCCGTGAGATCCCCTATGGCGAGACCGCGGGCTACGGCGAGGTCGCGATCACCGCCGGCATCCCGCGCGCAGCACGTGCGGTCGGCACCGCGTGCGCCAACACGCCCATCTCGGTGGTGATCCCGGTGCACCGTGTCGTCCGGTCGGACGGATCGCTCGGCGAGTACGGCGGACGACCCGAGGTGAAGCGCGCGTTGCTCGCCCTCGAGTCGGGCATCGAGGGGGTCCTGGCATGACCGACGCGCCCGCGGCATCGTCGGACGATCTCGTGGTTGGCGACGATGGCCTGGCTCGCCCTCGATGGGCGTCGACCGATCCCCTCCTGCGGAGCTACTACGACGACGAGTGGGGCATGCCCGTCCGCGACGAACGCGGGCTGTTCGAGCGCCTGAGCCTCGAAGCCTTCCAGTCGGGTCTCTCCTGGGCGATCATCCTGCGGAAGCGCCCGGGATTCCGTGCGGCGTTCGCCGATTTCGATCCCGACACGGTTGCCGAGTACGACGACGCAGAGGTGGAGCGATTGATGGCGGATGCAGCGATCGTGCGCAACCGCGCCAAGATCCTCGCGACGATCGCCAACGCCCAGGCCACTGTCGCCCTTCGCTCGGACGGCGGTCTCGCCGACCTGGTGTGGTCGTTCCGGCCGAACGCCACACCCACCCCGCTGAGGTTCGCCGACATCCCTTCAACTTCCGATGAATCCCGCGCTCTCGCGAAGGCGCTGAAGGCACGCGGCTTCCGATTCGTCGGGCCGACCACCGCGTTCGCTCTCATGGAGGCCGTCGGGATCGTCGACACGCACCTCGTCGGCAGTCACCGGCGCGGGTCGAGCGGGGTGTGGCCGGCGTCGGCATAGCCAGCGCGCTCAACGACCGGGCCCCGTCACGAGGACCCGGTCGTTGAGCGAGCGAAGCGAGACGAAACGACGCCCCCGCCGAACCGCCGCTAGTGGTTCGTCGCCTTCTCGGCCCCGTAGCCGGTGAGAGAGCGCACATCCATCTCCGCGGCCAGGCGCCGATCCTCGGCCTTGCGCGAGGTGACCGAACCGAGCCAACCCAAGAAGAACCCGAGCGGGATCGACACGATGCCGGGGTTGTTGAGCGGCCACAGTGCCGTCCCGACCGGGAACACGCTGGTCTCTGTGCCCCAGAACACCGGCGAGGCGACGATCAGAATGACGGCCGAACCGAGCCCGCCGTACATGCTCCACACCGCGCCGCGGGTCGTGAACCCGCGCCAGAACAGCGAGTACAGGATCGTCGGCAGGTTCGCCGACGCAGCCACCGCGAAGGCCAGCGCGACCAGGAACGCGACGTTCTGTCCCTGCACGCCGATGCCGCCGATGATCGCCAGCACGCCGATCACGATGACCGTGCGACGGGCGACCTTGACCTCGCCGTCCGGCGGGACGTTGCCCTTCTTGAGGACGTTCGCATAGATGTCGTGTGCGAAGGATGCGGCGGCCGTGATCGTCAGACCCGCGACGACCGCGAGGATTGTCGCGAACGCGACCGCCGAGATGAACCCGAGCAGGATCGGACCGCCGAGCGCCAGGGCCAGCAGCGGAGCCGCCGAGTTGACCCCTCCCGGGGCCTCGCGAATGACGTCCGGGCCCACCAGTGCTGCGGCACCGTAGCCCAGCACGAGCGTCAGCAGATAGAACAGCCCGATGAGCCAGATCGCCCACACGACCGAACGCCGCGCCTCCTTCGCCGTCGGCACCGTATAGAAGCGCATCAGCACGTGGGGCAGACCCGCGGTGCCGAGCACGAGGGCGAGCGCGAGGCTGATGAAGTCCCACGGGTTCGCGCCGTACTGCAGCCCCGGCGCGAGGATTGCGTCGGGCGGCGTCGTGGTCGAAGCATCCACTGCCGCTCCCAGAAGAGTGTTGATGTTGAACCCGTTGATCGCCAGCACCCAGATCGTCATGACGATGGCGCCGCCGATCAGCAGGAACGCCTTGACGATCTGCACCCAGGTGGTGCCCTTCATGCCACCGATGAGCACGTAGACGATCATCAAAACCCCGACGACGGCGACGACGATCGACTGCCCGATCTGGTCGTTGATTCCGAGCAGCAACGAAACAAGCCCGCCGGCGCCGGCCATCTGCGCCAGCAGGTAGAAGAAGCAGACCGCGAGGGTGGTGATCGCCGCCGCCATCCGGACCGGACGCTGCGCGAGACGGAACGACAGCACGTCGGCCATCGTGAACTTGCCCGTGTTGCGCATCAGCTCGGCGACGAGAAGCAGCGCCACCAACCACGCCACGAGGAACCCGATCGAATAGAGGAATCCGTCGTATCCGTTCAGCGCGATCGCGCCGCAGATACCCAGAAAGGATGCGGCGGACAGGTAGTCGCCCGCGATGGCGAAGCCATTCTGGGGCCCGGTGAATGAGCGCCCCGCCGCGTAGTAGTCCGCCGCGGTCTTGTTGTTCCGGCTCGCGCGGATGACGATGAACAGCGTGATCGCGACGAAGGCGCCGAAGATCGAGATGTTCAGGACGGGGTTGTTTTCGACCGTCGTCGAGGCGGCCTCGAGAGCCGCGAAGATGTCGTTCACGAGGTGGGCTCCTGCTTCTCGAGGGCGTCACGAATGGCCTCGGCCTTCGGGTCGAGCTTGCGGTTCGCGAAGGCGACGTACGACATCGTGATCGCGAAGGTGGTGACGAATTGGCCGAGGCCGAAGATCAACCCCACCGTCACATCACCCCAGACGCGCGTGCCCATGAAGTCGGTCGCGAACGACGAGAGCAGGACGTAGACGAAGTACCAGAGCAGGAATGCGACCGCGAGCGGGAACACGAAGCTGCGTTGCGTGCGCTTGAGTTCCTGGAACGGGGCAGACTCCTCGACCGCGATGTAGTCGATCCCGCCGGGTGGGGCGGTTTCGGTTCTCGGATCACTCATGTGGCCTCCTTGCCATTAGTGCACGGTCTGCGCGAAGCCCGAAAGACGGCCGAATATCCGCCACGAGGGCACGACGGATTGGCCCGATCCCGAGCACTTTTCTTTCGCTCCGGCAGGTGTAGGGTCGACGCTACGAAGGCGGCGAGGATGCCGTCACCCCCGAAAGTAGGTAGTGATGCTTACCCAGGATCGGACTGACTCAGAAGCCTCGGCGCTGACGGGCGCCGTCCGCGAATTGGCGCGCCGGACGCATTTTCCGGTGTCGTTCGGCGGGCTCGTGAGCGACGGCACCGCGCGCATCGGCGCCATCTACGGCAGCCGCACACGTAGCCTCGACGGGCTCAGCGTTCAGGTCATGCGCGGCCTCGGCGGTCGTGCCATGGCCGAGCTGCGTCCGCGCGCGACGCCCGATTACGGCGCGGCACGACACATCACGCATGACTACGACAGGCACATTCTCGGCGAGGGCATCTCGACGCTGCTGGCGGTTCCGGTGATCGTCGGCGGGCGGGTGCGCGGGCTTCTGTACGGGGGCGCGTGGGCATCGACGAACGTCGGCGAAGTGGTCATGAAGCCGGCGTTCCAGGTGGCGGATGCCTTGGCCACCGAATTGCGTGTGCGTGATGAGGTCGAGCGGAGGCTGAGCGCCCTCGATGCCGGCCCGGGTCTGACGGGCGTCCCCGCAGCGTCACCGGCGCAGCATCCGTCGCTGCCCGCGGCCCATCGCGAGGAGTTGCGCGAGAGCTACGCCGAGCTGCGGACCATCGCCTCCACGATCACGGATCCGTCCGTTCGGGCGCGGTTGGAGCAGGTCGAGCAGCGCTTGGCGGTGCTCTCGGGGGATGGCGACGCGCACCATCAGGCGTCCACGGTGACCCTCTCGCCGCGGGAAACGGATGTGCTCGCGTGCGCGGCGATCGGCGCCACAAACGCACAGATTGCGGCGCAACTCTCGCTGCGGGAGGGGACGGTCAAGGCGTATCTGTCGAGCGCGATGTCGAAGCTCGATGCCTCCACCCGTCACGCGGCCGTGACGAAGGCGCGGCGGAGCGGCCTGCTTCCCTGATGCGAGCTTTCCGACCGCGCGAACAACCCACATCATCCCGCTGAAGTCGGGTCGCACGCGCTAAAGTGGCCTGATGGCCCGCAGAATCGTGCATCAGCTCGTCGACGACATCGACGGCACCGTCCTCGACGCCGGAGAGGGTGAGACCGTCCTGTTCTCGCTCGACGGCATCGCGTACGAGATCGACCTCACCGAGGCAAACGCAGGGGCGCTGCGCGACACGCTGCAGCCCTATGTCGCAGCCGCGCGTTCCATCTCTTCCCGCACGTCCGGTTCGCAGACCGCGGGCTCGCGCCCCCGCCGCCGATCGGGTCAGCAGGACTTCGGCGCCATCCGTCAGTGGGCTCGCGACAACGGCCACCAGGTTTCCGACCGGGGCCGCGTTCCCGCGAACGTCATCGAAGCTTTCGAAGCAGCCCAGGAGTCCTGAGCGGCGCACGAGCCCTGAGCGGCGCACAGCCGCAACATGGGAATTTCCTCCGCATGCGCGTGTGAGGTTGCAAGCCGCGCCGATTCTCGGAATCGTGGCCACCTCGACGAACGGAAGGAGAGCAGCATGCTGACACTCACCGAGAACGCGAGTATGGCAGTGAAGTCCATCGTGGAGCAGGTTCCGGATGCCCCGCAGGGCGGCCTCCGCATCCGCGACACGGGATCGGCCGAGACAGGATTCGAGTTGGGCGTATCGCCCCAGCCCGAAACGACAGACGCGGTGGTCGAGGTCGAGGGCGCACGCGTCTTCCTCGATGCCGGCGCGGCTTTGGCGCTCGATGACAAGATCCTCGACGCGCAGATGGAGCAAGACGGATCCGTCCGTTTCGCTCTCGCCGTACAGGGCTGACACATCGCAGCGCTGCACAGGCCCCCGATCTCTTCCGAGAGACGGGGGCCTTTGCGGTTAAGGCATGTCAGTCGTGATCGACCGGGTCCGTGCGGAAGCCGCTGAGTTTGTGCGTGCCGTCGCACCACGGCTTGATGAGCGAGGCCCCGCACCGGCAGAGCGCGACCGTCCGCCGCTGAGGCTCGATGACCAGGCCGTCGGAGTCGACGATCTCGACGTGCCCGCGAACGATCAGCGGGCCGTCCGGGTAGGCCTCGATCGAGGGGGTTCCCCCCGTCGAGCCGTTGCTGTTCGTCATCCGTTCGCCCTCACACATCGCGGAGTGAGCTGCGGCCGCTTTCGAACGCCGCAAGCATTTCATCGCCCACCCAACCGTCCACGGTGAGGCATGCTGCGGCGCCGAACATGATGTCATCGAGCAGTTCAGGCCGATCCTCGGCGAGACCACCCGCGAGATCCCGTCCCGCGATCTGTTCGTGCACCGCGTCGGCTTCGACATGCTCATCGAAGTAGTGGGTGGCCTCGGGGCCGAAGCCGAGGCGGCGGAAGCCATCGCCGTACATGCGGTTCGGGAGCGACGAGGTCATCTCGAACGCCGCGAGATGACCGACGATGGCACCCACCAGGCGCCGATTCAGACCGAACATCGACATCATGTTGAGCGAGGCCAGGGTGACCGCGGGCACGGCGTCCAGATACGCCCCGTAGGTGTCGTCGAGTCCCGCTGCCCGAACGGTGCGCGCGAAGATTCGCGAGTGCATCCGCGACAGGTCGCCGGTGCCGTACTCGTCGGACTGGATCTCGACCAGGGCCGCTTTCGCCGCACCGGTCAGGCGAGGAATCGCCCAGGAGTGCGGGTCTGCCTCACGAAGCGTGTAGACGCTGCGCTGAATCAGAAACTCGCGCAGCTGTTCGCCCGTCGCCTTTTTCGCGATAAATCGCGACAGGCTCGGGCCTGGTGTCGGTGCCGTCAGCGCGAACAGGGCGCGAGCGACAGCATCCCGAGTGGGCGCCGGTGACGCGGGCACTTGAACACGCTCCCGCAGCGTCTCTTCGAAGGCGCGCTCCAGCATGCCGCGCGCGGCGATGAGCATGGGATGCCACTCCCAGCCCGCGTCGATGAAATCGAGGGACCCGTAGTGGCTGGCATAGAGCAAGAACAGTGCGAGCTGGATGTCGTCATCCCGCACGATGTCCGTGCTGATCTCGAGCGCTCGAGCCGCTGCGCCCGCCACATCGCCCGCCTCGGAGAGCGCCGGGTCCTTCCGCAGGATGGCCAGAAGCTGCGCGCTCAGCGGCCCACGAGGATAGAAGGACGCGGTTTCGACAGAGCGATCGGGGACGACAGTGGTGTTCACCCCACCATCGTCCCTCTCCTCGCGGATGCGTTCGCGGGGGTTGACAACCGTGATCGGACGGAGGTCGACAGAGCTGTCGCCCAGCGCGAGGCCGACAGGTGCAATGCGTGAACGGAGTGTGGTTGTCAAGCCCCCGACATGCGATTCGAGCCGCGCCTAGGGTTGCACCACTCCGTCCTCACGGGCGGTGCGATCGACACGAGGAGGAACGCCATGAGCGGAAACACCGGCGATACGCACAACACCCACGGCACGCCCGACCAGGGCGACACGGGCGCGCACGACGAGGCCGACACGGCTTCGGGCGGTTCACCCGAGCAGCCCGACACGACAGACGATCAGGGTCGTCCGGTGGACAACCCCTCGGGAGGATAAGCCGTGAACGCAGACGACAAGACCCGCTTCGCAGCGGGCGAGAACGACGAAGGCCCACCCCCGCCGCGGTCGACAGATCTTCCCGACTCCGGTCTCTCGGAAGATGATGCGGTCGAGAAGGACCGCTCCTACAGCCCGGCGAGTGAAACCGAGACCGAGCGCAAGCAGGACGATCCGCTGCCCGACACCATCGATGACGACATCGACGAGGACGACATTCGCGTCGTTCCGGGTACGGGCGGACCGGATGACGTCGGTGATGTCGACGTCGACCCGGCCGATCTGAACATGCCTGGCCGCTCGTAACCACCGCGGTCCGCGAGCGGACCTTCGCACCACGCACGACTACGAACCAAACTTCGAAGGAGTAACACCCATGAGCCAGATCATCGAGACAATCGACGTCGACGTTCCTGTCCGCACCGCCTACAACCAGTGGACGCAGTTCGAGTCGTTCCCGCACTTCCTGGACGAGGTCGAGTCGATCACGCAGAAGGACGACACCCACACGCGCTGGAAGGTCAAGGTCGGCGGTGTCGAGCGCGAGTTCGATGCCGAGATCACCGAGCAGCACCCGGACGAGCGCGTCGCGTGGAAGAGCACGGGCGGCGACACCCACCACGCCGGCGTCGTGACGTTCCACAAGCTGAGCGACAACGAGACGCGCGTCACCGTGCAGATCGATTGGGAGCCCGAGGGCCTGCTCGAGAAGGCCGGCTCGCTGATCGGTGTCGGCAAGCACGCCGTCAAGAAGGACCTCGACAACTTCAAGAAGTTCATCGAGTCCCAGGGCACCGAGACCGGTGCGTGGCGAGGCGACGTCGAGGCTTGACCCCGAGGGGAGGCTCGGCTTCCCCCTCTGAATCGTAGCGAACGGCGGGTGCGGATGTCTCGCACCCGCCATTCGCTACGAGCGAGCCAGCTGCGGGACCCGTCGGCTACGCTCGCGACATGGGCATCACCCGCACGATCGCGCGGCGGCTGCTCGGCACCGCACTCACGTTCGCCGGTATCGGTCACCTGACGTTCGCGCGCGAATCGTTCGTGGCGCAGGTGCCACAATGGCTCCCACTCCCGGTCGACTTCGTGGTCGTTGCATCCGGAATTGTCGAAATCGTGTTGGGCCTGTCGTTGATCCTGCTGGCGCGGCATCGCGTGCTGATCGGATGGATCGTCGCGGCTTTCTTCGTCGCTGTCTTCCCCGGCAACATCGAGCAGTTCGTCCGCGGCACGGACGCCTTCGGGCTCAACAGCGACGTGGCTCGAGGCATCCGTCTGCTCTTCCAGCCCCTCCTCGTGGTGTGGGCGCTCTGGTCGACCGGGGCGTGGCGAGCTTGGCGGGCGCGCCGTGTCCGCACCACCCCGAGCTGACACGCTGACAGAATCGGCTCATGCCGAGCTGGCTCATCTTCACCATCGTCATCGTCGTCCTCGCTCTCGCCGCGGCCTGGATCGTCCGTCGACTGCTCGACGTCGAGGTCGGATGGTTGCGCACGTTCATCACGTCCCTCGTGGTTTTCCTCCTTGCGTCCCCGGTCGCCATCTGGACGCTGAACGAGGCGGATGTCTACGCCGACGGACGATTCATCGCTTCCGCAGGAGTGGCGATCGCATTCGTCGCGCTCACCGTCGGATGGATGTTCGCCGCGGTCGTCATCGCCGTGCTGACCCTCGAGTTCCTCTGGCCCTCGCACCGCATGCGCAATCCGATCAGCGTGGTGCGCGATGCCATCCGTCGCCGCGACCGGGCGCGGCGCTACGCGCAGATCGTGGCGATCGGCTCCCGCAACGGGCTCACGTTCTACGAAAGCCGTCGTCGTGGCGACGGCGAGCTTCCCACCGCGCTGGTGTCGGCGATGAACGAGGCCGGTGTGACGTTCGTCAAGCTCGGCCAGGTGCTCTCCTCTCGTGAGGATGTCCTCCCACCCGCGCTCATCGACGCCCTCTCGACCCTCCAGATGGACTCGTCGCCGATCCCGTGGGCTGAGGCGCAGGCGGCGATCATCGAGGAGCTGGGCGTGCCGATCGAGCAGGTGTTCGCCGAGATCGATCCGGAACCGCTCGCCGCGGCATCCGTCGCCCAGGTCCATGCTGCGCGTCTGATCAGCGGCGAAGAGGTCGTCGTCAAGATCCAGCGGCCGCGAGCGCGAGCGCAGGTGACGACGGACCTCGACATCCTCGATCGGTTGGCGTCGGATGCCGAGGCTCGCACCGACTGGGCCAAGGATTACGGGCTGCACCCGCTGGTCACCGAGTTCGCTCGTGGGCTGCGCGAAGAGCTCGACTACCGCACCGAGGTCGCGAACGGCGAGATGCTCCGCGCGGCGATCGCGGGTAACCCCCGTTCGCATCTGCGGATCCCCCAGATGTTCCGCGACCACTGCACCGACCGGATGATCGTGCAAGAGCGTGTGGGCGGCACCCCGTTCAGCCGACTTCAGCCCGGCGAGCTGCCTCACGACCTGGCCGTCGAGATCGCGGATGACCTCGTCGATGCCGTCGTCGATCAGATCGTCGTACGCGGGATCTTCCACGCCGACCTGCACCCTGGCAACCTCATCTTGGACGAGGACCGCGACGCCGACGGTTCGAGCACGATCACCCTCATCGACTTCGGGTCGGTGGGCATCGTCGAGAGCAGCATGCGGCGTCTGCTGGTGCCGTTGCTCATCGGCATGGCGAACGAAGACGATGTCGCGGTGACGGATGCCGCCCTGCTGATGTGCGGGCGACCATCCGGTGATTTCGACACCGTGGCTCTGCAGCGCGATATCGGGGTGATCCTCACTCGTCTGCATAATGCCCTTTCCAACGACAATGCGCGCGCCGACGAGAATATCTTCCGTCTTCTGCTCGACGTGCTGAGACGCAACCGGATGGCTCTGCCGCCATCCCTTCTTCTCGTCTTCCGCACGCTCGCCTCACTCGAGAGCACCTTGCGCAAGCTCGTTCCGGACTACGACATGGTCGGTAGAGCGCTGCACATTGCGCCGCGGTTGGCTCAGTCGCTCCTCTCCCCGACGAAAGCACTGCTGAGCGCACAGACGTGGTCGTCTTTGCTCATCGAGCAATCCCGCCGGCTGCCGCGCCGCATCGAGAACCTCACCCAGTCCCTGGACGACGGCACTCTGTCGGTGCGACTTCGCACGTTCGAAACGCCCGACGAGCGTTCCTGGATCGATGGTCTGCTCGGGCGGGTGACGATGACTCTCATCGGCATCGCCCTCGTGATCTCGGGCATCATCCTGAGTGTCGACGACGGCGGGCCCATGCTGACCGGCGACGTTCCGGCATTCGCCTTCCTCGGCAGCATCATGGCCCTCGGCGGACTGTTGTTGTTGCTCCGGAGCCTGCGCACGGCGCTCAAGCGTCGACGGTGATCGCGCACCTGCAACCGATTGTTGCCGGACGAACAGCAACGCGAGAGACTCGGTCAGCGCTCGGAGGCGAACAGTTGGGCAACAAGCGTGTCGGCAAGCCAACGCTCGAATCGTTCCGCCGACCACCCGGAGTCCATGACGAGTTCACCGTAGACCCCAGCCGCCGCGTAGGCACGGAAGATCGCCTGCGCGTCGGCGAGCGACATCGATAGATCCTTCTCGACCGAGGCAATCAGCGCGTCCATGACACGGTTGCGACCGCGCAGCTTCGCGCGAAGAACCTCGCGCGTCTCCGCATCCTCATCTATGGCGGAATCCAATATGCGCACCACGTCGAAGTCCGTCGCATAGAGGGTGGTCAACCAGCGGGCGGCGCCGCGCAGCCGCTGGAGGGGGTCCGGGTCGGCGAGGATCTCTCGGGCGAGGGATCGGGCACCTGCACGCTCGAGCCAGATTTCGCAAATCAGATTCAGAATCTCGCGCTTGGCGCCGAAGGCGGCATACACAGTCCTGTTGCCCACGCCGGCGCTGTGTGCGATCGCGCTCATGCTCGTCGCCGCGTAGCCGTCCCGTGCGAACAGTCGTTGGGCAGCCTCGGCGATGCGCACCCGTGTCGATTCCGCTTGCGACTGCCGGTACGACAGCGCGGGGGTCTTGACGCTCGAGTCCACGAGGTCCAGACTAACCACTGCGTTAACTGCACACTAACTGCACTCACTGCACTACCAATGCATCTGACGAGAGGATCGTTCATGAGTGATGAGAGGGCCAGCTCGCCGGCGGTGCGCGTTCTCGAGCGAATGTTGCACGAGGGGTTTGCCGGTGGCAACCAGGACATCGTCGACGAGTTGTGCGCGCCAGAGATGATCGAGCATCAGTTCGGGCTCGCCGGCACAGGCGACGAGGCGATTGCGAAAATCAAGCAGGGCATCGCCGATGTGCACCGCGGCATGCCTGATCTGACTTTCACGATCGAGGACTGGGCCGAACAAGACGACATCGTCTGGATCCGCGCCGAGGGAGCCGCAACGAATACGGGACCGTTCTTCGGTCCGCCTACCGGAAAGTCGGTGCACTTCACCGTTATCGACGTTGCCCGAGTACGGGACGGGCGCATCGTCGAGCATTGGGGCGTACCCGACCGGTTCGCGATCCTGATGCGTCTCGGTCGGCTGACCGTGCCGTGATCGCCCTCGGGGACGCATGGGGTCCTGTCGCCAGCTCCCCCTCTCGGGTAGATTCCGGTCAGCGCGATCACGATCGACCTCGAAAGGTCCCGGATGCCTGACACCACCTGCCACGTCTCGATCTCACTCGACGGCTTCATTGCGGGTCCCGAGCAGAGTCTCGAGAACCCGCTCGGGATTGGCGGGCTACGTCTGCACGGTTGGCACATCGGCGACCCGCGCGCCAACGACGCCGACGCCACTGCGAGCGCGTGGCTCGGGCGGCCGCGCCGCGCGTACGTCATGGGCCGCAATATGTTCGGGCCGATTCGCGGTGAATGGGACGAGGAGTGGCGCGGATGGTGGGGGGCGGAGCCGCCGTACCACGCACCGGTTTTCGTGCTCACACATCACCCGCGAGAGTCGATCGAGATGGAGGGCGGGACGACCTTCCACTTCGTCACGGACGGCTTCGACGCCGCCTACGCTCGTGCTCGCGAGATTGCGGGCGACGAAGGAATTCACATAGCCGGCGGTGCATCCACCGTCCGGCAGGCGCTCGCGGCCGGTGTTGTCGACGAGCTCACGCTCGATATCGCCCCCGTGCTGCTCGGCTCCGGCGAGCGTATCTTCGACGGCCCGGAGGAGTTCCCGTTCGAGCCCGTAGATGTCTTGCACTCGCCCCTCGCGACACACGTTCGTTACGTGCGCGTGGGCTGATTCAGCTCGTCAGGCACCGAAGCCGGTCAACGTCCCGCGGGCGTCGAACCGCGCGCTGGGAGCCCACGCGATCTCCCACCGATTTCCCTCGGGGTCTGCGATGTATCCGGATCGACCGCCCACTCCCGCGACGCCGGAACCGCGATCGGGGCAGCGCCGGCCTCGATCGCCGCAGCGTACGCGGTATCGACGCCACCAGTGGCGCCGTCCCGTTTGGGTTGCATAGCGCGCGTCTTGCGTCCAGACAAGACCCCCGACGAAGAATCTGGCGGCGCGTATAAATGCACGTATGAAGGTGATCAGCTACGCCGGGGGCGACTACTTGACGGGCGATGACATCGCCATTGCATTGCTGGAGCTGAGCCGGGGTCTCGCGAATGCGGAGGCATCGCAGACGGTCGAGATTCCGATCCTCCAAAACGACGGGTCCCGAGGAACCGCGACATTCTTGGTCGGTCCCGCGAGCCAGATCGTCGCCGTAGACACGCAAAGCGAGTTTGACGAGCTGATCGACGAAGACGCGGTCGCACATCTGAAGCAGGTCCAGACCGCTCTGAATTCGGTCGCGCGAACCCAGTCGGAACGCGAGCCGACGGGCTGGGCAGACGCCGACGACATCTAACCGAGGAGCGCGGAGCGCGAGCGGGCGTCGCGCGACGCATCCGCAACGGATTCCTGTTCGTGCTCGCCGCACGAGCGCGCCACCTCGTGCATGGCGTCGCGCAGAGTCTCGAAGCAACTCACGGGGCGACGCTCCCGCACCCAGACGACGTCAACACGGTGGTCACGATGCTCGACGTAGGCGATAACCCGTCGGGCATCATTGTCCGACAGGTCCGGATCCCGGGCGACCCAGGCGCCGTGACCGACCCACACGAGTTCGGGTGTGCGCACCTCGTCACCGGGGTGTTCCGCAAACATCTTCGCCTCCCTCGCCGCATCCGCCGCGTTGCGGATCCGACGCATCCACCGTGAACCACGTCAGCGGATTCGGCGCGGGGCTTGACGCCGGGCGAGGTAATGGCTAGTCGGGAGAGGACGCGGTGAACGGCTTGCCGGGCCAGTACGCCCATTCGACGAACCGTTCGACGCGGCCGTCTTCGGCGAAGTCGAGCTCCCACAGGTCCGCGTACTCCTGCTCGGGTTCCGAATAGAAAACGTTCACCCGGACGACCGCGTGAGACCCGTCGGCGGTGATGGATTCGACAGCCATGGTGAAGGGCCGAGGATCGTTCCACTCGGCGGCGATGGCGTCGTGACCGATCCGAGGTACCTCGTACGGCGAATCGAGGTACTGCGCTTGCTCGGTGAATAGACGCGCAACGGCCGCGCTGTTCTGCTCCCGCCAGGCGCGCTCGTACCGGTCCACCCAGCGGCGCACGCCTTTCGTATTCATCGGCCCATCCTTCGTCCGCTTTGTCCCGCGAGCGTAAGAGCGTCTCCCTGAGCGGTCAACCCCCTTCCGGGCACCCGATCACCGACCGACAGGCACCGGACGCCTCGAGTTCATTCGCGCTCGACGGGCAGCCACAACTCGCACGTTGCGGTGCTGAAGTCATCGGTGCGCTCGAGCACGGCGACGATCGACGGGCCGGGCCGCAGCCTCCAGGGATTGGAGGGGAACCAGTCGGTTGCGGTCGCCGCCCACGTCTCCTGCAGTACTTCGGGGTACGCGCCTGTCGTTCGGAACACCGCCCAAGCTCCGGCCGGAACGTCGATGGTGTCGAGATCCGAGGGCACAGCCGTGGCGTCCGTGACGGCGACGCCGTGCAGGTAGGTCAGGTCCGTCCCCTCCGTGTAGTCCGGATCGACGTCGGCGCTCACCTGGAGCAATCCCGCGGGTTCGGTGTCGCTCAGTGCCTTGAGTCGAGCGTGCGCCTCCGGCGGCAGCGAGGCGATGTGCGCCTGGATGTGCGAGTTGATGCCCTCGTGAATCAGCGGCACACGAGCGGAGTGGCCGATGAGGCGGAAGTTGGGCCGGTCGGCAATGCGAGTGTCCATCGTGGAGTTCCCTTCTACGGTCAGGCGGAACCTGAGTTGCGGTTGACTGCGCAGGGGGCCGCCATTGCGACGCGCGTCACCCGGACCCACACCGTGCACGGCACGGAACGCCCGGCCGAATGCCTCGTTCGACCCGTACCCGTAGCGCACCGCGATGCCCAACAGATCGCCGTCACCGAGCACGTCCGCTGCGGCCACCGACATGCGGCGACGCCGGACGTACTCCGACAGCGGCATGCCCGCCAACGACGAGAACATCCGTCGCAGGTGGTACTCCGTCGTGCCGAGGCGAGTGGCCAACGAGGCGACATCCATCTCGTCATCGAGGTGTTGCTCGATGTACTCGACGACGCGATTGAGAACGGCGATCATGGCTTCCCCCTTACGACGTCCAGCCTGCTCGCCCCGCGGCATCCGCACCCGATCGTTCGAGACCGATTGGGTCGGGTCTGACCAGCGTTCGCCTACTCAGGCTGAAGCGAGTGATCTTCAACGTCCGGACGCGCCCGCAGAACGTCGGCGGCTTCTTCCTCGGGGCGGGGTGGGATGTTCTCGTCTTCTTCGAGTTCGGGAACGGATGGCTCACCCGGCGCCGGGATGTGATGTGGTGCGTCATGCGGAGTGTTCTCGGGCACGCTGGTCCTTCCGTTTGCGGTCATCTCAGCGTATGTCGGCGGCTCGCCGTGGCCGAGGTGGCGGTGCGCTGGGGGACGAAGGCGACTGAGCCCCTCGCGATCCTGGTGCCGGACAGAACCTGCGCTCGACTCACTCCGGCTGGCGCGAGCGAGCTCCCGCGTCATCCGACGCCCGCAGAACGATACGAGCCGTGGCCGCAGGATCGAGCCTGTGCATGACTGATTCGGGTACGACCACCAGCTCCGCGTCATCCATCTCCTCGGCGAGACGATCAGCGGCGGTGATGAGAATCGGGAATGTCTGCGCACCGCGCAGGATCGTGACCGGCTGCGACACCGACAGCATCTCGGGCGTCGGGGTGGAGAGCTCCGCCGCGAGGCGCGCGTCGTAGACCGTTGACTGCGCGATCGCGACGAGTCCCGCGAACATCTCGCTCTGCCGGATCGACTCGACCCGCTCGCGTGGCAAACCCACGCCCTCGAGCTGGAAAGTCACGACGGCCTCGTCACTCTGTCCCGCATCGACGAGCCGCTGAAGACGGTCCGCGAGCGGGGGTTTGGGATCGCCGATGTCGAAGTGAAACGGGGGTTCGGAGAGGAAGAGCGCCCGGATCGAGGCCCCACGCGAGGCTGCGAACAGGGCGAGGATGGCCCCGGACGAGTGCCCGACGACGATCGCGTTGCCGCCGATGGCCTCGATCACCGCGGTGATGTCGTCCGCTTCGTCCGCGGGAGTCGACCCGCGTTTGTCGCCGCTCGAACCTCGCCCCCGCCGGTCGACCGTGACCGCCCGGAAGCCGACCCCGATGAGCGCCGCGGCGAGCGCTCCACCGTCGGCCGCCGTCGAGAACGCACCACCGACGATGACGACGGGCAGCCCCTCGCCGAACTGCTCGAAAGCGATGACCGTACCGTCGGCGGATGTTGTCGTCTCCATGCGGTCACTCAACCACGAACCGGTCGATATCGCACTGCGACCGCACCCGAGCGGAACTCGTAGCGGTCGACGAGCTCGAGTTGGATTCTCTCGCGCAGACCGGCGAGCAACGTCGGCCCGTGTCCGGCGAGGACGGGCTGCACGAGGAACAGATACTCGTCGATCAGCCCTTGATCGGCCAACGCCAGCGGTAGCGTCACGCCCCCCACGAACAGTCCCTCGCCGGGCTGCTGTTTGAGCCGCCCAACCGCTTCCACGAGATCACCCTGCAGGAGCTCGGCATTCCAGTCGACCCCACTCAGCGTGCTCGACACCACGTGCTTCTTCGCCCGGTCGATGGTTTCGGCGAACGGGACTTCCCACTCTTGCATCCAGTCGGGCCACCCGCCCGCGGTCGGCCGCCGCCACGCGGCCTCCATCATCTCGTAGGTCACCCGGCCGAAGAGGAGCGCATCCGCTCGTTCCATCTCCGCGACCCAGTACCGCATCGACTCCTCGTCGGGAGCAACCCCCGCCTCGTGGTGGACGCAGCCGTCGAGCGTGACGTTGATCGCGTAGCGCAGTGGTCTCATCTCGTTGCACTCCCTCGATACAAGCAAGCACGGCGCATCGCACCGGATGAACCCAACCTATTCCCGGTCGCCAGGAACGAACCCCGACCCCGCGTCCGCGGCGCGTCAGCCGGCGCGGGTGAAGACGCCGAGCCCGTTCGGCTCCTGGTGCTCACCCGGGAACTTGTTGAAGTACGTCAGGGTGACCCCGGCGATCTGACCGCCCTCGCGGACGAAGACCGCCGACGAGAGCGACCCGGGCAGCGCGTTCTCACCGGTCGGCACGAACGACAGGGTGTCGCCGTCCCAGGGATCGATCTCGAACGTGTAGCCACCCTCGGGCCCGAGCGCACCGGTGAGGGTGCCGTTGTCGTCCGTCACGATGAAGTTGCCGAAGTAGGGGCTCGTGTACGTCCCGACGTAGTCGGCGGCGGGCCCCGCGGCCGCAGCACCCGTGGGCGGGTTCTCGCCGACGAGGTCGCCCGCCGGGTCGGCGAAGCCTGCGAACCGCTCGGGCCACAGCTCGAGCCAGGGTCGCGTCTCTTCGCCGAACTCGACGAGGTCGACGAACTCCGAGGCGATCGCCTCGGGTACTCCCGACGGCGCTCCGTTCGTGAGCACCACGATCCCGATGTTCAGGTCGGGGATCATCGTGGCGTTCGTGGCGGTGCCCCACCCGAATGCGCCGGAGTGGTTGATGTTGACGCGGCCGGTCACCGTGGAGCCGACGTTCATACCGAAGGCGTAGTGCGAGGTGCGCGACGTCAGGTTCCGCGCGTCGCCCCCGGTGATCGAGTGAGCCGAATAGGTGTTCGCGAGCACCAGCGGGTCGATGAACTCGGCACCGTCGACCTCTCCATTGGCCAGCACCATATTCATCCACTTCGCGATGTCGCCGACAGTGGATGCGACACCGCCGGCAGGCGCCTCGGCATCAGCATCGCGGTCGAACAGCTGCTCGTACTGACCGTCGCCAGTGCGCGCGTGCATCGCTGCGCGGTCATCCGCGGCGAGGTATTCGTCGTGGAGAGTGGTGGTCGAGGTCATGCCGAGCGGCTCGAAGAGCAGTTCCTGCGCGGTCTCGGCCCACGTCTGACCGCGCGACGCCGCGACCGCCTCACCGCCCACGGTCAGCCCGAAGTTGGAGTATTGGTACGTGTCTCGGAACGATGCCAGAGGGATCTGATCCATGTGGGCCATGATGTAGTCGACATCGAAGCCGATGTCTTCGAGGTCGTCGCCGGCACCGGTCGGAATTCCGGTGCGGTGCGAGAAGTAGTCCGCGATCTTGCCATGCTCCGTCACATACGGATCGTTCAGGGCGAAGTCGGGCAGGTATTCGACGACAGGATCTTCCCACGACAGTTCGTCGTCTTCGGTGATCGCCTTGGCCACGATGCTCGACGACAGGGGCTTCGACAACGACGCGATCGGGAACACTGTGTCGACGTCCACGGGCTCGTTTGTCGTCATGTCCCGCACGCCGTATCCCTCTTCGAACACGACCTCGCCATTCGAGACGACGGCGACTGCGGCGCCGGGCACGCCCGTCTGCTCGAGCGCCTTCTCGATGAACGTGGGGAGCACATCGACGGCTGCGGACACCGCCGTGTCGCGATCCGTGTAGAGCTCGACGACGTCCTGGTTGGGTGCGTCGCCGAGGGCGACGGCCAGCGCGCTCCCTGACGACTTTTCGTCGTTCGAATCGAACGTGCACGCCGTGATTCCCAGCGCGAGTGATGCCACCGTCGAGACGGCGAAGGCGCGGATGACGCCCTTACGTGTGCTGCTGCTCATGCCGTTCATGTGGCTGCTCCCGTCGAGTGTGGTGGCGGACCCATGGCTCCCTACGTCCACTTACGAAGCCATGGGCCCCGATCCCCCTCTGTCAGTGTGGGTGGACGGAACCGGACAAGACAACCTCCGCTTGCGGCCACGACCGCAAGAGGACGTCCGGATGCGGTCATATGCGGCATGATGGTGTCCACCCGCGCTCCGGAGGTGGACTTGGACGACAAGACCCTGCTCGAACTCATCTATCGCAGTCGCCCCGGGACGGTGGCGGAACTCGCCTCCACCGCGCACGCGGACGAGACCGAAGCCGCCGAGGCCGTCGCGCGTATCGCACAGTCAGGTGCGATCTCCGTGCGCGGGCATTCCATCTCCTACCCGACGCCCGCGAAGTGGACGGCAGACGTCGTCGAACGCGAGGTGCGCGAGATGCGGCGGACGGCGGATGCGTCGGCCACGCGGATCGAGTCACTCCTTGCCGACCTTCCGGGCCTGTTGCGGCACTGGGCGGTGGGCGAGGCATCCGGTGACGTCGTTCCCGTCTTCGTACGGCACGGCCCGCGGGCGGCCGAAGACCTCTGGTACGACATCGCGCAGCAGAACAGCGACACTGCGTGGTCGGTGCTTCCCGATCTCGGGCGCTTCTTGCAGACCGATTCCGCGCGCGCCAGCCGCTTTGCCGAGGTGTTCGCTGGCAAACGATCGGTGCGCTCACTCGTCCCGCGTTCGATGGCCGATGACCCCCGCCTCGTGGCGATCGCCGAGCGCTACGCGGCGGTCGGCGTGGAGTTTCGCTTGCTCGATGACCTTCCCAGCTGGTTCTGGATCGATGGCGATGTACTCGCGTTGCCGATCGAGTGGGGCGAGGGGTGGCCGTCGAGCGTCGTCGGGGTGCGGAGCGCGTCTCTCGCCGAGCTGGGGCGCAGCCTTTTTCTCGAGCTCTGGCGCCGCGCCGAGCCGGTTGGAGGCTTGCAGGAGCCGTGGGCACCGCTTCTTTCGCTGATGAAGCAGGGCGTCACTCTCGACGCGGCGTCTCGCCGACTTGGTATCAATCCGCGCACGGGTCGACGACGCATCGCGGCGGCAATGGAGCAGTACGGCGTCTCGACACTATTCGCCTTAGGTGTCGCGTGGGCCGCGGACGGGGAGCCCACGGCGCGTTGAGCGACCGATCAAGATTCGAGAAGCGCTGGCGGATGGCACGTCCTAGCGTGATCATGGGCGCAGGGCTAGACCCGAGATCGAACAGGAGCAAGCATGGCTGAGAAGACTGCCGGGCTGTCGAACGATGAGCGAGAAGCCGTCAAACAGCGCGCTGCCGAACTGCGCGCGCAAGAGAAGGCGGGCAAGTCCCGCGCCGCAGGCGAGAAAGCGGTTCGCGAAGCCATCGCGGCGATGCCCGACGACGACCGGGTTCTCGCCGAGGGAATCGACCGCATCGTGTCCGATGTCGCCCCACACCTCATGCCGAAGACCTGGTACGGCTTTCCCGCGTATGCCGACGATGCGGGAAAGATCGTGGTGTTCTTCAAAGCCGCCTCGAAGTTCACCACACGCTACGCGACACTCGGGTTCGAAGAAGCGGCGCAGCTCGACGATGGTGACCTGTGGGTCACCTCGTTCGCCATCATCTCGCTGACGCCCGAGACGGAGCGGACGATCGCGCAGCACATCCGCAAGGCGGCGGGCCGCGAGTAGAAAACCACCAGCGAGGTTCCGATGTCGCCGCGCGACGCGCGGGTCGGCGCGGCAAACGTGCTCATCTTCCAGACAGGATGACCCGAACGGGCCTTACCGTCGCCAGCCCGCAGCGTCAGGCTTCGGGTATGAGTGACTTCGAGTATCAGGCGGCCCTGGATCGTGCCCACGCGCATTCTCTCGAGTGGATCGGTTCGCTCGGCACGAGAGCGATCACGCCACGGGCGGGGATGGCCGAGATGGAGTCCCGACTCGGTGTGCTTCCCGACGGCCCGACCGACGCGGCCGACGTGATCGACGAACTCGCACGAGCGATCGAACCGGGTCTGGCGGCGCACGGCTCCGGCCGGTTCTTCGGGTTTGTCATCGGCGGAGCACACCCCGTCGCGATCGCGGCCGACTGGCTCGTGTCTTCCTGGGATCAGAATGCCGGGATGCTCTCCCCCACGCCCGGCGTCAGTGCGACCGAGCGGATCGCGGGTCGTTGGCTGCTCGACCTACTCGGATTGCCCGATGACGCAACCGTGGCCTTCGTCACCGGCGCGACGACAGCAAACCTGACCGGGATCATGGTCGGCCGCAGTGTCCTGCTCCGTCGCGCGGAGTGGGACGAAGACCGTGGACTCGCGGATGGTCCGCGCATCCGAGTCCTCGCGGGCGCAGAAGTGCACACATCGGCTCTGCAAGCTGTCCGCTACGCCGGCCTGCCCCGGCCGGAACTCGTCTCCGTCGACGATCAGGGACGGATGCTGCCCGCAGCGCTCGAGTCTGCACTCGAAGCTCACACCGACCAACCGACGATCGTGCTCCTGCAGGCGGGAAACATCCATTCGGGCGACAGCGATCCCTTCGATGCGCTCATCCCCGCGGCCCGCCGCCACGGCGCCTGGGTCCACGTGGACGGGGCGTTCGGGCTCTGGGGCGCTGCCTCGCCGGCGCTGCGTCACCTGACGCGGGGCGTCGAGCTCGCCGACTCCTGGGCGACGGATGCTCACAAGACCCTCAATGTTCCCCATGACAGCGGGGTGGTGATCGTGCGAGATCGAGCAGCTCACCGGGCCGCCATGTCGATGCATGCGCCGTATCTCGCCCACTTCGATGACGGCGGAGGAAACCCCTACGAATATGTGCCCGAGATGTCCCGCCGCGCGCGTGGCGTTCCGGTGTGGGCGACGCTGCGAGCCCTCGGACGCTCGGGCGTTGCCGACCTCGTCGACCGTTTGACCCTACGAGCACGGCAGCTTGCCGAGGGGATCGCCGCGATCCCGGGTGCGCGCATCCTCAATGACGTCGTCTTCACCCAGGTGGCGATCGCATTCGAAGACGACGAGCGAACACGAGCGGTGACTGACGCGATCCTCGCAGACGGCGAGGTGTGGATGTCGGGATCCGAGTGGCATGGCAGAGCGGTGCTGCGGCTCTCGGTGTCGAACTGGCAGACGAGCGAGCGGGACGTGAGCCGTGCCATCGAGGCGGTGCGTCGCGCGACTGTTGTGGTTGGCGCAGCACGCAATTGATCGAGAGCGTTACGGATGCCGGATAATCGACCCATGTCTTCTTCCGCACAGCGCCTGACCAATCGAACCGCCTGGGCCGCCTTCTGGGTCGCGCTGGCCGGGCTCGTCCTCATGCCGATCCCGCTGTTCATCGGACTGATCCTCGGTGGTGGCCTCTCGATCATCGCGGCGATCCTCGGCGTGATCGCGCTGCTCAAGGGCCTTGCGCGGAGCGGCAAGGGCATCGCGCCCGTCGTGTTCGCGGCGATCTTCATCGCACTCACGTGGGGCGGCATCTCGATCGGCGGCGGCACGATCTGGTAGGTCGGCGGTTCCGGCGAAGTCCGTCTGCACCGTCGAGGTCATGCCCCCTCGCAGAGTAGGAATCAGCGCGTCCATCTGGCTGCGTTAGTGATGGGCGGAACCGGAGGGCTGTCTCTCCTAGAGCCGCGTTGAGTGGGCCTCGATCCAACCCACTGCTTCGTCAAGCTTGATCTGGTTGCCAGCGACCGCGCGAATGAACGCGTCCCCTTCACGAACCGAATCGGCGGCAAGGTGCTCCCCGTTAAGAGCCAGGAACGCCTTGGCGACGATCCACGACAGCCGCTTGTTGCCGTCCGCCAGAGGGTGGTCGCGGTTGATCGCGATCATGAGCGCCGCAGCCTTGCTCTGGACGCTCGCGTAAACCTCTTCGCCGAACACGGGCAGCGGCGCGGCGAGCGCCGAGAGCAACAGATTCCTGTCGCGCAGGTGGAAGCCCATCGACGCAATGAGGTCCTCGACATCGACCGGCTCGAGGTAGTCCGTCACTGAGAAAGAGCGTCCAGGAGAGCAGCGTCCTCGTCCCGAATCCGCTGGAAGATCGCCCTCGTCCGCGCGCTCTTGTCCGCGCGAGCGGCACGCTCCTCTATCGCGAGCTTGACGATCTCGGTCTTGGTGCGCCGCTCCTGTGCGGCGAGCGCCTCGAGGAGTTCTTCGTGTGCGGCGTCGAGTCGCAAGTTCATTGCCATGCGGGCCTCCGAGTTCGACAGTTGTTAATTCAAGGTACCAGCAGGTACCTGTCAGTCGGCGCGAGTCGCCGGATGGCGCCTCGTAGGCTTGGACCATGGGCCCAAAGGTGCGCGGGTGGTTGGTTGGCGGGAGTGCGCTCGTCGCACTCGCGGGGGCGATAGTCGCCGTCGTTTACTTCTTTCAGCCCTGGCGCAGTTGCGAGTACGAAGATACGTCGGCCGGATGCGCAATGCTCCCCCTCGATGCAACCGTCATGGGCGCGGCAATGGTCGTTACTCTCGTTGCAGTTGGTGTGCTCGTCTTCGCGCTCCTCGCCAAGGGGCGTTCTGCTGCCCGGTGAACAACCGCTATGAGAACACCGGGGAGAGGAACCGACGTTCGTAGCGAAGGATGCAGCCGGTCGTGCGGGCGAGCTCGAAGGCCGCCTGACAGTCCGGATCAGTCTTCGAGGCGCTTCGGTAGATTTCGTACTCTGCCAGCGACGGAAACGTGAACAGTGCGAATGCCTCGTCACTGTCGCCTTCGCTGGGCATGAAGTACCCGTGGTGATTGCCACCGAGCTTGTTCACGAGTCTGATCCACGCACGGCCGTACTCGGTGAAGTCGTCGACCTTGTGGGGATCGATCTCGTAGCGAAGATGCACAGTGATCATCGAGCTTCCTTTACGTTCGGGCGTACGAAGAGTCTCGCTGACGTGCGCACCGTGTAGTTAAGGCGCCGACGTTTAGTGACCGAGGCGCGGCTCCCGTTGATCCGACAGCGGGGGCGAAGCTCAACCCGCGGGATGGCCTCCGGCCTGTTCGAGCACGAGGCGGCGGTGCCGTTCTCGAGCGAAATCCTGCGCGCGAGGACCCGAGCCGAGAGCGCGTTGCGAAACCGCGAGCACGAGGCGCGTCGCCGTCACGACGGGCAGGAGCGTGCGACGCACACCGAGCAGCTGTCGGTATGGGCGCGGCAGGCTCGCGACAGCGGCGGCGAACAGCACGCGATAGGCAACTCGCATCGAGCCGGTGAAGGGCACGCCACGCAAGAACCGCACCACCTCGTCGACGCGCTCGTCGCGGCGGAGCTCTCCGCCGACGAGGAATCCGCGCATCCTCTCGCGCAGATCGGCCTCGGTTTCGGGCGGATTCTGCAGACGCATGAGACGCCCGGCGGTCGCCCACTCGCGCACATACTCGTCGGCACCTCCGGGAATCGGCCCGCCCCAACGTTCGTGCGCGCCCAAGAAAGCCTCGGTGAACGCGAGATGCACCCATTCCACGAGACGGGCGTCCGACGCCGAATAGGCATGAGTGCCGGCATCCGTCACGTAGGTCCCCGCGACTCGCTGATGCATCCGGCCGACTCGCGCCGTCTCTTGCTGCGCCTGCGCCGTCGAGCCGTACGTGACGCAGATGATCCAGCGCACGGTGCCGGTCAGGCGCCCGATCGGATCCTCGCGGTAGCGCGAGAAGTCGTGCACGCCGGCCATCGCGCCGGGATGAAGGGCTTGGATGAGCAGCGCCCGGATGCCGGCGACGAAGGTCGCGGTTCCCGCGTGGACCGTCCAGACCGCGCCCCCGTCGGGGAAGTACCCGTCGTCATCGCCGTCGGCGATCTCACGCACCCACCGCGGCGTGCCGTTTGGATCGCCCGCGAGCGCGGTGAGCAGCCGCGCGCGAAGTGCGGGACGTTTCATCGTTCCAGCGTGCCACGCCGGCCGGACGCCGGGGCGGCGGAGCACTGGTCCGAGCGAGCAAGAGACGTTTGACCATCCCGGTCATAGAAGCAGTTCGACCGGCGGGATCCGCCACAAGTGGCCTGCCGGGGTGACTCGACAGGCCACTTGTATGAGGCCTGGTGCGATCCCCGTCAGTACCCGACGGCGGCGAGGCCGGCGTTCGCCTGGTCTGGCGTGAAACCGGCCCCGTAGGAGCTGGTCAACTGGTCGTACAGCCCGTCGCGGCTGAAAGACATCGCGTCTAGGTACGACTGCGCGGCCTCGGCGGCCTCAGCGTTCCAATCCACCTTCCCCGCCTGCTCCAGTGTGGCGACCGCGAACTCGGCATCCTCCGGGGCAAAACCGGAACCGTACTCACTGGTGAGCTGCTCGATGAGCCCGGCGCGGCTGAACGGCATGAAGTCGAGATACTGCTCAGCGCCGTCAAGCGCATTCTCTTGCCCGAGGGTCAGCTTCGGCTTTTCTTGAAGAGTCAGCCGAACGGTGGATCCTTCTTCGGCCTGGGCACCGGCGGCGATGTCCTGAGCGGTCACGGGCATCGTGACGTCGCCACCGCCGACATCAATCTGAAACCCCAACGCTGATAGCGCGGCCTGCGCATCCGAACCGCTCATGCCAACGACGTTTGGGACGTCAACCATGACGGCTTCGACTACTACCTCGGTTTCGGCCTCCGGCGTTTGCGCTGCGAGAGGCTGGTCAGCGACGATGTCGTCCCGGCCACCGCCCAGTGCGCTCCCGATGCCAGACACCACAATGAGGCCACCGACGATCGCGACGGGGATGATTATGCCCTTGCGTTTGTACCAGGGGCGTTTCGTTACGGGCCCCGCCGTCGCGGGCGTGACCGACGGAGAGGGAGGTGCGACGTAGGCGGTCGTGACAGCCTCGGCGACGGGCGCGGGGTAGGCGGCGGTCGCCGCAGTCGCGGCGGCAACCTCCGGCGGAAGTGGCGTCTGGACCGGGCGGACGTGTTCGGTCCAGGCCGTGCCGTCGTACCAGCGCTCACTACCTGGCGCATTTACGTCGGCGTACCAACCCGCCGCATATGTCGGACGGCCATCATCGGGATTAGTCATGGAAGTTCCCCTTCGCTGCATCGCTGAGGGCAGATCCTCCCCCGGTCATACGCGCCTAACCGTTTCCCCCGGTGAGTGGTGACCGACTCCTCTATGAGCCGGACCGCTGCTCCCCCCCGGCGCGTCAGCTCACCATAGCGAATAGATGGATCACGCCGTCAATAACGGGTGATCCAGCAACCGTTTGCCCGTCAAGAGTCCGGCGCTTACGGCTTGCCGCGATCGATCCAGCGAGTGTGTGATCGCAGCGCATGGGAGACGGCGAGACGGATCACCAAATACGCGACGAGGAGCGACAAGATCGTGACAAGTGCCCACAAGGCGACGTTGAAGACGATAAGCCAGAGGGCAGTGTCGGTAGTCATGATCGCAAAGGTATCGAAGCCGCGAGTCGAAGTCGGTCCGCAGACCTCGCTGTCGGGCTAGCCCACAGGATGCGTGAAGTCATCGGAGGCGGCATGAAGGTCGAGGCCGCCTTCCATAGCGCGCAGCTCGAGGGGCTGCGCATCCCGCACGAAACGCGTTGACGCTTCCACAGCTTCACGCGTGCCGTCGCCCCATCAAGTAGGTCGCGGCTGCGCACTCCGCGTCGAGGAGTGAAGGTCTCCTGAAGCCTCGAAGACGATGCCGTGAACAGCCCCGTGCAGCGGCGTTTCCGCGCAGCACCCTGCCTACGTTCGGTGTGGGGCCAATGGCTCCGCTCGATACACCGGATACGAAAATGGGGATGACACATGCGTACTGCACGAACTCTAGGATGGTCCGCGGCAGCGGGCTTGGTCGTGGCGATGGTGGCGACACCGCTGGCGGCCGTGGCCGAAGAGCCGACCGATGGTGCGACCGGCGACCTGACGGTCACGCGATTCGATGACCGTTACGCCGACGGGCTGTTCGACACGTCCAAGGTGGCGCCGGGCGGCGACACCGATCGTCTCAACACGAGCCACGCCGCGCAGCTGATCGACGTGAACGGCACTCGGCACTACCTCAGCGCAGACTCGGACGGCCTGTACCGCTTCACCGACATTCCCGTCGGTCCCGCAAAGCTCTACCTCGGTTTCCCGAACAACCCTCCCGGTGAGGTCCTCTTCGATGCGACGGGCGCGACCAGCGCCGCCGACATCGAGCGCCTGCCCGTCGCCGAGTACTTCGGGCCCCAGGGTCTGCTCGAGGTCACGATCGATGAGGACGGCGAAGAGCGTCTCGTCGGCATGAGCGCGCTCCGTCTCGTGGCGAACGTCGTCTACGCCGACGGCACTCCCGCAGCCGGCGTCGGCGTCGAGCTCGGTTCGGCCCAGGACTGGTACCCGGCCACCGAGTACGACTTCGCGGGCGGAGCCGGCACCTACGAGGCGTTCCAGCCCAGCGGCTACATCCGCCACCTTCCCGGCGATCTCGGGGTGCGGGTCACTGCACCGGCCGGTTACCGTGTGTCGGCGGTCACAGCGTCGAACCACGGCGAGCCCGACATCACGGTGACCGAGCGCGATGGCGCCTACTGGTTCTCATCCACTGAGGCGTGGAACTACTTCTGGAACCCGGCCTTCACCGTCACGCTCGAAGAACTGCCCGACACCGTGCGCCCCCAGGTCGCGCTGATCTCGCCCACGACGGCGGGTCCGTTCCAGGCACTCTCGGTCCAGGTCGATGCCACCGACAACAAGGGCCTTCAGCGCATCGTCGCGAACATCTACAAGGACGGCAAGCTCGTCAAGAGCACGCATTCCGCGCAGAACGGCGCCGCGAGCGGTACGCACACCGCCACGGTGACGCTGCCCGACGGCGCCTACACCGTGAAGTACAACGCGCAGGACCTCGCAGGCAATATCTCGCAGACCAGCACGTTCGCGTTCACGATCGACGCCACGGCACCGAAGGCGACCATCAAGGATGGCGCCGCCTACTCCGTCGCGAACGGTGCGGGCTACGACCTGATCAGCTTCAAACTGAGCGACGTAGGCAAGATCGACAAGGTCACGCTCAACGGCAAGGTCAAGGACCTCACGAACAACGCGTGGTCGGACGTCAACTTCATCAAGCCGGGCACCTTCGGTGGCGTGAAGGGCGAGAACACCCTCGTCGTCTACGACGTCGCCGGCAACACCTCGACGTACACGTTCATCCTGAACTGACGTTCCCGGCGCCGCGCGCCACACTGCGCCTCCTCGTCACCAAGGCGGGGAGGCGCAGTGTGCTTTGGAGCGCGAATGACGGACGGCTCGACCTAGAGCAATCCCCGGTCAGGCGGAAAAATGCCGACAGACCCCCTGGAGGGACTCGAACACAATTGAGCATAATGGGGTGCGTCTCGTAGCTTGGTGTCAATTCCTGCGGGGTTCTCGTCGTCGTTGACGTAGGAGGGCCATCGTGGGATGACCAGTTGTTTCCGCCAAGAAGCAAAGAAGAGATCCCACGATGACCCAGAATCAGTCTGCCTTGACGACCCTGATCGCAGAAGTCCTCGCCGATCCTGACCTCGCCCATTCCGACGTGTTCCGTCGGATGCTGCAGGCGGGGCTGCAGGACCTTGTTGACGCGGAAGCGACCGCGAAGATCGGCGCGGCCCGTTACGAACGCACGGCGGAGCGCACCACGCGTCGCAACGGTGCTCGCGCGAAGACGCTCGCCACGCCCGCGGGGGAGGTCGACATTCAGATTCCGAAGCTGCGGGAGGGGTCGTTCTTCCCGAGCCTGCTCAGCCCACGCCGCCGTGTCGACAAGGCGCTCTACGCGGTGATCTGCCAGGCCTGGATCGACGGAGTCTCCACCCGCAAGGTCGACCAGCTCGTCCGCGCGCTGGGCAACGACACCGGCATCAGCCGGTCCACCGTCTCCCGCATCTGCTCCGAGATCGATGAGGTGGTGCACGAGTTTCTGCACCGCCGGCTCGATCACACCTGGTTCCCGTACCTGTTCCTGGACGCCACCTACCTCGACGTGCGCCACCGTGGCCGGGTTCTCTCCCAAGCCCTCATCGTCGCGACCGGGGTCAGCGGCGACGGCCGTCGGGAGATCCTCGGGATGGCTCTCGGCGACGCGGAGACGACGGACTTCTGGACCGAGTTCCTCCGCTCCCTCCGCGACCGCGGTCTGAAAGTCTCCACCGACACAGACCCGCTCGGCGTGACCCTCGTCACGTCCGACGCTCACGCCGGCATCAAAGCCGCCGTCAAAGCGATCCTCCCCGGATCGGGCTGGCAGAGATGCCGCGTCCACTTCGCTCGTAACGTCACCCAGAAGCTCGGATCGGCACGCTCCAAGCCCGTCAACGCGCTGATCTCGACGATCTTCGCGCAGACCACCCCCGAGGCCGTGATCGCCCAGTATCACCAGGTCTCCACGTCCCTCCGCGGGTCGTTCCCGGAGATCGCAGACATGCTCAATGCTGCCGAAGCAGACCTCACCGGATTCGCGCCGCTCCCGCGTGAGCATTGGCAGAAGGTCTGGTCCAACAACCCGATCGAGCGCCTCAACCGTGAGATCAAACGCCGCGCCGACGTCGTGCAGATCTTCCCCGACCGCGACTCCGTCACCCGCCTCATCGGCGCCGTCCTGCAGGAGCAGCACGAGGAATGGCAATACGGTGAACGCCGCTACCTCTCCGACATCTCCATGCGCAAACTCGTCCACACACTCCAAGACCACGCCGAGCCTGAGCGCCCCGACCTGTTCCTCACCGCCTGACCCTCACCCATCAAGGAAGCAGCCGGATTGACACCACAACACGGGACTTGACC